>CAWDZE010000012.1:0-688868 GCA_963806705.1 Vicinamibacteria bacterium
ACGTTTACCGAGGCGGCCGGCCGGCTGCCTGCCATCGCCGCCATGGGCTTCGACGTGCTCTACTTGCCGCCGATTCATCCGATCGGCCGCACGAACCGCAAGGGCGGCAACAACACGCTCGCTGCCAGGGCCACCGACCCGGGCAGCCCGTGGGCAATCGGTGGGCCCGAGGGCGGACACACCGCGGTCGAGCCGGGGCTCGGGACGCTCGACGACTTCGAGGCATTCCGACGGGCCGCCGTCCGGGAAGGTCTGGAGGTTGCGCTTGACCTGGCCTACCAGTGCTCGCCCGACCATCCGTGGGTGACGGAACACCCCGAGTGGTTCAGGCATCGCCCCGACGGCTCCATCAGGTACGCCGAGAATCCGCCAAAGCAATACCAGGACATCTACCCGATCGATTTCGACACCGACGCATGGGTCGATCTCTGGGCGTCGTTACGCGACGTGATCCTCTTCTGGGCCGCGCGAGGTGTCCGCATCTTCCGCGTGGACAACCCGCATACCAAGAGCTTCCGGTTCTGGCGGTGGGCGATTGCGGAGGTCCAGCAGCGCTACCCGGACGTGATTTTTCTATCGGAGGCATTCACCCGGCCGAAGATCATGCAGTATCTCGCCAAGATCGGGTTCACCCAGTCATACACGTACTTCACGTGGCGAAACACGAAGGCCGAGCTCGAGTCGTATTTCATCGACCTGACACAGACCGCCGTACGCGAGTATCTGCGGCCGAACTTGTTCGCCAACACACCCGACATCCTGCATGCCTATTTGCAGCAAGGCAACCTGCCAGCCTTCCAGGTACGGCTGATCCTGGCCGCTACGCTCGGCGCGACGTACGGGATCTACAGCGGTTTCGAACTGGGGGAGAACGTTCCGGTCCGGCCCGGCTCGGAGGAGTACAGAGATTCCGAGAAGTTTCAGATCAAGTCGCGGGACTGGGCCGCACCGCACAGCCTGGCGCCACTCATCGCGCTCGTCAACAGGACCCGCCGGGAAAATCCGGCGCTGCAGTCGGACTGGCGTCTGCGGTTCCATTCGACCGACAACCCTGAACTCATTGCCTACAGCAAGACGACGGAAGACGGCGCCAATCGCGTGCTCGTCGTCGTCAACCTGGATCCGCTTGGGATGCAGCACGGCTTCGTGCACGTCGACGCGGCCCAGCTGAGCGCCGACGCGTCGGGCTTTCTGGCGCAAGACCTGCTTACCGGCGAACGCTACATCTGGCGAGATGGCGCAAACTACGTGCGGCTCGACCCGGTCGCCCAAGTGCCGGCCCACATCCTGCGGATTGAGGACATCAACGCATGAGACGTTCCGGAAGTGCCGACGATCCGCTGTGGTACCGAGACGCCGTCATTTACCAGGTTCACGTTCGCGCGTTCCACGACAGCAACGGCGACGGCATCGGCGACTTCGCCGGCCTCACCCAAAAGCTCTCGTACCTCAAGAGCCTCGGCGTATCCTGCCTCTGGCTGCTGCCCTTCTACCCGTCGCCGCTGCGGGACGACGGCTACGACATCGCGCATTACGAAGGGATCCATCCCAGCTACGGCACACTGAGGGACTTCCGGATCTTCCTGCGCGCGGCGCACGAGCATGGCCTGCAGGTCGTGACCGAGCTCGTCGTCAACCACACCTCCGATCAGCATCCCTGGTTTCAGGCGGCGCGACGCGCACCGGTCGGATCGGCCAAGCGCGCCTACTACGTCTGGAGCGACACCGATAATCGCTACGAGGGCACCAGAATCATCTTCACCGACACCGAGACGTCCAACTGGTCCTGGGATCCCGTGGCGGGCGCGTACTACTGGCATCGCTTCTTCCACCATCAGCCCGACCTGAACTTTGACAACCCGCACGTGCGGCGCGCCGTGCTCAAGGCGATGCGCTTTTGGCTCGACATGGGAGTGGACGGCCTGCGGCTCGACGCGGTGCCGTACCTCATCGAGCGCGAAGGCACGAACTGCGAGAACCTGCCCGAGACGCATGCCGTGCTGAAGGAGCTGCGCGCCGCGCTCGACGCCAACTACGACCATCGCATGCTGCTCGCGGAGGCGAACCAGTGGCCCGGCGACGTGTGTGCCTATTTCGGCACGGGCGACGAGTGCCACATGGCCTTCAACTTTCCGCTGATGCCGCGCATCTACATGGCGCTGCGCCAGGAAGATCGCCACCCGATCGCCGACATCATCAACCAGACGCCCGACATCCCGGCAGGTTGCCAGTGGGCGCTCTTCCTGCGCAACCACGACGAGCTGACGCTCGAGATGGTCACAGACGAAGAGCGCGACTACCTCTATCAGGCGTACGCTGCCGATCCGCAGATGCGCATCAACGTCGGGATCCGCCGACGGCTGGCGCCACTCATGGAGAACGACCGCCAGCGCATCGAGCTCATGAACGGCCTGCTTTTCTCCCTGCCTGGGACTCCGATCGTCTACTACGGCGATGAGATCGGCATGGGCGACAACATCTACCTGGGCGACCGCAACGGCGTGCGCACGCCGATGCAATGGACCGGCGATCGCAACGCCGGGTTCTCGCGAGCCGATCCGGCACGCCTCTTCGCGCCGGTCATCATGGACCCGGTGTACGGCCACTACGCGATCAACGTGGAGGCGCAGGAGCGTTCACCGTGGTCGCTGCTCAACTGGATGAAGCGCATGACCGCTCTGCGCAGGCGTCACCAGACGTTTGGCCGAGGCACGATCCGCTTCCTCGCCCCGAGCAACCGCAAGGTCCTCGCCTACATCCGCGAGCACGATGACGAGACGATCCTCTGCGTGGCGAATCTGTCGCGGCACGTGCAGGCCGCCGAGCTGGACCTGCGGGCATTTGCCGGGCGGGTGCCGACCGAGATGATGGGCGCAACGGAGTTTCCGCGGATCGGCGAGCTGCCCTACTTCCTCACCTTCGGGCCCTACGGCTTCTACTGGTTCCTGCTGCGCGAGGCGCCAGAGCCGCCGGTGACTGCCCGCCCGGTCCCGCGCTCAGCGCCCAAGCCCGCTGATGCCACGTTTTTGCCGCCGCTGCTGCTGGGCGCTGCGTGGGAGTCGGCGCTCGACACGGCCACGCATGAGATCCTCGAGCGCGACTACCTGCCCCTGCACCTGGCCACGCGGCGCTGGTTCGCGGGCAAGGCTCGCACGCTGCGCACAGTCACCATCCGCGACCACGTCCGCCTGCGCGGCGGCTCCGAGCCGGTCTTCGTGCTGCTGGTGGACGTGACCTTCGATCAAGGCTCGGAGACCTACGTGATGCCCGTGGCGTTTCTGGGCGGGCAGGCGGCCGACGACCTCCTGCAGGAGTCGCCCGACCTTGTCATTGCGCGTGTGAGCGGCGCGCGACGCGGCGTGCTGCACGAGCGGCTCGACTGGGGCGTGGCCCAACTGCTGCTGGACGCCATTGCCGGCAACCGCACCTTCCCCGGCACGGCCGGACAGCTCGTGGGCTGGAGCACCAGCGCATTCTCCGAGCTTCACGGGCCGCTGGGGACGGGCGAGACGCTCCCGGTGCGACGGTCGAGCACTGAGCAGAGCAACACGTCGTTTCTGTTCGGCGATCGCCTCATCCTGAAGCTGTTCCGCCGCACCGAGCCGGGACCCAACCCGGAGTTCGAGATCAGCTACCAGCTGACCGAACGCGTCGCTTTCCCGCGCGCTCCGCGCCTGGCGGGCGCCCTCGAATACGCGGATAGCTCCGGCGTCCGATATACGCTGGGCGTCGCTCACGGCCTGGTCCGGCATCAGGTGAGCGGTTGGGACCAGGCTCTCGACGAGCTCGATCGCTATTTCGAACGCGCTGTTGCGTCGCCCGATCCGGCGCCCGATCCGGTGGAGATCACCGCCGAGCTGGGTGCGCTGATGCCGGGTAATGTGCGCGTGCCCGAGGTGGTGATTCAGCGCGTCGGGTGGTATGTCGACGCGGTTCTGCGTTTGGGCCGTCGCACGGCCGATCTGCACCTCGCGCTCGCGGCTGACACCGAGACAGCGGCTTTTGCGCCGGCCCCGCTCACACGGGCCGATCTCGACCGCGTGGCGAGCACCGCCGGCGATCAAGCCGATGCCGCGTTTGCCAGGCTGCGCGATTTGGCCGAGTCCTGGTCACCAGCGGTGCGGCAACAGGCCGCCGACGTGCTCTTCCGGCTGCCGCACCTGCGAGCGGAGCTGGCCGCGCTGCCATCGCGGGTGCCTGACGGGCTCCTGGCGATTCGCGTCCACGGCGACTACCACCTGGGCCAGGTGCTCTGGGATGAAGGCGACTTCCACATCATCGACTTCGAGGGAGAACCGGGACGCCCGCTCGCGGAACGCCGCGCGAGGCAGTCCCCGCTCAAGGACGTGGCGGGGATGATGCGGTCCTTCAGTTACGCGGTGTACGCCCGGCTTGGGGTCTGGCAGGAGCGACAGCCGGAGGATGCCGGGCGGCTGCTCGAATGGGCGCGCTTCTGGGAAGCCTGCGTGACCTCGGTCTTCCTGCACAGCTACCAGGCCGCGGCCAACTCCGCCGTGTTCGTGCCGCAGGAGACGGCCGGCCTCGATGCCTTGTTGCGCCTGTTCTTGATCGAAAAGGTGGTCTACGAGTTGCGGTACGAGCTCGACAACCGGCCCGCGTGGGTGCACATCCCGCTGGCGGGCCTGGCCGAGCTGCTCCGAGGCGATCCGGGCGCGGGCCAGGCATGAGCGCGGAGCCGGCCGGGCCGACCGGTCGCCATCGGCGCTGCGCACCACCGGTCGGCGTCAGTTGTCTTCTGCAGTTGCCATGCTCAGCGTCCCCGAGGCTCGCTTCATCAAGTAGCTCCTGATGAAGCCATCGAGGTCGCCCTCGTTGAGCACGCGGTTGACATCGCCGACCTGCTCCTTCGTGCGGTGGTCCTTGATCATCTGGTACGGGTGCAGGACGTAGCTGCGGATCTGGCTGCCGAAGGCGATGTCCTTCTTCTCGCCGCCGATCAGGTCGAGCCTGGCCTGCTGCTCCTTGAGCCTCTGGTCGTAGAGGCGCGCCTTCAGCACCTTCATCGCGGCATCACGGTTGCGATGCTGCGAGCGTTCGTTCTGGCACGACACGACGATGCCGGTGGGCAGGTGCGTGAGGCGCACGGCCGAATCGGTGACGTTGACGTGCTGGCCGCCGGCGCCGCTCGACCGGTACGTGTCGATGCGCAGGTCCTTTTCGGGAATCTCGATGTCGACGTCGTCAGGAAGCTCCGGCCATACGAAGACCGAAGCAAATGAAGTGTGGCGGCGCGCGGCCTGATCGAACGGCGAGATGCGCACGAGCCGGTGCACGCCGGCCTCGGCAGCCAGCAGACCAAACGCGTAGTCGCCGGTCACCATGACGGTGGCGCTCTTGATGCCGGCCTCGTCGCCGTCCTGGTAGTCGATGACGTCGCGCTTGAAGCCACGCCGCTCGCACCACTTCAGGTACATCTTGAGCAGCATCGCGGCCCAGTCCTGCGACTCGGTGCCGCCAGCGCCCGGATGGATCGTGATGATGGCGTTACGACGGTCGTGCTCGCCGCCGAGCATCTTCCGCGACTCGGCGGTCTCGACGTCGGCCTGAAACTCGTCGAGCCCTTTGGCGAGATCCGCCTCGACCGGCTCGCCGGCCTCCGCCCACTCCACCAGGACGGCCAGGTCGTCGACGCGGCGCCGCAGCGTCTCGCTCAGCGCGAGTTCTTCTTCGAGGCGCCGCCGCCGCTGCAGCAGCTTCTGCGCCTCGGACTGGTCCTTCCAGAAGTCGGGCTCGTTTGCCCGCGCCTCGATCTTGTCGAGTTCCGCACGATGGCCAGGGGCGTCAAAGATAGCTCCGCAGATCGGAAGTCCGCTTCACGAGATCTTTGTACCGCTTGATTTGATCGTCGAACTCGAAGGCCACGCCGTTCACTCCTGATTGACCCACAACCGCGAAGGTCACGAAGACCACGAAGGTCACGAACTACCAATCATATCAGTCCATGGCTGCCTTTGTGTCCCTTCGTGTGACGCCTCGTGGCCTTCGTGGTGGCTACCAGGGCAAGCCCGGTCAGCAACAGACTCGCCCACACCACCCACTCCCCCGTCTGCCCGTAAATCGTCTTTGCCTCGATGAGCCGCACGTCGGCCGTCCAGGCGCCCTCGACGAACAGGCCGCTCTGGAACATCACACCGCCGTACGGGTCCACGACGCCGCTGATGCCGGTATTGGCCGCGCGCACCAGAAACCGCCCCTGCTCGACGGCCCGCATTGCCGCCATCGCGAAGTGCTGCCAGGGCGCCGACGACCGGCCGAACCAGGCATCGTTGGTGATGGTGGTCAGCAGCGCGCTGCCGTTCTGCACACCCTCGCGAATGAGGCCAGGGTAGACCACTTCGTAGCAGATGGCCGTTGAAAGGCGCCCGCCGGCGACCGGCAGGGTGTTGACCTCCGTGCCAGGCGAGAAGTCGGAGACCGCCTCGACCAGCGGCTTGGCGAAAAACAGAAGCGCCTTGAGCGGGACGTACTCGCCGAAGGGCACCAGGCGCACTTTCCGGTAGACCCCGCCGGTCGTGCCGTCGGCGTTGATGAGAAATGCCGCGTTGTAGATGCGGGCCGGCGAGGCCTGCTCCCACTGGTCGCTGCCAATCAGCAACTGCACGTCACGCCGCCGTGCCAGCTCACGCAGGATCTGCGACTCGGCGCCGTGCTCGAAGTAAAACGGAGTCGCCGATTCTGGCCACAAGACCAGCCGCGCGCCGCGGTCGGCCACCTGCTCGGTAAGGCGCATGTACCGCGAAAAGATTTCTTCGGCCCGCGCGGGATCCCATTTGATGCCCTGATCGACGTTGCCTTGCACGATGCCGACGCGAAGTGCCTGCCCGGCGGTGGTCAGATCGCCGCGCGCAATCCGCTGATGCCCCCAGAACGCGACGCCAGCGACGAAGCCCGCGACAACGACGGGGGCAACCCATCGCCGGGACCCGGCTGTCAGGACGGTCCAGGCCACGGCAGTGGCCGACGCCGCGAGCAACGCAGACAACCCGAACACGCCGGTGACGCTTGCCAGTTGTGCGATCGGCAGCACCGTCACCTGGCTGTAGCCCAGCAGCACCCAGGGGAATCCGCCGAAGATGGCCAGCCGCCCGAACTCCGCGGCCACCCACGCTGCCGGTGCCAGCCAGATCCACGAGCGGCCGCCCCGGGCGATGACCAGATGGAGGGCGAGCGCGAAAAGCGCGGGGAACAAGGCGAGATAGGCGACGAGCAAGCCGGCAACGCCCGCCGCCAGCGGGAAGGCGAGGCCGCCAAACCGCGCCATCACGCCGCTGGTCCAGTAGACCGTCCCCGCAAAATAGACGAGCCCGGTCAGCAATCCCAGGAGGAATGCGCGGCGGGCGCGCGTCGGGCCGCCGCCGGCGCCAGCTGACACCGCGACGATGAGGGGCGCCAGCGCGACCCAGGCGAACGCAGGATGCCCGTAGCGCGGGAAGCTGAGCGCCAGCGCGACGCCCGAGGCGATGGCTAGCGAGTAACCCAGGGGCTGTACTGCTCTTGAGACTTGAGCCGTGCCGCGGTCTTCTCGGCATCGCCGCGTTCGGCGAACCGGCCGACCTGCACTTTGTAGACCGGGGGCTTGCCTGGAACGGGATTGACGACGAAGGCCTGGTATCCCTTGCCCGCCAGCCGCTTGACGATGGCGTCGGCTTCGGTGCGATCCCGCAGCGCGGCAACCTGCACGACAAAGCCATCCCCGGTCACCGCTGCCGCGTTGACGGCCGGAGGCGTCGGCTTTTCCTCCCTCGGTTGAGCTGAGTCCGCGGGCTTCTTCTCTTTTTCCGGTGGCGGCGCGACCTTCGAGTCCTGCTTGGGCTCGGCTTTGGTGAGCTGGTCGTAGTAGCTCGAGTCCTCTTCAGGGTTGGGTGGCGCGGGCGTGGAACCCGGCACCGCAGCGGCGCCGCCTGCCGGCACCGGGGCCGGATCGGCCGTGCCTTTTGCGGGCTCCGATCGGGTCGGCTCGTCGGCTGCCCCGGGCCCGGACTCAGTGGCCGCCTCGGCGGTCGGCTGGTTCACGCGCACGCCGCGGCCGACCATCACACCGCACAGAAAAATCACCACCGAGACGACGGTGGCCGCCATGAACAGGAAGACGAGTTGCTTCCCGTTGAGCTGTATCTCGTGGAATCCCTCGTCGCTCATAGACTCGCTTGTGGGTCACCCGCCCGGGGGGCCATTGCGCACAGTGTAACACTTTGGCACAGCTCACGTTAGCTACTTCAAGCGCTCGAGCAGCGCCAGCGCCTCGGGCAGTCCAGGCGTGAGCGCGAGCGCGCGCTCGGCCTCGAGGCGGGCACCGGCAAGGTCCTTCGCCTGGCGATAGGCCTCGCCAAGGGCTGCATGGCCGGCGGCCGACTCCTCGCTCCAGAGCGCGATCTTGAAGGCTGCCACGGCTTCGGGGACCCGCCCGGCCCTCAGATGGATCCGCCCGATCAACAGGTGCGCCTCCGCCTGATACGGCGACAGGTAGACGGCTCGTTGCAGCTCGGTGAGCGCGTCCCGATCGCTCTCGCGCTCGTAGAACCTTTGGCCGCGTTCGAGATGGAACGCGACCAGCTCGCGCTGACCCCGCTGCTCGGTCGCCATCAGCGCCGACTCCGTGCGCCGCGCGCCCGGCGGATCGAGGTACGGCCGCAGCCGCTCGAGATCGGGCGGCACCGCGTCGGCCTGGGGCGTCCCGCCCTGCTCTTCGTACGCGGCCGACAGGCGACGTGCCAGTTCGCGCTCCCGGGCGGCCTCGGTGGCGGCGCCGGTGGCCTGCAACGCGGCCCCCAGGACGAAGTGCGCATCGCTGTCGCCCGGCTCGCGGCGCACGGCCTCGCGCAGCCAGTAGACCGCCGCCGGAAAGTCCTGCTCGCGCCAATAGGCGTAGCCGAGGTTGAACGCGTAGTCGGCTTGCGCGGGATCGGCCTCGACGGCCTTGTTGAAGAAGTAGGTGGAGCGCCCGTTCTGCGAGCTCGCGCCGCGTCGCAGCTGAATCACGCCGAGATTGTTGAACACCTCGGGCGCGCCGGTCTTGTCTCCCAACGTCTTCAACCGCGCAAAGGCGTCGTCGTACCGCGTCAGCCCGATCTCGGCCACCGCGGCCTCCAGCTGCGCCCTCGCCGCATATGGCGAACCGGCGCTCACGGCCAGCGCCGCATCCCTCGCCTTGAGCCACTCGCCTGTCACCGCGTGCGCGCGGCCAAGCGCCAGCCGCGCTCGATCGAACGTGGGTTCAAGCGACAGCGCCCGTTCAAGAAAGCCGATCTGTGCGGCTGGCGTCTCGGCCAGCAGCCCTTTGACGAAGTGCTCGAACGCTGGCAGCGACGGCCGCGGTTCGTCAAGGCTGGCGGCAGCGACGCCAGCTGGCAGCAGCCGCCGGGCTGCGCGCTCGACGATGGCCAGCAGGTCCTCGAGCCGGCCGCGCTCGTCGAACTCGAGGCTGATACGTCCCGTGTCGATGCGTATCGACTGCACGTGCAGCGCGAGGGCGCGGTCCACGAGTTCAACGCGTCCGGTGACCACCGTGGTCGCGCCGACCAGTTGCCCAATCCTGATCACCGTACCGCGTGTCAGTGTGGCCTGGGGAGGGACTTGCAACCGGTCGAACGCGCGGACGCGCTCATCGCGGGCGATCGCATCGGCGCCAAGGCCGTTGAGGTCGTCGGCGAGCAGCACCGATACGCCCTCGCCGAGCCACACGCCCCGAGGATCGCGGCCGGCTGCGAAAGGCGCGATCAGCACGCGGCCGGTGGCCACGCGCTGCGCCTCCACGACGCCTGAGGCGGTCAGGATCATCGCCACGACAGCCGCCAGAACCCGGACCAGCCTCATGGCCGTTCCTCCGAGGCACCCGACATGTCGATTTCGACGCGGCAGACCCCGTCGCCGGTTGCCTGGCAGGCGGTGATCGTGGCCTGAGCCGGGATGCCAAGTTCAACCAGGACGCGAGCGATTGCGGCGGCGTGGAACTGGCAGAGTGGACTGGGCACGCGATCGCGCACGCCACAGAAGATCGAGCTCTTGATCTCGATGGTGCCGACCATCTTGCCGAGCGCCAGATGCGTGCGGCTCCCGGTGTAGGCACGCGTGACCAGCGTCTGCGCCACACCGAGCGCGACGCGGCGGCGTAGTGGTCCCGGCAGCGTCGTGGCTGCCCAGCGCCGCAGCGGCGGCAGCTCGCTGACCGCCCACTGCGCCGCGTACTCGCCCGCCGCGGTGGTCACGCGCGCGTAGTCGTCGCCCTCCGTGCGGAGGAAACTGAGCACCGCATGGAGCGGGGCAAGGCCGATGGTGCCGTCTCGAAGGCCGCGCGGGTTGAGCCAGTTCTCGTAGAACTCCAACCGGTCAGGCAGTCGATCGGCGATTCCCTGGTGGAGGGAGGCCACCAGCAGCCGTCCGATACCCGCGTCCCTCATTTTTCTGTTAGATTGAGTGGTTTGAAGGCGGCCCGGCATCGACGGGCGTGCAACCGGGCCGAATCGTACCGCACCTCCAGGGACCCGTCAAACGGCGCTACTGAATGATTCTTCCAGTCCATCAACGGCTCCGTGCCGCGATCGCGGCGCGGCTGACCGGGATCTACGGCCTTGCGCCAGCCGATCAGCCCGTCATCGCGATTGACTATGCGCCCAACCGCGCATTGGGCGACCTGGCCGTGCCCGTCGCTTTTGAACTGGCCCGAATGCTGCGGAAAGCCCCTCGTGCGATCGCGCAGGAACTGGCGGCCGCACTGGACGCCGTGGACGGCTTCGCGCGCATCGAGGCCACCGCCAACGGGTACCTGAACTGCTTTCTCGATCGCGCGGCGTTTCTCACCTCTCGCCTGCGGCCCCAGCCGCCGGTAAGCCGGCCGGCCGACGAGGGCAAGACCATCGTCGAGCACACCGCCATCAACCCGAACAAGGCCGCGCACATCGGGCACATCCGCAACTCGGCCCTCGGCGACACGCTCGTCCGTGTGCTCCGCTTCCGCGGCGTGCCGGTCGAGGTGCAAAACTACATCGACGACACCGGCGTGCAGGTCGCCGACGTCGTCGTCGGGTTCCAGACGCTCGAGGGGGTCTCGCTCGAGCAGGTACGCGCGCTGGCGGCGCAGCCGCGCTTCGACTATTACTGCTGGGATCTCTACGCGAAGGTCACCGAGTGGTACGAAGCCGACAAGACGCGGCTGGCCGTACGCCTGGAGACGCTCCACGACATCGAGCACGGCGGCAACCCGGCCGCCGAGATGGGCGCCCTTGTCGCCGAAGCCATTGTCCGGCGGCACCTCGCGACGATGCGGCGTCTGAACATCGAGTACGACCTGCTGACGTGGGAAGGCGACATCCTGCGCCTGAGGTTCTGGGCGCACGCGTTCGAGATTCTCAAGCAGCAGGGCACGGTCTACTTCCAGACCGACGGCCGGCTCGCCGGCTGCTGGGTGATGGCCGTCGATGACGGCGAGTCGGACGGGTCGAGTGAGTCGGGCGAAGCGGTCGAGTTGGCCGACGAGGACGCGGGCCGCGAGAAGGTCATCGTGCGCTCCAACGGCACGGTCACCTACGTCGGCAAGGACATCGCGTACCAATTCTGGAAGTTCGGCCTGCTCGGCCTCGACTTCAAGTACCGGCGATTTGCGACGCGCGGCGACGGCCAGCCTCTCTGGGCGACGACGTCTGACAAGGAACACGACACGCCAGGGCACCCTGCCTTCGGCGGCGCGGGCACGACCTACAACGTCATCGACGTGCGCCAGTCGTACCTGCAAAAACTACTCAAACAGGCGCTCGCGGCCATGGGCCACACCCGGCAGGCGGAGCGCTCCATCCATTTCTCGGTACGAGATGGTTGCGCTCTCGCACGCCACCGCCCGCGTCCTCGGATACGAGCCGCCGGCCAACGAGGACAGGAAGCCGTTTGTGGAGGTGTCCGGGCGCAAGGGTCTGGGCGTCAAGGCCGACGACCTCATCGACCTGCTCGAACGCACCGCGACCGCGGAAGTTGCCAAGCGCAATCCCGAGCTTGCGGCCGACGAGGTGACGCGTACCTGGCGGCGAGATCGCCGTGGCCGCGGTGCGATACTTCATGATCAAGTACTCGCGCGGCAAGGTCATCGCGTTCGACATCGACGAGGCCCTCAGCTTCGAAGGGGAAAGCGGCCCATATCTGCAGTACGCGGTGGTTCGCGCCAACAACATCTTCGCCAAGTTGAAGGAACGAACCGGACAAGACGAGGCGGCGGTGCGCGCAGCGGTCGAGACACTGCCGGCAGAAGCGCTGACAGGAGCGGAAGGCGACGAGTTGTGGGGACTGGTCCTCGACGCGGCACGGCTCGACGAAGTCGTCGAGCAGGTCGTGCGCACGCTGGAGTTCTCGGTGCTGGCCAAACACGCGTTCGGCCTCGCTCAGGCATTCAACGGCTTCTATCACAAGGCCCCGGTCATCAACGAGGAGCGGACCGATGTCCGCGCCTGGCGCGCAGCCGGGATCGCGTACGTGCGCGCGCAGCTCACCTCCGCGCTGGATCTCATGGGCATCGTCGTGCCCGCGAGGATGTAAATGGCCATTGTAGGGCTCACCACGTGTTCGCGGATCACCGACTACGAGGAATCGATCGCGCGTGCCGGCGCGACAGTGCGCCCCCTCGACCCGAGCCTGGCCGACGCCGATGCGGCACTAAACGGCGTTGACGCGCTGGTGCTCACCGGGGGCGGCGACGTCCATCCCCGGTTTTACGGGGAGACGCCCCACGCCACTTTTTCGGCCGCCGAGCCGGGACGCGATGAGTTCGAGCTTGCGCTGGTGCGTGCCGCCATCGATCGCGGCTTGCCGGTGCTCGCGATCTGCCGCGGGGTGCAGGTGCTCAACGTCGCCGCCGGCGGGTCGCTCGTCCAGGATATCGAGACCGAGGTGCCCGGGGCACTGGTTCACCGCGTGGAGACGACGCCGAGCGCCATTGCCCACGAAGTGTGGGTGACGTCGGGATCGAAGCTGGCAGCGCTGCTGGCTGACCGGATTGAGGAGGATGCGCTGCTGGTGAACAGCCGTCACCATCAGGCGGTCAAGAAGCTCGCGCCAGGTTTCGTCGCCAGCGCCACGGCGCCCGACGGCGTGATCGAGGCGATCGAACGGCCCGACTTGCCGTTTTGTGTCGGCGTCCAGTGGCACCCCGAGAACTTCTGGCGGACGGGCGAGTTCAGGGCGCTCTTCGAGGGGCTTTTGAAGGTGGCGGGTTGAGCAGCTCGCCCAGCGCGCGGCCCGCGTACCCGGTCATCTCGAGGTAGCCCCGGCCATTGAGTGGCTGGCCGGCCCGAGTGCCTTCGACATCAATCGCGCCTTCCCAGTAGCTGATGCCCGACCGCGCGCCGGTGAGCTCCTGCGCGTCGACCACGGAGCGAACCCGCAGATCGAGCTCCTCGCTGGGCACCGAGACACGCCATTCGACCGGGTAGCGCGCCTGGCTGGCCGATGAGGACCAGAGCCGCCCCGGCGCCAGCGCGAAGTCGTTTGCGAGCAGTCGTCGATTGGGCTGGCCCGGCCGAACGAGCGTGCCGCTGCTTTGCGGGTCGAGGGTGCCGTCGGCCCGCCGCATCTGGAACATCATCAGGTCCGCGCCGTCGGCCAGCTGGATCGAAAACCAGTCCCAGCCCTGCTGGTGCTTTTCGAGGAAGCTGGTGCCGAATTCGTGGTCCATCCAGCTGTCGCCTGTCACGGCGAACCGCTCGCCGTCGAGCGTCACGAAGCCCTCGGTCGGCATTCTGGTGAGCGAGTAGTAATGCGTGGCGTTGCCTGCGCTCGATCCCTTCTGGCTGAACCCGCTCTCGCCATGGAGTACCGGCGGCCGGTCCTCGCCGAGCAACAGATCGATGGCAAACCGCGGGTCGCGTGCCTGCAGGCGATGCCGGCCGTACTCGAGGCGGACTTCCCAGTCTTCGTTCCAGACGCGCAAATCGCGCTGTGACGCGCCGGCCCAACCGACGCCCGCACGGCTGATCCGCTCGGCAAACAGGTGCCGGCCACCCGCCGCATCGGTGACAGCGATGTGGGCCATCAGGAGATCGCGCACGCTCCACTTCGAGGGGTTGGCGGGCGACGGATCGACGCCGATTCGGAAGAACGTGATCTGGTATCCAAATCGCCGCCCGCGATCGGTCTGCAGGTTCCCCGTGTAGTACCACCATTCGATGCGATAGGCAGGGTGGCTCACGTGGTCGGCTGGCAGCCTGACCACGTAGTCGCGCGAGGCCTGCTTCCATGGACCGGAGTCGAGCGCCGTCAGCGCCGGCGCCGCGGCGAGGAGTAGCACCAGGACGAGAGCACGGCGAGCAGTCATTCGGTGCTGATCTCATCGGCCGGACGGAACCCGGCCGCCAGTCGGGCCGGGTACGCTCCGGCCAGCGTCGTCGCCGCGAGCACCACGGCCATCGCCTGCAGGAGGAACGCGGCGGGAATGTGGAACTGAATGGTCCAGCCGAAGCTCTGCACGTTGATGACGTAGATGAGCACCACCGACAGCGCCAGGCCGGCGACGATTCCGAAGGCCTGGCTGACGGCCCCGAGCATTCCCGCCTCGATCATGATCATCTTCCGGATCTGCCGCAGGTCGGCGCCGACCAGTCGCAGCGTGGCCAGTTCGCGGCGCCGTTCGAGGATCAGCGTCACCAGCGTGCCGGTGACGCCGAGCACGGCCACGATGATGGCGACCGCCTCCAGGCCGTACGTGATGGCAAAGGTCGCGTCGAAAATGCGCAGCACCTCCGAGCGCAGCGTCGTGTTGGTGTGAATGAACACGCGGTGCGTCGGCGCCAGTTGCGCCATCAGGCGGGCGCGGACGGTCTCGGCATCGGCGCCGGCCCGCAGGTACACGCTCAGGCTGGTCGGGCGCTGGTCGCCGAAGTGACGGAGGAACGTCGCACGATCCATCACCACGACGCCCCGGTCGGTCGAGTAGTCGTAGTAGACGGCCGCGACCTGAAACGGTCGCGGGCCGGCGGGAGTCGGCACGTCGATGCGGTCGCCAACCTGCACTCCAAACCGCAGGGACAGGCTCTCGGACACCACGACCGCGTCACGGGCGATCGCCGAAGCCAGCGCGCCAGGGCCGTCGGCAGGCGCCTTGAACACCAGCGCGCCGTGGTCCAGCAGCACGCGGAAGTCCCCGGATCCCAGGACGATCAAGCGATCGCGAAAAGTCACGCTCAGCGCGCGGAAGCGGTCCACTCCGTCCACGTCGGGATCGCCGGCGATCGCCTGCTCGAGCGACGGCGAGATGGTGGCCTGGGCGTCGAGGTTCGACCGCCGCGCCGTCGCTATGAACAGATCGGCACGCAGCGTCTGCGCGACCCAATAAATCACCGTCTCCCGGAAACTGCCGATCATCACCGCAATGGCGACCAGCATCGCCAGGCTCACCGACAGGGCTGCCACCGAGACGCTCAGGCGGCGGATCGCCCCTGTGAGGTTGGCATGCGCAAGCCGCGTCTCGATGCCGATCCGGGCGAGCCTCGGTGCGCCGGTCGCGTGCGCGAGGGCCGTCAGGGCGGCGGGCACCAGGGCCGCCAGCCCGAACACGATCAACACCGCCGACAGGAAACCAAAGATCGGCAGGCCACGAATCGGACCCGCCTGGCTGCACGCCGCCGATGCCAGCAGACACGCGACGCCGCCAGCCGTCCAGCGCCATCGCGCCGGTGACGCGTCTGTCTCGCCGTTGCCGCCCCGGACAGCACGCAACGGGCTGACGCGTGCGGCTTCGAGGGCCGGCGCCGCCGCAGCAATCAGGGCCAGGGGCAGACCGAGCGCGACTGCGAGCGCGGCGTCGATCCAGGTGAGGGCCGGCACCGCCGCGGCATGCGCCACGTACAACGTCGTGACGGTCGCCGAGGTGAAGGCCACTGCCGCACGCGCAAGAGCCCACCCAAGTGGGATTCCCGCCAGACACCCCGCCGCCGCCAGAACCGCGGCCTCGGCAAGAAACAGCGCCAGCACCGTCGCTTGCGGGGCACCCAGGGCCCTCAGCACGCCTATCTCGTCGCGACGCGCGATCACGGAGGTCGCGACGGTGTTGTAAACCAGGAAGAGTCCCACCAGCAGCGCGACATAGGACAAGGCGGCCAGGTTGAAATGGAACGCGGCCAGCATCTGCTCGACCTGCTGACCCCGCCGCGCGGGCCGCTGCACGTTGAGCCCGGCGGGTAACCGTGCGCCGATTTTGCGTTCCGCCTCGTCGAGCCGGGAGGGCTCGTCCAGGCGCACGTCCACCCGGTCGACGCGGCCCAGCCGGTCAAACGCCCATTGCGCCGCGGCGATGTCCATCAGGACGAAGTTGCCATCCAGGACTCGCGCGGGCCCTTCGTTGCGAAGCAGCGCCCGAATGCGAAAGGCCCGCACCGAGTCGCCCATCGCCAGTCGGAGCGTCGAACGGCCGCTCGGATCCGGTGCGTCAGGCGGCGCGGCGGCCAGCCCGTGCCTGCGCGCAAAGACCTCGGTGATGACCACCGATGAGGGATCGAGCAGGAGCTCGAGAAACGCCCGCGCAGTGGGCTGGCGGCCGCCGGCGCCGACGTCGAGCCGGTACTCGCGGATCGGCTGGTCACGCAGGACGTCCACGCCGAGCACGCGCACGGCTTCGGTGCGGTCCGCCGAGAGCACCGCCACGGCGTCGCCTTCAATCACGGGGCTGACGTCGCCCCAGGTTCCGAGCCATGCGAGCTCGGCCAGGCGCGGCTCGTCGACGCCGAGGCCCGAGCCGATCACTTCAAGCGACGTCTTGCCCGCGACCGTGTCCAGCGCGGCGGCAAATCCGCCGAGCGCGCTGGCGTTGGCCAGGCGAATGGCCAGCACCACGGCGACGCCAAGCGCGATACCCGCCACGGTGAGCCCGGTGCGCACACGCTCCTGAGCGACGCGCCGAAGGATGAACCAGCGGAAGAGCGCCACTAGGTGACCTCGCGCTGACGCCGACCGACATCGATGCGATCGATGCGCCCGTCGCGCATGTGGACGACGCGATCGGCGGCGGCAGCGACCTCGGCGGCGTGCGTGGCCAACAGGAGCGTGAGCCCGCGCTCGCGGTTGAGCCGCACGAGGGCGTCAAGGATGCGCGCGCCGCTGGCCGAGTCGAGATTGCCGGTGGGCTCATCGGCGAGCACCAGCGCCGGGTCGTGCACCACGGCACGCGCGATGGCCGCCCGCTGCATCTCGCCGCCAGACAACTGCGGCGGCCGATGGTCGAGCCGGTGCGCGAGCCCCAGCTCGGTGGCCCACTGCCGCGCCCGCGCCAGCGAGACCTCCCGCGCACGGCCCGCCAGCAGCAGCGGCAGCGCGATGTTCTCGATCAGGCTCAACGTCGGCAACAAGTTGAAGAACTGGAAGACAAACCCGAGACGCTCGCGCCGCACAGACGTCAAGCCATCGTCGGGCAGCGTGTCGAGGCGCGATCCATCGAGGACGATGCGGCCCGCGCTGGGCCGCTCCATCGCACCACAGAGGTGCAGGAGAGTCGATTTTCCGCAGCCCGACGGGCCGACAATCGCCACGAACTCGCCATGCGAGATCTCGAGGCTGACGTCGCATACGGCCGCCACTGCGGCATCGCCCGCGTGGTAGGTCCGGGAGACGTGATCGACCGACAGCAGACTCACGTTTGGATCAAGACGGCGGGAGCCGGCGCCGTGGTTCAGCGCGCGGTTTCGAGCAGCTCGCGAATGCGCGAGACCAGCAGCGTCGGCGTGAAAGGTTTCTGGAGAAAGGCCACGCCGGCGTCGACCACGCCGCGACGCACCATGGGGTGATCCGTGTAGCCGGACATGTACAGCACTTTCACCGTGGGGCGCCGTTGAAGAAGCGCCTGCGCCAGCTCTGGGCCGCCCATTCGCGGCATCACGACGTCGCTCAACAGCAGGTCCACGGGACCTTGATGCTGCTCGGCGACGACGAGCGCTTCCTCGCCGTTGGCCGCTTCGAGCACCCGGTAGCCGTATTTTTCGAGGACCTCGCGCGTGAGGCTGCGGACGCCGTCCTCGTCCTCGGCAACGAGAATGGTTTCGGTGCCCTTCAAGGAGAGACTCGCGCCGCCCATCGCGATGAGACTGTATCAGAAATCATCATCCTGGTCTGTCAATCTCAGCCGCGTCATGGACACCATGGTCTCGATGTGCGCGGTGCCCGGAAAGAGATCGAAGATTTCGGCGCTCACCAGATCGTAGCCGGCCGCCGCAAGCGCGGCGGCGTCGCGGGCCAGAGTCGCCACGTCGCAGGACACGTACACGATGCGGGGCGGTCTGGCGGCCGCCAGGGACGCGAGGGCCTCGCGCGACAACCCGGTCCGTGGGGGATCGACGACAGCGGTCCGACCGTCGACAGTGCGACGATCCCGGAGCGCCTCTTCGACGGACCGCGCCTCGACGTGCACGCGGCCGTACGGCGCCGCGTTGGCCTGTAAGTCCTCGATGCTTGCGGGGTCGCCCTCGACCGCGATGACTTCGCCGCGCCCTGACGCGGCATGCGCGACGCCGAACAACCCGGCGCCGGCGTACAAGTCCGCCATCGGCCCCTCGGGCACCTGCGCAAGGACCCGGTCGACAAGAGTCTGAAGCAGGAACCGGTTGCCCTGGAAGAATCCCGTCACGTGCCGCTGCAGCCTCACGGGCTCGGCCTGTCCGGTGGCGCTCGACAGGACGAGCTCGTCGGCGACGATCGGCGATCCGGCGGCCGCTATCGGCACGCCAGCCCGCGCGATGCCCACGCCGGTGGCACCAGGCAGGTCCAGCAGGGCCTCGAAGCCGACCTGGCCGCGTACACTGCCGGCCATCTCGAGATACAACGCCCGCTCGGTGGCCGCGCGGTTCTCACTGAGCTCCAGCGCGCGTCCGTCGGTGATGCCCGCACCCTTCAGTGCGGCCGACACCGCGGCCAGCACGTCGAGCGTCTCCGGCAGCAATTGTCGCGAACACCGTGGATCGCACAGCTCGTGCGTCCCCTCACGATAGAAGCCCAGATCGGTCCCCTTCACGTGCAGGCGGGCACGCATGCGGTAGCCTTCCGCCGGCGACGCGTGCACCGGCAGTTGAGCAGGCAGATCGAGGTGCGCGATGCGCCGGAACGCGTCGCGGAGGATCTCTTCTTTGAGCGCGAGCTGACGGGCGGCTGCAATGTGCGCAAAGTGACGCCCGCCACAGGCAGGGTCGTCGCCTGGAGGCTCCCGGTCAGAAGACGGGTCGATGATGTCGACGGCCGTGGCAAACAGCACGCCACCGCGCTTGCTGTCGAGCCGGGCGCAGACGCGCTCGCCGGGAATCACGCCGGCAACCAAAATCACCTGGCCATTCAGCCGCGCCAGCATCCTGCCGCCAGCCGCGGGCTTGTCGATCAGGAGCTCGACGAGATCGCCCGGGCCCGGCACCGCTACTCCCCTGCCAGCGCCGGCAATTGCGCGCGCTCTCGCAGCAGCCGCGCTTGAGCGGCCGCACGTGCCTGGCGCCAGGCGTCAGCGGGCATGCGGTCGCGAAATGGCCGGAGGTCGTCGTCTGCCTGCGACTCGAGCTCGGCCAGCAGTGCCTCGCTGGTGGCGGCGCGCGCGGCGTTGATCAAGCGGGTATCGAGTGCTTGCAAGTCGGCCATGATCTGCTCGCGAGCCCGGCCGCGAGCACGCTCGGCGCTGGCCGCCAGGCCATCGAGCGCGCGCACGACGTCGTCGATCACGTCGTCGGCCAGCCGCAACGCCGGACGCCCGTCGGCAGAGGCGCCGCCCCCACGAAGCGCGGTCAGCCGGCTGATCGCCCGGGCGATATGCGTCGCCAGCCCTTCACGCCGCTTGCGAAGGCGCCTGCTCGTCGGTGGCTCCGCGCACACCGACTGCCCGCCGCCACTGGTCGAAGGCGTCAAGCACGTCGTCTTTGCAGAACTCGATGCGCAGCGGACGCCGGCGCGCGCCCTTCGCGTAGTACCCGCTCGAAGGCGCGGTCGATTCCGTAGCAGGCAACTTTGAAAGGAATCCCCTGCTCGGCCCACCCGCGCACCAGTTCGAAGGCGGGCCCCACGATGCGAATGAGATGCCCGTCGTTCTTCCGCGTGAGGTGCGCCTCGATGGCACGGCAGTACCTCGTCGGGCGTCACAGCCAGGTCACCTCGCCGCCGACGACACGGTCGGTGTCGGCGCCGTGACGCACGAGTAAGGCGCCATCGCCGTCGATGCCGCACGTGACGCCGCGTCGCGCGCCGTCGGCATGGGCGATCTCGACGGTCGCACCGGTCGCGCCGACGGCCAGTTGCTGCCACCGCGCACGCACGACCGCCGATTGTCCCGCGCGCAGGCGCCGCACCCACGTGCCGATGCGCGCGAGGATGGCGCCGAGCACGACCGCCGGATCCACCGGGCGCCCCAATTCCTCCTCGAGCGACGTCGCGCGTGCGCTGATCTCCGGCGGCCACGCGGCCGGGCCGACGTTGACGCCCACGCCGACGATGACGTGCGACAGCGTGCCGGCATCGGTCTGTGCTTCAGCCAGGATGCCGGCCAGCTTGCGAGCGCCCCGCACCGTGCCGGCCGGCGCCATGACCAGGTCGTTGGGCCACTTGATCACGACCGGCAATCCCGAAGCGGCGTGAAGGCCTTCGGCCATCGCCACACCGGTCGCCAGGGTCAGGGCATGAACCCAATCGCCCGAGTGCGCCTGGTGGGCGTCGAGCACGATCGAGACGTAGAGCCCGGAACCGGGAGGCGAAAACCAATCGTGCCCGCCGCGTCCGCGCCCGGCGGTCTGCTGGCCGGCCAGGACGAGAGTGCCGTCCGGTGTGTCCTGGAGCACCAGCCTTGCGGCGAGATCGTTGGTCGACGACGCAACGGGAAAGTAGATCACGCGCGAACCAAGCGGCGACGGATCGCTGTGTGCCCTGGCGTGCTCGAGTCCGTCAGCCAGCGCTCCGGGTATCGGTGCTGCACGATCGATCTCGGTCACAGGTCCGCGATCGGCTCGATGTCGAGCGAGATATCGGCGGCCAGGACCGAGTGCGTCAAGGAGCCGACCGACACGAAATTAGCTCCGGTAGTCGCCAGTTCGGGAATCCGTTCCAACGTCACGCCGCCTGACACTTCCGTCTTCGCGCGCCCGGCGACGATCGCGACGGCCTGGCGGATCTCGGGAGTCGTCATATTGTCGAGCAGGATGATGTCGGCGCCAGCGTCAGCGGCCTCGGATGCGTCGGCGACCGTCTGGGCCTCGACTTCGACCGGCAAGCCCGGCGAGGACGCGCGCGCCATTGCGAGGGCCTGGGCGATGCCGCCGGCCAGCCTGATGTGGTTGTCCTTGATCAGGATCAGGTCGAACAACCCGAATCGGTGGTTGCTCCCGCCGCCCATCCGGACGGCGTACTTCTCGAGGGCGCGCAGGCTCGGCGTGGTCTTGCGAGTGTCGAGCACCGTGATGCGCCCGGCGGCGGCCTCCACGTAGGCCCGCGTCGCGGTGGCGATGCCCGACAGGCGTTGCAGGAGATTCAGCGCCGTGCGTTCGGCTGTGAGCAGCGCCGCGGCAGGCCCCTCGACGCGGGCCAGGGTGGTCCCAGCGCCCACCCGATCGCCATCTGCCACGAGCGGCGTGAACACGACCGCACCAGCGCCGGCGACCTGCGCGAACACTGCGCGGGCGATGTCGAGCCCCGCCACGACGATCGGCGCCTTGGCCAGCAACACCCCGCGCCCTTGCGCCTCCGGCCGAATGGTCGCCCTCGTCGTCACATCGCCGCTGCCGACGTCTTCAGCCAACGCGCGTCGGATCACGTCGTCGAGCGCCGTGCGATCCGGCAATCGGGGATCGGTCATGGGACGGATGGACCGGCCGCCGCCGGCTCGGGTGGCGCCAGCAAGACCTCAACGCCGAAGGTGTCGGACACCTCGGTGACGAGCTGCTGCACGAAGCCGGACGACACCAGATCCGCCTCGGCCGTGCGAAGCGCGGTGAGGTGCTCGGCGGTATCGCGCACCAGCAACCGCTCGACGGGCGTTGACAGCTTCCGCTTGGCCTCTGACTTGGTCTTGCGGACCTCGCCCAGCACCAGGGCCGCCCGCTCGAGCGCCGGCGAGGCCGATTCGTCGGCGCCGCCGATGAGCGCCAGCAGTTCCGTCGAGGTAGGCCAGTGGCCGCGGTGCACGGAGCCTTCGTGCCACCACGACCACACTTCCTCGGTCACAAACGGCTGGAACGGCGCAAACAGGCGCAACAGCACGGAGAGGCTGGCAAGCAGGGCGCTATTGGCCGAAGCTGCCAGGTCCGCGCCCTGCGCTCCATAGCGGCGCGACTTCACCAGCTCGAGATAGTCGTCGCAGAACGACCAGAACCAGCGTTCCGCACGCTCGAGCACCGTCGCGTACTGGCACTGGTCGAGCTGCGCCGTCGAGTCGTCGACCAGACGGGCCAGGCTGGTGATCATGGCGCGATCGACCGGCACTGTAATCGGCCCGCGCGGTTCGGACTGCGACAGCGCGAAGCGTGACGCGTTGAGCAGCTTCATGGCGAGGCGCCGGCCGACCTTCATCTGTCCGGGGTCAAATGCCGTGTCGGTGCCAGGCCGGCCGCTGGCCGCCCAGTAGCGCACGCCGTCGCTGCCGTGTTCCTCGAGCAGCGCCATCGGCGTGACGACGTTGCCCTTGGACTTGGACATCTTCTTGCGCTCCGGGTCGAGTACCCAGCCGGAGATCGTAGTGGTCTTCCAGGGCAGCGAGTCGTGCTCGTAGTGCGCGCGCGCCACGGTGTAGAAGAGCCACGTGCGGATGATTTCGTGCGCCTGCGGGCGCAGGTCCATCGGGAACACGCGCGCGAAAAGATCCGCGTCGTCCTCCCATTTGCCGGCAATCTGCGGCGTCAGCGAGGAAGTCGCCCACGTGTCCATCACGTCCGGATCGCCTGTGAAGCCGTTGGGGCGATCGCGCTGGTCCGCCGTGTAGCCGGCTGGCACGTCGGTGGACGGGTCGACGGGCAGCTGCGCTTCGGTCGGCAGAAGCGGTCTGGCGTACTGGAGGACGCCCTGCGCGTCAATGGCGTACCACACGGGAAACGGCACGCCGAAGAAGCGTTGCCGGCTGACGCACCAGTCGCCGTTGAGGCCCTCGACCCAGTTCTGGTAGCGCGACTGCATGAATGGCGGATGCCACTGTAACTCGCGTCCGCGCTCCAGCAGGCGCTCGCGAAACTCGATCGTCTTGATGAACCATTGCCGGCTGGTGACGATCTCGAGCGGCCGGTCCCCCTTTTCGTAGTACTTGACCGGATGCGTGATCGGCCGGAGGTCTCCGACGATCTCGCCGCTTGCCTGCAGCAACTCGACGACTTTCGCGCGTGCCTTGGTGGCGGTGAGGCCCGCAATCTGATCGTAGGCCGCCTGTGCAGCCGCGACCTCATCGGACTCCCAGCCGGCGCTGCCCCACGACAGCGGGCGCAAGCGGCCGTCGGCCTGGATGATCGCTCGCACGGGCAGCGAGAGCTCGCGCCACCACGTGACGTCGGTGACGTCGCCAAAGGTGCAGATCATCGCGACGCCGGTGCCCTTCTCCGGATTGGCGAGCGGGTGCGCTTTGAACGGCACGCGCGCCTTGAAGAGCGGGGTGATGACCTCGGTGTCGAAGAGCGGTTGAAAACGCGGGTCGTCGGGATGGGCCACCAGCGCCACACAGGCCGGCAGCAGCTCCGGACGGGTCGTGTCGATCTCGATGGCGCCGCCGTCGGCACGTGTGAACCGCAGCTTGTGATACGCGCCAGGCGTCTCGCGATCCTCGAGTTCGGCCTGCGCGACCGCCGTTCGGAAATCCACGTCCCACAGCGTCGGCGCCTCGAGTTGGTACGCGATGCCCCGCGCCAGCAGGCGCAGGAACGCGCGCTGCGACACGCGCTGGCTCGCCTTGCCCACGGTGGTATAGGTCATCGCCCAGTCCACCGACAGACCCAGCGTTCTCCAGAGATCCTCGAACGCCTTCTCGTCTTCGGCGGTCAGCCTTTCGCACAGCTCGATGAAGTTGGGGCGCGACACCGAGATCGCCTGCTTGCCGTGCTTCTCCGGCGGCGTAAACGAAGGATCGTAAGGCAGCGACGGATCGCACCTGACGCCGAAGTAGTTCTGCACTCGCCGCTCGGTCGGCAGGCCGTTGTCGTCCCACCCCATGGGGTAGAACACGGCGCGCCCGCGCATGCGCTGGTAGCGGGCCAGGATGTCGGTATGCGTGTAGGAGAAGACGTGGCCGACGTGCAGCGAGCCGCTTACGGTCGGCGGCGGCGTGTCGATGGAATAGACCTCGGCCCGCCGCGCCGTGCGATCGAACCGATACACGCCGTCGGACTCCCAGCGCGCCATCCACTTGGCTTCGAGCCCCTCGAGGGCCGGCTTTTCAGGAAGCGAGACAGCGATCTCTGGCTGCGACGGCGTACGACTCATAACCTCTCATCGTACTACGCAGCTGGCAGCAGGCATGAAGCCCGCCCTATCCCCCCGTCTTGATCCGCTCGATCTCTTCGCGCACGAGCCGTTCGGCGGTTCGCGAGACGATGTCGGCGGCCAGGTCGCGTACAGGCGCGGTCGCCCAGCTGCTCGACGACACGGCGCGCGATGCGGTCCACCAGCTCGTCATCGCCAGGGCGAGGCGGAGGAAGCAGGGCGGAAGCGGGCAGCTCGCCCTGCTCGACGGCGAGCAGGGTCGCGAAGGTATCAGCCAGGCCAGGCGCAGGTCCGTCGGGTGCTGCCGGCGTCTGTGGTAGTTCGGGCGCTTCCGGTGTTATGGAAGGCTCAGGTGCCTGAACCGGCGCCGCGTGTTTGACCTTGTCGCGGGGTTCGAGCGAGGTGTTGAGCGAGGCAAAGGCCTTGTCGAGGCGATCGAAGTAGTCGTCGGCAGACCGCGTCGAGGTCGTGCCGGCAGACGGCGCGGCCAACAGCGCATCGGCAGCCGTCAGGGCTTCCGATCTGGGCTTGCCGCTCAGCAGCGCACGCACCTTTGCAATGACCATCTGCGGCTCAAACGGCTTCACGAGAACCGCGGCTGCCCCAACCTGGGCCACACGGGCCTCGTCCAGCGCGTCGAAGGCCCCGGTGAGCAGCACCACGGCCACGCCGGCCAGCTCCGGGCGCGAGTTGACGAACGAGGCGACTTCGAACCCGTCCTTGCCTGGCATGCCGACATCGGCGAGCACGATGTCGAACCGTTCGTTCCCGAGCCGTTCGATGGCCTGAACGCCGTCGCCAACTGACACCACGTCCACGCCTTCTTCGGCGAAGGTCAGCTCGATCACGCGCTGTATCGTGACGCTGTCGTCAGCGAGCAGAAGGCGGTGAGGCATGGGAGGGAGGATAGGGGATCTTCGCTGCAAAGTGCAAAGTGCCGGTGCCTGGTCAGGCCTCTTCCCTGCTCCGGACATTCCCCTGAATGAACTCCACGACCTCCTGCATGGGCGTGCCGGGCAGGAAAATGCCCTTCACACCCATCTCCCGCAGCCCGGGGATGTCCACGTCCGGGATGATGCCGCCCACCACCACGAGCACGTCGTCGAGCCCCTGCACGCGCAGCAGTTCCATCACCCGCGGGCAGATGTGATTGTGCGCGCCAGAGAGGATGGACAGGCCGATGACGTCGGCGTCTTCCTGGAGGGCCGCCGAGACAATTTGCTCGGGCGTCTGCCGCAGGCCGGTGTAGATGACTTCCATGCCCGCGTCACGAAGGGCGCGCGCGATGACCTTGGCGCCGCGGTCGTGTCCGTCGAGACCCGGCTTGGCGATGACGACTCGAATCTTTGACATGCGGCTCAGCTCACAACCAGGTCGATTCAGATGATCGCCTGTTCTTCCCATTCTCCCCACACGCTCCGCAGCGCATCGCACATCTCGCCCAGCGTCGCGTAGGCGCGCACGGCATCGAGGATTGGCGGCATCAGATTATCGGTACCGGTGGCGGCGCGGCGCATCGCGTCGAGCCTGCGGGCGACCTCCGCCGAATCGCGGCGCGCCTTGACCTCTGCCAAACGCGCCATCTGTCGCTCGGTCGCGGTGTCGTCGATGTAGAGGATCTCAACGGGCGCCTGGTCGGCGGCCACGAAGTCGTTCACGCCGACAATCACCTGTTCCTTGCGTTCCACCGCCTGCTGGAAGCGATACGCGCTTTCGGCGACCTCACGCTGCGGGAATCCCTGCTCGATGGCCGCCACCATGCCGCCCAGCGCATCGACACGGTCGAAGTAGGCGTAGGCTTCCCTGACCAGGTCGGCGGTCAGCGACTCGACGAAGTATGAGCCGCCGAGCGGATCGACGACGTCTGCGACGCCGCTCTCGTGCGCGATGATCTGCTGGGTCCGCAACGCCAGTGTCGCGGCCTCCTCGGTCGGCAGGGCCAGCGCCTCGTCTAGCGAGTTGGTGTGCAGGGAGTTGGTTCCGCCGAGCACGGCGGACAACGCCTGCAGGGCCGTTCGCACGACGTTGTTGTGGGGTTGCTGCGCCGTCAGCGATACGCCGGCGGTCTGACTGTGGAATCGCAGCGTCCACGACCGCTCTGACCTCGCGCCAAAGCGGTTGCGCATCACCTCGGCCCAGATGGTCCGGGCCGCGCGGTACTTCGCAATCTCCTCGAAGAAGTCGCTGTGCGCGTTGAAGAAGAACGACATCCGCGGCGCAAACGCGTCGACCTCGAGCCCCGCGTCGATGCCGTACTGCACGTACTCGATGCCGTCGCGCAGCGTGAACGCCAATTCCTGCGCGGCCGTCGCGCCGGCCTCGCGGATGTGGTAGCCACTCACCGAGATGCTGTTCCATCGCGGCACCTGACGCGTGCAGAAGGCGAAGGTATCGGTGATGAGCCGCATCGACGGGCGCGGCGGGTAGATGTATTCCTTCTGCGCAATGAACTCTTTCAGGATGTCGTTCTGGATCGTGCCCGACAGGCTTCCCCAGGGCACGCCCTGCCGCTCGGCGACGGCGAGGTACATCGCAAAGATAATCGCCGCCGGCGAGTTGATCGTCATCGACGTCGTGACCTGGCCGAGCGGGATGCCCTCGAAGAGGGTTTCCATGTCGGCCAGCGACACGACCGAGACGCCGCACTTGCCCACTTCACCGAGCGACAACTCGTGATCCGGATCGCGGCCCATCAGCGTCGGCAGGTCAAACGCCACGCTGAGCCCGGTGCCGCCGGCGGCCAGTAGATGACGATAACGGGCGTTGGTCTCTTCGGGCGTTCCAAAGCCTGCAAACTGCCGCATCGTCCACAGCTTGCCGCGGTAGCCGGTGGCATGGATGCCGCGGGTGTAAGGGAAGGTGCCAGGATCCGGCGGCGCGCCATGGGGCCTGGCCCCGCCGTCAACAACGGGGCCAGGCCCCCTGTACACACGCTCAACAGGCCGCCCGGAGATCGTGCGGAATACGTCTGCGCGTTCTGGGGGTTTGGCGGGACTTTCCTTGGCGCCCGAACTCATTCGCGTCCAGTATATGTCAGATGCTCATACGTCATGACACCAGACAACCTTTTTGATATCAATCAGTTACGTCGCTTGACGACGTCGAGTGGGCGGCGGTACGCTCAGACGTTTGCGCGGCCGCGAATTGACGTGGCCAGTGCGCGCCATCTTACAGCCTGCGGCCGGGCCGCCGCCGGGGAGACGACCGATCATGACGGGTACAGGAAACATCTTCGGGGCGATGTTGCAGGAGTTCGACAGCGCCGCCCGGCTCATGAACCTCGAGCCGGGTATCTGGCGCATCCTCACGTCCCCCAAGCGGCAGATCATCGTGTCGTGCCCGATTCAGATGGACAGCGGCGAGATCGAGGTCTTCACCGGTTATCGCGTCCAGTACAACATCAGCCTGGGTCCCGCCAAAGGCGGCATCCGCTATCACCCCGACGTCACGCTCGATGAGGTGACGGCCCTGGCCGCGTGGATGACGTGGAAGTGCGCCGTCTCGCAAATCCCGTTTGGCGGCGGCAAAGGCGGCGTCATCTGCGACCCCACCAGGATGTCGCGCCGTGAGATCGAGTCGCTGACGCGTCGATACGTCGCCGAGATCATCGACGCCATCGGCCCTGACAAGGACGTGCCGGCGCCCGACGTCAACACCAATGAGCAAGTGATGGCGTGGGTAATGGACACGTATTCGATGCACGTCGGCCGCACGGAAACGGCAATCGTCACCGGCAAACCGGTGGTGCTCGGCGGCTCTCTTGGGCGCCGGGAGGCCACCGGCCGCGGCGTGACGGTCTGCACTCGCGAGGCCGCCCGCCACATGGAGATGGACTTGCGCGGCGCGACGGTTGCCGTGCAGGGCTTCGGCAATGTCGGGTCGGTGTCGGCCGACCTGCTCTCGAAGCTGGCTGCGCGCGTCGTGGCCGTCACCGACTGGAAGGGGGGCGTCTACAACGAAGCCTACCTGGACGTTCCGGCGCTGATCGAGTGGGTCAAGGAGAAGAAGACGGTCGACGGATTCCCGGGCGGCCAGCAGATCACCAACGACGACATCTTCAAGCTCGAGGTCGATTTCCTCATTCCGGCTGCCCTCGAAAACCAGATCACGCTCGATAACGTTCATGACATCAAGGCCAAGGCGATTGTCGAGGGCGCCAACGGCCCGACGACGCCCGATGCGCACAAGATCCTGCACGAGCGGGGTGTGTTCGTCGTGCCGGACATCCTCGCCAACGGCGGAGGCGTGACCGGTTCGTATTTCGAGTGGGTACAGAATCGGCACGGGTACTACTGGACCGAGGCCGAGGTGAACAGGCAGCTCGAAGAGAAGATGGTGGAGGCCTTCGACGCCGTGCTGCGGACCTCGCTGAAGTACAAAGTGGACATGCGCACGGCCGCTTACATCGTCGCCATCGATCGCGTGGCGACGGTCACGCGGCTCCGCGGGATGTATGCCTGACCTCTCTCGGCGGCGGCTGCTGGGCCTGCTGGCCGCGTCGGCGGCTGCGGCCCCGCTCAGCGCGCTGGCCGAGCCACTACTTCTGCCGCCGCACGGCGCGTTGCGGCGCAACCCGTCGCCCTCGTTCGACTGGGCCTCCGCCGGACGGGTCCTGCGCCAGCGGCATCCCAACCTCTCACAGCACTTCGCCTTCGAGTACCTACCCGTGGTACGGCGCCGGTCCCTGGCGCCATTGGGACCAGTGGGAACGGCGTCCTCCGCTCGACATCGCCGCGACATCGCTGCCGCAGCTGGGACCCTACGACTCGCGCGACGCGCAGGTGCTCGAACGCCACGCCCGTTGGATTGCCGGCACGGGGGTCGGGGCGATCAATGTCAGCTGGTGGGGGCGCGGCGGGTACGAGGATCGGGCGGTGCCGCTGCTGATGGACGTGATGCGGGATCATGGCCTCAAGGTGACCTTTCATCTCGAGCCGTACACGGCGACGCGCGCGCGGGACTATGCCGACGACGTGCTCTATCTGGCACGCGAGTACGGCGACAAGCGAAACTGGGACGCGATGCTGGTCCTGGCCGATGCCGACGGGCGTGAGGGCCCGGTGTTCAAGTCGTTTGCGACGATCCTGCCCTTCGAGGTCACCGACTGCAAGGGCCGCACGAGCCAGGTGCCGCTGTGGGCGCCCGTCTCGACGTGGCGCGAGCAGACCGACACGGTCCGCGAGGCGCTGCGGCGCGACTTCGATCGTGTGCTGCTCCTGGCCGACTCGAGCGACCTCGAACGCTTGGGACCCTCGGGTTTCGACGGCGCGGCGCTGTACGACAGCTACGTGCGGCCGCCATCGTGGCCGGCCCTCGCGCGTGCCTATACCGACTCCGGCCTGGTCTTCTCCTTCAACATCAACGCGGGCTTCGACGGCATCGAGCCTCGCACGTTCGACCCCGACGGCTGTTACTCACCGCTGCCCTTCGAGCCGCCCGCGCAGGTGGATTGGCGCAGCCTGCGCGGACGCGAGCGGGCGCGGCTGACCTCGCTTGGGCGAATCGCCGAGTCGGCGCAGACGACGGTCGGCCTGCAGGTCGACCCGACGCTGGCCAATCTCAGCAGCGGCGTGTTCCTGGTCTACATCAACTCGTTCAACGAGTGGCATGAAGGCACGGCGTTCGAGCCGATGAAGGACTACCGCACGCTATCGCCCGCCGAACGCGACACGTACCACAACCCCCTCGACGGCGACTACCGGCTCGACGCGCTCTCGGAGTTGCTCAAGCCCCTCCTGCGTTAGACTGCGCGCAGATGTCCGCGTCGTCGTCACCGCCTTCGTTTGCTGCGCGTGTGGCCGCGCTCCCCGAAGGACAGGTGGCGGTTGTCGGCCTGCCCTGGGACGAGCAGTCCTCGTTCATGCGCGGGGCCGCGCTGGCGCCCGCACAGATCCGCGCCGTGCTCCACGATGGCTCGGCGAACCTGTGCACCGAGCTCGGGACGGATCTGAGCGCGACTGCCGGGTGGACCGACGTCGGCGACGTCTCGCTCAGCAGCGGCCCTGCTGCGCTGGTGGAAATCGAAGCGGCCATCGCCGCGCTCCTGCAACGCGGCGCCCGCGTGCTCTCGCTCGGCGGCGACCATGCCGTGACCTACCCCGTCCTGCGCGCTTACGGTCCGACGCATCCGGGGCTCACCGTGCTCCACATCGACGCGCATCCCGACCTGTACGACGAGTTCGAAGGCAGCCGCGTGTCGCACGCGTGCCCGTTTGCGCGCGCGATGGAAGAAAACCTGGCGTCGCGGCTGGTGCAGGTCGGCATCAGGACGATGACGCCCCATCAACGAGCGCAGGCGGCGCGTTTCGGCGTCGAAGTGATGGAGATGCGGCATTGGACACCAGCGCGACGCGTGGAGCTGGGCGATGCGCCCGTCTACCTGTCGCTCGACCTGGACGCGCTCGACCCGGCCTGCGCACCGGGCGTCTCGCATCACGAGCCGGGCGGCTTTACGACGCGGGAGGTGCTCGGCATCCTCCACGCCATCGGTCCGGCGCTGGTCGGCGCCGACATCGTGGAGTTCAATCCGCGCCGCGACAGCGGCACGACCACGGCGATGCTGGCCGCAAAGTTCTATCGCGAGATCGTCGGGCGGCTGCTGGCCGACCGGAGCCGGTCATCTCGCTAGTCGCTTGCCGAGGACCCATGTCGTCATGCTGCGCTGATCCTGTACGACCGTGGTCTTGAGCGGATCGAGCAGCACGCCGCCCAGGCGCGCCGTCAGCGCCAGCAACATCGCCTCATCGACCAGGTAGCGCTCGCTGCCGTCCGGCAGCTGGTGCCATCGACCCGACAGCGGCCGCACTCGACGTTCCATGCCGATTGTGGACGCCAGGCGGCAGAAGAGCATTCCGTCCGGTTTCAGGACATCCCACATTCGCCGCATCATGGCGTCGAACTGCTCGTCGTCACGCGCGAAGTGGAGGACGGCACTGCTGATCACGACGTCGGCGAAATTGTCGGGCCACGCCATCGCCTCGATCGGCTCGACGCGGAAGTTGTCGCGTGGCAGGTGCGGCGCGCGCGCCGCCGCCAGGTCCTGCACGCTGGCAATCGCCTCAGCGCTGGCGTCGCTGGCAAACACCTCGAAGCCGGCGTGGAGCAGGTACCGAATGTTTCGCCCTGCGCCGCACCCGGCATCCAGCACGCGCATCCCGGGGGTGAGCCGCCCTCGCAGGACCTGGTCGAACAGGTAGATGTCGATGTCGCCGACGAGCCGAGTCAGCTCCGAGGGCCCTAGAGCCATTTTGCGTGGCGAACCGGAAGTAGAGGTAGCCGTCGATCGCCGCCATCGGCTCGAGAGATCAGCTAGCGCCTTCCACGTGACTCGTCGCCGTTGTCGGCAAGCGTGTCGTCGGCGTGCTCGGGGTCCTGCCGTTCGGCCCGGCCGTCGACGACGACCTCAATGGCCTTCCGCTTGTCGTCGTTGAGCAAGTCGTAGACGGCACCGGCGCCGCCGGAGCCGACGTGCGGCCGCCGCCGACGCACTCGCCACATCATGAACGCCAGCACGCCGCCGACAACGACCCAGATTAGCGCGTCAAGCATGTCCCGTGGCTGCCGTCATCTCGCGAAGGTCGCGGCGCGCGCAAAGGCCAACGCATCCAGCGCCGCGCCCCGTGCGCCGGCGCTGTCGCCGTTGGGCATGAGGTGAATCGGGATGTCGGCCTGCTCGGCGCGTTGCGTGGGCATGCCGGCGCGAATCTCGCCCATGACCCACTGTTGGAACTCCAGCGACGCCTCGATGGCGCCACCGCCGACGATGAGCGCGTCCGGGTCGAAGATGTTCACCATCTGATCGAAGAACATCCCCATGGCGCGCGCCTGAACCCGGAAGATCTCTCTGCACATCACGTCGCCGGCCTGCGCCAGGCCGCGCACGCGCTTGGCCGCGTCGGCGACCGGGAGGGCACCCAGTTCGTGCCCGGGGTGCCTGGCCAGAAAATGCGGCAGAAGCAGATTCCGTATCGCGGTGAGAGAGCATACCGATTCCAGGTCCCCGATGCGTCCGCAGTTGCAATGGGGCGTCGCGCCATCAAGCCCGGGCAGGTCCTGGTACGGGAGCAGCACGTGACCCAGCTCGCCGCCAAAGCCACCGCGTCCCTTGATCACCTGGTCGTTCACGATGACACCGCCGCCAAGCCCCGTGCCCACGATCGCCGAAATAGACGTCTTGCCTTTGTCGGTGCCGAAGATGGAGACATGCCCCCACAACGCGCCTGCGTTGCCGTCGTTGAGATAGGTGACCGGCCGTCCCAGCTTCGCACTCAGTGCCGCCGGCAGGTCCAGGCCAGCCCAGGCCGGGTGCACGAAGTTGGTGGAGCCCTTCGCGCTCAGCACGCCGGTTGCGCTGGCCGGACCCGGCGTGTCCAGGCCGACCACGGCGACCTCGTTCAGGTCCGCGCCTGCCATACGCGCCGCGATGGCCAGGCCATCCTCGATTTGCTGCAGGCAGACGTCGGGGCCTTCAACCGACCGCGCCGGATGCTCGCAGAGCCCCTCGATGAGAAACCGGCCCTCGAAATCGACCAGTGTGTAGTTGACGGCGGTGCCGCCGAGGTCAACGCCTGCGATGATCGGCATCCTGCGGTCTCACTAGCTGATGGCCAGGCGCGGCACACCGCCACCGGTCCTGCCGGTCGTCGTCTCGACCTCGCGCGCCGGCTTGTCCGACGCCGTCAGCCCCAGCGACATCGGGAGGTCATCGCCTGGCGTGCCGATCACGTGCTCGCGATGCATCCGGATGACGATCACTGCCGCCAGCGCGCCGGCGATCGCGCTGCTGATGAGCAGCCACAGGGCCAGCGGGACGGCCAAGGCAATGATCCCGACAGTGGCCACCATCGCAAGACCGCCGATGCTGGCGATGTGGATCGAACGGAGATTGCTGACGTTGACCGTGAGCAGAAAACGGGACTCCATGCTGCCCTCCTCCGTTGGAAAGACGTCGATGTACAGGATTAGACACCGTTGCCGGCCGTTCGACAACAGGTCAGGCGCGAAGAGCCACGGACTCCAGCTACCGCCTCATACGCACGAACTCCAGCACGACCCCTGACGGCATCCTGTCGGTGACGCGCTCGACCTCGCGGAAGCCAAATCGTTCGTACAACGGCACGCCGGGGAGAGTGGCCATCAGCTCGAACGAGCTGAACCCCTCAGCCTCGGCGGCGGCACGACACTCCGCGAGCAACCGGCCGCCAATGCCCCGGCGTTGCCACCCGGGCGCGACAAAGAAGGCGCGGATGCGGGCCGGCTCGGTCGCCGGATTCAGGCCGGGGGCCGGTTCCATCGGTCGCTGATCGCCGCCGTAAAGCGCGCCGCGCCGGCTCCAGCCGCCGCACCCGATCATCTGTCCCTCCGCCTCGACGACATAGTACGTGCCGTCGTCAACCAGCCCGGTGTCGACGCCAAAGACGTACTTGACGGCGGCCTCGATCTGCTCGGGCGTATAAAAGCCCACGCTCAAGGCGCGAGCCGAGGCGGCGATCAGATTGTTCAGCGCCGGCACGTCCGCCCGGGTGGCGGCGCGCACGACCAGCGGGAGCGCAAGGCTCATGGGAGCCGATATCGGAAGAGCCGGCTGTGGTCGTCTTCCGGCAGCAGGTAGAGTGAGCCGCCTCTGACCGTCATGCCTTCGTTGGTGTACGGCACGCCACGGTCGGTCGCCCCGGTGACGATGCGTTTGATGACTTGGAGCGTCGTGGGATCGACCCAGTCGATCGCGCCTTCGTCAGGCCCGCCAAGCCCTGAAGCGACCAACTGGCCGTCGACGATCTTGATGTCCTGGTACTTGGTGCCCGTCGGATTCGCGCGCTTGTCGATCGGCGTGCCGTCAGAACGCCAGCGGTACAGGTGGGTGCTGTCCCAGTTGCCGCCCCACACCACGCCGTCTGCGGCCGCCACGCAGCCGATATGATCGGCGACCTCGAACTGCGCGACCAGCGCAAGCGTTGCCTTGTCTCGCTTTTGAATCCAGGTGCTGGAGGCCCGCCGGTACTCGGCCACCGGCACCCAGACAAAGTCGCCGTCAAGCTGGATGCCGCCCGGGTGAAATCGCTCGCCGTCGTGCACTTCGACGCTCGCCAACCGCCGCCCGGATGCCAGGTCGTAGCGAGCGAGGAAGCCCGCACGTGTCGCGCGATCCACCGACGTCACCCAGAGTGTCCCGCCCTCCACGTCGATGCCCTGCACATGGTGCGACGGCGGCTCGACAAGCGTGACACCGAGCAGCGCAAGCGTCGCCAGCAGGATCGTCATCGGCGCGCTACTTGGACGGCCGTGGCGGACTGATCATGATGTGCGCCGTGGGAGTTCCGGGAAACATCAGCCAGGGCCCACCCGGCACCGGCCGGATCGGAAGACCCGTTGTTTCCGGGGTCGCAAACGGCGTGTAGATCACCCAACGGATGTAAGAGTCGGCGATCGTGCCGGTGATCGGATCGAATCCGCTCCCGCTGAGCACGTGGAGGGTCCGAGGCTCACGCGACATCTTGATCGCGCCCGACTCGATCTCTTTCCACCGCGTCTCTTCCCGTTGCTTGCCCTTGACGCCCTTGGCAGCCAGCTCGCGGCCACGCGCCATGAAGGGCTCCAGATCCTTGTGGTAGCAGGCGACGCTGAATTCCGCCTCCTTCGGATCGTCGGCCAGGCACACGATGTCGTTCACGCCGGCGCGTAACGTCACGACCGCGCCAGCAGCGTCGTACCCCAGAACGGTGGCCCCCGTCCGCCGATCCTCGGGCGCGGCCAGCACCGCGGCCGCGATTTGGTTTTCAGGCGGCGGCACCGCCGGAGCCGCCGAGGCAGCCGGCGCCTGTCCCGTGAGAGCCACCAACATGCCCGCAAGAATGATCATGAGATCTCCTGTTGTTCGAACCGCCCGAAGCCCTGGCAAGGCGGGTCAGCGTTTGTAAACCACGCCGGCCTTCATCACGAAGCTCACTCGTTCGAGCTCGGTGACGTCCTTGAGCGGATCGCCTTTCACCGCGATCAGGTCGGCAAACTTGCCCGCTTCGATCGACCCGATCCGGTCGCGCCACCCAAGCAGCTCGGCCGCGTCGATGGTCGCCGCCTTGATGGCCTGGATCGGCGTCATGCCCCACTCGACCATCTTGGCAAACTGCTTCGCGTTCCAGCCGTGCGGGTACACGCCGGCGTCCGAGCCGAAGGCCATCTTCGCGCCCGCCTGCACCGCCTTCTTGAAGTTCTCCCGCTGGGTGCGGCCCACCAGCCGCTCTTTCTCGAGAATCTTCTGCGGATATCCCTTCTTGGCGAATTCCGCGAGGATGTAGTCGTCGTTGTAGACGTCCATCACGAGCCACGTGCCCTTCTCCTTCGCGAGCCGGATCCCTTCCTCGTCGATGAACGACGCGTGTTCGACAGAGGTCACACCTGCCTCGATCGCGCGCTTGATGCCTTCGGTGCCGTGCGCGTGGGCCGCCACGCGCTTCTCCCACATGTGCGCCTCCTCGACCAGCGCGTTGAGCTCGTCTTGCGAAAACTGGGGAGCGCCGACCGACTCTTCCTCGGACAGCACACCCGCGGTCGCAGCGACCTTGATCAGGTCGGCGCCGTACTTGACCTCGGTCCGGATCAGCTTTCGGATCTCGTCCACGCCGTCGGCGATGTTGTTCAGCCCCTTGATCGTCAGGTACGCGGAAAACCCGGACATGTCACCGTGCCCGCCCGTCGCACTCACCGCGAGCGTGGCCACCTGCATGCGCGGACCGGCCATCTCGCCGCGGTTGATGGCGTTTCGCATGGCGACGTCGACGAGCTCGCCGGCGCCCACATCGCGGACGGCGGTGAAGCCGGCCTCGAGCGTGCGCCTCGCATACACGTGAGCGACCATGGCGCCATCGATCGGGCTCTTGCGGAACATGTCGTCGTAGTAGTTCTCGCCGGGCTGGCCCGTGAGGTGGGTGTGGCAGTCAATCAGGCCCGGCAGCAGCGTGGCGTCGCCGAGGTCGATGACCTCAGCACCGGCCGGCACCGGCAGGCCCGGGCCGACTCGCGTGATGCGGTCGTTTTCGACGACGACGACCGGATTGGCCGTGGGAGCGCCGCCTTGCCCGTCGATCAGCCGCGCGGCCTTGATCACGGTGACTTTCTTCGGCGTTGCCGGCTGCGGCGTCTGGGCGGCAATCGTGATCGCCATCGCAGCCACGGCGGCGCTGCCAGCCAGTCCAACCCGCCTTCGCCTTCGGCTTCGGCGCGGCAAGCTCCAACCTGACGCAACCTGACGCAACCTGACCAAACCCGACCCAACCCGACCCAACCTGATCCAACCTGACCCAACCCGTTGAGCGCGTGTCATCAAGGTCCTCGTCTATCGCGATCTGTACGTGATGGCGCCGCGCACGACCACCGTTGTGCCGTTCGACCGCTTGTCGGCGGCGCCGGTGGTAGCCAGTCGCACGGTGTGCGTGCCCGGCGCGAGCCCGTAGATGTGCCACAGGGCGTTGTCAGTCGTGCGCTGCGGAATCCACGCGCTGATCGCCTGGGCAGGCTTGCCGTCGAGTGTCACCTCCGCGCGCCCGCCGTCGGCCGCGTAGCGGCCCGTGATGGTCACCGCGGTTCCGGTGAACGTGAGCGTCGCCTCGGCGCCCTTCCCGCTGGCCACGCGCCCACGCTCGGGACGCCCGTCACGTCCGGCTGACAGCGTCTGCCAGGGCCCGGCCCACTGCCACGCAGGGTCGTCCACCTCGACGATCCGATCCGGGATGCCCATGTCCCACTGCTCGAGCATTGGTGGAACCGGGGCCTGCAGCGGAATCGTCAGCCGGTCGGCGGTCACCTGCCCTCCCGACTTGCGCACCACCAGCTCCGCGCGCTTCAGCGTCGAGGCGACGATATCGTCGAACGAGTAGTTCGTGTAGGCGAACTTCCGTCCGGCCAGCGCAGGAATCCCGGACTTCCACTCGTCGGGAATCTTCGAGTAGCCGAGCATCACGCCGAGGATGCCGAGAGCGTTCGAGGGGTTGCAGTCGGAATCCTGGCCAGCGCGCGTTGTGATGTCGAGCGTGCGCGCGAAGTCGCCGTTGCCATACAGCAACCCCAACGCGATGTAGGCGCCATTGAGTCGCGCATCGATGTTGAAGGGCCGCAACGAGCCGTCGGGACACGAATCCTCGGTGTCCCACTTGTCCTGAATCCGCTGCCACGTCCGGCGCCAGTCCGCCGGATCCTCGCGGTGCCACGCGAGCACATCGCGGATGATCACGGCGTACGTGCTGCCCGTGGGCATCAGCGCCAGGCCTGCTTCGACCACGCGCCTCACGTCACGGTCGAAAAAGGCCGCCGCGTACATGCCGGTCACGAACAGGCCGCCGTAGAGCCCGTCGCCGAAATTCATCACCTGTCCGACCCGGATGCTGTAGTCCCGCGCGGCGTTGGGCAGGCCCGGCGTCATCAGGCCGATGAAGTCGGCCTCGATCTGGAAGTCGATGTCGTTGGCGTGAACGTTGTATTTCGGATGCCCCGACCACGGCGCCTTGATGCCGTTTTCGAGCAGCCGTCGCGCGCCGGCATTGGCGTGCCAGAGGTTGTACTTGCTCGTGCGGAACGCCTCGCCGTACTCCTCCGTCGTCGCGTCGAGGCCCAGCCGGTCCATCACCTCGGCAAAGGTCATCTCGACGTACAGATCGTCCTGGTCGATGGCGTTGGACACATTGTCAGGGGTCCACCGAGGCAGGTCGCCCTCGATGATCTTGCCGTTGGACTTGAATTCGGTAGGAGCGCCAAACGACACGCCGATCATCTGGCCCGCCCAGCCCCCGCGCACGCGGTCGTCGAGCTCGGCCCGCGAGATCGTCCGTGAGCCGGCCGGGGCCGCGTCCTGCTCCCGCAACGCCAACACACCTGCGGCGACGAGGACAGACGCCACGACGAGGAGAAACGATCGCGACGATCCGGTGATCATGGCGGGCACAGTATTCCCCCCGCGCGGATGTGTCAACCAGGTCGGAAACAACGTGAAACACGACCCGTGCGAAATCGTTTGCGGTGCAAATTCATTCCTGTAACACGAGAGAATTGACCGCACGGCCGGGAGCGTCTAGGATTTGCCCAGACGTGGACGACCAGAACCGACCGGGATCCCCCGCCCGGCCTCGTGACGCCCAGACGCCGCCGACGATTCGCCAGGTGGCGGCGCTGGCCGGAGTGTCGACCGCCACTGTGTCCCGCGTGCTGGCCCGGTCTGGACGCGTCAGTCCCGACCTGGAAGAGCGCGTTCGCGGCGCGGCCCAACAGCTCAACTATCAGCCCAATCGCGCCGCCAGAAATCTCCGGGCACGGCAGGGCTCCACCGTCGGTGTCCTGATTCCCGATATCCAGAACCTGTTCTTCACGGCCATCGTCCGGGGCATCGACGACGAGGTGACCAAGTTCGGGTACACGCTGCTGCTCGCCAACTCTGACGGGTCGGCCGATCGCGAGCGCGTCTACCTCGACACCTTCCGGGCCGAAGGCGTCGCCGGGTTGCTCGCGATCCCTTCGCAGAACGACGAGCGGGGATTCCGCCAGTTCCTCGAAACCGGCGTGCCCCTCGTCATTCTCGACCGGACCGTCCATCTGCCCAACGTCGACATCGTCACGGTGACCAATCGCGAAGGCGCCGCGCATGCCGTGCAGCACCTGGTGGCGCTGGGCCACCGGCGCATCGCGATGATGGCCGGGCTCGAGACTCACAACGTCGGCAGCGAGCGCCGCGCGGGATTTTTTGCCGCGATGGAGGCGGCAGGGTTGCGAGCCGACGCGGCATTGATCAAGGACGGCGCCTTCGAGCGCGAGATCGCGCGTACGGCCACCTTCGAGTTGCTCGATCTGCCCGAGCCCCCCACGGCCATCTTCAGCGCCAACAACACCATGTCGCTCGGGGTGCTGCAGGCGCTGCACGAGCGCGGCCTCAACGCGCCCGATGATGTGTCCATCGTCGGCTTCGACGACATGCCATGGCAGGTCGCGATGCAGCCGCCGCTGACGTGCATCGCGCAGCCGACCTACGACATCGGCGCCACCGCGGCGCGCCTGCTCCTCGAGCGCATCGCCGAGCCCAGCCGCCCCGTGCGGCGGGTCGTCCTCGAGACGGCGCTGGTGATTCGCGCCTCCTCGGGCCCTCCCCGCCAGGGCTAGCACATGCGCCTTCGGCTGGTCCCGTTGTGTATTGCCGCGCTGGCCGCGGCCTGCACCGCGCGCGAGGCCACTCCGGCGCGTCCCGTCGTGGCGTTGGTGATGAAGTCGCTGGCCAACGAGTTCTTCAAGACCATGGAAGACGGCGCGCGCCGACACCAGGCCGCCAACCAGTCGCAGTACGAACTGGTCGCCACCGGGATCAAGGACGAGCAGGACGTCTCGCGCCAAATCAGCCTGGTCGAGCAGATGGTCGCACGGCGTGTGCAGGCGATTGTCCTGGCGCCAGCAGATTCCAAGGCACTGGTCGGTGTCACCCGCCGCGCGGTGGATGCGGGAATCGTCGTGGTCAACATCGACAACCGTCTGGACCGCGGCGCGATGGCCGAGCGCCAGCTCAGCGTGCCGTTTGTGGGCCCCGACAATCGCGCCGGCGCCCTCGCCGTCGGCCGCGTCGTCGCGTCGCGTCTCAAGGCCGGCGACCCGGTTGCCATCCTCGAGGGCGCGCCCAACGCGTTCAACGGCATCGAGCGCACTCGAGGATTCCAGGACGCGGCGCGCGAGGCAGGCCTGACCATCGTCCGATCGCAGACCGCCAACTGGGAAACGGCCCGAGCCAGCCAGGTGGTCTCGGCGCTGGTCACTGAACAGCCCGGCGTCAAGGCCATCCTGTGCGGAAACGACAGCATGGCGCTTGGCGCCGTCGCCGCGCTGAAAGCCGCCGGCCGCCAGGGCACGGTGCTCGTGGCCGGCTTCGACAACATCTCGGCGGCACACGCGCTGCTCGAGTCCGGCGAGATCGTCGCCACAGCCGACCAGCACGGCGACCAGCTCGCCGTCTACGGCATCGAGTACGCGCTGCAGCACCTCAAGACGCCCGGCGCTTCCCTGCCGGATCGTGAAACGAGGGTCGACGTCATCACCGACGATCGCGTGCGATGACCCCGCGTCGCGAGTGGCTCGGGCTCGCCTCGGCGCTGGTGTTGCTGGTGACCGGTTTCTCGCTGGCCACCGACCACTTTTTCTCGTGGACCACGCTGGTGGCGCTGGCCAATCAGGCGCCCGAGGCACTGCTGCTCGCGACAGGGATGACGCTGGTCGTGCTGACCGGCGGGATCGACCTCTCGGTGGGATCGGTGCTGGCCTTGAGCGCCGCCACGTTTGGAACCGCGGTCGGGTCGGGACAGATGGGTCTGCCGGCCGCCGCCGGCGCCGCGGTGCTGGCTGGCGCGACGTGCGGTGTGGCCAACGGCTGGATGTCGTCGCGCTGGCAGATTCCGTCCTTCATCGTGACGCTCGCGATGCTCGAAATCGCCCGCGGCGCGACGTATCTCGTCACCGAGTCGCAGACCCGCTACCTGGGCGCACGCGTCGATGCGATTACGACCGAGGTGTTCGGCGGCCTCCGGGCGCCCGTGCTGGTTGCGGTAGCCGTGGTTGTCGTGGCGCAGTGGGCGTTGACACACACCGTGATCGGACGCCACATCGTGGCCGTCGGCGCCAATGACGAGGCGGCACGCCTGGCGGGCATCGACCCGCGGCGCGTGCGCACGGCAGCCTTCACGCTGTGTGGCGGGTTGGCCGGGTTGGCTGCGGTCGCACAAACGGGACGCCTGGCTGCCGCCGACCCCAACGCCGGAATCGGCCTCGAGCTGGAAGCGATCGCCGCCGTGGTGATCGGCGGCACCAGCCTGTCAGGTGGACGCGGGGCGGTGGGGACATCTGCCCTCGGGGCGATGGTCATGGCCGTGCTCGGCGCCGGGCTCGCGCAAATGGGCGTGCAAGAACCCACCCGCCGGCTGACGACCGGCGCCGTCATCGTCGCAGCCGCGGCTGCCGACGTGTGGCGCCGACGCCGAACCCGTGAACCATAGAACCTGTGAACTCGTGAACCTGTGAACCCGTGAACCTGTGAACCTGTGAACCCGTGAACCTGTGAACCTGTGAACCCGAGCATCTGAACCTGTGAACCCGAATATCGTCGTCGTCGGCAGCCTGAATGCGGACCTCGTCGTGGGCGTGGACCGTTTCCCCGTATCGGGCGAAACGCTGCGGGGCCGGCGATTCGACGTATTCGCTGGCGGCAAGGGCGGCAACCAGGCCGCCGCGGCCGCGCGTCTCGGCGGGCACGTCGCGCTGGTCGGCCAGGTAGGAGGCGACGCGTACGGCCCGTGGCTGCGCGGGTCACTCGAGAGCGCTGGCGTCAACGTGTCGTACGTCAGCACTGACGACGCTGTGTCGAGCGGCGTGGCGCTCATCACCACCGACGCCGCAGGTCAGAACACGATCGTGGTGGTCGCTGGTGCCAACGGCACATTCGGGCCCGAACGCCTCGCGCCGGCAGTGACGTTGTTGCGCCAGGCCTCTGTCGTGCTGTTGCAGCTCGAGGTCCCGATGGCTACCGTCGAGCGTGCCGCCGCCGAGGCTCGCGCCGCCGGCGCCGTGCTGCTGCTCGATCCCGCGCCGGCCGCCGACGTCCCGGATCAGCTGCTGACCCTCGCCTCGCTGGTGACGCCGAACGAATCCGAGCTCGCCGCGCTCGCCGCAGCGCCGGTGCTCGATGGGCCAACGCCAGACGACGAGATCGACAGGCGCGCCGAGCGCTTGCTGGACCGTGGTGCCGGCGGCGTCCTGGTGAAACTGGGCGCGCGGGGCGCGAGGCTCGTGACGCGGTCACGACGCGCCGCATGGCCCGCCTTTCCCGTTGAAGTCGTCGACACGACCGCGGCGGGCGACGCCTTTGGCGGCGGCCTTGCCGTGGCGCTGGCCGGAGGCGCCGAGCTCGATGGCGCGATACGCTTCGCCTGCGCGGCCGCCGCGCTGTCGGTCACTCGCGCCGGCGCGCAGCCGTCGATGCCCACCACAGGCGAAGTCGAACGTCTCCTTCGGGGTTCGTAATTTCTCAGGTTCACAGGTTCAAGGGTTCACAGGTTCTCAGGTTCACAGGTTCTTAGCCCGACACATATGCCCATCAGAGTCGCTCTCATCGGCACCGGAAAGATCGCCGTGGCCAATCACATCCCCGGCATTGGTTTTTGCCGTGATGCCGACGTGGTCGCGTTGAGCGATCCCAATCCGGCGGCGCTTGCCGAAGCCTCGGCGGTGACCGGCGTAACACGCACGTACGCCGATCCGTTTGCCTTGCTGAAAGACGCGCCGGTCGACGCCGTGATTGTCGCGACCCCCAATCGATTTCACCGCGATCTCGCCGTGGCCGCCGCCGAGGGCGGCCGCCACGTGCTCTGCGAGAAGCCCTTGGCGCTGTCTGTGGCCGAGGCCGAGGAAATGGTCGCTGCGGCCGAGCGCGCCGGCGTCCGGCACATGACGGCATTCACGTATCGCTTCGTTCCCGCGATGCAGTACATGCATCACCTCGTCACCAGCGGCGCCATCGGCACGCCCTGGCATTTTCGCGCGCAGCGCTTCCAGGACTGGCAGCGACGCGCCATCGGCTGGCGGCAGCGGATGTCGGAAGCTGGATCGGGCGAGATCGGCGACATGCTCTCGCATCGTCTGGACTTCGCGCACTTCCTCGTGGGGCCGATGCGGCGCGTGACCGCGCTCAGCTCGCAGATCTGGCCGACCCGCGTCGACGATGCCGGCGTCGAGCATCCCTCGGACACCGAGGATTGGGTGGGCTGTCTGGCCGAGTTCGCGAGCGGCGTCACCGGCGTCTTCGAAAGCGTGAAGACCGCCACAGGCTACGCCGGCGGCATCACGAGCCGCGATTTCTGCGAGGTCAACGGCAGCGACGGCGCGGTGATCTACGAGCTGTCGCATCCGCTTCGCGTGCTTCGCGCGGAAAAGGGCGGCAACTACGTGGAGGAGGCCGTGCCGTCCGAGTTCAGGAAGATCGCCGGGTCGCCCAGGGACGGCGATGCCGACGCGTGGCAAGGCTTCCGGTACGACCAGGACTTCGAGTTCATCGAGGCCATTCACGGGCATCGCGCGTGTCATCCGTCGTTCATCGACGGCCTGCGCGTGCAGGAGGTGATGGCGGCCATCCAGACCTCGGCGGCCGAGCACCGCGCGGTCGGCCTTGAAAGGCATGCCCGTGGCTGACCGCGTGGCCGAGGGAGCCTTCGACGACGGTGTGGCACCCTGGCCTGGATCGCACCGCATGCCGCGGTGGGACCTCGGCACGTTGCCGTCGGCGCCGCGCTTCGGGCTTGCGGCGCTGGCGGCGATGCTGGGGCCCGGCCTCATCCTGGCCGGATCGTCGATTGGCGGGGGCGAGTGGCTGCTGGGACCCGCCGTGGCCGCGCAGTACGGCGGCGCGCTGCTGTGGGTCGCGACACTGAGCATCCTGAGCCAGTTCGTCTACAACGTCGAGGCCAGCCGGTACGCGTTGTTCACCGGCGAGCCCGTCATGACGGGCAAGTTCCGCACGCTGCCGGGCCCCGGTTTCTGGCTGGCGATCTACATGGTGCTGGATCTCGGGGCGCTGCTTCCCTATCAGATCGGCAGCGTGGCAACGCCGCTGCTGGCGCTGTGGCTGGGGGAGCTGCCCAGGGCCGGAGCGGTCGACACGAGCGTGCTGCGCTGGCTCTCGTACGGGCTGCTGGCCTTCGCGCTGCTGCCGCTGGTGTTTGGCGGCAAGGTCTACAACTCGCTCAAGACCGTGATGACGATCAAGATCTTCGTCGTCTTCAGTTTCCTGCTGTTCCTGGCCTTCGGGTACTCGACCTCCGGCACCTGGCGTGAGATCGGCATGGGTCTGCTCCGGTTCGGCGAGATCCCGCTTGGCGACGGCAAGACGGCCAATGTGATCGGCGCGGTGGCGACCGGGCAGCCGCTGTCGCGGCCGGACCACAACGCGATGCTGTTGATGACGGCGTTTGCGGCCATCGCCGGCGTCGGCGGGCTGGCGCAGACCAGCATCAGCAACTACACGCGGGACCAGGGCTGGGGCATGGGCGCCCGCGTGGGCGCCATTCCCAGCTTCGTCGGCGGCCACGCCTTCCAACTGTCGCACGTCGGGATGGTGTTCCGCCCGACGGTCGAGGCGCTCCGGGAGTGGAAGGGCTGGATGCACCAGGTGCTGCGCGACCAGGCGATCGTGTGGGTGCCCGCCTCGTTTGTCGGCCTGGCCTTGCCGGCGATGCTCTCGGTGGAGTTCCTGCCGCGGGGGACCGTCGCGGAAACGTGGAGCCTGGCGGGCCTGACGGCCGGTGGCGTCCAGGCGCGCATCGGCGGTTCGCTGGGCGATTTCGCGTGGGTGATGGTGCTGCTGTGCGCGCTGCTGGTGATCGTGCCCAACACGACGTCGGCGGCCGACGCCTTCATCCGCCGGTGGGTCGAAGTGTCGTGGACCGGGATCCGTGCCCTGCAGCGCTGGGACCCGCACCGCATCCGAACGCTCTACTTCGCTGTTCTCGGGGGCTACTTCCTGGTCGGGATCGTGTTTCTGTCCATCGCCCGGCCGCTCTGGCTGATCGTCGTCTACGGGAACCTGGGCAATTTCGTGCTCGGCGTCAGCTGCTGGCACGTGCTCTACGTCAACCTCACGCTGCTGCCGCCGGAGGTGCGGCCCGGATGGCCGTCACGAATCGGCCTGTTCCTGGGCGGCCTCTACTTCCTCAGCCTCGCGGTGCTGACGCTCGTGGTGGCGGTCGGCTGGCTCTGACTGCGGCTGCTTCGCGCCCTTGTGAGGTCACGTGAATTTCGCACGCAAGGCATCTGTCGCGTTCTTCAGCACCCCGATGTCGCTTCCCACCGCGACGTACTGAAAGCCCATCTCGAGGTACGCCCTGGCGTCGGCCTCGACGGGCGCGAGGATGCCGATGGGCGTCCCGATCGCGCGGGCACGACGGCACGCCTCGGCGATGAGAGCGCGCACGTCGGGGTGCGCGTTGTTGCCAAGATGCCCCAGGCTCGCGGCAAGATCCGAGGGCCCGATGAACAGTCCGTCGACACCCTCCACGCGCCCGATCTCTTCGAGCCGCGCCACCGCTTCGCCAGTTTCGAGCTGCACCAGCACGCAGATCTCGGCGTTGGCCCGCGCGTGGTAGTCCGCCGTACGGCCGTACCGGTTGGCTCGTATCGTGGCCGCCACCCCGCGCGTGCCCGCCGGTGGATACCGCGCCGACGACACGGCTCGACGCGCTTCCTCCGCGGTCTGCACGTACGGGATAAGCAGCGTCTGCACGCCGGTGTCGAGCACGCGCTTGAGGATCACCGGGTCGTTCCACGCCGGGCGCACGATCGCCGGCGTGCCCGTCGGCTCGATCACACGCAGCTGGTCGACGATCGTCGGCACTTCAAGCGGCGCATGCTCGCCGTCGATCAGCAGCCAGTCGAAGCCCGCGTCGGCGACGACTTCCGAGATCGCCGCGTGCCCCGACTGCGCCCAGAGGCCAATCAGCGTGCGGCCCGCCTTCAGCCCCTGCTTGAAACGGTTCGTCGGTATTTCCATCGTGGTCGTGATCAGTGGATCTCCGGCTCAGGAACCGGTTCCCCCGCCTGCAGAAAATCGAAGTCGCAGCCTTGATCCGCCTGCAGCACGTGCTGCGCGTGCAACTTGCCGTAGCCGCGAGGATACTGCACGGCCGGCGCCGTCCAGCCCACCCGCCGCTCGGCCAGTTCATGCTCGCTCACGTTCAGCGTCAGCCGGCGCTCGGGGACATTGAGCTCGATCAGATCGCCGTCGCGCACGAAGGCCAGCGGCCCGCCGACAAACGATTCCGGCGCCACGTGGAGCACGCAGGTGCCGTACGCGGTCCCGCTCATCCGCGCATCCGAGATGCGGACCATGTCGCGAACACCGGCCTGCAACAGCTTCTTCGGAATCGGGAGCATGCCCCACTCGGGCATTCCCGGCCCACCAAGCGGACCCGCGTGCTGCAGCACGATCACCGAGTCGGCCGTCACCGGAAGGTCGGGATCGTCGATCCGCGCCGAGAGGTCGTTGTAGTCGCGAAACACCACGGCCGGCCCGGTGTGAACCAGCAGCGATGGAGTCGCGGCCGTCTGCTTGATCACGGCGCCGCGCGGCGCCAGGTTCCCACGCAGCACGGCGACACCGCCTTCAACCGACGCCGGGTTGCTGCGCACGCGAATGACCTCGTCGTTCGAAATCACCGCCTCGTCGAGGCCGTGCCCCAGCATCTGGCCGCTCACAGTCGCGCACTCGAGATGCAGCAGGTCGCGCAACCTGGCCATCAGCCCTCGCAGCCCGCCGGCGTAGTAGAAGTCTTCCATCAGGAATCGGCCCGACGGACGGATGTCGCCGATGACCGGCGTACGGCGCGAAAGGGCATCGAACCGATCGAGATCCAAAGCGACGCCGGCACGCCGCGCCATCGCAATCAGGTGGATGACCGCATTGGTCGAGCCGCCGATGGCCATGGTGACGGTCACCGCGTTGTCGAACGCGTCGGCCGTCATGATCTTTTTCGGCGTGACATCGTCCCAAACCAGCTCGACGATCCTGCGGCCAGCCGCCGCCGCCATGCGCGGATGCGCCGAATCGGCCGCCGGAATCGACGAGGCGCCAGGCATCGTCATCCCGAGCGCCTCGGCCGCGGCGGCCATCGTGGACGCCGTGCCCATCGTCATGCAGGTGCCATAGGAGCGGGCGATGCCGTCCTCGAGCTCGCGCCACGTGCAGTCGTCGATGGCGCCCGCGCGCTTCTCGGCCCAGTACTTCCAGACGTCGCTGCCGCTGCCGAGTGTCTGGCCCCGCCAATGACCGCGGAGCATCGGCCCTGCGGGCACGAAGATTGCGGGCAGGTTCATCGAGGTCGCGCCCATCAGCATCGCGGGGACCGTCTTGTCGCATCCGCCGAGCATCACGACCCCGTCGACGGGATTGGACCGCAGCAGCTCTTCGGTCTCCATCGCCAGCAGGTTGCGATAGAGCATCGTCGTCGGCTTCATGAACGTCTCGCCAAGCGAGACGGCCGGCACCTCGACCGGGAAGCCGCCGGCCTGCCACACGCCGCGCTTGACGTCGTCGGCGCGCTGCCGGAAATGCGCGTGGCAGGGATTGAGATCGCTCCAGGTGTTCAGGATGGCGATGACGGGTTTGCCCGCGTAGTCTTCGCTGGCAAACCCCATCTGCTTCGTGCGAGAGCGGTGGCCGAACGCGCGCAGGTCGTCGACGCCGAACCAGCGATGGGAGCGAAGGTCCTCCGGACGTTTGCGCATTTCTGTGATCTCGCCACGTAATCGTCAATCTGCAATCTGTCAATCGTCAATTATTTGATCGCCGAGTAGTCCGTGGCCTTCAAGAACACCGAGTCCACTTTCTCGACCAGCTTGCCGTTCTTTTCGGATTCATTGCGTGCAGCGGTCCAGGCGGCGTCGTTTCTGAACCCATCCCACGACTTGGTGCGCGCCTCGAGGCTCGGGTACGCCAGGATGTACACCAGCGTATTGCCCGAGGGCTGCCCGGTCTTTTCGTCCACCGGCACCCAGTAGCCGACGTTGGTCATGCCGTGCTTCTCGAACAGCTTCACGGTGTGATTGCGGAAGCGGGCCTGCAGGTCCTCGAGCTTTCCCGGCGCCGCGTGGTATGTCCGCATCTCGAACACCCGCGAGTCTTTCGCCACCGAGTTACCTTCCGATTGGGCCATCACAGACGCGGCCACCACACCGACGATTGCCAACCCACAAGCCGTAAGTCGCATATGCACTATCTCCTTGTATCGAGCAACCGGACGGAACCCGGGCGGGGCGCGCTCGCGCGCCCCTACACATAGCAAACTATCTCCGCGCCAGCTCGCTGGCCGGCGCGCACTTGTCGCTCCGCACGTACTCCACCAACCGATGCACCAGGTGGGTGACAAACGGGTCCTTCCCGTAGGACGCCGTGTCAAATGTCGTGAAGAGGACCTTGCCCTTCCCTGCCTTGTATTGCACCGTCGTGGCGTGATTCTGATTCAGCCACCCGTAGAACACCCCCGACAACACGTCGCCCTGGCGCCAGGCGTCGGTCGCTGCGCCGTCGATCAGCGTGCGAGGTGTCGCGGCGACGGCCTCAAAGCCGGTAATGCGCGTCAGGCCAAGGCCGGCAAACAGCGGACTGCCGGTGTGCAGCCAGGTGAAGTTGGTCACCCAGTTGCCGTCCAGCTCGCCGCGGCGCTCCACGATGCTCAGACCCGGCGCCTCGACCACGCCAAACAGCACCTTTGACGCCACCACGACTGCCGAGCCGCCAGCCTCGACATGCGCTCGCACCTCCGCGTCAAACACCGACGAAACCACCGTCGCACCGGGTGCCGGAGCCGCGGCCTTCCACGGCAGGTGGCCGAGCAGCGCGTTGGGATCGTGGAGAGCTACCTCTGCCGGCGCGGCCGACGCCGCCGGATACACGAACACGTCATGCGTGTTGCGCGCGAGGATGGAACCGTCACCGGCCGTCAACTCCAGCGTGACCTGTTCCAGCGACGCGCGATTCACTTTCGGCGCCGTATAGTTGACCTCCGTGAGGGTTTCCACCGCCCCGCGCGTCACCGCTTGCACGACCGGGAGCTCGCCTTTTTGCCCGGAGGTCGTTGTCCATCTGATCGAGCCGCCGTGCGCTTCTCGGGCGCTGTAGCGAGACATCAGGACAGCGATCTCGATGTCATCACCGGTCGTGAAGTTGCGTCGCGGCGTCGAGGGCAGCAGCACGTCCTCCTGCTGTATGGCTGCGAGGCGTTCCGCGTAGATCTTTGGCCGGCGCCACATGTCCATCAGGCCGTTCACTTCCCAGTTGATGTCGGTGAACTCCGTGATGACGTAGCCCTGAATCGGCTCGTGCCGGCGCATTGACTCGATTTCGTGCTTGAGGCTGTAGAACTGCCGCCACTGCGTCTCGCGTGCCAGCGTTGGGTAGTCCTGGAATACCCGGTCGAAGCCAAGCCCGTGGAACCGGTCGAACAGGCCCGCCGGCCGCGTGATGGCGCGGCCGTCGAAATCCCGCGCGAACCACCAGGGCAGCTCGGCCGGCAGTTCCGGCAGGCCCCAGTTGCCGAACTCCGACACGACCAGCGGCTCCTGCCTGGTGCGAACGGCGTCGCCGTGTGCGCTGAATGCCCACGCCGGACGCGACGCGAAGTCGGCTACCCACTTGTCCCAGCGATCGGCGTTGTCGGGAATCGAGTAGTACTGGTGGTAGTCGTCGATGTCCGTCTTCAGGTGGAAGTTCTCGCAACACGGGCTGTTGTCCACCAGCAGCCGCCCAAGCGGCTGCAGCCGGGGCCGCGCCTCCTCGAACCACTTCAGCAGCCCGGCCCGCTGGTCGGCCTGCTTCATGTCGATGCCCCACGCTTCGTTGATCAGGGTCTGGATGACGATCGACGGCCGGTTCCAGTCGCGCAGCGTCATCGCTTCGAAGATCGCCTTGCCACGCGCGACCGACTGAGGGGTCCACCGCTCCCAGCTTGGCACTTCGTACCACACGAGCATCCCTACTTCGTCGGCGGCGGCCAGGTAGTCCGGGTCGCAAACCTTGATGTGGCACCGCAGCACGTTCAGGCCGAGCCGCCGGCCCTTCTGCATCATGTCGACGACGTACGCCTTGCCCGGCGTGCTGTAGATGGTGTCGGGATAGAAGTCCTGGTCGAGCGCACCGATCATGTAAAACGGCTCGCCGTTGAGGAAGAATCGGCCGTCGCGCGCGATGAACTCGCGGAAGCCGAAGCGGTCCGTCACCCGATCGGAAACCGAGCCGGTGAGTGACGCCTCGACCGTGTAGAGGGTCGGGCTGGCCGGCGACCACAGCTTCGGCGCCGGCACCGTGCCCGTGACGCGTGCCACTCCCGCGCCAGTCACTTTGGCCGCGGCCAGACTGACGACAACCGCCCCCTGAGCGTCACGGACGTCCACCTTCAGGGCAACGGCGCGAGTTGGCGCCGCGCCGACGATGTCGGCTTCGACCTCGACGGCGCCAGACACCTTCGACGAAACGCGGACCGCGTCGATGTAGAGCGCCGGGCGGATGTCGAGCCATACGGGCTGCCACAGCCCGCCGTTTTGGATGTACCAATTTTGCTTGCCCCTGGGCAGCTCGTCGTAGTTGAACTGCGGAAACCGCGGGTCACTGCCGAGACCCGCCGCCGGAGGGTCGGTGACACGGACGACCAGCTGGTTGGTCCCTGGCTTGACGAGCTTTGTGACGTCGATGGTGAAGGGCGTGTACGCGCCCTCGTGACTGCCTGCGGCCTCGCCGTTGACGAACACCTCGGCGTGGTAGTCGACGGCGCCAAAGCGCAGCAGCACACGCCGGGCCGCCTTCGATCCCGCCACGGTAAAGGGCGTGCGATACCAGGCGACGCCGACATAATCCCGCAAGTCCGAAAACTGCGCGTTCCACGACACGCCGACTCTTGCCGGCCGCCAGCCACCGGCAGGCAGCGACGCCGCCCGGAGCGTGGCGCCCGGGTCCGTGAGCAGCTCCCAGCCCGCGTCAAGACGAACGGGTTCGGCCTCGAGCGCAGGCGGAAATGCCGCCACGACGGAGAGCACGATCGACACACGGGCAACCAGGGAAGCGATGTCGGACATAGCGTCTCTTTGAAGTATGGAATGTCGGAACTGAAATCTCGCGCGCCGGAACCAAAGTTCCGGCCTGCGTACTGGTGCTATCGCCGCGTCTCCCGTCCGATGACGCGGATCTTGATCGGCACTGAACTGTGGTCCGAGACAGTGCCGCCGTTGGTCTCTACGCGCGCTGTGACGTACAGCGTCTGTTCAGCCGGCTCCGCGCGTTCGTCGGCGACGATCTCGAAGCTGCGGCTGGTCTGCTCCTCCGTGATCAGGATGCCGTTGAGGCCGATGTCGGGCACCGTGATCCGGAACGGCAGGTTGTTCACCGACAGCGGCACGCGCCCGGCAAAGCCGTTGGCGCGCGCGATCGTGGCCGTCACCTTCGCGCGTGCGCCTGGCGTCAGTTCCACCACGTCCGGCGTGACCGACACCACGCGGACATCCGGAGGCAGTCCGGTCGCGATCACGCTGACCTTCTCGTCAGCGCGGGCCTCGCGTTTGACAGGGCGGCCACCGAGGGTGGCCGCTCCGACAACCCGCAGCGGCGTCACCAGCGAAGACGCCTGTGCGTCGGCGCCGAGCGTCAGGGCGACCGAGGACTCGCCCGGAAGGATCCGGCCCGTGGTGCCCGTGAGCCCGCCCGGCAGATCCCGGAACGCGACGTCGATCGGTCCGTTGAAGCCGTCGCGGCGCAAGGCAAACACGGTCACCGGTACCCGGCCGCCGCGTGGCACATTGGGGTTCGTGGGCGTGACAAACAGGTCGTAATCCGGCTCGGGCGCCGCAACCGTGAGTCGATAGGCGTGGTGAGCGCCAGCGGTGTTGCGCGCGTCGGTCAGGCGGATGAAGTAGGTGCCCGCGGCCGGCGCGGTGAAGGTCACGCGCGAGTCCTTGCCGTACAGGGGCCCGCCGTCGTCGTTGCGGTACACGAGATCGAAGGTCGGCAGCCCCGAGGGCGAGACGGTCGCGCCGGGTGGATGCAACTCCACTTTGTAGACGGGCCGCATCAAGGCGTGCCCTTCCGGCGTGGTCTCTTCAAACCCCAGGCGCCGGCCGCGGAAGCTGACAAACGATACATCCTCGTCCGGGCCCTTGGGCAGTTCCTGGACGCGGATCAGCTCGCGGTCCACATACACGTAGTCGCCCCGCCCAAGCTCGTCCCAGGTGAGCAGGCGCAGGCCAGGATCTATCGAGCCGCGACTGCGCAAGTCGATGGTCGTCTCCCACACGGCGCGCAACCGCGCGCGCGGCACCGGCTGGCCCTTGGCGTCGAGCACTTCCAGCAGCGAGTCGAGCGACGATCCCAGCCGCTGCGCGGCGACCTGCGCCACCAGTGTCTGGCCCTTTCGCATCGTGATGCGGAACAGATCGGGGTCAGGCGCGCCGGGGCTCGACGACTGGATTCGGCCGTTCACGGTCACAGGCGCCAGCAGCGGTTGTGCCGTCGCCAGCGTGTTGTTGCCTTCGCGCTCGCGCACCTCGCCGTACTTGCCGACGGCCACTTCCAGGCGTGTGACCGGGTCGCGATCGAGGCCCGATACTACGACGGGCGCCAGGTTCGGCCTGTCGGCCACAGGAGCGCCGAGGCGCGCGCGGGTCGTCGACTTCAGATTCACGCCTTCAACGGTCACGACACCCGGAGGGCTCGCAGGACGGCCCAGAGGAAACGCAAAGGTCACAACGGGCACGACCCCGATCGTCAGGCGGTAGTGGTGCCTGCCGCCGCTGGGATTGGCGTCGGTCACGCGCACCAGCACGTCGCCGTCGGCGGCCGGTCGATATACGGCCAGCGAGTCCCGCGTGGGGCCGACGTCGTCGTTGGCGGCGAGCGTCGCGCCGTCGAGCCCGAGGAACGTCACGACGGTGTCGACGTTGGATCCGATCGGCGTGGCGGTGATCTTGGCGACGAGATCCTCGCCGGCCCGTGCGTGCACGCGGAACACGTCCACGTCCTCGAGCGCGCCGAGCCAGCCGTTGACCGTCACCGGAGAGGTCACCGCCGTCGCATCTGCCGGCTCGTCGTTGGGCTCCTGCTCGGAGGTCTCCTGATCCTCGCCAACCCACAACGCGACAAATGACGTCGTCCCGAGGGGCGTGCGCACGCGGAACCCGTGACGTCCGAGGGGGACGCCCGGCGAGGCAGTGATCGAGAGCGTGAGGCGGCCCTTCTGCGCGCGATCCTGGATGATGGCGCCGGTCTCGCCGGTCTGGCGCACGCGGATGTCGGCGCCAAGGTCCTCGTACTTGACGATCTCAGCCGACAACCCGGGGTCGGTGAAAATCACCTCGCCGGCGTCCATCAGGTTCGCGCCGTCGGCGGTGAAAGTTGCGGTGGTGCCCCTTTGAATGCCGTACGGCGTGAGGCTCGTCAGCGCCGCCGGCCGTGTCTGCGTCTCCGCAGGCATTGGAACCAGCCCGGCGAGTGTCGCCATCGCACCGAGAACAACCCGGCGTGTCGCTGTCATCATCGTCGTGCCACCTTGTCGCTGGCGAAGGGTTCGAGCACGGACCGGCCCGACATCGTATCGTAGATGCTGACGCTGCCGTCGTAGCGGCCCACGGCCAGCTGCCGGCCGTCCGGACTGAACGCGAGCGCTTGCGCCCAGTCGCTCTGGGTCGACAGTACGCGGAGCTGCTGGCCGGTTTCGGCGTCCCACATCTTCACATCCCTGTCGGTGCCCGTCGAGGCCAGCGTGCGGCCATCGGTGCTGAACGCGACACGCAGTACCGCGGAACGATGCGCCGGCGCGCTGCGAATCGACCGCGCCGAGCTGTCGCCGACCTCCCAGACGCGGATGCGCTTGTCTTGTCCCCCGGCAGCCAGCTGTCGCGTGCCTGGCCGAAACGCCAGCGTCAGGACGGCATCAGTCGGCTCGGTGATCGTGTAGAGGCGCACGGCGTCGTCTACCTTCCAGATCTTCACGGACCGATCGGCGGCGGCCGAGGCCAGCAGCGTTCCGTCGCCGCTGAATGCGACCGCGTACACGGCCTCGGTGTGCTCCTTGAGCACGCCGACGACCTTGCCGCTGACCGCGTCCCAGACCCGAATGACTTTGTCGTAGCCGCAGCTGGCCAGTCGCGTGCCATCGTGGTTGAAGGCCAGGTGGTAGACGTAGTCGCGATGGCCCTCCAGCCGCGCGCGCTCGGCGCCGGTCGCTGCGTCAAACAACACGATCTCTCCGAAAGCGCCGGGCGTGCCGCCGCCGGCTGCTAAAACCGAGCCGTCCGGGCTCCAAGCGACGGCGCGTACGAGATCGGACAAGCCCGTCAGCGGCGAGACGCCGGCGCCGCCAGGCATTGCCAGCCGATGCACCTGCTTGTAGCCGGCGACCGCGAGTTGCTGGCCGTCGGGCCGCCAGGCCAGTGAGGTCACCTGCGGCGACACTTGCGCGGTCTGCGCGAGAGCCGGGACCTTCTCGTCGATCGAAGGGCGCGCGGCCCTGGAGTACGGCGCGCCAGCACCCACCCACGCGCGCAGCACCGCGATCTCGTCGGGCTGCAGGTCCTTCTTCGGCGGCATCTTCGGCTTCGCGCGGCTCTCGATCTGCAGGATGAGCGGGCTCTCCTCGGGCTTGCCCGGCACCAGCGGCGACCCCGAATCGCCGCCGCGCATCAGATCTTCGTAGCTTTCGAGAAGGAGGCCGCCCTCCACTTTCGCGGAGTTATGACACCGCAGGCAGTTGCTCTCGAGAATCGGCACGATGTCGCGCGCGAAGTCCGGTGCTGCCGCCGTCGTTCCGGCGGCAGGCGGCTGCGCCGACACGGCCGCGACCAGGCCCGCGGCTCCGACAAGCGAGATGGCAACGCGACGCACGGTCACCGGTCAGTGTGCAAAGAGGAACTCGGTCGACGTGAGCACGGCCCACGCGAGGTCCTCGAGACTTCGACGACGGGCGGCAGGGTCGGCGCGATCCTCGGCGAGACGCGCGAGAATCCCGGCGCGCTCTCGAGCGCTCGGAGGGCGGCCGAGCGCCGACCAATAGAGCTCGCTCAGGACATCGTCGTTCGGCCGCCCATCGGCCACCCACCTGGCAATCACGCCGGAGTCGGACATCAGCTTGCTGTTCAGCGTCTCGCCGTTGATGGTGTGCAGCGCCTGCGGCAATGTCGGGTCCTGCATGCGCTCGGCCGAGGACGTCAGCACGCGCTCGGGACGTCCGAAGACGCTGAGGAAGTACGAGTCGACACGCGTGTCGCGCAGCTGCATGGCCCGGGTCCCGCGCGGGTACCCGCCGAAGTCTTCGGGCACTCCGGTGACTTGCGAAAACGCGTCGAGGATGACTTCGGCCGGCAGCCGTCGCGTGAGATAGCGCGAGTGGAACCGGTCGTCCTTCTCGTTGCCGGGCGTGGTCTCGGCCGACCTCTGATAGGCAGCAGACATCATGATGGTGCGCATCAGCGCCCGCAGATCATAGCCGCCGGCGACAAAGTCCGCGCTCAGCGCGCCGAGCAGCGGCTCGTTGCTGGCCGGGTTCGAATAGCGGAGGTCGTCGAACGGGTGCACCAGGCCGCGGCCGAAATAGTTGGCCCAGATGCGATTGACGACGGTGCGGGCGAACTGAGTGTTGGCCGACGAGGTCAGCCAGGCCGCGACGTAGGCGCGGCGATCCTCCTGCGAGTGGCTGGCCATGGGCACCCCGTCGAGCGGGCGCGGTGGCATCGCCACTCCCAGTCGCGGATGCAGGATGTCGCCCTCGGCGGTAGAGACGATGGTCGCCGTGTCGCCCTTGGCGCTGGCGCCGCCGTCCTCTTTCATGGCGACCCGCGCGAAGAGGTTTGCGAACCCGTAGTAGTCGGTTTGCGTCCACTTCTCCATCGGGTGGTTGTGGCAGCGCGCGCACGTGAGGGTGATGCCGAGAAACGCCTGCGTGTAGTTCTCGGCGATCTCGATCGGGTTGCGGTGAATCAGGAAGTAGCTGGCGGCGCCGTTCTCGTCGGTGCGTCCGCTGGCCGTGGTCAGCTCGTAGACAAAGCGGTTCCAGGGCGTGTTGGCCGCGACGTTGTCGCGGATCCAGCCGTAGAACGCGCGGACGTTGTTGCGGCTGAGCGACCGGCTCGACACCAGCAGCAGGTCCGACCATTTGTAAGTCCAGTAGTCCACGAACTCCGGACGTTGCAGCAGGCCGTCAACCATACGCGCGCGCTTATCAGCCGCGGTGTCGGACACGAAGGCCTCGACCTCGCCCCGCGTCGGCAAAATGCCGGCCGCATCCAGGAACGCGCGCCGGATGAACACCGCGTCGCCGGCCAGCCCCGAGGGCGGAATCTGCATCTGGCGCAGCTTGTCGATCACCAGGTCGTCGATGCCGTTGTGCCGCGCGGCGGCGGCAAACACCGCGTCGGGCACCGGCGTCGGAAACGGCGAGCGCACACGCGTCATCGCGACGCCGGTCAGAAAGCTGACGCTGATGGCGGTCTCGCCTGGGCCCTTGATGGTCACCTGGCCGCGCTCGTCCACCTGCGCGACCGTCTCGTCGGCCGACGCAAACCGCGACCACACTGTGACGTCCTCGGTGGCGCCAGTGGAGAAGGTCGCGCGCACGGCGATCGGCGTGACGCTGCCGGGCGCGAGCGTCGCATCGCCGGGGGTGACGTCGAGGGCGACAAAGCGAGCGTCAGCGTCCGACGGCGCAGGTATTCCCGACGCCACCCAGCGCGCCAGCACTTCGTAGGCGGGCGAGCCAGGCTCGAACTTCTTGCCGCCCATATGGGGCACGACTTCGGTGGGCTTGAGCAGAAGGAGGCTCTTGGCCGGCTCGAGCTTGTTGACGCGGCGGCCGCCAGCCTGCCGTGTGATGGCGTCGTAGTCGGCGGCCGGGTCGTAGCCGCGCAACGTGAGGCTGAACCCGTTCTTGCCAGCAGCAGCGCCATGACAGGCGCCCGAGTTGCACCCCATCTTGGTGAGGACGGGGACCACGTGGTTGCGGAAGGACACCGGCGCGGCGGTGCTCGGCGCGGGTTCGGGCGCGCCAGCGGTAAGCCCGGCGACACCTGCTGCGACGCAGACGAGCACCCCACAAACACGAAGGGCACGAAGAGGTACACGAAGACCACGAAGCCTGGACGATGGTCCGGTTCCTGGCCGCGCCGTATTCGAGGCTTCCGCCTGCGTCATCGTGACGTTCCCGTCAATCTTCGTGACCTTCGTGTATGGCTTCGTGACCTTCGTGGTTGGGAGTGTTGTGAGTAAAGCTCAGAACAACTCCGCGATGGGCTCGACCCCATGGTCGACCACGCGGATTGGTCGGCTCTGCGGTCCCGGCAGGTCTTTTTCGAGGTCGACTCCCACCCCGTGCAGGATCGTCGCCGCGACGGCCGCGGCAGGCACCGGCCGGTCCTTCGGGTAGGCGCCCATCTCGTCGGAGGCGCCAATCACCTGCCCGCCCTTGATGCCCCCACCGGCCATCGACACCGTCCAGCACTGCGGCCAGTGATCGCGGCCGCCGGCGGGATTGATCTTCGGCGTGCGGCCGAACTCGCCCATCGCCACGACCATCGTGTTGTCGAGCAGGCCGCGGCTGGTGAGATCCTCGAGCAGCGACGCATAGCCGTTGTCGAACATCGGCCCGAGCAGGTCGCGGTACGCCTCGATGGGGCTAAACGGCGCCGATCCGTGGATGTCCCACGTGATCTCGTTGAACACCGTCTCGAACATGTTCACCGTCACGAACCGCACGCCGGATTCCACCAGGCGCCGCGCCAGCAGACAGCTCATGCCGAAGCGATTGCGTCCGTAGCGATCCTTGACGCTGTCGGGCTCCTGCGACAGGTCGAAGGCCGCGCGCGCCTTCGAGGACGAGATCATCGTGTAGGCCTGGTCAAACGACGCGTTGAGCAGCCGCGCGTCGGGGTTGGCCTCGAAGTCTCTCACCGATGCGTCGACCAGGTCGCGCAGGTTGCGGCGCTGGTCGGCGCGAATCGCCGTGAGATAGTCCGGCGGCAGCAGGTCCGGTACCTGGAACGCCGGGTCGGCCGGATCGGCGCCCAGCACGAACGGGTCGTGGAGCTTGCCCAGGAAACCCGCCGTCTGCCCGTGCGGCATGTTGCCGCCGGTGTTGCCGATGGGTCGCGGCAGCAGGACGTGCGGCGGGATGTCCCCCTTGGGTCCTTTCAGGTACCCCAGGATCGACCCCACGTGCGGCGACTCGGTGCCAGCCTGGAACAGCCGTCCGGTCTGCATCACCTGGTGTCCCGCGTCGTGCACGGCCACGCCCGCGTAGTGCACCGACCGGATCAGCGCGAACTTGTCGGCGTGCTGCGCCATCCGCGGGAAGATCTCGCTGATCTGGATGCCGGCGACGTTGGTCTTGATAGCCTTGTACGGCCCGCGGATCTCGGAAGGCGCATCCGGCTTCATGTCCCACGTGTCGAGCTGGCTCGGCGCGCCGACCAGGAAGAGGCAGATGCAGTTGACGTCGTTCGCCGGATTGACTGCGCCAGCGGCCTTGAGCGCGAAAAGATCGCTCAGGCTCAGGCCCAGGCCGGCCATCCCCAGGGCGCCGGCATGCAGGAAATCGCGGCGCGACAGGCCGTCGCAGAAGTGAACCGGCTTGTGCGCGTCCAGCTTGATCAATGGCGGTTCTCCATCGGGATCGAGCCCATCATACCGCTCGGCAGCTCACCCTTTGCAGGTGAAATTTGCCTCGTCGTCGGTGCTTCCGCTGCCGTTGTAGACCGCCCGCTGGGGGTGCGGGCACAGCGGACGAGTCCGTGTCGGCGTTCCGTCCGCGCCCCGTTTGGTGGCGGTAAGGCGGTCGGGCGCGGCGCCCTTCTCGGTCCACGCCGCGATGGCGTCAATCCACTCCACCGAGTCGGGCCCCGAGCCTCCGGCGCAGTGGAGCACGCCGGGCATAAGGAAAAGACGCGCGAATTCCGGCGCCTGCGGGTCGGCGGCCTTGAGCCGCTCGTAGTAGTTGATGGTGCTCTGCGCGTTGAGGGCCGGGTCGGCCCAGCCGTGCCAGATCAGCAACTTGCCCTTGCGCTGCTTGAACGCCGCCAGGTCCACGCTGTCGAGCTTACCGCGGCACAGTCCGTGGCGGCGGTCTTCGTCACCGGTGTATCGTCGGCGACCGGTGCCGCTACGAACAACAGAAGGGCACCAATCGCCAGTCGCCTGCGTTCTCCTCCGTGCCAGTCTCAGCGTCCGATCCAGTAGCTGACCTTGATCAAAAATACATCATCGGGCTGTGCGCCCCAGAGGTCCGATACGTCGCGTCCAAACCGGAAATCACCCGGGTTCGACTGGTCGTTGCCGAACCGCGTCCAGACGAGAAAGAGCGTGGACCCGGGCCGGAACTCCCACCGGCCGACCGCGTTCACGCGCAGCGACTTGATGTTGAAGTCCGGCTGCGAGATCCGGAAGCTCCGCGCGGGCCCGGCCGCATCCGGATCGATCTCGAGCAACGAGGTGCCCGGCACGGGGGCGATGGTCCCCAGGTCGCGGCCGTACTCGCTGAAATCGTACGTGCGCGGACGCGCGAACTCCGTGATGGCCCCATAATCGCCGACCGACACCAGCGGCTGCATGTAGACCTGCAGGCCGAGCCGCGGCGACAGCGTGACGTTGACGCGCGTCGGCATCGACACTTCAGCTTGCGCCAGATCGCCGAACACGTAGCGGGAGCCGTACGTCTCGGTCTGCAGCGGATCGACGACCGTGGCCAGGTATTGCGCCTGCGACTGGGACCGCAGCACTTGCGGTCCCATCGAGACCGACACGGCATCGGACGGCTGATACGTGATCGAGCTGCTGAAGGTGTGCGACCAGGCGTTGAAGTTGCGCTCCGACAGCGCGCCGGTCATCGTCAGGAAGAACCGCTTCCGGGTATCGCTGACGACCGACGTGTTGACCGACTTGATGCCCGGGCGAATCGTGGTCGGTCCCCCGCGCGTCAGGCGGTCATCCCAGGTGTCCTTCGACCAGCCGACCGTCAGGTTGTAGCGCCAGTAGTTCAGAAACTGCAGGTTGGTCACGGCCTGCACGCCGTCTCCCTGCGAATCGCCGCCCCAGTTCCACGTCCACCATTTCGCGACCACGAGCTGCCGCGTGCGTGTGAAGCGGTCGGGCGTCAGCTTGCGAAACAACACCTGGCCGTGGCCGCCGCCACGGTCGGCCTGCGTCATGAACCCCGCGTCGTTGGACTCGAAACCGGGGCTCATGCCCCACATCGCGGCATTCACCGTCACGTTGCCGCGGTTGCGATTCAGGTTGAGGTTCCCGGTCCAGCCCGACAACGACCGTCGTGTCGGATCGAACCCCAGGTGCGTGGCGTCGGGCCGCTGCAGGTACCGCTGTGAGGCCACCTGCACTCGCGCGATGGCGGCCTCGGAGCCGTGCAGCGAACTACCGGCGACGCCTCCAGACAAGACCCAGTCGTGCCTGCCGTCGAGGAAGACGTGCCCGTCAACGCCGCCGACATACGCCTGCCCGACGAGGCGGTTCTCCAGTTCCGGCGAGCCGTCGGCACGATTGACGATCGTGGTCAACAGGCCCATGGATGCGCGTGAACCAAGCGCATGCTGGGCACGGCCCACGAAATAATTGGTGAGCGGCTCGGCCTGCGCGTCATCGCGTACGGCCAATCCGTCCGAGACCCGCGAGTACTCGGGCCCGGTGACCGCGTCGAGAACGCCGAGCGTCCAGCCTCGCCTGGTCTTGCCCGTCAGCTTGGCGGCCCCGAGGATCGTGGTCGTCGTGGGCGTGTCCACGTGACGCCCGACCGCGGGCGCCTGCGGCGATCGGCCGATGCGGCGTGAGTAGAACAGCTGCGGCTCGAAGAAGAAGTAGCTCCAGTACCTCGCTCGCTCCGCTCTTGCCGAACCGCGACAGGATCTGGCTGCCCTCGGTGAAGAAGGGCCGCTTCTCTTCGAAGAAGGTCTCCGACGCGGTGAGGTTGACGACGGCCGGGTCCACTTCGACCTGCCCGAAGTCGGGGTTCACCGTGGCGTCGAGCGTCAGGTTGCTGGCAACCCCATACTTCACGTCCAGACCGGTGCCGGCAAACATGCGGCTGCCGTCGTTGAAGGGATTTCCGGAATTGACCGGCGCGACGTACTCGTTGCGCGCGGTCACGTAGGGCAGCAGCTCCAGATGGCGCGCCTGCGGGATGCCCGCGAGACCCTCCAGGTGTGGCATCCGCGAGGCCAGGCCGCTCTCGTTGCTCGGCGTGATCGATACCCACGACTCTTCGCCGCTGCGATGAACGATGCGCTGGGCGTTCACGCCCCACGTGAGCACCTCGGCTTGCGGAAAGCGCATCTGCGAGAACGGAATCCGCATCTCGACGACCCACCCGCCGTCGTCGCGGCTCACCGCCGACTCCCAGACGGCGTCCCACGTGTCGTCCTGATAGACGTCGTTGTAAATGACGGCGTCTTTCTGCACGCCGGCCGCGGTCACGCGGAACTCGACGCCGGTCAGATGGTCGTGATGGGGGTCGAAGAAGATCGAGAACCTGTCGGCATCAGCAACGACATCGCGCCGTGTGAGCCGCCGGATGATGCGCGCCGGCTCGCTGTCGTGCAGCCGCGCGCCGACGTAGATCGCGTCGTCGTCGTACGCGAGCCGCAGTTCGGTCTGCTGGCGCGCAGGCTGTCCCTCGTCTGGAAATCGCTGGATGAAGCCGGTGACCACAGTCGCCTGCTGCCAGGCGACGTCGTCGAGCCTGCCATCGATGCGAACGGGCGTCGGCGTGCGGCTTGCGTGGACGGGAGGGCGGTCCTGGGCGGAGACCTGAGTACCCACAACCACGAAGGTCACGAAGAACGACACGAAAGCCACGAAGCGGATCACACGCAAGAAAGGCATTCCTCGACGGCTCGGCGACTGTATCGGTCTTGGTGACTTTCGCGACCTTCGTGGCCGCAGCCTTCGGTCACGCTTCCACGCCGCTGCTCGCCAGCCATCCCCCATCGACGACGATGGTCTGCCCCGTGATGTAGGCGCCGGCGTCGGAGGCCAGCAGCACCGCCGCGCCGGCCAGGTCGGCCGGCACGCCGGGCCGGCCCATCGGGATCACGCGAACGGCTGCGTCGTACAGCCGGTCGTCGGAGAACACGGCATCGGTCATCGTCGTCCAGAATCGGCCGGGGGCGATGGCGTTCACGGTGACGTTGTCCTTGGCCCATTCAAGCGACAGCGACTTGGTCATCTGCCGCAGCGCGCCCTTGCTCATCGCATACACGCCGACGTTGGGTACGGCGACTTCCTGGGCGATGGAGCCGATCGAGATGATGCGGCCGCGCCCCTGGTGCCGAAGGACCTGCCCGGCCGACTGCGAGAGGAAGAAGGCCGCCTCGAGATTGATCCGGAGCACGCCGGCGAAGTCCTCGCGCGTGAACGAGGCGGCCGGCTTACGCACGTTGATGCCAGCGCCGTTGACGAGGATGTCGAGCCGGCCCAGTTGATCGAGCGCTGCCGCGATCAGGCGCTCGGGGGCCTCACGTGCGCCGATGTCGACGGGCACGGCCACCACTCGACCACCGAGCGCGCGCAACGCACCTGCCGCGCGATCGAGCTGGTCGGCGCCGCGCGCCGCCAGCACCAAATCGGCCCCCTGCACGGCGAGTGCGCGGGCGATGCCCAGGCCGAGGCCACGGCTTCCGCCGGTGACAATCGCCACTTGCCCGTCAAGTCGAAACGAGGGCATCTCGAACGAAGAATCAGAAGGCTTCGATCGACTCATCGCTCAATCTGCAATGTGCAATCGTGCAATTCTTCTCAGGCCAGTACCCCGGCCAGCAGGTCGGTGGCCGGGTCGAAGTTGCCCGCGTCATCGAATCGCCAGTCGGTGGGCGGCACCAGCACGGTCAAGTCGCTGCGGTCGGCAATCTCCTCGGCATACGCCTCGGACACGACGACGCGATCGAGGGCAAGCGTGTGCCTGATGCGCACGATGCGCGGCGCGCCCGGGTCGGCGGCGGAGACGCGGAGCGCGGCCCGCAGGCACTCGCGATCCGTCGGAAAGTGAATCGAAACACGTGCCGTGCCCGGCGTCATCGCCGACACCGCGTTGGTGTAGGTCTTGTGCCTGTCCATCGCCTCGACAAGCCGGTCCGAGACGATGTCGGCCATGCCGATGCCGATGGCGTTGCCGTGCGAGGCCGGCGTCAGCCCGCGCACGTAGATCGCGCTTACCGCCGATCGGCGGTTGGGCATGGGCTGCAGGTCCACGCCGCGGCCGACGATGTTGGTGTCCATGCCCGTGCCGCTGATGTCCTTGCCGATCTCGTCGACCACGAGCACGTCGACTTCGGGGAACGGCAGCACCGGCATCCAGGCACGTGCCTTGGCCAGCAACGCGGGTTCCCGATCGAAGAACTCGGCGCCGAGCATCGGCTCGATGAGCGCGAGGCGATGCGACCCGTCTTCAACCAGACCGATTCCGTACACGCGCCGCAGGTGGCCGAGCACGACGCTGGAGACCGCGCGCAGCACCCGTTCGTGCCCGCGGGTGGCAGCCGCCCAGTGGCAGCGAAACGCACCTTCGGCCTTGCCCAGGCCGATGGCGGACATCTTGACGAGGCCGCTGCCCGTGACCGCACTGCCAAAGTCGGTGTGCGGTTTGATGCGGTTGAGCAGCACGACGGCGTCGGCGTTCAGGGCGCGCGCCGACACGACGACACGAACGCCCTCGACTTGCTGGCCGACCTCGACGACGTCCATCGACGCGTCGATGGGCGCGTCAACTGCGTGTTCGGTGACGCCGTAGCTCGCCAGCAGCTCGCGCTGCCCCTCGGGGGTGCCGCCGCCATGGCTGCCCATCGCCGGCATGACGATGGGCTCGGCTCCCTGCTGCCGCAGCCAGCTCACCGTCGTGCGAGCCATTTCGGCCACGCGGTCGATGCCGCGCGAGCCGACGCCGATCACCACGCGGCGGCCGGCCCAGTCCTCGGACCGCCACGTCGTGTCTAGCCGCTGACGCAGAGTGCCGGCCGGGTCGGAGAGCGCGTGGTGCTCGACCCGGGGTTCGATCAGGATTTGGCGCGGCAGCGAAGGCATGGCACTACTCCACTTCGACGACCATTTCGATCTCGACCGCCATGTCGCCGGGCAGCGAAGCCATGCCGACGGCCGAGCGTGCGTGCCGGCCGCGATCGCCGAAGACGGCGACCATGAGATCGGAGAACCCGTTCATCACTTTGGGCTGATCGGCAAACGCGGGACTCGCATTCACCATACCCAGCACTTTCACGATGCGCGTGACGCGCGACAGGCTGCCGAGCTCCGCCTTGAGCGTCGCCAGTAGACAAATCCCTGTTGCACGGGCAGCCGCCGCGCCTTGCTCGATGGTGAGGTCCGTGCCGACCTTGCCCTTCTGACCCGGTTGGAGCTGGCCGCACGGTCCGTGGCCGGATGTGAACACCAGGTTGCCGGTGCGAACCGATTTGACGTAGTTGGCGATGGGCTTATCGACCGCCGGCAATGTGATCCCGAGAGCCGCCAGTTTCGCCTCTGGTGTCGACTCCTGCGCCCGCGCCGGGCCGGAAGCCCCCGCGAGCACTGCAAGTATGATCGCCAATCGCTTGTATCGCATCGTGAACCCAACCTGGCCCAACCTGACCCAACCTGGCCCACCCGTCCAACCCGATTCGGTCAGTTCAACCCGCATTCGGGTGCCGCTTGCCGATGAAGGCGTCGTACACGAACCCGCCCAGCGGGCCGCCAATCATCGGCCCGACAATAGGCACCCACCACCAGCCGTTACCTGCATTGAACACCTCGCCGCCCCATCCGGCAAGCGCGGTGAACAGGCGCGGCCCGAAGTCCCGGGCCGGGTTGATGGCATAGCCGGCATTGAGGCCGTACGTCATGCCGATTGCCACCACCAGCAGGCCGACGACGATCGGCCCGAGGTTGGCCTGCGGGGGCATGTTGCGCGAATCGGAAAGCGCAAAGATCACCAGTACCAGGGCCGCGGTGCCGACGATCTGATCGATCAAGCCTCCCAGCGTCGACAGCCACGGCTGTGGATAGGTCGCCCAGATGCCGGCGGTGCCGAGGGCCCCGGTCACCTGCCGCGCACCGCCGTCGAAATGCGCGAGGGCGTCGACGTACGTGAGGTAGACGACTGCGGACGCCACAAACGCGCCGGCCATCTGCGCGCCGATATAGGGCCCGACCTTGGACCACGGAAACCCGCGCCAGGCCGCCAGCGCGACTGTCACGGCGGGATTGAGGTGCGCACCCGACACGCCGGCCGACACGTAGACACCCAATGTGACGCCGAGGCCCCACGCCAGGTTGATGGACAAGTACTGGCCGTTGGCGCCGCCGCCGAGCGTGACCTGGGCGACCACGCCCACGCCAAACAGGATCAGCACGAACGTCCCGAGAAACTCCGCCAGCGCTTCGCGCGTGGTTGACGTCACTTCGGCTCCCTCATGGATAGAGCAGTTCGGTCCGCCAACGGTCGCCGTCGCGGATGTAGAGAATGCGGTCGTGCAGGCGGTACGTGCCGGCGCGCCAGAACTCCATGCGCTGAGGCTCAAGGCGAAAGCCGCCCCAGAAGGGCGGCCGCGGGATGCTGCGCCCTTCGTACTCCGCGTCCACCGCGTGGTAGCGCGCTTCGAGATCGGCCCGCGACGACAGCGCCTCGCTCTGGGCCGAGGCCCAGGCCGCCACCTGGCTTCCGCGGGGGCGGCCCGCGAAGTACTCGTCGGACTCGCCAGGGTCGGCGGCGGTGACCGGGCCTTCGATACGCGCCTGTTCGTCGAGCCACGGCCAGTAGGCGCAGATCGCGGCGCGCGGGTTCGCCAGCAACTCTCGGCCCTTGCGCGACTCGTAGTTGGTGAAAAATCCAAAGCCTCTGGCGTCGACTCGCCGCAGCAAGACGACGCGCGCCGAGGGGCGACCGTCGGGCGAGGCCGTCGCCAGGGTCACGGCAACCGGATCGAATGGCGCGTTGCTCGCGGCGCGGGCAAACAGTTCCTGAAAACGCGCGATCGGGTCGGCGGAGTCCGGCACGGACGAATGTATATCACGGCGGTGCGGCAACCGCTCCAGTGGTCAGATTGGTCAGATTCTTGAACACCGCGACAGGATCAGCCCGTGCTGCTGGCCATGTTCTGGCGCTGGCGCGCCACCATCACGATCAGGGCCACCGGGTAGGTCGCCACGCCAAGCAGGATCGCGCCTACGGTCGGCCCGACGATGAACGGCACCACCCAGGGGCGCACGAGCCCGAACAGGTGATGGAGAAACGCCCACGACAACACGGACTGGCTGAAGAGCGAGACGAATTCGCCGCGCAGGTCGGCCGGCAGCGGCACGCCGAGCAGCGCGCCGGCTATCGCGGTCGTCGCCGTGTACCACGGCACCATGATCCAAGGCAGGTTGATGCACAGACCTGCCAGGACGAGCAACTTGTTGAGGCGAAAGACGAGCGCGACCAGGAAAGCAACGACGTACTGGACGATGAAGAAAGGCGAGAATCCCGCGGTGATGCCCCACGCAAACGCGGCCGCCAGGCGCGGCGGCGTGTCGTCGAGCCGCAGCACCTTGTCCGCCCAGCGATAGAGCGTGTCCAGCGTGGCTTCAAACGCCATGATGATCACCAGTATAGAGGACGTCGCCAGGATGACAGACCAGTTCGATTCGGGGCTTGACAGCCGCCAACCTGACCTCTAATCCTTGCCCATGGCGGTTGCCCCAGGGGCTGGACCCGGCGCGCTCACCCAACTGGCGCCCTTCCGGACGTACCACCTGGACGCGGCGCACGACGAGATGTTTGACGGGCACGGCCTGCCCCGTCCGCACTACGCCGCCTTGTTCGAGCGCCTGCTGACACTCGATCCACAGGAGCTGAAGCAGCGCCAGAACGCGGCCGACCTCGCCTTTCTGCATCAAGGCATCACCTTCACCGTCTACGGCCAGAAGGACGGCACCGAGCGCATCTTCCCCTACGACCTGATCCCCCGCATCCTCACGGCGGGCGAGTGGGAGGTCATCGAACGCGGGCTGACCCAGCGCCTCACCGCGTTGAACCTGTTCCTGAAGGACATCTACAACGAGGGCCGAATTCTCGCCGAAGGCGTGGTCCCGCGCGCCATCGTCTACAGCTGCAGGCATTTCCGGCGGGAAATGCAGGGCGTCTCGGTGCGCCGGGACACATATGTCTCTGTAGCCGGCACCGACCTGGTGCGGCTGCCCGACGGCGGCTTCGCGGTGCTCGAAGACAACCTGCGCGTGCCAAGCGGCGTGAGCTACATGCTGACCAACCGCCAGGTGATCAAGCGGGTGTTCCCGCTGCTCTTCAGCAGCTACGACGTGCGGCCGGTCGATCAATACGGCCAGGCGCTTCTGACGACGCTGCGCGCCCTCGCTCCGCCCCACCGCCCCGATCCGACCATCGTGCTGCTCACGCCAGGTGTCTTCAACTCCGCGTACTTCGAGCACACGTTCCTCGCGCGCCAGATGGGCATCGAGCTTGTCGAGGGACGCGACCTCTTCGTGCACGACAACATCGTCTACATGCGGACCACCGGCGGCCCGCGGCGCGTAGACGTGATCTACCGCCGGGTCGACGATGACTTCATCGACCCGCTCGCGTTCCGGCAGGACTCGACGCTCGGCGTAGCGGGGCTGTTCAACGCCTACCGCGCCGGAAACGTCGCCATCACCAACGCCATCGGCACCGGCGTGGCCGACGACAAGGCGCTCTACTCGTACGTCCCGGCAATCATCAAGTTCTATCTGGCCGAAGAGCCCATCCTGCCGAGTATCCCGACCTGGCTTCTCGAAAACAACACCGACCGGGCGTTCGTGCTCGAGCATCTCGACGAGGTCGTGGTCAAGGCCGTCGGCGAATCCGGCGGCTATGGCATGCTCATCGGGCCGCACAGCACCGCGGCCGAGCGCGAGGAATTCCGCGTCCGTATCCTGGCCGACCCGCGCAACTACATCGCCCAGCCGACGCTGGCACTGTCGCGCGCGCCCTGCTTCACGGAGGGGCGAATCGAATCGCGGCACGTGGACCTACGCCCGTACGTGCTGTCTGGCGACAAGGTCACGATCGTGCCCGGAGGACTGACGCGCGTCGCCTTGCGAAAGGGATCGCTGGTCGTCAACTCGTCGCAGGGCGGCGGGAGCAAGGACACGTGGGTACTGAACAGCTGACGATTCCGATGCACGTGCCGAGTGCCACGTGCCAGGTGCCGCGTGCGGTGCCGGGTGCCAAGTGCGGAGTGCTGGGTGCAGCCCCAAGCACCGGGCACCGCACCAGGCACTGCACCAGGCACCCAGCACGGGCACCCGCACCCCGCACCAGGCACCAAGCACAGGTCTTATGCTGTCTAGAGTCGCCGACTCGCTGTACTGGATGAGCCGCTACCTCGAACGCGCGGAACACACCGCGCGGCTCGTGAGCGTCAACCTGCACCTGACGCTGGACCGGACACCGGCCGACTCGGCGCACCATTGGGGCCGGCTGCTGTCCAGTCTTCGAGTGCCCCCGCCGGCCCCGGACTCGATGACATCGGCAGAGGACGCCGGCGGCGCGACGCTGGACCTCTCCAGCCGCGACGCGATTGCCGCCTCCATCGGCGCCGCGCGTGAGAACGCGAGGCAGGTACGCGAGCAGATCAGCTCCGAGATGTGGGAGCAGATGAACCGCCTGTTCCTGGCCGTGCGCCGGGACGTGCCGGACGCGAGCTGGACCAGCCACACACACGAGTTCCTGTCGTCGGTGATGGAAGGCGTGCACCTGTTCCAGGGCATCACCGACGCGACGATGACGCACGGCGAGGGCTGGCAGTACATCGAGCTGGGCCGCTACATCGAGCGCGCCAGCGCGACGGCGGCGTTGCTCGACGTGCATTATCGCGATTTTCCCGGAGGCCGCGACCAGCCGGCCGAAGTCGGCGAGTACGTCGAGTGGGTGGCATTACTGCGGTCGTGCTGTGCGTTTGAAGCGTACTGCCGTCACTACACCGCGGACCTGCGGTCGATTCGCATCGCCGAGTTCCTGATCCTGAACCCCGACTTTCCGCGCTCCATCCGTTTCGGTGCGAGCCGCATTCAGGGCTCGCTCAAGGCCATCGCCGCGCTCACCGGCCGCGGCGGACGTGCCGAGCGGCTGGCGGGACGTCTCCTGGCCTCGCTCGACTACGGACAGGTGGACGAGATCGTCGGAGACCAGTTGACCGGATACCTCGAGGGCATCGTCAGGCAGTCCAACCAGATCAATGCGGCCGTCTATCAGCAGTACATCGACTACCCCATCGACGCGGCGTTGTCGGCCTGACCCATGACCCACTACGCGATCCGGCACGTCACGAGCTTCACCTTCACCACCCCGGTCAGCGAAAGCTTGATGGAGGTGCGCATGCAGCCGCGCAGCGAAGGATCGCAGCGTTGCCTCCGCTTCGAGCTCGGCGTTCAGCCCCGCGCACGCGTGCTCGGCTATCGTGACTACCTGGGCAACTTCATCCATCACTTCGACGTGCCGGCGCGCCACGGCCTGCTGACGCTCACGGCCAGCGCGCAAGTCCAGATCGATTCTCCGCCCGCGCTCCCGGCGTCGCTGCCGGATCGGGCGTGGACCTCGGTCGATGCGTGGGCACAGCTGGGCGAACACTTCGACTTCCGGCATCCGAGCCGCTTTGCGGTGTGGAACGATCCGCTGCTCGACTACGCGAGGAGCCTGGGCGCGGCCGCCGAGCGCGCACACGACCCGCTGACGACGGTCCGGCAGGTGATGGCGGCGGTGCACAAGGACTTCGAGTACGTGCCCAGGAGCACGCGAGTGGACTCCCCTATCGACGTCGCGCTGACCGCACGCAAGGGCGTCTGCCAGGACTTTGCTCACGTCATGATCGCCATCGTCCGCCGGCTCGGCCTGCCCGCGCGCTACGTGAGCGGCTATATCGCCCAGAGCCCCAACGGCGAACGTCCCGGCCTCACGGCGAGCGCGACGCATGCCTGGGTCGAGGTGTTGTTTCCGGAAGTGGGCTGGGTAGGGTTCGACCCGACCAACAACAGCGAGGCGGAAAGCCACCATGTCCGCGTCGCCATCGGCCGCGACTACGCCGACGTGCCGCCCACGCGGGGCGTTTTCAAAGGCAATTCCGGCAGCCAGCTCGTCGTGTCGGTGGAGGTCACGCCCACCGCCGCGCCGGCGGCGTTCGAGCCGATGATGCCGAATTCACAATGGGCGACCGAAGAGCTCGCGCCTCCGATGGATCCCGACTACGAGAAGCAACTGCAGTCGCAGCAGCAGCAGTAATCCGCTACTCTTTCGAGGCGAGGCGCACCTCGGCGAGTGCCGGGCGGCCGGGCGTGTCGGCCTTCTTGCAGATGTCGAGCAGGCGCCGGCCGTGGCGCGCTGCAACGTCGGGCTGGCCGGACAGGGCCGCGGCGCGACGGGCGCCATCCAGGCCACGGAAGCGATTCGGCTCTTTCGCGATCGAGGCCTCATAGGCTTCGAGCGCCTCGGCAGGGCGCTTCGAGGCGAGCAGCATGTCGCCCAACTGCTCGCGGGCCGGAGTGAGCGGCCCTGGCGACACCGAGCTCTTTTCGGTCGTGTCCTCGAGGTCCGCCGCGGCGCGCATGGCGGCCAATGCCTGGTCGACCTTGCCTTCCGCAAACGCAATCCACGCCTCGGCAGCGCGCCGCTGAATGTCGATCTGCTGGGCCCAATACGCATCGTTTTTCTGCAGCAACCCTTCGCGCAGCGACGTGAGGCGCGCCACATCCTCGGTAGCTGCCGCGGGACGTCCGGCGCGGGCGGCCCCGATGGCCCGCGCAAAGTACGTCAGCGAGTCAGGATAGAGAAACGCCGTCGAGATGGGCGTCAAGGCCGCCGCTTCATCCCACGCACCGCGCTCCAGCGCATAGCGCGCGGGAATGGCGGCGAGCGCGTAGTAACCTGCGACCGGCGGCGCCGCGTTCACCGGCGCAGTTGCGATCAGTGACGCGAGCGCCGGCACCTTCTCGACGACCGCGCGGGCCGCCCGATCCTGCCCGGTCTGCAGGTACGCGTACACCTGGTAGTCGAACGCGTGCAACTCCTCGGCGACGGCCTTGTCCCGGCGCGCGGCCTCGGCGGAGGCCAGGTTGGTGTCGATCGAGTCCTGCCAGTGCCCGACGCGCGTGAACGTGTGCGAGGGCATGTGCAGCGCATGCGGCGCCGACGGCGCGATCTTCGCGTAGCGTGTCGCGGCGTCGAGCGCCTTGGGGGCCAGCGCGGGGACGTCGTAGCTGTGAATCAGGTAGTGGGCCAGGCCAGGATGATCCGGCTGCGCCTTGAAGAGCGGCTCGAGGATCGCGCCGGCGGCCAGCTGGTTCTTGTACGTCTTGTCGCTGGGCAACGCCGTCTGGGTCAGCGCCAGCGCGTAGAACATGGCCGCTTCGGTGTCCTCGGGGTTGGCGCGGGTCACCCCTTCCATCTGCTTTGCGTACGCGAGCGCGCGCGTGCGCTGATCGATCGTTTCGTAGTCGCGAAAGAGCTCGGCCACGGCGGTCACGTATCCCCGCTCCCGGGGTGACAGCCGGCTGGCAACCAGCCCCTTTGCCGACGCCTCGCGGCCCGCCGCCAGCGCCTGCGGCGAGCGGAAGCCGGCAAACGGGTTGCCCCAATGGCTGAGCGCGATCCCCCAGTAGGCGATCCCGCAGCCCGCGTCCTTCGTGGTCACGTCCGTGAACGCCTCGATGGCGGCGTGGAACCAGAACGAATGCAGCAGCGCGACGGCGCGGTCGAACGACCCGCGCACTTCAGGGGCACAGGACGTCTCGAAGTGGACCGTCCCGAGCCGCTCGGGTGGCGTTCCGGCATGTTCGTGCCGGGGCGGCGTCTGCGCGGCGCCGGGGAGCGCGGCAGACATGAGGAGCACCGCAATCAGCGGGACGATCGAACGCATGATGCCTCCGTTTGTCGATTGGACGCGGCCGCTACGAGACGACTTTGAAGGCCACCAGCTGCTTGGCCTCCCCGCCTTGTCCCGTCGCGCGCAGATCGAGCAGATACTCACCGGGCGCAACGCCCGACAACGGCAGGTCCACCTGCGCGAGCCCGGTTGCATGGTCGAGCGTCACTGGCAGATCCTGCATGGCCGTGCCGATGCGATTGAGCAGCTTGGCGGTAACGGTGGGCACTTCCGTGCCGGGGCCGTAGGACTGCGCCCTGACGATGAGCCGTTCGGTCCGGCGGAATTCCCGCACGACCACCGGGACGGCGTTGGGGTCCTTCAGGATCGTCTGCGCTTCAGCGGCGGTGCGCGCGCGGAGCACACCGGGCGTGCTCAGGCCCACTTGCGGCGACGCCAGATCCGGGATGCTGAACTCGCGAATGTCGGTATCGAGCGTGGTCTCGGTGGCGTCGCGAATCGCGTACTTCACCTGGACCCGGCCCGGCGGCACTTCGAAGGTCAAGCGCTGCGGGCCGCGAGCTGCCGGATTGGCGCTGGCCGATTCCGGCGTCGTCCCCCGGAAGTACGGCGAGCCATCGACCCCGACGACGGTCAGCTGCACCTGCGCGGGCAGCTCGCCGCGGGCGCGGGCGTTGGCCACCGGCTCCCAGACGAAGGTCACTTTCGTCTTGCCGTTCTCACCCCGCGACAAGCCGATCCAGCTGCTGATGTACTGGCCCCGCGGCGCGGTCTGCAGCGCGCCAAGCGCGGTGTCTACGTCCTTGGGCACGATAGGCTTTGGCGGCGCGAGCGCGCGCGCGGTCTCGTCAGGCGTGAGTGCCCAGTACCCTTTGCGATGACGCACTTCGACGCCTGGCCGCTTCACGCGTACCTTGATCTGGTGGAACTTGCCGTCGCTCGGCGCCTTCTTCGAGTTGTAGCCGACCAGGTAGTAGGCGCTCGAATCGCGGATGATCTGCCGCATGCCGGCGGCAAGATCGTTGCGGTTGACGATGGCACGCCCGTCTGTTTCGTCCGCCAGCACGCGAATCGAGTCCATCGTGAGCTTCAGCATGTTGGCGTCCATCGTCAGCGGGACGGCCTCGTTGACGTCGTGCTCGAACACAGCCAGCCCGCGCGGGTCCAGCGCGTAGATGGAGACGTTGTTCTTGTTGGCCAGGTCGTAGACGTCCTTCAGATCCGAGAGCATCTCGGCCTGACTGAAGAAGCGCTCGCGCTGCTCGAGCATGTTGTCGCCGTATCCCTCCTGGCCGGCGACGGGGTTGCCGACCCCGGGCATCGCCGCGTTGGGGCTTCGGAGCTGCGCGGGCAGATAGTTGGTGTAGCCCTCGCTGACCAGGATGAGCGCCTTACGTCCTTCGCGCAGGCCGCCCAGCTTGATGATCAGCGCCTTGATGGCGCCAAGCGATATCTGGTTCCGGATCTGCTCGACGACGCTGGCCGGGTAGTTCGCGTACTGCTCCTCGAACTGGTTTCGCGGGACGTAGTCGAACTTTCGGCCGTCGAACTGCTCGAGCGCACGGGCAAGGGCCTCGTGGTTGCGGCCCATCACGACGCTCTCGGTGGGCGTGAGCGGGTACATCATGCCCACCATGTCCTGAGGCGCGATGGCGCGGCGGACGAAATCGGCCAGGTCGACCCGCGAGCGCATGGCGTTGCCCCGGCGCACGTGATAGTCGTCGAGGAAGAACGCGAACAGCCGCACGTCGGGCCGTTGCGCTTCCGACTCCTCGTCGTACAGGCTCCGAATGGACCGCGCCGGCGTCGTCTCGGCGATTTCGTCGACGCGGAACAGCTTGAAGGACTCGATGTCCTGGCGGTCTCCGTCCTCGAAGACCTCGACCTCCTCGGGCCTGAGATCAACGACCGGCTCGCCTTTCTTGTTGGTGACGATCACGTCGACGCGGACAAAGTCGACGCCGGCCTTGAACGTCGGCCGCGCCGGCTGGTCGGGGGGCGGCTGGTCGGTCGTCGGGGGCTGGCTCTGCGGCGGCTGGGACTGTTGAGCTTTAGCCCCGCTCGTCTGCCCGCCGATCGGGGCAGAAAGCGACAGCAGGAGGGCCAGAAGCGAGAGTCGGCGCATAGGTCCGCGTTTGAGTCCGGAATCCGAGTCCGAAGTCCGATCTTAGCACCCGCGCAGACGGGCACCTTCGTTTCGTTAGGACGGCCCGCCGGCCGAGGCGGTCGGCCTCCGTCAGCGGGGCATGAGGATGACGGCGACGACCGGCGCCTAGGGCGATCAAGGGCAACCACGCGCAGGAACATGGGGCGACCCCTTTGATAGGATCGCGCGCATGTCTGCGCTCACGCTGCTTTCTGAGGACGAGTCCCTCTTCCACTCGAGCGTGCTCGAGTTCGCCCGCGGCGAAATCGCCCCGCACGTGCGGGAGATGGACGAGACCGCGCGCATACAGCCCGGCCTGATCGAAAAGCTGTTCGCCCTGGGCGTGATGGGCATCGAGATCCCCGAATCGCTCGGCGGCGGCGGGGCGACCTTCTTCCACTCGGTCCTTGCCGTCGAGGCGCTTGCCCGCGTGGACGCTTCGGTGGGCGTGCTGGTCGACGTCCAGAACACCCTCGTCATCAACGCGCTGGCACGCTGGGGCAGCGACGACGTCACCAAGCGGTACTTGCCCAGGCTCGCGACGAGCACGGTGGGCGCGTACGCGCTGTCGGAAGCAGGCTCGGGCAGCGACGCCTTCGCGCTGGCCACGCGCGCGTCGGCGACCTCGGACGGCTTTTCGCTCACCGGCCGCAAGCTCTGGATTACCAACGCCAACGAAGCTGACCTGTTCATCGTGTTTGCCACGGTCAACCCCGACGCCGGGTACAAGGGAATCACGGCGTTCCTGGTCGAGCGCGGCACGCCTGGCTTTTCGGTCGGCAAGAAGGAAGACAAGCTCGGCATCCGCGCCAGCTCAACTTGCGAGCTGCTGTTCGAGGACGTCCGGGTGCCGCACGCCAACGTGCTTGGCGAGGTCGGCAAGGGCTACAAGGTCGCCATCGAGACGCTGAACGAAGGCCGCATCGGCATCGGCGCGCAGATGCTGGGCATCGCGCAGGCGGCACTGGACCACGCGGTGCGCTACACGAAGGAGCGCAAGCAGTTCGGCAAGGCGGTCGCCGACTTCCAGGGCGTGCAGTTTCAACTGGCCCGTGCCGCCACCGATGTCGAAGCTGCGCGCCTGCTCGTCTACAACGCCGCGCGGTTGCGCGATGCGGGCCGCCCATTCCTCACCGAGGCAGCGATGTGCAAACTGCACGCGTCGGAGGCCGCCGAGCGCGTGGCCAGCCTGGCGGTGAACCTGTTCGGGGGCTACGGCTTCGTGAAGGACTACCCGGTCGAGAAGTTGTACCGCGATGCCAAGATCGGACAGATTTACGAGGGCACGTCGAACCTGCAGCTGCAGACGATCGCCAGGCAGATCCTGAGCTAGGCGCTTCGAAAGATATCCGCGCTCCCGGTTACAGCAACTGTTGCGTACCCTTTCATCGGGTTGCAGTCGAGACGTGTCGAGTCCGTCAGTCGGCAAGGGCTGCCGCTGCGATGATCATGCGCTGCACTTCAGATGTGCCCTGGTAGATCTCGGTGGCGCGTACATCGCGGAACAGCCGTTCGACCGTCGATCCGCGCCGGTAGCCGGCCGAGGCCAGCACCTGCATCGCCTTGTCAGCGGCCTTGTGCGCGGCCTCTGACGCTGCCAGCTTGGCCATCGCCGCCTGGGCGCCGAAGTCGGACCCCGCATCGGCGGCAGCCGCGGCCTTGAGCGTCAGCATGCGCGCCGCCGCCAGCTCGGTCGCCATGTCTGCCAGGAACCACTGAATCGCCTGGTATTGCGCGATGGGGCGGCCAAACGTGTGCCGCGTCTGCGCGTGCTTGAGCGCCTCATCGAGCGCGGCCTGCCCGACACCCAGCGCCTGGGCGGCAATCGCGATCCGTCCGGCCTCGAGCGCGCGCCTGGCGACGGCGAACCCCTGGTTCTCTTCGCCGATACGCTCGTCCTCGCGCACCGCGACCTGGTCGAAGATCAGATCCACGCAGCCGAGGCCACGCACGCCCAGGGAGTCGACGCCGGGCTCCGTGCGGAGGCCCGGCCGATCGAGCGGCACGACGAAGGCCGAGACGCCACGGCCGCGGGCGCCCGGAGTAGTCGCGGCAAACACGATGGCGACGCCGGCGACTTCGCCGTTGGCGACCCACACTTTCCTGCCGGTGAGCGTGTAGCCCTGTCGGCTGCGCGTCGCGACTGTCTGCTGGTTGGCTGCATCGGTGCCCGCCTCCGCCTCCGACAGGGCAAACGCTCCGACGACCTCGCCCGCAACCAGACGCGGCAGCCACGCCGCCTGTTGCGCGGCTGTTCCGGACGACACGAGCGTGTCGCACACCAGCGAGTTGTGCACCGCGAGAATCACCGCCATCGTGGCGCTGGCGCGCGCGACCGCCTCGATCGCCAGGACGTAGGCGACATGGTCCAGGCCACGGCCCCCAAGCGCCGCCGGCGCGCGCATTCCGAGATAGCCGTGCGAGGCGGCACGGTTGACAAGGTCGAGCGGAAACGCGCCGGTCTCGTCGATTCCAGCGGCCGCCGGCGCCACGTGATCGCGCGCGAACGCTTCGACTTCGGCGGCAAAGGCAGCCTGCGACGCTGTCAGTTCGAGATCCATTGGCGGGTTGGGCGATTGTGACACAACCCAACAGGAGTTCAGGAGATCAACACTGGCTTGATGAGCACCAACCGGGTGTAGAGCAGCGAAAAGCCCTGACGCATCGCGTTGGCCATCGACTTCGAGCCGGGTTGGGTCGTCACGACTGCCAGGTCGCAGCCGGCCTGCCGAGCCTCGGACAGGCGCAGTCGAAGCAGCGCAGCCTGGATGCCTCGGCGCCTGAATTGCGGCAGGGTCGCTGCCCCGCACAACTGCGCGAGGCCATCGTCGATTCGCAGGCTGGCGGCCCCGGCGGGCTCGTCGTCCACGCAGAGCAGGTAGCGTTGAAACCCGGGCGTCGCAGCGAAGTCGACGAAGAGGGACTCCAGCAAGTCGCGCGGGTACGATTCCTCGCCGGGGGCGCTGCCGTCGGGCGTGCCAAAGCCATCAAGCGCCACACCCAGCCACGTACGCCACTCCTCTTGCGGCAGCGCGGTGATGGACATGCCATTCAGATCGGGTGCGCGGTCCTCCGCCGTGACCGCCCGGCCAAGGACATTCTCGAAACCGGTGACCCGGTAGCCGCGTGAGGTGAGAGTGGGCGCCAGCGATGGGTCGGCCAGGATCGACAGCTCGAAGCGCATGGGCTCGTTCCGCTCGGCCCAGGCCTGCTCGATCGCCGCAAGCCGGGATTCGTCGATCGTCTCGCCGAAGCCGATGCCAATGGCCTTGTTGGCTGGAGAGCCGGTCCCCGCAAAGACCGCCTGGCCGCCGGCGATGGGACTGACGAAGGCGCGCGCGTCGGGCGTGCGCGCGGCGACGGTATGGGCGACCGACATCGACAGGCGCATCTCTGCGCGGTCGATGCGGGTGGCAAGGGCTGTGGAGGCAAACATGATCGGAGGCTATTGTCGCCATGGCGCGAAGGCGCGAGTGGACGAGGGCGCGAAGTGGTCAGACTTCCGAGGCCAGCCTCGCAAAGACCGGACGCAGCCGCTCGACGCTTGCGGGAACTTCCTCGGGCAGCACGCGGACGTTGCCGACGACGGACATGAAGTTGGTGTCGCCCGCCCACCTGGGGACCACGTGCACGTGGAGGTGGTCGGCGATGCCTGCGCCGGCGGCCTGGCCGAGATTGACGCCGATGTTGAGGCCGTGTGGGCGGTAGACTTCGGTCACCGCCGCTTCGGCGCGCGCCGTGAAGTCCATCACTTCGGCGCGCTCCTCCGCCGACAACTCCGCCAGGCTGGCGACGTGCCGGTTGGGCACGATCATCAGATGGCCGGTGTTGTAGGGATAGAGATTCAGGATGACAAAGGCCGACCGGCCACGCGCGACGACCAGCGGGTCGAGGGCGTCGGCCACCGCTGCGTTGCAGAAAATGCAGCCGGCCACCGGTTCAGACGCCGTGGTCACGTAAGACAGACGCCAGGGCGAGTACAGACGGTCCATGGGATTGACGGATTGACGATTGACGATTGCAGATTAAGAATCTGCGCAGATTTCGTAATCGTCAATCTGCAATCTGCAATCGTCAACTCAGAGTAGTTCGGGCGGCGCCTCAGAGGGCTCGGCGCCGGCTCCCGTCACCACGCCGTCCTTGTTGATCAGTTCCTTGAGTTCCTTGCCGGGCTTGAAGTACGGGACCTTCTTCGGCGGCACATCCACCTTGTCGCCCGTCTTGGGGTTGCGGCCCTTGCGGGGCTCGCGCTGGCGCAGGCGGAAGCTGCCGAAGCCGCGCAGCTCGATCTTCTCTCCGCGGTTGAGCGCGTCGATGATGCTCTGGAAGACCGTGTCGACGATGAGTTCCGAGTGCTTCTTGGTGAGATCCGAGACCCGCGAGACTTCCTCGACAAGCTCCGCCTTGGTCATAGGTACCCTCAAACGGGTTGGGCCAGGTTGGGCCGGGTCTGGTCACGTTGGGCCAGGTTGGCCTCGTGCCCAACCCGCGTCAACCTGACCGAACCTGACCGAACCCGACCCAACGTGATCAACCTGCCGTCCGCTCAGCTCTTGAAGCGGATGTGATCGCCCAGCGTGGCTTCGCCGGTGCCACTGCTCTCCTGGTACTGTTCCCAGTCCGTCCGGAACTCGTCGGACTTCAACGCCCGGATGCTGAGCCCGATCTTCCGCTCGGCGGGACTCAGCTTGATGATCTTCATCTGGTAGGTCTGATCCACCTGCAGGTCGACCTTCTCCTGCCCGTGGCTGTCGTCGAACTCCGACACGTGGATCAGCCCCTCGATGCCTTCGTCGAGCTCGACGAACGCACCGAAGTTGGTCATGCGCACGACCTTGCCTTCAATCGTGCTGCCGACGTGATGCCGCGAGAAGAAGTCGTCCCAGATGTCGGTGGCCAGCTGCTTGAGGCCCAGCGACAGGCGCTGGTTCTCGGCGTCGATGTTGAGGACCATCGCCTCGACCACATCGCCCTTCTTCAGCACCTCCGACGGGTGCTTCACGCGCTTGCTCCACGACATGTCCGAGATGTGGATGAGTCCGTCGATGTCCTCTTCCACTTCGACGAAGGCGCCAAACTCGGTGAGGTTGCGCACCTTGCCCTTGATCTTGGTCCCGACCGGGTACTTCTCGGCCAGGTCGTGCCAGGGATTCTGCTCGACCTGCTTGAGGCCCAGCGAGATCCGCCGCGCGGTCGCGTCCACGCCCAGCACCATCGCCTCGACGTTGTCGCCGACGTTGAGGATCTTCGACGGGTGCTTGACGCGCTTGCTCCACGACATCTCGCTCACGTGGATCAGCCCCTCGACGCCCGGCTCCAGCTCGATGAAGGCGCCGTAGTCGGTGAGGCTGACGACCTTGCCGCTCACGCGCATGCCCGCCGGATAGCGCTCGGCGACCGCCGACCACGGATCGGCGACCAGCTGCTTGTGTCCCAGCGAGACGCGCTCGGTGGCCGGGTCGTACTTGAGGACGATGACGTCGATGTCGTCGTTGACCTTGAGAACTTCCGACGGGTGACCGACGCGGCCCCACGACATGTCCGTGATGTGCAGCAGCCCGTCGATGCCGCCCAGGTCGATGAAGGCGCCGTAGTCGGTGATGTTCTTCACCTGGCCGCGCAGCACCTTGCCCTCGGCCAGCGTCTCGAGCGTGTGCTTCTTCCGCTCGGCGTTTTCCTCTTCGAGCAGCACTTTGCGCGAGAGCACGATGTTGCCGCGCTTCTTGTTGACCTTGATGACGCGCATCCGGAGCTCCTGCCCCTTGAGCGCGTCCAGGTTGCGCACCGGGCGCACGTCGATCTGGCTGCCGGGCAGAAACGCGCGGACGCCGATATCGACGGCCAGCCCGCCCTTGATCCGTTCGATGACGCGCCCGATGACGACCTTCTTGTCGGCGTAGGCCTTCTCGACCTCGTCCCAGATCTTCATCTTCTCCGCTTTTTCGCGGGACAAGACGACGTAGCCTTCGCGGTCTTCCGTGCGTTCCAGCAGGACGTCGACGACGTCGCCGACCTGCACCGTCACCTGTCGGTTCTCGTCGAGGAACTCGTCGACGGCGATGATGCCCTCCGACTTGAATCCGACGTCGACGACGACCTCCGTTTCCGTGACCTTGAGGACCGTGCCCTTGACGACCTCGCCTTCCGCGATGTGGCGGAAGCTGTTATCGTAAAGGTCCAGCAGCCGCGCATACTCCTGCGGGTCGCCCTGGTACTCGTCGTAACCGGTCACCTTGATGGTGTCTTTCGCGCCGGACGCCGGGCGTCCGGCGTCGGGGGTTTCGGCCACAGGGGTCTGCGGCTCGTGTTCAACATTCGCCATGCCGTACAAGTCCTCCTCGATCGATCGATTGCCGGGCTTGGGTCAGGGGCCGGCGCCCTTGGTATTGCTTTCCGCAGGCAGGAGACGCACGCCTAGGCGGGCGCACCTGATTTCAGATAAGCACTAGAGGATACGATACTTATCGACACGCTGTCAAACAGCCGCACGACATCCGACCGTCTCATCCATGGGGGGCGGGCACACGAGGAGCGTCATGGCCAAGGCGAAGGCGAAACGGGCTAAAGGCCGGCGGGCCGCGGGCCCCAGGCGGGCGGCCAGCCCGGCGAAGTCGAGAAAGTCGAAGAAATCGGCCAAGACACGGGCAAAGACCAGCCGAAAGGCCAGGCGACGACCGGCCCCGAAAGCCGCGTCTCGCCGTCGCGTTGCGCGCTCCCCGGCGTCGCCTCGCGCCAAATCGAAGCGCGCGCGGAAGGTGGCCAAGCGGTCGACCAAGGCCGCACGGACGGTCAAGAAGGTTGCCAGGCCCGCCAAGCGGGCCGTCACGGTCGCCGCCAGCAAGCCAGCCGTCACGCGACCGATCGCTCGGAAGACGGTGGCCATGCCTCCATCGGCCCGTGCGGCACGCAGGTCGCCGGCGTCTGTCCACGGAAAGCCGCCCGCCCTCGATCGCGAGCGGCGGAGGTTGCCGGAAGCCGATGTAGTGCCGTCGCCGCCCTCTTCGCTCGATCTGAACCGCACGCCATCGGCCGCGCGCAGCGGACAGGCCGAGATCGCAGAGCATCTGGCCGACCACACCGAGACCGGACCCGAGATCACCGGAGGCGACGTCGACGCGAGCTGGGAATCGGCCTACAGCACCGGCGATGAAGCACCCGGCGGCGACAACCCCACGCCCGACCAGGACGTGGTCGATGACATCGGTCGAAGCCTCGGCCTGGTCTACGAGGACACGGAAGAGTTGAAAGGCGCCGACAAGATCGCCGAGCGCGACAAGCACCGGTGGGAGCTGGATCCGGCGTCAGCTGAAGACTTCGAGGAACGCTGAAACCCTGCTGGGGCGCGCGCTGCGCGCCCCTACGGATGGCGGGCCCGCGCCGTGTTCACAACCTCCAGCACGCGAGCGACGACGTCGTCGATAGCGAGACCGGTTGTGTCCACGAGTACCGCGTCGGGCGCGATGGTCAGCGGCGAGGCGGCGCGCGTCTGATCCGATTGGTCGCGCGCGGCCAGGGCCGTCGCGACTTCGGCCAGCGCCTTGGCCGAACCGCCGTGTGCCGGGTCGGCGGCGCGCCGCCGCGCGCGTTCGTCGGCCGACGCGTCGAGGTAGATCTTCACGTCCGCGTCGGGAAAGACCACGGTCCCGATATCCCGCCCTTCCATGACGACGCCACCGGGTCGGCCCAGGGCGCGCTGGCGTTCGACCAGCACCGCGCGCACGCGCGGCATTCGCGCGACCAACGCGGCGGCCTGATCCATCTCGGGAGTGCGGATCGCCTGCGTCGCGTGCACGCCGTCGACGATGACGGCGCCGTGCGCCATCGACATCTCGACGCGGGCGGCCAGATCGGCAACCGCCGTTTCGTTGCCGAGTGACAGGCCCAGCTCCCGCGCTTTCCACGCGACGGCGCGGTACATCGCGCCGGTGTCGATGTGGCGATAGCCGAGGGCCTCGGCCAGCGCGCGAGAGACGGTGCCCTTGCCAACGCCCGAGGGGCCGTCGATGGCGAGGATCAAGGGGCGGGGCGTTCGTGTGTTCTCCAAACCGCCAGTGTAACATTCTGCCCGCATGCGACTCTTTCGGCGCGGACTGCTCGCGCTGGCGCTGGTGGTGGCGGGCGCGGCGGTCATCTGGGGGCCCAGTTACGCGCGGGGGCTGTCGCTGGTAGTCCGCGCCGCGCACCTGGACGGCTGGATGAAAACAGCAGCCGACGCGGAGGCCCGCCGATGGACGGCAGGCCCGGCGACGACCATCCCCACGCGCCACGGCGCGATTCCCGCCCGCCTCTATCGCCCCGAAGGCCGCATCCGCCGCGCCGCGATCCTGACGCCGGGCGTGCATGCGATGGGCATCGACGAGCCACGCCTGCGCGGCCTGGCCGGCGACCTGGCGGCCAGCGGCGTCGCGATACTCACCATCGCGCTGCCCGATCTGGTGCGCTATCGCTTCTCGACTGCGGCGGTCGATCAGATCGAGGACGCAGGCCTGTGGCTCTCGCGCCAGCCGGACCTGGCGCCCGATGGCCGCGTCGGGCTGATGGGCATCAGCTTTGCCGGCGGCTTATCGGTGGTCGCCGCGGGGCGCCCCTCGGTGCGCGACAAGATCGCATACGTGTTCTCCTTTGGCGGTCACGGCGATCTCGCGCGCGTGCTCCGCTACCTTTGCACGGGCCTCGAGCCGCACGCGCCCGACGTCCCGGCGGGGGCTGCGCCGCGCTTCCGCGCACCGCACGATTACGGCGTCGCCGTCATCCTTCTCGGACTCGCGGATCGCATCGTGCCGCCCGATCAGGTGGCGCCACTCAGAAAGGGCCTCGAGACGTTCCTCACGGCGTCACAACTCACCCTCGTCGACATGAACCAGGCGACAGCCACTTTCAAGCAAAGCCAGGCCATCGCGGCGACGCTGCCAGAACCCTCGAGCACGCTGATGCACTACGTCAACGAGCGGAACACCAGGGCGCTGGGCGCCGAGTTGCTGCCGGTGCTCAATCGCATCGGCGCCGAGGAGTACCCGCCTGCGCTCTCGGCTGAGCAATCGCCGCCGCCGACATCTCCGGTTTACCTCCTGCACGGCGTCGACGACACGGTGATCCCGGCCGTCGAGACACGTCTGCTGGCCGATTCGCTGCGATCGCGCGGCGCCACCGTGCATCCGCTGCTGAGCGGGCTCATCACGCATGCCGAGGTCGACAGGAGCGCGGCGGCCGGTGAGGTGCTCGCGCTTGTCAGATTCTGGTCGGGATTGCTGAGGGAATAGTGCTCGGGTTCACGGGTTCACGGGTTCACGGGTTCACGGGTTCACGGGTTCCAGCGCCGAGAGTCCTGCGCGCGACAGCGCGGCCTGATAGTGCTCCGGCGTGTCGCAATCGCGGAAACTGAGAAGTTCGGGGTCCAGATCGCGCAGGGCATCGGCGCTCACCCACCGCACCGACACGTCGTCGAGCAGCGCGCGCAGCGAACGCTTCCCGGCGGCAAGGTGCGACTGCGCACGCGACTGCACATGCGTCGCATAGACGGCGCAGGTCGTCATCGGCATCCCGTCGACCAGCGGCACGCAGGCGTCGGCGTCGCCGGCCAATTCCAGCAGCCGCTGTAATACTGCCGGCACCAGCAGGGGCATGTCGCACGCCAGCAGCAGCGAGCGCCCGGCGCCAACAGACGCCAGGCCGGTTGCGAGGGCGGCGAGCGGGCCGAGCGCTGGTACCGGGTCGCGCACGATCCGCACACCCACGGGCAGCGACTGTGCCGTATCGCCTACGACCACGACCTCGCCACTCACGGTCTGCGCCGCTCGTACGACTCGCGTGAGGAGCGTGTCTGGGCCAAATGGAAGCGCGGCCTTGTCGCGACCCATCCGCGACGATTCTCCACCGCACACGACGATTGCCGAGTCACTCATCGGAGGTGCGCGCAGAGCTCAGTGCCACCGCGTCCGCCAATCAGGGAGACGGTGAGAGACTCCGATCGATTCCCACCAAGCGCCACCCGTCACCGCGGCGCCTGAAGTAGACGTCGACGGGGCGCGCGCCGTCGGAACCGGTCGCGGCGATCGTGATCTTCACGATGGCTCCGTCCTCCACTGGCAACGGCGAGGGCGGCTCGAGCGATCCCGATCCGCGTGATGCGCCGAGAGGCTGAGTGGCATCGGTCCCGTTCTCGTAGCGGAACCACCGTGCCTCGAAGCCGGCTTCGGGCGTGGCCACGCCTGCCGCCACGGCTTCATCGGCAAACGTGAGGCGGTCAGCGCCGTCGAGCGCAAAGCGCGAGAGCGAGCTGACGCGGCGCAGGTAGGCGCGCGCAATCTTGTCGCGTCGTTTGATCAAGACGTCGCCAAGCAGCCGCTCGGCCGAAGCGTCTTCGTAGTCACCCTGCTTGACCGCGGCGCGAATCAGTGCGTTAGAGAAGGCCGCGACACGCAGCGCCGCCCAGAACGTATCGGCGGCATCGGCGCGCAGGAAGGCGGCGGTGGGCACGCGGGGGCGCCACGCAGCCGGGTCGAACCGGTCGCCCTCGAAGCGCCCGACCTCCGGCAGCTCCTGATACGGGATCGTCTGCCAGGGGCGTATGAAAAACCCGAAGCTCACGAGCCGCTTCCACATCGGCGTGCCTTCGTACAGATACTCGTAGCCCTCGTCCCACTCGCGCGGCCCGAGGGCGCCGGCGCCAAACGTCGATCCGACGTCCTGCAGATAGTGCCGCACGATGCCACGGCCCTCGGCGCTGATAACGGTATCGAGCGTGTTGCCGGCCTTCATGTCGACCAGGTTGGTCCACGCGCCGAAGACTCTCAGTGCGCGCAGCTCGCGGCGGTGCTCGTGAGCGACGACGTCGTTGGGGTCGTCGGCGCGGGTGCCGTAGTACTTGAAAGGCCCGATCACCTTGCCCGGCACCAGCAAACCTGCAGTCGCGCGATAGGTGCCGTCGGCGTCACGTGCCGCCCGCGCCAGCACGTCGTCGACATCGCCAGGCCGCATCGGGCGCTTGTGCTCCGCCCGGGTTTCGATGGTGGCGCCCTTGTCGATGGTGAGGTCGTCGCGTCGCAAGCGCAGCAGATGGGTTTCGATCTGGTGGTAGCCGAGCGCCCAGAACAGCCGCACGGCCACGGCGACTGCGCTGGTCGCGGCACGCGGATGCCCGGCGGTATCGAACTGCACGAACCAGGGCACACCGCGGCTGTCGCGTGCCGTGAAGCCCGGCGACACGCCACTGGTCTTGGCGCTCACGATGGTCCACGGCCCGGATGCCGGCGGCGGCGAGACATTCGGACCCCGGCGATCTCCTCGACGCTGACCGGCCGGGCGTAGATGCGGTTGGTGAACCAGCCCGAATCGGGAACCTCGTCGACGGTATTCACGTTGACGGCCCGGACGTTTGCCCCGATGTCGCCAGGCCGGGTGAACAGGTTCAAGAGCAGGTCGGGCGCCAGCTCGATGTCCCTGTACTTCGCGTCCGACGCATCCTGGGTCTCGGGCTCGCGCGACAGCGGGTCGTCGGAGAAAAATCGCGGCTGCGTCTGGCCCTGCGCGCCAGACAGGACGCTGCAGGCCAGCAGCAGGACCGAAAGAACCAGCCAACGGGAAGAAGGCGCCGCCATCAGAACGCCGCGCTCGACGAGAACACCGTGTTCCACCCCTCACTGCCCCTGGCCAGCTCGATCCTGATCACCGTGAGGCTCGGGCCGTGCAGGCGCAGGCCGATGCCGGCGTTGTGTTCGAGACCGGAGAAGCTCAAGTCGGCGCGGCGCGACGTCACCTTGCCGGTGTCGTAGAACAGCGCCATGTCCATGCCGAGGCGATTGGGAATCCAGCGAAACTCGCCGGAAGCCAGCAGGCTGTGCCGATCGCGGAAGCGCCGGCTGTTGAACGCGCGCAAGGTGCTGCTGCTGCCCAGTGACGGCATCAGGAAGTACGGCACGACATCGTCGTCGTCAACCGTCGTCTGCATGCGCGCGCGCAGCGACACGACCCAGGTTTCTCGAAGCAGCGGGATGTGCTGGACGCCCTCGATATCCACCAGGTTGAAGCTGTAGGTGTGGTCGGGATCGATGTAGCTCACGAGACCGGTCCCCAGGTAGCTGCCGACGCGCGAGTAGCCCGGCGTCGTCCTGGTGTCGAATCCGACCCGCAGGTCCGTGTGCAGGAACGATGGGCTGTCGCCGAGCCCCGGGGCGGTTGCAGGCGTGTAGGCGTCGGTCACCGACTGCCGGTCGCCGGTCGGGTCTTTCAGCGAGTAATCCTCGAATCCAGCGGCAGCGCTTGCCCGAAACCAGGACGACGGCCGCCACATGCCTGTAACCTGCGCGAAGGCCTGCTGGAACCTGAAGTCGGCGCGGTCGGACACGTCCGTGTCCATGCCGAGGCCGTAGTAGCCGACCCGCGTGGCGTCACGCCATCCCACGGTGGCGCCAAAGGTGACACGCTCCTTGGGATGCACGCTGGACACCACGTCGAACTCGATCAGCTTGTACCCCTTGGTGGAATACAACCCGCGGACGATCCAGAGCGAGTGGTCCGCGAACGCCCGCCGGTAGCCGGCGCCGAGCGTGAAGCCGCCACCGCCGTAGACGCTGTCGAGGTACGGGATGAAGCCGCTGGGGCGTTCGGTGAGCAGCCGCTGCTGGATCCAGTCGGTCACCAGCTCGGCCTTGGACATGTACCTCCGGAGCGTGTGCCGCTGCCTTGGCCGCCTGTTGCGCTTCAATCAAGCCGGCGCGCGTGTCTTGCGCGTGCGCCGACGGTGCCAGCGCCAGCAGGAGCGACGTGATGACGAGTGGTCGAACCACGCCGACATTCTAAGCGGCAATTATCTTCGTCGGAGTCGAGACTTTTCGCTCACGGCCTTCTTGAGAGATCGAATCTCGGCCGCGGTCAGGTCGCGCACCTGACCCGGACGCATGCGGTCGTCTCGCAGCGGGCCAATCCGCACACGTGTGAGGCGCTGGACCGGGTGCCCCACCGCCTCGCACATCCGCCGCACCTGGCGGTTGCGTCCCTCGCGTATCGTGAGCATCAGCACCGCCGACTGCGCCGCGACGTCGCGGTCGGCCGGCGCGACGCGCACGACCGCCGGCGCCGTGCGCCGCCCGTCGAGCACGACCCCGCGCGCCAGGCGGTCCAGCGCGCGGGTGTCGGGGACGCCGGCGACCTGCGCCCGATACTCGCGTTCGACCTCGTGGCTCGGGTGCGTCAAGGCGGCGGCGAGGTCGCCGTCGTTGGTCACCAGCAGCAAGCCCTCCGAGTCGTAATCCAGGCGGCCGATGGGATAGACGTACTCGCGGATGCCGCCCAGCAGGTCCATCACGGTCTTGCGCCTCTGCGGGTCGTTCCGCGTCGTGACGTACCCGCGGGGCTTGTAGACCAGCAGGTAGCGCAGCGTCTGCACCGGCTTGATACGGCGGCCGTCCACGCGAATCTCGTCGGCGGCAGGATCGGCCTTGGTGCCCAGCGCGGTGACGGTGGCGCCGTTGACCGAAACGCGCCCCTGCTTGATCAGTTCTTCGGCCGTCCGTCGCGAGGCAATGCCCGCGGCCGATAACACTTTCTGCAGTCGTTCCATGTCAGCGGCGTGCCTCGAGGCGCTCGGCGATGTACGGCTTGCCCCACCTGCGTGCCATCGCCGCGACGTCCTTCTCCCCGGCGGGCACGGCGGCGGCCGGGCGCGCGCCGGCCTTCAGCAGCCGATCCACAATCTCCGGCGTGCCACGGTCGATTGCCGCCGCCGCGGCCGCAAGTGCGGCATGGCCGCTTCCGTCGACCCGGTTCACATCGGCGCCCCCCTGCAGCAGTGCGTCGACGACCTCGGCGCGGCCGTCTTCCACGGCGCTCATCAGCGCCGGGGCCGCGTCGGAGAAATCGTCGGAGTACGGAGCGTCGACGGCCGCGCCGCGCGCGAGCAGCCACCGCACCGCCGCCGCGTCGCCGTGCCACGTGACGATCATCAGAGGCGCCAGCCCCTTGGGCATCACGCTCCCGACACTCGCCCCACGGGAGGCGAGCGCGGAGGCAAGCTCCAAATCTCCCAGCATCAAGGCGCGAGACAGCGCCGTCGCGCCCGGCAGGTTGCCGACGGTGGCTGGCCGGTCGACGGGCACCCCGCGTGCGAGCAACAGATCGACCGACGCGCGGGCGCCAGCGTAGCCGGCGGCCAGCAGCAGCGCGGTGTGCCCCGTTCTGCTCTCGGCCGCGGGGTTCGCGCCGGCGGCGAGCAGCCCGGCGACCTTCGAGGGATCGTGAACGGCGCACATCAGGGCCGTGATGCCGTCGGGACTTGCCGCGTTGACATCAATTCCCTTTGCGACGAGCGCGTCGAACTCCGCCGTGGTGCCGTACAGCGCCGCGCGCATCAGCGGCGTCAGGCCATCCGGCTCGCCGCTGTCGTTGCTGGCCGGCCTCGCCGCTGGCGGCGTGCCCATCAGGCCTGGCGACACCGAGTCTTGAAGTCCGATCGCCAGCGCGGTTGTCGCCCATGCCGCCCCTGAGTAGGAGATGAACTGGTCGGGTCCGTGCGGATAGCCGCTCTCGAAGTACGGCAGGCCCTCGCGAAACGTCCGGCGCGTGGGCACATGCCAGGAACCGTCAGGTAATTGAGTCGTGAGGAGGTACTGGAGGCCGCGCTGCAGACTCGGCCGTTCGGGCGGAACCCGCGCGGCCTGATTGAGCGCCACCAGGGCCATTCCGGTGGCATAGGCATCCGAGCCACGGGTTGCGATCTGTGACCAGCCGCCGTCGGCTCGCTGCTCGGCCATCAACTCGTCGGCCATGGGCGCCAGCTCGGCTGCGCGCGCACCGGCCCAGGCCAGGCCCAGCAACTGCATCGCACGATCTTCGATATCTGCCGGCCGCGCGGTCATCAGCCATGCGCGCCCTCGCGCCACGCGGCCATCGAGCTCAGCCTCGCGGCCCTTCAGCGGAAAGAGTCGCAACGCCCGGATCGTGATGGCTGTGGCGGTGAATTCGGAGTCCTCGAGCGGTGGGCGCCGTGAATAGGAAGGCCAGCGTCCAGTGACGTGCTGACGGCCGGCGAGCAGATAGCTCATCGCGTCGGTCATCTGCGTGCGCGTGCCACCGGCGGTGCCCACGCCGATGGCGCGATAGCTCTGACCGATCGCTTCGTTGATGCTCACCTCGCCGGTAACGAACTTCTCCTGCCAGTTTCGTCCCGGACGCAGCGTGTGTTCGAGCTGGCGCCGCACCAGGGCCTCGTCGACAGGAAAGCCGCGCTCGCGAGCCACGGTGACAGCGATCAGTCCAAGGCCCTGATGGTGGCACGACGCGCACTGCCGCCTCGCAAACCATGTGTCCGCCGACGATTGCAGCAGCGGCAGCGCCCGCTCCACACCGCCACGGATCGACGACGGTGTGGGCCCGGGCACCGGCGACCGTGCGGTCAGGGTGGCGACGCCGGCGGTCGCGGCAAGAAGAGTCGCGGCGATAACACGATCCATGCCGCGCATTCTACCGCCCTCCGAAGTGGGCGCTATTCGTCGGGGTCCACCGGCTCGTCGAGCGGATCGACTGCGCCTTCGCCGGTGATCACCGCGCGGTCTTCTTCAGTGGCGGGCTCGTCGGGAAGCGTCGCCTGCTCGGCCAGTCCCACCGGCGGCTCGAAGCCCAGCGCGTCGGCCATGTCTTCGACCTTCGGCAGCTCGGTGAGGTCCTTGAGGCCGAACCGATCCAGGAATTCGCGCGTCGTCCCGTAGAGAAACGGACGGCCGACCACCTGCTTGCGGCCCGTGATCTTCACCAGTCCGCGCTCCAGCAGCGTGCCGACGACGCCGGTCGTGTTGACGCCGCGGATTTCGGTCACTTCCATCGCCGTGATCGGCTGTTTGTACGCGATGACGGCCAGCGTCTCGAGGGCCTGCACCGACAGCTTCTGCGAGGTGCGCTCGTGGAACAACCGGCGGACCCACTCGTGCAGCTCCGGCCTGGTGACGATCTGATACCCGCCGGCGACCTCGACGCACTGAAGGCCCCCGGAATGCGAGTAGCGCCGGGCCAGCTCGGCGAGCGCCGCCACCACGTCCTCTTTCGGCTCGGTGTCGAGCACCTTGCACAGTTGCTTCAGCGTGATCGGATCCGGCGAGGCAAAGACGAGCGCTTCGACGATCCCGACAAGGCCCGAGGCATCAGCCGTCGCCGGCTCGTCGCTCTGCGCGCCAGGCGCGGTGATCAACGACTCGACGGAGACGGTCTCGCCCTGCTGGCCGGCGTCGTCAGGTTCTGTAATGGGTGTCTCGTCGCTCACGACTCGGTCTCCGGCTTCTTGGGGTGGTGCGCGTCGTATACCGATTCAGGATCCATGATCGGATGCGGCGCATCCTGCGGACGCGCGCGCTTGTACACGCGGATCGGCCCGAACGACCCGGCCTGGAACACGCGGATCAGCTTCAGCCGGATCATCTCGAGCAGCGCGAGGAACGTCACGATCAGCGCCGGGCGCGAGTTGGCGTCCGCGAACAACTCCTCGAAGCCCACGGCCTCGGTCTCCGACAGCCGCTCGAGCAGCTGTTCGATCCGCTGTTCGATCGACATCTGCTCTGGCGGCAGCACCACATGCGGCCGCGCCTTGGCCCGCTCGAGCACGCCGCGAAACGCCGCCAGCAGGCTGAACAGGTCGACTTCGAGCTCGGGCTCGTAGTCTTGGCCGGTCACATCGGCCACGGCCGCATCCGGCCTGTGGAATTGCGCGGCCCGGAGGGTCTGACGTTCGTGCAGCAGCTCGGCGGCGGCTTTGAACTTCTGGTGCTCGAGCAAGCGCCGCACCAGCGCCTCGCGAGGGTCTTCTTCGTCCTCGTCGCCCACCACGTCCGCGGTCGGCCGCGGAATCAGCAGCCGCGACTTGATGTGAATCAACGTGGCCGCCATCACGATGAACTCGCCAGCGACATCGAGGTTCAGCTCCTGCATCAGGGCCAGGTACTGCAGGTACTGGTCGGTGATGAGGGCTATCGGGATGTCGTAGATGTTCACCTCGCTGCGCTTGATGAGGTGAATCAGGAGGTCGAGCGGCCCCTCGAAGCTGTCAAGCTTGACGGGATACGCCTCGAGGGCGGACTCGAACTCCGGGGTGTCGGGGGCCATGACTACGGGTACCTGAGCTTCATCGCGTCCCTGACGCGCGCCATCGTCGCCGCGGCTTCCGCGCGCGCCTTCGTCGATCCTTCGAACAGCACGTCGCGCAGATAGCCCGGCCGCGCCAGCGCCGCCTGGCGCCGCTCGCGCATCGGATCGAGCATCGCGTTGACGGCGGTCGCCAGCTTCGTCTTGACCTCCACGTCACCCACTTTGCCAAGACGATAGCGCGTCTTCAAGTCCTCGACCTCGTCGAGGTTGGGGTTGAAGGCGTCGTGGTAGAGAAACACGGGGTTGCCTTCGACCGTGCCCGGGATGTCGGCGCGGATCCGCTTTGGATCCGTGTACATCTGCCGCACCTTCTTCTGCACCGTCACCGCATCGTCAGACAGGTCGATGGTGTTGCCGTAGCTCTTGCTCATCTTCCGGTTGTCGAGCCCGGGCAGCCGCGGCACTGGCGTGAGTAAGGCCTGCGGCTCGGGGAACACGTCGCCGTAGAAGTTGTTGAACCGGCGCACGATCTCGCGCGACAACTCCAGGTGCGGCACCTGGTCGTCGCCAACCGGGACGAAGTTGGCGTGGTAGACGATGACGTCGGCGGTTTGCAGCAGAGGATAGCCGAGGAAGCCGAACGAGGACAGGTCGCGCTCGCTGAGCTGCTCGATCTGCTCCTTGTAGGTGGGTACCCGCTCGAGCCAGGGAATTGGGGTGATCATCCCAAGGAGCAACGCCAGTTCGGCATGTTCGGGCACCAGCGACTGGATGAAGAGCGTCGAGCGCTCCGGGTCCAGACCGGCGGCGATCCAGTCGGCGGCGTTGTCGAGCGCGCTGTCGACGATCTCGCCGGTGTCCGCGTAGTGGCTCGTCAGGGCGTGCCAGTCGGCCACGAAGTAGTAGCACCGGTAGGTCTCCTGCAGGGCGACCCAGTTCTTGAGGGCGCCCACCAGATGCCCGAGATGCAATTTGCCGGTTGGGCGCATGCCCGAGACGACACGACGACGGTTAGCGGATTCGGTCACGATGCAAACGTGTAGCGTAACGACGAACGTTACGACTGTCGCAAGAAATTAGTGGGATTTGACTGGATTACGCAGGCCAATCATCCGCCGCGTAATCAGACCAGGCCGAGGCCTTCATCAGCGCAATCACCCAGCGAAGTACCGCATGATGGCCTGAGCAGCCTTCGCGCCGACGACGGGTTCCAGTTCCTCGCGTGTGGCTCGCCGCACGCCCGTCAGGCTGCCAAAGCGCTGGAGCAACTGCCGTCGCCGGCGGGGGCCAATCCCGGGGATCCCGTCGAGCTCCGATCGCAGGTCGCGCTTGGCGCGGCGCAGCCGGTGGAACGTCACGGCGAAGCGGTGCGCTTCGTCGCGAATCCGCTGCAGGAGCAGCAGCGCCGGGTCGTCGACGGGCAGGACGATCGGATCGGCATGATCGCGCGTGAAGATCAACTCTTCCTTCTTGGCCAGCCCGACGGCCACGAGGTTCGCCAGGCCGAGCGACTCGAGCGCCTCGTAGGCCGCTGACAGCTGGCCCTTCCCGCCGTCGATGACGATGAGGTCGGGAAAGGGGCCGCCGGTCTCGATCACACGCGAGTAGCGGCGCTGCACGACCTGCTTCATCGCGGCGAAGTCGTCGAGAAACCGCTCGGTCAGCCCGTCGCCGGCCACCTTGAACTTTCTGTACTCGCCCTTCTTCATCCGGCCGTCCTCGCAGACAACCATCGCGGCCACGGTGTCGCTGCCCTGGATGGTCGAGATGTCGAAGCAGTCGATGCGGCGCGGCAGCGCGGGGAGGGCCAGGATGACGCGCAGCGTCTCGAGCGCGCTGTAGTTGCCCAGCGTCTCGGCGTTGAATCGGCTCTCGTAGACCAGCGCCGCGTTGCGCGACGCCAGGTCGAGCAGCCCGCGTTTCTCGCCGCGTTTCGGGACGACGATTCGCACCTTGCGGCTGGCTCGCGACGAGAGCAGCGCTTCGAGCGCCTCGGCTTCCTCCGGCGCCACGGGCACGTGCACCTCGGGCGGCGCGATGGTCGCCTCGTAGAACTGCGCGAGAGCGGCCGCAACCACGTCGGCCTCTCCAGTCAGCGGTCCCTCCTCGGCTTCAGTCACCAGCTCCACCCGGTCGACGACGCGGCCGCCGCGGACGAGGAAGATCTGGACGACCGCACCGGCCGGACCGAGTTTGAGCCCGAAGACGTCGCGGGCCGAGAGGTCCGGCGCCGCCATCTTCTGGTGGCGATCGACCAGCGTCTGCACCGTCCGCATGGCGTCGCGCAGCTGGCCTGCCTGCTCGAAGCGCTCCGCGGCGGCGGCTTCGGCCATGCGCGTCCGCAGGTCGCCCGCCAGCTCCTCGGTCCGCCCTTCGAGGAACAGCCGCGTGTCCTCGACGGCGCGCGCGTACTCGGCTTCCGAGCAGATCGTGTCCACGCATGGCGCGATGCAGCGATGGATGTCGTACTCGAGGCAGGGGCGGCCGCGTTTGCCGGTGATCACCTCGTTGCACGAGCGAATGCCGAACAGCCGGTGCGTCAGCGCCATCGTCCGGCGCGCCAGCTTTGCAGGCAGAAACGGCCCGGCGTACACGTGGCCGTCCTTCTCGACGCGGCGGGCCACGAGAACCCGAGGGAATCGCTCGCCCGTGGTCAGCTGCAGATAGGGGTAGTTCTTGTCGTCGCGCAGCAGGATGTTGTATTTCGGGCTGCGCTGTTTGATCAGGTTGTTCTCGAGGGCCAGGGCCTCCATTACCGAGTCGGTGACGATCACCTCGAGGCGGACGACGTCCTCGAGGAGCGCGTCGGTCCTGGGGCTCATGCCCCACGCTCCCAGGTAGCTGCGCACGCGGTCGCGCAGGGCGCGGGCCTTGCCGACGTACACGGTCTCGCCTGCCTGGTTGAAATACAGGTAGACGCCCGGTTGTTCGGGCAGGCGCGCGATCTGGGCCTTGAGATCGTGGATCGCCATCAGGTACACTGCCGGGTTTGGAGCCTTGACGGGGAACCCCTCATTATAGCGACCCTTCCAACCAGACCATGACCTTTACAGGTGCCATCGGCGCGGTGTGCATGTTCCCGCTGCGCGCGATCATCAACGCCTCCGTCGCGCTCGGCATTCACCCAAACGTCCTGACGCTCATCGGCGTGCTGATCAACATCGGCGCCGGCTTCGTCCTCGCCAACGACCACTTCAAACTTGGCGGCGTGATCATGATCGTCGCCAATATCTTCGACTTCATCGACGGCAAGGTCGCGCACATCACGGGCAAGCAGTCGGCGTTCGGGGCCTTCTGGGACTCGACGCTGGACCGCTTCTCGGACCTGGCGCTGTTTACCGGCCTCATCTGGCTCTACTCGACGCTGGGCCGGCACGACTACGTGCTCGTCACCACGCTGACGCTCATCTTCGCGACGATGACCAGTTACGCGCGTGCCCGGGCCGAGTCGCTCGTGGCCAAGTGCAAGGTGGGGTTCATGGAGCGGCCAGAGCGCATCGTGCTCTTCATGATCGGGGCGTTCACCGATCGGATGGGGGCCGTGCTCTGGGTGATCCTGGTGCTGTCGGTGGTGTCGGTGGCCAACCGCATCTACTACACGTACCTGGCGCTCAACCAGCTGCCGCTGCCTTCGCACGCCGGCCCGACGGGCGTCTTCAAGCGCGCGCTCTTCTGGACCGACGACCGGGCGACGCTGGCCTACGACCTGTGGGTGATCGTGATCCTGTCGTTCGTGTGGCTGACACCGCCCGCCTGGATCGGCGATCCGACGGGCACCGGCCCGGGCCTCATCGGGTGGCTCCTCCGTTGATCACGCGCGCTTGCGCTTGAGCTCGGCCTTTGCCGCGGCCTTCTTGATCGGCAGCACGGCCTTGGCGGGCTTCTTCTTGGCGGCGCTGGCCGCGTCGAGGCTCTTTCGGAGCGCGGCCATGAGGTCGACGACGTTGGTCGGCGGCTCCTCCACTTCGGCGGCCACGTATTCCTCGCCGGCCACGCGCGCGTCGATGATCTTGCGCAGCTCCTCTTTGTACTCGTCCTTGTAGTCTTTCAGGTCCAGCTCGCCGTCGAACATGTCGACGACCTGCCTGGCCAGCTTCAATTCCTGCGGCTTGACGGTCCGCGGCACCGTCTCGAGCTCCTCGATCTGGTCGATGGTGCGAATCTCGGCGGCATGGTGCAGCGTGTACATCACCAGCCCGTGCTGCTGGACTTTGATCGCGACCAGGTACTCGCGGCCGTAGAGCGCCACTTTGCCGATGCCGACCTTGCCCTTCATGCCTTCGCGCATCACCGCGTACGCGTCGGAGGCCACCTGCCCATCCGGGGCGAGGTAGTAGGCGCGGTCCACGTACATCGGATCGATTGCCGACTCGTCGGTGAACTGCTCGAGGTTGATGATCCGCGTCGACGGCGTGGAGACCTTCGCGAAGTCGTCCTCCTGCATCACGACGTACCGCCCCTTGGCGAACTCGTAGCCCTTGGCGATCTCGCTTTGCGGCACCTCGCGATCGCACTTGGGGCACCACCGCTTCTGCTGGATTCGGGTCTGGCACTCGGCATGGAGCTGGTTGAACGACAGGGCCGCCGCCGACTCGGTGGCCGGAAACACCCGGATGGGGATGTTCACGAGGCTGACTTTCAGGTAACCCTTCCAGGTAGAGCGGACAGCCATGGGAACCTCTCGAATTGACGATTGCAGATTGACGATTGCAGATTACGACGAAATTTCGCAGATTATCGGTCCAAGACGACGTGCAGATTAGCGCAGTGACGAGAATCCGCGCAATTTTCGTCGTAATCGTCAATCGTCAATCTGCAATCGTCAGTTACACATCCTCCCGCTCATCATGCCCGGCCAGGTCCAGCGTGTCGCCGGCGAACATGATGTCGTGGCTGCCGATCTTCTCGCGGAGCAGCCGGCGGACCGCCGAGTAGTAGTCGCCGGGCACCAGCAGCGGCCGAGCCATCTCCTTGAACCTGGAGATCAGCAGCAACGTGGGCGGTTCGCCCTGGCGCCACGCGATGCCGCCAATCTGGTGGTACGGAATGAACCCGTTTTCGGCCCACACCCCATCCGCATAGAAGCCTCGGCTGATCTTGCGGGTCAATGGCACGGCGTAGGCAAAGTACAGAAACATCATGCCCTCGCCGAACAGTTGCGTGAACGTATGCGGCAGGAAGGCGAACTTCACGATGAGCAGCACGCCCAGCGCGACGCCGAGAAACAGCACCAGGCCGTAGTAGGGTGGCGGCGGGCCCGGCCAGGTCAGCAGCGCGTTCTTCCGAAGTCGCAGGTAGCGCGCGAACTGCGCGAGGATCCGGAGGTTTGCGATCGCAAACCCGACGCCGAGTCCTACCAGCACGTATGGCAGCAGCCAGGCCATGACAGCACTCTAACAAGTGGCAAGTCCGGAGTGCAAAGCGCACTCACCGGTGCCGTTCCATGAGTTCGACCAGTTCGTCGTACATCGCGTCGGCCGCCGGACCGCCGGTCCGGATGGCCTCGGCCGCGCAGTGTCGCAGGTGGTTTCGCATCAGCTCCCGGCCGACCGCACGCAAGGCCTCCTGGACCGATGAAAGCTGCGTCAGGATGTCGGCGCAGTAACGGTCGCCGTCGACCATCCGTTGCAGTCCGCGCACCTGCCCCTCAATCCGCCTGAGCCGGTTGAGGTTTCGCGTCTTCGCACCTGGATCGACCGCGACAGCCTTGCGGGCATCGGCCGCACAGCCACATTCGGCAACAGCACCAGACTTGGCCATAAGTCCTTCAGAGCCTCGCGGTCCGCAGTCTCAGACTATTCGTCACGACGCTGACAGAGCTGAATGCCATCGCCGCGCTTGCCAGGACCGGGCTGAGCAGAATGCCAAACGCCGGGTACAACGCGCCGGCGGCCACCGGGATCCCGACCACGTTGTAGGCAAACGCCCAGAACAGGTTCTGCCTCATCGTCTTCATCGTCGCCTGCGACAACGCGATGGCCGTGGCGACGCCCTCCAGCTCGCCGCGCATCAGCGCGATGTCGGCGGCTTCGAGCGCGATGTCGGTGCCCGTGCCGACGGCGATCCCGACATCGGCGCGTGCCAGAGCCGGCGCGTCGTTGATGCCATCGCCGACCATCGCCACGACGCGGCCTTCGGCCTGGAGGCGGGCGACTTCGGCCACCTTGCCCTCAGGCGCGACGCCGGCGACAACCCGGCTGATGCCGACCTGGCGCGCTACCGCGTCGGCGGTCGCCTGCTGGTCGCCGCTGAGGAGCACGACATCGAGTCCGCGCTGGCCGAGCGTGGCAATCGCCTCCCGTGCGCCGGGCCTCACCGGGTCGGCGACGGCGACGATTCCAGCGAGCGTGTCGCCGACGGCGACAAACATGATGGTTCGCGCGTCGCGCGTCAGGCGCTCGACATCGGCCGCCACAGCGTCGGTCGAAAGACCGAGCGACACCAGCAGACGCATGTTGCCGACGTGCACCAGGCGCCCGTCCACGTTCGCGCGGACGCCCTGCCCCGTGACCGACTCGAAGCCCGCCGGGCGGGCTGTCGTCAGGCCGCGCGCTTTCGCGAAGGCGACGACGGCGCCGGCCAGCGGATGCTCGGACAGCCCTTCGACCGCGGCCGCCAGGCGCAGCAGGTCATCCTGGTCGCCGGGCCATCCCCGCACGACGACCACATCGGTCACGGCGGGCCGGCCCTCGGTCACCGTCCCGGTCTTGTCGAGCACGATCGTGGTGACCTCGCCTGCCCGCTGCAGCGTCTCGCCTCCCTTGACCAGCATGCCCAGCGACGCGGCGCGGCCGCTGGCCACCATCACGGCAGTCGGAACCGCCAGGCCCATCGCACACGGGCACGCGATGATCAGCACGGTCACCGCTGCCGCGAAGCCGCGGACAAGCGGCGCCGTGTCGGCCAGCGCCCACCACGCGAGCAGCGTCACCACGGCCAGCCCGACGACCACGGGCACGAAGACGGCGCTGATTCGATCGGCCAGGGCCTGAATCGGGGCGCGCGTCGACTGCGCGTCCCGCATCAACCTGACGATGCGGGCGAGCACGCTCGCCTCGCCCAGCGTCGTCGCGTGATAGCGGAAGGCGCCCGTGCCGTTGACCGTGCCGCCAATCACCCGGTCCCCCACGTTCTTGGACACCGGCATCGGCTCACCGGTCAGCATCGATTCGTTGACGGCGCTGCTGCCCTCCACGACGACTCCGTCCACGGGGATTCGCTCGCCGGGCCGCACCAGCACGACGTCGCCTTCGCGCACATCGGCGATGAGCACGTCTTTCTCCACGTCGCCGGCGACGACACGGGCCGACCTGGGTTGCAACCCGGCCAGCGCCCGAAGCGCGCTGACGGTGCGCCTGGTGGCCCGCGCCTCGAACGTGCGGCCCGCGAGCACGAACGCGATGATCAGAATCACCGCTTCGTAGTAGACGTCGGCCGGCACGCCGCGTGACGTGAAGGTCGTCGGCGAAATCGTGGCGATGAGGGAGTAGAGAAACGCGGCGCCCGTGCCGATCGCGATCAGCGTGTTCATGTCCGCGGTTTGGTGTCGCAGCCCGACCCAGGCGCGGACGTAGAACTGGCGGCCGGCCCAGGCCATCGTGATCGTCGTGGTCACCAGCAGCGCCCAGGAGAGGGTCTGCGGGTCTATGGCGTAGAGCCACGGGGCAACGGATTGAAGCGGCGGCGTCAACCACGCCATCACCCATTGCATGAAGGGGTCGGCACTGGTCGCGTGGCCGTGCGTCGTGGCAGTCATCAAAGGCATCGAGGCGACCATCGCAACCGCGCCGGCCACCCCGCTGGCGATCGCCTTGCGGCGCAATGCGCGATACTCGCGGCCCCGCGCCTGGTCACGGGCGCTTTGCTCGGCGACGACGTCGACTTCTGCCGCCGGCAACTCAGCCTCGTACCCGGTGTCCTTGATCGCGCGCACGAGTTGCGGAGTCGCGATGACCGACGGGTCGAAGGTGACCGACGCGCTGCCCATCATGAGGTTGACCGACGCGTCGCGCACGCCCGGCTGTGCGGCCAGGGCTTTCTGCACGTGCGCCTGACAGGCCGCACACGTCATCCCGCCAACCGGGATCGTGACGCGCTCAGCGGTTGCAGCAGGCACAACGCCTCCTCTAGCGCACCTGGGCGGGATACCCCGCCGCGTCGAGCGCCGAGGTGACTGCCGCCAGGCTCTGCAGCGTCGGGTCGAATTCCACCTCGGCCTCGCCGACCTTCACGGCTTTGACAGTGACGCCCTGCAGTTCCGCCAGCGCTTTCTGCACGCGGCTGACGCAGTGGCCGCAGCTCATGTTGGCGACTCGGAGTGTGACGTGGTCCATGGCGGGGTCCTCGACGAGGCCTCGGGCCTCGGACGCGATTCCGATAGCCTCGAGCCTCCGGTGTTCGATTATACCCCCTACGGGTATTCACATGATGGGATGCCAGAGGGTTTCATGAGGCCCGAGGCTGACGGGATCGAAGAGGCCTGAGGCGGCCCAACTCGATCGAACTCAGGCCTATTCCCGGTTTGACAGCGTGGGGTCGAAGCAGTGCCGGCAGCGCGCCTCGTAGGCGCCCTGGGCGCCAAGCAGCACGCGTTCGCGGCTGGCGACGAGCCGCTGCGTATGATTGGCGGGGTTCCCGCAAACCATGCAGATGGCCAGCGTCTTGGTGATGTATTCGGCGATCGCCAGCAACTGCGGCATCGGCTCGAAGGGCTTGCCGAGGTAGTCCTGGTCCAGGCCCGCGACGATGACGCGGCGGCCGCTGTCGGCCAGGCTGCTGCAAATCATCGGCAGCTCCAGGTCGAAGAACTGCCCTTCGTCGATCGCCACGACCTCGGTGTCCGGCTTCACCGCCTCCAGCAGCTCGCGGGCCGACGCGACGTTCTGGGCCGCGTACCGGATGTCGCTATGGGAGACGACGTAGTCGTGGGAGAAGCGACTGTCGAGCTGGGGCTTGAAGACCTGCACCTTCTGGCGCGCGATCTCGGCCCGGCGCACGCGGCGGATGAGCTCCTCGCTCTTGCCGCTGAACATGCTGCCGGTAACGACTTCGATCCAGCCTTGATTCGGAACTTTTCGAACAACGTCCATTGACTAAGCGCGAGCCTGGTATTCCCCGGACTCCGTGTTGACCCGTATCTTGTCGCCGACGTTGATAAACGGCGGCACCTGCACGACCAGTCCGGTTTCAAGCGTCGCGGGCTTGAGCTGCGCGTTGGCGGTGGCGCCCTTGATGGCCGGCGGCGTGTCCTGCACCGTCAGGTCGACGGTCTGCGGCAGCTCGATGCCTACCGCCTCGGTGCCGTAGAACTCCACGTTGATCAGCATCTCGGCGATCAGGTAGTTGACCGACTCGCCCAGCGCTTCCGCGGAAATGTGGATTTGTTCGTACGACGACGTGTCCATGAAGTAGTAGTCGGTCCCGTCGTTGTACATGTACTGCATCTCGCGCTCGTCGAGCGTCGCGCGCTCGACGGAGTCTTCGGATCGCAGTTTCTGATCCGACAGCGTGCCGCTGCGGATGTTGCGAAACTTCACCCGCACGAAACCGCGCAGGTTCCCGGGCGTGACGTGCTGAAGCTCGAGGACGCGGAACAGATCGTTGCCGATTCTGACCAGCGTGCCCTTGCGCATCTTCGTAGCCTGAATAGTCGCCATAAGTCTGATTGCGTTCACACAGCCGAAACCCACGGATCGTAGCGTACGTGCCGAGGTTCCTTCAAACATGCTACGATTTTTCGTGGCTTTCACACGGTGGGACCCGCTGCGCGACCTGCTGGCGCTGCAGGAGCGGATGGAGCGGATGTCGGGGCACGACGCCGGTGGCTGGACGCCTCCGGTCGACATCTTAGAGACCGCCGCGGCCTTCGTCGTCACGGTCGAGCTGCCCGGCCTGCAACGCGGCGACGTCGACATCCGCTATCAGGACGGCCAGTTGACGCTGCAAGGGACACGGCGTACGCCGGATGTGCCCTGCGAGCGCTACCATCGCGTCGAGCGGGGCCACGGCGGCTTCATCCGCCGCTTCGCCCTGCCCACCGCCATCGACGCGAACGGGATCAACGCGGACCTCAAGGATGGCGTGCTCACGGTGACCGTGCCCAAGGCGCCCGACGCCGCTGCGCGGCGCATCGACGTGAACTGACGTGCGACGCACTGCCTTTGCCGTCGTGCTGGTCGCGGCCGGCTTTGTGGCCGGCCTCATCCTGACCGGGCGGATGCGCTCGGCCGCGCCCGTCGACGCCAATCTGCTCCCGCCGCGGGGCCGCGCCACTCCAGCCGCCGACACCGCAGCGGCGCCGCCTCCGCCTCCGCAGCGCGCGCTTGCGCCGGCGGCCCCCGATTTCACCGCGGTCGCAGAGCGCACCGTCAACACGGTCACCAACATCTCGTCGCTGCAGCCGCCCCGCCGGCGCGCCTCGCCATTTGCGGGCGACCCGTTGTTCGAGCAGTTCTTCGGGGACATGGACGCCTTCGGCGGCCGCGCCCAGCCCCGGTACAGCCTGGGGTCCGGCGTGGTCGTCTCCGCCGATGGCTACATCCTGACCAATGTCCACGTTCTCGGGGAGCTGGCGCGGGGCACCGAGGTTCGCGTGACGCTTGCCGACAAGCGCGAGCTGCGCGCGCAGGTGATCGGCGCCGATCCCGCCACCGACATCGCGCTGGTCAAGATCAACGCGCGGAACCTGACCGCCATCCCATGGGGCGATTCCGGGCAGCTCAAGATCGCCGAATGGGTGCTCGCCATCGGGAACCCCTATCAACTGAACCAGACCGTCACACTCGGCATCGTCTCGGCGCTGGGCCGGACCGACCTGGGGATTGCCGGGTACGAGGACTTCATTCAGACCGACGCCGCCATCAACCCGGGCAACTCCGGCGGCGCCCTGATCAACAGCCGTGGCGAACTGATCGGCATCAACACGGCCATCTTCACCGAGAGCCGCGGGTACCAGGGCATCGGCTTTGCCGTGCCGAGCAACCTGGCGCGGCGCGTGATGGACGACCTGATCCGCTACGGCGAGGTCCGGCGCGGCTCGATCGGCGTCGTGGAGCTCCTGCCAGTCGACCGCAACGTCGCACGGCAGTTCGACTTGCCGCGAGCCGAAGGGCTGCTGGTCGCGCGCATGAGCCGCACGAGCTCGGCCTACCTCTCGGGCCTCCGCCCGGGTGACGTCGTACTGAACTTCAACGGCACCAACGTGGATTCGGCGGCGCAGCTGTGGCGCCTGGTGGCTGACACGCCCATTGGCACTTCCGTCAAGGTCAAGGTGCGGCGTGGTGAACGGGTGGTGGACTTGACGGTGCCGGTCGTGACGTCGAGCCGGCGTCTGCCGGTGAGCCAGTGACACCGCCGCTGGCCCTGTCGCTGTTCGACGGACAGCCGGAATGGTCCGAGATTGCGATGGCGCTCGGCGTGGCGTTTGTCTTGGCTTCGCTGCTCGCCACCGCTCTCGGCCGTCTGGTGCGGCTGGGACTCACAGCCATCCATGGTGACGACCCGCTCGGACCGCGCCTGACAGCCAGGCCGGTGTGGGTGACCCGCGTCATCACCTTCGCACTTGCGTTTCCCATCACCGCGCTGCCGATCCTGGACGCCGTCGGCAAGCAGTTCGACGTCGGCCTCGATCAGAAGGCCGTCCTGCGCTGGCTCGCCGCCTCCGGTGTGCGCATCACGATCGTCATCACCATCGCCTGGTTGATCATCCGCATCGTCAGCGGCGCGACCAGGCGCCTCGAGGTGGAGATGGCGCGAAGCGCGGTGCCGGGGTCCGTCGAGCGCCTGAAGCGCGCGCAGACGCTGGGCGCGCTGAGCAGGAACGTCGCCGTGACGCTGGTCGGCGGCGTCGCGCTGCTGATGGTGCTGCGGGAGATGAACGTCGACGTGATGCCGATGATAACCGGAGCGGGCATAGCCGGCGTCGCGCTCGGCTTTGGCGCGCAGTGGCTGGTGCGCGATGTGATTTCGGGCTTCTTCCTGATCCTCGAGGATCAGGTGCGCGTCGGCGACTCGGTGGTCATCAACGGCCAGGGCGGCGGCGTCGAGGCGATCAACCTGCGGACGACCATCCTGCGCGACGTCGAGGGCGCGGTCCACGTGTTTCCCAACGGGGCCATCACGACGCTCGCCAACCGCACGCGGGATTACGCGTACTACCTGATTGACGTCAACGTCGACTTCCGGCAGGACACGGACAAGGTCGTCGAGATCATGCGTTCGACGGCTGACACGCTCCAGGACGACCCGACACTGGGGCCCTTCATCCTCGAGCCGCTCGAAGTGCTCGGTGTGGACGGGTTCCGCGACGGCCAGGTCACCGTCCGCTCGCGCCTCAAGACGCAACCTCAGCGCCAGTGGGACGTCGGCCGCGAGATGCGCAGGCGCCTGCGCATCGCCTTCACGCAGGCGGGTATCGATCTTCCGCCCGCCGGCCTGCACACGGTACTGTCCCAGCGGAAGCCGTAGCGCTCACATCACGACTCGCAGGGACGACCTCACCGATCTTGCTCGATCATTGATGTCGGCTGAGGGATGTGAGAAGAACTGATCGCCTGTTGCGCACGGAGATCGCAGTCCTTACGTACCTCACCGAACGCTGTGTAGACCCATCGAGGGTCAATCCGCAGATTGCTACACGGGAGCATTGTTCGACGTTGACAGGCTGGCTATCATGACGACGGTCTCGGCGCCAAGCTGCGAATGGCCGCTCAACGACTTTCCCTTCTGGCAGGACGTTCAGGACGTAAGGTGATCCTGTCGGGTATTGCCTGCCTGCTGCTCATGGAATGCACGCCGCGGGCGCCAACGGTGGCCACCCGCGACGCGCGGACGCGGGCCCCGGCCGTGGCCATCCGAGCTGTCACCGTCGTCGATGTGATGGATGGATCCCTCCGTGACAGACAGACCGTTCTTGTAGCGGGCAATCGCATCACCGCCGTGGGCCCTGCCGACCAGGTCCGGATACCCCGCGATGCGGAGTTGGTCGACGCCCCAGGCCGCTACGTCATCCCCGGCCTGTGGGATATGCACGTCCACTCGGTGAGTCCCGTGGGGGTTGACACAGCCAACCGGTCAATCGCGGCCCAGGACTGGCACTTTCCTCTGTTCCTCGCTTACGGCGTCACCGGTGTTCGCAATATGAACGACGGCACCGCCGACGTGACGCTCGAGCTGACAAACACGATCAAGCGCCAGTTGGCGGAGGGAAGTCGTCGCGGCCCGCCCCGATTCATCAGCGCCGGCCCCGCGGTCGATGGCGATCCGTTCCTGGGGGGCGGCAAGAAGGTCGTCGTGCGCACCGCGGCGGAGGCTCGGGCGGTAGTGGAGCAGCTGGCCTCGCATGGCGCCGATCTCGTCAAGGTCTATGAAAACGTCTCCAGGGAGGTCTACTTCGCGATCGTCGACGAGGCCAGGCGCAGGGAGATCCCCGTGGACGGGCATATCCCCTTTCGCGTCACTCCCGAAGAGGCCCTCGCCGCCGGTCAGCGCACGCTCGAGCATCCGGAGGCCCTCGCGGCGGGTTGCTCCACCGAGGCCGACGACGAACGGGAACGCTTCGCGGGTGTCCTCGCCGACTACGACGGCCCGCCGGGGAGCAGGAAGCTCCTGCTGATGCAGATCCAACACTATCGCGCGCTCTACGACAGCCGGGACCCGGCCGCCTGCGCGTCGGCCTTCGAGACGTACCGGCACAACGGTGTGGCGGTCACTGCCGATCTGCTCGTCTATCACCACATCGTGCACGCGGACCAGAATCATTTCGGACACCGCCCGCCTGCGACTCGTCCCGGAGGCGGTCCGTCGCAGCTGGGCGCGCTGGCTCGACTCGGAAGCGACTCGGGAGCTCCAATCGATGCTTCGGCCAATCCCCCCTCTCGAACTGGAGAATGTTCGTCTCGCGAATAAGGCCGGAGTCGTGCTGCTGGCGGCGACAGACGTCGACATCCCGATGGGAGTCCCCGGCCTCAGCTTGCATGAGGAGCTGGTCAGGCTGGTCGAAGCCGGTCTGACTCCACTCGAGGGGTTGCAGGCGGCCACGCTCAATCCTGCGCGGGTGCTTGGCCTGGCGGACTCGCTGGGGAGGATCGAGCCGGGCAAGCTCGCCGATCTCGTGCTCCTCGACGCCAATCCCCTCGAAAACATCCGCAACACGCAGAAGATCGGTGCGGTCGTCGCCGATGGCCAGCTCTACCGGCGCGCCGACCTTGACCGGCTGCTGGCCGAAGTCGAGGCGTTGAATCACAAGGTTGAGAAGCGAGAGAAGGAGTAAAAGGCGCGGCATAACACGTGCTGGTCATCACACATTCGCGTAAGCGGCGATTCGCGCTGCCGATCACAGGGTCCTCAGAAACGCGATCAGGGCTGCTCTGTCGGCTTCGGACAGATCCAACCCGTATCGTGTCCTGCGACAGCGCGCGACTTCACGCCGACGCTCCGGAAACCAGTCGGTACGTAGTCGTCCTCGAGCCGTTGCGGATCGAACCAGTCCTCGAGCGTCGCGACCGAACCGTTGTGTTCGAACGGCCCCCGATACCACACGCCCCGGAGCGACGGCACCTTGTAGTAGCCCGTGCCCCGCCGCGTCTTCAGCGTGAGCGTCGGGTCGGTGTCGATCCAGCTCGGCAGGATGGCAAACCGCTTGCGATCGCCGGCGGGAACGGCGAAGCCGCGAACGGGCACCAGCTTGTTGTTGGTGTACAGCGGGGGCGTGTGACATCGACGGCATCGTTCCCGCTGGAACACCTGCTCTCCTCGAAGGGTCTGGGCTGTCTGCCGGTTCGGGTTGGCCGGCGGCGTCAACGAGTAGAGGTAGAGCGTGAGCGCGTAGAGCTGTTCGTCGCTGTAGCGCCCGCCGACCCTGCGATCGTTTGGTGGCGGCAGCTCACGGAAGTCGATGCCCAACGGGATGAAGTCGCCGAATTGCGAGAAAAAGTCCAGCTCGTTGTTGAGCGCGGCATACCGCATGAGATCGCCGATGCCGCGATGATTTACCAGGCCTGTGCGATCGAGGTATCGCTGTTCCCTGACGCCAATCAAGTCGGGAATCGCGGGCGGAGACTCGATACTCGCGCGATGACGCGCAGCGACGCCCGGCGGAATCGCATCGAACTTCATCAGCAGTTCCTCCAACGTCATCGTCGCGACGCGCGCCGCCGGATCGGCGTCTTTCAACCATGGCGCACCAAACAGCGCCCGAAAGCCCGTTCGTACGTCGGCGATATTCCTCCGCCGCGTCGCGTACGCTAAGGAGCGATCGAAGGGGAAATTGCCCTGGGCGCCCTTGATGACGGCGCCATCCGGCATGATCCGTGTGTGACAAAAGCTACAGGCGTTGTTGCCGAGCTCCACCTTACCGGGGGTCCGAACGACGTAGCTGGTATTAGGGAGAATGCCTTGCGGCGTCGAAAGCGGCCGGACGTGTTCGTGCCACGCAGGGTCCTGGACGTCGGCCGCGCTCGCCACAGCGTCGTAGAAGATCGCGGCATCGAAGACGAGCTCGCCTGCCTTAATCCAGTCCGCCTCGGTCTCGAGCCTCGGACGGTGCCCTTTGTCATCCCACACGATCTCGGGCGCGAGCTGCCGGAGCGACGTCAAGTAGTCCTTTGGTTCCTTGCCGGGCACATACACGGGATACGTTCTGAAAATCGGCCGTACCGGGATGCGGTAGTCGTATCGGAAGGAACGGCTTTCGGCGAGGAATCGGGGTGTGGTAACGGCACTTCGAGGGTCGAAAGGGCCGCGTCGTCCCAGGATCGGGGAATGCTGGGAACGAAGGCGCCGCTCGGGCTTTGCGAGTGCGTACCTGCAGCGGCGACAACCATCACCGACACGCCGATCACGGTGCGACGTACGACCGTGGTGCGCATGTGAACCTCCGTCGCGCTGATAATGCCAGGGGAGCGTCGTTGGCGCATTGCTCCGATGGCGGGCACAACGACTAAGCTGTATGTGAAGATGAACCGCCCACTGAATGGTTGCAAGTAGGATCGAGTACCTAACTGCTCTCACCGTGCGACCTGCAGCGGCACGATGTCTGACAAGTGTAAGTTTGTCGCCCACGCACCTGAGCTGGACGGGAAACGGTGCGACGGCAACTGGGACACCGCCGATCGGCAACGATCTGCAGCATGGAAACCTTGGTCCGTAACGGCCGTCGATGCTGCGAGGCTTTTGCGCGCGGCCTACTGGGAAGCAGCACCAGGCGCGTCATCGCCCGGCGTCTGGACCCGGAATCGCACGCCATTCACTCAGTGTAACCGGCCAACTCAGGAGTTACGCCATGCAACGCATGGCATTGTTCGCAATCCTGTTGTCCGGGGTGATCCCCGCCTCAGGACAGAACGACGCGAGCCAGTACGAACTCGTGATCCTCAACGGTCGCGTCATGGACCCGGAATCGAGTCTCGATGCGGGCCGTCATCTGGGAATCAGTGCGGGCAAGATTCGGGCGCTCAGCACCGCCCCGCTGAGCGGACGGACCGTGATCGACGCCCGAGGCCTGGTCGTGGCCCCTGGGTTCATCGACCTCCACCAGCACTCCCATAACCACGAGGCCGATCGCGCCAAGGTGCTCGATGGAGTGACCACCGCGCTCGACATGGAAGGCGGCACCGGCGATATCGATCGCTGGTACGCTGAGCGTTCCGGCAAAGCTCTGGTCAACTACGGCGCCGCAGTGTCGCCGGCGCGCCTGCGCGTCGTCGTGGTCAGCGGTGGACCGGCGCGGTTCCCTACCGGGGAGGCCGCCACTCGCAATCTGAGCGCTGCAGAATTGGAAAAGCTGAAGACGCTTGTCGATCAAGGGATGCAGCGAGGCGCTCCGGGAGTCGGTCATAGCATCGGGGATACACCGGGCGCGACGCCGTGGGAGATCCTCGAGATGTTTCGCCTCGCTGCCAGATACCCCGGAGCCCCGTTCCATGTGCACGTGCGCGAAACAAAGAAGCCGGAATACTGGCTCGAAACCGAGGAAGTGCTGGCGGCAGCTCTCGTCAGCGGCGCACCCCTGCACATCGTCCATGCGAACAGCAGTTACACGTCCGATGTGGGCCGACTCTTCGAGATGATCCACGCTGCGCGCAAACGCGGCCTCGATGTCACGACCGAGTGCTATCCGTACACAGCCGGCATGCACCCGATCGAAGCGGCGCTGTTCGAAGACTGGAAGTCCTGGACCGACGAGAGGTTTCAGAACTTTGAGTGGCCGGCAACCGGCGAGCGCCTGACGCGTGAAAGCTTTCAGCGGTACCGCCAGACGGGCGGCTTAGTCGTAACCCACAACAACACGGAAGAGGCAGTGCGGCAGGCTCTGGCGAGCCCCCTCACGATGATTGCGAGCGATGGAGTCTTGGAAAACGGCATCGCCCATCCCCGCAACGCGGGCACCTATGCCCGCGTCCTTGGACGCTACACCCGAGAGGAAGGCCTCCTCTCGCTGATGCACGCTCTGCGGAAGATGACGCTCATGCCAGCGCAGCGTCTCGAGGTGCGGGTGCCCGCGATGAAGGACAAAGGTCGCTTGCGTGTGGGTGCCGATGCTGACATCACTATCTTCGACGCGGACAGGATCATCGACCGGGCTACCTATCGCGACCCGTCCGCGCCGTCGGCCGGGATTCAGTTCGTGCTCGTCAACGGTGCGGTCGTCGTCGAAAACGGCCGGATTCGCGAGGGGCTCACGCCCGGTCGCCCGATTCGAGCGCCAGTGACGAATTGACGATGGCCATGGAATCCCGAAGACAGCGGCCTGCAGGTGAATAACAGGCCGTTAGGTCACCGTCGCCCACAGGGCGGCGGGTCCTTCGCTTCGCGGCGAAGACGTCGAACAGGAGGCCCGACAAATGATGCTGAACGAGAACCTCGACGCGGGTCTGTTTGGGGCGCCGCCTCAGCGATCTCATAAACGGTTACGGTCGACCCGTCGTACCGGGATGCGGCCGATTCGGGCTAACAAGCCCGATGGCTACCTTCTCGGCTCATACCGCATCGCCACCGCCCCCGAGCTGAACTCCAGCCGGCTCACGAGCTTGAAGTCGATACGCTTCGATAGCCCCGCGAACAACGTCGGCCCGTGGCCCGCCAGCCTGGGATGCACCACGAACTCGTATTCATCGATCAATCCCAGCTCCGCCAACGCCAGCGGGAGCTTCACGCCTCCCACGAACAGTCCCTTCCCCGACTCCCGCTTCAGCTGCTGAACGGCCTTCCCCAGATCCCCGCGCACGAGCTCCGCGTTCCAATCGACCCGGACCAGGGTGCTCGACACGACGTACTTCTTTGCCGCGTCGATGGTCCGGGCGAAGGGTTCCATCCAATCAGGCCTCGCTCCCGTCCGGGCCGGCGGCCGGAACGCTGCCTCCATCATTTCGTAAGTCAGCCGGCCAAAAAGGAGAGCATCGGCCTGTTCGAGGTTTTCCACCGCGTGACGATGTAACTCTTCGTCCGCCGGAATTTCACGATGGTCGCAGCACCCGTCCAATGTGACGTTGATGGAATACCGAAGGGGTCGCATGACGCAAGCGTACCGCCGATCGAAGGTTAGATTGGGCCGAAACCAGTGCCCGAAGCATTTCACCGAGCAAGCCAATGGCAATAGCCGCGGCCATTCTCAGCCGAGCGATAGGTATCGAATAACGCCGTACTGGCTACCTATTCACTGCGCGTGGTGCGCCAAGATGTTCACCTGTCGCGGGCTTTGATACAGCCTCTTAAGGACTCGACCCAGAAAGAAATCCGCGTCATCGGGGTAATCTGCGGATAGATCGTTCTGCGACATCCCGTCGAATCTGAGTAATCGCCGCCGAGCGCACATCCACGGCGCGCCAATTGTGTTCGGTGCCCACACGAATCCCAACCCGTGGCGTCCACGCGACATTGGTCGCCGGCAGGCCCCGGTCTTCCAGATACAGCGTGGTGCCGGTCAAGTCGGTGACATTCTGCGCGAGGGTGATCCCCATCGCGACCGAGAGGTTGCCCGGCCCCTGGCAGATCGTCTCGGCGGTCACGCGGTGCGTCGGCGCGCCGTTTGCGACACGCCGGCGCTGCATCAGCGCGAGTCCGTCGAGAGGCTCGAGCGCGCGGATGAGCACGGCGGCCGGAAAGCCGCGACGCTCGGTCACGACGTTCATCAGGCAGTGAAGCCCGTAGTTCAGGTAGACGTACGCGACGCCGGGCGTGCCGTAAAGCGGAGAATTGCGCGCGGTAGGTCCCGGGGCGGCGTGGCAGGCTGGATCGTCCTCGCCGATGTAGGCTTCGACTTCGACGATGCGCCCCGCCGTCAGGCCGTCGGGCGTGCGATGGACCAGCGCCATCCCGATCAGTTCCCGGGCGACGGTCAGCGTCGGCCGCGCGAAAAACGATCGCGGCAGCCGGCGGCGCGTCACGGCGCCGGCGCGACTGCCGCGTAGGCCCGCAGCCGCCGGATCGCTTCGGATGCGGCCTCGATCACTTCCGGAGCGGGATCTTTCAGAAGCGGCTGCAGCATCGCCTCCTCCGAGGGCCGCCGGGAGGTGCCCAGCAGTTCGGCCGTGCCACGGCGCACCCATGGGTCCGGCGATCGCAGCAGCTCGTAGAGCGCGATGTTCTTCTGCTCGGCGATCTCAGCCAGATAGACACGGGCCTGGATCGTGGTGTCCTCGTTGCGGAGCCCGGTGACCAGCGGCATCAGGTCGGTGGTCTGAGCCAGCAGGAACGCCGCCAGGTGCGCGGCCATCGTGACGTTGACCTGTTTGGCGGTCATCGCCGACTCGGCGATGGCGGGATACACAGACCGCTCGCCGATCCGGCCAAGGCCCTCGATCGAGATCACGCGGAAAGTCGGAGCGCCGCTGGAGAGCAGCGCGCGTAACACCGGCGCGCTGGCGGGCGAGGCAATGCGTGCCAGCGCGTGCAGGGCCGCCGAGCCTTCTTCGCTCTGGCCGTAGTAGCTGGCGCGATCGGTCAGCGCCTGCACGGCGCGGTCGTACCGGAGCCAGCCGAGCGAGTCCATGGCCCATCGGCGCACCAGCGGGTCGCCGTCGTTCATCGAGTTGATGAGCGCGTCGCCGAGCCTGGCTGGCACGGCGCGGTCATTTGATGGCGCGAAAATCCGGCCCGCAATCCGCGCGACGACCTGGCGCGTGGGCCGATCCGGGTCCACAAGCGTCGCCGCCAGATCGGCCGCCACCGCGTCGGCCGTTGCGTCGTCGATTGGACCCATCGCCGGCGCCCCGAGCGTGCCCAGCGCGTAGGCGGCTTCCAGCCGCGTCTTGACCGACTGGTCCTGTCGCACGACGCCTGAAAGCCCCGTCAGGACCTGCGCCGGCACGGCGGCCGGCATCGTCGCCAGCGGGCCCGCCTCGAAGGCGACTTCCGATGGTGTCGCCGACTTGCCGACGCTGCCGGGCCCCCACTGCCGCTGGCGCAGATCGGCCCGGACGGTGTAGAGGTTCAGCAGCGCGTTGATCGCCGCGTTTTGGACGCCGTCGTTTCCATCGGCCAGCATCGCGGCGATGGGCACCGCGGCGTCGGGCCGCCCGAGCTCGCCCAGCTGTTCCAGCGCGTTGGTCCGCGCACGCGCCGAAGGTTTGCGCAGCTCGGCCAGCAGCGGTTCAAGGCCAGTGCCCTGCCCCGCCCCCGTCGTCGTCAGCGCGGCTAGCACGCCGAGCGTGGCAATTGCCAGACGCTTAGTCATCCTGTCTCCCGGCATAGGCGTGCGGACGTCCGTTGGCGAGCACCGTCTTGAGGTAGCGTCCGGTATGGGAGGCTTCGTTGGCCGCGATCTGTTCGGGCGTGCCCGTGGCGACCACCGTCCCGCCGGCCTCGCCGCCCTCGGGTCCGAGGTCGATGATGTAGTCGGCGGTCTTGATGACGTCGAGGTTGTGTTCGATCACCAGCAGCGTGTGGCCCTGTTCGAGCAGCTTGCGAAAAGCCGCGAGCAGCTTGGCGATGTCGTCGAAGTGCAGGCCCGTCGTGGGCTCGTCGAGCACGTAGAGCAGGCGCTCGCCGCTGCTGCTGGCCAGGTGCGAGGCGATCTTGATGCGTTGCGCTTCTCCGCCCGAGAGCGTCGTCGCCGGCTGGCCCAGGCGCAGGTAGCCCAGGCCGATTTCGTCCAGCACCTGCAGCCGCCGCAGCACTTTGGGCGAGGCGCCGAAGAAGCTGAGCGCCTCGCGCACGGTCATCTCGAGGACCTGGTGGATGTTGCGGCCCTTGTAGCGAACCTCCAGCACCTGCGGCTTGAACCGCCGTCCGTCGCACTGGTCGCACGGCACGAACACGTCCGCCAGAAACTGCATCTCGACCCGGACGTCGCCTTCGCCTTCGCACGCCTCGCAGCGGCCCCCTGGCACGTTGAACGAGAAGTGGCTCGGGCTCAGCCCGCGGCTGCGCGCGTCCTTGGTCGACGCAAACAGCTCACGGATCGGGTCGAAGGCCTTCAGATAGGTGACGGGGTTGCTTCGCGGCGTCCGCCCGATGGGAGTCTGGTCGACGAGGACGGCGTCCGAGATGAGCTCGATGCCGTCGAGGGCCCGGAACGCGCCTACCCGCTTCTCCGAGGGAGCATCCCCCCTGGCGCGACGCAGGCCGGCGTAGATGACATCGTGGACGAGGGTGGACTTGCCCGATCCGCTCACGCCGGTCACGCACGTCAAGGCGCCCAGCGGAAACGACACGTCCACGTTCTTCAAATTGTGCGCGGTCGCGCCCGTGACCCGGACTCGCTGACCCGTACCACGACGCCGCAGCGCGGGCACGGGGATCGTCAGCTCGGAGCGCAGGTACTTGGCAGTCAGCGAGCGGGTGTCGCGCGTGAGCCCTTCGAGCGCGCCTTCGTAGATCACGCGGCCGCCGTGCTCGCCGGCCCCCAGGCCCAGATCGACGATGTAGTCGGCTACCGCGATCATGTCGGCGTCGTGCTCGACGACGAGCACGGTGTTGCCCTGGTCGCGCAGCTGCCGCAGGATCGCGATGAGACGCAGGTTGTCGCGGGGATGGAGGCCAATTGACGGCTCGTCCAGGACGTACAAAGTGTCGACCAGCGCCGAGCCCAGCGACGTCGCCAGGTTGATGCGCTGCGATTCCCCGCCCGACAGCGTCGACGACAGACGGTCCAGCGTCAGGTAGTCCAGGCCGACGTCGCCGAGGAAGCGCAGCCGCTTGACGATCTCGCGCAGCACCTTGTCGGCAATCGCCGCGTCCTGCTCGCCAAGCGCGAGCGTGCCGAAGAACTGCTGCGCCTCGCTGACCGTCATCGCCGAAGCGCGGTCGATGGTCTTGTCCGACACGCGAACGTCGCGCGCTTCGCGGCGCAGCCGCGTGCCGCCGCAATCCGGGCACGTCAGGTAGCCCCGATAGCGGCTCAGGAACACGCGGACGTGCACCTTGTATTTCTTGCGCTCGAGCCACGCGAAAAAGCCGCGGATGCCCGCGTAGTCGCCGCCGTCGCCCTCGACGACGATACGGCGCTGCGCGTCGCTGAGATCCTGCCAGGGCGTGTCGAGGCCGATGTCCAGCCGCTTGGCGTCGCGCTTCAGCGTGGCCAGCTCCGCGCGGTAGTGCGGCTTGGTCCACGGCTCAATCGCTCCGCCGCGAATGGACTTGGTCTTGTCGGGCACCACAAGGTCGAGGTCGAGCTCGATGACGTTGCCGAAGCCGTGGCAGGTCGGGCACGCGCCAAACGGGTTGTTGAACGAGAACAGCCGCGGCTGCGGGTCCTCGTACAGGATCTGGCACCGGCGGCACTCGAACCGCTCGCTGAACTTGTGGACGACGGGCGGCTCGGCCTCGGCGCGCGCCAGTTCCACCGCGAAGGCGGCGCCACCGCCCTCGCGATAGGCGGTCTCGATCGAGTCGGTGAGCCGCGCCTGCGACTCCCCGTCCACGGCCACGCGGTCGACGACGACTTCGAGCGTGGTCGGGTTGCCCAGCGAGGCGACGTCCACGTCCTCGAGGGTCACGGCACGGCCGTCCACCAGCAGGCGTCGGAACCCGCGCTTGGCCAGGCTCCCGAGCGTCTCACGCAACGGGTCGACGCGCCCGCCCGCGCCGGTCGAGGCCTCTACCGTCTCGCCGTCTTCCAGGTCGGCTGGCAGCGGCGTATCGGGCACGCTCACGACGGGCATCTCGAAGCCCACGAGCAGGCGCGTGCCTTGCGGCAGCGCCGCCAGGCGCCGCGCGACAACCTCGGCCGTTTCGCGCGAGACCTCGTTGCCGCACTGGCGGCAGAAGGTGTGCCCGACGCGCGCCCAGAGCAGGCGCATGTAGTCGTGAATCTCGGTCGTGGTGCCAACGGTCGACCGCGGGTTGCGGATGCTGTTCTTCTGCCGAATCGCGATGGCCGGGCAGATGCCCTCGATCCGGTCGACGTCGGGCTTCTCCATCCGCTCCAGGAACTGGCGGGCGTAGGCCGACAGCGACTCGACGTACCGCCGCTGGCCTTCGGCGTAGATCGTGTCGAAGGCGAGCGACGACTTGCCCGAGCCGCTGACGCCGGTGACGATGATCAGCGCGCCAAGCGGTAACGAGACGTCTGCGTCCTTGAGGTTGTGAGTGCGTGCGCCGCGAACCACCAGCTGGGTGGCCGCGCGCACGGCCGCATCCGACATCAGGCTCCCTGCAGGGCCCCGGCGGTGGACCCTAAAACTTCCATTATGGGGCACCTGCGCTGGGCGGTCCAGCCTCAGCGTGCCCCGGTAGTGCTGGGTGCCATCGCACCAAGCTCGCGGGGGCGCGTCGGCTGACGGCCCCGTCGAGCGATCGCTACGCTGGCCTCATGAGTGTCGCGTTGCGCCGCTCGAGATGCCGTCATGCGCTGGCGGCCACGACGGCCGTCTTCGCGCTGGCAGGCCAGCTATCGGTCGCTGGCGTCCCCGCACAAACGCCTCCCGCTGGAAGCGCCGGCTTCGCGGCACTGACCGACGCCGCGAGAGAGCACTACAGCGACGCAGTTTCTGGAGATCAGAAACCAGCCCCGCCCATGTGAGCGCGCGCACGCAAATCGCGGCAGCGCGGCGCGTGTGGGAAGTCGTCGAGCGCCGTCGCGGCGTGGTTTTACTCGAGAGGCACCACGTTCCAAAATCCTAGGCGTGCCCTCGAGGTTGTCAGACCTCACAGATGTGCTTGCAGTCCGCACACGTCCTGGAGCGAGTACGCTCGAGCTATGAAACTCCTCCTGGTTTGCATTGCCGCTCTCGCGCCATCGCTGGCCCACGCACAATCCGAGTACTACCGCCACGTCGTCTTCGACAGCAGCCTGACGCTGGATCACTATTTCTACAGTCGAGGCATGGCGTCTGCTCCCAGCACCGTCGAGCACAAGGACTCGAGACTGCCGGTCGAGACGAGAAGGTTTCTGACACCGCCGAACGCGCTTCGTCTCCAATGGCAATCACATGACGGCGGCGGCTGGGAGGCGGAGGTCCGCGTCGACACCTTTCGCAATCGACCTCCCACATTCTCGGGTCGGAATCTCTACATCTGGTGCTTCACGCCCGAAGCCATTGCAGCCGCTTCGCTACCGCGTATCGTGCTGTCCACGACTTACGAGGGCCTCCAGGTGGCGGAACTCCCGGGGCGATTCTCCGAGCCGCTTCCGATGGGCGCGTTCGCCGGCGATCTCCCCGCCGGGCGCTGGGTGCGCGTGCGGATTCCGCTAACGGAATTTCGCACCGCGTCCATTCACCCCTTCGAGCCGCAGTACTCTGCGAAATGTCGTCTTTCTGCAGGGCGAGGCAGACGGAGTCCCGCACACACTGCTGCTTGACGAAATTAGCATCGACGATGACGCGGTTGGCGCGAGTTCGGGCGAGGCATCGGCCGTACCCGCGCCGACGCGTGTCCGGGCGACTGGCTACGAACGGCACGTTGACGTCAGCTGGGATCCGGTCGCGTCACCCTCGCTCGGCCGCTATATCGTCCTCCGCTCGCTCGATGGCAAGGCCTTTGAGCCGATCGGTATCCAGCGGCCCGGCGTCCATCGCTACTCGGACTTTCTCGAGAAGGCCGGCGTGACCGCGCACTACAAGGTCGCCGCCTCGGATCGCCAGTATCGCCAGTCGCCGCTCTCCGAGGCCGCAACGGCGTCCACGCGCGAGCTCAGCGACGATGAGCTGCTCACGATGCTGCAGGAGGCGTGCTTTCGCTATTACTGGGAGGGCGCCGATCCGCACTCGGGCATGGCTCTCGAAAACATTCCCGGAGACGACCGCATCGTCGCCACCGGCGCCACTGGCTTTGGCATCGCTGCGCTCATCGTCGGCGTGGACCGTGGATTCATAACGCGGGACCAGGGCGTGGAGCGACTGACGACAATCGTGGGGTTCCTGGAGCGGGCGCAGCGCTATCACGGCGTATGGCCGCATTTCCTGGACGGAAAGACAGCCGCGACCTTGCCGCTCTTCGGCATGTTCGACAACGGCGGCGACCTCGTGGAGACCTCTTTCCTGATGCAGGGACTGCTCGCGGCCAGGCAGGTACTTTCGTGGAGCCACAGAGCGTGAACGGGATCTGCACCGCCGAATCTCACGCCTCTGGGAAACCGTCGAATGGGACTGGTACCGGGGGAACCCGCCGAACGAGTTTCTCTACTGGCACTGGTCCTCACAGTGGTCCTGGCCGATTCGCCATCCGCTCATCGGGTTCAACGAGGCGATGATCACGTATCTGCTCGCCATCGCGTCGCCGACGCACGGCGTGCCGGCGGATCTCTACTACTCCGGGTGGGCCGGCCAGTCGCAGATGGCGATCGACTATCGCAAGGGATGGTCCGGCTCGGTTGACGGCAGCCGCTACGCCAATGGCCAGACCTACTACGGCATCACGCTCGACGTCGGCGCGGGCACGGGCGGCCCCCTTTTCTTCACCCACTACTCCTACATCGGATTCGATCCACGAAAGCTGAAGGATCGCCATACGTCCTCGTACTTCGACAACAATCGAAACATCGCACTCATCAACCGCGCATACTCGATGGCCAACCCGAAGGGCTTTGCAGGCTACAGCCCCAGTGCGTGGGGCCTCACGGCCAGCGACGGTCCCTCCGGGTACGTCGCGCACGCTCCTGATGCCGCCAACGATCGAGGCACGCTGACGCCGACCGGCGCGTTGGCGTCGTTTCCCTACACGCCTGATGCCTCGATGGCCGCTCTGAAGCACTACTACCGTGAGCGCGGGGCGCAGCTGTGGGACATCTACGGACCCCGCGATGCGTTCAATCCGGGCCAGAACTGGATTTCGTCGATCTACATGGGACTGAACCAGGCGCCGATCGTCGTGATGATCGAAAACTACCGGACCGGCCTCGTGTGGAAGCATTTCATGTCGAACCCTGAGATCGGCACCATGCTGCAAAAGCTCGACGGTGCGACAAAGACCATGCAGTAGGGCGGCCTTAGAGCCGGGCCGGTACTCACAGGACCGGCCACTTGAACGTGGACTCGAGGGGGACTTTCCGTCCGCTAATGCCAGACTCCCTGGCTGCCTCGATGATCTCGAGCACGTGCAGCGCATGTTCGACGGAAATCAGCGGCTCGGCGCCTGTCGCGAGTGATTCGGCAACCACGCTGGCGCCCTGCTGCCAGGCGTACGCGCCAGGGTCTGGAACGAATCGATGCGGCGTCTCATGATCGCGCGTCGCGAGGTCCACGCCAAAAGGCGCCCAGTCGTAGCCGACCAGGCCCATGTTGCCGTGGGTGCCCCACACGGTAATCGTGTGCTGCTGCTGTCCCTTGCCTTCGTGGCCGTACGGATCGAAGTAGTTGAAGCCGCACTGGACGTGCGACATGACGCCATCGCCATGATCCATGAGGACCATCGCGTTGTCCTCGGCTTCGACGTCTATCCGCCCCTTGTTGTCCACCGTCCGTTCTGGCGTGACGATGCTGGTCAACGCCATGACGGCTTTCGCGGGTCCCAGAAGGCCCGTCAGCGTGGACAGGTTGTACACGCCAAGGTCGGGCAGGCTGCCGCCACCCTTTTCATAGAAGAACGCCGACCAGGTGGGACCCAGGTGACCGTACTGCGCGTGCGCGCACGATACTTGTCCCAGCGTGCCGTCGCGAATCGTCTTCGACATGAAGGCAAACTGCGGGCTGTTGACGACGGCCGGCGCGCCCCAGACGCGGAGTCGCTTGCTTCCAGCCAACTCGAGCAGCTCGCGACCCTCCCTGTACGTATTGGCCAGCGGCTTTTCGCTCCAGACGTGCCGCCCTGCACGGAGCGCTTGCCCGTTCAATCCGCCGTGCGCCTGCATGTCGGTGAGATCGACGAACAGGTCGAAGGCGGGCCCCGCGAGCATCTGGTCGATGTGCGGATAGTGATGCGGTACGTGATACTGCGCGGCTTGACGTGTCGCCCGCTCGTAGATGATGTCGCACGCGCTCACGAGCTCCACATGGGGCGACCTCGAAAGGTGCGGGAAGTACTGGTTGGAGACGCTTCCGCAGCCGATGACGCCCACCCGGATCTTTTTCTGTTGCGCGGTCGCAAGTCCCTGGATCGAGGAGACCAGGCAGGCTGCGCTGGCCATCGCCGTGCGCTGGAGAAATTCGTGTCTGGAGATAGGAGGCATCACGACCCTCCAGAGGAAATCGACTCTCGCAGGATAACACTCGCTGCCGCCCGCCTCGGCGGCAAGTCGGCGGCGATGGGGCGTTCTTGCTTCAGCGCGTCTATCGGGTGCCGGCAAACCCGCGCTTCGCGAGGGCGGCGCGAAGCGCGTTGATGCCGTCCTCGCAGGCGGCCGTCAGCGTGCGCTTTTGACCGAGCGCCAGGGCCAGCGAGCGGACGTTGCTGTTGCGGCGGGACAGGACGACGATCTCGGCGTTGAGGGCGTTGAACCGGTCCAGGCCGGCTCGAGCGGATGCGACCAGCGGCCTGGAGTCCGGCCGGACCTGGCTTTCGAGCTGCGTGAGAGCGCTGCGCGCTGCCGACTGAGCGGTTGCCATCCGCTCTTCAAGGCGCGTCATCGCCGCGTCATCGGCCTCCGCGATGTGCGGCGCCTGCAATACCTGGATTTCGCGCACCGCCAGCACAACCCTGCCGGCATCGGCTGCAACGGCGCCAGTGGGCTGTGCACGCGCGACGCGCTCGAGGGAATCGTGAACGCTGTCGGCCGCCTCCTGCGCCGGACCGAACGACAGCCGCTGCGCCTTGAGGTTGGTGTTCTCGACGGTCAGATCGAGGAGGCGACCGTCGAGCGCCGCGTACTCGTCGAATCGGACGCGGAATTCACCCAGTATCCGCAACTCGTCGGTGTAGCCGAGCCCCTGAAGGATCGGCGCCAGCGTGTCGACCCCGGTGCGGACAGCCTGGGTCGCTTGACGGGCCTGCTGCGCGGAAGCCCTGGCGCCGTCATCGGTGCCGGCCATCACGGCCCGGTTCGAGGCGTCGGCGGCCTTGGTCAATTGAACGAGGACGTCAGCGGCGAGGCGGCGGGCCTCGAGCAGTTGGGTCAGGACGGGCGGGTGCCGACAGCCACCCGCAACCAGCGCGGCAACGACAAGAGAGGCGACGGCGGCCGAGGTGCCAGTCACCCCTCGAGCCTCGCGCCGCCCACGACCGCCTGGTCGTTTGCGGGGACAGGAACGGCAGCCTGGCGACCCAGGTGGAACGGCACGCTGGTGACGATCACGTTCGGCTTGAAGAGCAGCGCGCCCTTGATCAGCAAGGCGTGCTGATTGTGGAGCAGGTGGTGCCACAGCCGATGCGGCACGAACTCGGGCAGGACCACCGTCACGTGGCCGGAGGGATCGGCCGCCTGCACCTGCTCGATATAGTCGACCAGCGGCTCCATCAGCGATCGATAGGGCGATTTGAGCACGACCAGCTCGACGCCCTGGCCCCATTCGGTCCACTGCTGCCGCACCGTCGACGTCGTGGCAGGATCGATCTCGACGTACACCGCGCGGACGTCGGCCGACAGCGTGCGGGCGTACCTCAGCGCCTTCACGACGGCGCGCTGTATTCCCCCGACAGGCACGAGCACGACGTGTCCGCCGATGGCCTCGGGCTGCCACCCACTGAGCGTGAGCTCCGACGCCACGCGGTCGTAATGGCGACGGGTGGCCTCGAACACTACGACGAGGGCCGGCATCATCAAAATGATGATCCACGCTCCCTCTGCTGCCTTTGTGGTGGCCACAATGACAAGCACGACACCGGTCACGACGGCGCCAAAGCCATTGATGGCCGCGCTGGTACGCCAGCCCGGCGTCCTACGCGCGCGCCAGTGCACGACCATCCCAGCCTGCGACAACGTGAACGACACGAAGACGCCGATCATGTACAGCGGGATCAGCGCATGGGTGTCTCCACCGAAGGTTGCAAGGAGCACGCCCGCCAGCACGCTGAGGATCACGATGCCGTTTGAAAACGCCAGCCGGTCGCCCTGGTTCGTGAACTGACGCGGCAGGAAGCCATCCCGTGCCACGATGGACGCCAGGCGTGGGAAGTCCGCGTAGGCCGTGTTTGCCGCGAGCACCAGAATCAGCATCGTCGAGGCCTGCACCGCGTAGTACGGCAGCGTCCGGCCCCCGAGCGTCCCGCGAGCGATCTGCGACACGACGGTCTCGGTGTCGCTCGGCACGATGCCGAACGCGTGCGCCAGCAGAGTGATGCCCACAAACATCACGATTGAGATGATCGCCATCGTCACCAGCGTGGCCGAAGCATTGCGACTCTCCGGCGGCCGGAATGCCGGAACGCCATTGGACACCGCCTCGACGCCGGTCATCGCCGTGCAGCCGTTGGAGAAGGCGGTGAGCAACATGAACGTGGTGAGGGCACCGGTCTGACTGGGCACCAGCGAGCCGCCGGCGTGCTCCATCGGCGCCAGGGTGCCCGTTAGGTAACGCCACGCGCCGACCGCGATCATGGCGAGGATCCCGACGATGAAGAAGTACGTCGGCGCGGCAAAAAGCCGGCTCGACTCACGCACACCCCGCAAATTGCCCAGCATGAGAACCGCCACGAAGGCCAGCGACAGCTCGACACGGCTGATGTGGAAGGCGGGCAGGGCCGAAGTGATGGCCGCCACTCCCGCGGCGATGCTCACCGATACGGTCAGCACGTAGTCGATGAGCAGGGCCGCGGCCGCGATGAGGCTGGGCAGCCGCCCAAGATTCTCCCGCGCGACGATGTAAGCGCCGCCGCCGTTGGGGTACGCGTACAGAGTCTGTCGGTACGAGAAGACGACGATGGCCAGCATCGTCGCGATCACCGCACCGATGGGCGTAACCAGCCCCATCGCGGCGATGCCCCCAAGCATGAGGACACGCAGAATCTCTTCGGTCGCGTAGGCGACAGACGACAGCGGATCCGAGGACAGCACGGCCAGTCCGGTCACCCGCGAGAATCGCTCGTGGTGGGCGAGATGAGAGGGGATCGGCGCGCCCACCAGGAGGCGCTTGACCTGGAAGAAGAACGACTCGTCGGGCACGGAACGCTCCAATCGCCGACGGGGTTAGCTGACGGGCTCGAGGTTGGAGTCCTCTACCATCCGCCCGCGCGTCGCGCGTCGGCGGGATGGATTCGCCCCATCGAGCGGGATGCTCGCGTGGGTCCCCCGTATCGCTTCGGCCTGGCCAAAGCGAATTTGGCGATGGCTCCATTATGCGGGGAGCGCGAGGCTGGCGGCGACGTCCGGCGCCGTACTTATGACCTTTTTATGACTTTCTGGCGATCGGGCTTCCTCGAGCTGTCAGAATCAGGAAGTCGAGCTGACCATGTCGACCCGCGATCTTATCGTCTTGCTCGGCGGTGTCGGCCTGGTTGCGATCGCGACAGGAACGCTCCGCGCCGTGCCCGGAGTGAGCCACACCACCGTCGCGTTGGCGCTGCTCCTGGTCGTGCTCGCGACGGCGACGATCGCACGCCTGCGGATCGCCATCCTGGTGGCGATCCTGGCGATGCTCACGTTGAACTTCTTCTTTCTGCCTCCAGTCGGCACGTTCACCATCGCCGACCCGCAAAATTGGATCGCTCTGGTCGCTTTCCTGGCCGTCGCCATCGTCGGGAGCAAGCTATCGGCTGCCGCTCAGGATCGGGCGCGCGAGGCCAACGCGCGGCGTCAGGAGGTCACACGCCTGTTTGAGTTGACCAGGGACGTGTTGTTGACCGCCGAGCCGCCGGGGGCCGTCGAAGCGCTGGCCCGCCACGTGGGGCGTCGGTTTGCGTTACCTGCGGTGGCGATTTGCCTGCCGTCGAGTCATGGCTGGCAGATCCATCAGGGCGGAGCCGATGCGATCGTCGTCGACGCCAGCCGTCTGGACACCGCCCTGACAGAGGCAGGGGGCACCGTGGAGCACGGCGTGTCGATTGTGCCTCTGCGGCACGGCACCCGTGCGGTCGGGCTTCTGGCGGCACCCCCGCGATCTGTCGGCCTTGGCACGCTCGACGCCATCGCCGGCGTCGTCGCCATCGCAATCGAGCGGACAGAGTTCCTGGCGGAACGCGACGCCGCCGTCCTCGTGCGCCAGAAGGCCGATCTCTGCGGCGACGCTGCTGGCCTCCTTGAGCCATGACCTCAGGACGCCGCTGACGGTCATCAGAGTGGCGGTCGAGAACCTCGGTGGCGACCTGCGGCTTGACGATCGGCGCCAGCAGGCTGGTGCGGCCATCGTCGAACTCGAACGGCTGACGTGTCTGTTGCAGGACATCCTCGACATGGCGCGCATCGATGCCGCGGCAATCCGCATCGACCAGCAGTGGGTCGGTGCCGCCGATGTGGTCGACGCCGCGGTCGCGCACGTCGGACACGCGCTCAAGGGACGCGCGCTGCGCGTGGACGCCGGCACCGATATGGCCGTGGAGGTCGACCCGCGCCTGGTGTCGGTCGCGCTGTCGCATCTGCTCGAGAACGCCGCGCGTTACTCGCCGGCCGACCGCGAGATCCTCGTACTGGCTCGGGTGGAGCAGGATGGCTTGCGCGTCTCCGTGAGCGATGACGGCCCGGGCCTCGATCCCGATGAACTCGACCACCTCTTCGAGCGCTTCTACCGTGGCCGCTCAGCTCGCCAGGCGACGTTTGGCACGGGTATGGGACTCTCGATCACGCGAGGCTTGTTGGCGGCGGTCGGTGGCCGCGTCTGGGCCGAGAATGTGCCGGGCGCCGGCGCGAGGTTTACGCTCGTCGTTCCAGGTCCGGTCCGATCCGCCGCGGTGGCGCACTAGGCATGGCGGCGCGCATCCTCATCGTCGACGACGAACCCAACATCATTGGCACCGTGAGGCCGCTGTTGCAGGGCCGGGGGTATGACGTCCTGGCCGCGATGACCGGTCGGGCGGCGCTGGAGTCGGTGGCACGCGATACCCCGGATCTGGTCGTGCTCGATCTGGGCCTGCCGGACCTCGATGGCGTCGAGGTGTGCCGGCGGCTGCGACTCGGCTCGAGCATTCCCATCGTTGTGCTCTCCGCACGGGGAGCGGAAGGCGACAAAGTGCGCGCGTTGGACGCCGGTGCGGACGACTACGTGACCAAGCCGTTTGGATCTGAAGAGCTGCTCGCTCGTATCCGTGCCACGCTGCGGAGAGTCGAGAATCCCCGGCCGACGAACGAGCCGATTGTCCGGGGCGGGCTGGTCATCGATCGTGAACGATTTCGCGTGCTGAAGGACGGCGACGAAGTGCGGCTGACGCCAAAAGAGTTCGAGCTGCTCACGTTTCTGGCTCAGCATCCCGGGCGTGTGCTGACCCATCGCACCATCCTCAAAGCCATCTGGGGTGTGCACGCCGCCGATCAGCCGGAACACCTCCGCGTGCTCGTGGCTTCCCTTCGTAAGAAGATCGAGCCGAACTCGTCGTCGCCGACGTACATCCTCACGGAGCCCTGGGTCGGCTACAGGTTCGCGGATATCTAGGTGGTCACGCGGAAATATCGAGCACCTCGGCGAGGTCCTCTTCCGGCGCGACGGCGGTCGCCGGCACGGAGATCGTGACGGCGAATCCGCCCGATGCGGGTGCGGCCACCGTGAGGGCGTGGCGGCCCGGATAAAGGTGTTCGAGGCGGGCGCGCGTGTTCGACAGGCCCACGCCGTCCCTGGCGCGCTCGACGGCGTCGGCGCTGGCGCCGCGGCCGCTGTCGCCCACCGTCACCTCGACGCGATCGCCCGCCTGGCGTGCCGACACGCGAATGGTGCCGCCGTCGGTGCGGCCGGCAAAGCCGTGCTTGATCGCATTTTCGACCAGCGGCTGCAGCACCAGCACCGGCACCGAGGTGTCGCGCAGGTGCCCGGGCACGTCGAACTCCACGCGCAGGCCGGCGCCAAAGCGCATGCGCTGGATGTCGAGGTACTGCTGGGTCAGCTCGACCTCGCGGCCGAGCGACACCTCCTGCTGCGAGTGGCTCCGGAACACGGCGCGCAGCAGATCGCCGAGGCGCACCAGCATCGACTCGGCGGCGTCGGGGTCGCGGTGCAGCACTCCGGCGATCGCATGCAGCGTGTTGAAGACGAAATGCGGATGCAGCTGCCGCTGCAAGGCGTCAAGACGCGCCTCGACCAGCCGCGCCTCGAGCCTGGCCTCGCGCAACTCGCGGTCGCCCAGCACGTGCGCGTAGTAGATCGCGTGGTGCACGCCGACCACGCCCCAGTAGAGCAGCACCTTCCACTCGAAGGTATACAGGAACACACGCTTGAGATTGAAGGCCGGCGCGAGGGGCTGCCCTGCAGCCTGGGTGATGCCAGAGGCGACCATCACGCCGTACTGCTCGAACCCGCTGATCACGCAGACCAGCGCCGCCAGCACCAGGCTGGCTGCCGCGTGAAACATCGTCGGCCGGACGAAGCGATCGCGGCGGATTCGCACTGCCGACGCCAGGCGCCAGATGAGCGGGATGAAAAGCAGCCAACTCGTCCAGGCGAGGACGTTGTAGAGGACGACCCAGCCGTACTGGCCGATGGGGCGCGTGATGATGGTGGGGTCGATCCAGGTACTGCAGCCAGTACCGACAACGTGCCCGACAAGACGCCGACGACCGGGCCAAGGGCGAGCATGTGCCAGAAGCGCGGGCGAAGCATGTCTCATCATGCCATAGGGCGTGATCAACGGCCGGTGGTGCGGGATGAAAGGTGGGACGAGTGTAGTGACACATCCAGTGCTGGGTACGGGTGCCTGGTGCCGAGTGCGGTGCTCTGTGCCTGCGTGCCGGGTCCTTGGTGCGGTGTCGCACTCGGCACCAGGCACGCGGCACTCAGCACCGCACGTGGCACCAGGCACCCTGCACTCAGCACTATTCGTGACTGCGCCCGCTTCCTCTTGAGAAACTCCACCGATCGGCGCAGCTCGTCCAGGCCGTCCATCCCGTCTTCCACCGAAATCCAGCCGGTGAAGTTCACCGAGCGCAGGATCCGGAAGATCGCGTCGTAGTCGTTGGCGCCGCGCCCGGTTTCGCCGTGTTTCAGCTTGTCGGGATAGCCTACCGTCCCATCCTGCAGCTGAATTTCTGCAAGCGTGGTGCCCGGCACCAGGAATCGGTCCGACGCATGCATCGTCACGACGCGATGCTTGATCCGCTCCAGAAATGCCAGAGGATCGAAGCCGCCCACGACGGCGTTGGACGGATCGTACTGCACGCCGAAGTGCGGCGATTCCGGCAGCGCGTCGAGCAGCGCGAGAAACGGCTCTTCCTGCTGCGCGAACTCCGGATACAGCCAGTCGCCGACCTTGTAGTGGTTCTCCAGGCAGAGGACGACGTCGTGGCGGGCCGCGTAGTCCAGCGACTGCGCGATGCACTCGGCCGCTCGAGCGACCCCTTCGGTGATTGAGAGATCCGGATATTTCTGGCCGCTCAACGTCCGGCAGTATCTGGCGCCAATGCGGACCGACAGGTCGATCGCGCGCTTCTGCCGCTCCACTTGCCGCCGCCGCTCGTCTTTGTCGGGGTGCGTGAAGTCGGGCGAGAAGCAGAGCATCGACGTGACCTGCCCGGTCGCCGCCATCGCGTCCATCACCGGGGCGACGTCGCGTTCCTCGTAACTGGGGAAGAACTCGTCGTAGTGCTCGACGCCTTCCCCGCCAAGCGTGGCTGCGTCGTGAATCCAGCCGACGTAGCTTCTCTGGCCGGAGACGAGCTCGTCGAAGTAGCACTTGGGGAAGACGGAGATGCGAGGCGCCTGAGACATGTCAGTTCACAGTCACGAAGGTCACGAAGGAGAACACGAAGGTCACGACGCCAGGAATCGGGCTCACCAGTTTGGCGGCGCTCCCACGGGGTATTGCTCGAGATCCATCACGGCGCCGGTGACAAGCGCGCTGCGGTCCGTGGCGAAATATTCGACCGCATTGGCGACGTCGTCGGGCGACAGCAATCGGCCCCAGGGGCGCGTGGCGACTGCGTCGGCGAGCCAGTCCTCGCCCTTCCCCTCGAGAAGCTTGACCTTGTGCTCGCCCTCGGTGAGCGTCCAGCCGACGTTGATCTGGTTCACCCTGATGCGATCGCGGTTCAGCGCCGCCGCGGTGTTCTTCGTCAAGGTCATGAGCCCGCCCTTGGACACCGAGTACGGGCACAGCTTGGGCTCGCCGATGTACGCGTTAACCGAGCCGATGTTGACGATCGACCCGCCGCCTTGCGCGCGCATGTGCGGGATGGCGGCCTGGATGAGCAGCATCGGCGCACGCAGGTTCACCGCGAGGATGCTGTCGATGACGTCGAGTCCGGCATGCTCGATGTCGCCCCGCGTCGTCAGCGCCGCGTTGTTGACAAGGACGTCGAGTGCGCCGAAGCGCTGAACAGCAAACCCGATCAGGCCACGGCACGCGGCCGCGTCCGCCAGGTCGGCCCGATGCCAGTCTCCAACTCCGCCCGCCTCGGCGATGGCCGAGAGCGTCTGTCGTGCCGCGATCTGGTCACGCCCGTGCACAACCACGCGCGCGCCGAGCGAGGCCAGGCGCACGGCAATGCCACGCCCGATACCGGAGGTCGAACCGGTGACGATGGCTACTTTGTTGGTCAGCATGTATCGAAATTCGCTCACTAATCGCCGTACGGGCGCGCTTGCGCGCCCCGCGTGGGTGCAGCCGGATGTGGAATCCTACGACCGGCGCTCGTGCTGTACCCCGGCGGGGCGCGCAAGCGCGCCCCTACATCGTCGGTACCAGCACCGCTTTGATTATTTTGCCCGAGTGCATTGCGTCAAACGCGTCGTGCCAGCCGCCGAGGTTCGTCTTCAGCCCGACGATCAAATCGGCCTTCGTGAGGCCTTGATCCATCAGATGAATGACGCGCTCCCAAATCGGGTAGTTGTGGCTGAACGAGCCTTGCAGGCGGACGTTCTTCTGCACGAGCGGATTGAGGTCGACGGGCACCTGATCGGGCGACCATCCCACTTTGATCACCTGCCCATCCGGCGCGACCAGCTTCAAGGCGGCGTCGAGAGGGCGGCTGGCGCCAGAGGCATCGCACACGACATCGGCGCCAAGCGGCGAGAGGCCGCGCACGACCTCGTCGAGCGACTCGGCCTGGATGTTGACAGTGTGCGTGGCGCCCAGCGCGCGCGCCGTGGCGAGCCGTTCGCCATCGTTTGCCAGGCCGGCGACGATGAGGGGGTTGGCCCCCGACAGCGCCGCCATGCGCGCGCACAGCAGCCCGATCGGCCCGGGCCCCAGCACCAGGACGCTGTCACCGGGCTTGATGGTCGCGTTCCCGCACATCGAGTTGTACGCGACGCAATGCGGCTCGGTGAGGCACGCCAGCTCGAACGGCAACGTGGCCGGCACGTGGTGCAGGCACCGCGCCGGCACCTTCACGTACTCGGCCATAGCGCCGTTGACGCCGTAGCCGAAGCCCTTGCGCGTCGGGCACAGGTTGTACCGGCCAGTCCGGCACATCAGGCACGTGCCGCAGATGACTGCGGCGGTCTCGCTGACGACCCGGTCGCCATCTTTGAACTCCGCGACCTCGCGGCCCGAGGCGGCGATGGTCCCGCCGAACTCGTGGCCCAGCGTCACCGGGATGTTGACCGGCCACGAATGGGTCGCGTAGGCCTGGTGCACGTCGGAGCCGCACACCGAGGCGGCGCCGACCTTGAGCAGCACATCGGCCGGCCCGATCTCGGGCACCGGGACTTCCCGAAGCTCCACCGCCATCGGCGTGAGCGCGTATTGAACGACGGCCTGTTGTGTTTTCATTTACTCCGGCCAGTTCTTCGGCCGCTTGAACGGCGTCTTCCGAATCTCGGAGCAGATCTCACTCAACACCGCGTGCAGGTCACTGCCGGCCGGCTTGAAGTCGTCGGCGTCGATGACCAGCGGCGCGCCCAGCACTACCAGCGGCGCGCCGTGCGCGGGGCACTCGATCGCCTGCTTGATCGTGAGCCCGCCGACCGCCTGCACGGGCACCGAGACGGCCGCCACGACCTCGTCGAGCTCGTCCATCGGGCTCAGGCCCGTGACCAGGCGCCGCTCGTCGTAGCCGATGTGATGGATGATGTAGTGCACGCCGAGTGACTCGAGCCACTTGGCGTTCGCAATCCGATCCTCGGCCGCCAGGTTGTCGCCCATGACCTGGATGCCGTAGTCGCACGCGGCGTCCACGACGCGCCGCACGGTCGCCTCGTGCGCGCGCCCCATCACCACGACGAAGCTTGCGCCGGCCTTGGCCATCATCTCCGCTTCGAGGTATCCGCCGTCCATGGTTTTCAGGTCGGCGACGATCGGGTGCGACGGGAACCTCGTGTGCAGCGCCTCAACGGCGTGCAGCCCCTCGCCCAGGAGCAGCGGCGTGCCGGCCTCCAGCCAGTCCACGCCCGCCGAGACTGCGATTTCCGCCATCTCGAGGGCGTCAGCAAGGTTGGTGAGGTCGAGCGAGATCTGGACGATGGGGTATTTAGAGGGCGACGAGAGAGTCATGTCGAACAATCACAATCCCGAAGGTCACGAAGGCGGACACGAAGGTCACGAAGGTCGAAACACCTCGGACGCGCACTGCCAACCGGGTGCTCGATTGTAAGCCAACTTTTCCGGCTTTCGTGGCCTTCGTGTCTTCCCTTCGTGCCCTTCGTGATTGTGGGTGAATCTCGCCTACGCGCCGATGCGCTCGACGCGATATCCCCCCGCCGCCTTGTCGCGCAGGTAGATCGCCCCGAAGATCGCGACCAGCGCGACCGGCAGAATCGCCCACAGCGCCAGCATCTCGCGCGGGCCATACATGTCGTTGAGCCGCCCCATCACCGGGCCGGCGATGGCGGTAGCAAAGCTGCCAGTACCGCCGATGATGGCGAGGCCGAGCGCGCCGGTGCGCGGGAACCGCTCGGACGTGATGCCCAGCATCGTCGGCCACCAGAACGCCGTGCCTATCGCCAGCAGGGCGGCGGCGGCGAAGGCTGCCGCCGGTGTCTGGGCGTGGCTGAAGAAGTAGAGTCCTGCCGCTGCGGGTATCGCCGACACCGCGATCAAGGCCACCGGCGACAGCCGGTGAGAGACTCCGCCGCCGAACTGCCGCATCAGGTACATGATGCCGTTCACCCACACCAGGACGAGGATGCCGGCCTGTGCGGTGCTGGCCATCACCTCGTTGAAGACGTTGGCATACCACTGCCCCGGCCCGAGTTCCGTCGCGGCGGTCAGCATCATGCCGACCCAGATCACGAGGAACAGCGGGCGCAGCGCCTCCTTGAACATGTCGCCAAACGGCACGCCAGCGGCGACGCGTTCGGTGGGCGGGAACTTCTGTCCAAGCAGCAGGAACGTGTAGATGACCGATGGCACGAGCATCAGCAGCATCTTGGCCTGCCAGCCCAGCCCGACCTGCGTGAAGACGAACGCGAGCACGCCGCCGATGACGACGCCGCCCGGGAACCAGGCGTGGAGCGCCGTCAGCTTGACCGTCTTCTCCTTGTCGTAAATCGTCGCGATGAGCGGGTTCACCGCTGCCTCGACCAGACCGTTGGCGATGCCGATGATGACCGTCGCCAGAAACAGCGCCGGAAAGTTCGGCGCGAAGATGGTGAGCAGCGTCCCGCCGATGTGCCCGGCCGCCGCCAGGCGCATGATCGTGCCCATCCCGAGCACGTCACACAGGGGACCGCCGACGAAAATCGACAGGCCAAAGCCCCAGAATGCCGCGCCGGCAATCCAGCCGACGTTGGTCTTGTTCAACTGAAAGATCGACTCGAAGTCGCCCATGATGTCGCCCCGGATCGCAAACGACATCGCGGTGGCGACCAGGGCTATGCAGCTGGCCGTAAAAAGCCGTTCTTTGTTCATGACGTGGGCGGTCCTCTCCTGGGACGGGTATCATGCCGTCGGCGCGAACGACCAGGCGGTCAGACCGCCAGGGCGGGTTGGACTATAGACCGTGGCTGAGCTTTCGACAAGTGGGGGTGATGTACGTCATCAACACTCGCTGAGGCTGATGGGTATCGCCACGGCCAACCCGCCATCGGCCGTTTCCTTGTACTTCGCGTTCATGTCGAGCGCGGTGCGCCACATCGTGTCGACAACCGCGTCGAGCGAGACCAGCGCGTCGGCTGGATTGCCGCGGAGCGCGAGCTGCGCGGCGGTGATCGCCTTCACGGCGCCCATCGTGTTGCGCTCGATGCAGGGCACCTGCACGAGGCCGCCGATGGGATCGCAGGTCATCCCCAGGTGGTGTTCCATGGCGATCTCGGCCGCCATCAGCACTTGACGCGGCGATGCGCCCAGGCACGCCGACAGTCCCGCTGCCGCCATCGCTGACGAGACGCCGATTTCAGCCTGGCACCCGCCCATCGCCGCCGAGATCGTCGCGCCCTTCTTGAAGATGCATCCGACCTCGGACGCCGTCAGCAGGAACTCACGAACGACGGCCACTTCGTCACGAGCGCGCGCGACCGTTCGCATCACTCCCCCGCCGCGCACCGACCCGGCAGGGTCGAAGGCAATCAAGTACTGGAGGACGGCAGGGATGACGCCGGCGGCGCCGTTGGTTGGCGCGGTAACCACACGACCGAAACAGGCGTTTTCCTCGTTGACGGCCAGCGCGAAGCAACTCACCCAGTCGAGCGTCGTCGGAAAGTCCCGGCCGCTCGACCGTACGCCCTCGAGCCATCGGTCGTAGTCTTCACTCGCGCCAGAACCGGCCTGCTGGCCGAGCAACCGTGCGTTGAGCGCCGCCGCGCGACGCTTGACGCCAAGTCCGCCAGGCAACTCCCCTGGCGTGTGGCACCCGCGGTGGAGGCACGCCCGCATGGCGTGCCAGATCCGATCCACGCCCGCCTCTGTTTCCAGGTCGAGACGCCAGGCGCGTTCGTTGGCCCGTACCACGTCGGCGACCGACCCGCCGATACGGTCGCACCATCGCAGCAAGTCGGCTGCGGTGTCGATCGGATACGGCAGATCCACATGCGCGGTCGCGCCCGCCTCCTGGCCGTCGCGCACGATGAAGCCGCCGCCAATGGAGTACCACGTCGACTCCGAGGTCGCGCCATCGATGGCCGTTGCGGTGAACGTCAAGGCATTCGGATGAAACGGCAAGGCGCGGTCGGCGTGAAACACGATGCCGGTCGATGGCTGAAAAGCCACCGGCGAAGTGCCTCCGAGCGGCAACGCACCGGTCCGCGCAATGCGCTCGACCTGCGCGTGGAGATCGGGAAGATCGCAGGTGACCGGATCGAGCCCGAGAAGACCAGCCTGCACCGCCAGGTCCGTGCCGTGCCCCCGCCCGGTCTTGGCAATCGACCCGAAGAGGTCCACGCGAAGCGTCGCGATCTCGTGTGCGCCTCGCCAGGCTTCGAGATCGGCGAGAAAGGCCAGCGCCGCACGCCAGGGCCCGAGCGTGTGCGAGCTCGACGGCCCGACGCCAATCTTGAACATGTCGAAGACCGACAGGGGGTCGGACACAGGGAGATCTTAGTCCTATAGTTCCGGGAGCGTGCTGCGTGCCGGGTGCCAGGTGCCGAAGTGCGGTGCTACGTGCCGGGTGCTGTGTGCTGTGTGCGGCGTCCTCGCGATTGACCATGGAACCGCTGAGGTACAATTCCCGGATCTGATGACCGTCTCCCGGCTTGCACTTGCAGTGCTGGTCGCTGGCGCTTCCGTGCCCGCGCTCGCCCAGCCCGCGCCGACTCCCCGGCCCCAGATCGTCGCGTCTCCGCTGCCCACTCCACCGGTCCTGGACGGCCATATCGTCGGCGACGAGGTGTGGCGCGGGGTCGTGGCCGGCGGCGACTTCCGGCAGACGACGCCGGACGAGGGTCAACCGGCGTCCGAGAACACCGAGGTGCGCATCGGGTTCACCACCGACACGCTCTACATCGCGGTGGTCTGCTACGACCGGACGCCGTCGGCGATCATCGCGTCCGAGGCGCGGCGTGATGCGCCGCTCGACGACAGCGACAGCGTCCGGATCATCCTCGACACGTTCCACGATCAACAGAACGGGTTCGTGTTCGGGACCAATCCCAATGCGCTGGAGTACGACGGCCAGGTCACCAACGAAGGCCAGGGTGGCAGCATCGTGCTGGGCGGCGCGCAAGCCGGCTCGGGCGGCGGATTCAACTTGAACTGGGACGCGTCATGGACGGTGCGCACGTCGGTGACCGACATCGGGTGGAGCGCGGAGTTTGCGATTCCCTTCCGGACGCTGCGCTACCCCGCCGGCGAGGCGCACCCGTGGGGCATCAACGTCCAGCGGACGATCCGCCGGCGCAACGAGGTCGCGTACTGGGCGCCGCTGTCTCGACAGTTCACGCTGTTCCGTCTGTCGCAGGCCGGCACCGTCACCGGTCTGAAGATCCCCGGGCAGCGAAATCTGAAGCTGACTCCGTACGCGCTGGGCCGCTCCGCTCATGCCGGCCGGTCGAGCGGCTCGACGACGTCGAGCGGCGATGTCGGCGGCGACATGAAGTACAGCCTCACGCCGAGCATGACGCTCGACGCGACGATCAACACCGACTTTGCGCAGGTGGAAGTCGACGAGTTCCAGATCAACCTCGATCGCTTCAACCTGTTCTACCCGGAAAAGCGGCCGTTCTTCCTCGAAAACGCGGGCCTCTTCGCGGTCGGCAGCCCCGCGGAGGTCGAGTTGTTCTTCAGCCGGCGCATCGGCATCGGAGACGACGGCGAGGTCATTCCGATCGTGGCGGGCGCGCGGGTCTCCGGCCAGGTCCACGGCATGAACGTCGGGCTGCTCAACATGCAGACCGACTCGTTCGGATCGCAGGCGGCCAGCAATTTCACGGTCGCGCGCGTGCGCAAGGATCTCCCCAATCGCTCGAACATCGGCGCCATCGTCGTCAATCGCGAAGGCACCGGCTCGCTGTCGGGCCCGCGCGATTACAACCGAAGCTTCGCCGTGGACGGCCGCGCAGGCATCGGCCGGTACGCCTTCGTGTCCGGCTTCGCTGCGCGCACCGTGACGCCTGACAGCGGCGACGATGAAGGCGCGTTCGAGGTGCGCGCCGAGCGCGACTCGCCCGCGTGGCTGCTCACATCGATGTTCACGTCAGTTGGCCGCGACTTCAACCCCGAGGTGGGCTTCCTGAGTCGCGACGGCGGATTCCGGAAGGGCGAGGCGCTCATCTTCTACCGCTACAGGCCAGCGGATTTTCTCGGTCTGCACGAGATTCGTCCACACACTTCGTATCGCGGCTATTGGGATCGTGACGGCTTCCAGACGACCGGCTTCGCGCATTTCGACTCCCACTGGGAGTGGAAGAACGGGTACGAAGTGCACACCGGCTTCAATCTCACGCGCGAGGGCGTGACCAGGCCGTTCGAGATTTATCCCGGCATCTTCGTGCCCCGCGGAACCTACGACGAGAAGGAAGTGCAGGTCGTCCTCTACACGCCGCGCGCCAAGGCGGTGAGCCTGCAGATGACGACCCGCGTCGGAGGGTTCTTCGGCGGAGACCGCGTGGGCGTCACGCCCTCGCTGAAGATCCGCTTCAGCGAGGAGTCAACGCCGAAGTCAACGTCACGCGCAACGACGTCGACTTGCCGGAAGGGACGTTTCACACGACGCTGGCGCGCACGCGCCTGTCGTACTCGTTCACGCCGCGCATGTTCATCCAGGGGCTGGTGCAGTACAACGACAAGGACGACTTGTGGTCCACCAACTTCCGGTTCGGGTGGCTGCAGCAGGCCAACACGGGCCTCTTCGTCGTTTACACCGACCTGCACACGCTCATCGACGACGACCTGGTGCCACGCACCACGCCCGGCACCGACCGCACGCTGGTCATCAAGTTCTCGCGCTTGTTCGACGTGCTGAACTAGCTGGATGACGGACGTTAGCCACAGAGACACAGAGGACGCACAGAGAAGAAATTTTGGCATCCCTGTGGTTAACGTACGTCATCATCGCACGCGGGCGACGATGAGCGTCAGGTCGTCATACTGCTCGGCGCCGCCGTGGTCGCCGACGGCGGCGACGATGGCGTCGAGCAGCGCCGGCGCGGGCATGTCCACGTGCCGCTGCAGCAGCGCGATCAGCCGCTCCTCCCCGAACTCGTCACCTTCATCGGACGTCGCCTCGCTCACCCCGTCGGAGAAGATCGACGAGCGTGTCGCCGACCGCAAGCGAGGTCTCGCCCGTCGCACAGTCCCACGGCACGTCGAACAGCCCGACGACCGGCGCGGTCACGCCCAGCCGCTCGACCTGTCCGGTGGCCCGCAGCAGGACCGGTGGCAGGTGGCCGCAGTTGGCGTAGCGCAGCCTGCGCTCGCTCTCGTGATAGACGCCGAAGAACAACGTCGCGTAGTGGTTCGAGGCCGTCGAGTCGAAGAAGATCTTGTTCACGGTCCCGAGCACCTGCGCCAGATCGTGCGGCGCGTTGGCGTATTGCGCGCGCAGGTTGGCCTGCAGGCTGGCCATCAGCAGCGCCGCCGAGATGCCCTTGCCCGAGATGTCGGCCAGCACGAGCCCGAACTGGTCGGGCGCCAGCGACACGAAGTCGAAGTAGTCGCCGCCGACGATGCGAGCCTGGAGACACGCGCCGGCATAGTCGAGCGAGGCCAGCACCGGCCGGTCCTGCGGCAGCAGCTTGGCCTGCACCTCGCGCGCGATCTCGAGTTCGCGCGAGACCCGGCGATCGACCTCCATCCGCTCGGCCATGCTCTCGGCGAGCCGGATGTTCTCCAGCGCCAGGCCCGACTGCGTGCCCACCGACGCCAGCAGCGACACGTCCTCGCCCGAGTAGGGCTCCTCCGACAGCCGCGGCCCGAGCACGAGCAGGCCCTCGATCTGGCGCGAACGGCCCATCAGCGGCACCAGCGCCTCTGGCGACAAGGGGGCCAGGGAGGACCACGCCTCTCCGGGTTCGAGTTCGCGCGGGATCCAGCAACAGCGGCCGTCCGCGCCGCACGAGATCCACCAGCTGGGCAGGCGCAATGGGCAGGCGCGCCTCGTCGCCCGACAACTCCTCGTGCGCCGCTGCCTGAAATGTCCAGTCGTCGCCGCCGCGCAGAAACACGAGCAGCGTCTTCGGATGCAGCGCTTGGAGCACCGCGTGGTCGATCATCTCGGCAAGCGTGGTGCGATCGTTGGCCGTGCGCGTCTGCTCCGCCAGCGTCGATCAGCAGGTGCCGCGCGTCGTACGACCCGCGGAAGAACGCGCGGTCCAGCCGCTCCATCGCCGGCTGCCACACCCGGCGGCCGACCAGCACCATCATGCCGCCAAAGAGCGACCCCACCATCAGCCCGCCGCGCGTGCGGTCCATCGAGCCAAGGAAGGGCACGCTGTCGAACAGCCGCGCGAAGCCCAGCGTCACGGCGATGCCCGCGAGGACCGCCACCGTCACCAGTCCCCGGCGAACCAGCAGGTAGCGCGCGCTGCGGCGCAGCAGCACCGGAATCTCCATCGCCCGGTGCTTCACCACCGCGTAGCCGAGCGACAACGGAATCGCGAAGAGCAGCAGGATCGAGGACACCCAGAACCACGGCGGCAGCTCGTAGGGCCGCGTCCCGGTCGCGCCCGACCACCGACTGCAACACGATGATGGGCGTGCCCCGACGACCAGACCGAAGAGGATGACGCGGGTCTTGCGGCGCACGTCGACGGGGCCAAACGCGTTCTGCACCAGCGACACGACGGCGAGCAGGAAGAACCCTGCGCTGTAGATCAGGATCAGGATGCCGACGGGCGCCATCCAGCGCCGCGAACCGCTCGTCGAGCCAGAACCGGAAGTAGCTGCCCTGCCCCACCAGCGCGCCGATGGCCAGCACCGCGGCGACCGAGTAGCCCAGTACCAGGCCGACCGTCTTGAGCCACGGCAGCGCGGCGGTCGAGTGGCGAGTGCGCGGGGAAGACGGCGAAGAAGGCGTAGGTCAGGCCGGCCAGCGGCACACCCAGCAGCAGTCGAGACGGCCACCAGCGAGCCGCGCATCCACGAGGGCACGCGATACTCGAACTCGGTGATGCCGGCCCCGGCGATGAAACCGCCGAGCATCAGCGCCAGCAGCCAGGCGTGCGGGTCGTCGGGCCGCTGCAACAGCACGACGAGGGTGACCAGCAGAAACGGAATCGGGTAGAGCGCCAGGACCTGCTGCACCAGTCGCATCAACGCGCCCGGGTTGGCCCACGCGGCCGTCTGTGGCGACAGCGGGCAGATCCTTTCGCGCCAGCAGCGTCACGGCGACATCGCGAACGGCGCCGTCGCGCTCAACCTGCAACCGGACGACCTGGCCGGCGCGGCCGTGGCGGCGCAGGTCCAGGAACGGCTCGTACCGATCGAAGGATCGCCCGTCGAGCGCGCGGACCCGGTCCCCGACCTTCAGCCCTGCCTGCGCGGCCGGGCCGTTGGGCGTGATGGCCGTCAACTCCAGGCACCGGCAAATCGGCCGGAATGCGGTGTCGATGCCGACGACGATGTCCGACTCCTGACGGACCAGGTACATCCAAGTCACGCTGTAGAGCGTCAGGAGGGCGCCAAAGGCTATGGCCAGGGTGCGAGGGGAGGGCACGGGGGAATCATAGATTGACGATTGAGATTGACGATTGCGATGGCGACGTGCAAGGGTCGTCGACGTGACGCGTCACGAACCGGTCGCAGCGGTAAACATCAGGTAACATTGCCGAAACCCTGGTCTTTGAGCCATACTCATCCATAGTGAACGACTCATCGCTTTCCGCCGGCCAGCCACGTCCGTCGTGGCGGGCCCGCATCGGCCAAATCGCGCTGCCGGCAGCCCATCTGTTGGCGCTCTGGTCGTTCGCCGTCGCCCAGCCGCTGTACGACATCCTCCAGCGCAACGGCGAGTTCTTCATCGCCCACCGCACCCAGCCCCTGGACCTGATGCTGTTCATCGGCGTGGTCTCGGTTGGCCTGCCGTTGCTGTTGATCCTGCCCTGGGCCGTGCTGGCGGCGGGATGGCCGCGCGCCGGCCGGATCGCGCTCACGGCCCTGATCGGCGTGCTGGCGACGCGCGCTGGCGTCACAGATCCTGGCGCATCGCGTGCCGCTGCCAACCGTGGTGCACCTGGCCGTCGCCGGCGCATGCGGCGCCGCCCTGGCGTGGGCCTATGCGACGCGGGCCGCCGTGCGCACGTTCATGACGATGCTCTCTCCGAGCGTCCTCGTGTTCCCCGTCATCTTCCTGCTGCATCCGACGATGTCGGCCTTCGTGCGGCCCGATGCGCGCAGCGCCGAGGCGGCCGCCGTCATCGACGGCCCGGCGCCGCCGATCGTGTTCCTGGTCTTCGACCAGTTGCCGCTGACGTCGCTGCTCGACGCACATGGGCAGATCGACCGCGATCGGTATCCGGGCTTTGCGGCGCCTGGCCGATCACGCCACGTGGTATCGCAACGCCTCGACGGTCGCCGAGTTCACCGGCTGGGCCGTGCCGCCGATCGTCAGCGGCATGATGCCGAATCCCACGAAAGTCCCGACGACCAAGAGCTACCCGCACAATCTGTTCACGTGGCTCGGCGGCCGATATCGCCTCGAAGTGCACGAGCCCATCACGCAGTTGTGCCCCGAACGGCTGTGCGAGGCCAAGTCGCGATCCCCTGGCCGTGCGGATGGCGGGCATGACGCTCGATTCCGGCGTCGTGTACCTCAACGTCGCGCTGCCGGCGGGTTTGCGCACGCACCTGCCACCGCTCACCGAGAACTGGAAGGACTTCATCCACGACCAGCGGTGGCAGCGCCGGTGGGTGGCCGAAAGCAAGCAGGACCGGCGCCAGGTTCCGCGCGACCTGATCGCCTCGATCAGCCGCGACGATCCGCAGCCCACGTTGTACTTCGCGCACAGCTTGCTGCCGCACGAGCCGTACGTCTACCTGCGCTCGGGCCAGGAGTTCACCGGCGACCCGCGCCTGGTCGGGCTGAATCAGGTGGGCCGCTGGACCACCGACAGCTGGCCCGTCACGCTGGCGTATCGACGGCACTTGCTGCAGGTCGAGTACGTGGACGCCGTCGTCGGCTCGATCATCGAGCGGCTGACCGCCGAGGGCCTGTACGACGCGGCGCTCATCGTCGTCACCAGCGACCACGGCGTGAGCTTCAGACCGGGGCAGTACTTCAAGGGGTTCTCAGCCGCGAATCTGGCCGACATCATGTCGGTCCCGCTGCTGATCAAGGCGCCGCACCAGCGACGCGGGCGCATCGACGACAGCAACATCCAGAGCGTGGACGTGATGCCGACCATCGCGTCGCTGCTGAACGTGAAGCTCACCTGGACTCCGGAAGGCCGAGCGGCGGGCACTGGCGTCGATCCCGCTCATCAAGACGATCCGCTACGGAGGCGCCCGCCTGCAGGCCACCGTCGAGGCCGCCGTCCTGGCGGAAAAGCGCGATGCCGCGGTCGCCCGCAAGATCGCGCTCTTCGGCGATCGCCCGGGATGGCGTTCCGCGGCGGCCAGCCGCGGCGATCTGATCGGCCGGCGCGTGGACGAACTGGACGTGACCGAAGGGCCCTGGCAGGCGCTCGTGGACGACGCGGGTCTGTGGTTCTCGGTGGACCCGGCCAGCCCACGTGTACCCGGCCTGCTGACGGGCCGCGTCCGCGATGCCCGCGGCGGACCCGTGGATGCGGAGGTCGTCATCGCGGTCGGCGGCATCGTCACGGCCGTGACGCGCACGTACCGGCAAGAGGATGCTCCGCGAGGCTCGTGGGCCGCGGTGGTGAATCCGGCGCTGTTTGCGAAGGGCCGGAGCGATCTCCGCGTGTATGTGCTGCCCCCGAACGAGGAGCGCCTGCACCTGGCGTACTCGTCGCGCACGCGGCCCGGCCACATCAATCTGGCGTCTCGCGGCGCGCAGGAATTCTGGGCGGTGAAGCAGTCGGGCTTCTACGCGCGCGAGGGCGAGCCCATTCCCCATCGGTGGACGACTGGCGACGGCGCGCTCGTGGTGCCACTTGACCCGGAGCGGCCTGCAAAGTCCCTGCGCATCGGCATCACGGGCGTGCGCTCCTGGCGGCACGACGCTCACGGTGACGCTGAACGACTGCCAGCTGTTTTCTGGTCGCGTCGAATCCGCGCCGTGGTACCGCACGTTCCCGCTGCGCGCGTGCCCGGCCTCCGCGCTGACCCAGCCGTACGGGACGATTGTCGTGAAGAGCCCGACCTGGGTGGGCAGACGACCAGCGCACGCGCGGCGTGGCGGTCGAGACCGTCAACCTCTTCGATGACGACTGGCCGATCGAGCCTGACGCCGACCTCGAGACACGCGGCGTCGGTCACCTTGGTGGAGGGTCAACCGGCCGCCGCACATCGCGGGAGTGCCCGTGTCGATTGTCGTCGCCAACCTCGGCAAGTCAACCTGGCTCTCGGCGACGGATGCTCCGCTGAAGGGACCGCCGGTGCAAATCGCGCTGCGCTGGCGGCAGGCCCGATCCACTGGGCCGACGCACGAACAGCGCATGGATCTGCCGCACACGCTCTACCCCACCGACCGCGTGCTGATCGAAGCGCCGACGGTGCCGCCCGACGCGCTGCGCCAGACAGGTCCCTGGACCGTGACGATCACGCCGGTCGCCAACGGCACGCCCATCCCGGTCGAGCGAGTGGCCGCCGTGGACGTCACTCCCGCGCGCCAGTGACCCGCGCGATCCACTCCACCACGCTGGCCTTGTAGTGCTGCCACTGCGGCTGCCCTTCCCAGTTCTCCATGCCGTGCGGTGCGCCGTCGAGCGCGAGCAACTCGTGGCGCGCGCCAATCGCCTGCAGGTGCGCCGCCATCGCCTGCCCCTGCGCCCATAGGCCTTCGGCCGTGCCGTGGATCATCAGCAACGGCGGCTGGTCCTTGTGCACGGCATGGATGGGCGAGTACGCGCGCAGCGTCGCGCGCGCCTTGTCGTCGAGGCGCGTGATGCCGAACAGCCGCGTCACCGCCGAGCGCGGCGTGAGGTTGGCCGCCATCGGAAGGAAATCGTAGACGCCGTAGAAGGAGATCACGCCCGCCAGCGACGCGTCTTCGGCGCCCACCTGGGCCACCATCTGGCCGCTGGCCGACTCGCCGACGATCACCAGCTTGCGCGCGTCGATGTTGAAGCTGCCGGCGCGCTGGCGAAGAAACGCGATGGCGTCGCGCAGATCCTCGAGCTGGCCGGCGTGCGTGCCGTCGGGCGTGAGGCGATAGTCCATCGAGAACCAGGCAAAGCCCGGCCTCGGCCAGCGGACGGAACATCGGCGTGATGTAGGTGACCCGATCGCCGGCTTCCCATCCGCCGCCGTGCACGAGCAGCACGGGCACATGGGGCCTGGCGCCGCGGAGGAATCCACGCGTCCATCGTGAGGCCCAGGCGCGGCTTGTAAATCAGGCGCTTGTGCAGGCCGGGCCCGAAGACGTCGCGCACCGGGTGCGGCTCGAAGGTGAACGGCTGCGCGGCCCCGGGGCCGAGCATCCGGCGTAGCCATGCACCAGCCGTGGCTTGTAGTGCCATTGCGACGGCCGCCAGTTCTCGGCGCGGTGAATGGCGCCGTCCACGAGATCGACCTCGCAGCCGCCTGGAGGCGGGAACTCCTGCGCGAGAATCCTGCTGCAGAACGCGCGAGCGCCCGCGGGCGGGGCCTCGCGATGTCGCGCGCCGTGGATCACGCGCACCGCGGTACCCGGTAAAGGCATCGCGTCGTGCGTACACACCGCCGACCAGCACGATTCCGCGTGAGGCCTCCACCGTTTGCGGCTTGCACCGCCAGACGTGCGCCGACGTCTTCGCCGAGCATGACGAGGCGCTCAGTGTCGATCGCGAGCGCCTTGGCGTGGCAGCTGATGAAATCGAGCGCGGCGCGCACGTCAGACACCGCGTCCAGGGCTCCCGAACTCAGGGATCCAACGCCTTTGCCAGCGGTGCGGCGCCCGCCAAGTCGGTAGTCGATTGCCACCCACTGGTAGCCGGCCTGGGCGATCAGCTCGAGGAACTGCCCGATGTGGGCGACTCGGCTGCCCGTCGTCCATCCTCCTCCATGCACGACGACCACGGCCGGATGCACCTTGCCGTCCGGCTGCGCGAAGGCGTCGAGGAGGAGCGGAGGGCTGCCCGGCGGGGTCGCATAGAGGAACTCCTGCGCGCCGGGGACGATATAGCTGGCCGCTGGCCGCGGCACCATGCGGCACGCACTCCGCGCGAGCCTCGCGGCACGGGCCAAAGAGCGCCATCGCGAGCGCCGCGACGCTCAACGCGCGCGGCCGCATCAGTCCTGCTCACGCACGTCGCGGGTCAGCGGGACGAAGCGAACAGGGATGAGCCGCTCTTCGCGCTGGCCCCCGGCGGTCTTCGTGATCACGCGAATCTCCTGATCGGCGTCGCCGACCGGAATCACCAGCCGCGCGCCCACGGCAAGCTGCGCCACCAGTGCAGGCGGCACGTGGTCCGGCGCCGCGGCTACGACGATGCCGTCAAAGGGCGCCTGATCGGGCCAGCCGCCGTAGCCGTCGCCGTGGCGCACACGAACGTTGGCGTACCCGAGATCCCTCAACACCGTCGTCGCGCAATCGGCAAGCGGCTTGACGATCTCAATCGTGTAGACCTCGCGCGCGATCTCGGCAAGGACAGCCGCCTGATACCCGCACCCCGTCCCCACCTCGAGCACCTTCGCGCCAGGCTGCAGCCGCAGAAGCTCCGTCATGTAGGCCACGATGTACGGCTGCGAGATCGTCTGCCCGTGGCCGATTGGCAACGGGCGGTCGTCATAGGCGTTGGCTTGCTGGGTCCGGTCCACGAAACGGTGCCGCAAGACCGTGCGCATTGCCGCCAAGACTCGCGGGTCCGTCACGCCACGCGCGGCGATCTGCCGCTCGACCATGCGGGCCCGCGCGTCGACGTAAGGGTCGGTCTGCATTGGCGACAGCGCCGATCGCACGCAGGCCCGAACTTCAGTTCGGGCGCTGCCCGCGGCCAGCCACGACACCGCGAACACTCCGGCGTAGACGAGCCAAATCATAGCCTTGTTGGCCATTGAGCCATCTTACGTCCGTCCTGCGCATTCACGAGCAGGAGGCCGAAACAGGTGACGACAATGGCAGTAACAGCGAAGCCGGCAGGAACCCACGTGCGGGAGCACACGAGCGTGCTGGCGGGGGTTGAAAAGCGCCTGCTCATCTGGATCGCGCACCGGCTGCCGGGGTGGGTGACCTCGGATCACCTGACGGCCCTGGGCGCGGTGGCCATGGTGGGCACCGCCGCGGCATTTGCGGGCGCCTCGATCGACGCGCGGTGGCTGGCACTGGTGCCCGTCGCGCTGGCCGTCAACTGGTTTGGCGACAGCCTTGACGGCACGGTCGCGCGCGTCCGCAACCAGCAGCGGCCGCGGTACGGCTATTACCTCGATCACGTCGTGGACATCGCCAACACCGCGGTGCTCTTTACCGGGCTTGCGCTGTCGGGCCTGTGCAGCCCCTGGATCGCGATGGCGCTGCTTGTCGGGTATCTGCTGCTGTCGGCGGAGTCGTTCCTGGCGACGCACGCGCTCGGTGTGTTTCGCATCTCGTTTGCCGGCGTGGGGCCCACCGAGTTGCGAATACTGTTGTCGGCCGGCGCGCTGGCCGCCATCTCGCGGCCCGACATCCATCCGTTCGGGTTCGGGCCGTTCCAGTTGTTCGACGTCGGGGGTCTCATCGGCGCCATCGGCATGGGAGTGGTCTTCCTGCTGTCCTCGGCCCGCAACACTCGCGCGTTGTACCGGGCCGAGCCGCTGCCGCCTCGGACGTAGACGGCCCGGTGATACAGTCGGCGTATGACCGTGTTGGTGGCGCTGGCCAAGGGCTATCTGATACCGGGTTCGTCGTCGTTTCTGATTGCCGGCATCGGCCTGGCGCTCCTGTTGCTGGCCTCCCAGCGGACACTGGCCTGGGGCCGCCGATGGCTCGCACTCCTGTTTGTGTTTTACGTCACGGCGAGTGTGCCGCTGGTGTCCGGATGGCTCCACCGGACTCTGGCGGGCGCGGGGCCGATCACCGATGCGCGCGAGGCGCGCGGTGCCGATACCATCGTGCTGCTCGGCAACGGCGTCGTGAGCGTGGGGCCGGCTGCAGTCGCGGTTCACCTGCCAGTCCTGAACACGGCGCTGAACGTCAGCGCCACTGCGCGGCTCTATCGGTTGCTGGGACCACGACGCGTCATCGTCTCTGGCGGAATGCCTCCCGGGGGCGCGGGCAAGCGACCCGAGAGCGAAGTGATGCGCGAATACCTCGAGCGGCTCGGTGTTGCCGCCGCCGATATCGCCCTCGAGTCCGGGTCGACGACCACGACCGAACAGGCCGAGCGAGTCAAGGCCCTTCTGCCGCCGGGCACCCGCGTGCTGCTGGTCACGACGCCAGCACATATGCGGCGGGCGGCAGCGCTCTTCCGACATCGCGGGCTCGACGTCGTGCCGGCCGTCTCGGACTCGCTTCCTGACACACCAAGGACGTGGACCGAGGATTTGGTGCCAAACCGGTATGCGTTGCGCGCCAGCGAGTCGGCCTTCTACGAGCTATTTGCGTATGCCTTCTACCGGCTTCGCGGTGACATCGCCTAGGTAGTGACCTGTCCAGCGTCCCGCTCGACTTTCCGATCGGAGCCGACCAACAATCCTTCGCATGACTGTAGAGGCTGTGCGGCTCACCATCGGCGGCGTCTGGCTCATCGTCTTCGTCGCGATCCTGCTCGCGCACGTCGCCGGGGATCGCCTGGGGCGCCGGCGCCGCGCATCCGGAATCGATGTGGCGCACCTGGGGAGCGTCCAGGGCGGTCTGCTCGGGCTGTTCGGGTTGCTGCTGGCATTCAGCTTCGCTTCGGCCGCCAGCCGATTCGCCGATCGAAGGGACGTGATCCTCCAGGAATCCAACGCCATCGGGACAGCGTACTTGCGGGCCGACTTGTTGCCGGCGCCGCACGCTGACGCCCTGCGCGCGGCGCTCGAGGCCTACGTGACGGCTCGCGTCGCGTTCTATGACGCCGGTGCGGACGCCGAGGCCGTGCAGGCAACCATCACCAGGGCGGAACAATTGCACCAGGCGATCTGGTCGGCTGGTGTGGCCGGCGTGCGCGAGACGCCGTCGGCAACCGTCGTGGTGCTGCAGGCCTTGAACGAGGTGATCGATCTGCACGCCGCGCGCGTGGACCTCTTACATCGCCACCTGCCGGCGGCGGTTGTCCTGCTGCTCCTGCTGACCGCCATGCTCGTTGCGGGCAGTACCGGGTTCAGCACGGGCCTCACCGGCGTCGGTCACGTCTGGGGCAGCATTGGGTTTGTCATGGTGACGGCGGCCGTGCTGGCGATGACGCTCGACCTCGATTTCCCGCGGGTCGGCCTCGTGCAGGTTGGGCAACGGCCGATGCTGGAATTGCAGCGGAGTCTGGAGAAATAGCGGAGCCAAGCGGACGGAACCGGCGTGATATACTGGCAAATCGTCTGTTTGGCCTTGCAGGCCTCAGACGTCCCCCACGCCCGGCCGGCGTAGCTCAGTTGGTAGAGCAGCTGATTCGTAATCAGCAGGTCCGCGGTTCGAGCCCGCGCGCCGGCTCCAGAAAATCCAGAGAAATCAACCAGGCTCGACGGCTCGCTCCGAGCTAACGCCCGTTGATACCCTATCTGATACCCACAGACTTCTCACGACCGCAAAACAGCGTCCATTCGGTCGGCAGCTTCCTGCTGAAGCGCCGGCAGGATGTGGCTGTAGGTATCTAGCGTCAGGCTGATTTGGCTGTGTCCCTGCGTTTCCATGATGACCCTCGGGCTCACTCCTTGCGCCAACAACAGGGTCGCCGCAGTGTGTCGGAGATCGTGAAAGCGAATTGGCGGCAGGGCGGCCGCAGAGCGAATCGCGTGAAACACTCTAGTCGCGGCCCGAGGGTCGAGCGGTGTTCCCCGCCGAGTCGCGAAGACTAGACCGGCGTCCTGCCAATCGCCCCCCGCGACCAGTCGCTCCTCAAGTTGGCGGGCCCGTGCAAGTGGACAAACTGGTGGAGGTTCTGACGGAGATTCGGGAGCGGGCGGCGGCGTGAGCGTGCCTTGAACGAGGGACTTCGGTGGCCTTGCCTCGAACCAGCTGACGCGATGAGGCTAGTGGCCCTAGCCAAATAATTCAGACGCGTAGGCGGGAAGGCCGATACGTTTCTTCTACATCTTCCTACTCACTAAACTGGTAACAGATGGAATGACCCGGACTACCCGGACAGGCGCCACGGCACCTGGCTACCTCACCGACGCTGTCTCGGCTCCGACAACAGTTCCTTCAGCTTTGCCTTCCTGAGCCGCTCGGCGGGGCTTACCGCGCTGCTGTCGAACCACCGCTTTAGTTGCTGAACGGTCAGCGAGTGCTGGGTTGCCGGTTCCCGGACCTCCACGAGAATCCTGGTCAACGGTCCCGGCTCCTGCTTCACCCAACCGTCCCTCTTCAACAAGCTGAGGCCCAGACCAGCGCCCTCGAACAGGCTGTCCGCCAGCACCTCCACGGCGTGTTCAACGCCCTGGGCATCCTCGTAACTGACTCGGCAGGCCTTCGGGGGCATGGCGGCTCAAGGTCAGCACTTTCGCTTTTAGTTCGCTGAATACACCGTCGCGCTCCGATGTTTATGCGTTTTCCACGCTGTTTTCCACATTGGTAGAGTAAGATTCCATCCGACTCATCCATTGAAGTGTGGCGCTCGCTCTGTGGAAGCCCACGAACCGGGGGTAGGTCTCACGGGATCGTGCCCGTCTTCGTTGATTGGATCCACGCACGCGGCTGCGAGCCCACCGCGAACATCCAGATTCGACAACCCGTTCATTCACACGCCCCAGAGTGCATAGAAGGGACGAAGCATGTCGCCAGTGAAGAGTAGCATCACGCATCCAACCCGCCCGTTCACACGACCGGCGGTACTTCTGTTCATCGGCGTCAGTCTGTTGCTGGCCCAGGCAGGGGGACAAGCGCAAGCCCCTGCGAGGCCGCCGCTGAAGCTCTTCAAGAACTTCTTCCTCAGCGGTGGAGATTACGTCGTCGGCGGGGTCGGTTTGAGGGGGCTCGGGGATACCACGACCCACTTGGCGACCGGCACGATCCAATTGCAGGGTGTGCCAGACAATGGCGACATCAGTGCCGCCTTTCTCTACTGGGCATCGCTGGAGCACAACGACTCCGCACCTATGTCGGCGGACGGCTACTTCAACGGCTCCGAGATCCACGGGAAAGTCATTGGACCGAACGTCAGGGTGCCGGGATGCTGGGGCTCCGGAGGCGGTGCAGGCACATCAAGCTTGTCTACACAACTGCGGGTCTACCGCGCCGATGTGCTTCGATATCTGCCCGTCTCAACGGAGCCCGCCACTCTCGGTAAGCTCATTGTCAACGGCGTTCACGAAGTCAAGTTGTCCGACAGCGGAGGCGGAGGGACGCAGGCACCCTCGTCCGGGAACCAGGTGAGGTATGTCGAGGGCGCGAGCCTCGTCGTCGTGTACCGTGTTCCCGTTCCGAACGCCCCGCTCAGGGCGGTCGTGATCTACGACGGTGGGGTCACGGTGGACCAGGATTTCCCGTCGATGAATCTGAACATTGGCGGGTATTACGACGCGTCGGCCAGCCCGGCCGCGAAGATGACACACCTGGTGGGCAACGGCGACATCTGGCCCGACACACTCACCATCAACGGCACGGTGGTCGGCGGCTCAAACCCGTTTGCCGGCACGCTCGGCTCCGCCTGGGACAACCCCACGTACGGCGTGCCAGGGTCCGTGTCCGACACGGGGGTGTCCACGGGTGTCACGTTCCCGTCGTCGGCGATCGACTGCTTGTCGTGGACCGGCGTCGTGTTCAGCACCGACGTGCAGGACACCGACGGGGACGGCCTGCCGGACAGAGTGGAGGACGGGTCTGCGGTCGTTCCAGATGGCGAGCCGCCGCTGCCAGATTTCCCCCGCATGGGTGCCAGTAAGACAGTCCCGGATCTCTTTGTCGAGCTCGGTTTCTTCAGGACGAGCGGGTGGCCTTCGCCGAGCACGGTGGGTCCACACGACCACCGGCCGACCGCCAACGCTCTCGCCATGGCAGGGAGGGCGTTCAAGAGGGCCGGGATAAACGCGCACTTCGATGTCGGTCTCGATAATGCGGGCGATAATCGCTATCCCGAGCCGGTGAGCCCTTATTCCAGTGGCTGCGCCAATTTGACGACGTGGACTCTTGGCTGTGCCCTCGTTGCGGCACCCGACGCCTCGGGCGGCGAGTTCGTCACCGAAGCGGCCTGTGGCGGAGACCCGAACGCCCCCTGTCAGTTTCCCGACTACCCGGGTACGGTTGGGTGGAAGAGCGGGTATCAGTACTTCAGAGACGCACCGGTGGCCCCAGACGGGGCGCAACTGAGCGCCGCACAGGAAGCGGCCTGGGAAGAATCGTGCGAACTTTCCGGCGCGTGCCCGCCGAGGCGTCGATTCGATGCCAACCGACGAGACTTTTTTCATTACTCGCTGTGGGCGCACGCGCTGGGTCTGCCAAGAGAGCCATGTCTGAATGCCGACGGCAGCCCGAACTTGACCTGTCAGCAGAACAACGTTGATTTCCGGGTGCCGGGGAGGAGCTCAGGATTCGGCGACGTCGGGGGCGGTGACAGCCTGATCACCCTTCACGCCTTCGGGTTCAACTACAACGGCGCCGACGTCACGCAAGCAGGCACGTTCATGCACGAGGTCGGCCACAATTTCGAGCGGAGGCATGGCGGCGAGACCCTGGAGCGCAACTGCAAACCCAATTACGTCAGCGTCATGAGCTACCTGTTCCAGGTGCACGGCATGAACGGTGGTGCCGAGGTCGACTTCTCAGGCCAGGTGCTGAATCCGCTGGACGAAAAGGAACTGAGCGATGCAGCGTTGACAGTCCAGGACGCTGCGGGAACCTTGCCAGCGTATCCGACGAGATGGTATGCGCCTCTAGCGACCAGTTTCATTCAGGGCAGCCTGAACGTCACACCGGCGACGAAGCACTGTGACGGCTCACCGAGCCTCCCTACCGACGTCCCTATGGTTCGCCTTGATGGCACCAGCGCAACCGCGCCGATCGACTGGCTGAACGACGGAGTCGTCGGTGGCCCCGTGTCTGATCAGGACATCAATTTCGACGGCCTGCTGACCCCTGTTTCGACTACGTCGGCTGCTCCGAATGGACCGCTGCTGGGTTCGAACGATTGGCTGTACATTCGGCAGCACGGGTTGAGGCAAGTCGGCAGCAGACCCAACATGGGCGTCTTCTCGCTCGACATGAGCGCTGAGGATTTGGGCCGGGGCGACCCAGGCCGTGGCGACCCGGGCCGGGGTGATCCAGGCCGGGGCGATCCAGGCCGGGGTGATCCAGGCCGGGGCGACCCGGGCCGAGGCGACCCAGGTCGGGGCGATCCAGGACGGGGCGATCCAGGCGCGCCCCCGGATCAGGGCGATCTGACGCTGGAAAACGCAAATGCGATCTTCAACGGCCCTCGCTCGTTGGCCGCCCTCAAGGTCGGAAAGACGGTTGAATTGAAATGGGCACCGGCTCACCTGATGCTGCCCAATGTCCAAGTCGTCACTACGACGGCATATCGTGTTGTCGGCGGCGGCATTACCAGTGCGAATTGGGCGAATCGTGTGCTGGTGGGGCAGGCATCCGGTGCAGCGACGCTGATAGTCGATACCAAGCCGCTGAATGGCAAGTTGGTTACCTATATCGTGTTCGTGGATTTCTCAGATGCGACGCGGTCGGGCATCTCGAATCCTGCGACGATCACGTACTAGGCTGTGTCCCGCTCAAGGCAGGGGTTGGTTGCCGAACCGGCCCCTGCCGCCGCTCTGCCCCCCAACCGCCGGTAAAAGAACGTCGCGGTCAGCGGCCGACCCGCTTCCTCACTTCTGGCAGGAGCGGATCCTCAGTCGATTTCCCGCGGATGTCGAGGTAGGCACGGTAGGACTCTGCGAAGCCGGCCGTGCCCAGCTTCTCCCGCACGCGGCCCTGATAGTAATAGACGGCCGGCAGGTACCCGTAGGTCGGCTCCTCGTCCAGAAACAGGGACAGTGCCTCGCCACGGCGCTTGATGCACCGATCGAACTCGGAGTCCGCCTGGGTGAAGGCGCCCGCGAGGAAATAGGCCCGTCCGAGCTCGAACCTGCCGATCCACGTATCAAGCAGTGCATTCGCTTCCGTCAGCGGTTTGATCGCCTCGCGTGCCTTTCCATCCTTCAGTGCTGCTGCGCCTTCGAGGATCTTGGCGTAGGCCTGAGGCTCGGGCTGGAGCTCGGAGGCGAGGCCCGCGACGAGTGTTCTCGCTTTAGCGCTCTGCCCGGCCTCGACAAAGGTTCGTGCGGCCAGGAATCGAATCTTCGGCACGTTGCTGCTCGCCAACGCCTTGTCCGCTGCGGCGATTGCCGGCCCTGTCTGCTGACGCAAGAGGCGCGCGTAAGAGAGCGCGACCAGCTTTGTGGCGGCGCGGTCGGGTTCCTCCGCGGCCACATCAGCAGCCGCGGCCAACTCGAGCATCCGTGCCGCATCCGACAAACGGCCCTCGTATACAGCGATGTCGCCAAGGCCCGACGCCATGTACGACGCACCTTGCGCGCCAAGCGTTCCCATCTGCTGGTACGTCTCGGTTGCCTGAGCCAACTGGCCCTGACCCATCTGAGAAAAGGCCAACGCCAGCAATCCGAACACGCTCGGCTCCTTCAGCGCTCTGGCCTCTTGCTCTGCAGCCTGGAAATCTCCCGAGTAATTGGCGTACAGCGCAAGGTTTTCCCGGTAGAGCACGCGGTTGGGCAGAATTTTCACGACCTGCCGCATCTGCTCCGCGGCCTCGGCATTCCTGCGCAAACGGCTCAAGCACAGTGCGAGATTGTTGCCCGCCGAAGCGTCTGCCGCGTATTTCTTGGTCAGATCGCCGTACTCCTTGATGCACTGCTGGTAGTCGCTGGTGGCCAGATAGTGGAGGCCCCGTGTCCGGTATCGCTCCCGCTCCGTCATGGAGTCAAGATGACGGACGGCTTCCTTGACGAATTTCTCGGTATCCTGGAGCTTGTCCAGATTAAACGAGGCCATGGCCAGAGCGGTCCAACCCATACCGAATTTCGGATCGCGCTCGACGGCCTTCGAAAAACTCCTGCGAGCTTCCTCGAACTGGCTGTTCGAAATTGCCACCATGCCTGCCGCATAGTCATGAATGGCGTCCACAGATGTGGCTGACAGGGTATCCATCGCGAACCGCTGGGCGTCGTCTGATGTGTCGTCGCCGAGTTCCTTCCGCACCGTGCCCGCCAGATTCGTCGCCACGCTCAGAACCTGGTCCTTGTTGGACGCCCTGTTGGTGGCGGTGGCGATGACGTTGCCGGTTACGGCCTGCGTCGCCTTGATCGAGACTGCGTAACCGGTGCCCTGACGGTCGATCGATCCGCTAAGGATCACACCGACGCCTTGCTTGACCGCGATCTCCTGCGCCGCCCGCTCGTCCAGTTTCTCGGGGGGCCGCACGCCGAGACTGCGCTTGATCCCCGCCCGGTCGTACACGCTGATGAATCCCGCGCCTTCCAGCGCGATCTTTACGATCGGTTCCAGCGTGCCGTCGAACGTCGGATCCTTGCTGAGGTTTCGAAAGTCCGCGATTAAGACCGACACGGGGTCGTGCTGAACGGCCACGTCGGGCCCGCGCGCAAACCACCAGGTTCCGCCCAGCGCTGCGACGCCGAGCGTCATGACGGCGGCGAGTACCCGCATGTCGACGGTACGCTTAATCGGGATCGGCGCGCCGTTTTCATCGAGCGTTGCGATTTCCTCCGCGAGATCCTTCGTCGTCTGATAACGGTTGGCGGGATCCGGCTCGAGGCAGCGCGACACAAACCTGTCGATCGCTTCAGGGACCTCGGGTAGCACGGATCTCACGGACGGAGGTGCGTGTTCCATCCGCGACCGCAGCTCCACCAGGGGGTTTCCCACGCGCTGAGCACGAGAGCCGCCGACCAGCATGTCGTACAGGATCAGCCCGAGCGAATAGATGTCGGCGCGTTGATCGACAGGCTGACCCCTCGCCTGTTCCGGCGCCATGTACTCGATGGTACCCACTACCGTGCCCAGAACCGTGGCGTCGGCTGGGGCTTTAAGCGCCCGGCTCAGTTCGCCGACGATCGTCGCGTTGCCCGGCATCGGCCCAGCCATGGGACTGCCCGTCGAACGCGCGATGCCGAAATCCATGATCAACGGCTGATCCTCGGCATCGATCATGATGTTGGCAGGCTTCAGATCGCGGTGGACGACACCAGCCTTGTGCGCCTCGACAAGCCCCTCCACCACCAGGCGCGCAATCCGAAGTGTCCGGATGGCCGACAGCGTGCCCTGCTGTTTCAGTACGGTCGCCAGGTCCGCGCCGTCGACGTACGGCATCGTGATGTACTTGATGTCGTCGATATCGCCGAGATCGTGAATGCGGACGACGTTCTTGTGCGTGACCTGGCGAGCGAGCAGCAACTCGCGCTTGAAACGGCGTCCAATTTCCGCAGCCGTGGTCGGATCCGCCATGGCTTCGGGGCGAATGACTTTGATGGCGACAGCGACCCCGAGCTCGGCATCCCACGCCTGATACACCGCGCCCATGCCGCCGATGCCGAGCAGCCGGATGATGTGATAGCGCGGGCCGAAGGCCTGCCCGACAGCCAGCGGTCCGTCGTCTCCGGAAGGATTCACGGCGCGGTGAGGGGCACCAACGCGCGTCTTACGGCCGGCAGGTCGATCTGATGGGCTCGACCCTAATCCGATTGTATTGTCGTCTACTGTCTTGTCGTTGACGCCGGGGAGTCTCGTGAGGGGGTCGTCGGAACCAGGAAAACCGGCCGGTGGAGCTGCATCTGACGGCACCATCGGTCGATCAACGCTCCCGAGGTAGGTCGGCTGATCGACGACACCCCCAATCGTGAGCTGGTCAGCGCTGGCGTCGCGATTGCTCGCTGTCAGCATCTCCGCTTGGGGGGGCGTCAGGATGCCACCCGCTCCGACGAGGCTCGCCCCGCACCGCTGACAGGCTATCGCGGATGCCGCGACCGTGTTACCACACCGCTGGCAAGCCATTCGTTAGATGAACTGATTGACGCGTCGAGCCCTGCGAATCATTGGATCGAACTGGAAGCGCTGGAGGGTGTGAATCGCAGCTAACGTAGGGCGCTCCATGCGTTCAATGGTGCTCGGCTCGTTGTGCCAGTGCCCCTGAACACGTAGCCTACATTGTCCAATCTCCAGCCTTCCCTCTCAATGTCATCGATAGTCTCGCCGTGGTCAGTGCTCCCGCTCGATGTCGCAGCCACACCGAGTATCCGAACACTGCCGAATGACGCGCGCGAGCAGAGAGTATCGGCCCATGGGCATCAGTTGCCAGCGTATTGTAGCTCATCCGTCGAACGCTGCCGCAGGTCAGCTCGAATAACTGCTCGGGGCCGAAATCTCAGCGTGTTGAATGCCCCTCCCGGAAGTATACCACTACCAGCATGGATTGCGGCGGACTCGGCGGGACTCGGTGGACTCAGACCAACCGATTTTCCTCACAAAACCCACGGGGTGGCATCCAGTCGCGCCGCACCCTCTAGTCCCTGGGGGCGGCATCCGGCACCTGTGGCACAAGCGCAGGCGTGGGCCCCGACCGTTTCACCACGGGTTGCTAGGCGCACAACAGCGACCTCAACGCCTGCCATCGGCGTCGATTTTTCGCTACCCGCGCCCGTACCTCGCGTGAGCGCCAGCCGTGGACCCATCTCGCCTTGCGGCTCCGCTCCAACCCCTCCGGCGGCGGTTCAACAGACACCGATGGGAGAGCTGGGGGCCGGGAAACGTCGGGCAAGCGAATACTTGGAAACCATGCGATCTGACACCCAATCTGACACCCAAGCCGCTGGAAACTATCGGAAGGGCTGGACGCTGACGGACGGAAATACTGAGTAGATCGTCCAGTGGCGTCCGCGAGAGTCCACCGCTTCTACCGTGCTGACAGTTCGTAATCAGCAGGTCCGCGGTTCGAGCCCGCGCGCCGGCTCCAGAAAATACTCAACAAAGGCCGCGGCTTGCTCGCTCGCGGCGCGTCGGCCATGAGATACATCTAACGCCCGTCTAACAGTGGAACGCATGGTGGGTTCACTGTCAGTGAACCGAGCAACCCAGGGCGGACTGATGACTCGCGTTCACGTCTGCAGTGCGGCGACGCGTCCACCCAACCGGCTGTCATCAATTCCTCTCGCTTCGCCGTCGCCGCCGTCGCCAGTTCAACACTGGTGCGGTACATCTGCGTCGAGCGTGTGTCGTCGTTCCAGAGGAACCGCAGTTCAACGCCGACACCTGGCACTGCGCTAGACACCGCACGAGCGCGATTTGCGCCTTTGGCGAGCGTCCACAGCGTCGCGTCAGTCACGCCCTTAGCACCTTAGGAATCCTTGATCACGGTCAGACCGCCCAATCTAGCGCGGATGGCAGATGACACCACGTCGCACTGTCCACGGACGCACGGGGACACGGACGACTGGAAGGGACTGTCCCGACTGCTCAACTTCGACGGCCAGCACCCGAACCCGCCCACGGTCAAGGAGTTCTGGGAACCTGGCTACAACCGCGACTGCAATGGGCCGACCAATAGTGGTCGCGCGAACTACCTGACCTTCATCGATAAGGTCCAGGACCTCGCCGGCATCACGTTCAAGCGGCCACTCGAGGACTCGCACCCGCCTGCGGTGACCACGGGGACCGTCTCGAAGTTCTCGCTGCCGTCACTCCCATCGGTCACCTTTTCGGTGCTGCACACTGCGAAAGCCCCGGTCAGTGATAACAGCGAGTGCAGCTACGTGATCAATAACGCCTCGATTGTGCTGATGGTGGAGATCGGCGCCCAGCGGTTGCTCTTCACGGGCGACGCGAACGGGAAGGAGCGCGATGAAGAAGGGCCGGGCACGCCCGGTCACATTGAGAAGAAGCTGCTCGACCTGGAGGCCGCGCACCCCGGCACGTTGAAGGCCGATGTCATCAAGGTGCCGCACCACGGCAGCGAGACGGCGAACACCCAGGCGTTCATCGACAAGGTGGACCCGAAGTTTGTCGTGATCTCGGCGAGCACGTCGCACCATCTCCCGCGGGACACTGTCGTTCATCGGTACATGGCGCCGCTGCGGACGATCCTTCGCACGGATGATCGCGCGGTGTTCAACAACGACCATATTCGTTGCTGGAAGGCCGTGGGCCAGCCGCTGGACTGCAACTATGAGTCGGTCATTCTCGAGACGCGGGCGAGGCCGCTGCCGGAGTGGACGTTCGCGTATGTGGGTCTACTCACGTCGGAGGGCAACAGGGTACGAGGCAACTGAGAGTCGTACACACGAAGGGCCGCGAGGCGGCCCTTCGTGTTGAACTCGTGATGAGGTCGTCGTTACGCGGGAAAAGGGCGAACGGCCCTCGCTCCGCTCACCCTTTCCCTGATCCTGGTTTAGAACCCCAAGGCCGGGCAGTGCCGGAATGCCGGGAAATCCGGGTTCGGCTCGATTACGTCCAGAAGTAACGGGTAGCCGGTCTCTTCATCTATGCCAATAGGTATCGTCTGCCCCGTAGACTGCACCTTGACGGCAGGGTGGTCATACACGAATGTGATGAGCACGGTCTGCGTAGTCTCATCCACGATCCTGAGCACCACCCGGGTCGCAAACAGCGGCTGAGCGAAGTTCTTCTTTGCATCATCCGAGATCCCAGGCGGTGCGAGTTCGTTCTGGCCCGAGCACCACTGCGCCACGATCTCGTGGACGGTGGCGTGGACCGGCACGGTCGATAACCCGGTCGCCAGCGCCACAGCGGCGGCGACCCCGACCAATCGAACACGAATGCGCATTGTGTCCCCCTTTGTCGCGGGCGTTCTCCACAGCGGGCCGAGTATAGCAAGGCCAGGTTCCACCGTGCGTTTGCGAAAGTTCGGCAAGCTCAGCTATAAGCGAGGGCGCACGCAAGGCTGACCGAGGTTATCGATCGCCTTTTTCAGATCTGAGGCAAGCGGATTAGGCGGTTCTAGCGCCAAAGAAGCCTGACCGCTGGCGGCAGCGCAAGCCATCGTAACGTCTGGCATCGCGTGTCAGGCATGAGGGCCGCGTTCGCGCGGCCCTTCGTGCGTACGGATCGAGTGCATTCCTTTTTCTGGCAACCGGTCTTGCCAGCCGGGCGCTCGCCTCGACGACGCCCCGTGACACGCCAGCCTGACCAGGACGTCGCACCCTGCCAGCTCTGTGCGCGATCCTCTACTCCCACTGCGCGGCGTGTGGGCACGTCTGATCGCCTGGGAAGGAGACTCCACCGCTCCAGGTACTGAACGTCAGGGCCGCTCGGACGCGACCTTGGTGTGTACGGCTCGACAGACTGCCACCCCCGCCACATCCGCTAGCCAGCGAGCTGGTCAACGGTTACGCTCCGTCCTCAACCGTCTCAGAGGCGCGTCGTAGTTCATCTTCCAGTGGTTGGACATGAGGTCCACAGTGTGGCGTTCGTCAGTGGTCCACTGACTGGCGCGAGACGGCGCTCATAGCGACGAGTAAAGTCTTCCTGCTGAGTGCGTTCTGGGACTTGATCGCGAAAAACTGCCCCAATATTACGGCTGAGGTGCCGGCATATGAATTGCTGGGCTGGCGGGCATCGTTCAAAGGACACGGGGTCCTGGCTTGCGCGGAGTGACCGCGCCTTGAGGAGAAGTCGATGAAGAAACTGCTGCTCGGCGCATTGGCCGCAACCGTCTTGGCAGTCCTCGGCGGCGTAGTCGCACAGGCTCGGGCCGACAAGTGGACGGTCGACCACAAGGGCAATTGGATCTGCGTTGACGATGACTCCTTCGGCGGGCACCTTGATCATGGCGACACCTTAGTCGAGGAAGGGTGCGCTGACGACTAGGCGACGCAACGACGTTCATTCGCATGTTGGGCATGAGGGCCGCGTTCGCGCGGCCCTTCGTGTGTACGGTTCTGCGAAGCGTGCTGACGCGGAAACGGCAACCGCCCATGATCGGACGCAGCGTCAGTTGGCCGGCTCGCCTCCGCCGGCAGCACACCTTTCTCGCGCAGCCGGGCTACGTCGCGGTGCGTGATGGCGCCCGCACCGCCTGCCGCGCCTCCGCGACGACCGCGGGGACGATGCCCTCCGCTTCATCGCGGGCGAGGCAGCGCGGAAGTACGCCTGGCCGTCCATTCCGCCGATGGTCCCGGAACCGAGGGCGGTGAAGCTGCGGTAGCAGCCGTCGCGCACTACTTCATGTGGTACAACTTCGGCCGTCTGAAGGCGACACTCACCTGCCCCCAGTGCGGTACAGCCACGGTCGAGACGATGCCGACCGATGCGTGCCGGTACTTCTACGAGTGCCCCGCGTGCCACGTCGTTCTGCGGCCGAAACCTGGAGACTGCTGCGTCTTCTGCTCCTACGCCGACCAGCCGTGCCCGCCGAAGCAGTGCCGCGACGATCCATTTTCAAACTAAGCGGCCTTCCCACGAATCCCAGGTTCGGCAAATCACCCGGGTTCGCGTTGAGGACGGGCGTCTACAACGGATCAGCAGGGCGAACGCGGGGAAGATAGCAGCAACTGGCGGTGGCGATCGACTTGCACTGGATCCCCACTGACCCGTGAAGCTGGACCAATGGGAGGATCGAAATGAAACCGACAGATAGAGGCTCCGCTGCTGTTTCCGATGAGGCTGGAGGAGACCCCGAGCGGTCGATTCAGGGATTGCACGGTGTCCGCTACCAAAGCACGGATGTGCAACGTGCCGCCGATTTTTACACGAAGTACCTCGGCTTCAAGCTGGAGCACCAGCAATTGCCGGCGTTCGCCATCGTGTCCCTCGGCGGATTCAAGCTGCTGCTGAGCGGTCCAGGCGCGTCAGGCTCGCGGCCGATGCCCGATGGCCGGCGGCAGCAGGCGGGCGGATGGAATCGCATTGTGCTGCATGTGGCCGACGTCGCTCGTGAGATTGAGAGGCTCGAGAAAGCGGGGCTGAAGTTCCGTAATGAGATGGAAACGGGCCCTGGTGGTCGACAGATTCAGCTCGAGGATCCTGATGGGAATCCGATCGAGCTTTTCGAGCCGGCACGGCGCTAGTGTCGATCTCAGGGTCAGCGGTCACATTCCTCCGTCGCCGTCCGTCATGGTAGTGACGGACCAACGTCGATGATGTGACAGAACAGGAAGGAAGCCATGGAATCGACCCTGCAGAACCCGGCCTTCGTCGTCGCTAAGACCACCCCTAACGCCAAGACCATCGTCTATTGGATCGCCACCGCGGTCTTCTGCCTTCAGATGAGCTTCACCGCCTACGCGCAACTGAGCCTGCCGCAGGTGGCGCAGATGTTTACCCACCTCGGCTTCCCCGACTATTTCCGGGTGGAGCTCTCGTGGGCCAAGCTCCTCGGCGTGGTGCTGCTGCTTGCGCCGGTGCCGGCGCAGCTCAAGGAGTGGGCCTACGCCGGCTTCGCCATCACCCTCGCTTCGGCGCTCATCGCGCACCTCTCGATGGGCGATGGCCCGGAGGTGTGGAGCTGGGCGGCGGCCACGGGCATGCTGTGGGCGTTCTCGTACTTTTTCTGGCTCAGTCGACGATCGACACGTCGAGCTCGCCGAGCCGCGCCGGATCGCCGATGACCTCGATCTCGGTGATCTTGCCGTTCGCGATCGTGAACCGGAGCGCTCTCACCAACCGTCCCCGCGGCGCCACCACGACGCCGATAGCCCCATTCACGAGCGCGGGCCGCGTGAGCTGCGCGAGGTGTCCGTAGGCGACGGCCCCCTTCGCCCAGACTGCCGCGCCGCGGATCTCGCTCGGCGCGCCGCGCGGGACCGGCATGTCCGCGCGAACCACGAGATCGGGATCGAGGACGGCGAGCAGGCCGTCGAAGTCGCCGGCGCGTAGTGCCCCAATGAAGGCCTCGACGACCTCGCGCTGCCGAACGAGACCAGGGTCGGGCGCCGCGCCGCCGCGCACGCGGCGCCGCGCGCGGCTGGCGAGCTGCCGCGTCGCCTCCGCGGAACGGCCGACAATCGGCGCGATCTCCTCGAACGGCACGGCGAACATGTCGTGCAGCACGAAGGCGAGGCGTTCGGCCGGCGCCAGCCGGTCGAGCACGACGAGCAGCGCGAGCCCGACCGAATCCGCGAGGAGCGCTTCCTGCTCGGGGCTGCTCCCGCGCGTGCCGGTCGCGACCGGCTCCGGCGCGTCCGGGGTGAACGGCTCCTCGCGCCGGGATTGGCGCGACCGCAGCATGTCGAGGCACACGCGCGCGACGACCGTGGTCAGCCATCCGCCGAGGTTGCCGATGTCCGCGGCATCGGCGCGGCTCAGTCGCAGCCACGCTTCCTGAACGGCGTCGTCCACCTCGCTGACCGAGCCGAGCATCCGGTACGCCACGGCCCGCAGGTGGGTTCGGTGCTCTTCGAACTGCTCGGCCAGATAATCGCGTTCGTTCATCGGTCACACTTCCTCGCCACGCTCCGTCATGGTACTGACGGACGAACGGGCAACAATGTGACGAGGAGAGGCAAGGCCCGCGAGTGTGACATCAGGAGCGAACCGATGAAAATCAAACTGACCACCGTGTACGTCGACGACCAGGAGAAGGCCCTGCGCCTTTATACCGAAGTCCTGGGCTTCCTGAAGAAGGCGGACTTCAGCCAGGGGCCGTTTCGCTGGCTCACGGTGGCCTCACCTGAGGACCCGGACGGCACGGAACTGCAGCTGGCCCTCAACGACAACCCGGCGGCCAAAGCCTACCAGCAGGCGATGTTCCAGCAAGGCCAGCCCGCGGCCATGTTCTTCACCGACGACGTGCAGGCCGATTACGAGCGTATGAAAGCGCGCGGCGCCGAGTTCACCATGACACCAACTGACGTGACCGGCTCCAGGATCGCCAAACTGAACGACACCTGCGGCAATCTCATTCAGGTCACGCAGCTAGTGCGCTGGTAGGCGGACGTTCAGCCGTGGTCGTCCAGCGCGGAAGAACGTCGTCCGGCCGCGTGTTGGCTCGACCTACCGAGGCGAACTAGATGACGTTCATTGCCGGTCAGCGCCCCGACGATCTGGGTGCGGGCGGACGGGTGCTGAGCCAGGCGTCAACCACCTCGAGTCGACGTCGATGCGACGGATCGCCGACGATCAGGGTGCGTGGCGATCTGCATCGCCGCGATGGCCTGCGTCAGCACTCGACACAACCGAGAGGAGTTGCTGCTCAGGCATCCGCATTGAGCACATCTACCGGAGGGTCAGATCGTCGGCGGCCATGAGCGCCCTCGAAGATGCGAGAATTGTGCCGCCCGAGGCGAGAGACCGGGGTTTTTCAATGGAGATAGCAGCGTCCGGATGTTCGGGACGACGCGGAGACGCGATGGAATAGAATGTTCGGTTGGATGCCTCAACCGACCATTCGCCTGCTCGCGCTGCTGGTCGCGGCCTCGGTCTGCGCCAGCTGCTCGATCAAGAAACTGGCCATAAACGGGCTGGCGGATACGCTGGCCGCCAGCGGCGACAGCTTTGCCTCCGACGAGGATCCGGACCTCATTCGCGACGCGGTGCCGTTCTCCCTCAAGACGATCGAGTCCCTGCTGGTCGAGGTGCCCGAACACCAGGGGTTGCTGCTGACCGCCTGCAGCGGGTTCACGCAGTACGCGTATGCATTCGTCCAGACCGACGCCGAACTCATCGAAGCGCGGGACTACGAGGCGTCAGTGGCCGGCCGCGAGCGCGCGCTCAAGATGTATCGGCGGGCGCTCGGCTATTGCCTGCGCCGCGTGGAACTGACGCACAAGGGATTCCGCGCCGCGGTCGAGAAGGACCCGTTGGCCGCCGTGCAGGCATTCTCGAAGGAAGAAGTGCCGGTGCTCTACTGGACCGGGGCGGCGTGGGGAGCAGCCGTGTCGGCCGGCTCGGAGCAGCCGGAACTGCTGAATCAGCTGCCGATCGTCCGCGCCATCATGGCGCGCGCGCTCGAGCTCGACGAGGCCTACGAGCGCGGCGGGATCCACGACGTCCTGATCTCGCTCGACTCGCTGCCCGAGGCGATGGGCGGATCGGTCCAGAACGCGCGGCGACACTTCGCGCGTTCGGTGGAGCTGTCGGCGGGACAATCGGCGAGCCCGTATGTCTCGCTGGCGTCGGGCATTAGCGTGGCCGAGCAGAACCGGAAAGAGTTCGAGGAGCTGCTGGCGAAGGCACTGGCCATCGACGTCAACCAGGTGCCTCGGATGCGGCTCTCCAATGTCATCTATCAACGGAAGGCCCGCGCGCTGCTCGCACGCGCGGATGAACTTTTCACCCCCGAAGGTTCCGCGGGGCCGCCGCCGGCCGTCGTCGGGTTGAACGGGCTGAGCTCGCTCGCGCAGCGGGCATTCGGAGTAACGAGATGAGAAGGTTGGCGTTGCTGGTGGCGATCGTCCTGCTGGTGGCCGGATATCCAAGCGCGCAGGGCGCGTCGAGCGTAGTGCGCCTGGGCACCGTCATTCCCGCGGGCACGATCTGGAACAACATCCTGAAGGAACAGTCGGCCGAGTGGTCGAAAATCACCTCCGGCCGCGTGCGGCTCGTGTTGATGTCCGGCACGCAAGGCGACGAAGACGCCATCATCCGCAAGATGCGCACATCGGGGCAGCTGCAGGCGGCGTCGCTGTCGGCCGTCAGCCTCGCGATGTCGATCGATCAGTCCTTCAACGTCTTCTTCATCCCGATGTTCTACCAGGATTACGCCGAGCTGGGTCACGTCATGGAGAAGCTGGAGCCGGTCATCACGCAGCGGCTCGCCGACAAAGGCTTCGTCTTCGTCAACTGGGGCAGCGGCGGCTGGGTCCAGGTCTTCAGCAAGAAGCCGGCGAAGAACCTGCGCGAGCTGAAAGCCATGAAGCTGTTCACCTCCGCGGGTGACGATCTCACGGTGCAGTGGTACAAGGCCAACGGGTTTCAACCCGTCCCGCTCTCGTCGGCGGACATGCTGTCGTCGCTCACCACGGGCATGATCGAGGCGGTCCCGGTGACCCCGCTCTCGGCGCTCTCGTTCCAGTGGTACAAGTACACGCCGTACATGCTCGACGTCGGCATCTCGCCCCTGGTCGGCGCGACGATCGTGACCAGGAAGGCGTGGGATGCCATCAGCGAAGCAGACCGCACTCAGCTGATGGCGGCCGCCCAGAAGACAGAGACGCGCTTCCGAACGGAAGTGCCGCGCACCGACGCCGAGTCGATCGCCGTGATGCAGAAGAACGGCTTGACGGTCGTCAAGGCCGACCAGGCCGCCCTGGCCGAGTTCCGCACCGCGGCCGATGGCTTCGCCAGGACGATGCGTGACGGCATGGTGCCGCGCGATGTCTTCGAGCTTGCCGTGCGCGAGCGCGACGCCTATCGCAAGCAGCGGTCGACCGCCAAGTGAGCGGCAGCATCCCTGCCGGAATCGAGCGTCCTCACGGCCCCCTGGCCCGCGTCCTCTATCCCCTCGAGGACGCAATGGCGGGCATCGCGCTCGCCGTGATGGTGGTCATGCCGCTCTCCGAGATAGTGCTTCGGCGGGTGTTCGGCCTCGGCATTCCCGGATCCATTCCGTTTGTCCAGCATCTGGTGTTGTGGGTCGGTTTTCTCGGCGCGGCGCTGGCCGCGCGCGAAGGCACGATGCTGGCGCTGGCGACCGGCACGTTCCTGCCAGCCGGTCGAGTCCGTGACATAGCCGGGATGCTGGCAGCGACCGTGGCGGCCGCGGTGTCGGCGATGCTCTGCGTCGGCGCGTACGAGCTGATGATGAGCGAGCGCGAGGCGGGCACCGTCATCGCTGCCGGCGTCACCACGTGGATGGCGCAAACGGTTCTGCCGCTGGCCTTCGGGCTGATTGCGATACGCACGGTGCGGAGGTCGGGATCAACGTGGACGGCCAGGGCCGTGGCGGCGTGCGGGCTCATCGTAGGCGCGTGGATGGTCTGGAGCCTGGCGACCTTGTCGGCAGGTGCGCTCTGGCCGCTGGTCGCCTTGATACTGGTAGCTGCCGCGTGCGGCACGCCGATCTTCGTCGTCCTGGGCGGACTGGCGCTCCTGCTGTTCATGTCCGAGGGGGTCGGGCCATCGGCGGTCCTCATCGAGACCTATCAGCTGGCGGTGAAGCCCACGCTGGCCTCGATTCCGCTGTTCACCCTGTGCGGGTTCCTGCTGGCCGAGGGCAAGGCCCCCGAGCGGCTGCTCAACGTGTTCCGCGCGTGGTTCGGATGGTTTCCCGGCGGCACGGCCGTGGTCTGCGCGATGCTCTCGGCGTTTTTCACCGTCTTCACCGGTGGGTCGGGCGTCACCATCCTCGCGCTCGGCGGCCTGCTGCTGCCGGCGCTCCTCAAGGACGGCTATCGCGACAAGTTCTCGATCGGCCTGCTAACGGCATCGGGCTCGCTTGGCTTGCTGTTGCCGCCGTCGCTGCCTCTGATTCTTTACGCCATCGTCGCGCAGATTCCGGTGGAAGACCTGTTCATCGGCGGCATTCTGCCGGGTGTGCTCCTGCTCGGCCTCACCGCCGCGTGGGGCGTGCGCGAAGGCGTGAAGTACAACACGCGCCGCACGCGGTTTTCTGGTGCAACCGCGATGCGGGCGCTTTGGGAGGGCAAATGGGAAGTCGCGCTGCCCGTCGTGGTGCTGGCGGCGCTTTTCGGCGGGTTTGCCACCATCGTCGAATCGGCGGCCCTGGCCGCGCTCTACGCGTTCATCGTGCAAGTGTTCGTGCACCGCGACGCCCGCGATTTCGCGACGCTGCGCCGCGTCTTCGCTGAATGCGTGGCCACGGTCGGCGGCGTGCTCGTCATTCTCGGCGTAGCGGTGGGCCTCACCAGCTACCTGATTGGCGCCGACGTGCCGGGCCGGCTGCTCGAATGGACGCAGACCTACATCAGCTCGCCGATGGTCTTCCTGCTGATGTTGAACGCCTTCCTGCTGGTCGTCGGCTGCCTGATGGACATCTACTCGGCGACGTTTGTCGTCGTGCCGCTCATCGTCCCGCTCGGCCAGGCCTTCGGCATCCACCCGGTGCACCTCGGGGTGATCTTCGTCGCGAACCTCGAGCTCGGATACCTCACCCCGCCAGTTGGCATGAACCTGTTCCTCGCCTCGTACCGTTTCAAGAAGCCGCTGCTGGAAGTGGCCGCGGCGTCGCTGCCGATGATCGCCATTCTCGGTCTCGGCGTTCTGCTCATCACCTACATGCCGTGGATGACGACGGCGCTGCTGCAGGTGTTCGGGAAGATGTAGCGACGTCACCGACACGCCTCTCGGAAGATGTCCACCAAACCGGATCAAACTGGTTCGCTGCTTCCGGCAACGGGTCGTGATATCTTTTGTCCTCTCGTCGACAGAGGGAGACACCCGTCATCCTCGCGTTTCCACAGAGGGAAGTGCCATGCATCCCATCTGGACGTCGACCACCTCATCCGAATATCAGCGGACAAACCCACCGCCTGGATTGCTGAGTTGCCTGCCGGGTGCCGGGGCGAACCAACCCGGCTGACAGGGCACCGGTCACCAGCTCGTCCGCACGGGCGGCTGTCGAGCAGGAGCCGGGCCGATTCGCGACCCAGATGAAAAGGAGGCCCCGATGCCATCCGCCGGCGATTTCATGAACAAGTTACAGGAGATCAAGGACGTACTCGATGACGTCCATAGCGCGACTGCGCCTCTCGATGCATCAATCGATGCGGTCAAGACCTCCGTCGATCAAGTCAAGGGAGCGGTTCAGCAGGTCAACACCACGTTGAGCGACGGCTTCGACACGCTGATCACTCTCGGCACCTATACGAACGAGGCTCTGGCACATAACGCGAAACAGAACGACACCATCATCTGCATTCTCGAACACATTTCGAGGCACACCTGCGGCATCTGGAATGAAGCCCATATGCAGACTGCTCTGCAGACGATCATCAAGGACAACATCGTCCTGCTTGCCGATCTCTATGCAGCCACTCACGCGGAGGCTGCGCTCGAGCGCCAGAAGTTCGAAGCCCTGCGCCGTCAGATCGAGGAATGCTGTCCGCCACCGACGCCAGAGCCAGTCTGCCGCTACGAAAAATGCAAGGCGCCTGGGCCGCTGCGGGAACCACCGACGGTGGAGGAACCGATAGAACCGCCGAAGTAGCCATGCGACGGATCCTTTTTAGATGGCGTGCCCATCCGATCTACGCCTATCCGGCGATGCTGTATCTCGGGCGGGTCTCGGGCACCGTCGTCGGAACGCTCGCCGCACGCAGCATGGGGTGGAGTGCCCGCGCGTGTACGCAGCGATGATCGTCCTGGTCGTTCCGGCGCTGCTCGATGAAGGTTGTTGTTCGTCGCGTCGTACTGGCCGGCCTATCGAGGCAACCGTGCGCGCATTTGGAAGACATCGGAGGGAGGCCAGGCGTTGAACGGCGGCCTTCTGCTGTCGTTCCTCGTATCAGTGCCGCTGCTGGCTGCACTCCAGCTACGCTTCTGGGCGTTTTGGGATGCCGCTACCTTCACCCTTTTGGTGGGCATGTTTTTCACCAAGTTCGGCTGCCTGTTGAATGGGTGCTGCGCGGGACGGCCGACGTCGGGCGCGATTGCGCTGTACCTCCCCGATCACAGGGGCATCTGGTGTCGTCGCATTCCGACCGAACTTTTCGAGGCCGGCTTTGCGGTCGCGCTCGCAATTGGCGCCGCCGTCGTGTGGGGCCGCATGCCCTTCGATGGCGCGGTGTTTCTCTCGGCATTGGCCCTCTATGGAACGGGGAAGCCACTGCTGGATTTAGGCAGGGATCGCAACGACCACAGGCGTCGGCCGAAGTGGTTGACAGTGAACGTCACTATCTCGGTTGCGCTCGTCGCGCTGTCGATCGCGGCGCTGCTTGTCTTGTGGATCCCACTCGCGCGAGGCGGATGACGCCGGGCGCTGGCAGACGGAGGTGGCGGTGCTCATCCTCATGATCGCGGCCGTCGTCACCATCGCAGTGGATCAGGCTGCGAAGCAGGTCGTGATTCACCGGTTGCGGGAAGGAGAGGTGACCGCTCACCATTCGGGGATCCGACTGCGGCGGATCACGAACGCCACCCTTCCTTCGGGCTTTCGCAACTGCCGACAGTCGATATTGGTGTGGGCTCTGACGCTACTCAGCATCGTCTTTCTTGTGACCAAGGGGCCGCTCTTTCAGAGTTACCTCTCACACGCAGGGCTTGGCCTCGCGATCGGCGGCGCAACCGCCAATCTCGTGGACCGATTATGGTGGGATGGCGTTATCGATTTCATCGACGTGGAGTTCTGGCCGGTGTTCAACGTCGCTGACCTAGCGATTGTCGCTGGGCTCGCGCTGGCCGTGTGGTCCATTCGCTGAGCGTCCCCGGCTAGCATTTCGCCAAAACAATATAGCCGTCACGGGCGTTCAAGCGCAGGGGGAAGACATGGGCTGGATGCTGCTGGCAGGGTGCGTCGCCCTCTTGGTCATCGTGTCGCTCCTCGGATTTGCGGGTTGTGCGGACATCCTCGGGCTCGATGAGTACCAAGTTCCACCTGACGCTCCTCCGACCTACGGCGGATTCATCGCCGCGACGCCTGGCCTTGTCGCGTATTGGCGGCTTGGCGAGCCTGCCGGTACGCCGACGGCCGCAACCGCAAAGGACGAGCAAAACCTCAGCAATGGAACCTATGACGAGGTTCAAAGCTTTCCGCCGGATACCACGCTCCAATCGTCGGGTGCTCCGGGAACGTTCGCCTGCGGAGAGCCAAGCTTGATTGACAACGAATCCTCCCTAACCGGCGTCCGATTCGAGGGGGGTCTCGCAAGAGTTCCGTGGAAATCGGTGCTGAACGATTTTCCGCCAGAGGGTTTCACGATTGAGGCGTGGGTAAAGCCCGACGACTGGACCACGCCCGACCAATGGAGCGGAGACCAGCCGGCGAATCATGCCGTGATCACATCGCGCGATTTTGCCGGCACGGCCACGACGAGCGGCTACCAGATTTATGGAAGTCCGGTTCCGAATACTACAGACAAATACCGTTGGCAGGCCGGGGTGGCCAATAGCAACGGGGAGATGGTTTATGCGATTCCTCCCAACGGTACCGAGATCGTGTTTGGGATGCAGTACCACCTCGTTATGACGTATGACGGCGTGTCATTGCCGGCCAAGGTCAAGCTGTTCATCGATACCCCTGATCCGGATACCTCGGCACCGCGGCGGAGGCAACTGTCGATCCTATTTACCTCCCGAACACCGACAAAAGTCTGTATATCGGTTCCGGCGCGACGTGGAATCCGACGACGGAACCGCGGTTTCCCTTCAGGGGCGTCATCCAGGAAGTGGCGATCTACAACCGCCCGCTGACGGTCGCTGAAATAGGGCAGCACTATGCCAAGACGATTTTTTAGCCCCTCGGCGGTGTGGTAATCGATCTCCGGTCGAAAACAAGGAAAAGAACGATGGACTGGATGCTGCTGGTGGGATGCGTTGCACTCTTCGTCATCGTATCGATCCTCGGATTCGCCGGTTGCGCGGAGATCGCGGGGGTTGACGAGTGGGTAGTTCCACCTGATGCGCCGCCGACGTACGGCGAGTTCATCGCCCAGACACCTGGTCTCATCGCGTACTGGCGGCTTGGCGAGGCCGCCGGCACCCCGTCCGGTGCCACAGCCAAGGACGAGAAAAACGCCAACCCCGGACAGTACAAGACCATTCCAGATTTTCAGCAGGAGGCCACGCTCGAATCCACCGGCGCACCGGGCACGTTCGCGTGTGGAGAGGCAAGCCTGATCGACAATGAACCTTCTCTTACCTCCGTCAGATTCGACGGCGGCCTCGTAGAAGTTCCGTGGGCATCAGCGCTGAATGAGTTTCCGGCGGAGGGTTTCACGATCGAAGCGTGGGTCAAGCCTGACGACTGGAGCGTCCCCGACGCGTGGAGTGGAGAGGCTCCGGCGTTTCACGCGGTGATCACGTCGCGCGATGGGGACGCCACGACCGGGTGGAGCGGCTACCAGATTTACGGAGGGCCCGTTCCAAATACGACAGACAAATACCGGTGGCAAGCCGGAGTCGGCAACGGCAACGGGCAGATCGTTTACGCCATTCCCCCGGACGGTACCAACATCGTGTTCGGGACGAAATACCACCTCGTCATGACGTATGACGGCGTGGCGTCGCCGGCGATCGTCCGGTTGTTCATCGATACCGCCGATCCGGATACCGGCGCACCCGCGGCGGAAGCATCGGTGGACCCTGCCTATCTCCCGAACACCAGCAGGAGCCAGTTCATCGGTTCCGGCAATACGTGGAACCCGACTGAACCCGAGGTTCCCCTTCCGGGGCGTCATCCAGGAAGTGGCGATCTACAACCGTCCGCTCACAGTCGCTGAGATCGGGCAACACTTCGCTAAGACGATATAGCGGTGCCGAACGCTCCTGCTGCCCGCTTGCTCGGCGCCACCGACAGTGTCGGTGCGACGAGAGTCGAACACTGCGGGCCGGGCGCTAGCGTGGCAAATCCGGTACCTGGCGATTTCATCCTGATTCACAGACGGGACTGGCTCGGGGCGTTCTTGTGTCTGCTCCAGCGGTTGCGGTTCCGTCAAGAGGTGGAGCGCGGTTACACATACTGGAGCCACGCCGCTCTCGTGACGGACTTCAGCGGCCGCATCGTCGAAGTGCTGCCGCGAGGCGTCGTCGCGCAGCACATAGAGAAATACCGGCCACTCGAGTACCACTGACGTTCACGTGCGAGGGTCGTGGCAGAAGCGTGTGGCAGCCGTGCGATTCGCCGAGGCCTGCGTCGGACGGCCCTACGGCCGTCTGAGCGCGATCGCCGTGGGCATTTCTGGTACTCAGTGGCGACCGCGTAATCTTGCCCTTCACCGATCACCATCACTGCGTCTCGATCGTCGCGCGCGCGCTCGAGCATGGCGGGACGGTCTTTCACCGGAAGCCCGACGTCATGATGCCATCGGATCTCGCGAAGCATTTCAACGTCACGCCTTAACAGTGACATCAGAGGTCGACGCACATGAGGATCTGGGTAGCCCAGACGAGTCCCGTCAAGGGGACGTTCAGAGAAACATTGAGCAGCACAAGCGAGTCATCGACTTGGCGACTCGTCCCGGCCGACTGGCAGGACAAGATGATGCACGGCAGTCTGACGGTCGGCGAGCAGGTGTTGATCTCCTGCGAAGAGGCCTAGACGCGCGCCGTCTTCCACTTTCCCTTCTTGAACAGCACCGCGCTCACCACGGCGAGCATCGAGTATGACACCGCGAGCGCCACGAACACACCGGTGGCCTCGAGACCTCCGGCGTGCGACAGCACCCACGCCAAAGGCAGCTCGAGCACCCAGAACACGAACAGGTTGATCAGCGTGGGTGTCCACGTGTCGCCCGCGCCGTTGAACGACTGCGTCAGCACCATGCCGTACGCGTAGAACAGGAAGCCGAGGCTCACGACCCGCAGGCAACTCACCCCATAGGCCGCCACCGCCTGGTCCGGCGTGAACAGCCCGACGATCGGACGCGCGAGCACGAGGAACACCGCGCCCACGCTGCCCAAAAACAGCATGTTGTAGAACGCCGCCGTCCATACCGCCTTCTCGGCGCGATCGGGGTATCCAGCCCCAAGGTTCTGCCCCACCATCGTCGCCGCCGCGTTGCTGATGCCAAACGACGGCAGCAGGGCGAAGACGATCAGCCGGATCCCGATTGTGTAGCCGGCCAGCGCCGCGCTGCCGAACACCGAGAGGATCCGTACCAGCGCGACGTAGCTGGCGGTGCCAATCAGGATCTGCAGCGTGCCCGATCCTGACAGCCGCATCATGGACCCCATCATCGGCAGGTCGAGCCGCCAGTGCCGTCGTGCCACCTGCACGCGGCTATGGAGCCGCGTCAGCGTGACGATCTGCACCAGCACGGCCGTGCCGCGCCCGATATTGGTCGCCACGGCGGCGCCAGCCACGCCCAGCTCGGGAAACGGACCCACGCCGAAGATCAGGCAGGGGCCGAGCAGGATGTTGATCGCGTTGCCAATCCACAACACGCGCATCGCAATCGCGGCATCGCCCGCGCCGCGAAAGACCGCGTTGATCAGGAACAGCAGCACGATGGTCGCGTTGCCGCCGAGCATCACGCGCGTGAACGTGCTGCCGGTCGCGATCACCTCGGGCGAGGCGCCCATCAGCGCGAGCAGCGCCGGCGCATACCAGGCGCCTGCCACGCCGATGATCGCGGACACACCGACGCCGAGCGCAATGGCCTGCACGGCCGCGCTGGCGGCTCCCTCGGGATCCTGCTCGCCGATTCGCCTGGCGACAATCGCGGTTGCGCCAATCGACAGGCCCATCGCCAGGGTGTAGATCATCGTCAGCATCGACTCGGTGAGGCCCACCGTTGCCACCGCGTCGGCGCCCAGATGCGCGACCCAGAACACGTCGGCCAGAACGAAGATCGACTCCATGGCCATCTCCATGACCATGGGCACCGCAAGCATGACGATGGCCCGGCCCACCGGGGCGGTCGTGTAGTCGAGCGACGAGCCACGGATGGCTTCGACAAGCGTCGCCCGGACTCCGGCGCGACGCTCTCGCGTTTGTCCCTCCCCTGACCCTTCCTTGAATGCAGACATGACTGCCCTTCCGCTTGCGCGACAGGCCACACGGCGTCAGCCGTCACACGGGGCGGCCACGCTCACGAACGCCTGAAATTTTCCGAGATGGTCCGGTCAACCCCGGACCGGAGCGCGCGACGCTAGCGAAGGTCGCGGTCGGACGGTCGCGGGGACCCGAAGGTCGAGGTGGGTCGAATTCGCATCTTCGTATCCTCGAGCGCTTCGGCGCCGGCCTGTCACGCCGAAGCGGCAGGCGAAGGCGGACGCTCAGGAGCAGAGTCGAGAGGGTATCACTGCGCGCCGACCTTGTCGAGCACCACCTGGAAGCGCGGCTGACCGTGCAACGACCGCAGCGCAGGGTGGACGGCTGGCTCGAGCGCGCTGCCGACCTGCACGCCGACGGTCTCGTCTATGCCCGTTTCACGCGCGACTGGACCGGGACCAAGCAGGGTTCACCTAACGTGCTGCCGTGAGCGGGCCGACGTCATAGCCGCGCGCGCAGCCACGGCACGACGGCGTCGATCACTTGCGGGAGGGCCCCGTTGAATCGGTGGTCGATGCCCGGCAACGCGACGAGTTCCGGCCGTCCGCCGGCCGCCTCACGCGCGTCGAGCGCGTCCTGGTACGGTACCAGCTCGTCGGCTTCGCCGTGGACCAGCAGCCACGGCACGCCAATCCGGGCCGCCTGCGCGGTGACCGAGCCGATGCGGGCGGCGTCGTCGGCCAGGTTCGGCGACCACGGACACTCGGGCTTTTCCAGCATCGGCTCGCCGGGGGTCAGGTGGCCGAACTGCGCTCGCATGAAGGCATCGACGTGCACCATGCCGGCCAGCGACACGAGGCAGTCGATGCGCGGATCGATGGACGCCCGCATGACGCCCACGGCGCCGCCCATGCTGTGGCCGGCGTACCCGATCCTGCGGACACCCCACTCGACCAGCGCGTCGATGACGCTGCCGAGGTCGCCGACCTCCTTGCTGGGGACGGAGTCCTCGAAGCGGCCTTCCGAGCCTCCGTTGCCTGCAAACGACACGCGCAGCGACGCCAGCCCCGCCTCCGACAGCGCGTCGGCAAGCGCCATGAGCAACGGCCGGTCCTTGTGCGCCGTCACTCCGTGCGCGATGACGACCACGGAATCTGGCGCAGACGGGAACCCTGCCGGCGCCTGATACGCGACGTCGAGCCGCTCGCCTTGCGCGTTCCGGATGACGTCCAGCGCCGCGCTCATCGTCGTTCGACGAGCGCGATCAGGCGGTCGACGGCTTCTTCCACGAATGCGGGGTCCTCGGCGTGGGCCACGCGCTCCACGATCTCGATGGTCGAGGGGATGTGCGCCTTGAGCTCCGCAAAGAAGATCGCGTCGTCAATGGGGTCGTTCAGGGGACCGCCAGGCATCGCATAACGGCCCGTGCCGAGCGTGGGGATCATGAACACGGCGTTGCCGCGCGTCGATTGCAGGCGCTTACCCGCTTCGCGCGCCACCTGGCGAAGCTCGCGCGCGTTGAGCCGCGGCGCCAGCACGACTTCGTTGTGCCACACGTGCTTGTGGGTCTTCCACCTATCGGGCAGCACGTGGGGCGTCGACACCAGGATGCCCAGGTGCTCTGAGCCGCCGGGGACGATCACCTGCGGCAGGCCCAGCGACCCAGCCACGGTGAGCCGGTCCGGGCCGCCTGCGCGCAGGCCGTGGAACAGCTCGTCGCTGATCTCGCCCATCGCGTAGTCGAACACCGCGCCGATGATGCCCTGGCGCATCATCAGCTCCATCGCGCGTCCGCCGGTGCCGACCGCGTGAAACACGATGGCTTCGTATCCACGTTTGGCAAAGAGCGCCTGCGCGTGCAACGTGCCCTGGGTGAGCACGCCGAGGTTGGAGATCCCGATGAGCGGCTTGTCGCCCTTCTTGCGCTTTTTCGCCAGTTCGACCTTGACCTGGGCCATGCCATGTGCCGCGCCGGCGGCGTTGGCCAGCACCTTGCGCATGAAGGCGTTGAGGCCCAGGATGTCGCCCACCGAGAACATCATCGTGATGTCCGAGATGCCGACGTAAGGCGACGTGTCGCCGGAGGCCACCGTGGACACCATCACCTTCGGCAACCCGTACGGCAGTGCCCGCATCACCATCGTGCCCGTCGCCGTGCCTTGCAAGCCGCCCAGACCGATCACGCCGTGGACCTTGCCGGCCTTGATGCGCTGCAGCAGGACCTTGGTCGCGCCGGCGGCCATGACGGGCTGCGTTGCCTCGCGCGTGGGGTCCTTCTTGAGGGCCGTGAGCGTCGTGCCGCCGGCGCGAGCGACCTCGGCCCGCGTGACGTCGGCGCGCGCGGCCGGCGCACCGAGCACGCCCATGTCCACCACCAGGGCGCGGCTGCCCAGCGCCTTCAGCTGCTGACGAAGGAACTCGGCCTCCTGGCCTTTGGTGTCGAGCGTCGCGAGAACGGCAATGACCTTGGGCATGGGGCTACCGGTTGGAGAAGCGCAGCGCGGCGAAGGTCCGGGCCTGTTCGGACACGGCCCGCTCGATTGGGATGCGCTCGGTAGAGGAGCCGGTCCAGAAGCCGTCGCACGTGGTGTGGTCGAGCATGAACTGCGCGTCTTCCGGGGTTTCCATCGCGGCGCCGTGGGCCACGAGGATGATGTCCTTCTTCAGGGCCCGCAGCTTCCGGTTGGCCGCTTCCGTCCGTTCGGCGGTCTGCTCGATCGTCTCGCCCGAGTCGTAGCCCTTCAGGCCGCCCTTGGTCGTCCCCGCGTGGAAACAGAAGATGTCGGGTTGCGCCTCCCCTACCAGCCGCAGGCTGTCTTCCTCGTCAAAGGCCAACCCGACCGCCACCATGTCCAGCTCGCGCGCCAGCTTCAGCATGTCGATCTCGTGCTGCAGCGTGATGCCGGCGCTCGAGAGCACCCGGAACAGGTTGCTGTCCTTGTCCACGTACGAGATCGACGGCCCGATGTTGGAGGCGGAGTAGACACCCATGGCCTTCAGCTGCTCGAGCACGCTGCGCATGTCCTTCAGGGGGTCGTTGGCGTTGATGCACGCGCAGACAAACGCGTCGCCCTTCATGGCCGGCAGGATGTCCTGCTGCGTGTAGTCCAGGGTCTGCTTGTTGGAATCGAGAATCGGCCAGAGCATCGACATCGTGCCCATGCCGTTGGCGCGCAGCCGGGCGCCCGAAAAGGTGTTCACGCAGTCCACACCGGCGCGTTCGAGCAGTTGCGCCACCAGGCCGCTGCCGGCGCTGGCAATGAAGACGGGCAGGCGCCGATCGACTTTGGCGCGCAGCTTCTGCATGATGGCGGTTCGCGAGGTTCGCGGGACGATCAACGGTGGCTCTCCATGCGAAATGAGGGACGAGGGCCTATATTAGACTGCGAGGCCGCCATGTCACCTCAATCGACCACAGCCGCCTGGGGCCGGCTGCGCAGGGCGCCGATTTCCCGCCGCGTTTAGTTCTGTAATCGCCAATCGTCAATCTGCAATTCCCATGGACTCCTTCCCCGTCATCTGCCCCTACTGCGGCGAACTGGTTGAGGTCTATGTCGAGCCCGATGTCCGGGGCTCGTTCGTCCAGGACTGCGAGGTGTGCTGCAACCCCTGGCGCGTGCGTGTCTCGCGGGCTGACGGTGAGCGCACAATCGACATTGCCAGGGCCGACGGGTCGGAGTAGCGAACCTTGACCCCCTTCCCGACGTATTCACGTTGCAACACCGCGTGTCGACGCGCTGACAGGGGGTTCGGATGTCGTTGTTGAAGAAACTGCTGGGACGGAGGGCGGAGCCGGTTGCCCGCGTGCGGGTTTGTATCGAGTGCGGGATGCCGGTCGAAAAGCACGCCGCCTGGTGCGCGATCCTCAGAACCCAACAGGAAATGGACAAGAAGCGCGGCGCCGCCGCCGACTCGGGCGCCTGACCTCAACAGCCGACCGCGGAACATTTCTTGCTCGCGAAGTGTCCGAGGTGCGTTGTGAGGCATTGGGGCATCGGTCTCGTCGCGTTAGCGTTCGCTGTCCTCGGCGGCACGGCCGGCTGCGGACCAACGGTCCGTCGCGCGTCCACCTCCCCCACCGCCCCCATTCCCGCTGCGATTGCTGAGCTCTGGCAGGCTCCCACAGACCTGGCCCAGCGCGATCTCTTCCATGGGCCCGGCGGCGCGAGGCTCGCCCCCCGCGCCAGGCCATTTACATTTGTCGCGAAGGACTCGTCCGGTTACAGCCCCGGCTTCGACGTTCGAGACGCCGAAGGGATCGAGTGGAGCGTCAAGCTGGGCCCCGAGGCGCAGACCGAGGTGGCGGCCTCGCGAATCCTCTGGTCCGTCGGCTTCCATCAACCGCCCACGTACTACATGTCGGAGTGGCAGTTGTCGGGTGAAGGGGCCGGCATCCAGCCAGGCGGACGCTTCCGGCCCACGCTGTCAGGGCGCGAGGTCGTGGGCGACTGGTCCTGGTACGACAACCCCTTCCTGGATTCTCAGGAATTTCGGGGGCTGGTCGTCGCGAACCTGGTTCTCAACAACTGGGACTGGAAGACGTCCAACAACAAGATCTACGCGATCTCCGAGCCGGGACGTGCCCCGGGGCGGCAGTTCATCGTCCGTGATCTCGGCGCCTCCTTGGGAAAGACCAGCTACCCGTCATGGTTGAAATGGCTCGGTTTGCGCGGCTTCGGCCAGGGCAGCCGGAACGACGTGGCCGGGTTCGAGCAGCAGGGCTTCATCCTCGGCGTGAACGAGGACTCGACCGTCGCGTTCGACTATCACGGCATCCACAACGAGCTGGTCGAGAGCCTGACGGCCGCCGACGTTCGGTGGGCGTGCGAGCTGCTCTCGCGCCTGTCCGACCAGCAATGGAACGACGCGTTCCGCGCCGGAGGGTTTTCCACGGACCTCTCAGGCCGATACGTGCGAAAGATCAAGACGAAGCTGGCGCAGGGCCTGGCGCTGCCCTAACATGACGAGCACGGACGTGCGTGCGCATGAACACGAGGCGGCAGCTGGGACGGCAAGGGCTGGAGGTGTTCCCGCTGGGACTCGGGTGCATGGGGATGAGCCAGTCCTACGGCGTACCCGACGATGCCGAGTCGATAGCGACCATCCACCGCGCGCTCGACCTGGGCGTGACCCTGTTTGACACGGCGGAAGTCTACGGCCCTTTCACCAACGAGACGCTCGTCGGGCGCGCCTTGAAAGGCCGGCGCCACGAGGCGCTGGTCGCAACCAAGTTCGGCTTCCAAATCGACAACGGCAGCGTCGTCGGTCTCAACAGCCGGCCCGATCACATCCGGGAGGTCGTGGACGCCTCACTTCAGCGTCTCGACACCGGCCATATCGACCTGCTCTACCAGCATCGCGCCGATCCCGACGTGCCGATCGAGGACGTCGTCGGCACGATGGCGGACCTGGTTCGCGAGGGCAAGGTGCGGTTTCTCGGGCTCTCCGAAGTCGGCGAGTCGCTAATCCGCCGCGCGCACGCCGTGCACCCCGTCTCCGCGGTGCAAAGCGAGTACTCGCTGTGGGAGCGCGGGCTCGAGCTCGATGTCCTTCCGGTCCTGCGTGAGCTGGGGATCGGGCTGGTGCCGTTCAGCCCCCTCGGACGCGGCTTCCTCACCGGCACCGCGCGCCGCGCCGAGGAGTACCCGGAAGGTGATTACCGCCGTTCGGGCGATCCGCGCCTGCAGGGCGCCAACTACGACGCGAACCAGCGTGCCGTCGGTATCGTGATGACAATGGCGCAACACAAACGGGCGACGCCCGCTCAGGTCGCCCTGGCGTGGCTCCTTCAGAGGGGCCAGGACGTCGTCCCGATACCGGGAACCAAGCGCCGGACGTACCTCGACGAGAACGTCGCCGCGGCAGCCGTGTCGCTCGATGCCGCCGAGATGGCGACGCTTGACGCCGCATTGCCGCCGGGTATCACCTCGGGGGCACGCTATGGACCGCAGATGATGCGCTACGTCGATCGCTGAGCCGCGCGACGGCTCCCCCGCACATCAGCTAACATGCCCCCGATGACCCCTCGCCTGCGCCCGCTGCTGTTTGCCGCGCTCTTCGCCGTTGTCTTCCTGCTGCCAGGGGCGGTGTCGTTCTACACCGACTGGCTCTGGTTCGGCGAGACGGGTTACCAGGCGGTCTACGGTCGTACCTTGTACGTGCAGAGCCTCTTGCTGTGCGGGACGGCACTGGCGGCGATGACGGTGTTTGTCGCGACGCTGCGGGTCGCGCTGCGCAACCTGGCTCCCCGCGACCTGGTGATGATGAGCCCGGAGGGCCCGGTCTCGTTCAGCCTCAATCGGCGCCGGTTACAGGGACCCGCCACCGCAATTTCCGCCGTCGTCGCACTGCTGTTCGGGATGCGGGCGGCGTCGGACTGGGAATTGTGGCTGATGTCCTGGCACGCGCAGCCGTTTGGCATCGCCGACCCGATCCTCGGCAAGGATGTCGCTTTCTATGTGTTCCAGTTGCCGCTGCTCGAGGCGGTGCAGTCGACGCTGCTCGGCCTGGTCGTCGTAGCGCTCATCGCCACGGTGGCCGTCTACGGTGTAGCGGGCATCGTCAGCTTCGACGCCGTCGGCGGACTCCGAGTGGGCCCCGCCGCCAGGCGGCACGTGTCGATACTGGCGGCCGCGTTGCTCCTCGTCTTCGCCTTTGGTGCGTGGCTGGACGTGCCTCGTCTGCTGGTGACTGCTTCGGGGCTGCTTCACGGCGCCACCAACGCCGACGTCGCGGTGACGATCCCGGCCCTGCGTGTGTTGCTGGTGGCAGCCGTGATTGGCGCGGGCCTGGCTCTGCTCCAGACGAGGACCGACTCGTGGTGGCCGCTGCTCACCGCGGCTGCCCTCTACGGCGGCGTGAGCGCCGCTGGCAGCGGCGCCGCCGCGCTGATGCAGCGCTTCGTCATCGCGCCCAACGAGCAGGTGCGCGAGCTGCCGTACATCGAGCACAACATCGCCGCCACGCGCGCCGCCTTCGGGCTGGACAGCGTCGAGGAACGCGAGCTGTCGGGAGACGCGCTGCTCGCGCGCACCGACATCGACGCCAACGCCGCCACGCTGGGCAACGTGCGCCTCTGGGACCACCAGCCGCTCCTGCAGACCTTCGCGCAAATCCAGGAAATCCGGACGTACTACGACTTCGTGTCCGTCCACAACGATCGCTACAAGATCAACGGCGAGTACCGGCAGATCATGCTGTCGGCGCGCGAGCTCAACTCCGAGAGCCTGCCGAACCGGAACTGGATCAACGAACGGCTCACCTTCACGCACGGGTACGGCGTGACGCTGGGACCCGTGAACCAGGTGACGCCGGAAGGCCTGCCGGTGCTCTTCATCAAGGATCTCCCCCCGCAGTCCTCGGTGGACCTGACGGTCACCGAGCCCAGCATCTACTTCGGGCAGCAGTCGAGCGACCACGTGTTCGTGAAGACGAAGGCGCGGGAATTCCACTATCCGAAGGGCGAAGACAACGTCTACAGCACCTACGAGGGCGAGGGTGGCGTCCCCATCTCGAACTTCCTGCGGCGTGTCCTCTTCAGCATCCGTTTCCGCTCGTTCAAGGTCCTGCTGAGCGACGACATCACCAACGAGAGCCGCGTCATGTTCCACCGGCGCCTGAACGAACGTGTCTCCCGCGTCGCGCCGTTTCTGGAGTTCGACGGCGACCCCTACCTGGTGATCTCGCAGGGCCGGCTGTTCTGGATGCAGGACGCGTACACGGTGAGCCGGCACTACCCCTACTCCACCCCTGCCGTTGCCGGCGTCAACTACATCCGCAACTCGGTGAAAATCACCGTGGACGCCTTCCACGGCACGATCGCCTTCTATCTGATCGACGAGTCGGATCCGGTGGCCAGAACCCTGCGCCACGCCTTCCCGACGCTCTTCCGGCCGCTGACCGAGATGCCCGAGGACATGCGCACACGCATGCGCTACCCTGAGGGCATCTTCGCGATCCAGGCCGCGATGTACGCGACCTACCACATGACCAATCCCGCGGTCTTCTACAACAAGGAAGACCTGTGGGAGGTCCCCACCATCGACGAGCCTCCACAGCCCCGCGTGATGCAGCCCTACTACACGATGATGCGGCTGCCTGGCGAACAGGCGCCGGAGTTCATCCAGATGCTGCCGTTCACGCCCGCGCGCAAGGACAACCTGGCGTCGTGGATGGTCGCCAGAAGCGACGGCGCCAACTACGGCCGCCTGCGCGTCTTCCAGTTTCCGAAGCAGAAGGTGGTGTTCGGGCCGCGGCAGATCGTCGCGCGCATCAACCAGGACCAGGCAATCGCGCCTCAGATCACGCTGTGGAATCAGCAGGGCTCCGAAGTGCTGCAAGGCACGCTGCTGGTGATCCCGATCGAGGAGTCGCTCCTCTATATCCGGCCGCTGTACCTGCGGTCGGCCGGGGGCCGCATCCCGGAGCTCAAGCGCGTCATCGTCGCGCATCACAACCAGATCGTGATGGAAGACTCGCTCGACAAGGCGCTCGAACGCCTGTTCCCGCGGGGCGGGGGCGCGGTGGCTCCCACCACGGCACAGCCGCTGCAGCCTGCGCCCCCAGGCGGCGCCCCGCCGCCGCCGCAGCCGGCCGCGGCCACCGACACGCTGTCGGCCCAGGCGCTCGACCACTATCGTCGCGCGTTGAGAGCTCAACGCGAGGGCAACTGGGCGCTCTACGGCGAGGAGATCGAGAAGCTCGGCAAGGTGCTCGAACAGCTGGAGAAACGTCGATGAGGAGGTACGCCATGACTGGAATCGCAACAAGTGCCGCCGTGGTCATCGCGCTGGGGTTGTCCTCGGCCGCACGCGCCCAGGAGATGCCGGTTCCCAAGCCCGGGCCCGAACATGCCGTGCTGACGCAGGATGCCGGCACGCTGGGATGCCGTGATCGAGCTCACGGCGCCGGGCGCGCCGGCCGTGACGTCCAAGGGCGTCGAAGTCAACACGATCGGCTGCGGCGGCCTGTGCCTGATCACCGACTTCAAGGGCGAGATCATGCCCGGCGTGATCTTTCAAGGCCATGGCACGACGGCCTACGACTCGGTCAGCAAGAAATACGTCGGCAGCTGGAGCGACTCGATGTCGACCGGTCTGGCGATCTCTGAAGGGACCTACGATCCGGCGACGAAGAAGATCACCGGGACCATGTCGGCTCGCGACATGACGGGCGCGATGGCCAAGAGTCGGACGGAGAGCGAGTCGCCCGATGCCGATCACCGGGTGATGACGATGTTCTCGACCATGCCCGACGGCAAGGAGATGCAGACGATGCGCATCTCCTATACGCGACGGAAGTGACGCCCGCGTCCCGGCGGCTGCACGTCAGCACCGAGAATAGCGCCTTCCAGGTGCTCGAGAGCCTGGTGTCGAATCGTGTGAAGCGGCATCGCTCGCGCACGTTCGTGCTCGAAGGCGTGCAGCCGATTACCCGGGCACTGGCGCACGGGTGGACGTTCGAGGCGGTGATTTACGAAAGCGGCGCCTCGCTGTCGGACTGGGCGGCCGACGTCATCGCCCGCGCCGGCCCCACCGTCCGGTACGAGATGACGCCGGAGCTGCTCGCGAAACTCAGCGGGAGGACCGACACGTCCGAGTTGCTGGCCGTCGTGTGGATGCGCGACGAGTCGTTCGCGCAGATCCCGGTCCAGGCAAACCTGCTCGCCGTCGTGATGGACCGACCTGGGAATCCTGGGAACCTCGGCACGCTGATCAGGTCGTGCGACGCGCTGGGCGCAAGCGGCCTGATCGTCACCGGCCACGCCGTGGACCCTTACGATCCGGCGACGCTCACCGCGAGCCGCGGGTCGATCTTCGCGTTGCCCGTGGTGCAGGCTGCCTCGCATGCCGAGGTCCTGCAATGGGTGGCGTCGGTGCGGGAGCGACTGGGCCGCTGCGACCTGGTCGGCACCGACGAACGCGCCGACACGGACCTTGCCGCGCACGACTTCGCCGCGCCGACCGTCATGGTCGTCGGCAACGAGAGCCATGGGCTCAGCCGCGCCTATCGCGATGCCTGCGACGCGGTGGTTCGCATCCCGATGAGCGGCTCGGCCAGCTCGCTCAACGTCAGCGTCGCCGCGTCGATCGCACTTTACGAAGTGGTCCGTCAACGTACCGTTGCCTTCGTCCAGCTCGATCAGCAGAGAGCGGCCGCCGTCAGGCCGAAAACAGTAGGGAGCGACTGACCGGCTCGGCTACCATCGGCGGTGTGAACCCCCTACAGAGAGACGACGAGAGGAGCGGTCTCGGCCAGGCGAGCGAGACGTTCGATCCAGTCGGCAACGGCAATCTTCCGCCGATGCCCTATCGCGACATGCCGGAACCGCTGCCGCTCGGGCGCGTTCTCGGCCCCAGCGTCATCCTGGCGGGGCTCGGCGTCGGCTCCGGCGAGTACATCATCTGGCCCTTCATGACGTCGACCGTCGGCACCTTTTTCCTCTGGGCCGCGGCGCTGAGCGTGACGGTCCAGTACTTCCTCAACATGGAGATCGAGCGCTACACGCTGGCTACCGGCGAGACCGCGGTGGCCGGATTCGTGCGTTTCTGGAAACCGTGGGGCGCGCTGTTCTGCCTCTTCACGATCCTGCCGAACATGTGGCCTGGCTGGGCCACCAGTGGCGTGACCATCCTGGGCTTCCTGGTGGGCCCCATCGACGTGCCGCTGGTGACAATCGGCGTGCTCGTCGCCTCGGGCGTGGCCCTCACCGCCTCCCCCATCGTCTATCAGACGCTCGAGCGCGCGCAGTTCTTCAAGGTCGGCCTGACGCTCGTGTTTCTCGTCATCGCGATTGTCGCTGCCATCAGCCCCTCGGCGTGGGCCGAGCTGCCGAAGGCGGTCACCGGCTTCGGCCGCCTTCCCGACTCCGGCGCGATCCCGATCGCGCTGATGCTGAGCGGGCTGGTGTTTGCGGGCGCTGGCGGCGTCAACAACCTGTGTCAGAGCAACTGGATTCGCGACAAGGGCTTCGGGATGGGCATCTACATCCCGCGCATCGTCTCGCCCATCACCGGCGAAGAGGTGGCGGCGCCGGCGACCGGGTCGATGATGCGGCAGGACCCGGAGAACCTGCGCCGGTTCAGGGGCTGGTGGGCCGTCGCCAACCGCGAGCAGCTGGTGTCGTTCTGGTTCATCTGCGTTTTTTCGATCACGGTCTTCTCGACGCTCGCCTACTCGACGGTCTTCGGAAAAGCCATCGCGGGACAGGCGAACCTGGCCTTCATCCGTGCCGAGGGTGAAGCCCTGAAGCAGGTGGTCGCACCGTGGTTCGGGACATTTTTCTGGGTGTTCGGCGCCATGTCGATGATCCTCGTGGCGCTGGGGACCGTCGACTACATCGCGCGCATCGTCGCCGACGTGCTCAAGACGGTGTATCTGCAGGATAGCCGCCGGTGGACCGAGAGCCGCGTGTACTTTCTGGTCGCCTGGGGCACCATCACTGCCGGTTCGATCATCCTGCTGTCGGGGTTCAATCAGCCGCTGCTGCTGCTGGTGACGGCCGCGTGCCTCAACGGCATGGTGATGTTCGTCTATTCGATCCTGCTGATACAGCTAAACCGCCGAGGCCTGCCGCCGGCCATCCGCGTGTCCGGGTTCCGCCTTGCGATGCTGGTCTTCGCCACGCTGTTTTACGGGTTCTTCGCGGGGTGGCTGGTGATCGAACAAGTGCGGGGATATCTGGCGGCTTCATAGGCCCCCGCGCGATTGACGATTACGTCTGCCCGAAGTGGGGGTTCTCGATAATCCCAATCACGTTGCCGAACGGGTCCTTCAGCGTCGCGACCTTGATGTCTCCGCCGACTTCGGCGACGGGATCGGCTGGCGTGGCGCCCCGGGCCACCAGGGCCGCGTGGGCTTCTTCTATGTTCGGGACGCCCCAGTAGGCGACGGCGTTGTTGCCAAACTGCACCCCGGAGACGTCGGGGTGCAGCCCGAGCTCGAATCCCGCTACGTCGAATCCCACGTAAAAAGGCTCGTCGAAGTACGGCGAGATGCCAAAGGCTGCCGAATACCACGCTTTTGCGCGCTCGACGTCTGGCACGTGGTAGATGACGGTCCTCAGTCCCAGCAGCATCCGTGGCCCCCGCCGAGACTACCATGGCGCCGAAGGTCGGCTCTTACGATATAGTTGGGCGCCCTCTGCCCTTCGGCCGAGGCTAACCTGGACGCCCTGCAGGCCACACGAGGCCCGTCGGGCGTGTGGAGGCACCGAAGCGAATGCGAGTGCACCTGGTCAATCCCTCTGACCTGTCGTTTGGCACCGCGGTGATCACGCCCCGCTGGCTGTTCGTTCTGGCAGCTGCCACGCCCAAGATTTACGGCGACCCCCTCATCATCGACGAGACCCTGGAACACCTGGTGGCCGAGTCGGTCAGCCCCGGCGATGTCGTGGGGATCGGAATCCACACAGGCAACGCCTTGCGCGGCTATGCCCTGGGCAGAATGGCGCGCGAGCGCGGGGCGTGGGTCGTCTTTGGCGGCATCCACTCCACGCTGTTCCCCGAGGAGGTGCGCGAGCACGGCCACGCCCACGCGGTCGTCCGCGGCGACGGGGACGTGGTGTGGGCCAGCGTGCTGGCCGACTGCGCCTCGGGTACACCGCAGCCGCAGTACCAAGGCGGCCGCGTGGAAGGCGATGCGTTCGTGCCCGCGCGCTGGGACCTGCTGCCCCCAGAGAAATACATGTGGGGCTCGGTCCAGACCGTCCGCGGGTGCCCCAAGCACTGCTCGTTTTGTTCGGTGTGGAAGACCGACGGCCAGAAGCCACGACAGCGTGGTGTGGACGTCGTCGTGCGCGAGATCGTCGAGTTACGCCGGCAGGGCTTCCGCTTCATCCTGCTGGCCGATGACAACTTCTACCCGGTGTCGATGGCCGACCTGCAGATGGCCAGGCGGCGCGCCGACAAGGCGCGACTCGCCGAGCTGATGGACCTGCGCGAAGAGCGGTTCGAGCTGATGCGTCGCCTGGCGCTGCTCCCCAGGGACATGGTGTTCTACACCCAGATCACCATGGAGGCGGCCGAGGACACCGAGTTCCTCGACGCCATGCGCGCGGCGCACATCCACGGCGCGCTGGTGGGCATCGAGTCGGTGACGCCGGAGGGCCTCAAGTCCGTCTACAAGGACTTCAACCTGTCCGGTGACGAGCTGGTGGCGCGCCTGCAGGTCTTCAAGAAGCACGGCGTGCACGTGCTGGGATCCTTCATCTTCGGACTGCCAAGCGACAAGCCGGAGACGTTTGTGGCCACGGCTGAACTGGCGCAGCGGGCCGGTGTTTCGGTCGCGCAGTTTGTGATGCTCACGCCGTTTCCAGGCACCGTGGACTTCGCCAGGTGGGAGAAGGAAGGCACCGACATCGGCGAGGTCGACGGCATCCCGCTCACCAGGTACTGGCTGATCCCGCCGGCGCGACGGCCCAAGGTCTACTCGCCGCACCCGCACATGTCGGCCGACGAGATTCGCGCCAACACCCAGAAGACGTGGGATCGCTTCTACGCCCTCCCGCTGATCTGGGAGCGTTCGTCGTGCGTGAAATCGCTCCGCGGACGCGTGGCCTTCTGCCTGATCTCGAAGCTCTATCGCCAGATGTACGCGAACACCGGCATCGCCACCGACAGCGCGCGCATCGCGCGCTCGGCCAAGTGGTCGCGATTGATTGCCCGGCACACACGGCGGCTGTTCATCACGCAGCCGATGCCAGAGCTGCAGGTCCCGGCGCACAATCCCGCGCCTCGGGCGCTGTCAGTCGCAGGGCAGGTATTGACGATTGCCGATTGACGGTTGACGAGTAAGGCAATGGCGCGGATGTATCGCGCGGGCGACACAGTCGAAGATCTGTGTCGCGCGTGCAAGACCGACAGGCTGCACACCGTCGTCGCCTCCGATCCCTCGGGTCACCCTCTCCGGGTGGTCTGCGACTATTGCCGGAGCGAGCACAACTATCGCGGGGGCCCGCGCATGGGTGTGGCTTCGCCCCCCGCTGCCGCAGCCCCCGCCACACTGCCCATCGTGAGCGACCGCGAAAGGAGCGCGCCGCCTGTCATGACCTCCGAGGACTCTCCGGTCGATCTCGAGCTGCTGCTGCGCCGCATCATCCGCGAGGAGGCGGGCATCAGCCCGGTGACGCCGGCGCCGAAGTGGCGCGGCGGATCGCTGGTACTGCGCCCGGGCACTCCGGGGCTGCAGGAGAAGAGCTGGCCGATCGAGACGTTCTTCCACAAGGTCGTCATGTTGCGGAACCGTCTGCGCACGTTGGAACAACAGGTCAACGCATCGGATCTGCCCGACGATGTGAAGGTGAAGCTGCAGGGCTACGTGAGCGGCTGTTACGGCTCGCTGACAAGCTTCAACGTTCTCTTTGCGGATGAAGAGGACCAGTTCAAGTAGGAATTGCAGATTGCAGATTGACGATTACAGGAGGGCACAGAGGGCGTCCTCCAAATCAAGGCGATTGTCCGATTCCCAGGGCAGTCACGCAGATCGAGTCTCAGTTTCAGCGGATCTCAGTAATGTTGCTGTTGGTGTAACACTTGCAGCGGCGTTACCTGCCTGCCGGTCGGAGGTCCGGGTGCCCACGTTCAAACGTTCCCTGCCAGTGTGTGTCCTCGCGCTGCTCGTCGGCGGGCTGGTGCTGCCGCACGACGCGCTCGCGCAGCATCATCGCGGCCGAGTCTTCGTCGCGGTTGGCTATCCCTACTACAGCCCCTTCTACTGGGGTTCCTACTACGGCACCCCTTTCTGGGGCCCGTACGGTTACTGGCCGTTCTACGGGTTCTACGGCGGCTACTACGACTACGCCAGCGACGTCCGCGTGATGGCGACGCCACGCGAGGCCGAGGTGTACGTCGACGGCTATCTCGTCGGTACGGTGGACGACTTCGACGGCTGGTCGCAGCGCCTTCGGCTGCAGCCCGGCGAGCACGAGATCGAGCTTTACCTCGAAGGCCATCGCAGCGTGCGGCAGAAGATGTTGTTCCGCCCTGGCGAGACCTACAAGATTCGCGCGGCGCTTGAAAAAATCGCGCCGGGCGAGGAACCGCCCGCGCGGCCGGCGCCCGCACCAGGTGCTGCACAGCCACAGGGGCCCGACTACATGCCGCCGCCCCGCGGGTCTCAGCCACAGCCTCCGTCCACCGCGTCCGGGTCGGCGCAGCGCGACTTTGGCACGCTGGCGATTCGCGTGCAGCCGGCCGATGCCATCGTCGTCGTGGACGGCGAGCGGTGGGATCGTCCCGACGGCGATCCACGGCTCAGCGTGGAGTTGTCGGCAGGGACGCATCAGGTGGAGGTGCGGAAGGACGGCCACAAGACGTACACCGGCAGCGTCCAGGTGCGCGCCGGCGACGTGACGACACTCAACATCAGCCTGCCGGTGGAGCCATAGCCGTGCCCGCAATGACGACGACGTCACGTGTCCTGGGCGCGGTGCTCCTGTCGGTCTCGGTCAGAGCGAGCGCGCTGGCACAGACGGCGGAGCCTCTCGCGCCACCTGCACAACCCAACCCGATAACCCAGCCTGGCCAGCTCACCATCGAGCGCGTCGAGCACGGGTTTGTCTTCGCGCCGGATGCGCGCGTCACCGGGGTCGACGGCGAGACGGCCGCGCTGGCCGGCGGCTATGTCGGCTGGATGACCGATCGGACGTGGCTCGTCGGTGCCGCCGGCTATTGGCTGGCCAACCAGGACGACGATCTGAAGATGGCCTACGGCGGGATGCTCGTGGAGTACCTCGCGAGGAGCCACGAACGCATCGGCTTTGGCGTCCGCGGACTGGTCGGCGCCGGACACGCGACGCTGGGCAGCACCGTTGGCGAGTACTTCGGCGTCGAGGGCGCCATCGGGCTGCCCGGCGGCGACCCCCGCAATGACCACGTGGCTCGCATGATGCGGGGCGGGCGCGGCCGGCATGGAGGCGGGGCATTTCCGATCGCAGCCGACACCGCGATCCTGGTAAGCGAGTCCTTCTTCGTGATCGAGCCTCAGGCCAGCGTGATCTGGCATGTCACGCGCTGGGCGAGGCTCGACCTTGGCGTTGGTTACCGGCTCACCGCCGGCGCGGGAGCGCTCGACGACGACCTGCGCGGTCCGAGTGCCAGCGTGGCCGTGCAGTTCGGCGGCAGCTCGCGCAAGCGGTAGACCCCGGTTCCGAGCGACCATGGATGCCGTCGCCGTGCGGCGGCAACGTATCCGCGGATTTCGAGATTCAGGGGATTACGGGACGCTGAGGAACCCGAGCGACCCGCGGCAACGCCGCGGCAGTTGGACGAGAACGGGCGTGGAGATGAGAGCCTGGTGGGCCGGGAGGCTCTCATCTCCGCGCCCGTTCTCGTCCAACCGACCGGCCGCTTTGCGGCCGGTCTCGCTCGGGTTCCACTATGCTCGGGCCGCCGCGTGTCAGCGTTTCCTGCACCGAAGGTCAGCGTGATCAGTAATTCCGAGTGACCTAATCCAGAAATCTCTGAATCCACGGATCGTTGAAGGCAACTACTTCACTGGCTGCCCCTGTGGTGCCGCTGACTGAAACGTCCCGGTCAATGGACACGCCAGGCTGTCAAACTGGCGGAGGTTTCGTCCCAGGCGCGACTCGACTCGTCGTGCCGGCTGGCCGACTGGTCACTGCGCCGCTCGCGCCGCACCAGCGCGTGCTAGCATCCGCGGCCATGCGCCTGATGACTCTTGCTGCCGCTCTCACCGTGCTTCTGACCGCGCCCGCCACTGCCGACGACCTCACGCCTGGAGATCGCCAGCGGCTGCTGGCGCACCTGGACATGACTGAAAGCTGGCTCGTGAGCGAGCTATCGGGCCTCTCCAAGGCGCAACTGGCCTTCAAAATGACGCCCGAGAGCTGGTCGATCGCCGATGTCGTCGAGCACCTGGCGATTGCGGAGCCGCAATACTGGCAGAAGCTGCAGGACTCGATGAAGCAGCCGCCGACCACCGAGAAGATGGAGGCCACCGACGCGGGCATCATGTGGTACGGCATCGACCGCACCAATCGCGCACGCACCGGCGAGGCGCGCGTGCCGCACGGCCAGTTCGCCGATGCGGGCCAGTCGCTGGCCGCCTTCCGCAAGCTGCGCGCGTCGATGACCGACTACGCGAAGACGACCAAAGACGAGTTGCGGACCCGCAAGCTGCTCGAGGGCAACATGGACGTGTACCAGTGGTTTCTGATGATCTCGTCGCACTCGCAGCGGCATATCCTGCAGATCCGCGAGATCAAGGCGCACACGGGGTATCCGAATTAGGAATTGCAGATTGCAGATTGCAGATTGCAGATTGACAATTTACGGATGCGCGCGCGCGAAGACGTTGGCAAGCGTGATGACGCCGCCTTGGTGCGCGATTGAGATCGGCCCCCTGGACCCGGCGTGCTTCGAGGGCGAGGCCGCAGGAATCGGGCGTCCGTTCAATGTGACGTCCAGCTGTCCGCCGCGCCTGGAGATCTCTGTGCGATTCCACGCGATGCCCGCCGACTGACCTTCGACTCGATCGCGACACGAATACCGGAGCCGCTCGTCGCTCCCCCCGGCTACGACTATTGCAAGCGTCGCGTCCACCGTCACTTCTTTCGGTGCGGGCTTCTCGTTCTCCTGGGACGCGCCGCATCGCCAATCGATGAACAAATCCACATCCGCGAACGACTCGGTCGATACGAGGGTGCCCTTTGGCGACCGGCCAGGACCGCCGGCCGCAATTTGCCAGTCGGCCGTCGTGAAGTGTCCCGTGGCGCCGTCCTCTCGCCAGCCGGACAGGTCTGCGCCGGAGTAAAGCGAGCGATAACCCTCATCGGCGGCGGCCACCTGATCGGCCGGCAGCGCGTCAGCCGACGGCAACTCGCGAATCCGAAGGTTGCGGAACATCGCCGGCGCTCCCTCGGATTCGAGCGCGATGTACCCCTTGCGTGGGGTGATGTCGTAGCCGCCCGACACGGCTTTCCCGTTCACTTCGAGCGTGATGCGCCCGCGATCGGCCGTGATCCGGTAGTGGTTCCACTGCCCGGCCGGCTTCGCGCGCTTCTCGGTAGGCAGGCTGCGATCCCATCCACCAGGATGCGGATGATTCGGCGTCATCTTCGCGCCGTGGATCGGGAAGATGTCGCCGTGGGACGTGTAGTTGGGTGTCTCACGTCCGTCGAGCACCTGCACCTCGATGGCGCGCAGAAACGGCTGCCCGCGTGCGGGGAGCGGATCGGCCCAGATGAAGACACCGGCGTTGCCCTTGGGCGTCAGGTGCATCCACTCGACGTCGAGCACGAAGTTCTCGTACATCCTCTCGGTGCGCAGCTCGCAGATTGGCGCGCCTGTCGAGTAGATCGCGCCATCCTTGACGCTCCAGGTCGAGGGGGCGCAGTTGATGTTGCGCCAGCCGCTCAGGTCCTTGCCGTTGAACAGGGCCACACCGGCCGGTTCTGGCTGAGCGTTGACCGCGAGCGCGACCAGCAAGCCGCACAAGAGCACGTTATGTTGAGCCATCACGATTCGATGCGATAGAGGTGCGTGCGCGACCGCAGGATGAAGGCCTTGCCGGCAATCGCCGGCGAAGCCATGAAGCCATCGCCGAGCATGTTTTCGGCGAGCACTTTGAACGTGCGCCCGGCTTCGACGACGGTCGTCTTGCCGTCCTCGCTGAAGAAGTAGATCCGGCCGTCGGCGGCCACCGGCGAAGCCGAGTGCGTGCCGCCGATGCGGCCCGTCCAGACGACGGCGCCCGTTTTCGCCTCGACGGCGCTGGCCACGCCCGCGTCGGTCGTCATGAAAAGCAGGTCGTCGACCAGCAGCACCGACGGCTTGTTGGGCACGCCGCGGGTCAGCCGCCAGGCGACGTGCGTCGCCGTGATGTCGCCGTGTCCATCCGGCCGCACGGCCAGCAACTCGCCCTTGGGAAACCCGGTTGGCAGAAACACCAGGCCGAAACCCGACACCGGCCGGGTGCTGGCCGAGTGATTCGTCCGCTCTTCCACGCGCCATCGCTCTTTGCCTGTGAGCGGATCGTACGCATAGGTCGCCTTTGCGCCCATGCTGATGAGCAGCGGCGCCCCATCGACGGTGACGATCTGCGGCGTCGCAAATGCCTTGCGCATGTCGCCTTCGGCCTCCGGCTTGCCGTCTGGGCCGAGGTCCTTGAAGTCGATGGACCGCGGCGTCTTCCACACCGTCTTGCCTGTGCGCTTGTCCAGCGCGACGACGTACTGAAGGTCACTGCCGTCGAAGTGCAGCAGCAGCAGGTCGCGGAAGATGACGGGCGAGGACCCCGCGCCGCGATAGTGATTGCACTCGAAGTCACGCCGCTCCCAGAGCACCTTCCCTGTCGCCGTGTCGATTGCCGCCGTGCCCGGCGAGCCAAACGTCACGTAGACACGTCCGGTCTCGATCGCCGGCGTCGGCGACGCGTAGGTGTTGAATGGATGAGCGTACTGCGGGGTCGCGACGTCGAAGAGCTTGATGTCGTGGATGACGGTTCCCTTGGCCTGGTCGAGCGCGATCGCCGAGAGCTGCCGGCCGTCGGGGGTTGCCGTGGTGACCCAGACCTGGCTGCCAAGCACGACGGGAGACGACCACGCGCGCCCGTGCAGGGGCGTTTTCCAGCGAACGTTCCGGGTCTCGCTCCACGTCAGCGGCAGGCCCGTCCCGGTGGCCTTCCCCGACCCGTTCGGTCCGCGGAACTCCGGCCATTGCCAGCCCAGCACCAGTGAGGCGGTCAGAAGCGAAGCGGCGGCAAGCTGAAGAACTCCCATACGGCCGACATTCTATGCCACGCCGCGGCGATGCAGCATCGTCGCGCGAAGTTCACGCGATGTTTGCCTCCGCGTCTGAAAACGGTTGCGAGGGTCGAGCACCCTTGCAGGTGCAGGCAATCGAGCTCCCAGGTTGTCGCAGAAGGAGCCCGACTGATGAAGGAACTCACGACGCACGACCGCCGCACCTTCCTGCGCCGCGGCGCCATGGGCGCCGGCGCGCTGTGGACCCTGTCACTGAGCGAGCTGATGAGCCGACGCGCGTATGGCTCGCCGGTCATCCCGAGTCCCTACGGCGCGCTCAGCCCGAAGCTGGACGCGACAACGGGCCTGCCGCTGCTGCAGCTGCCTGACGGCTTTGAGTACCTGTCGTATTCATGGACCGGCGATCCGCTGTCTGATGGGACGCAGTGCCCGAACCTGCACGACGGCATGGCCGTGGTCGACCAACAGGGCGCCGGCCGTCTGATCCTCGTTCGAAACCACGAAACGGCCGGCGGCACGCCGTTTGTGAGCAAGAAGTCGATTACGTTCGCCGGCGACGGGGGCGGCGGCACGACGAACCTCATCTTCAACGCCACGACGGGATCGTGGGAGAAGGCGTGGTCGACCCTCGCAGGCACGATCCGCAACTGCGCCGGCGGCGTGACGCCCTGGGGCACCTGGATCACGTGCGAGGAGACCGGCGACGCCGGCCACGGGTGGAGCTTCGACGTCGGCGCGCAAAACGGCGATCCCCGCGCGCTCATCGACATGGGCCGGTTCTCCCACGAGGCGCTCATGGTCGACCCGGCCACCGGGTACGTCTACGAGACCGAGGACTCCGACGACTGCGGCTTCTTCAAGTTCGTGCCGTTCACGTACTCGAAGCTCGCCGATGGCGGCGACCTCTACATGCTGAAGGTCGCGGGTCAGGACAATGCCGACCTCGGCGGTTCCTTCCCTCTCGGCACGACGTGGGATGTCGAGTGGGTGCGCATCGAAGATCCGCGCGCGACGGTGAAGAGCTGCTACCAGCAGGGCGCCGACGCCAAAGGCGCCAGATTCCGTCGACTGGAGGGCGCATGGTGGGGCGACCGCACGGGGTACTTCCTCTCGACTGATGGCGGCATCGTCGGTGAAGGGCAGGTCTTCGAGTACGACCCCGAGGCCGAGACGCTGAAGCTCATCTACGAATCGCAATCGGCGGCCGACTGCGAGAACCCCGACAACATCACCGTGACCCCGCGTGGCGGCCTGCTCCTTTGCGAGGACAACGCGGGGCCGACAACCAATGCCGGCGAGCGCCTGCTCGGCCTGACGCTCGACGGCGAGATCTTCACGTTCGCGCTGAACAACGTGGAGCTGACGAGCAACTACAACTCGCGCGTGCTGGCCGGCAACTATCGCCAGTCGGAATGGGCGGGCGCCTGCTACAGCCCCGACGGCAAGTGGCTGTTTGTCAACATCCAGACGCCGGGGATCACGTTTGCGATTACCGGGCCGTGGAGTGCAGGGCCGCTGTAAGTGACGTGCTGAGTGCCAGGTGCCGGGTGCCCGGTGCGGTGCCGGGCACCCGGCACTGTCAGCGTCAGCTCAGATAGCCTCCGCTTCGACGACACTCAGTGGAGACTTCGTGCGCACGACCCGTGTCAACTCGAAGCCTGCCTCCGCCAGCAGCGTGCGGAACTGCGCCTCGGTCCGCTCGAGCCCGCCGGTGAGCTGCAGCATTTCGTAGTCGATGAACTTGGCCAAGTCGGGCTGGTTGCCCGCTTCGATCACCGACTCGATCAGGATCACCTTGCCGCGGCGGCCATGCATGGCGTTGCGGATATTGCCCAGAATCGCCAGCGCACGCCGGTCGTCCCAGTCGTGGATGATGTGCTTCAGGATGTAGGCGTCCCCGCTGGCCGGGACTCCCTCGAACATGTCGCCGCCCTCCGCCCGGCAGCGATGCCCGAGGCCCAGTTCAGCGATCACGGGCCGCGCTCCTTCGACGACGTACGGAAGGTCGAACAGCACACCACGCATCCTGGGGTACGCCTTCAAGATCGACGTCAGCACACGGCCGTGCCCGCCGGCCACGTCGACGAGCACGTCGATGCCGGTGAAGTCGTACGCCTCGATCACCGCGGGGATCACGACGGCGCTGAACGAGGTCATCGCGTCGTTGAAGACCTCGGCAAGCTCCGGCGAGCGGGCAAGGTGGTCGAACACGGGCAGGCCCGTCACGAATTCGCCGGCCGGTTGCCCCGTCCGCACGGTGTGCAGCGCCTCACTGTAGACCTTGAAATGGAACGGGTCGGCAATCCAGTGGATCAAGTCGCGGGCCGGGCTGCCTGTCCGCAACGGCTGCGAAAGCGGCGTGAGCGCGAAGTGCCGCGGCGTGATCTCTTCAAAGATTCCTTCGGCCGAGAGCATCCGCAACACGCGATAGAGCGCGTCGGCGTTGGCGCCGGCATCAAACGCCAACTGATCCGCCGAGCGCGGGCCATCGGCCAGCCGATCGGCGATGCCGAGTTCGACGACGACGTGCAAAGCGCTCGACGTCATGTAACCCAGACCCATCTTGAGCAGCGCGTCCACAGGCGCGATGACTGGCGCCTCGGACGGAGATAACGACGATGGAGCCATGAATGAACCTCCCGTATGAATGACGCGGGTGACAATGCACCCTCACACGCGAATACGGGCGAGCCGCCGCCTGGGGAATACCGGGGCCTGGCCCCCGTATTCGATCGCGGGGGCCAGGCCCCCAAGCTGCTGGGAAAACGGTTACACGCTATCCTTCACCCGTGTGGCACATCGAACGACGTTTCTGGATCATCACGGGCATCGTCGTCGCATCAGCCGGCGCCATCCTGCTTTCGATGGGCCGCGTCCCAATCTGCGCGTGCGGAACGGTGAAGCTGTGGCACGGCGTCGTCATGAGCTCCGAGAACTCGCAGCACCTGAGCGACTGGTACACGTTTTCACACATCATCCACGGCTTCGCGTTCTACGGCCTGGCGTGGCTGGCCGGGCGGCGGTATCCGCTCGGCTGGCGCCTGGCCGCCGCGACCGTGCTCGAGTCCGGCTGGGAGATCCTCGAGAACACCGATCTGGTGATCGACCGCTATCGCGAAGCCACCATCGCGCTCGACTACTATGGCGACAGCGTGCTCAACTCGGTCTCCGACATCGCCGCGATGATCCTGGGCTTCGTGCTGGCATCGCGACTTCCGATCTGGCTCGTCCTGACCTTGACGATTGCGATGGAGCTTGGCGTGCTGGCGGCGATTAGAGACAACCTGACGCTGAACATCCTGATGCTGCTCTATCCGCTCGAGGCGATTCGGCAGTGGCAGGCGGGCACTTGAGAATTGACGATTGCAGATTGCAGATTGCAGATTAGGGGATGGCGGAACCACGCTTTTTCGAATCGGTGCAGCTCACCGATCTGACGCTGCGCGTCGCCGACCTTGCGCGGGTGCAGGCGTTCTATCAGGACGTGCTGGGCTTTGCGCCGCTCGACGCGGCTCCTGGCGCGGTCACGCTTGCCCCGCCAGGTGCGTCAATCGGGCTGCTGGTCCTGCACGCCGGACCCAATGCGCCTCCGCGTCCACGCGGCGCGGCAGGCCTGTTTCACGTCGCGTTCCTGTACCCGGACCGCACCGCCTGGGCACGCGCGCTCCGGCGGCTGCTTGACCTGGACGTCCCGATTGGCTCGGCGGATCACGGCGTCAGCGAAGCGCTCTACCTGTCCGATCCCGAAGGCAACGGCATCGAGCTCTATGCCGATCGACCACCCGAGGCATGGCCGCCGCGGGGACCTGACGGCCAACTGACGATGTACACCGAGGCGTTGGATATCCCGGCCGTGCTGACGCAGGCGAAGGAGCCCGGGCCGCTGCTACCGGCAACGACGCGCATCGGTCATGTCCACCTGTCGGTCGCCGACCTCGGGCACGCCGAGCGCTTCTACGGCGACGCCCTCGGTCTTGCGGTGACGCAGCGGAGTTATCCCGGGGCGCTGTTCCTCGGGCGTGACGGGTACCATCACCACGTCGGCGCCAATACCTGGCGCAGCCGGCAGGCTGCGGTGCCAGGGACGCTGGGCCTGATGGAGTTCACGATGAGAGTGAATGACGCCGACGAGTATGCGAAGGTCGCGACGCGACTCGAGGCGGCTGGCCATCTGCGCGAGAAATCAGCCGACGAAGTGGTGGCGCAGGACTCTGACGGCCTGACCGTGCGACTGGGGGTTTGCCGGAACTGAAGTTCCGGCCTACGTACCGTGGCGAGGGGTGTCGCCGCCGGTACGTGGTCACCGACGGTGCGTAGGCCCGAATTTCAGTTCGGGCGATCCTCGGCCGGCACAAGACGCACGATCCGCCCGGGATCGTTCAGCGCGACGTAGAGCAGGCCGTCGGGGCCGGTGATGACGTGGCGGACCCGGCCAAACCCCTTGAAGATCGTCTCCTGGTGCGTGACCGTGCGGCCGCTCACCGTCACGCGCCGCAGTTCCTGCCCGGCGAGCATCGCGACAAACAGGTCGTGCTTCCACGCAGGGAACCGATCGCCGGTGTAGAAGGCGATTCCGCTCGGCGCCGCCGACGGCGTCCAGTAGGTGATCGGCGATTCCAGGCCGGGCGCGGCCGTCTTTTCCGTGATCGGCGTGCCGTCGTAGTTGATGCCGTAGGTGATGGTCGGCCAGCCGTAGTTGCGGCCCTTCTCAATCACGTTGAGTTCGTCGCCCCCGCGCGGGCCGTGCTCGGTCGACCACAACTCGCCGGTCACGGGGTGCCATGCCAGGCCCTGGGGATTGCGGTTGCCAAGACTCCAGATCATGCCCAGCGCGCCGGGCGTCTTCACAAACGGGTTGTCCGGCGGCACGCCGCCATCGGCGAGGACCCGGTGGACCTTGCCGTTCGGGCTGGCAAGCGACTGGGCGTCGCTCATCGTGCCCCGATCGCCGATGGTGAAAAACAAGTGGCCCGACTTGTCGAAAAGGAAGCGCGAGCCGAAGTGGGTGTTGTCGGCGACGTAGAGCGCGGCCGGCGACTGGTAGATCGTCTGTTGCTCCTCCCAGCGCCCGTCGCGGATCTTGCCGCGGACGATCTTGGTCGTCGACGTGGGAGCGGGACCGGGCTCGCAGTACGCCAGGTAGATCCAGCCGTTGGCGGCGTAGTCGGGGTGGATGGCGATGTCGAGCAGGCCGCCGTCCTGCCTGGCCCAGACGGCAGGAGTGCCGGCGATTGGCGGCGTGAGCGGCTGACCCAGGTTCAGCACGCGAACCGTGCCGGGACGCTCGCTGACCAGCAGGCGGCCGTCGGGCAGAAACGTCATGCCCCAGGGCGTCATCAAGCCCTCGGCGACGATCTCGATGCGAAAGGCGTGGCGCTCGCTCGTGCGCACCGATCCGTCCGGCGTGATGGTTCCCGGCGACTTGCCCGCGCGGAGCGTGGCGCGCGCTTCGCGCAGGTAGTAGACCATCGCCCGAATCTCTGGCGCGGTGAGCAGCGTGGCAAACGGCGGCATCCCTGCGGCGAGGCGGCCTTCGCGAATCGTCGTCGCCATGCTGGCGTCGTCGCCGCCGAACACCCAGGTGTCGTCGAGCAGCGATTGCGCTTTACCTCCCTCCAGCTTCGCGCCATGACAGGCGGCGCACACCTCCGCGTAGACTTTCGTGACGTCTCGCTGAGCGCCGGCGGCCTGAAACGGCGCATCCGGCGCCGACACGATCGACGACCACGAGGCAAGTGGGGTGAGTATGAGGAGGAGGGAGACCGCGCCCCGCATCAACGTCTGCGTCTGAGCAGGTCCAGGCCGGCGATGTCGCCCGTGCGGCACGAGAGCAACACGAGGACCGCGGCCCATTCGATAAGGTTCTTGCTGACGATCAGGTACGTGCCTTCGTTCCAGGGCTTCGGCACGCCCTCGGTCGGGATGGCCGAGACGTAGAACAGCGTCAGAAACGCCAATGCCCCCGACAGCCCGACCTGCGTGAACAGGCCGAGTATCAGCGAGAGGCCGACCAGCACCAGCCCAATCGGCACGATGTGATCGATCCACCCGGCCATCGACGACTGCCCCAGCGCGTGAAACGCGCCAGCGAGCGGACCGGTGGCCGCCTTCAAGTACCCCGACGCGCTCCACGCGGCGATCGGGGCGCCGCCACGGGTCCATCCGGGGCTGACGAGCTTGTAATAGCCCTCGTACAGGAAATGCCAGCCAATGAGCGTCCGGAGCAGCACGAGGGCGACGGCCTCGAGCCGCGCACGATGGGGCATCACGGTCCTCACGCGTCGAGGGCGGCCCGCTGGTCGCCCGAGGCGTCGGTGGCGGGGCGGCTGTCGAGGTGGTGGAGGTAGTCGTTGAGGGCGTGCTGATTGTGCTCGCTCACCAGCACGGCCAGCCGATCCAGCGTCCGCGTGCGCATCGCCGCGACAATCGCGTGGTGCTCGCGCTGGGCCTGGCGCGCGCGCACGGCCAGCACGTTGCTGAAGAAGTAGCGGCGCATCTGATTCCAGCGGTCGAAGGCCTGCACCGTCATCTGCAGCAGCATCGGCAAGCCGGCCATCGACGCGATGGCGACGTGGAACTGCGTGTTGAAGTCGCCCCACACTTCCAGGCGGTTGCTCTCCACCACGGCGTCCATCTCGCGCATCAGGCGATCGAGATTCTCGAAGTCGCCCGCCGTCGCCCGCTGGGCCGCCACGCGCGCGGCGACGATCTGCAGGCCCTCCATGATCGTGAAGACGTCGAGAATCGAGCCGCGCGACAGCGGCGTGACGGTCGTGCCAACGTGCGGCACGCTTTCGACAAGGCCTTCCGACTGCAGCAACTGGAGCGCTTCGCGCACCGGGATGGTGCTGACATCGAGGCGCTGCGCGAGATCCTCGATGACCAGCCGCTCGCCCGGCCGCAGCTCGCATCGCAGGATCGCGCTGCGGATGGTGCGGTAGACGAACTCCTGCTTGGTGCGATGCGGCGCGCGTGTCTCAGCGGGCAATGGCATGGCGGCTACGTACGCTCGACCGGCGCGACGGTGAGTCGCGCCTTCTGCTCGATGGCGTCGAAGGCACGCAGGCACGCCACGGCCGACCCAATCGCCTTGTCGGGGCCGCAGGCCAGTCGCGCGCCCGTGCGGATGGCCGAGCAGAACCCGGAGATCTCGTGCCGATAGGAAGCCAGCCGGTCGCCGCCGGCCGAGGTCCCGCTGCTCGACCGTCCCGCGGCATCGGCCGCGCGGCTCTCGGAGGCTTCGAGGACCGGGCCCCCGGCGGCCGAAGCCACCTCGATGCCGGTCGGACGTTCACCGCCGCCCTCCTCGAACAGATACGCCTCGGTCTCGCCCTTCAGCACCAGCGTCCCCTTGGTGCCGAAGAATGCCTCGTAGAAGTGATCGAAGGCATTGGACTCGATGGAGGTGAACGTCGCCGTGCGCCCGCCCGGGTACTCGAACGTCGCGTATACGTGGTCGTCGACCTCGCGGCCGTCCTTCCAGCGATGGATGCCGCCGCTGCCGGAGACGACGTTGGGCACGGCGTCGAAGAACCAGTTGACGATGTTCACCTGGTGGCTGGCCAGTTCAGCCAGCAGCCCGCGCGAGTACTGCTTGTAGAGCCGCCAGTTGAGCAGGTGCTCCCAGTCCTTGTAGCCCCAGGGCGACGGATCGTAGCCGGGTGTGGGCGGGTCGCCGGCGCGGCGCCAGTTGCCGTTGCGGTGCCAGGCGATGCGCGCTGTGTAGATGTCTCCCAGCGTGCCGGCCTTGATGATGCCCTCGTACGCCGCCTGGTACATCGGGCTGTAGAACCGCTGATAGCCGATCTCGAGCACGCGCCCGGTGCGCCGGCCGGCCTGCCGCATCCGCTCGCAGCCCTCGACGTCCCAGGCCATCATCTTCTCGCAGAGCACGTGCTTGCCCGCGTCGAGACAGGTCACGGTCTGATCGGTATGCGCCCAGAGCGGCGTGGCGATGATCACGCCTTCGATGTCTTCCTTGGCGAGCAGTTCCTTGTAATCGGCGTAGTGCGTCGCCTTGGGCTTGCCGGTCTTGGCCAGCACTTCGTCGGCGCGCATCAACTGCGCGGGATTGATGTCGCAAAGCGCCTTCACGTCGGCAAACGCCGGATCGACCTGCGCCAGCAGCACGCGTCCTTCACCGCCAAGGCCGACGAACCCAACGCGCACGGGCCCTCCGGCCACCGGCCCGCGCGTGGCCGCGGCGACGCCAAGGCCCGCCAGGGCAGGCACGCCCGCGACAGCCTTGAGGAAATTGCGCCGGCCGACGGTCTGTTGTTCAGGCGTCAGGTTCACCTACACCTCCACGGTCGCGCCCGAAGCGCGCCCCATGATACGCGGACGCGACAAGCCGTCCAGCGCGAAGACGACCAGGACGTCGTCACGATCGGTCAAGTAGCGCGCAGCCAGCGCCGGGCCCCCGACGAAAAACGCCGTCGCCAGCGCGTCGGCATCGGCGGCGTCGGGCGCGACCACCGTCACGCGCGACACGCCGCGGGCAGGCCAGCCGGTGCGCGGGTCGAGCACGTGCCCGAGGCGCACGCCGTTGTGAACGAACCCCTGTTCGCCGGCGCCGCTGGTGGCCAGCGCTCCGCCGGTCAGCCACAGGCGGGCCGACTCGTCCTGCCCACGCAAGGCGATGGGCCAGCCGCCTGGCGGCGCGCCAACCGCCTCGACGCTGCTGTCACCGGCCGAGACGAGCGCTTGCGCGACACCGGCCTGACGCAGGTGCGCCGCGATGCGGCCCACGGCATAGCCTTTCCCGATTGCGCCGAGGTTCAACTCGACGCCGGGCCGGGCGAATCGCACCGTCCACCCATGCTCGTCGCCCACTCTGCGCTCACGGCGAAGCTCCACCAGGTGACGCCCGATGCGCCGACGCGCGTCGGCAATTGCGTCGGGACTCGGGACGTTGCCCTCGCGTTGCAGGAGACCCCAGCACCGGCTCAGTGGAGTCGCGGTGATGTCGAAGGCGCCATCAGTGGCCGCGTTCAGACGCTCGCAGCGCTCCAGCAGCGTTCCCAATTCGTCGTCGAGCGGGCAGCAGGTCTCGGCGGCCGTCCGGTTGATATGGCTGAGGTTGCTGTCGGCGCGAAACACCGACCAGGCCTGCTCGAGCCGGTCGGCGTGCTGGAGCGCCTCCCGGGCGGCGGCGACGTCGGAGGACGCCTCGGCGGGCAGCAGGATCTCGAAGCGGCAGGCCATGGCGTGTCGAAACACGCGGACAAAGGCACCCGGCGGCAGACTGGGACGTGACCGCCAGAACTGGCGCCTGGAGCGCTGCCTGGGCCGGGCACCGCGGGCTTGGGCTGACCCTCCGGGGAGGTCGGGGTCGGGGCTCAATTGGTCAGGAGTGGTCACAAGAACCTTGAAGTGGATTTTCCAAATATGATATACGACGCCTCGTGAACTTTGTGAACCCCGCAAAACTTGGGAGATTCTGACCAATTGGTCAAGTCACTGGCACGCAGCCATAAACTCGCTGGTCCGCCTTCCGTCACGGAGGATGTCATGCTCAGTTGCGCTGGGTCGTCGACGGGTTCGAGGCTGTTGCCTCTCCTGCTCGCCGGTCTGATTCTGATGGCCGCTTCGCCATCTGCCGCCTTCGCTCAGGCCGTCACCGGCACACTCCTGGGCACGGTCACCGACAGCACCGGCGCCGTCATCGCCGGGGCCAAGGTCACCGTCACCAACCAGAACACCGGGTTCACCCGCACCGTCAAGACCGACGCAATCGGTGAGTACACGGTGCCGTCAATCCCCACCGGCATCTACACCGTGCTGGGGGAGATGGACGGGTTCAAGGCCACCGCGTTGTCGCAGGTCGAGCTCGGCGTCGACCAGCGCGCGCGCATCGACATCAAGCTCGAGGTCGGCGCGATGACCGAGTCGGTCACCATCGAGGCGCAGTCGCCACTGGTCCAGACCTCGTCGTCGGAACTGGGCACGACGGTCAAGAACGAGCAGATCGAGGCGCTGCCGCTCAACGGCCGCAACTTCGTGAGCCTCACGCGCGGCGTGCCGGGCGTGCTGCGCGGCATCCCCGGCGCCAACATCGACGGGGCAGGCAGCCTGGCATGGCGCGCATCGGCGTCGTTTTCGGCCAACGGGCAGCGCTCCCGCGACAACAACTACATGCTCGACGGCGTGGACAACAACGAGACGTGGCTGCAGACCGTCGTGATCTTCCCGAGCGTCGACGCGCTCGACGAGTTCAAGCTGCAGACCAGCACGTATTCGGCGGAGTTCGGCCGGTCGCTGGGAGGCGTCGTCAACCTCCAGATCAAGTCGGGCACCAACAGCTATCGCGGCAGCGTGTTCGAATTCCACCGCAACGACGCGCTCGACGCCAACAACTTCTTCAACAATCGCGCCGGACGGGCGAAGCCTGAATTCACGCAGAACCAGTTCGGGGGCACTTTTGGCGGCGCGATCTTCCGGGACAAGACGTTCTTCTTCGCCGATTACCAGGGACACCGGGAGAAGCTGGGTCACACGTTCCTGTCAAACGTTCCGTCGAACAAGATGCGTGCAGGCGACTTTTCGGAAATCAGCCGCGTCATCTACGATCCGGCATACCGGACAGCCGTTCCCGGGCAATTTCATCCCGAGCGACCGGTGGGACGACGCATCCACCAACATCATCAGGGACTTGTACCCCGCGCCGAACACCGCGGGAACCATCGGCGCGGCCGGACAGCCAATCAACAACTACCTGATCAACCCCGTGAAGGAACGGCAGGACAACCAGTTCGACCTGAAGGTGGACCACAACCTCTCTACCAACAACCGGTTCTTCACGCGCTACAGCTATCAGAAGGTGCACCGCCTCCAGCCCGCGACGCTGGAGCACGGGGATGCCGGCGCGACCTTCGGCGCCGGCGACGGGAACATCGCCGCGCAGGGCGCGGCGTTCAACGACACGCACACTTTCGGCAGCAACTGGCTGAACGAGTTCCGGTTCGGCTGGACGCAGATCGAATTCGCGATGACGTCGATCGACCACGGATCGAACCTCGCGCGAGAGATGGGCATCCCGGGCATCAACGACTACCCGGCAGTGTCCGCGATGTCACAGATCATCTTCCAGAACATCCGGAATCTCGGCGCCAACAGCAACCAGCCGCTCATCACGAATCAGAACGACTTCCAGATCTTCGACAACGTCACGTGGATCAAGGGCAAACACACGCTGAAGTCCGGCGGCAGCATCACCTTCCGGTCGCGCGAGATCCTCAATGCCGACAACCCGGTCGGGCAGTTTGAGTTCAACAACAACCAGACGTCCAACTGTGCCGGCCAGCCGTCGAGCTGCGTGCTGAACAGCAGCACGGGCTTCGACGTGGCCAGCTTCCTGCTGGGTTACACATCCACGAAGATCAGGAACCTCTCGGGACTCACCGCCGGGGAGTGGACGACCTACAAGGAGACGCGCCCGGAGTTCTCGCTCTACGTGCAGGACGACTGGCGGGCCACGCAGAAGCTGACCCTCAACCTCGGCCTGCGCTGGGACGTGTATCCGCCGTGGATCGAGATCGACGACCGCCAGTCGAATTTCGACGCGACCACGGGGGATTTCGTCATCGCTTCCGACAACGCGCAGATCGGGGGCATGCGAAGTCGGCCGTCGGCTGCAGACCTATTCGAAGGGTGACTTTGGACCGCGCCTCGGTTTCGCGTACGACGTCGGCGGTGACGGCAACACGATCGTGCGCGGCGGGTACGGTGTGTTCTGGAACTTCACGCCGGGCGGCACGTCGTCGTCCAAGGCGCAGAATCAGCCGTTCCTCGACTCGGCGTCGCTGACGCCCTCGCCGGTGTCGTCGACGGGTGTCAGCCTGCGGCTGCAAGACGGACTGGATAAGGCGACTGGCGGCGATCCGGTCAACCCGCGGGGCAACACGCGCTCCATCTTCGATCCGGAGTTCCGCGACGGCTACGCGCACAACTTCAACGTGAACGTGCAGCGCGCCATCGGGACCAATTACCTCGTCGAGGCCGCGTATGCGGGCTCGCGCGGCCGGCACATGGTGACCAAAATCGACATCAACCAGGCGCCGCCGGTCATCGGCCTCGGCGATGCGAACGTCAACCGCCCGTTCATTGTCCTGGCGAAGGACATGCGGTCGATGAGCCAGTCACAGGCGATCGGTGTCATCGATCACAACGCCTTTCTGCTCAAGTTCCAGCGTCGCTTCGCGAACAACTTCTCGTTCATGAACAGCTACACGCTGGGCAAGACGATGGACTACGCGTCAGACAACGAGGCCGGGATCACGAACAACCTGGATCTCGACTACAACTGGGGGCCGTCGGATTACGATGTGCGCCACACAGTTGAGCTCCAGCTGGGTCTACGAGATCCCGTGGGCGCGCGAGAAGTTGTATGGCGGATGGCAGGCCAACGGCATCGTGTACTGGCGCACCGGCCTGCCGTTCACGGTCACCCAGGCGCAAGGGGTGCGCTCGACCGGGACGGGTAACCGTCCGAACCAGATCTGCGGCGGCGAGTTGAGCAATCCGACCGTTGAAAAGTGGTTCGACACCTCGTGCTTCGTGTCGCCTGCAGATACGACGGCCACGTACGGTGACACAGCACGAAACTCGATGCGCGGACCGGGCCAGTTCAACATCGACGCTTCGCTCATCAAGAACACCCGCTTCGGCCGATTCAACGCCGAGCTCCGCATCGAGGCATTCAACGTGTTGAATCACCCGCAGTTTGCCAACCCCGGTGTCGGCAATTCCGGAGCGCAACTGGGCACGGCCAACCTTTGGCCAGATCGGACAGATGCTGAGCAATCCCGCATGCTCGCTTTGCGGCACCACCGAGCGGCAGGTGCAGATCGGAGTAAAGGTCCGGTTCTGACGCGGTACTCCCAGCCAGCGCGCGGCGGCTCCCCGCCGTCGCGCGCTGCGCTGGCCTGGCGCCCACCGACACCGCGAACGTGAGGACCTCGTGATACCGCCATCGCTCTCGGTCACCATGAAACACGTCGCCGCCGAGCTCGGCGTCTCGGTGACGACGATCTCCAAGGTCCTCAACAACCACGCCGACATCGGCGAAGCCACGCGCCAGCGCGTGCTCGCCAAGGTCGACGAGCTTGGCTATCGCCGCAACGCCGTCGCGCGGAGCCTCACGCTCCGCCGCACCCACACGCTCGGCGTCATCGTCTCCGACCTGATGCACTCGTTCTTCGTCGAGGTGGTCTCGGCCATCGAGGAGAGCCTTGGCCGACAGGGCTACGGCCTGCTGTTGTGCAACCTTGGCGAGGATCCGGCGAAGGAACGCTGGCAACTCGAGATGCTGCTCGAACGGCAGGTCGATGGCGTCATCCTCGCCTCGACCAACGCGCAGAAGAACGGCGACCTCCTCCGGCAGCTTCAAAGCCAGGGCAAGGGCCTGGTCCTGATCGACCGCGACGACCATCAGGGCCTGCGCTGCCACCGCGTCGTCACCGATGACGAGCAGGTAGGCCGGCTGGCGACTTCGCACCTCATCAGCCTCGGCCACCGCCACATCGCGCACCTGTCGGGTCCGCGCCTGGTGCACGCCCGGCGTCGTCAGCGCGGCTACCTGGCCGCGATGCGGCAGGCGGGCCTGCCCGTCATGGAGCCCTGGGTGGTCGACACGGGTTTTGTCGAAAAGGACGGCTACGACGCGACCGTTCGGCTGCTGTCACGCGCCCCGGAGGTGACGGCGCTGTTTGCGGTGAACGACCCCACCGCCATCGGCGCGATGAAGGCGGCATGGGACCTCGGCCGCCGCACACCCGAGGACCTGGCCATCGTCGGCGCCGGCGACATCGCGCACGGCGACATGCTCCGCGTCCCGCTGACGACGGTGAGCTGGTCGCGCGAGGATCTTGGCCGTCACGCCGCCCGCCTGATTCTCGACCAGATCGAGCTGCATCCTGACGGCCCGTTCACACGCGTGGTCGTGCCACCGGCGCTGCGCATCCGGGCGTCCTGCGGGGCGCCGGTGCGTGCCGAGAGCGCGGGCACTCCCGTCCATTCGGTCATGCAACGGCTGGGCTGAACAGCCCGCCGGTCGCTTCAGATCCCACCGCGCGCGCGCGTTCCTCGGTAAACGCCAGCCGTCCGGCCAGCGTCAACACCGAAACAACGTGAGGCCTGCCCTTCCGCCTTCGCGTGAAGCTTCGGCGGACCGCCGTAGCCTTGGCGGAGGCTGGTCAGGGCGGCCTATGTGGAGATACCTCATGCGATTGATCACGCGACTGTCGCTGCCTGTGCTGGCGGCAATGACGCTGGCGGTTCCCGTCGCCACGCGTCCTTCACCTGACGCGCAACGTTTCTGGCCCGAATGGCGCGGGCCGCTTGGCACGGGCGAAGCCCCTCAGGCCACGCCGCCGCGCGAGTGGAGCACGACCAAGAAACGTCGCCTGGAAGGTCCAGGTGCCCGGCATCGGCAAGAGCAGCCCGATTATCTGGGGCGACCTCGTGATCGTCACGACAGCCGTGCCGAAAGACGACAGCGCGACGCCAGAGCTGGAGTGGACGGTGCTGGCCTACGGCCGCGCCGACGGCGCCGTGAAATGGCGTCGCGTCGTGCGGACCGGCCGGCCGCACGAGGGACATCATAAGGACGGCACGTTTGCCAGCGGCTCGGCGCTCACGGATGGCACACGCGTGTACGTCTATCTCGGCTCGCGCGGCCTGTACGCGCTCGACATGAAGGGCGCGGTGGTCTGGCAGAAGGACCTGGGCCTGATGCGGACGCGCAACGGATTTGGCGAAGGCAGTTCGGCGACGGTCTACGGCGACACCCTCGTCCTCACGTGGGACCACGAGGACGCCGACTTCGTCGCGGCCTTCGACACGGCCACCGGCAAAGAGCGCTGGCGACAGTCACGTGACGAGCCGACGACCTGGGCAACGCCCCACGTCGTCGTCCACGACGGCAAGCCGCAAGTCGTCGTCAACGGCACCAACCGGCTGGTCAGCTACGACCTGGCCACCGGCACACCGGTATGGCAGACCGGCGGCACGACGCTCAACGTCATCCCGTCGCCCGTGTCGGGCAACGGCATGGTCTACGCGATGGCTGGATTCCGCGGCAACTCGCTGAAGGCCATCAAGCTTGCCGAGGCCAGGGGCGAGCTCACCGGCACGCCCGCCGTCGCGTTCACCTACGATCGCGACACCCCGTACGTGCCCATCACCGCTGCTCTACAAAGGCGGGCTGTACTTTCTGAAGTCCAACTCGGGCATCCTGACACAGCTCGACGCTGGGAGCGGCGCCGTGCGCTTCATGGAACGCCTGGAGGCGGCGCCAAACGTCTACGCGTCGCCGGTCGCTGCCGCCGGCCTGATCTACATCGTCGGCCGTGAAGGCACGACCGTCGTGATCGAAGCCGGCCCCACATTCAAGCCGGTGGCGACCAACGTCCTCGACGAGCCCATCGACGCGTCACCGGCCCTGGTGGGAAGCGAGATCTACATCCGCGGGAGCAAGCACCTGTACCGGATCTCGTCCTGATCAGGCGCTGACGTCGGTCAGGTGCTCGATCCGGCCCGTGCTGTCGCCGATGGCCTCGGGGCGCACGCCGACTTTGTCGAGCACCGTCAGGTACAGGTTCGTCATCGGGGTATCGACGGGATACTTCACGTGGCGGCCCATCTTGAAGCCGCTCCCGCCCACCAGCAGCACCGGCAGGTCCTCGTGCGTGTGCTTGTCGCCGTCGGCGATGCCGCTGCCGTAGACGATGGTCGTCTGGTCGAGCAACGAGCCGTCGCCATCGGGCGTCGCCTGCAGCTTCTCGACGAAGTTCGCGAACAGGCGCATGTGGAAGGTGTTCACCTGCGTGACCTTCTCGATCCACTCCGCCGTGTTGCGGTGGTGCGTGAGCGGGTGATGCGGATCCGGCACGCCGATCTCGGGATACGTGCGCATGCTGCCTTCGCGGCCCATCATCATCGTGACGACGCGGGTGAGATCGGCCTGGAGCGCCAGCACCTGGAGATCGAACATCAGCGCGGCGTACTCGTCGTAGGTCACCGGGATGCCAATGGGTTTCTCGAGGCCTTCCGGCAGCCCCGTCAGATCCTTCTCGGCCATCTGGATCCGCCGTTCGACCTCGCGAATCGACGACAGGTACTCGTCCACCTTGCGGCGGTCGGCGGTGCCAAGCGTCTTGACGAGCTCCGCGGTGCGGCCAGTCACCAGGTCGAGCACGCTGCGACGGCTATCCTGCCGCCGCGCGCGCGTCTCGGGGTCGAGCCCCGCGTCAAAGGAGCCGAAGAGCCGCTCGAAGACGAGCCGGGGATTGGTCTCCGGCGGATTGGGGGCCGTCTCGCTGCGCCACGAGAGGCTGTTGGTGTACGCGCAGCTGTAGCCGGAATCGCAATTGCCGACGGTCCGCGAGTCGTCGCACCCCAGTTCGAGCGACGGAAACCGCGTGGCCGTGCCGATGTGCTGCGCCGCGATCTGGTCCACCGAGACGCTGTTCTTGATGTCGGCGCCCGCGGTCTTCTTCGGGTGCACGCCGGTGAGATAGCACGCCGCGGCGCGGGCATGATCGCCAGGGCCGTCGCCGAGCGCGTAGGCGTTCTTGTGCGCGAGCCCGCTGAGCACCAGCGTACGATCGCGAAATGCCTCGAGCGGCTTGAGGATGCGCGTGTACTCGAACGCCGAGCCGGTCGCCGCCGGCGTCCACGCCTCCATCGTCACGCCGTTGGGGATGTAGGTGAAGATGAGCCGTTGTCGGGCAGCAGCCGCCAAGGCGGGTTTACCCGCCGAAGCATTCAACCCGGCCTGCCGACGCGAAGGCGGGAGTCATCGCATCGAGGTACGGCAGCGCGATGGCGGTGCCGAGGGTCTTGAGGAACGTACGGCGTGGCAGGTGCCGACCGGTGGCGATCATGGCGTGGCGACTCCTCGACGCATCTGAAACGGCAGGCTGTTGACGATCTCCAGCACCAGGCCGGAGAAGCGGTAGTCGTAGTCGGGTAACTTGCGAGCGATCATTCGCACGGTGCGGCGGTCGTACGGCTCGAGCCCGCGGCCGAGCGCATACGTCAGCATCTTCGAGGTGAGCGCCTTGGCAAACGCCTCGCGCTCGCTGGCGAGGATCTGCGTCAGCTCCGCGGGCCCGGAAAACGAGCGCCCGTCGGGCAGCGCGCCAGAGGCGTCCACAGGGAAGCTGCCGTCGCGGGTCCGCCACTTGCCGACCGCGTCGAAGTTTTCGAGGCCGAATCCCAGCGGATCCATCCGGCGGTGACACGCGGCGCACGTCGGATTGGTGCGATGCGCTTCCAGCTGCTCGCGCTGGGTCGCGGAAGCGCCGATGGCCGCCTCGTCGATGATCGGCACGTTGGGCGGAGGGTCCGGCGGCGGTGCGTTGAGCAGGTTGTCGAGCACCCACTTGCCGCGCAGCACCGGCGAGGTGCGTGTGGAATAGGACGAGACCGTGAGCACGCTGCCGTGGGTGATCACGCCTCCGCGGTTCGGATCGGTCAGCTGCACCAGCCGGAACGACGGCCCGGTCACACCCGGCACGCCGTAGTGGCGTGCGAGCCGCTCGTTGAGGAACGTGTACTTCGCGTCGAGGAACTCCAGGATGCTGCGATCCTCCCGAACGATGCGCTCGAAGAACCGCTCGGTCTCTTCACGCATCGACATCCGCAGGTACTGGTCGAAGTCGGGAAACTTCTCGACGTCCGGCTTGACGTTTTCGAGCGCCCGGAACTGCAGCCACTGCCCGCCGAACTCCCGTACCAGCGACGCGGCCCTGGGGTCCTGCAGCATGCGCCGTACCTCGGCGGCCAGCACGTCGGGCTTTCGCAGCGACTTGCTGTCGGCCTGCGTACGCAGCGCCTGGTCGGGCATGCTCGCCCACAGGAAGTACGAGAGGCGCGTGGCCAGCTCGTGCTGGCTCACGCCACCCGGCGCCCCGCTGGACGCGACGTGATCCTGCTCGAGACGGAACAGGAAGTCGGGCGACACCAGCAGCGCCTGCAGCGCGACGGCGATGCCGTCGTCGAATGACTCGCCGCGCTGCCGCGCCTGTTGGAAGAGCGCGGTGTAGCGGGCCACATCCTGGGCAGGCACCGGGCGGCGGAACGCCCGCTCGGCCAGCGACGACACGATCCGCGTGGCGCAACCGGCGACGTGGCCTCCGCGTGGATGACCGCAGATGAAGATCTTCGCGCGGCTTTCGGCCGACGGCCCGCTGGCCTGCGTGTAGGGCCCTCCGATCTCCATGTAGCCCACGCGGGCGTCGCCCGTCGGTCGCACGCGGGCACGATTCTCTTCGTAGCGTTTGAGCGCTTCGGCAATACGCTCAGGCGTCGGATCCCTGCGGGGCGGCGTGAACTCCGGCCAGACAAACGGCGGGCGCCCGGAGGGGTTGGGACCGTTGTAGCTGGCCGGCAGCCCCTCGTAGAGTCGGGGTATCGAAGCGGCGACCCAGTGCTCGCCGGCGCTGACGGTAGTCCGGAAATCCAGTGCCTTGCCGCCAAGTTCCTGCTGGTCGTCGGCAAACGACGCGCTGGCCGAGGGGTCGAGGATCTGGCTGGCGATCTCCCGGCCGTCGATCCACAACGTGAAAGTGACCGGCTCGGACGCCGCCGGGCGGATGCCGCCACCGTACACACGAATCAGGTATTCGCCATCCACCGGAAACCGGTGCGTGACGTGCGCCGCGTTGGGCAGGCTCAGGCCCGTCTGGTCGTACGTCTCGGGCACCTCCGTCGACTCCACGATCTTGCGTGGACCGGCGTTCTTGCGTTCGAGCGTCGGCTTGCGTGGCTCGGGACCGAACACCGCCGTTCGCGCGACTCGCTCGGAGGCCAGCAGGTACCGTTCCATCAGCACCGGTGACACCGAGAGCACGTCGCCGATATTGTCGAACCCGTAGCCCGAGTCGTCCTGCGGAAAGTCATCGGCCGGACTGAGATCCACGCCGAGCAGGTCGCGGATGGTGCTGTTGTACTCGGTGCGGTTCAGCCGCCGGATCGTCACCCGGCCCGGGTCGGGCACGGTAGTCCGGTCAACGCGCTCGAGTTCCAAATCGATCCATCGCGTAACTGCGGCCAGCGTGTCGGGATGAGGTCGCGGATCGTCTTCCGGGGGCATCTCGCCGCTGCGGATCTTGGCGAGCGCCTGCTCCCACAGGTTCGGGTCGCGGGCGACCGAGTCCACCGACTGAAACGCGGCGAGGTTCAACCCGCCGCGCTTGCGACGGTCGTTGTGGCACGGAAGGCAGGTGTCTTCGAGAAACGGCTGGACGGTCGTCTCGAACCCGGCGGCGTCTGGCGCGTCGGCAGCCGACTCGCCGGTCGGCGCGGCGCCGAGCAGGGTGAGAGCAAGGACGGGCAGATAGACGACGAGCCTCGGCAATCGACCCTAACCCTTCCGTTCAAAGGAGATCTGGGCAATTGTGCCGGAACCAGACGCCGGGCGCAAGGTTCATAGGTTCACGAGTTCACAGGTTCACAGGTTCACAGGTTCACGGTTCACGGGTTCACGGGTTCGCCGTCGTGGGCTCGCCCGGGGCCGGCACGAGCCGCGCGACACGGCCGCCATCGAAGCCGACGTAGATGTGGCCGTCAGGCCCGCTGACGACGTCGCGCACGCGCCCGACGCCCTTGAAGAGCACCTCCTGGTGCGTGACCTTGCCGTCGGCGAGGACCAGCCTCCGCAGTTCCTCCTGCGCCAGCGCGCCCAGGAACAACTGGCCGTCCCACTTCGGAAACTTCGTGCCCCTGTAGAAGGCGATCGAGGACACGGCGATCGACGGCACCCAGTAGTTCACCGGCTGCTCCATTCCTTCCTTGGCCGTCAGATTGGTGATGGGCGTGCCGTCGTAGTTCATCCCGTAGGTGATCACAGGCCAGCCGTAGTTGCGGCCCTTCTGCACGAGGTTCAGCTCGTCGCCGCCGCGGGGTCCATGCTCGGCGTCGTAGAGCAGCCCGGTAGCCGGGTCCTTGGCCATGCCCTGTGGGTTTCGATGGCCGTAACTCCAGATGGTCGCCAGCCCTGCGTCCTTGCCGACAAACGGGTTGTCGTCGGGCACACGCCCGTCATCGAAGATCCGGTGCACCTTGCCGTTGGGCCGCGTGATGTCCTGCGCGTCGTCTTGCAGGCCACGCTCGCCAATCGAAAAGAACAGATACCCGCTGTCGAACACGAGCCGCGAGCCGAAGTGATTCTCGCCCGTTCGATAGAGTTCGATCGGGGCCTTGTAGACCGTCTGCTGCTCGACGAACTCCCCGTCACGCAGCCTGCCCCGCACGATCGCGGTCATCGCCGATCCGCTGGGCCCCGGATCGCTGTAGGCCAAGTAGATCCACCCGTTGCTGGCGTACTCGGGATGCACGGCCACGTCGAGCAGGCCGCCCTGGCCCTTGGCCCACACGGCTGGCACGCCGGCCACCGGCGCCGGGACGAGCCTGCCGTGCTCGACGACCCGCAGACGGCCCGCCTTCTCGGTAATGAGCATCCGCCCGTCGGGGAGAAAATCGATGCCCCAGACGACGTCGAGTCCGCTTACGACGGTTTCGAGCTTGAAGGCGTGCAGTTCGCTGTTCACGACCGTTTTCACGGCGGGCTTCACGACGGCGGACTGTTCGCGCTTGAACCTGGCCGCTTCCTCCCGAATGAAAATCACCATCGCGCGGATTTCCTGCTCCGACAACGCGTTGGCCATCGGCGGCATGCCCGCGGCCAGGCTGCCTTCCTTGATCGACCTGGCAACGCTCGCGTCGTCGCCGCCGAACTTCCAGACGTCGTCGAGCAGGCTGGGCGCCTGAGCGCCGGTCAGCTTGGGCCCGTGGCAACTCGCGCACAACTCGCCGTACAACTTCGAGACGTCGCGCGGGTTCGGCTTCGATTGCGCGTGAATGAGAAAGGGCGTGACGGCGATCAGGCCTGAGACGACGGCAACGGCGACAGAGCGGAATTCGCGCATATCCGCAATTCTATCGGAGTACGCCTCGACGATTCCGCCAGGAACGCGTCGATGTTCGTTCCGCTCGATGCTATGCAGTCGGATGAATCCAGGGGGCCCTGTACGGACGCGTCAGCAACGCGTTGGCTTCCGCATCCCCGGCGACTTTTCCGGCGGCGTGATCCCACGTGATCGACCGTCCCAGCTTGTCCGAAAGATTCGCCAGAATGCAGGCGGTCGTCGACATGTAGCCCTGCTCGATGTCGGCAACCGGTTTGCCGCGCGACTGGATGTTGGTCAGCAGGTCCTTCATGTGGCCGCGGATCGCGGGCGCGACGTGACGTTCGAGATCCTTTTCGGTCTTGTCTTCCGGGAATTCCTCGAGCTCGTACTTCACGTCGGCGTGTTCGGGCTGGCCCTCGCCGCGCGGCACGAAGTCGTAGCCCATCACGCTCGCCTTCAGCGTGCCCTTGTCGCCGTAGAACGTCGCGCCCCACGGATACTTGGGATCCGGAGGATCGCCCCACGTGCGATGGGTCCACACCACTTGCAGGTTGCCGAAGTCAAACGTCGCCGACTGCGTGTCGGTCGTGTTGGCCTTGCTGCCCTTGTCGACCAGGATGCCGCCTGACGAGCTGATGCGGGCCGGCATGCCGAGATCCATCATCCAGCGCACCATGTCGAGCATATGTATGCACATGTCGCCGACGATACCGTTGCTGTACTCCATGAAGGCGCGCCAGCCTCGTGGATGAATCAGCTTGTTGAAGGCTCTCGCCGGCGCCGGGCCCTGGTAGAACTCCCAGTCGAGCGTCGCCGGAGCTGCTATGTCCGGCGGGTTCTCGCGGGTGCGCATGTGGTAGTAGCAGTAGATCTCGACGTGGGCGATCGTGCCCAGGCGCCCCTCGCGGATGAACCGGTCGCGAGCCGTCGCCAGGTGGGGGGTGCTGCGGCGCTGCGTGCCGACTTGCACGACTCGGCCGTGCTTCCTCGCCGCTGCAAGCATCGCCTGGCCTTCGGTGACGTCGATGCTGATCGGCTTCTGGACGTAGATGTCGGCGCCGACCCGGGCGGCTTCGATCATCGGCAACGCGTGCCAGTGATCCGGCGTCCCGATGAGGACGACGTCGAGATCTTTCTCCTTCAGCATCTCGCGATAGTCCTTGTAGGTCCGCGGACGCTTCTTCGACGCCTGCCTGCTGGCGACCAGGTCGGCGGCCTCTGACAGCATCACGCTGTCGACGTCGCACAGCGAAACGACGTCGACCGGTGCGACCTGGATCATCCGCAGAAGGTCGGCCTTCCCGTACCAGCCGGACCCGATGAGGCCGACGCGTTTCTTCATGTCGGCGAACTGCTCCAGGTATGGCGAGCGGCCGAACAGAAATGCCGGCCCCACTGTGCCGAAACCAGCAGCCGTCGCGGCCGTGGTCCTGAGGAAATCGCGTCGATTCATGGCATCTCACGCATTACAGTCTGCACGCAGCACCCGGCACTCGGCACCGCACGCAGCACTTGGCACGGGGAACTCAGCACTAAGGCAAAGGCTTCACCATGATGTTCTTGTAGAACACCTTGCTCTTCGGGTCGTGGCCCTGAAGCGCGAAGGTGCCCGAACCCAGCTTGCGCCCTGCCATGTCGGCCGGCCGCTCGACGTTTGCCGGCTCGGTGTACTCGGCTGTCACCTTGCCATCGACCTTGATCACCACGTGCTTGCCGGTGACCGTGATGTGCTGGGTGAACCACGTGTTGTCCTTGGCCGGTGGTTCCTTGACGTCGACGATGGCATAGAGGCCGCCGGTGCGGCGCCAGTCGGTGTGCGAGTTGTTCACCTGTACTTCGTAGCCTTTGGCCGGCCAGCCGCCTTCCTGGAACTCGGTGTGGAAGTACATGCCCGAGTTCGACCCGGGCGTCGTCATGACGTCCGCCTTGAACTCGAAGTTGGTGAAGACGTGGTTGTTCACTGGCCCGACATAGTAGAGGTGCGAACGGGGGCCGGCCACGACGATGGCGCCGTCGGCGACCGAGAAGGTGGCCGGGTTTTCGCTGGCCTTCCAGCCGTCCAGCGTCTTGCCGTCGAAGAGCGAGATCCAGCCGCCGGTCTGCGCCGAGCCAGCAATCGACATCAGTGCAACGAGCGTTGTTGTCAGGACACGTGTCATGCGACACGTTTTATCACGGAACCAAAGAACCCGTGAACCAGTGAACCAGTGAACTCGAACCTGTGAACCTGTGAACCCGTGAACCCGTGAACCCGAGCATTGAGGATATGATCCGCCGCTATGGTCCACGCTGTCGCCGCCGTTGTCGTCGCGCTCATCGCTCAACAGCCGGCGCCGCCGCCTGAACCCTACACGCTGGGTCCGGATTCGCAGGTGCAGGCGGGCGTGCCGAAGGGCCGCATCGAAGGGCCGTTTCTCTACAGGAGCAAGGTGTTTGCGGGAACGATTCGGCACTACTGGGTCTACGTCCCTGCCCAATACAACGCCGCCTCTCCGGCATCGGTGATGGTGTTTCAGGACGGCCACAAGTACGTCGACCTGGCCGCCGAATATCGCGTGCCCGTCGTGTTCGACAACTTGATCCACAAGAAGGAAATGCCGGTGACCATCGGCATCTTCGTCAATCCCGGTCACTTCGGCGAGACGTACCCCGAGGACCAGTGGCGCGGCAACAACCGCAGCGTCGAGTACGACACGCCCAGCGACCGTTACGCGCGCTTCGTCATCGACGAGCTGCTGCCCGAGGTCGGCAGGAAATACAGCCTCACCACCGATCCCGGCCAGCGCGCCATCGCCGGCGCCAGCTCCGGCGGCATCTGCGCGTTCACCGTCGCGTGGGAGCGGCCCGACATGTTCCGCAAGGTGCTGAGCCACATCGGCAGCTTCACGAACATTCGCGGCGGCCACGTGTATCCCGCGGTCATCCGCAAGAGCGACCGCAAGCCGCTCCGCGTGTTCCTGCAGGACGGCAGCAACGATCTCGACAACCCGCACGGCAACTGGCCGCTGGCCAACCAGCAGATGGCCGCGGCGCTCAAGTTCAAGGGCTACGACCACAAGTTCGAGTTCGGCGTCGGCGCCCACACTCACAATCACGGCGGCGCGATTCTGCCCGACTCGCTGCGCTGGCTGTGGCGTGCAGAACCTTCCACAGAAGCCGCGCCGCAGTACACGCTCGGCCCCGATTCCCAGGTCCAGGCCGATGTGCCGCACGGCGAGGTCACCAAATACACCTGGACCAGCACGATCTATCCCGGCACGACCCGTGACTACTGGGTCTACGTGCCGAAGCAGTACGACGCGTCAAGGCCGGCGGCGGTGATGGTATTTCAGGACGGCGAAGGGTACATTCGCGAAGGCGGCAACTGGCGGGTCCCGGTGGTCTTCGACAACCTGATTCACAAGGGCGACATGCCGGTCACCATCGGCGTCTTCGTCAACCCCGGCGTCGTGCCCCCAGCCCGCGAAGGCGCGCTCCCCCGCTTCAACCGCAGCGTCGAGTACGACGATGTCAGCGACCGGTACGCGCGGTTCCTGCTCGACGAGATCCTGCCGGAGGTGGCCAGGACCTACAACCTCACCAACGACCCGAATCAGCGCGCGATCGGCGGCGCCAGTTCTGGCGCCATCGCGGCGTTTGCGGCCGCCTGGAACCGGCCCGACGCCTTCCGGCGCGTCTTCAGCACCATCGGCACTTACGTGGGGCTGCGAGGGGGCCACCAGTTGGCGCCGCTCGTACGCAAGTTCGAACCTCAACCGCTACGGATCTACCTGCAGGATGGCACGAGCGATCTGAACAACTACGCCGGTAACTGGTTCCTGGCGAATCAGGAATTGCTCTCCTCGTTCGAGATGGCGGGCTACGACGTCGCCTACAACTGGGGCACCGGCGCGCACAACAGCCAGCACGGCGGCGCGATCCTGCCCGAGGCATTGCGGTGGCTGTGGCGCGGTGGGCCGGCGCCCATCACGGCGGGCCAGCCGTCGCGGCTGCCGGTCATGAACACGGTGCTGCTGCCCGATCAGGAATGGCAGCTCGTCAGCCAGGGACACAAGTTCACCGAGGGACTGACCGCCAACGAGAAGGGCGAGGTGTTCTTCGTCGAGATCCCCGGTGAGCAGATCTTCAAGATCGGCCTCGACGGCAAGGTCGTCCTCTTCAAGGACAAGTCAGGGCGTGTGAGTGGGTTGCGCATCGGACCCGACGGACGCCTGTACGCGGCACAAGGCGGAACCAAACGCATCGTCGCCTACGACCCGGGTACCGGCGCGGAGAGCGTGATCGCGGAAGACGTGCCGTCCAACGATCTGGCGATTGGAAAGAACGGCAACATCTACGTCACCGACTTCCCCAACAAGCAGGTCTGGCTCGTCACGCCTGCCGGCGAGAAGCGGGTCGTGGACACGGGCCTGCTCAAGCCCAACGGCATCACACTGTCGCCCGATCAGACGCTGCTGCTCGTGGCCGACTCGGCGAGCCAGTTCGTGTACTCGTTCCAGATTCAGCCCGACGGCTCGCTGACCAGCAAGCAGCCGTTCTATCACCTGCACCTGGTGGAAGGCGTCGTGGAAAGCGGCGCCGACGGCATCGCGGTCGATCGCAACGGCACGCTCTACGTCACATCGCGGATCGGCCTGCAGGTGGCCGATCAGGCTGGCAAGGTCAACAGCATCATCAGCAAGCCGCAACCGGGATCGCTGTCCAACGTCGTCTTCGGCGGACCAGAGTTCGACGAGCTCTTCGTGACGATCGGCGACAAGGTGTTCAAACGGAAGGTGCGGCAGAAGGGGTTGCTGAACTTCCAGGATCCGATCACGCCGGCGCCGCCGCGGTTGTAGGGGCGCCGCCGAGCACAACAACCGGCGGGACCCACATGGGGCGCACGCCGTGCGCCCCTACAGGTGACAGAGGGTCGGGTTGGTGGCAATGTATCGCCGTGCGGCGATGACGTCATCCTCGCGGAGGATCCGATCGTGATAGCCGCGCTGCCAAACGTGCCACGCGTCGTCATCGGCTTCCTGCCTGACCCGTGTCGTGACGGCGGATTTGAAGCCTCGCACGAAGCGGCGAACGACGGTGCGGCCAACTCGGACGATTCCATGGAGTGGTCCGGCATGATGATAAGCGCGTCGGATGCTCCGCTCGACGACTCCCATTCCTGACGCACGATATCGCCCACTACGGTCAGCTCAACGCGTGCTGGGTGCTGATCTCGCGCGATGACTCCAAGATAGAGGTCGACGCTGGAAAGTGCAGATTGTGATCAGCAGCCGACCGTCCAGCGTACGCGACAAGGTGCCAACCGGGTTTTCCGGCGTGACGGCAATCCCGCGGATTTCATGGGCATGCGGCATCGGCGTTCACATTTCGTGCACCGCCTCAACCGGGCAACGCCCACACGGCATCGTCCCATCCCCCGTAGGGGCGCACGGCGTGCGCCCCGCCGGGGTGCAGCCCGCTGTTCTTTCGCGCGGCGTGCGCCGCGCCGGAGTGCAGCCCGATGTTCGTTCGCACGGCGGGCGCCCCGCGGGGTACGGCCGGTTGCTGGGGGTAAGCGCGACCGGGAACACAGCAACGCGGGACACGTCGAATTGGCACGACTCGTGATTGCGTGCCGCATCGGAGCTTCCGGAGTGTCCTCATGATTGGCCGGTTCGTCCTCCTTGCTTCGCTTGTCACGCTGCCTTCCCCTCCGGCTCTACCAATAACACGCACCCCGGTCGCCCAGGGGTCCGACCTCGACCAGTTCATGGCGCGCGTGCTGGCGCGGCGCGACGACAACTGGCGCAAGCTGCAGCAGTACGTGCTGGAGGAGCGGGAACAGGCGGCGCTTCTGGGACCGGGCCACGTGCGGCTGTACGGCCTGGTGCGCGAGTACACCTGGTACATCCGCGATGGAGTGTTCGTTCGGAGCCCTGTCAAGTTCGATGGCGTGACCCTGGCCGAGGACGAGCGGCGCAAGTACGAGGACGAGTGGCTCGCACGCGAGAAGGCGCGCGACGAAAAACGATCGAAGCAGGGCGGCGGAAGTGAGGGCACTAGCGGAAGTGAAGGCAGCGGCGGAACGGAAGCTCCCCCCGCGGTGCCGGCCACGAACCCACGAGACGTCGGCGAGCTGATGCAACTTGCCAAGGAGCCGCAGTTCGTCTCTGCGGCCTATTTCCTCAAGTTCAAGTTCGAGCAGGGCCGCTACGCCTTTGCGGGGCCCGAGATGTACGAGGGGCGGCGCGTGCTGAAGATCGAGTACTACCCCGCACGGCTGTTCTCCGACGACAAGAAGCAGGACGAAGGTGAGCAGAGCGAGCGCGAGAAGGGCGACAGCGAGGAGAGCGAGGACCGCAAGACAGAGCAGCGCCTCGAGCGGCAGTTCAACAAGGTGGCGCTGGTCACGCTGTGGGTCGAGCCCGACTCGCACCAGATCGTCAAGTACGTCTTCGAGAACGTCGGCATGGATTTCCTGCCGGGCCGCTCGCTCGTGCGTCTCGACGACGTGGCCGCGACGATGGAGATGGGCCAGCCGTTTGCCGGCGTCTGGCTGCCGCGCCACATCGATGGCCACGGCGGCGTCACGCTGGCCAACGGCACCTACGAGGTGCGCTACGCCGTCGATTACCGCGACTACCGCGAGGCCACCACGAAGGCGAAGATCCGATGACCGCGATCGCTGCGGCAGCCCTCGCCATCGGCCTCGCACAGCCGCCGGCGCCGGGCGCTCTTCCGGAGCGTCTCGTCGAGATCCGCGTGCACGGCAATCACACCACGCCCGATGCAGAGGTGCTGCGCCTGGCTGCCGTGGAGCCCGGCCAGCCGTTTACCGCGGACACACTCACCCGCATTCGCAAGGCTCTCGACGACAGCGGCCGATTCCGCAGCGTAGACGTGCGCAAGCGGTACGCCTCGATCAGCGACACGAGCGCCGTCCTCGTCGTCATCGTCGTGGAAGAGCGGGCCGGCATCGCCATCGATGTGCCGGACCCCGGCCCGCTGCGCACGCTCAGGGCCAACACGATGTGGATGCCGATCCTGCGCAGCGAGGATGGCTACGGACTCACCTACGGCGCGCGCGTGAGCTTTGTGGACGTGCTGGGCCGGCGGACGCGACTGTCGGCGCCGTTGTCCTGGGGCGGCGAGCGCCGGGCGACCGTCGAGATCGAACGCCGCTTCGAGCGTGGGCCGCTGACGCGTGTGATCGGCACCGGCGGCATCACCAGGCGCGAGCACCCGACGCTCGACATCGGCGACCGTCGCACTGGCGTCGGCGTCCGGGCGGAAAAGGCGATCGCCTCATGGCTGCAGCTGGCCGGTGGCGGTGGTCTGTCCGACATCCAGTTCGGGGATGTCGACGACCGGCTGAAGGCGCTCGGCGCCGATGTCGTTGTCGACACGCGGCGCGATCCGGCATTTCCGCGCAACGCCGTTTACGCGGCCGTCGGTGTGCAGCGGTTGTGGTTCGATTCAAGCGCCGACAACGTGCGTCTCACGGTCGATGCCCGCGGCTTTGTGGGACTGTTCGGCCAGACCGTGCTGGCGCTGCGGGCCCAGCACCTGCGCGCCACCGACCCGCTGCCGGTGTACGAGCAGGCGCTCCTCGGCGGAGATGCGACGCTACGCGGCTTCGAGCTGGGTTACCGGTCGGGCGATCGCCTGCTGGCCGGGTCCGCCGAGATTCGCATCCCGCTATCGACCCCACGCCGTCTTACGCGGCTGGGAGTGGCCGTCTTCGCCGACACGGGAACCGTCTACGGCGCTCGCGAGCCACTGGATGGCGCGACGTGGGACACCGGCGTCGGCGCCGGCGTCTTCATGCAAGCCCCGCTGATCGGCCTGCGCCTCGACGTCGCCCGGGGCCTGGGCTCCGGCACACGCGTTCACTTCACGCTGGGCACGACGTTCTGACCACCGCTCACTTGTCCGACGGCGACGAGATCGCTACCGGTCCATTGACGGTTGAAATGCGGACCACCGTTGGGCCCGTGCCGAGCTCAACCGAGCGGCCCCGATCGTCCCAGTCCTTGCGGCCCGCGCGGCAGGCCTCGCCCTTGCAGGACCACGGCGAGTGCCCCGACGACTCCACGCGCACGCCCGACAGGTAGTTCTCCGCCACACGCACATGGACGGGACCGTTTTCGGCTCTCGCCGAAAGCGATCCGTCCTGCCAGCGGTCGCCATCGAGCTGCACGTTGATCGGTCCATTCACGGCCGTCAGGCTGACCTCCCCACCGCGACCGGCAAAACTGACTGGCCCGTTCTGGGCCCGGGCGTCGATGCGTCCTCCCGAGTCCTTCAGTCCGATAGGGCCGTTGGTGGTGTGCGCCTGAACGGAACCGGAGACGCCGGCGACGCTGATGGGCCCGTTGGTCGTCTTCAGGGTAAGGTCCGCGCGCATCGGCGCCTTGACGATCAGGTAGACGACCCAGCGGCCACCGGACGGGCCGCTGGCGGTGACGACGCCGCGGCTCACCGAGACGTTGATTTCGTCGACGGCCGCCGCTGCCGGCGCGGCCTTGCATGCGGTGATGGCGTACTCGGCGCGATCCCACCCTACGACGTGCACTCCGCCATTTTCCGGGGGCGAGACGGTCAGTGCAGGAGCCTCGGAAAGCCGCACCGCGAGTTGCTGTTCGCCCCGGGACGCGGGCCTGGAGTCGAAGCTGATGTCGAGCTGGTCGCATCGCTCGAGCGGTTCACCGCGAGTATTGACGCTGATGTTCTGCCCTGCCGCCGCCGGAAGCCCGCAGGCGAGAACCCCGATGAAGAGTGCGGTACCTGGACGCCAGTTCGATCCCATTCGCCGACCTCCGAGGACATTAGACGGACGGGGCCCCCATCGCGTTGGGTGTTCTATTACACCGATGTAATCTGACGGCAACAGGCCGGCAATCCTTCTCATCGTCCTAATAGATGTCCGCCTTCGCCCGTTTCGGGCTACGGCGGCTTCGGCAGGTCAAGGAGGATTCAGGTCCATGTCTTCTATTTCCATTCGCGGTTCCAAAGTTCGATTGGCCCGGGCGGCCACGGCGCTCGGTGTCGTGGCCATGCTGGGCGGCGGCGCGGCCTGGTGGTCGAACCCGGACCCCGTCGGGGCGCAGGCGGCCACCGTCGCGGCGCCGGCGACCAGCCCGGCGGCGACCTCGTACGCCGACACGGTGGCCAAGGTGTCTCCCGCCGTCGTCACGGTGCGGGTGGAGAAGAAAGCCACCTTCGAGCCGACCTCGGGCCTGCCCGATGACCCGTTTTTCCGGCGGTTCTTCGGCGATCGCCTGCCCGCGCCCGGACGCCAGCCGCGCCAGCGCGGCCTTGGCAGCGGCGTGATCATTCAGGGTGACGGCCGCATCGTCACAAACGCGCACGTCGTGGAGGGCGCGGACCGCGTCCGCGTGACGCTGACCGACGGGCGCGAGTTCGACGCCAAAGTCGTGGGCATCGACAAGCCGACCGACCTTGCGGTCCTTGACGTGGAGGCCACGGGACTGCCGACGCTGCCGTTTGGCGACTCGGACAAGCCTCGAGTGGGCGACGTCGTACTCGCTATCGGGAATCCGCTGGGCGTTGGCCAGACGGTCACCATGGGCATTCTCAGCGCCAAGGGACGGGACACTGGCGCCGGCGGCGACGGCAGCTACGAGGACTTCCTGCAAACCGATGCCCCGATTAACCATGGCAACTCCGGTGGAGCGCTGGTCACGGCCCAGGGCGAGCTCATCGGCATCAACTCGCAGATCCTGAGCCCGTCGGGCGGCAATATCGGCATCGGCTTCTCGATTCCCGCGTCGATGGCCAGGCACGTCGTCAGCGAGATCGTCGACCACGGCGAGGTGCGCCGCTCACGAATGGGAGTGACGATTCAGCCGGTGACGGCCGACATCGCGCGCAGCCTCAACCTGCCCTCGGTGAAGGGCGCAATCGTCAACGGCGTCGAACCCGGCAGCCCTGCTGACCGCGCGGGCCTGGAGACGGGCGACGTCATCACGAAGTTCAACGGTCAGGCGGTCGAAAGCGGCAACGACCTGCGCAACCTCGTGGCGTCGACCGCTCCTGGATCGAAGGCTACGGTCACCATCGTGCGGCAGGGGCGCACCCAGGACGTCGCCGTGCAGCTGGCCAACGCCAGGCGCGACGCCGACGGCCCACGCGCCCGTTCGGGCGAGCCCGGCACCGACGACGAGCTTGGCCTGACGGTCGAGCCGTTGACGCCGCAACTGGCGAACCGGCTCCAGGTGCCGCGTGACACCGACGGCGTCGTCGTCACCGGCATCGACCCGGATGGCCGCGCGGCCGATGCGGGCTTGCGCGAAGGCGATGTCATTCGCCAGGTGGACGGCAAGGCAATTCGCTCGGCGGCCGAGTTGCGCTCGGCGCTGGGCAGGAGCGACCGTCCGGCGCTGGTGCTCGTTCAGCGCGGCGAGAACAGCTTCTTCGCAACCGTAGGCTAACCGAGTAGGTGGCGCCCCTTGGCAGGCTCCAGGCGCTCGGAGCCTGCCAAGGACCGTTGGCGCCCTGCCGTACAATCGACAATCCCCGATCCCCAATCCCCAATCTGCAATCTGCAATCTGCAATCTGCAATCTGCAATTCATGAGAGCCCTGGTAGTCGAAGACGACCCCACCATCGCCGACTTCGTCGCCCGGGGACTGCGGGAGGCGGGCTTTGCCGTCGATGTCGCCGGTGATGGCCAGCGCGGTCTCGAGCTGGCGCTCGAGACCCGGCCCGACGTCGCCGTCGTCGACCTCATGCTCCCGACGCTTGACGGCCTGGCGCTCATCGAGACGCTGCGCCGCCGCGGCGTCAACACGCCCGTGCTGATTCTCAGCGCGCGGCACACTGTAGACGATCGCGTCAAGGGCCTGCAGGCCGGCGGCGACGATTACCTCACCAAGCCCTTCGCGTTCCCCGAACTGCTCGCGCGCGTCCAGGCCCTGGTGCGCCGTGCAACCGCGACGGTGGAACCCACGCGCCTTGAAGTCGGCGACCTCCAGATGGACTTGCTCACACGGCGGGTGACGCGCCAGGGGCGCGAAATCGAGCTGCGTCCGCGCGAGTTCGCCCTGCTCGAATACCTCATGCGCAACTCCGGCCGCGTCGTCTCGAAGACGATGATTCTGTCGCGCGTGTGGGACTACAACTTCGATCCGCGCACAAACGTCGTGGACGTGCTGGTGCACCGCCTGCGGGAGAGGATCGACCGCGACTTCGAGCCCAAGCTGCTCCACACCAGGCGCGGCATCGGCTATGTGCTCTCGTCGGACCAGCCGTCGGCGGCCTGATGACCAGCCTCACCCCGGGGCGCGTCGCCCAGACTCTCGGCTTCCGGCTGGCGTTCTGGTACGCGGCGATCTTCACGGTCAGCGTGCTGGCGATCGCGGCGATCGCTTATGCCCTGCTGGCGCGCTCGCTCAACCAGCGCGACCACGATTTGATCCGTGTCAAGCTGGCCGACTACGCGGCGCGATTCGAGAGCGCCGGTGTGGCTGGCGTCAGCCGGGCGGTCGCCGCCGAGCAGGCCTCGGGCAGCGAAGACCAGGTGTTCGTGCGGCTCGTCGGGGTCAACGCCGAAATCCTGCTGACCAGCATGCCGGCCAGCTGGGGCTCGTACGCACTGGAACAACTGGGCGACGGCGAGGGGTGGCGCATCGTGCCGGCCCGCGGCGCCCCGGTACGGCTCGAGGTCGCCACCGAGCGGCTCATCGACGGCACCATTCTCCAGGTCGGTCGCACCACGCTCGAGCGGGACCGTTTCCTGCGAGTCGTCCGCGCGCTCCTCAGCGCGCTGCTGGCAATCGTCGTGGTGGTCGGGCTGGTCGGCGGCGGCGCGTTGACCTGGCAGGCCTTCCGTCCCGTTCGCGAGCTGCTCGACACCTTGCGCCACATCACGCGCACCGGCCAGCTCGATGCCCGTGTGGCTGTGGGCGATGAGGGCGACGTGCTCAGCGAGCTCGGCCGCGTCTCAAACGCGATGCTTGGGCGGATCGAGCGGGTCGTCACCGGCATGCACAACGCGCTCGATGCCGTCGCCCACGATTTGCGCACGCCGATCGCGCGGTTGCGCGGCCGCGCCGAACAGGCGCTTCTCGCACCCCCGGACGTCGACCGATACCGCGAGGCGCTGGAGGACACGGTCGAGGAAGCCGATCGCGTGTCGTCGCTGCTCACGACGCTGATGGACATCTCGGAGGCCGAGGCCGGTACGATGCAGCTGCAGCGCGAGCCGGTTGAGGTCGCGCGTGTGCTGCAGGAGACGGTCGATCTCTACGAAGACGTTGCCGAAGCGAAAGGCGTGACGCTCTCGATGGAAGCTGTGACACCTGGCCTGTCGGTCACCGCCGACTATCAGCGACTTCGCCAGGCGCTGGCGAATCTCGTCGACAACGCGGTGAAGTACACGCCCTCCGGCGGCAAGGTCACCGTCGGCGCCGAGCAGCGGCCTGGCGCCGTGGCCTTTGTCATACGAGACACCGGCCCGGGTATTCCAGAGCATCAGCACGGACGAATCTGGGAGCGGCTGTACCGGGGCGAGGCGGGTGAGAAGGCACGCGGTCTGGGTCTCGGCCTCAGCCTGGTGCGTGCGGTCGTGGAAGCTCACGGTGGCCGCGCCGACGTGCAGAGTGCGCCGGGTCAGGGCGCCGCTTTCACGCTGCAGTTGCCTACCTGAACGCCTGCACGACCGTCACTTCGTCGCCGTTGACGAAGATGCCGCAGCCAAGCTCCGTGTAGCTGCCGACGAGATTGCGGTAGTGGGTGCCGCCATCGCCCTGCTTCCACATCTCGGCCACGCCGAGCTTGATGACCTGCTGTACCGAACCGTAGTAGCGGAGGCTCCACCACAAGAGGGCGTTTTCGGCGCGCGAGGTGCCGTTGCCAAGGTTGGTCTGGCGGGCGTACTGATGCGCGACGTGCGCCAACCCGTCGTTGCGGGCGGCGGCCGTCGCGTACGTTTCAAGGACGTCGGAGCGCTGGAGCGCCGCGCGTCCGATGCGGGCCCGATAGCGATTGGTCTCCTCGACGCAGAAGCCCGCCTCCGCGGAGAAGGCCGGGTTTCCCGGGTCGCTGGTCGACGAAGGCGCCGTCGCAGACGATAGCGGCCCGCGGCAACCGACCGCGACGATGACGAACAGCAGGAGTCCCACTCGTCGACGCATCGCTGCTGTTATCGGCAGGAACGCTGCGCCTCCCCAATTGATGAGTTCGCGGGTCGAAACATACGCTCCGCCGTCGCCTTTGGCTATGGCGGACAGGTTGCGGTCAATCGCGGGCTCGATGCGACGACTCGATCAGGACCAGGCCGCTCCGCAGCGAACCCGGCAGCTTAGTCGCGCCGCCGAAGGCGCTGAGGTCGTAGCCGTCTTGCAGGCGGCCGGTCACGTCGACGCGCGCGCCCGTGCGCGGCGCACCGCTGCTGGTCACTACCCACAAGCCCTGATCGCCATCGGTGATACGGTAGGCGCCACGGCCCATGACCGAGGCGCTCTGGTCCACTGTGCCCCTCACCGTCACGGACTCGTTGCGGTACTTCGCCGGGTCCGCCAGAAGCTGATTGATGCTCCTGGTGGCGCAACCAGTCGCCACCACAGTCAAGCCCAGGACCAGCCCTGCTCCGAAGCGTCGCAACGTAGGCATTCTCACTCCCCTGGCACGCAAGGGCGTTAAGCCCCGCCGCCGCAACCGAAGGTCAGCCCCGCGTCCGGATCCGTAGCGCCACGGCGTGCGGGCGCACCGCCGGCGCCGGCGGCAGTGTCACGTGCAGGCCCTTGGCGTCACGCGTAGTAGACAAGGGCTTGGCGCCGCCGAGCAACTCGACCGTGGCGACCTCTGCAGGTAGCAACTGCGAGCCTTGTGCCATCGAGGCGATGGTCAATACGCCTGATTCGGGCCACGCGAGCGCGATGGCGTAAAGCGCGGCCCCCTTCTGTGTGAACCGGATGTCCTCGGCAGTGAACACTTTCCGCTTTGTGTCGGCAAACGGCCCCTCGACGACCGCCGTCGGCCCCTCCCCGAAAATCGTCCAGGGGCGGGTGCCGTAGATAGCCTCGCCGTTGGTGCCCAGCCACTGTCCGATCTCTCGCAGCATCCGCTGCTCCACTTCGGGGATGGTGCCGTCGGGCCGGGGCCCGATGTTGAGGAGCAGGCACCCGTTCTTGCTGACGATGTCGATGAGATCGTCGACGATGGAATCGACCGTCTTGTACTCGTGGTTCGAGACGTAGCCCCACGACGTCTTGGACACCGACGTGTCGGTCTGCCAGAACAGCGGGCGGATGGCGGCCAGCTGCCCTCGCTCGATGTCCAGCACGCCGGCGGTGTCGGGGAACGACTCGCCGCCGTGCTTCTTGTAGTTGATGGCGACGCCCTTGCCCCAGGCGGCGCCGCGGTTGTAGTAGAAGGCGGCAAATCGCTGCAGGTGCGAGTGGACCGCCGGCTGCGCGATCCACCAGTCGAACCAGATCAGCTGCGGCTGATACTTGTCCACGACTTCGGCGGTGCGCGCGAGCCAGTCGTCCAGAAACGCCCGGCTTGGGGGCGTCGTGCCCGCCTCCGACGTCTTCTGATCCACGGCTGGCCCGTAGAAGGCGGCGTACTTCGGGTCGCCAACATCGGAGTCGAACGTCTTGCCCTGGTCGAAAAACCACCAGTGCTCGACGCGGTGGGAGGAGACGCCGAAGGTCAGGCCCTCGGCGCGAACCGCCGTGGCCAGTTCGCCCACAACATCGCGCCTCGGGCCCATACGGGCAGCGCTCCACTCGGTGAAGTCGCTGGCGTACATCGGAAAGCCGTCGTGGTGCTCGGCAACCGGCACCACGTACTTCGCGCCGGCTGCCTTGAACAGCGCCGCCCAGGCCGCCGCGTCGAATTTTTCGGCCTTGAAGAGCGGGATGAAGTCCTTGTAGCCGAAGCGGGACTGGGGCCCGAAGGTCTTCACGTGGTGCTCGAACGCCTTCTCGCCTTTCTTGTACATGTTGCGCGGATACCACTCGTTGTCGAAGGCGGGCACCGAGTAGAGACCCCAGTGGACGAAAATCCCGAACTTGGCGTCGCGGTACCAGTCCGGTGTCTGGAATTTCTCGAGCGAGCTCCACGCAGGCGCGAAGGGACCGCGCGCGGCGACGGCGTCGACTTCGCGAACCTTGTCGGCAACGGTGGGTTTCTGCGCCTCGACGCTCGGCGCCGGGCCGAGCGCGGCCACGAGTACCGATGAAAGTGAGCCTCATCGTCAGATCCTCAGGAAGATCTTTCGCCGGTACATCCAGAACAGCATCAGCCAGTAGACCCCAAGTACCACCACGCCGCGGATGAGTGGCTCGAGCGGGGCGCCGAACAGCGCGAAGATGCCCTGTCCAAGATGGATCTGGAACGAGCTGGCGATGAAGTCTTCGAACAGATGCGCGATGAGATATGCGGCGATGGAGTTGAGGCCGATGACGACCAGCGGGAACGCCCACTTCCGGTAACCGCGCGTCTCGATCACCCAGCAGAACGCAGCCAGCAGCAGGAAGCACCAGCCTCCACTGAACAGCGTCCAGCTCGGCGTCCAGATGCGCTTGACCACGGGGCAGATGCCGGTGACGTGCAGCAGGCCGCCGAGAGCGAGGCCAGCCGCGCCGGCGACGAGCAGACGCCGCAGCGGGATCGCGGGCGCTGAGGCGCGCAGCCACCCGCCGGCAATCAACCCCAGAATCATGGTCCCGAGCGTGGGGATGAAACTCAACGTCAGGTAGCCGCCGCCGTTGGCGACAAAGGGCGCCGCGCGCGGCAGCTGGTTCAGGAACCACACGTCGAACGCCTGCCCGAGGTTGCTGTTCTTGTTCCAATGCGCCGCCAGCCCGCTGTAGTGATGCGTCCAGTCGGCCGGCACCTTGACGGCCTGATAGTCGAATCCCGGAGGCGGTGCCGGATAGAGCGCCCATGCCAGCCAGTAACCCGTGAGGACCAGGGCGAGCGCCGTCCACTGGGTGCGGACGGACTTGAACGCCAGCAGGAACAGGAACGGGTAGCCGAGGCCGATCTGCGTCAGCGTGTCCTCGAACGTGAAGTTGGTCTGGCGGCTGTGCATCGATCGCAGAAAGATGCCGAGCGCGATGAGCACGAGCGAGCGCCACAGCGCGTGGCCAAACAGGGGCCCGAGCGATCGCCCCTCGGCCTGGCGACGCGCGACCGAATACGGCAGCGCGACGCCGACGAGAAAGGAGAAGGAGGGTTGAATCAGGTCGTGGAGCGAGCAGCCGGCCCAGTCGACATGGGTCTGGTGGTACGCCAGGAAACCGATGACGGCGCTGGCCGGAAAGGCCTCCGCGAGGCGGCTCAATTGCAGCACCTCGGCCATCATCAGCAGCATCACGAAGCCGCGATAGGCGTCGACGGCGACGTTTCGTGTTGGAATCGCGCTTCGCTCCACGCAGGGATTCTAGTGCGGGATCGCGCGGATTGGATCGGGATTCAGGGCGGTTCGAATCCGGTCGAAGGGGACGGGGAAGTACTCAGAAAGGAATCTGCGTAAATCAGTGTAATCTGCGGATGCTACTGTCTGCGTCATCCCTATGCATCTGCGAAATCCGGCGCTTGCGCCCACCGATCTCCTTCCGAAAATCGAGTCGCTGTTCGCGCTGTCGGCGGCGAAGATTGACGCCCTCGAACGTCGCTGGCTGCCCCAGCACGGCTCGCCCGTCTTTACCGTCGAGGGCCAGTACATGGCTCGCGGCTGGACCGAGTGGACGCAAGGCTTCCAGTTCGGCGCGGCGGTCCTTCAGTTCGACGCCACCGGCGACGCTCACTTTCTGGAGCTCGGTCGCACCCGGACGCTCGAGCGGATGGCGTCGCACCTGACGCACGCCGGCGTGCACGACCACGGCTTCAACAACGTCAGCACCTACGGAAATCTCTGGCGACTGGCGGGCGAAGGACGGTTCGAGGCCAGCGACTGGGAGCGGCACTTCTACGAGCTGGCGCTGAAGGTCAGCGGCGCGGTGCAGGCCAGGCGCTGGACGCGTCTGCCGGATGGCGGGTTCATTCATTCATTCAACGGCCCGCACTCGCTGTTCGTGGACACGATTCGCTCCTTGCGATCTCTGGCCCTCGGTCATCGCCTGGGCCAGTGCCTGAGCGAGGAGCAGGACGCGCAGGTCAGCCTGCTGACCCGGCTGGTTCAGCACGCCAGGGCCACGGCGGGTTTCTGTGTCTATTACGGGCGCGGGCGTGATTCCTACGACGTGCGTGGACGCACGACGCACGAAGCGATCTTCAACACCGTCAATGGCTCGTTCCGCGGTCCCAACAGCCAGCAGGGCTACTCGCCCTTCAGCACGTGGACCCGAGGGCTGGCCTGGGCGATGCTCGGCTTTGCAGAGCAGCTCGAGTTCCTCCAGACGGTCAGTGACGACGACCTGAGTCCGCCCGAGTACGACGCGGAACTTCGCCGGGTCGATCAGCCCGGCGGCGAACGGGCCGCGATCGAATGGATGATGCGTGAGGCCGCGTGGGCGACGTGTGACTTCTATCTCGATCGAGCGACTGCCAGCGACGGCATCCCCTATTGGGATACCGGCGCACCGGGGCTCGCACACCTGCCCGGCTGGCAGGACCGCCCTGCCGATCCGTTCAACGACCACGAGCCAGTCGACAGTTCCGCCGCCTGCATTGCCGCGCAGGGCCTGCTGCGGTTCGGCCGCTATCTGCAGGCGCGCGGCGACAACGGCACGCGCTATCTGCAGGCCGGCCTGAGCGTGCTCGACACGCTGACGGATCCGACGGGGCCATACCTGAGCACCGACCCCGCGCACGAAGGGCTGATCCTGCATTCCGTCTACCACCGGCCCAACGGCTGGGACTGGGTGCCTGACGGCGCCGGGACGCCGCGCGGCGAGTCGAGCCAGTGGGGCGACTACCACGCGCGCGAGGCGGCGCTCTACGTCCTCCGCCTGGCGCGGAACCAGCCTTATCTGACCTTCTTCGGATCGGAGGCGTCGTCGTGAGCGACCGCCGCGTCGCGCTCATCACCGGCGGCACGCGCGGGATCGGGCTTGGCATCGCTCACGCGCTGGCGCGTGACGGGTGGTCGCTGGCGCTGTGTGGCCGGCGACCCGACGGCGAGGTTCGCCCGGTCGTCGAGCAGCTGCATGCCGGCGGCGCGCCCGAGGTCGCCTACTGGCCCGCCGACGTGGGCGTGGCGGCGGATCGCTCGCAATTGCTCGCAGCCGTCGAGGACCGCTTTGCGCGGCTCGACGCCCTGGTCAACAACGCCGGGAAGGCGCCGGATGTACGCGCGGATCTGCTCGAGGCCACCGAGGCCAGCTTCGAGGATCTGATCCGCACGAACCTGCAGGGACCGTACTTCCTGACGCAGCGGGTGGCGGCGATGATGTTGGCTCAACGCCGGGCCGAAGCCCCGCCGCCACAACCTGGCGGCATCGTGTTTGTCACGTCGGTGTCGGCGGAACTCGCCTCGCCCAATCGAGGCGAGTACCTGCGTCAGCAAGGCCGGGCTTGCGATGGCGGCTCAGCTGTTCGCCGTGCGGCTGGCGCCCCAGGGCATCCCCGTCTTCGAGGTCCGCCCGGGCATCATCGCGACCGACATGACCGCCAGGGTCAAGGACGTCTACGACAAGCGCATCGCCGACGGATTGGTGCCCGAGGGCCGGTGGGGGTATGCCGAAGATGTCGGCAAGGCGGTCGCCGCGCTGCTGCGCGGCGACCTGCCGTATGCGACCGGCTCAGTGATACACGTTGCGGGGGGCCTTCAAATCGGACGCCTCTAGAACTCGGTTCACGGGTTCTTGGGTTCACAGGTTCTTGGGTTCCGGTTCGTCCGGGTTCAACCGGTTCATCGGCGTTCGCCGGTTCAAGGGCGCCCTTACAGGTCAGAACTCGTATTTGAGCGCGAACTGCATGCACCGCCCCGCGCCGCCGTCGCAGGTGGCGATGGTCTCGTAGTACCGGCCGAAGCTGGCCTCGCGATCGGGGAACATGTCCATGAAGAAGACGTCGAACTTCGGCGTGTTGGTCACGTTGAAGGTGTCCCACCGGAAGCGCAGCTTGTGACTCGACGCCCACGGCAACGACCAGCTCTTGCTCAAACTGAAGTCGATTGAGAAGTAGCCGTCGCCCTCGAGCTGGTTGCGCAGCCCGATTTCGCCCGGCCGCGCGCGCCGGAACTTGCCAAGCGCGTCCTCGACGTCGGCAAACGGGCTCGGATAACCGCTCACCGCATCGCGCGTCGTCGCGGTCTCCGGCAAGTCGTTGGGATCGATCAGCACGGCGTTGCCCTGCAGATTCCAGTTCGTGGACCAGCACTGCCGGCAGTTGAAGACGCTGAACGGGAAGCCGCTGCTCCACCGGACGATGCCGGCCGTCGACCATTCGCCCAGCACGGCGTTGAGCACGCCCGGCATGTCGGCGCCAAATCGCTTGCCCCGCCCCACTGGCACTTCGGCGATCCAGTTCAGGTTCACCAGATGGCGCACGTCGAAGTCGGCCCGGCCGTACTGCTTGTCCGGATTCCACGTGTCGATGAGGAACCCGGTGTAGCCGCCGTTGTCGAACGAAGCGAAGGTCCCGTCGCCTTCGAGCAGCGAGCCGTGATCCTTGGCGGAGCCGAGCGTGTAGTTCACGTCGAACTGGTAGCCCTCGCTGAAGCGCTTGCGCAGGGACAACTGCATCGCGTCGTACTCGGCCCGGCCGATCGTGCTCTGAATGCCGAGCGTGTCGTACTGCGGCGTGAAGAAGGCGAACTCGCCGAGCTTGCTGCACGCCGGCGAACAGAACTCGTCGGCGTTGTACAGCGCCGTGATGTAGTCGGGCCCGCGGCGGTTGAACTCGCGTGCCATCCGCTGGGTCGCCGTCAGTCCGCTGCCGGCCGCTCCCGGGAACATGTTCTCCCAGTAGGGCTGACTCGGAATGCCCGCGTAGTCGGACAGCGGCGCCGTGCCGGGAATACCCTGCGCGGACTGAATCAGCTGGCCAACGGCGGTGAAGTAGTCGAGCCCCGAACCCGGGTCGGTGATGTTGGCCGGCATTGCGGCGTCCCGGCGCACGAGCAGGTTGCGGCCGCGCCTTCCAACATAGGCCGCCTCGAACGAGAAGCCCTTGCCCAGCTCGCGGCCCACGACGACGTTGAACGAGTGGCTGTACGGCGTGACGATCGTGCCGTCGAGCGCCGAGGTGATCACGCCGGCAAACGACGGCGGCGTCTGCGGGAATCCTCCCGGCGGCGCCTCCGGCAGCGTCGGCGGGATCACGTCGAGACCCTGGAAGCGAATCGACGGGTCGTCCTCGTTGTGACCGCCGAAGGGACTCGACAGGTTCGTCGCCATGCCGAACGAGCCTTCCTTGTCGAAGTTGCTCGCCAGCGCGGTGCCGATGCGGTCGTAGACGATCGAGTAGCCGCCGCGAATGGCCATCTTGCCGTTGCCGGTCAGCCAACCGAAGAGGCCGTCTTCCGCCTGCGGCGTCCATGCTACGGCGACACGCGGGGCGAAGTTGTTGTAGTCCCAGTCGTAGTAGCCGGGCTTGTTGTTCTTCGGTCCCGCCAGATCGAAGTTCACCAGCGGTGCTTCGCTGCTCGAGCGCCCGGCTTCCATCAACTGCCTGCGGATCTCGAGCCAGTCGCCAAGCTTGATGTCCGGCGCCACCTGCAGGCCGCTGGTCTCATAGGGCGGCGAGAACAGGCTGTAGCGCAGTCCGGCGCTGACCGTCAGGTTCTGGCCGATCTTCCAGCTGTCCTGAACGTAGAACTCGTACTCGTCGGTCGCAAAGCGCCGGCGCACTGGCTCGCCCACTGGCAGCACGTTGCCCTCGCGGTCGTAGTTGTAGTACGCGGTCGTCTCCGAGATGATGCCGAGCAGCGGCACGAAGGTGTCGCCGAACGACGACACGCCGCCGTCGGATACCGCCGGGAACAACCCGCACGCGTCGCAGCCGGCCCCCGGCATGTAAGTCGTGCCGACCCCGTCCACCCACGAGCCGTTGGCGTTGGGAATGTGGAACGAGTTGACGTTGTTGCTCGTGCCGACCCGGCTGAACCGCAAATTGGCGCCAAACTTCCAGGTGTGCGAGCCTTTCACCCACGCCAGGTCGTTGATGAAACTGTGGGTCGGGATGTCGCGGCCGCTGCTGGCAGTGAGCGCGTCGAAGTTGTCGATGTTGCGGAAGCTCACCTGGGAGCTGGTCTGCAATCCGACAATGTCTTCCTTGATGGTCGTCAGGCCGTAGCGGAACGTGTTGACCATGGCCGAGGAGAGCACCGCATCCCATCCCAGGGCAACGCCGCGGCTCGTGACTTTCCGGGTCGTGTTCGGCGCCTGGCCGTCAAACTGCGGCACGCCCACGATCTCGTCGTCTTGCACGTTGAACCGGCCAAACAGCGAGTGGTTGCCGCTCATCCGGTAGTCGACGCGGCCGATCCCGGTGTTGAACGTGTTCTGAATGGGCGCGGCAAAGCGATAGCCGACCAGATTGAGGCCGTCGATTCCCGAGTCGTTGGGGTTCGGGAACTGGCCGAAATAGTCCGTCGCCAGACGGCTGGGCCCGATGCCCAGTGGGTCGAGCACCGCCAGGTCGGCAGGGCTCAGCCCGTAGTTGCCGGGCGCGATGCTGTGCGAGTTGCTGAAGCCGCGGACGGTCCCGCCGGGGCACTCGGCCTCGATCGCGCACGGATACACCAGCACGCCGTCGCGCATTGTCAGCGACGGGACGTCGCGCAGCACCGGCGCCTCGCTGTCCTCATTGAGCCGCTCGTAGTTTCCGAAGAAGAACAGCCTGTCCTTGGCAATGGGTCCGCCGAAGGACCCGCCGAAGATTTTCTTGTCGAGCTTCGGCGCCTCGCTGGGGTCGCCTGCTTCGAGCTGGGCCAACTTCAAGAAGTACGCGTTGCTCGAAAAACGCGTGTCGCGCTGCACCCAGTTTGCCGAGCCGTGGTAGTCGTTGGTACCGCTGCGGGTGACGAGCGAAACCTGGGGGCCGCTGGAGCGGCCGGCCTCGGCGCCGTAGTTGCTGGTGCTGACGCGGAACTCCTGCAGCGAGTCGAGCGTCATGCGCAGCGCGCTGGCGTACGCCGTGCCGAACTGCGGGTCGTTGACGTCGATGCCGTCGAGCGTGATGTTGGACTGGTCGGCGCGCGCGCCGCTGACGGCGCCGCTGCGCGGATCGATGTTGAGGACCGCGCCGGTCCGGCTGTCGCTCACCTGCGCGTTGGGCACGTAGACGGCGCCTGGCTGCAGGCTGAGCAGGCCGTTGACGTTGTTGGCTTCGAGCGGCAGCGCGCGAACCTGCTGGCCTGAAATGACGTTGCCGAGGCTGGCGTCGGTGACGTTGATGGGATTGACCTCGCCGTGGACGCTGATCGTCTCGGTGAGAGCCCCAATCGCCATCTGCACGTCGAAGCGCGTGGTGACGTCAACTGGCAACGGCAGCTTTTCGCGCAGCGCCGTGCGGAAGCCCGACAGCTCGGCCTTTACGTCATACGCGCCAGGCGGAAGCGCGAGCAGGTGATACGTGCCCGTCTCGTCGGTCGAGGTCGATCGCACGAGACCCGCCGTGTTGCTCGCGGTGACCGTGACGCCCGGAAGCGCGCCGCCCTGTTCGTCCTTGATGGTGCCGCTGAGCGCGGCAGTGCCGGCCTGTGCCGCGGCCGCCGTCGTGCCGGCCAGCCATGCAGCAATCACCATCGCCAGAAGCGCTGTTCTGCGATAACACCCCGCCACGCCACACCTCCCTCACCCGCAGCGCGCGCACCTGCTGACCGTGCGAGGCCTGCTTCACGATGCGCGCTCACTCGAGGGCGCGATCGTCGTGCGTGTCTGTTGAAGTACGGCCGGTCGGCGATGAAATCAAGGGGGGATGGGACCGATCCAAAACTCTGTGGTGTCCAGCAGCGGTCTATCCGGGATGGCGGATCGTGAAGCCGCCGTTCGTCCCATCGGACTGCTGAGGCGTGCGGTGAGGTCTTGAGGGCGTACGTAGGCCCGAACTTCAGTTCGGGCAGACCAGTGCTCACAACGTCCGCAGTTCGCCCGCGTGACGCTGAATCTTGCGAATGGCTTCCGCGATCTGGTCCATGTCGGTCCGTGGACCGAGCAGCATCGTCTGGGTCAGCCACACCGCCTCGTTGCACAAGCGCTCGTTTTCCGGACATTGGTTGCGTTCGACGAGCCGGTCGAGTTCCGCCTTCCCGTAAATGCGCTGGTATCCGCGTCCTTTGAGCGTCTCGACCACCGACGGCTCCCCGGTCAGGGGGGAGTAGCCACCGGAGGCGGGCACGCCTTCGGCGCCGAGCGCCTTGAGAAACTGCGTGCGGGTCACGCCACCAAAGGCCGCGGTGTCATAGCGGAACATGTAGAGGTGGTACGCATTGCGCGTGCAGCCGGGATACGTGCGCGCGGGTACGATGCCCGGGATCGTCGAAAGAAGCGAGGTCAGATAGGCGCCGTTGCTGTCGCGTATGCGCGACTGCCGTTCGAGCCGCGTCATCTGCGCCAGAAGCATGGCAGCCTGAAATTCGGTGAGCCGCAGGTTCGCGCCGACGCCGCGATACGAGAAATCGGTGCTGCCGGCGGTGGCCCGGCCGCGGCTGTTGTTGTGGAACCGGTAGCAGGTTTCCAGCAATTCGGCGTCGTTGGTGAGAATGGCGCCGCCCTCGGCGCAGTTGAGGTTCTTGCTGGCCTGGAAACTGAAGCAGCCTGCCCGGCCATAGGTGCCCACCTTGCGCCCCTTCCATTCCGCCAGGTGCGCCTGACAGGCATCTTCGACCACTGGCAGCCGACGGGGCGCGGCAGCGGCAAGAATCGTGTCGAGATCGGCGACCGCGCCTCCGAGGTGAACGGGCATGACGACCCTGGTCCGGTCGGTGATCGCGGCGGCGATCTTGCGCGCGTCGATTTGAAACGTCTCCACGTCGGTGTCGACGAACACGGGCAGCGCGTGCCGGAGCAAGACCGCGTTGATCGTGGCGACGAAGGTATAGGGCGGCACGATCACTTCGTCGCCGGGGCCGATGTCGAGCGCTCCCAGCGTCGCAAGCAGCGCGCTGGTGCCGTTGGCCGTCGCCAGGCAGTGCGCCGCGCCGGTGAGGCGCGCGTACTCGGCTTCGAAGCGCTCGACCTGCGGGCCGCGGTTCCACCTGCCGCTTCGCACGACGTCAGCGAGCGCCTGGTCTTCAGTCGCGTCGCGGACGGGCCACGCCGGAAACGGCGCCTTGCGCACCGGTGCGCCACCCAGCACGGCAGGCTTGGCGCCGCCGTCGCTGACTCGGATCGCGCCGCGGGCGTGGCTCACCTTGCCGATCGCGGCGCCGCCGGCCACGGCACCAAGAAATCGACGACGGGACAGCGGGAGTGTCATCAGGAATCTCCAAGCCGGCGCATGAGCCGCCCGGCGGTTGTGACGATGCGCCCTTCGACCGACGGGTCAAACGGTCCGGGACGGCCGTAGTAGATCATCGCGCCGCCGCCCTCGTAGCCGCCTTCCTGCAGCACCCGTCCCGAAGGGATGTAGCACGAGACGTCGTTGCAGTACGCCGCCACCCACAATTGTGCGGAGCCGTGCTCGCGCCTCAGACGCAGAGCGTAGTCGGTCACGACTTCCCCACCGAGGGCCACAAGGGTCAGCGCTCCAAGGCGCCAGATCTGGATGGGCTCGGCATGCGCGCGTTCGAGCGTGCCGTCGCGATTGAGGCGGTCGAGCATCAGCGTCGCGTGGCGCCGGACGTAAACGTCCTGGGACTGCTGGCGCGCGAGCCATCCGGCCCGGTCGGGGACGTCGCCAAACGGCAACTCGACCAGTTCGAAGCCCGCGGAGATGTTGCCCTCGAGCGGGCGTGTACGGGCAATCGCAGCGGCGACAGCATCAGCCAGCGCGATCCCGTGCTGCTCGACCAGCGCCAGTGTCCCGCGAGGAGACGGGTTGACGTCGGCGCCGCAACCAGCCAGGAACATCGCCTGTGCTCCAGGGTAGCGCCGCTCGAGTTCGCCCTGCGCGACGCCGGCGTAGTCGCCGTGGAACTCGGTCATCGCGGCCTGCAGCGTCGTGTTGTGACACGCGAACCCGAACACGATGGCCAGGCTGCGACTGTCCGGTCCCATCACGCGCAGGACCGGCACGGCCTGGTCCACCGGGCCGGGCGGCAGGAACTGAGTTCGCCGGTTGGCGCCAAACGTCGCGCGGCCCTCGCCATATGTCACTTCGGCCGGTTCGAGCCGTTCGAGCGCGGCGCCGACCAGCCGGGCAATCGTCGACTCCAGCGACGCGGTATATGCGGCAATCGCGCTGCGTTGAGCGGCGTCGAGGTCGTACGCCACCGATAACTGGTCGTCGACCACGGGGCCGCAATGCGTGTGGCTGGCCGCCAGCATCCAGGCCTCGGTCTCGAGGCGGTGTGTGCGCGACAGCGTGGCGCCGATGCGCTGGCGCATCGCAGCCGTGACACCGAGCAGGTCGACCGTGACCAGCGCGAAGCGCCGCCCGTCGCGCTCGAGGCCAAGCGCCTTGGCGTGAAGCGGCATCGCCGTGCCGGTGGCAGCGTGCGTACGTGCCGCAAAACCCGCCATCCACAGCCCGGGTGCCGGCGTGATGTCGGCCGATGCGACGCCGGCGCGCCAGGCGGGCTGCGCGCGTACGCCCCGGGCGGAGGTGGCGGCAACCGCGGCGGCACGAGCGAGGAAATCACGTCGGGATAGCACCGTGGTGGATAGTAGCAACTTCACCTGGGAGGGTGATATACGATTGCAGATTGCAGATTGCAGATTGCAGATTGCAGATTGCAGATTGCGGATATGCGGATTGGCCGATGCCCCATCGACGAGCGTTTCTGAAGGGCCTTGCGGGTACTGCGCTGGCGACGGCCGCCTCGTCAAGACGCGTAGCCGGCGCCAACGATCGCGTGCGCGTCGGCTTCATCGGCATCGGATTGATCGGGCGGCGGCACCTCCTGGACTTTCAGGCGCAGGCGGATTGCGAAATCGCGGGGATCTGCGAGGTCTCGGATGAACGGCGGGACGACGGCGTCACGACCGCGGACAACCGGCCGGCGGCCTTCGAAGACTTCCGCCGGATGCTCGACCGGCCGGACATCGATGCCGTGGTCGTCTCGACGCCAGACCACTGGCACGCCCTGATGACGATGATGGCGTGCGCCGCCGGCAAGGACGTCTACGTCGAGAAGCCCCTGACACATGTCCTCCGTGAGGGCGAGTGGATGGTCGACGCCGCGCGCCGTCATCGGCGCGTGGTCCAGGTTGGGACGCAGCAACGGGCGGGCGCGCACTACCAGCGCGCAAGACAGCTGCTGCGTCAGGGCCACATCGGCGAGATCCGCGCGGCGCGCGTCAGCACGGCACGCAACATACTGCCGGGGTTCACCCTTCCGGTCGGCAAGCCCTTGTCGCCCGCGCAGTGGGACATGTGGCTTGGCCCGGCGCCGGCGGTGCCCTACGAGCCCACGCGCGGGCTCTATCACTTCCGGTGGTTCTGGGACTATTCCGGGGGTCAGACGACGAACCTGCTGGCGCACGAGGTGGACATCGTGCAGTGGGTGACCGGCCAGGTGCCGCGGCGCGTCGCGGCGTTTGCGCAACGCCGGTCGCTCACAGGCATCGGCGAAACCCCTGACCTCTTCGAGGGCATCTTCGAGTACCCGGAATTCCTGTTGAACTGGTCGAGCCGGGAAGTCGCCGCTGGCGGCCGTGACGGACTCGAGATCTACGGCACCAAGGGCACGCTGGCCATCAACCGTCGTGGGTTCGAGATCCTGCCCGATGCGTTGCTGACGCCGGAGTCGCAGATTCCACGATTCACCGGCCCCGTGGCGGCCCCGGACACGCCGGCACCGCGATGCGAGGCAGTCAAGGATGTCGGGTACGAGCAGGTGCGCGACCAGTTCCGCCCGCACGTCAGGAACTTCCTCGACTGCGTGAAGTCGCGGCAGGCGCCGCTGGCCGATCTCGACAGCGCGCACCAGACGTCGATCGCCTGCCATCTGGCCAACATCGCCATGCGCACGGGCCGCGTGATTCAGTGGGATCCGGCCGCCAACGACATCGTAGGCGATGCAGCCGCGTCTGCCCTGCTGACCAAGACGTATCGTGCGCCGTGGGACCAGCAACTGCGCGCCGCCATGGGGTCGGCGTGATGACGACGCCGACACGTCGTGAGTTCCTCTCTGCCATAGCGGCCGGGGCAGCGTTGCCCGTAAGCCGCCAGGCCAGTGCCTCCAGAACGCATATGTGCCTTGCCTACACGTCGTTTGCCGTCCGCATGCTGCAGGGACGCGACATCCTGAAGAGCACGGCCGCGGCCCTTCCAGCTGAAGGCCTGCTGGATCTCACCGAGCGGTTCTGGGCCGGAGGCGCCCAGGTCGATCTGTCGCAACTGGAATCGCACGATCCGGCCTATCTCGCGCGCGTGCGTGCACGAGCCGAGAAGGCCGGGCTGTGGCTCGAGCTGTCGGTGCCATCGAAGTATCTCGAGAGCGCCGATGCCTACGCCCAGATGGCGGGCGTCGCGCAGGCGCTTGGCGTCGATCGCATTCGTGTCGCGCTGCTCTACGGCCGGCGCTACGAGAGCTTTGCGACGCTGGCCGCCTGGACGGCACACGACGGCAGGTGGCGGGCTCAGCTTGCGGCGATCAAACCTGTGATCGAGCGGTACCCCGTCCGCGTGGGCATCGAGAACCACAAGGACTTCACGTCGCGCGAGCTGGCCGAGCTGCTGACCTCGCTCGGCAGCGCGAAGATCGGCGCGTGCGTGGACTTCGGCAACAACATCTCGCTGCTCGAGGATCCGCTCGACACGGTCCGCACGCTGGCGCCGTTTGCGGTGACCACGCATCTCAAGGACATGGCGGTCCGGCAGTCGCCTGACGGCTTCGAGCTCTCGGAAGTGCCGCTCGGCGAGGGCATCGTGCCGCTGGCCGAGGCCATCAAGCTCGTGAAGGCCGCGCGTCCCGATGCGCGGCTGGCACTCGAGATGATTACGCGCGATCCGCTGTCGGTCCCGTACCGGACCGACAAGTACTGGATCGCCGTCAACCGTCCATCGCCAGAGGCCCTGGCGCGCTTCGAGGGCGACGTGCTTGGCAAGGCATGGAAAGACCCGTTGCCGCACATCTCGCAGCTGACCAAACCGCAGCAGGTCGAGGCGGAAGACGAAAACGTGCGCCGAAGCGTCAAGTACGCGAAGGACGTGTTGCACCTGTAGGGGCGCACCAGGAGTTCCCATTGTCGGTTCTTGATTCCTTTCGTCTCGACGGCCGCCGCGCGCTGATTACCGGCGGCAGCCGTGGGCTCGGCCGGGTCATGGCCCAGGCGCTGGCCGAGGCCGGAGCGGATGTCGCCATCACCAGTCGATCCGAAGAAACGGCCGCCGCGGCGGCAGCGGAAATCGCCGGCGCCACGGGCCGCACGGTGCGCGGCTATGCCGCCGACGTGCAGGTCAGCCAGGACATCACGCGGTTGGCCGAGGAGCTCCAGACGACCTTCGGTTCGGTGGACATCCTCGTCAACAATGCCGGCATCAACGTCCGCGGCCCCAGCGACCAGCTGGCCGAGGCCGACTGGGACGCCGTCATCGACACCAACCTGAAGGGGCCGTTTCTCTGTGCGCGTGTGTTCGGCCCGCTGATGGCGGCGCGCGGTTGGGGGCGCGTGATCAACCTCGGATCGATCCTCAGCGTGATCGGACTGCCGGGACGGGCGCCGTATGCCGCCTCGAAGGCAGGCATCGTCAATCTCACACGCGTGCTGGCGCTCGAGTGGGCGGACCGCGGCGTCACGGTGAACGCCATCTGCCCCGGGCCGTTTGGAACCGAGATGAACAAGCCGCTGCTCGAGGATCCCGAGAAGTTCAAGGCCTTCGTCTCGAAGATCCCGATGGGGCGCTGGGGCGACCTGCACGAGATCGCCGGCGTCGCCGTGTTCCTCGCCTCTGATGCGTCATCGTTTGTCACCGGCAGTTCGGTGTTCGTCGACGGCGGCTGGACGGCGCAATGATCGTCAAGGCGTTCCGCATGCGGGTGCACCCGGCTCACGTCGCCGAGTACGAGCGGCGCCACAATCCAATCTGGCCCGAGCTCGAGGCGGTGCTCAAGGCGCATGGCGTCCGCCGCTATTTCATTTTCATCGACGACGCCACGGCCGATCTGTTCGCCTACGCGGAAATCGAGAGCGAAGAGCGGTGGCAGGCCATCGCCCGCACCGAGGTCTGCCAGCGGTGGTGGCAATCGATGCAAGCCTTGATGCCGTCACACGACGACGGCAGCCCCGAGAGTCGCGGCCTGCGACAGGTGTTCGAGTTGGGCTAACCGAAGGGCATCGGCCGCCTGACCCCCACTGCTCTCCTGCTCCTGGGGGTTGCCGCGCGCAATTGTCGAGAGGCTCAGCTTCCGTAATCGTCGATCTTCAATCGTCAATTCACAGCGCCCTTGGCCTGCGCCCTCTCTTTCATCTCATCCATCGTCAGCGAGTACGCGACGTAGTACTTGTAGATGTTGCTGACGTAAGTGACCGTCTCCCGGCCAACCTTCTCGGCCACCACGCGTTCGACGTTGTTGAACCAGATATTGGGGTTCAGGCCGCGCTTTTCGGTCTCCTGTCGCAAACTGCGAATCCGCCCTGGACCGGCGTTGTACGCCGCAAAGGCCATCAGGCCCTTGTTCACGCGGTCCATCTCGTTACCCGGGAAGTACGTGTCGATCAGGCTCCGCATGTACTTCACGCCGCCCCGGATGTTGGGCTCCAGCTGCTTGATGTCGCCGACCTGCAGCTGCTTTCCGGTGGCGGGCATGATCTGCATCACCCCGATGGCGCCCACGTGGCTCTTGGCCTTGTGGTCGAGGCGCGATTCCTGATAGCCCTGCGCGATCATCAGCAGAAAATCCATGTCGTACTCGTCGCCGTACTTGCGGAACAATTCGACCAGCGCGCGAAACTTCTTGAGTTCCGCTTCCGACGTCGCGTCCTTGACGAACTTGGTGCTCTGCAGGTACCTGCGGAACTGGATGTTGCCAAACTCCGTGCCGGACCCGAACTTCGCGACGCCCTCGTTGAGTTGCGCCAGCAGCTTCGGACTGTTCTTGCGCACGACCCAGCCCAGGTCTGCGCCCTCGCGCAACGCAATCTTGTCGTGCACCGTGATTGACGGCAGCACCATCTTCCAGAACTTCGCGGCGAAGTCCAGGACGACCGTAGCTTTGATCAACCCTGCATTGACCATCTCGAGGATGTCCTCGTCCTCGAGCGCTGGCGGCAGCGCCTTGATCGTGACCGGCGCCTTCCCGCTCTTCCTCAGCGACACATTGAGCGCCTCCAGACTCTCCGCGTAGATGCTCGGCACCCGAACACCGACAATCTTGCCCGACAGGTCCTCCTTCGTCGTCACAATCGAAGCGCCCGGGCCGGTGACGAGCACTTCCGTCACTCCACGCCAGGTGGGCACCGTGAAGTCGACCAGTTTCCGGCGTTCCGGGGTGATGGTGACCGGCGCGGCGATCATGTCGCCACGGCCCTCGATGAGCGACTCGTACAGCTGATCGCGCGAGGTCGGGATCATCACCACGTTGATCTTTTCCGACGGACCCGTCTTCAGCTGGGCGTTGATCACGGTCTCGAGCTTCATGCCCGCCTCGTACGCGAGACCTCGCTGCACCCCCTTGTCGATGAAATAGTGCGTCTTGTTGTACGGCGTGAGCAGCCGGATGAGCCGGCGCTTGATCATCCCGTCGAGGTCGCCAGTGAAGGGCCGCTCGACGACTACGAGGTCGCTTGTCGGCGCGGCGGGCTTTGCCGGAGCGGGCTTTGCCGGGGCGGCCTGCGCCGCGGCGAGCCGCGGCAGCGCGAGCCCGAGTGCGGCGACAATGAACAGGGATGCGCAACGGCTGAGCTGGATGGTCATAGGCGTTCGTCGGACGTCGGATTCCTCGTTTACGCTGGCAAATGACAGCTGGAAGGGCCAGCTCGGCAACAATCTTAACAAGGATTTAACACGGATCGCCATTTCTTCGCATCTGAGTGCCACACGCGCGTTGGCCGTGCAGCACTCGGCGGTCACCGCGGTGCCTGGAGGGGGACGCCGTCGTCGATCTCAGGCGCCCTAGACACGGCTCTCACCTACCGACACGAGAATCTTGCCTACCGCTTGCGGCGCGGCGGCCCATCGCCCCAGCATCGCCGGCGCCTCGTCGAGCGATACGCGGTGCGTGACGAGCGCGCGTGGATCGACCGCTCCCGATTCAAAGAGGGCGACCACGGCCGCCAGCTCGTCGGTCGCGTTGCGCGAGCCGAGGATCGCCACTTCCTTCAGCACGATGAGCCGCGCTTCGAGCGGCACCTCGCCTTTCAGCCACCCCACGCAGCCGATACGTCCGCACGGCGCCACCAGGTCGAGCGCGAGGCGGTACGTGGAAGGCGATCCGACCGCCTCGATCACCACGGAGGGACCGTCGCCGCCGGTGAGGCCGTACACCTGTCCGGCCACGTCACCTCGCCCGTCGACGACCTCGGCGGCGCCTAGTCGACGGGCCTGCTCGAGCTTGTGCTCGTCAAGGTCCAATCCGATGACTCGCGCCCCTCGTGCCGCCGCGGCGGCAATGGCGCCGGCGCCAACGCCGCCACAGCCGAGCACGAGCACGGTGTCCGAGGACGTGACCTCCGTACGCCTGACCGCGTGCATGCCGATCGAGAACGGCTCGACCAGCGCGAGCACATCGAGCGGCAGCGACGACGACGGCACGAGGCGGCCCGCCGGCACCGCGGCGAACTCGGCCAGCGCGCCGTCACGCTGGACGCCAAGCGTCTGGTTGTTCCGGCAGGCATTGGGGCGGCCCAGCCGGCACGCAGGGCACGCCCCGCAGTTCTTGTAAGGACTCACGGCCGCCGCAACGCCCCGCCACGCACTGTCGACGCCGGGTCCGAGATCGACGACCCGGCCGGAGATCTCGTGACCGATAACGCGCGGATATTCGACCAGCGGGTTGCTGCCGAGGAAGGCGCTCAGGTCGGTGCCGCACAGGCCGGCAAAGGCCACCTGCAGCAGCACTTCGCCGGGACCGGCGACCGGATGCGCCCGCTCCACTATCAGCGCCAGCCCTGGACCATCGATTGACAGCGCCTTCATTCAGGGCGCTCCGCCAGCCGGGCGCGGAGAATCCGTGCGATGTCGTCGAGCGCCTGAACGATGCGATCGGACACCGCCGTGCGTTCCTCGGCGGTGAGCGCCGTGAGCAGGCTGTGCATTTCGGGAGTCCGGCTGCGGACGCCCAGCGAAATCAGCCGGCCAGACGTGTCGTCGAGATACCGCTCGTGTTCGATGACCATCGTGACCCTCGATTCTATGCCCGCCGAGCGCGACTTTGTGATATCTCCTGCCCACCCACATGATCAGGCTTTTCACCGGCTTTCTGCTGGTGGCGCTCGGCCTCCAGCTTCCTTCGACCCCTGACGTGGCGTTCCGCACGGTCGATGTCCAGCGGGACTGGGGCGTCGTCTACGCCGTCCGGGTCGCCGACGTCAACGCCGACGGCCGGCTCGACATCGTGGCCATCAACCCGTCGCAGCTCGCGTGGTTCGAAAACCCGGGCTGGCACCGGCACGTCATCGTGGACGGCGCCGTGCCACGCGACCACGTGACCATTGCCGCCCATGATGTCGACGGCGACGGCCGCGTGGAGATCGCGCTCGGCGCGGGATGGAATCCTCGCAACACCGCCTCGGGCGGCGAACTGTTTCTCGCGACGCGCAGCGAGGCCAGCGGCACCAGACCCTGGACACTTGCGCCGCTTGGCGCGGAGCCGACGCTGCATCGCATCCGCTGGGCGACGATTGACGGAGGCGCCCGCCTCATCGTCACGCCGCTCCATGGGCGCGGCACCGCGGCGCCCGCGTGGGACGGCGTCGGCGCGCGCGTGTTCGCGCTCGCCCCTCCCGTCGCGGACACGAAGGACTGGAGGACCGAAGCAATCGACGACACGCGCCACATCCTCCACAACTTCCTCGTCGTGAACTTTGACGGGCAATCCGGCGACGAGCTCGTTACGGCCAGCCGCGAAGGATTGACGCTGCTCACGCGCGGACCTGGAGGCGCATGGTCGCGTCGACTGCTCGCCGAAGGCGCGCCAGGGGAGGTAGCGCTGGGACGCGTCGGAAAGCGCCGCGTGTTCGGGACTGTCGAGCCATGGCACGGCACCGCCGTCGTCAGCTACATGGAAGGGGCGGACACCTGGACGCGCACGGTCATCGACGAGGCGATCACCGGCGGGCATGCGGTGGCCTGGGCCGACTTCGACGGCGACGGCGACGACGAGCTGGTCGCGGGCTGGCGGGACGGCGCCTACGGGCTCGCGCGCTACCGTCTCGGCAACGATGGCCGGCTGGCAGCCCGCCACGTGATCGACCGCGGCGTCGCGGTCGAGGATCTGGTTGTCGCGGACATCAACGCGGACGGCCATCCCGACATCGTCGCGGGCGGCCGGACCACGGGCAACATCCGCCTCTTCATCAACGAGCGGGCGGGACGGTGACCGACATGGTGACGAGAAGGCAGTGGCTGCAAGCGGTTTTAGCAGCGATGGCGATGCACCCCGCTTTTGAAGGCGACGGACACGCGGGCACGACATCCACGGCCGAGATCACGAGCGATGGACTGGTCGATCTCCAGGTGAACGGGTTTGCCGGGGTTGACTTCAATGACCCGGCGACCACCGTGGACCAGGTGTCGGCCGCAGCCGCGGCCATGCGCGCCACCGGCGTGACGTGCTTTCTCGCGACGCTGATTTCCGCGCCGCTCGATCGCTTCAGCGCGTGCGCAAAGACATTGTCGCGGTCGACTGAGCCGGCGGTGGCCGGACTCCACATGGAGGGTCCCTACATCTCGCCCGAAGACGGCGCGCGGGGCGCGCACCGGCGCGAGGACATCTCAGCGCCCACGCTCGACGACTTCAGGCGCCGCCAGGAGGCGGCCGGCGGCCGCATTCGCCTTGTGACGATCGCACCCGAAGTGGCGGGCGCGCTGCCGTTGATCGAGCAACTCGTCAAAGACGGCCTGCGCGTGGCCATCGGCCACACGGCCGCCTCGCCTCAACAGGTGCGCGAGGCGGTGACGGCCGGCGCGACGATGTCGACCCATCTTGGCAACGGGTGCGCGCAGATGCTGCCGCGGCATCCGAATTTTGTGTGGGAGCAACTCGCCGCCGACGAGCTGGTGGCCGGCCTGATCGTGGATGGGCACCACCTCCCGGCGGCCACGGTCAAATCCATGGTGCGGGCCAAGACTCCGCTGCGCACGATTCTCGTCACCGATGCCACGACCGCGGCCGGCCGTCCGCCAGGCGACTACATGCTGGGCAGCCTCCGGGTGCACCTTGACGAGACGGGACGCGTGGCCGTGCCTGGCCAGCCGAACCTGGCGGGGTCGGCCCTGTCGATGGACCGCGCCATCGGCAACACCGTGCGATTCACCGGCCTTCCGCTGGCCGACGTCCTCGCGATGGCCTCGACGACACCGGCGCGCTACCTGGGGGTCAAACCAAGGGGACGGATCCAGGCATCCTGGGATTCGGCGGCATCGCGCTTCACAGTTCTGCGCATCGACGACTAGAGCTTGTGAGCCTCGAGACGGGCATCTCACGCAGTTCTCTGTGGAGGCCCCAACAGGCATGCGATACCTCAAACCGGCAGTCGTTCTTTTCGTCTGGACAGCTCTTTCAGGCACGGCGCTGGCGCAACAACCACCCGGAAGCGGCCGTACGGCGCTGTGGACCAGCGTCGACGCCGGGTGATGCTAGAGTTCACCGGATGCGGACACGGCGGCTTGGGCACTCGGACCTGCAGATCACCGTCATCGGGTTTGGCGCGTGGGCGATCGGCGGCGGCGACTGGCTGTTTGGCTGGGGGCCGCAGGACGACGCCGACTCGGTCGCGGCGATTCGGCGCGCGATCGATCTCGGCATCAACTGGGTCGACACGGCTGCGGTCTACGGGCTCGGACACTCCGAGCAGGTCGTCGCGCGTGCGCTGGCGGAGATCCCGGCGGGCCGGCGCCCGTACGTCTTCACGAAATCGAGCCTGGTCTGGGACAAGGACCGCCAGGTCTCTCACAGCCTGCGCGCCGATTCGATCAGGCGCGAAGTCGACGGGAGCCTCCAGCGCCTCGGCGTCGACGTCATCGACCTGTATCAGATCCACTGGCCCCGCTGGGGCAGTTCGCCGGCGGGGTGGGACCCGGGCCCGATCGAAGAAGGCTGGCAGGCGATGGCCGACCTTCAGAAGGCTGGCAAAGTCCGCTACATCGGGGCGTCCAACTTCACGCGCGACGATCTGGCCCGCGCCGATGCGGTCGCGCCGGTCACGAGCCTGCAACCGCCCTACTCGCTGTTGCGGCGCGAGGCCGAGACGGACCTCTTTCCCTGGTGTCTCGAGCACGGCACCGGCGTGATCGTCTACTCCCCGATGCAGTCCGGGCTGCTCACCGGCACGATGACGCGAGAGCGCCTGGCGGCGCTGCCCGACAGCGACTGGCGGCGGAGAGGCAAGTTCTTCCAGGAGCCCTACCTGACGCAGGCGCTCGCGCTGGTGGACCGCCTGAAGGCGGTGGGCGCGCGACACGGGCGCTCACCCGGCGAAGTGGCGATTGCGTGGACGCTGCGTCATCCCGCCGTCACCGCCGCGATCGTCGGCGCCCGGCGTGCCGACCAACTCGACGGCATCGTTGGCGCGGCCGATCTCGAGCTCAGCCACGCGGACGTCGCGTTGCTCGAGCGCAGCAATTGACGATTGCAGATCGAGCCGTGTTCGTGACGCTCTGGGAGGCCGCAGGCGTCCTGGCCGGCGGGCCGGTCGCAGCGCCGGACACCGGTCCTCGCCGCTCTCGACCGCTGGCCGCTTGGGTCGCCCCGCGCGATCGGGCCGGGGCTCAGGCCTGCGCTGGGTCCCACAGCTGCGGGCCGGTGTCAGGCGACCCAGGTCGGCGCTGCTCCAACGGCCCGGCGGCCAGGCCACCCGTGGCCTGCCAGCGCGCAGACACATGACACGGCGGTGCTCCTCGAGCCGACCAAGGCTGCGGGTGTCTCGCAAAGCAGCCGTGTTCGTGCACCGTCAGTTCCGGCTGCGGCGCGAGATACCCGCAGCCGTAGGTGCCCTCTCCAACCGCCTCTCGCCCGCTGGCTGTCATCCCTGCCGCCTGTGTTTTGACGATTGACGTTTAAGTCGGGGGAACGCCGCAAACGTTTGCCGGACTCCACTCGGCAGCCGTGGGATGCGTCAGCGCATGAACGCAACGTAGCAATCTTCCCGGTTGTGGACGTCGACGGCGACTCCAAATACGTCGCCAAGCACCGCAGACGTCAGCACCTCGTCTTTCGGGCCATCCCGGAAGACACGGCCGTCCTTGAGGACGACCACGCGGCCTATCTCCGGGATGATGTCGGGCAGGTGGTGAGTCACCAGGATGATGTTAGTGCCCTGCCGAGCCAGGCGGCGCAGGCACGCGGTCAGGTCGCGGCATGCGCGCAGGTCGAGGCTGTTGGTGGGCTCGTCGAGCACCAATGCCTGCGGCTGGTGCGCCAGCGCCCGTGCGATCAGCAGGCGGCGCGACTCTCCTGACGACAGGTGATTGACGGTTCTCCCTGCCAGGTGCGCGACTTCCATCACGTCGAGCGCTGCGTCGGCTCGCCCTTCCATGTCGCTGGTCACCTCGTGATGCGGCCAGAGTCCCACGCTCCCGAAGAATGCCGACAGCACGAGGTCGCGTCCCGATATCTCCCGCGTGCAGGTCGCCATCAGGTCGTTGGTCACGATGCCCAGGTGCTCGCGCAGCTCGAAGAGCAACCAGCGGTCGCGGCCCAGCACCCGCAATTCCGCGTCCGGCGCGACGACTGGGAACAGCTCGCGCGTGACCAACTTCAATAGCGTGGACTTGCCCGAGCCGTTGGGTCCGACGATGGCCACGTGCTGCCCCGAAGGAATCGAGAGAGAAAACCGATCGAGCACGACCTGCTCGTCACGGTAGACGGTGAGGTTGCGAAACTCCAGCAGCGGGGGCAACATGCCCGTAATCGTCAATCGTCAACCTGCAATCGTCAATTGATATAGTTCCCCTATGCCCCTCCATCCTTCTCGCCGCCAATTCCTGCGCGCCGTGACGAGTGCGGCGGTGGCCGCACCCTACTTCTGGATTCCAGCGCGCGCCCAGACGCGAATGGTCCGACACGCCAGCTTCGGCGCCGGCGGCATGGCGTCGGCGGACATCAACCAGTTTGCCAAGCACCCGGCGTTCGAGCTGGTGGCCGTCGCCGACGTCGACCTCTGCCGCCTCGATCGCGTCCTCGATCGCTTCCCCAAGGCCCGCCTCTACCAGGATTGGCGCGAGTTGTTGAAGAAAGAGGGCGAACGGCTCGATTCGGTCAACGTCTCGACACCCGATCACATGCACGCGCTCCAGGCGATGGAAGCGATGCGGCAGGGCAAGCACGTGTACGTGCAGAAGCCGCTGGCCAACACCCTGCGCGAGACGCGCACCCTCACCGAGTACGCTCGAAAAGCGCGGGTCGTCTCGCAAATGGGCATCCAGGTTTCGTCCGAGGAGCCTCAGCGCTACGGTGAGTGGCTCGTGCGCAGCGGGATCGTCGGCAAGATCCGCGAGGTGCACACCTTCTCGAACAAGAACTGGGGCGACGACAAGCCGCTGCGCGACAGCGCCGACCCGGTGCCGCCAACGCTCGACTGGAACCTGTGGCTCGGCGTCGCCGACTCTCGGCCGTTCAAGCGCAACATTTACCACCCAGGAGAGTGGCGTCGACGCATCGGGTTCGGGACCGGCACGCTCGGTGACATGGGCTGCCACATCTACAGCCCGCCCTATCGCGCGTTGAAACTGACGGCCCCAATCAAAGTGACGTCCCACGGCGGGACGCCGTCGGCGGAAAGCTGGGCCATCAAGGCCAGGGTGCACCTCGTGTATCCCGGCACCGAGTACACCGCGGGCCCCGAGATCGACGTGTGGTGGTATGACGGCGGCGAGCTGCCGCCCGACGACCTGCGCTCGCAGGTGGGCACCCGCATGCCTGAACAGGGCAGCCTGATCCTCGGCACCGACGGCCTCCTGGTGCTGCCGCATGGCGGCGAGGCGTTTGTCCTGCCGGACTCGAAGATGGCGACGATTCAGAAGCCCGCGCTGACGCCGCGGAATCACTACGCCGAGTTCGTCGACGCCGTGGTGGCGGGTCAAGCCACCTGCTCGGCCGGCTTCGACTACAGCGGCCCGTTGACCGAATCGGTCCTGATCGGCAATGTCGCCGCCCACTACCCCGGCGAGACACTGACATTTGACGCCGCGCGTCTGGCTTTCCCGGAAAAGCCCGACGCCAGCCGGCACCTCACGCGCAACTATCGCAAGGGCTGGCGAATCAAGGGCGCGGACGTGTAGGGGCGCGCGTGCGCGCCCCGCGCGGGTCCCGCCGGTTGGCCATCGTCACGCCAGATACGGGATCGTCATCGGACCTTCCGGCAGTACCGCGACGGGCGCGTCACCGCCGAGCCTTTGACGTTCGGCGGCCACGGCGCTGGCCAGGTCGCCCACCGGCTCGAGGTGGGCGCGCCGCACATCGTCGTCGGCGATCTCGCTCAGCAAGCCTACGCGGGCCTTCAACCGGATGTTGGCCAGGATCTGCGCTTCCCACTGGTCGTACAGCAGGAAGCCCGGAGTGAGAATCGTGTCGAGCAGCGCCTGCGGCGAGGCATGGTCTATCAATAGCGAGCGGAAATTTCCGTGCGCCGGGAACCCGTCGTTGCACCGCGCGGCGGCCGCGATGTAGCCGTCGGTGGCCACAACCTGCGCCGCCGCCGACATCCCTTTCACCGCCTGATAGAGATTCTGATCGAGCGGATAGCCGCTGTTGGTCGTCACGACGATGGGAAATGCCCGCTTGCAGGGCACCATCGCCGTCTGCCGCGAGTGACTGGCATCCGGCGTCGTGCGCGGTCAGCACGTCGCCGCAGAAGAAGCGCGTAATGGCGCGGTGCCGGTTCAAGGTGACGTTGATGCAGAAGTCGACCGGCGCCAGGCCGCCGTCGTGCCGGATGCGCTCCTGGGTCGGGTTGCCGTCGATCACGCCCCAGGTCGACTTCGGGTGCCCGATCATCTGCGCGTCGTGGTACCGCATGATGGCGTGGATATCGGCGACGCCGGGAAACACCGCCTTGTAGCCGCCCGAGAAACCGGCCATGAAATGCGGCTCGATGAACCCGAGCACGATGCGGCGATCCGCGTCGATGTAGTCGCGGTTCATGAACACCAGGCGGCCGTCCTGTCCAATGCCGGCCGGCGCCAGCCTCGACGTGTCCTGCGAGTCGTGGTTCACCACGCGCACCCGCTCGAAGAGCGACGCGCCGATCATGCCGCGCAGTTCGTCGGGCGTGTTCGCCCGGTGGGAGCCCGTGCCGTTGATGATGACCACATCGTGCAGCGGAACGTGCCGCAGTTCCTCGAGGACCCACGGCAGCAGACGGTCGGTTGGCAGCGGGCGGGTGATGTCGGGGATCACGATGGCGAGACGCTCGCCCGCCGACACGATCTCGGCGAGCGGCCGCGCACCCAGGGGCCGCCGAACCGCGGCCTGGAACGCCGCGCGCTCATCGGGCAGGCCCTCGATGAACCGCGGCTCGAGGACGGTGACCGCACCAGGCAGGTCGACGTCGAGCCCGTCGCGGCCGTACTGCAGGTGGATGCGCACCTGCAGATACTACTCCCACCCGTGTTCAAGGCTTCTTGACCGGGACCCTCCGTCCGGGTCGATACAAGTTCATCGAGGCCCCGACCGAAAGCGCGTACCCGGTGGCGTCGGCGTCAAGCGGCGACAGGGTTCGCGCGCCGCCGACAAACAGCATCACCTGCGGCGACGCGATCCACACCAGGCTTCCGCTCAGGTCCGTGCGGCTCGAGCGCAACCCAATCTCGTCGGCGAGCGCGTCGCCGTCGGTTGTCCATGCCTGGCTGAGCGCACCGGTGGCGACGAACCGATCGGACAGAGTCTGTTCGAGTGCGCCGCTGATGAAAAATGCGCCACGGGTGAACACGCCCGTCGAACCGAACACACGCGTGCGGTCGTGGCGCCATTCAGCGCTGACGGGCAGAACCATGTTGACGCGCGAGAACCCCGTCTCCGCTGACGCCGAAGGACTGAGAATCTCGATCGTCGGCGTCACGGCAAATCCGACGACATCCGCCGCCGCCTCCCGGATGACGAACTTCGCACCGGCGTAGACCGTGCCCAGTTCGCCAGCCGGCGCCAAACCGGTGTACGACGTGCGTGTGTACGGCACGCTGCCGAACATCTGGACGCGTGGCGCCACGCCACCGACGACGTCGAAGACCGGCGCATCGATGCCGGTGCCAATCGGCGAACTCCATCGCTGGACCGAGACGGTCAGCCATCCTTCCCCTGGCTCCATCGACGTCGCGTCGTCGAGCCAGACACCCAGCGAGCGGACGCGCGATGTTGCGCCGGGGGCGCCACCTCCATCGACTGTTCTTACCTGCGGGGTGCCCGTTGAACCCGGCTGCCCTGGCTTCTTCAACAGGCCCGGGGGCGTTCCATGTGGCCGTTGCGCGAGGACAGGACTGCTCGCGCTCAGGGCCGCGAGCAGTCCGATGATGACGCGATGAGTCATGTCAGCGGGGCTCGAGCTCTTGTTCGGCCAACCGCATCGCGCGCGCCGCCTCGACTTCGCCGTCGAGCGACGGCTTGAGCTGCTGAATCGACTGTCCAAGGCTCAGGCCGCCGTCAACCATCCTTGTCTTGAGAGCGACAAACGAGATCCCATGGTTGTTGGCGGCGTTGACCGCCGCGATGAACTGCCCCTGGTTCTTGAAGCCCAGCGCAGCCTGTTGAACGGTCATCCCGGCCGGCAGCACCGCTTGCAGCCTGGCTGCGAGCTTCGGGTTCTTCGGAACCGCGGTCTTCGTGGTCAGGACCGGCGTTCCAGTCGACGAAGTCCCACCCGTCGTCTTCGGCGCCTTGGGCGGCTTGGGCGGCTTCGGTTTCACCGAGGCCGCGGACTTTGGTGCGCCTGCCGTCGAGCTCTTCTTCGGGCCCGCGGTCACCGGGCGCGACTTTGGTGTCGATGTCGTGATTTTCGGGGGTTTCGGGGTCTTCGGGCCCGCCGTCACCGGCTTGCTGCGCGGAGGCGCTGCGGTGGCGGGAATGGCCACCAGCGCCAGGCCGGCCGTGATCACTGCTGTGAGAGTGCGTCGCATCAATCTGCCTCCAGGGAAACCAGGGGAAGACGCTTCAAGACAGGTGCCACGCGGCCGGATGGGTGCGTCGACTGAAAGTGCCGTAAACAGAATAGTTACAGATCGGGGCCGCAGGTCGGGTCTGGCGGAGCGATGTCAGATTTGCCAGGGTGTCTGGCAAAAGTGCGCGGGAGAAGCGCTAAAAGTCCGGGGAATCGAGGCGGTGTCGCTGGCGGAGCTGGCGGCAGACGCCGGGGTAGACGCCGGCGGCCCGGGCCCGATCTGCGGCCTCCGACATGCGGCGTTCGAACTCTCGCGCGGCCATCTTGAAGTCCGCGACGAACCTGGCGCACGCCGGCGAGACCCTGGTGTCGTCGAACCGTTCCCACAAGGCGTACCACCCGCGGTCGCTGCGGGTGGACGGCGCCCGGCCCCCCAGACAGTCGGCCACAAAATCGGTCCACGAGGCATCCAGCTGATCGGCCCGCTTGGCGGCCTCGACCAGGACGCGCTCGTACGCCGCTTCGCCTGTCTCTCGCTGACCGTCGGCGCCGTCCGGGCGACCGGGCGCGAAGAGATCAGCCGGCCGCTGGCCGGCCGCGGACTGCGGCGCGCGCCCGTCGAGCATCGCGCGCACGTGTTCGGCGCCCACGCCGAAGCCCAGCGCCTCGGCCCGCCCCGTCATACGCATTGTCGTCACCGCCAGCACACGCCCCGAACGATCCAGGAGGGGCCCGCCGCTGTTGCCCGGGTTGATGGCGGCATCGGTCTGCACGAGGACGACGGCTCCGACCTGCCGAAGCGCGCTCACGATACCGCGTGTGACGGTGTTCTGCAGCCCAAGCGGCGATCCAATCGCGATCACCTCGCCTCCGATACGAGCCTCGCGCGACGACGCGAGTGGCAAAATCGCCTGGCCTGGCCGGGTGTCGTTGGTGCGGATCGCCGCCAGGTCGAGATCGTCGCTGCGCTGCGTTACTCGCCCGGAGATGGCCTCGCCGCTCGACAGCTTGATCGTCACGTAAGAGTTGCCCTCGACGACATGCGAATTGGTGATGAGCGTGTCGGGCGCGACGAAAAAGCCGGTGCCCCTGCCGCCTGGCGTCTCGACCAGCGCTACGGCCGGCAGCGACGCGCTGATGACGTCTTCGAGGGCGCCTGGGCGGGAAGCCCCGGCCATCGATGCGACCGGCGGCATGCTCACCGGCGAGGGCACCAGCATCGGCGTGTCCTTCCAGAGCGTCGGATCGGTCGGCCACTGGGGCACACGGCTGTCGGACTCGGCCGGCGTGGCTGGCGTGGCCTCGGTTGGTTGCGAAACGACCGCTGCGGCCGGTGGTGCGAGACCCGCTGGCGCCGGTGATGTGGGGCTGAGCGGAGGGTCCCGGCCGGCCCATCGCGACAAAGGCGATCCCCGCCGCGACGAGCACGAGCGCGCTTCCGGCAACGGCAGTCGGAAGTCTCGATGGCCCAGGGGCACCCCCGGCAGCGACCGGTTCGCGCGAGGGATCGGCAACGGGCTCTTCGGTCCCCGTCCAGTCGTGCCCGCAACGGCACACGTCCACCGTCCGGGGCACGCGGCGATCGCACGAGGGACAGATCCAGGCAGACGCAGCCATGGCGCTCAGGCCTGTTATCGGCCGATGGGCGCCTGAAACTCAGCCGTCAGCCCGGGTTGCCGGGTGGGGCTGTGAATGACACGTGCCACGGGACCGGCGGCGCGGGCTGCGATACAAGGGCGTCGAGCTGCCGGACAAACGCCGCGCGGGGAATCTCGCGCGCGCCAAAGCGAGCCAGATGCTCGGTCGCCATCTGGCAGTCGATCATGCCGAACTCCCACCGCCGCAGCTGGGCGACGAGCGTCACAAAAGCAATCTTCGATGCGTCGGGCACGCGCGTGAACATCGACTCGCCGAAAAAGACGCGCCCTATCGCGACGCCGTACAGTCCGCCTACCAGCAGGCCGTCCTGCCACGCCTCGACCGAGTGCGCGTAGCCGGCGCGATGGAGAGCCGTGTACGCCTCGATCATCTCGTCGGTGATCCATGTGCCGCCCTGGTCATCGCGCGGCTCCGCGCAGCCGGCTATGACATCGGAGAACGCCAGGTCGGCAGTGATTGTGATGTCGCCCCGGCGCATCCGCCGCGCGAGCGAGCGCGGCACGTGCAGTTCCGCTGGCACCAGCACCATTCGCGGGTCAGGGCTCCACCACAGGACCGGCTCGCCCTCGCTGTACCACGGAAAGCAGCCGCTGCGATACGCCTCAGCAAGCCGGCGCACCGAGAGGCCGCCGCCGGCGGCGAGCAGCCCGTTGGGGCGGCGCATCGCCCTTTCCACGGGCGGCAGCGGGTCGTCGTCGCTCAACCAGGGAAGGCTCATCGGGGCAGAGCCGGACGATCTACGGGGTCCGACCCCAATCACGCATCCGTCGGCCGGAACCCCGCGAGGAAGCGGTCGACGCGTCGCAGCACATCGGTGAGGTACGCGCGGTCCCCGCCCTCTATCTCGGTGGTCAGCCACTGGGCATTGGGCGCCTCGACCAGGGCCTTCCTGACTTCCACCCAGTCGATGTCTCCCTCGCCCAGGTTCTTCCACTCGAAGGTGCCGGCGTTGCGGTCCACCTTGAAGTCCTTGAGATGCAGGCGCGCAATGCGTCGGCCGAGTGTCCGGATCCAGTCCTGAGGGTAGCCGTAGAACACCACGTTGCCGACGTCGAAGTAGGCCTTCACGTCCGGCGAGTGGAACTCGTCGATGTAGCGGTTGAACTCGATCGGGCTCAAGAGGAACTTGTTCCACACTTCCTCGATCCCGATCTGCACCCTGAAGCCGCTCGCGATCGGGATCAGCTGATCGCGAATCACCGGCACCGAACGCGACCAGGCCTCGGCATAGCTCGTCTTGCCGTCAACGACGGCCGGCACCAGCAGCACGATGCCTGCCTTCCAGAGCGAGGCGTTCATCAACGACGTCTTCATGCCGTTGACGCTCTTTCGCACCACCTCGGGGTCGGGGCTCGAGAGCGGGTAGCGCCAGTGGTCGGAGTTCATGACCGAGTGGATGACCAGGCCGGTCGCCTGCGATGCCTTGGCAATCGCCTCGGCCTCGGTCTGGTCGCTGACGGTCTGCATCTCGACGCCGTCGAAGCCCACGGCGCGGGCCAGCGCAAACCGGTCCTGCCACGACAGCTCCTTCGGGAGCATCGAGACAAGCACCGCACGCTTGATGTTGACCGGGGCCAACCCCTGCCGCGCCTCGACGTCACGCGCGGCATGGAGCCAGGCGGCCAGCGGCACGGCGGCGGTGGACTTCAGCACATCGCGACGCGTCAGTGTGGACATGCGGCGGATTCTACTGCGTACAATGCTTCCGTGTCCTTCCGTGCCGTGATCTTCGATTTCGACGGGCTGATCATCGACAGCGAGACGTCCATTTTCGAGATATGGGCCGAGATCTACCGGGATCATGGCGGCGAGTTGACGATGGACCAGTGGCGGCACGCGCTGGGCACGCACAACGGCTTCGATCCCTACGCCGAGCTGCTGCGCCAGACCGGCGTTCAGTTGTCGCGCGAAACATGGGTGCCTCGCGTGCGTGACGAGCACTGGCGCCGGTGCGAGGACGAGCCGCTCCGGCCAGGGGTGCTGGATCGCTTGCAGGAGGCGGATACTGCCGGGCTGCCGGCGGCAGTGGCCTCGAGCAGCAGCCTCGAATGGGTGGGCCCGTGGCTGACCCGTCACGGCCTGCGCCAGCTGGTGCGCACGGTGTGCACGAGAAACGACGTCGCGCGCGTCAAACCGGCGCCCGACTTGTTTCTGCTGGCCGCCGAGCGGCTCGGCGTCACCCCTTCTGACTGCGTCGTCTTCGAAGACACCCCCAATGGGCTCGCCGCCGCGCACGCCGCCGGCATGTGGGCCGTCGCCGTTCCAAGTCCGCTGACGCGGTCTCTGCAGTTCCCTTCGCCTCATGTCACGCTCGAGTCCCTGGCGGCGCGCACACTGGCCGAGCTGCAACAGGACCTCGCACGGCGAACCTGAGAACCGTCATTGCTTTTCTTTGAGACGGTCGTTAGTCTTTCGCCCATGTGGCCTGAACTGAAGTCGGCGATGCGTCCTGTGGTGCAGCTGGCGGTCGTTGCGGTCGCGGTGGCATGGGTGGGCATTTCCGCCCAGCAGCCGGCGGCGCCCGCCAATCCACTCGAGGATTGGAAGCCGGACATGCTGCACGACCTCGAGGTCCTTCCCAAGGACATCACCCCCGACGCGTTAATCAAGCTGATGAAGGACTGGAACGCGTCGCTGAACGTGGACTGCGTGTTCTGCCACAAGGGCCAGGTCGGCAAGCCGTGGTCGACCTACGACTTCACCGATACCAGCAAGAAGCGGCACGAAGTGGCGCGCCTGATGGTGAAGTCCACGGTCGGCCTCAACGAAGCCTTCAAGGACCTCGGCGAAGCCGACGAGCCGGTCAAGGTGACCTGTGCGACCTGCCATCGCCGGTCGCGGCAGCCAGAGATCACGCCGCCAGACGCGCCGCCGAAGCCGGAGAAGTGAACAACCAGTGCCGGTGCCTGGTGCCCGGCACCGCACGTGGCACCGGCACCACCCGGCACATCAGTTCCCTCAGCTTGACCCTGCTCCTCTGAGGACCTAAACTAGGACTGTTCCAGTCGTATTTAGCTGGCAGTCCTATGCTCAGGCTCTCCAAAAAGACGGATTACGCCCTGATCTCGTTGACTTACGTGGCCTCGCTGGGGGCCCGGCCGGCCAGCGCGCGGGAGATTGCCGAGCGACACGACATCCCGGTTGAGCTGCTGGCCAAGGTGCTGCAGCGGCTGGTGCAGCGAGGGGTCCTTCGGTCCCAGCAGGGCATTCACGGCGGTTATCTGCTGGCGCGGCCGGCCCAAACCGTCACCGTGGCCGAGGTCGTCGAGGCGATTGACGGCCCATTGCAACTGACGGTGTGCGGAACGACGGACGAGCGCTGCGAGCAGTTTTCGAAGTGCAACGTGCGCGACCCGCTCCACCGGATCCGCGACCGGATCATCGGCGCACTGATGGAGTGCACGGTGGCTGAACTGGCAAACGACCGGCACGACGAGCCGGTCGCGATGCCCTTTGCCACCGGCGGCATCGCCATAGCCGGACGGGCGAGACGGGAACCCGTGAACTCGTGAACCAGTGAACCCGTGAACTCGAACCTGTGAACCCGTGAACCTGTGAACCCGTGAACCGAGATTTGGCGATGGTCGCGATAACGGAAAACGCATCGAAACAGATCGTGAAGATGCTAGAGAAGAATGCCCTTCCGGGCGGCGGCCTGCGCGTCGGCCTGAAGGCCGGCGGCTGCTCGGGCTACGAGTACACGTTTGCGTGGGAAGCCACGCCGCGTGGCGACGACCAGGTGTTTGACGGGCCCAACGGCGCCCGCGTGTTCGTCGACCCGCGCAGCTTTCGCCTGATTGACGGCACGGTGCTCGACTACGACACGAATCTCGTGAGCAAGGGTTTCACCTTCAACAACCCCAACGCCAAGAGCACGTGCGGTTGCGGGGTGAGCTTCAGCGTCTAGAGAGACCCTCGCGCCATCGCGCCTTTGCGATTGTCCGAGCGGGTGATCGGAGAACGATGACCACTTCAACTGAAACCATCGAACAACTTGCGACCCGCGAGTACAGGTACGGCTTTGTCACCGACATCGAGGCCGACACTTTTCCTCCCGGTCTCGACGAGGACGTCATTCGCGCGCTCTCGGCCAAGAAGCGCGAGCCGGAGTGGATGCTCGAGTTCCGCCTGAAGGCCTATCGGGCCTGGCTCGGGATGACCGAGCCGACGTGGCACAACGTTCACTACGGCGCGATCGACTACCAGGCGATCAGCTACTACTCGGCGCCGAAGAAAAAGCCGGTGCTCAACAGCCTCGACGAGGTCGACCCCGAGCTGCGCAAGACCTTCGACAAGCTGGGCATCCCGCTCGACGAGCAGAAGGTCCTGTCGGGCGTCGCCGTCGACGCCGTGTTCGACTCGGTGTCGGTGGGCACCACCTTCCGCGCCAAGCTGGCCGAGGCGGGCATCATCTTCTGCTCGTTCAGCGAGGCCGTACAGGACCATCCCGAGCTGGTGAAGAAGTACCTCGGCTCGGTCGTGCCGTACACGGACAACTTCTTTGCCTCCCTCAACTCGGCCGTCTTCAGTGACGGCAGCTTCGCCTATATCCCCAAGGGCGTGCGCTGCCCGATGGAGCTGAGCACGTACTTCCGCATCAACGCGTCCAACACAGGCCAGTTCGAGCGGACGCTGATCATCGCCGAGGACCGGGCCTTCGTGAGCTACCTCGAAGGCTGCACGGCGCCGATGCGCGACGAGAACCAGCTGCATGCGGCGGTGGTCGAGCTGGTCGCGCTCGAAGAGGCGACCATCAAGTACTCGACCGTCCAGAACTGGTACCCGGGCGACAAGGACGGCAAGGGCGGCATCTACAACTTCGTCACCAAGCGCGGCGCGTGCCGCGGGAACCGCTCGAAGATCACGTGGACGCAAGTCGAAACCGGATCGGCCATCACATGGAAGTACCCGAGCTGCCTGCTCATCGGCGACGGCTCGATTGGCGAGTTCTACTCGGTGGCCACGACCAACAACCGCCAGCAGGCCGACACCGGCACCAAGATGATCCATCTCGGGAAGAACACCCGCAGCACGATCGTCAGCAAGGGCATCTCGGCCGGCTTCGGGCAGAACACGTATCGCGGGGCGGTCAAGATCGGGCCGAAGGCCGAGGGCGCGCGCAACTACTCGCAGTGCGACTCGCTGCTCATCGGCGACCGCTGCGGGGCGCACACGTTCCCGTACCTCGAAATCAAGAACGCAACGGCGCAGGTGGAGCACGAGGCCTCGACCAGCAAGATCGGCGAGGACCAGATCTTCTACTGCCGCCAGCGCGGGATCTCGACCGAAGACGCGGTGAACATGATCGTCAGCGGCTTCTGCAAGGAAGTGTTCCGCGAGCTGCCGATGGAGTTCGCGGTCGAAGCGCAGAAGCTGTTGAGCATCAGTCTGGAAGGTAGCGTCGGTTAGGGCCGCCGCGCGGCATCGAAAGAGGACATCGACAGTCATGCTTCAGATCAAGGATTTGCGGGCGGGCGCCGAGGGTCGCGACATCCTCAAGGGCATCTCGCTCTCGGTGAACAAGGGCGAGGTGCACGCCATCATGGGCCCGAACGGGTCGGGCAAGAGCACGCTGGCGCGTGTGCTCGCGGGGCATCCCGCCTATGAAGTCACGGGAGGCGGGGTCACCTTCAACGGGAAGGACCTGCTCGACATGGATCCGGAGGAGCGCGCCTGCGAGGGCGTGTTCATGGCCTTCCAGTACCCGGTCGAGATCCCGGGCGTCAACAACTCCTACTTCCTGAAGGCCGCGCTCAACGCGCAGCGCAAGTATCGGGGCGAGCCGGAGCTGGACGCGATTGACTTCCTCGAGCTGGTCCAGGACCGGCTCAACACGCTGCACATCGACAGCGAGCTGATGAAGCGGCCGGTGAACGAGGGTTTCTCGGGCGGCGAGAAGAAGCGCAACGAGATCTTCCAGATGCTCGTGCTCCAGCCCACGCTGGCCGTGCTCGACGAGACCGACTCGGGCCTCGACATCGACGCCCTCAAGACGGTGGCCGAGGGCGTCAACGCGATGCGCGGCCCCGACCGCGCCATCATCGTGGTCACCCACTACCAGCGGTTGCTGAACTACATCGTGCCCGATTTCGTGCACGTCCTCAGCGAGGGCAAGAATCGTCAAGTCGGGTGGCAAGGAACTGGCGCTCGAGCTCGAAGAAAAGGGTTACGGCTGGCTCGAGCAGGGAGCGGCCGTATGAGCCAGCTGGCCGAACAGGGCGCGCCCAGCGCCCGGGTCGAGCGGTACGTCGCGTCTTTCGAGGCGCTGAAGGACCGCCGTCCGGCCGGTCCCGCCTCGCTCGAGCAGGCGCGCCAGGCGGCGATCGCCCGGTTCGCCGCGCTTGGCTTTCCGACCACGGCCGACGAGGATTTCCGGTTCACCAACGTCGCCCCGATCGCCACGACGCCGTTTGACCGCGCGCCGGAGCACACCGCCGTCGCAGGCGCCGACGTGACCGGGCACCTGTATGGCTCGGCAACCTCGGCCGAGCTGGTGTTCGTAAACGGCCGTTTCCAGCTCGCGCTCTCGTCGGTGGCTGCCGTGCCGGCCGGTGTGACCGTGTCCGGGCCGGCCGAGGCGCTCGACTCTCCGGAGATCCTGGCGTGGTTGACCCGGCTCGCGCCGAGTGAGTCGTCGGCCTTCACGGCGCTCAACACCGCGTTTTTCGAGGACGCGGCCATCGTTCGCATCGCAAAGGGCGCGGTCATCGAGGCGCCCATCAACATCGTCTTCGTCTCGACCGGCGGCGGCACGCCCGCGGTGAGTTACCCGCGAATCCTGGTGGTGGCCGGCGAACAGAGCCAGTCGACGATCATCGAGTCGCACGTCGGCGTTGGCGACGGCACGTATTTCTCGTGCGCCGTCACCGAGGTGGTGGTGGGCCCTGGCGCCGTCGTCGATCACTATCGTGTCCAGCTCGAGCGCAGTCACGGCTATCACTACTGCCGCCTGCAAGTGCACGCCGAACGCAAGGCGACCTTCCTCTCACACGCCTTCTCGCTCGGCGGGGCCATCGTACGCAACGACCTCGGGGCCGTGCTCGGCGGCGAGGGGATCGACTGCACGCTCAACGGGCTCTACGTGGCCGACGGCGACACGCTGGTCGACAACCACACGACCATCGACCACGCGATGCCGCACTGCGGCAGCCACGAGGTCTACAAGGGCATCCTGGGCGGCAAGGCCAGGGGCGTGTTCAACGGCAAGATCATCGTTCGCGAGGACGCGCAGAAGACCGACGCCAAGCAGACCAACAAGGCGATGCTGCTGTCGGGCGCCGCGCAGATCAACACCAAGCCGCAGCTCGAGATCTTCGCCGACGATGTGAAGTGCACGCATGGGGCGACCGTCGGCCAGCTCGACGCCGACGCGCTCTTCTACCTGCAGGCCCGCGGCATCACGCGCGCGGATGCGCGTTCGATGCTCATCCGCAGCTTCGCCGGCGACATCGTCGGGCGGGTGAAGTTCGAGCCGCTGCGCACGCGTCTGGAACGCTGGCTTCTGGCGGCGATCCCGGCCGACGCCGTGAAGTAGGGCGGAACTTCGGTTCCGCCGCTCCGTCGACGACCATGACCAAGCTTGCTGAATCCACGACCTTCGACGTCCAGAAGATCCGGGCGGACTTCCCCATCCTCGGCGAGGTCGTGCACGGCAGGCCGCTGGTCTACCTCGACAACGCCAACACGACGCAGAAGCCGCGGCAGGTCCTGGACGCGCTGGACCACTACTACCGGCACGACAACGCGAACATCCATCGCGCGACGCATCTGCTGAGCGAACGCGCGACCAAGGCGTACGAAGGCACCCGCGTGAAGGTGCAGCGCCTGATCAACGCGGCGCACAGCCGCGAGGTCGTCTTCACGCGCGGGTGCACCGATTCGATCAACCTGGTCGCGCAAAGCTGGGCGCGCACGAACCTGAAGCCAGGCGACGAGATCCTGGTCACGTGGATGGAGCACCACTCCAACATCGTGCCGTGGCAGCTGGTGTGCCAGCAGACCGGCGCGACGCTGAAGGTCGCGCCCATCACCGACGCCGGCGAGCTCGACCTCGATGCGTTCCATGCGCTGCTCTCCGAGCGCACGAAGCTGCTGGCGATCATTCACGTCAGCAACTCCCTGGGCACGATCAATCCCGTGGCGGACCTGATCGCGGCGGCGCGCGCTGTGGGCGCGGTCGACGCTTGTCGATGGCGCGCAGGCCGTGCCGCATCTGCCGGTGGACGTGCAGGCGCTGGGGTGCGACTTCTACGCGTTTTCCGGCCACAAGCTGTACGGCCCCACGGGCACCGGCATCCTCTACGGCCGGCAGGCCTTGCTCGAGGCCATGCCGCCGTATCAGGGCGGCGGCGACATGATCGCGTCGGTGACCTTCGAGAAGACCGACTACAACGTCCTGCCGTACAAGTTCGAGGCCGGCACGCCGAACATCGCGGGCTTTGTCGGCCTCGGCGCGGCGGTGGACTACCTGACGGCGCTCGACCGGGCGGCGGCCCTGGAGCACGAGGACACGCTGCTGGCCTACGCCACCGAGCGGGTCGGCGCGATCCCCGGCGTGCACCTCGTCGGCGAGGCCAGGCAGAAGACCAGCGTCCTGTCGTTCGTTCTCGACGGCGTGCACCCGCACGACATCGGCACCGTCCTCGACGCGGAGGGCGTCGCCGTGCGCACGGGACAGCATTGCGCGCAGCCGGTGATGGATCGCTACGGCATCACCGCGACCGTGCGGGCGTCGGTCGCCATCTACAATACCCGCGCCGAGATTGACGCGCTGGTCGGTGGACTGCACAAGGTGCGCGAGGTGTTCGGGTAATGTCGGACCTGAGAGAGCTGTACCAGGAAGTGATCCTCGACCACAACAAGCGGCCGCGGAACTTCCGGACCATCGAGCACCCGACCCGCACCGCCAGGGGCCACAACCCGTTGTGCGGCGATCGGCTGACGCTGTACCTGACGCTTGACGGCGACCGTATTGCCGACGTCGCGTTTGAAGGTTCCGGCTGTGCGATCTCGAAGGCGTCGGCGTCGCTGATGACCGAGGCGCTCAAGGGCAAGACCGTTGCGCAGGCCGAGGCGCTCTTCGAGCGCTTCCACGAGGTCGTGACCGCGCCTGGCGATGTGCCCGTCCGCACCGAGGGTCTGGGAAAGCTGGCGGTGTTTGCCGGCGTGCGCGAGTACCCGGCGCGCGTGAAGTGCGCCAGCCTGGCGTGGCACACGATGAAGGCGGCCGTCGCCACTCCGGACGCCGTCGTCTCAACTGAATGACATGAAACCACTGCCCGTCATCCAACCCGCCGCGCCTGCGCCCCCGGCGCCGACCGAACTCAAGACGGCCGCCTTGATCAACGACGCCGCGAGGTCCGCCGAGCTCGAGCCCAAGGTGCGCGCGGCCATCAAGACCGTCTTTGACCCGGAGATCCCGGTCAACGTCTACGACCTCGGCCTCATCTACGAGATCATCGTCACCGCCGAATCGGTCGTCGGCGTCCGTATGACGCTGACCGCCCCGGCGTGCCCCGCCGCACAGTGGCTGCCCGGACAGGTCGAGCAGAAGGCCAAAGCGGTCGAGGGCGTCACAGACGCCCTCGTGGATGTGGTGTTCGAGCCGCCGTGGACGAAGGACCGAATGTCTGATGCGGCGAAGCTGCAGCTGGGATTGTGGTAAACCTCCGTCAACCACTTTCCCCTTCTCTAACACCCCGCCCGGCGCTATCGTGACGGCATGGCGACGCTGCTACCCGACGCTCGCACTCGCGTCCACACCTTCGACGGCCTCGACGAAGACATCGTCGAATACGCCCTGAAGCACGCCCGCATCGTCACCGCGCGACGCGGCGAGATCATCACGCAGCAGGGCGAGCCGGGACGGCGGATCCTGGTGATCCGCGAAGGCTACGTCAAGATGGTGTCCACCTCGCCGGACGGCCATGACGTGCTCGTCGGCATTGCCGGGCCGCGCGACGCCATCGGCCACGCCGCGATGACCGACAAGCCGAGCAACTACCTCGTCACGAGCTGCGCCTTGACGCCGGTGACCGCTGCCGCGTGGGACCGCGACAAGGCGCGGGCGATCGCCGCCGAATTTCCTGAAGTCCACAAGCGGATCGACGCCCAACTGGCGCGCAACCTCGAACTGGTCCTCAACCGGGTGCACACGGTCAGCGAGGGCAAGGTCGGCCAGCGGCTCGCCCGTGCGCTCCTCGAACTCGCGGAACGCCACGGCAAGCCCGACTCGATGGGCGTGCTCATCGCCCCGCCGATGACCCGCCAGGACATCGCCGCGATCGTCGGCACAACGCTCTTCACAGCCTCGCGCCTGTTGTCGGAATGGGAAGATCGGGGGCTGATCGAGTCGTCGCGGGCGCGGGTACACGTGCGCAGCCTCGAAGGACTGCGCCTGCTGGCATCAGAATCAGAAGAAGACTAGCTGGCTGGCGGCGCGGCGACGAGCGCAGCCGCCAACTGGCGTACGCCGCGCAAGTCCACTTTCCCGGTCCCCAGCACCGGAATCGACTCGATGCGCCGGATGTTGTCTTTCTTCGGCACCCACAGCTTCGGCAGGTCCGAGTTGTTGAGCGCCGCCCAGACCTCATCTTCCGGCACGTCCTTCGTGTAGAAAACGACGAGGCGCTCGCCGCGGTTCTCATCCGGCACGGCCGTCACGACGCAGTTGGGGTCGTCGAGCGCGCCGATGACGACTTCCTCGATCTTCAGGTGGGGCACCATCTCGCCGGCGATCTTGCTGAACCGCGACAGCCGATCGGTGAGGCGGATGAACCCGTCGTCGTCGACCGAACCAATGTCGCCCGTGACGTACCAGCCATCGGCCAGCACCGATGCAGTCGCCGTCGGGTTGCCCAGGTAGCCGAGCATGCGGTTGGGGCCCTTTACCAGCAGCAACCCCGGATCCCCAGGCGTCACCGGCGTACGTGACTCCGGATCGACCACGCGCACCACGACCCCTGGCAGCGGGTGCCCCACCGAGCCGGCCTTCCTGCCGGTCTGCCTGGCGTCTGCGGCGTCGGGCACGTTCACCGAGACCACCGGCGCCATCTCCGTGCATCCATAGCCTTCGAGCAGGTCGATGCCGAATCGCTCGCGAAAGGCGCGCGCGATCGGCTCGCGAAGCCTCTCTGCCCCGACCACGCCGTAGCGCAGCGCGCGAAACTGTCGCGGTTCGCACTTGCGGATGTAGGCCTGATAGAACGTCGGGGTGCCGATGATGATCGTCGCTTCGTGCTTGTCGGCGAGCTCACCCACCGATTTGGCGTCCATCGGATTTGGCACCAACAACGTCCCGAATCCCGACACCAGCGGGAACCAGAGCGCGCCGGTGAAGCCGAACGAATGGAAGAATGGCAGCACGCCGATCATCCGGTCCTTCGGCGTCACCCAGAACACCTGGCACATGCCTTCGAGATTCGCGATGACGTTGCGGTGCGACAGCATCACGCCTTTGGGCTGGCCCGTGCTTCCGCTCGAGAAGATCACCGTCGCCAGGTCGTCGGGGCCGTGCATTTCAGGTGCGTAACGCCGAATCAACCAGCGCGACGGCAGCAGGCGGGCTTCGATAAACGTGCGCGCCTTGTCGGTTGCCGTAAAGGTCGGCATGACATCTTCGAACAGCACCGTGCCGTCTGGCGCGTCGAGCTTGGCCTTCGCAAGGAACTGCTTCGCCGAGATCACGGTCGTGATGCCGCACTGGGCGATCGCGGCCGCCATCGCCTCGCGTCCGGCGGTGAAGTTCAGGTTCACCGGGACCTTGCCGGCGATGAGCACGGCCAGGTTGGCCAGCGCCGCCGGGATCGACGCCGGCAGCAGCAGCCCCACCATCGCCTGCCCCTCGCACTGACGCCGCACCCACCGTGAAAGCAACAAGGCGGCAACCAGCATGCGGCCGTACGACAGCTCGCGGCCCGAGGCGTCGGCCATCGCCAGCCGGCCCCAATGCCGCTTGGCGGTGCGCATCACGCGCCGATGAAGGACGCTGCGCCGATCGAGCCGGCCTGTCATCGCGTCGCTCGACAGCTCGGCAATCGCCTGGCGCGCGTCGGCAGCCGTTGTCGTGGACGGCATTGGCGCGCCGAAGCTCACCGAGACCGGATACGGCAGCTGCTCGGGCCACTTCCAGAAGAAGCGGCCTTGTTTGAAGCTGAAGACGCTGCCCCACAGCCGGTCGAGGCACACCGGGATCACCGGGACGTCCAACCCGTCGACGATGCGCTCGAAGCCGCGCTTGAATGGCAGCAGGTTGCCGGTACGGCTGATCGCGCCCTCGGCAAAGATGCAGACGACGTGGCCGCTTTCGAGCTCGGCGCGCGCCTGCGCGATGGAGGCCAGCACTTCCTGGCGGTTGCCGCCCGCCACCGGGATCGCCCGCATCATCGTCAGCAGCCGATGCGCCACCGGCATGTTGAAGTAGGGCCGGTAGATCATGAACCGTATGAAGCGCGGCACGCAGGCGCCGACCAGGAAGCCGTCGACGTGCGACAAGTGATTGCACACCAGCAGGGCCGGGCCGCGCGCCGGCACGTGCTCCAGGCCAGTGGCCTCCACACGGTAGATGGTGTGCGTGAGCAGCAGCAGCGTGAAGCGAAGGGAGAAGTCAGGCAGGAGCCACAGCACGTAGCAGCTGGCGACGAGCTGGAACACGCCAAAGACCAGGATGACGCGATCCGGCGCCACGCCGGCGACCTGGTCGAAGTACCACATCGAGCCGCTGGCCAGCAGGATCGCAACCGTGCTCAGCAGGTTGCTGACGGCAAAGACCGACCCCTTCTCCCCCACCGCGGGCTTCTGCTGAAGCAGCGCGTGGAGCGGCACGGTGAAGAGGCCGCCGGCAAATCCCAACACCAGCAGCGCCTCGCAGGCCAGCGGGTAGGACGGCATCGCCCACACCAGCGCCAGGGCGCTGACGCCCATGCCGAAGGCGCCAAACGGCACCAGGCCCAGTTCGACCTTGTCGCCGGACCACCGGCCCGCGGCGAGGCTGCCGCCTCCGACGCCCACGGCCATGAAGGCGCTCATCGCCGCAATCGCGCCGTCGCCCAGGCCCATCACCTGACGGCCGGCCACAAGCACGGCCATCTGCAGCAGCGCTCCGATGAACCAGAACCACGCCACGCCGAGCGCGGTCATCCACAGCGTGCGCTCGCTGACGAGGCGCTGAACGCCGGCAGTCAGGCCCGCCCACGGGTTCCAGCGCAGAGGCTCGGCACGGCGCGCCGGCGAAACGCGGGGAATGCCGACGCTCACCGCGGCGCCGACCAGGGCCACGGCGGTCAAGGCGAGGCCGATCGTCGGCAGGCGCTCGTCCCACAGGGCGTACAGCGCGGTGCCGGCCGCCGACCCGAGAACGATCGCGGCAAACGTGCTCATCTCGAGGAGCCCGTTGGCGCGCGAGAGCGCTCGCTCGGGCACGATCTCGGGGACGATGCCGTACTTGGCCGGGCTGAAGAATGCCGACTGCGTCGCAATCAGGAACAGCAGGACCAGCATCCACTCGAGCCGTCCGTTCATGAAAGCGACGATCCCGACGGCCATCGCCGCGACCTCGAGCACGGTCGTGACCACCAGGACCGTGCGCTTGCTGTGCGTGTCGGCCAGCTGGCCCGCGTAGCCGGAGAACAGCAGGAACGGGAGGGCAAAGACGGCCGTCACCCACGGTAGATGGCCGCTGGCGCTGCCGGTGGCGCCGGCCGCGGCCAGCGCGACCATCGAGATGACGAGCCGGCAGACGTTGTCGTTGAAGGCGCCCAGGAACTGCGTCCAGAGAAACGCGCGGAAGCCACGTTCGCCGAGCACTTGCGTGTAGGTGCCTGCAGCCATAGGTGAGCCGCGCGCATCTTAGCACCCGTGACATCGACTCGCGATAAGCTGGCCGGCATGCGACGACGACGACTCGTTCCGATTGCCGCCCTCCTGCATTTGGCGTTCGCGTCCGGCGTCAACGGACAGATGGCCGCGCCGCCACAAGCAGCGAAAGACCGACACGTCATCCTGATCAGCCTCGACGGCTTCCCTGCGATCGCACTCGACAATCCGCGGACGCCCGTGCCGACACTGCACCGGCTGGTGCGCGAGGGCGCGCGCGCCGCGGCCGTGATTCCTGTCAACCCCGTGGTGACGTGGCCGAACCACACCACCTACATCACCGGCGTGGCGCCTGCCACACACCATGTGATGTTCAACGGCTTGCTCACGCGCGATACAGCCGGACTGCCCAAGATCGAGCCCTGGCGACCGAAGCGCGAGATGGTGAAGGCCCCGACCGTCTACGACGCTGCGCACGCGGCAGGCCTGACGACCGCACAGGTGAACTGGGTGGCGATATACGAACCCGAGACCATCACGTGGGCGTTTGCGGAAATGCCGACTCCCGGGGGCGTCATCGAGCAGGAAATGGTCGCCGCCGGGCAGGTCACCGCTGACGACATCGCGACGTTCAACACGAACACCGCGGCGGCCTGGCGCGATCAGGTGTGGACCGATGCGGCCGTGCACATCCTCGAGCGCCACAAGCCGAATCTGCTGCTCTACCACCTCCTCGCACTCGACAGCACCCATCACACGTACGGGGCGGGCACGCTTGCGTCCACCACGGCGATGGCGTTTCTCGACAGCCAGGTCGCGCGCCTCATGGCTGCGCTCGAGCGCAGCGGCCTCGCAGAGTCGACCACGGTCGTCGTGCTGGCCGACCATGGCTTCAGGACGGCGCAACGGACGGTGAATCTCAACGTCGCGCTCCGCAACGCGGGGCTGATCCGCGGCGAGGGCGCCTCACGCCAGGCCGATGCGTGGACGATGCCGTGGGGTGGCGCCGCGGGGATTTACCTGACCGATCGCGGCTCGGGTGCGGGCCTGCTGCCGAAGATCGAGGCCGCGGTGTCCGGCGTCGAGGGCGTCGATCGCGTCGTCACTGGCGCCGGGTTCGAATCCCTCGGCCTGCCCGATCCGGCGACGACCGATCAGGCGCCGGACATCGTGGTCGCCGTACGCGACGGCTATGACGTCGGCCGCGCCGACACGGGCGCGCTGGTCGTCGACACCGACGCGACACACGTCGGGCACCACGGGGCGCTGAACACGGACCCTTCAATGCGAGCGTTGTTTCTGGCGTGGGGCCGCGACGTCACGCCGGGTGTCCGCCTTGGCGATGTCCGCGCAGTCGACGTCGCACCGACCATTGCCGAGTGGCTTGGCGTCAAGCTGACGAGTGCGGATGGGACTTCGTTGGCCGGCGCACTCGCTGGTCGTTGATCGGGTTCGGTCAGGTTCGGTCGGGTTGGGCGCAGTTGTTTGCTCCAGCGCAATGTTGACGAAGCTCAACGACATACCGGCCCCGGGTCGGTAGTTTCGGAGCATGGACAATCTGCGAGTCGCCCCACAGGTCACCAACTGTGAAGCCGAGTGGCAGTCGCGCCTGGTCAGCATGCTGGCCACACATATCAGCGGCGTGTACCACGAACGCCTGCGACACGAGCTGCCAATCCTGACCCGGCAGGTGGCGGCCTTGAGCACCCAGTTCAGCGACGTCCGTGTGTTCCACCTGCGCGCCCTTGCGGGACTGCTCGGCGAGCTGCGCAACGAGGTCGACCCGCACGCCTGGACCGAGGACGACTTGCTGTTCCCGGTCCTGGCTGCCAGTGAGAACCCGGCGGTTCCTGCCACGACGCTGACCTCAGACCGGCTGCTGCGCCTGGTGGACACGCTTGCCGCAGAACATGTCCGGATTCGCCACGTGCTGGCTCGAATCACCACCTACATCGCAATTGTGAAGCAGCAGGCCTCCGAAGTGCCGGACTGGGCCGAGCTGATCTTTCGGGTCGAGAAGCTGCGGAACTACAAGCTCGAGGAGATGGGCCTCGAGGATCGCTGCCTGCTGCCGCGCGCCAGAGCCATCGCACAAGCCAGCAGCCATCCCGGGTCCAATCGCTAGGGCGCCAGAAGCGCGACCACCCGCACCGGCCCTCCCGATCCGCCCGCGATCTTCATGGGCAGGGCGATGACCGTGGCGCCAGTGGGCGGCAGTTGGTCGAGCGCCGTGAGGTTTTCGAGGTTGGCCACGTTGGCCGCCGCGCCGACGCGATGTGCTGGAAAGTCGGTCGACGGCCCGTAGTCGATCGACGCGGTGTCGATGCCAAGCACCGCCGCCTGGCGCTGCTCCACCAGGAAGCGCGCCGCGTCCTCGCCGTACCCGGGAAATTTCAGCTTCGACGCGTCGCCCGGCGTGTCGTCCCCCAGATACCGCTTTCGGTCGGGCCAGTAGCGGCTCCATCCGGTGCGGGCCAGCACGATGGTGCCCGGCGCGATGCGCCCGTGCGCCGCCTCGAAGGCCTCGATATCGGCTCGCGTCACCCGGTATGCGGCGTCGGCGGCCGCCTGCCTTGTGACATCGATCACAACGGCCGGCGCGATGAGCTGCCGCAGCGGCAGGTCGGCGGTGTTGACGCCGGTTTTCGAGAAGTGGACCGGCGCGTCCAGATGCGTGCCGCCGTGTTCCGGGGTGCAGAGCTTGTAGGACGAATAGAAGTACCCGCCCGGCGTCATGCCCGACGCAAGCGTCGTCAACTCGAATGCCGAGGGCGAGGTCGGCCAGGTACAGCGTGCCGGCATCAAAGGGATGCGTCAGGTCGATGATGCGCGCCGTCTTCAGGTCGAGCGGCGCTTGCGCCCACACCGGACCAGAGCCGAACATCGCTACGACAAATGTCACAACCGCGCGTGTCATGCCGGCCTCCACCATCAACCTGACCCAACCCGACCCAACCTGACCCAACCAGACCCAACCTGACCCAACCTGACCCAACCTGACCCAATCTGTTCTAGGGCATCGCGCGTATCGCCTCCCACACGGCGTCATCCACCGGGATGCCGAGTCGCGTGTTTTCCGCGCGCGTTCGCAACACCTGCTCGCCGGGATAGCGCGCGGCGCCGCCGCCTGCGGCCGGCACGGCGGTGTGCAGGTCGTCGATCACCGCCGAGACCACACGCGACAGCGCGTCGGCGCCGCCGGCGCGGCTCACGTCGAAGGCGAGAAACACCTGCGAGAGCCCGAATTCGTCGGGTTGACGACCGATCTGATGGGCGGTCTGGCCGCCGGACAGGACGGCGCCGAGCACGTCGAAGACCAGCGACATCCCCGCGCCCTTCCAATAGCCGGCCGGCAGCGGACGCATCGTCCTGAGAATCGCGCCAGGGTCGGTCGTCAGGTGGCCCGCCTCGTCGTACCCTCCGGGGATCGGGAGTTGCTCGCCGCGCAGCTGCAGCGTCTCCATCTTCCCGTAGGAAAACTGCGACATCGCGACGTCGAGCACGACCGGCTGGTCGCCGCGCGGGATCGCGATGATGACCGGCGTGTTGCCAAGCTTCGAGGTGAGCGTGCCCCAGGGAGGCATGTTGGGCGTGGTGTTGGTCCATCCTATGAACGCCACGCCGGCCTCGGCCGCCTGCCAGCCGTAGGTGCCCCCGCGCATCCAGTGGTTGGTATTCCGCAGGGCAACCAGCCCCAGACCATGTTCCTTCGCCAGCGCAACGGCGCGACTGGTGGCCGTGGTCGCATTCAGATTTCCGGGCCCGAGCTGCCCGTCCCACTGCTCCCACGGACCGAAGCGGGCCGCACAGACTGGTTCTGCGTTGGGCTTCACGATGCCGGCCTTGATCTGACGGACGAACCGCGGAAACCGGTTGAGCCCATGCGAGGCCACGCCGTCACGGTGCGTCTCGGCAAACAGAGTCGCCGACCGCCGCGCGCGCGGGCCCGAAAATGCCAACCCTTCAAGCACCCGCGTGAGCTCGACGACTACGTCTTCAAATGAAATGCGAATCATGGGAATTGCAGATTGCGATTGACGGATTACGAAATTCGCGCGCAATTCTTAATCGTCAATCGTCAATCTGCAATCGTCAATTTCCACGAGACGACCCGGAGCGCGTGAGGCAGCAGCAGCGCTTCGATGGTCGTCGCCTCACCCAGGTCCTCGCCATCGCCGACGATTGCGGTGCCGTCGAGCCATTCGATCTCCGCCGACACGGCCTGGTGAATCGTGAGCAGGTCCTGCGGCACGGAGCGCCCGCTGCGTAACTTCGGCAACTGCATCGCGACGGAGAGGCGTGCGCGATTTTCAACCAGCACGATCTCGAAGCGGCCATCGTCGGGCGTAACCGCGAGAGGCAGGCGAAGGCCTGCGCCCAGCGCGGGGCGACAGGCCAGGAAGATGCCGTAAAACCGCCCTTCAACCTGCTGCCAGGCGGCATCGGCCGTCGGGCGCCAGCGCACCGTCGCGTGGCGAGCCAGTCGCGGCTCGAGCAGCAGCCGCGCCCCGGCAGCGCCGAGATAGGCGAGCGATCCGAAGGCCCGGACGATGGGGCGGGTGACATGGCCGCGTCGGGCCAGGCGGCCGACGTGGAGTGCGCTCGAGGACACCACGCCAAGCCCGGCGACCGTGAGCACCCGAACGCCGTTGACCGCCAGCACGTCGACGCGGCGCGATCGGCCCGCGGCGATCGCGGAGAGCGCAGGCTCCAGTGTCGGCGCCAACCCCAGGCTTCGGCAGAAGTCATTGCCAGTCCCGCTCGGCAGCGGCGCCAGTGTGATGGGCGCATCGGCAATCGCGTTGGCGGCATGGTGGAGCGTGCCGTCGCCGCCGCCGACGGCCACCATTGCCGTGCCGGCGTGCACCTCTTCGTCCAGCATCCGTCTCAGCTCGACGAGCGAGGCCGGGTAGCGGAACTCAACCAGATAGCGGGTGGCGAGCGCGTCGGCAATTGCCTTCTCATGCCGGACGACACGCCCGCCGCCCGCGAACCGGCTCATGAGGATCGGCAGCCGCGTACGCACGCGTGACGGCATGAAGGATGAAGACTAGCAGAGGTTCTTCTATACTGGCGATCGTGCGCCCTGAGAATTGAGAAGCCGATGAAACCACCAACCGTTTTTCTAGGCGAGATGACGAACCCCGAGGTCGAGGCGTTCGTGAAGACCAACCGCATGGTGATCGTGCCCACCGGCGCGGTCGAGCAGCACGGCCCGCACGGCCCCCTGCTGACCGATGTGCTGATCCCCAACGAGGTCGCCAGGCGCGCCGCACCGGCGCTCGGCGCCGCCGTCGCCCCACCGATCAACTACGCGTTGTCGTATCCGCACAAGGGCTTTACCGGTGTCGTTTACCTGCGGATGGAGACGTTCCGCGCGCTGGTCGAGGACATCGCCGTTGGTCTGGCGACAATGGGGTTCAAGCGGATCGTGTTCCTGAACGGGCACTACGACAACACGTACGCGCTCGCGTATGCGTGTGCCGGGGCCGCCGATCGCCTGCCAGCCGACGCGCGGGCGTTTCCCATCAACTACTGGGACGGCATGCCGCCGGAGGTCATGACCGAATACGCCAGCCTGGAAAAAGGGATGCACGCCAACTCCGCCGAGACCTCGGCGGTGCTGCGCATCAATCCCAATCTGGTGGACATGGACAAGGCCAACGCCGAGTTTCCGCCCTTTCCGCCTTTCAAGGCTAACGCAGGCGCCGTCCACACCGCCTTCTTCTTCAGCAACCCTGGGTCGGTCTACTGGGCGACCAAGTCGGGCACGTGGGGTGATGCCAGGCAGTCGACGGCCGAGATCGGCGAGCGATATCTGGAGGCCAGCGTCGCCTCGACGATCGCGGTGCTGGAGAACATCGAGAAGATGTTCGAGGCCATGCCGCCGCGGTAGGTGCGACTACGGCATGCGCTTGAGCCGCTCTTCCAGCTTCTCCCTGTAGCTCTGCCCGACGCGGAGCGCGGTGCCGTCTTTCAGGACCGCTTCGAGCTCGCCCGCGGCAAGGCGCAGCTCCCGAAGGCGATAGACGTTGATCGCGTGGCAGCGGTGAATGCGGACGAAGCGGTCGCCCATCCGCGCCTCGAGCCCTTTCATGGTCTCGCGCAACACGTGCGAGCCGGTATCCAGATACAGCCGCGCGTAGTTGCCTTCGGCCTCCACCCAGTTGATGTCGTCGGGGCTGACGAAGGCGACACGGCCTTCGGCCTTGATCATCATGCGCGGTGACGGCGCGTCGACCGAATCAGCGAGCCGCGGCGACGCGGTCCGCATCAACTGCAGGAGCCGTTCAGAAAACTCTTCCGCCCGCTGGCGCTGCAGCTGTCGCCGTGCGTGGCTGAGCGCGCTGCGAAACCGGTCGTTGCTGAACGGCTTCAGGAGGTAGTCCACCGCGTGGATCTCGAACGCGCGCAGCGCGTGCTCGTCGTACGCCGTGACGAAGATCACGACCGGCATCCGGTCCACGCCAACCGCCTCGACCACCTCGAAGCCGTCGAGCTCGGGCATCTGCAGATCGAGGAAGACCAGGTCCGGCTCGATGCGCCGCAATGCCTCTACCGCGGCGCGGCCGTCCGCGCACTCCCCGACCAGCTCGATGTCGCGCTCTTCGCCCAGCAGCGCGACCAGCCGTTGGCGGGCCAGGGGCTGGTCGTCGACGACGAGCGTGCGAATCGGCGCGGGGGTCATGCCGGAGCCGCCTCGATCAACTGGACCGTCGGCTCGGCCACGCCGGCGACATAGGGGATTCGCAGCGTGACCGAAAGGCCGCTGGGGGCCGGCGTGTGGAACGACAGCTCGTGGCGGGCCCCGTAGAGGCGTTCGAGCCTCGCGCGCGTGTTCGCCAGGCCAACGCCCTCGTTGAGCGTCAGCAGGTGCGCGCTCGACACGCCGCGGCCGTTGTCGGAGACGACCAGCACGAGGTAATCGCCGTCGCGCCGGCCGCTCACGCGCAAGCATCCCTGGGCGCGGCGCGGCGCAAGCCCGTGACGAATCGCGTTTTCAACCAGCGGCTGGAGCACGAGATACGGCACGAGGCAGTCCTGCACGCCAAGCGGCACGTCCATCTCGATCTGCAGCCGATCGCCGAAGTGCACCTTCTCGATGGCCAGGTACTTGTCCAGGTACGTGAGCTCTTCGGCCAGCGGCACCTCCTGCGTCGAAGTGTTCTTCAGCGTCACTCGAAGCAGCTCGCTCAGCCGCTCGATCATCTGCTCGGCCGCCGCGGGGTTCTGACGAACCAGCGTGAAGATCGCGTGGAGCGTGTTGAACAGGAAGTGCGGCTGGAGCTGGCGCTGAAGGGCCTGCAGCTGCGCCTCGGCGAGTCGCGCCTCGAGCTGGCTCGCGCGAACGGCCCGGTCCTGTGCCTGCCTGTGAAAGTACACTGCGTGGCTGACGCCGACGATGCACAGGTAGATGACGTAGTTCCAGTCGAGATCCTGCAGCATCGACACAACGAGGAGGCGATACCGACTCGGCAATCTCGACGCCAAACCACGGCGCGGCCGCCACCCGCGCCCCGACAGCCAGCAGCGTCTGAGTCCAGACCACCAGCACGCCGCCGCCGAGATGGGCCAGGACCGCACGTCGGCGCTGGTTCGCCGTGAAGCGATAGCGCTCGGCCATGCCGAGCGCGACCGGGCTCATCACGCCCCAGGCCAGCCAGAACGCGACGGTGGAGTACAGATACCAGCCGTAGGTCGACGATGGCCCCGGGCGAAGAGGCGGACCCAGGAACAGGCGCGCGCCGAACCAGGAAAAGGTCGCCGTGGCCAGGCCCACCGCCGCCGAGGTCAGCAGGAGCGGCGGCGACGGGCGGAACCACTCACGCATGCGCCACTATCCGGCCCGCTCCTCCCTCAGGTCAAGATGAAGACGCGGCGGTTGGTCCCGGGAATCCACGTTTCATCACTGCGATAGCGGGGCGCTCTCCTGTCCGGCCAGCGGCGGCACGGCCGGGATATTCACCGGGCCAAGCGCGTAGGTCTCCGGGCCCAGCCGCATCGTGGACGCCATCAGCTCGTCGTAGAGGACGGCCTTCCCCGTGTAAGCCGATTCGCGGCCCATGATGGCGACCAGCGTCGCGATGGCGGTGTCTTTCGCGGTGTTGATCGGAGTCCCCGACCTGATTGCGCGAACGAAGTCGGCGTGCTCCTGCACCAGCGAGTCCGGTCCTTCGCCCTCGAACTTCCACACGACCTTGCCATCGCGGTCGAAGATGGCGCCCTGATCCAGGCTGGCGGTGCCCCTGGTGCCGACCAGCGTCTCGTCGCGCAGGTTGGCGCATCCGCTCACCTGCCGGATGGTGCTGTGCATGTGCACGCCGTCGTCGAAGGTGTAGTCCACGCTGAAGAAGTCGTACTGGTCCCCCGTCTGCCGCCGGACGCGCCCGCCCATCCCGACCGCCTTGACTGGCGCCTTTCCAAGCACCCACAGCATCCCGTCGAGATGATGGATGTGCTGTTCGACGATGTGGTCGCCGGAAAGCCAGTTCCAGTTGACCCAGTCGCGGATCATCCACTCCATGTCGGACCAGCCGTCCTGCCGCGTGCGATACCATAGCGCGCCCTGATTGCGGAAAGCGCGCGCCGACAGCACGTCGCCGATGGCGCCATCGAGCACTCGATTGCGCACCTCGATGCGCGAGGCTTCGCGGCGCAGCTGCGTGCCGGTCATCACCGAGAGGCCCCTGGCGGAGGCCTGCTCGGCCGTTGCCAGCACCGCTCGTACGCCACTGGGATCCACCGCGATCGGCTTTTCGAGGAAGCTGTGCTTGCCGGCGGCCACGGCGGCGGCAAAGTGCGCCGGACGGAAATGCGGCGGCGTGCAGTGCAGCACCACGTCCACGCCGGAGTCGATCAGCTTCACGTGGGCGTCAAACCCGGTGAAGCATCGGCTCTCCGGCACATCGATGCCTTTTTCCTTCTTCAACTGCTCTCGAGCCGCCGCGACGCGGTCGGGAAAGACATCGGCCAGCGCGGTGATTTCCAGGCCGGAGGCGGCGTCGAGGTGGTTGATCATCGCGCCGCGACCGCGGCCGCCGCAGCCGATGAGTCCTGTCTTCAGCCGACGGCCGTCTGGCGCGCGCGGCGGTCCCAGCGTCTCGCGCGACGGCGCCTGAGGCCGGGCCGCGTTGGCCGATGCCACCAGCCCGGCCGAGACGGCGGCGACCGAGCCGAGAAAGTCACGACGATTCACCGAAGCGCTCATGGCCTCACCCTCCACCCGCGGATATTGCCACAGCCGCCAGGGCAATGCCCACGGCTACCGTGACGTTGAGCGAATCAGCCTCGCGCGCGATCGGGATCCGGATGCGCTCGGACGCCCGGGCCAGGCTGAGATCCGTGAGTCCGGGCCCTTCGGCGCCGGAGAGCAGCGCCAGCCGGTCCGGCACGCCACGCGATACGGCGACGTCAAGCGGCATCGCACTCGAGGCGGGGGTCAGCGCCCACACCGTCACCCCGTCCTCCACGAGCGCGCGCAGCACGTCGGGCCACGGCGTCGCCTCGGCATGCGGCACCGCCAGCGCGGCGCCGCAGGACACGCGGATGGCTTTGCGGTACAACGGGTCGCCGGTGCCGGGGCCAACCAGCACGGCGTCGACGCCAAACGCGCGCGCCGTTCGAAAGAGGCCGCCGACGTTGTCGGGGTTGCCCACGCCTTCGAGGACCAGCAGCCGGCGGGCGCCGCGCACCACGTCGCGCCACGCGTGCGGCAAGCCGCGCTCGCCCACGGCCAGGCAGCCGCGGTGCATGTTGAACCCGGTCAGACCTTCCATCCACGCTGCGGGGACGACCATCACGTCGAGCGCCGGATCGCAGGCGCCCAGCACATCGTCGAGCGCTGCGTGCGCCGTCTCGGAGACCAGCACCGCGCGGGTGCGATAGCGCGACTCGGTCAGCAGACGTCGGACGACAAGGCGGCCCTCGGCGAGAAACAGCCCGTCGCGCCGGCGCAGCTCCGCATCGCCGACGTCGCGAAACGGCGCAAGACAAGGGTCGTCGAGCGAGACGGGGCGACGCACCGGCACGACGCGATCATAGCGTCCCGGGAAGGAGGTTCGCGGGTTCACCGGTTCACGAGTTCACAGGTTACGGGTGCACGGGTTCCGAGGTTCGAAGGTTCACGGGTTCGGCATGCATCGTCGGGCTGATCACACACACGGTGCACCGGCCGGCGCGCCAGGTGTGCAATCGCGGCGTAGCCGCGCTCACGTTCGCTCGAAGGGGCGGAGTTCGGGCCTGATGTACCAGGTTGCCCGAACTAAAGTTCGGGCCTACGTGCTTCCTTCAGCGTCGTAAGGAATCCGAGCAGGTCGGCGATCTCTTGCGGCGTCATCGCTTTGAGCAGCCCCTCGGGCATCGTTGACACGGCCGTCGCCTTCCTCGACGTGATGTCGGCTGGCGCGAGCTTGACGTCCTGGTTCTGATCAACGCGCACCGTGACGCGCTCGGGCGTGTTCTCGACCAGCAGGCCTGTGATGGTGCCACTCGTTGCCGTCCCTATTGCCCACGACTCGTAGCCGAACGCAATCGCCGCGCTGGGCATCGCAATCGCGTCGAGCAGCGCCTGGCGATCGAGTTTCGTGCCGATCGCCGACAGGTCGGGACCCATCGTCGGCGGCCCTCCCAGCGAATGGCAGGCGAGGCAGAGGCCGTCGAACACTTTTCGGCCTGCCGTTGCGTCCACGCGAAAGTTCTGCTCGATCTCACGGATGGTCGGGACGGCCAGGTTATTCCTGGCCGTGAGAGGCGGAAAGACCACGGCGGCGCGTTCGCGCGCGGCGGCAAGGGCTGCTCTGTCCGAATCGGTAGCGAATCTTCCCCTCACTGGCCCGTGCACGAGGCTGGTCGCAAGACTCTTCAACTCGGGCGGGAACGCGCCACGCTGCTGAAGCGCCGTCATGATCGCCAGCCCTTGCGGCGTCCGCGCCAGAATCCGAAGCGCCTCGGCGCGTGCGCCGTTGCCGGCGTCGCTCAGGAGAATTGTCTCGGCGCGCGCCTCGAGATCGGGAATCTTCAGCAGGCTCAACGCGTGCACAGCCGAGCGCTGGACAGCGGGCGGCCCGCCCTTCCACAGGCGTTCGAGTTCCGGGAGCAAGGCCGGGTCTTGCGCGATGGCCGCTGCGTCAAGCGCCGCGGCGCGGACCTCCTCGCTGGCGGCCGGCGATTGTGCCAGCGCCATCAACTCGGGCGTGAACTGCAGATCGCCCAGTGCGCTCACCAACTGCAAGGCCGCGGCCTGCCATCCCGGCGTCGCCAGGGCCTTCTTCACCACAACAGGAAGCTGCGCGCTCGCGCGCGCATCCGTCCACTGGCTGAACAACTGTCGGCGCAGGTGCTCGAACGCTCTGGTGCCAATCGCGACCGGCGTCGACTCCGTCGTGATGATGGACTCCACGGCCCGCGCGGCATCGGGCGACGCCATTGCGGCCAGCGCGTCCAGCGCCTCGATGCGCTGGCGATCGCCGAGCCCGGTGTCCGAGAGAATGGCGGCGAGATACGGCAGCGAGGCCGGCGCACGAAGCTCCCAGAGCAACTCGGCCCAGCTCGTGCTCCACGCCGTATTCGTCTCGCGGAGCTTATGGAACAGAGCGTCTTCGCGGCCTCGGGCGGCGATGCCGATGGCCTCGAGATACCAGCGGTCCTTCCCGTCGTACTGCTGCGCCAGCTCGACCAGGGCATTGAGCAGCGGCGCCGAAGGCGACGTCTGCGCGCCAACGGCGTAGGCCGGTGTCATGCGGGTCGGATCCTGGAGCATGACGGCAATCTCGCGCCGGACCTGAGGCGAGGCATCGCGAAGCATGGGCCGGGCGACCGCAAGGATGTCGGCGCCGTGACGATCTGCAGGACACGCAAGGCCAGGATCCGAAAGCGCGGGTCGGCGTCGAGTAGCGCGGCCTCAACCGTGCTCCGACCGGCCGGCCCGAGCCGGCCCAGCAGCCAGAGAGCCCGCGCCCGCAGAAGCGGGCCCTGACTCGACATCGCCTGAAGCAGTCCAATCGCCGCCTGTCCACGGCGCACGAGTTCGGCGTGCGCCAGGTAGAACACCGACTGCGCGGGGGACGCAAAGGCGGCCGTCAGCCCTGCGTCCGTTTGCAGATCGAGCGTTGGGACGGAAGGCTTGTGCTTCGACGGCGCCAGGCGGTAGATGCGTCCGCGTGCGCCCTGGGGATCGCCGGTCCCGTGCCCGCCCACGGCGGGGTCGTACCAATCCGCGATGTAGACCGAGCCGTCCGGAGCGACGGCGACATCCGACGGGCGGAACCACGTGTCCTGCCCTCCCTCGACCATCTCGTCGATGCGCGACGAGAAACCAGCGCCGTCGGCGACAAGCGGATAGTGGGCCAACAGGCGTCGGCCAGCCTCCGCATGCAGCAGATGGCCGCGGTACCGCTCCGGCAGCAGCGTTCCCTCGTAGACGACCAGCCCGCAGGGCGATCCCGGCCCGAGGCGAAGGATGTTGGGCATCACTCCGGGCAGTTCGGCGTGAAAATGCGTGCCGCCGTCTTCTCCCCACGAGCGTCCACGTGGGCCACGGAATCCGTAGTTGCCGCCGCGGATCACGTAGTTGGCCCGCGTCCACGCGTTGCCGTCGTCGTCGTTGTCGGTCTGCCAGATGTCGCCGAAGGCATCGACTGCCAGCTCGTACGGGTTTCGGAAGTTCTGCGCGAGCACCTGAAGTCCGGTGCCATCAGGATTCACGGCCATCGCGACGCCTTCAAAGTAGTCGCTTGCGCCCCACTCCCGCGACCCGCGTGCCGTTCCGGACCGGAAGCGGCGACCGCACCCGTGTGCCCGCTCGATCGGTGACGTCGAAGCCTTCGTTGCCCGCGTTGAAGTAATAGCGGCCATCGGGGCCGAACACCACCGCGTGCAGACCGTGGTCGTGGTCGACGCCGCCCCACCCGCTCAGAAGCACTTCCCTGGCGACGATTCGGTCGCGGGCGTCCTTGGTGTAGACGATGAGGTTCGGCGACTGCGAGACGATGACGCGATCGCCCAGCACGGCGATGCCGAGAGGAGCCCGAATCTCCGGGCTCTGGTCGAACACCGTGTGTTTGTCCGCAGTGCCGTCGCCATTGGTGTCCTCGAGAATGACGATGCGGTCCCCTTCGGGGCGGACGTCCGGCTGTCCGCGAAGCTGCCGACGATAGTTCACGGCCTCGAGCACCCAGACACGCCCGCGCTCGTCGATGGCGATGTTGGTCGGATTGGCCAGGCTCGGCTCGGCGGCCCAGAGCGTCACGTCGAGGCCGGGCGCGGCACGGAGCTGCCGCACGGACTCCCCCGCGGGTTGCTGACCCAGCATCGCGGCGTGAGGCGCCCCCGCGAACACAGCCAGGACAACGACAAGACCAAGGCGGATAGCGCCAGCAACGGGCGTCAGGCGAGAGGTTGCCATTGGCGGTGAAGTATTACACCCAAATCGATCGGTTTGCCTCCACGACGCCGCGGATGTATGCTGACCTCGGTAACCGAGGAGAGCGCAGTGAGCAAACCGCCAGACCTCGTTCAGGGCACGTTGGACCTCCTGTTGTTGAAGATTCTTGCACTCGGGCCCCTTCATGGAGTCGCCATCGGGCAGCGGCTGATGCAGGTGTCCCGCGAGGTGCTGCAGGTCAGCGACGGCTCGCTCTATCCGGCGCTTCACAAGCTGGAGCAGGAGGGCTGGATCAGCGCCGAGTGGAAGGTAAGCGAGAACAACCGCCGCGCCAAGTACTACTCCTTGACCCGATTCGGCCGGCGAGCCCTCGACCGTGAAACACGGGAGTGGAATCGCCTGTCGACCGCCATCGCTCAGGTGCTGAAGCTGGAGGAGGCATAAGCCGTGCGACCGGCACACTGGTCTCACACCCTGCCGTTGCGGGTTCGCTCGCTGTTCCGTCGGCGCCGGGTGGCTCAGGAGCTCGACGAGGAACTGGAGTTCCACGTCGAACACAGGGCGGAAGTGCTCGTGCGGGATGGCCTGTCACCGACGCAGGCGCGCGAGGCGGCGCTGCGGGAGCTCGGCTCGCTGACCCGAGTGAGGGAAGACTGCCAGGACACCTGGCGTGTCCGCTGGATCGAGACATCACTGCAGGATGTGGGCTTCGGCGCCAGGCTCCTGCGCAAGAACCCGGCTTTCACCGCGGTTGCGGCGATCACTTTGGCGCTCGGCATCGGCGCGAACACGGCGATGTTCAGCCTGGTGAACGGCATCCTCCTGCGGCCCCTTCCCTACCCGGAGCCCGATCGGCTTGTCCGCATCACGGGGTCGTATCCGCAGGGCGGTCTGGTCGCGCTTCGGCAACAGGCCACGGCGGCGGACGTGGCCAGCTATGCCGAGGGCCACGACTTCAACATGACCGGCCGCGGCGACCCGGTGCGCCTGACCGGGACTCGCGTTTCAGCCGAGCTCTTCTCTGTCCTCGGCGTCCGCGCAGCCGTGGGCCGGACGTTTGTCGCGGGCGAGGATCGTCCCGGGCGCGACGGAATCGTGGTCCTGAGCCACCAGGTCTGGACCGAGCGATTCGGCAGCGACCGGGGCATCATCGGCCGATTCGATCACGCTCGACGGCGTTGGCGTCGAGGTCGTCGGCGTCATGCCGAATGGATTTGCGTTTCCGTCCTCGCGCACGGAAATCTGGGTCCCCCTCCATGTCGACCCTGGACGCACCGAGACGTACTGGGCCGGCGACTACATGCCGGTGGTCGCGCGGCTGCGGCCGGGCAGGACGACCGAGGCGGCCGGCGCAGAGGCTCGACTGCTGCAGTCACGGCTGCCTGCGCTCTTTCCCTGGCCGATGCCGGCTGACTGGAACAAGGACGTGAGCGCGGTCTCGCTGCAGTCGGCGATGGTCGGCGACGTCCGGACGAGACTCCTGCTGCTACTGGGAGCCGTCGCGCTGGTGCTTGGCATCGCGTGCGCCAACGTCGCCAACCTCCTGTTGTCGCGGGGCGCGGCCCGCGAAACCGAAATGGCGGTTCGCGTCGCGATTGGCGCCGGGCGGCGCCGGATCATCCGCCAGCTGCTCACGGAGAGCGTCCTGCTGGCGATGGCTGGAGCCCTGCTGGGAGTAGCCCTGGCGGCTGCGGGCCTTCGCGTCCTGAAGTCCGTCTTGCCTGCGGACACGCCTCGGCTGGCCGAGGTCTCGCTCGACTGGCGCGTGCTGGGTTTTGCCGCGTCGCTTGCCGTCGCCGCGGCCATCGCGTTCGGACTGGCCCCCGCCTTTCACGCCGCGCGGCTCACGCTGACCGACTCGCTCAAGTCGGGAGCACGAGGAGGATCGGCGTCGGGCGCGCAACGAGTGCGCCGCGCGCTCGTCGTGGGCGAGGTCGCCCTTGCCGCCATGCTGGTCGTGGCGTCAGGCATTCTCATCCGCAGTTTCTGGCGCCTGTCGCACGTGGATCCTGGCTTTCGGTCAGGCGGCTTACTGACGATGCGCGTCAGCCCCGACGATGCGTTTTGCGCGAATGCGGACCGGTGCGTCAGCGTGCACCGGGCGCTGCTGGACCAGGTCCGCGCTCTTCCAGGCCTGTCAGATGCGGCCTTGATCAACACCTTGCCGCTCGACGGCAGAGTCGCCAAGCGTGCGGTTGGCGTGCAGGATTTCGTCCCAGCCAGGCGCGAGGCTGCTGAGCCGATGTTCTGGCTCAACGTCGTGTCGGCCGACTACTTTCGCGTGATGGGCATCGAGGTACTGCGCGGCCGGTCCTTCACCGACGCGGATGCGACCGGCCAGGCGCGGGTGGCCATCGTCTCGGCGGCGACCGCGCGGCGCTTCTGGCCCGACGAAGATGCCCTGGGCAAACGCGTCAAGCTGTCGGGCCAGCAGGACTGGCATTTGGTGGTAGGTGTCGTCGCGGACGTGCGCGCCTACGATCTGCAGCGGGACGTGCCCCAGTGGCTCCACGGCACGCTGTACCTGCCCGACGGTCCCGGCGCGATCCTCGAGAATGGACGGGTGCCGGCGGCGATGACGCTGGTTGTCGCCACGGACCTGGACGCGGGATCCGCCGGCAGCATGGTTCGATCGATTGCGGCACGCGTGAACCAGGACACATCGGTGAGCGAGGTCAGGCCTCTGGCGGCGATCGTGTCGCAATCGGTGTCGGCGCCACGATCGACCACGGCGCTGTTTGTCGTGTTCGCGGGGCTCGCCGTTGCGCTCGGGATGACCGGCATCTACGGCGTCCTGTCGTTCCTGGTCTCGCAGCGGTCGCGCGAGATCGGCATCCGGCTCGCGCTCGGCGCCCAGCAGCGCGACGTCGTTCGCCTGGTCGTCGGCGAAGGCGCGCTCTACTCGCTGGTCGGCATCACAATCGGCCTCGTCGGCGCCGCGATCGTCACGCGCCTGATGTCGAGCGAGTTGTACGGCGTGAGCCCAACCGATCCGCTGGTATTCGGCGCCATGGCATGTCTGCTGTTCGCCGTCACGCTGCTTGCCTGCTACGTGCCAGCGCGCCGCGCGATGCGCGTGGACCCGTTGATTGCGCTGCGCGCAGAGTGAACCTGGCCTTCGCCAAGGCTACGGCGGGCAGGCTGCACCGGGTCACCAGGCACTCGGCACCGCACGCGGTTCACCAGGTCACCAGGCACCCAGGCACTCGAAATTCTCCGAATTACAATTGTTGTTAGATGCGCGTTGCCCTCGCCCAGTTGAACTTCACCGTCGGGGCGTTCGACCGGAACTATCGCAAGATCGCCGATGCCGCCAGCAAGGCCAGCAGCGCCGGCGCCGATCTGCTGCTGCTGTCGGAACTGGCCACGACGGGCTACCCGCCGCGCGACCTGCTCACCCTCTCCGGTTTTGTCGACGCCAACCTGGCCATGCGCGATCGCGTCGCCGCGCTGTCAACCGATCAGCTCGGCATCGTCGTCGGCTGCGCCGAGCCCAACGAGGCCGCCGGCGGCAAGCCGCTCTTCAACACCGCCGTGCTGTGCCACCGGGGACAGGTCGTCGGCCGGCATCGCAAGACCCTGCTGCCGTCGTACGACGTCTTCGACGAGGACCGGTATTTCGAAGCCGGCACGACTATCGTCCCGCTGACGTTCAAGGGCGTGCGGCTGGGCGTCACGGTGTGCGAGGAAGCCTGGAACGACCCCGAGTTCTGGCCGCGGCGGTTGTATCCGAGCGACCCGGTGGCCGACATGGCCGCACAGGGCGTCGACCTGTTCATCAACATCTCGTCGAGCCCGTTCGCGATGGGCAAGGCCGCGATTCGTCGCGACATGATCCGCCAGCATGCCGCGAGGCATCGGGTGCCGTTCCTGTACCTGAACCAGGTGGGCGGCAACGACGAGCTGATCTTCGACGGACACTCGCTGGGTTTCGACGCCGACGGCGCCATGATCCTTCGTGCCGACGACTTCGATGAGGCGTTTGTCGTCGTGGACGTGCTGAACACTCCCGCGGCGCTGGAGCCCCGCCTCCACAACAGTAGTGAGATTCCCGGTGAGATCGCCAGGGTCAGCGAATCGCGCGAAGAGGAGGCGTGGCATGCGCTGCGGCTCGGCCTGCGCGACTACGTGTGCAAGTGCGGGTTCAGATCAGTCGTGCTCGGCCTGTCCGGTGGCATCGACTCGGCGCTCACGGCCGCCCTGGCTGCCGACGCACTGGGCCCTTCACACGTCACCGGCATCGCCATGCCCACGCGCTACTCGTCCGATCACTCGCTGCGGGATGCCGAAGCCGTCGCCAGGAACCTGGGCATCGGCTATCACGTCGTCGCCATCGACGAGATCTTCCAGAGCTATCTCGACGCGCTGGCGCCGGTGCTACCCGGTCCCCAGGGCGTCGCCGAAGAAAACATCCAGGCACGCGTGCGCGGCGCCGCCCTGATGGCGTACTCGAACAAGCATGGAAGCTTGTTGCTCTCCACGGGGAACAAGTCCGAGCTGGCCGTCGGTTACTGCACCCTTTACGGCGACATGTGCGGAGGGCTGGCCGTCATCAACGACGTGCCCAAGACCCTGGTGTACGACCTGGCGCGCTACGTGAACCGCCGGGCCGAGGTCATCCCCGTCTCGAGCATCACCAAGCCGCCCAGCGCCGAGTTGCGGCCGAATCAGACCGACCAGGACACGCTGCCCCCCTACGAGGTGATCGACGCGATCGTGGAAGGCTACGTCGAGCGGGGACTCGACGGCGCGGCGCTGGTCTCGCAGGGGCTCGCCCCGGACATCGTCGCTGACGTGATTGGCCGCATCGACCGCAACGAATACAAGCGGCGTCAAGCGGCGCCGGGCCTGCGCATCACGTCCAAGGCGTTCGGCGTCGGCCGGCGTTTTCCAATCGCGGCGGCTTACGACCAGCGGGCCTGAATCCGCGTAATCTCTTAATCGTCAATCTCCAATCGTCAATTGATCACGCGCTTTGCGCCCTCGCCCACTGGCCACCTGCACCTCGGCCACCTCCTGAATGCCATCTATGTCTGGCGCCTCGCGCGGCGCTCGGCGGGCACGGTGCGGCTGCGAATCGAGGACCACGACCGCGAGCGCTCACGCCCGGAGTTCGAACGAAGCATCCTCGACGATCTCGAGTGGCTCGGCTTCGTGCCCGACATGCCCGCCTTCGCGGCGTTCCGCGCCGGGCCCTGCGACGGTCGCCAGAGCGACCATCCGCAGCGATATGAAGAGGCGCTCGCGCGGCTCGAGCGCGACGGGCGCGTTTACGGCTGCGCCTGCTCGAGGGCGGACATCCTGCGGAGGATGGGGGGCTCGGCGCCTTCGGCGCCGAGGGGGGCGCCCCGCGGGGAGGCGCTCGCTGGCGCTCGCGAGGGGGAGAGGCCGATCGAAGAACTGCGCTACGACGGGTTCTGCAGGACTCGAAACATCAGGCCCGGTCCTGGCGTGGGCACACGCGTTCGACTCGATCCGGGCGTCGAGAGGTTCGAGGACGAGATGCTCGGGCCGCAGCAGCAGGATCCGCTCGAGCAGTGCGGCGATGTCCTGGTGCGCGATCGGCTCGGCTATTGGACGTATCAATTCGCCGTCACCGTCGACGACCTCTTGGAGGGCATCACCGACGTCATCCGCGGGCGCGATCTCCTGGCGTCAACCGGTCGCCAGATACAACTCGCGCGCCTGCTCGGCAGATCCACACCGCCGAGGTTTCTCCATCATCCGTTGATCCTCGGCGCCGACGGCGAGAAGCTCAGCAAGTCCAGGCGTGACACCAGCCTGCGCGAGTTGCGCGCTGCGGGGCTCGGTGCGCCCGAGGTCATTGCTCGTGCCGAGGGCGCGCTGCGCGGTTCCTAATGCTGCAATCTGCAATCTGCAATCTGCAATTGTAAGATTTCCCCATGAACCGCCGAGCGTTCCTTCGCACGACCTCCTCATTACTGGCGCCTGCGGTCATGAGCCGCATACTGCAGGATGCCAACGCGCCCGCGATGCCCGGCGGCGTGCAGGTTGGCGACGTCACCGACACGCGCGCCATGATATGGAGCGCCACGGATCGTCCGGCGCGCATGCTCGTGGAGGTGTCGCGAGACGAGCGCTTCTCGTCACCGCGGCTGATCGAAGGGCCGGCCGCTCTTGAAGACACGCGCTTCACGGCAAAGATCGACCTCGGCGGGCTGACGCCCGGAGAGCCGGTCTTCTATCGCGTCTGGTTCGACGACCTGGAGCGTCCGGGCCTGCTGAGCGCACGGACCGTTGGTCAGTTCCGGGCCGCGCCCTCGGCCGCGCGTCCCCTCACCATGTGCTGGTCCGGCGATGTGGTCGGGCAGGGCTGGGGCATCGACGAGTCGCGCGGAGGCATGCGCCTGTACGAGACGATGGCGCGGCATTCGCCGGATCTGTTCATCCACTCCGGCGACCAGATCTACGCTGACGGACCATTGCGGCCGGAGGTCACGCTCGACGACGGCACGGTGTGGCGAAACGTCGTGACCGACGCCAAGCAGAAAGTGGCCGAGACGCTGGACGAGTTCCGTGGGAACTATGCGTACAACCTTCTCGACCGCCACGCGCGCGCCTTCAACAGCCAGGTGCCGATGATCGTGCAGTGGGACGATCACGAAGTGATGAACAACTGGAGTCCCGGCACCGACCTGGCGGCTCGAGCTCCGTACGTGGAGCGCAGCATCGCGATGCTCGCGGCGCGAGCCAGGCGCGCGATGTTCGAGTACCTGCCGATCAGGTCGCATCCCGATGAGGCCGAGCGCGTCTATCGCGCCTACCAGTACGGGCCGCTTGCCGAGATCATCGTCCTGGACCAGCGGAGCTACCGCGCCGCCAACAACGGCAACCGGCAGGCGTCGGAGGGGCCCGAAACGCGGATGTTGGGTCCGGCACAAGCCGCGTGGTTCAAGCAGCGGTTGCTGGCGTCGCGGGCGACTTGGAAGGTCATCGCCAGCGACATGCCGCTTGGCCTGGTCATCGGCAACGGGCCGCGTGACGGGGTGCCGACGTTTGAAGCGTGGGCAAACGGTCCGGGTGCGCCGCTGGGGCGCGAACTGGAGTTGGCGGACATCCTCACCTTCGTCCGCAACCAGGGGATCCGCAACCTCGTCTGGGTGACCGCCGACGTGCACTACGCGGCCGCTCACTTCTACGACCCCGCCGTGGCCGAGTTCAAGGACTTCCTGCCCTTCTGGGAGTTCGTCGCCGGTCCGCTTCACGCAGGCACGTTCGCGCCCAACAGGCCTGACCCGACCTTTGGCTGCACCCAGGTCTTCAACAGTGTCCCGGCGGACCTCAAACCAAACCGTCCGCCGAGCGATGGCCTCCAATTCTTCGGGACGCTGACCATCGATCCCGCCACTCGCCGGCTGACGTCCGCGCTGTGGAATCGCGCCAACGAAAAGCTCTGGAGTGTCGTCCTCGACGCCGAATAAGTGGTGAGATCCACTTTGATACAGTCGTCGTCATGCCGATGACGAATGCACATCATTGCGCGATCAGTTGACCTTCACCAGGGTCGGCCCTATCATCCTTCCACCCCATCCGTGCTTCGGTTTCCCGGGCACAGCCATGGTCAGGAGTGTTCATGCGCAAGTCCGTGTTCGGCTTCATCGTTGGTGCGCTCGTAGTCATCGGCAGCCTCGCGCTGCAGCCGTCTTTGCGTCTACAGGCCGCAGGCGAACAGAAACAGGACAAGCCGTTTGTCTTCCACGGTAAGAGCTGGAAGAGCCAGGAGGCGTTCATCGATGCCGGTCTGCGCTGCGCGACCAGACAGCACGACGAGTACGAGCGCGCCCGCATTGACAACGAGGTCGGTCGCATTCTGGCGGCCCGAGGCAATCAGAAGGGCAGGCCTGGCGGCGGCGGCGGTGGTGGTGGTAGCACCGAAAACGTCACAATCCCTGTCTACTTCCACATCATCATGAGCACGACCGGCGAGGGCGGTGTCGCTCAGGGTGACTTGCAGCAGCAAATCAACGTGCTGAACGACGCCTACTCTGGAGTGGCTCCCGGCGGCAGCGGCGCGGATACGCGATTCACCTTCGTGCTCGCGGGCCAGACCACGACGGTCAACGACGCGTGGTTCACGATGGGCTACGGCAGCACCGCGGAGACCCAGGCCAAGAATGCCTTGCGACAAGGCGGGAAGAACGCATTGAACGTTTATACGGCGGATCTTGGAGGGGGGCTGCTGGGATGGGCGACCTTCCCCTCGAGCTACGCGTCGGACCCGAAGGATGACGGCGTAGTCGTGCTGTACTCGTCGCTACCAGGAGGCGACGCAGTGCCCTACCACCTGGGCGACACAGCCACTCATGAAGTGGGTCACTGGCTCGGCCTCTACCACACCTTTCAGGGTGGATGTTCCAAGACCGGCGACCAGGTTGCGGACACGCCCGCGGAGCGATCGTCGGCATTCGGATGTCCCGTGAACCGCGACACGTGCGCGACTGCCGGGCTCGACCCTATCCGGAATTTCATGGACTACACCGACGACGTGTGCATGTTTCAGTTCACGGCTAATCAGGCCACGCGTATGTCTGATCAGTGGAACGCCTATCGTTTCATCGCACCCTAGTGTCCGGACCAGTCCACTAGCGCCTTTCCGTTCGTGCACACCCACGCCGTGGCGCGCTGGCCTTTCGCCAGCGTGCCCGGCGTCACTTCGATGCGCGCCCACGCCTCGGGTGTGAACTTCTCCCTGCCGATCAAGTAGAACGCTGACGCGTCCTTCGCGCCCGGATGCGCGATGGTCACCGTCTCGGTGGTCTGCTCGTCTGTCGCGATGACGATCGTCGTCTTGCCGGTCGCGACGGTGTATTTCGTGACTCGCCCCGTGTACGACGTCAGCTCGTCTGGCGCGCACGGCGCTTCGGCGGGCGGACGGAGACGACCGCGAGGCTGCATCGGCGCAGCCAGCACCTCCGAAGACACGCTGATGGCGCCAAGAGCGCCGTCCTGCCGTCCGGCGTTTACCAGCATCTCGGCGCCCAGGCCCGCGAGCAGGCCGACGGCCAGCGCCCACATCGCTGCGATCGGCGTCACCTGCACCAGCGGCGCGCGCAGCAGTTCACGCAACACATAGACCAGCGCTCCGGCCGACACCGACAGCACCAGCAGCTCAAGGCCTGGCCCCACCCACGTGGTGCCGACGACGGTGCCAAAGATGCTCGGGCCGGCGGCGCACGCGCCGAGCAGCACCAGCCGACTGGCGGGCATGGGCTCACCCGCCACCGGCGCGGCCACTGCCGCGCCATAGAGCAGGTTGTGGAGCGCGAGACCCAGCGCCAGCCAGACGCCAGGGCCCATGAGCGAGGTCGCGATGGACTGGCCCACCGCAAGGCCCTCGGCAAACGTGCGCAGGCCGATGCCGACGGCCAGCATGATCGCGACGTCGAGGGCCTGGGGTTGATCGGCGCCTGGATGGCCGCGGCGCGACTCGATCCAGGCCAGACCCACCAGGCCCAGGAGCAATCCGGCCAGCAGCAGCAGGCCGCTCGAGGCAGTCGCGGCGACGTCGTCGGTGACCGCCACGAGTTCGACCGTGCCAAGGGCTTGATAGCCCACGTCGATCAGGACGAAGAGGACGAGCCCTGCGGCACCCATCGTGAGCAGCCCGCGCGCCCGCGGGCCGGGCTGCGCACGCCGGACCAGGGCCAGACCCGTACACGTGCACGCGGCCGCCAGCAGTCCAATCCAGAACGACGAGACGACCATGGGCTCGAACGCTATGGTGCGTGCGCACAAGTGTCAAGAACGCGCACACAGGTTGTCGTGTGCAACCTGACGAAACTGGTCCGACATCGGTCAGTAAATGGTCGAGCTGGTTGACGCATTTTTTTGGACGACCACGTCCTGCCGCCACGGCAGATTGGTACCCGATCGGCGTCGATCTGGCCCAAGCGTCTTACTTTTCCGTCACGGCCATCGATCCATTGCGCCCAAGTGCGATACGACTAATTGGAATCGTCTGAATCATGTGGCGAACTGCCGGAAACCGTATGTGAACTCGGACGAAATCCATTGACTTCTGCCCCAAACGGGGCGTATCTACTCAGCGTTCCTTCCGTTCACCCCTCCGCCACACCGAAGTTCGTCCCCGGTTACGGCGTGGTGGGAGGTTGGGCCGCACGCCCGTGGCCCTTGTTGTGAGCTACCCGGTGGCCGAGTGCCCCGGATGGAGGTGGGTGGTGAGCTTGCGAAGGGCTTGGACACGACTCTCCGCGCTTCTTGCTGTTCTCTTCCTGTCTTTTTCTCACGCCAACCTTAGTGATGGCCCAGGTCGCCGGGACAGCCGCGCTGACCGGTGCGGTTACCGATCCTTCGGGTGCCATCGTCGTCGGCGCTGACGTGACCGTGACCAACCTGGCGACCGGTGCCAAGCGTTCGGCCACGACCGATTCAACCGGGAAGTATCTGATTTCGCAGGTGCAGCCAGGTGACTATCGCGTGGACGTCACAGCGACCGGCTTCAAGACCGCAGCCCGGCCACGGGTCGAATTGCCCATCGGTATCACCAGCACCATGGATGTCCTGCTGGAATTGGGAGAGCTCGCCGAAGTGGTCGAAGTGCAGGCCTTCACCGCTGGCGTGAACACGAACGACGCCAGCATGGGCGCGCCACTCACCGGCGCAGAGATCCGCGCACTGCCTTCGCTCGACCTCAACCCCGCCGGTCTGCTCAGCCTGCAGGCTGGTGTCGCGTTTGTCCCCAGCGCGGCGGATACGCCAGGTGGCTACGGAGGTGTGTCGGATTTTGACGGTCGCAGCGGCGCTGTCAATGGCGCGCGCAGCGATCAGACCAACATCACCCTGGATGGCGTGGACTGCAACGACCCGATCAGCGGTTATGCCTTCACTTGCGTGCTCCGCGCTACGCAGGGCTCACTTGCCGAGTTCCGCACGACTACCACGAACTATGGCGCCGAGGCGGGCGGGCGGTCGGGGGCGGCGCAGGTGCAGCTGATCACCATTTCCGGCGAGAACTCTCTCCACGGCAGCGGTTACTATGCCCACCGCAACGAGAGGCTGAACGCCAACGATTTTTTCCTCAACAAGAGTGGCGTCGACGAGCCCCCGTTCCGCCGGCATATTTATGGCGGCGCGCTCGGCGGGCCGATCATGAAGAACCGGCTGTTCTTCTTCGGCAACGTGGAGCGCATGGAGGAAAGCCTGTTCAAATCGGCCGTCCGCAGCGTTCCGAGTTTGTCGTTCCGGGATGGAGTGATGATTTACCGACTGCGACGATCAGGATGGATTTGCGCCGTGCCCGACCTCGCCGACCAGCGTGACCGGGGTCAGCGGAACCGCCTACACGGTTCCCGCGGGCAGCTACGGTCTCAGCCCGGCACAGATTGCGGCTATCGATCCCCTCGGAGTTGGGCCAAACGCGGCGCTGCTTCAGGTACCTGGAAGCAGTATCCGACGGATATCAATGACTCCAGCGTCGGCGACGGCGTCAACGTTGTCGGCCACCGCTTCGCCGCTCCCATCGACAACCTTTTCAATACCTATATCGGCAAACTCAACTTCAACGCGGGCAGCAATCACGCCTTGTTCGTGCGTGGCACGCTGCAGGACGACACGGTTGCCCAGGAACCGGCGTTCCTCGGCGGCGATCCAATACGGACCACGGAGACGGGCAACCGCGGAATGGCGGCCGGCCACACCTGGGTAGTGAACTCGAGCCTGGTCAACAACTTCCGCTATGGATACACGCGCATCAAGTTGGACAATGTGGGCGTCAGAAACGCGGAATACTCCAATGTCCGCTTCATTGATGAACTCAATGGGTTCGACCAGACGGCCTCGAGCCTGATCCGGAGCACGCCAACCAACCACTTCCGGGACGACCTCACCTGGACGCGCGGCGCACACACCTTTTCGATGGGGGGCGAAGCGCGCTTTGTTCGCAACGACCGGTCGAGCGATGCGCTCGCATTTCACGGCTTCACAGTAAATCCTTCGTGGTTGGCGGATGGAGGCCGCAGCATCGAACCGGGGCAAGAGAACTGCGACCGTCCCGGTTGCTTTGCCGTCCCCGCGAGTGCCGGCGTCAACTTCCGCGACCGGCTCACTCTGATGCTCGGCCCCATCTACGCAGGTGGATGCCTCTTACAACTTCAACGCACAAGGCGAGACCCTGGCTTCGGGCGCGACCGTGCCGCGACGCTTTGCCGCCAACGAATACGAGGCTTACTTCCAGGATCAGTGGCGCATTCACCCGTCCCTGACCCTGAATCTCGGGCTGCGGTACACGAATGCCACTCCGCCGTGGGAGACAAACGGCAACCAGGTCATTCCTGTTCCCGTGAATTCCAGTCTCAACGGGAGCTTCGGGGCGTGGTTCCAGTGCCGGGATCAGATGATGCGGGCGGGGCGTCCGACGGCCGACTGCGGCTTGATCGAAATGCAACTCGGTGGAGCGGCCAACGACGGCCGGCCGTACTACGACCGCGACAACAACAACTTCTCGCCGCGCATCGCTGCCGCCTGGGCGCCGGGCGACGGCAAGTTGGCGATTCGCGGAGGGTATTCCCTGGTGTACGACCGGATGGGCATGGCGCTGGTGAATTCCTTCGACGAGGTGGGAGCTTTTGGCCTGTCCACGAGCATCTCCAGCCCACTTGGCGGATGCGACATCGGCGCAACCGACGCCGCCGAGCCCTGCGTCCGGTGGAGCGGCCCTTCCGATACGGCTGGCGCGGCAAATAACGTCTTGAGCAACGGGGACGCGCAGTTGGCGCCCTCGCCTGGCGCGACCTTCCCCTCCGTGCCGCCGTTGGGCCTCGGCAGCGTGGTCTCGAACGGCTTGGACGACACAATCCGAAACTCGCGTGCTCACACGTTCGACTTCTCGATTTCTCGTGAGTTTGCGGGCGGAATCACCGTGGAGGCGGGTTACGTGGGCCGGCGCGGCCGAGGTCTGCCGCTTCTCCGCGACTTTGCCACGGCCGCCGACGTCTGCGATCCCAAATCGGGCGTTTGCGGATTCGCAGCGGCTCGCGAGCTCGTCAGGCTCTCGGATGCGGGCCAGCCGCTGGAAACGCTGGGGCCCATCGCATACTGGGAAAATATGTTTCCTGATTTCGGTCCCGACGGACCCAATGGCGGATGCCTTCGGTACGGGCAGTTGGGCGCGCGGCTGCGGCTACTCCGCCACTCAGGTCGTGTACGACTACATGATCGGCTATCACGGCACGGCGGACACGGGTTCCGGCTTCGGCACCTCCACCGTCTGGCAGGACGTTGACTTCTATCAGTACCCGGGGTTCTCGAGTCTCGGCCAATACACGTTCTTCCCGGCGCAGTATGTGGCCTTGAACACGTGGAGCACGATCGGCCGCTCCGAATACCATGCGATGCAGTTGACCGTGCGAAAGCGCATGAGCAAAGGATTGGCCTATACCATCAACTACACCCTCTCGAAGTCGGAGGACCACTCCTCTACACCGGAGCGCCAGGACCCGACCGGAGGGTTCTTCACCGGTGGCTATACGGGGACCGCTATAAACGCGTGGGAGCCCGACCTGGAGTACTCGGTACTCTGATTTCGATATGCGCCACCAGTTGAACGCGTACGTCACCTGGCAGCTTCCTTTCGGGCGGGGTCAGCGCTGGGGTTCGGGGGCGAACGGTTTCGTCAATTCGCTCATCGGCGGTTGGCAGGTCTCCAGCGTGGTGCGCTTCAACAGCGGGCTGCCGGCCAATGCGATCAACGGTCGAACCTGGCCGACCAACTGGAACCTGCAGGGCAATGCGACCTGCGCTCCGGCCAGAGAGGGACTCAACTTCGGCCTGGAGAACGGGCCGTGCCCGGCCACCCACACCACAAACGGTGCCACCAACGAAGGCGCGAGCGAAGCCAATCCAAACATCTTTGCCGATCCGGACGAGGCTATAAAGGGCTTCCGGTTTTCGGCGATGGGAGAACGCGGTCAGCGCAATGTCCTGCGTGGCGATAGTTATGCGTCGGTGGATATGGCCTTCACCAAGGCTTTCGACATGTTCTACTCCGAGGCTCACAAATTGGCGTTCCGTCTGGAGATCTTCAATCTGACCAACACGCCATACTTCGACACCGGCTCGTTGAATATGAGCCTCGAGGACCCCGCCACGTTTGGCACGTACAGCGCGATGCTGGGCGGGCCACGGCGCATGCAGGTCTCTCTGCGGTACGACTTCTAACGACAGACTCGGTCACAGTCAGGGCGCGGCTTCCTTCGGGGGCCGCGCCCTTTTCTCTGGCACGACCAGGTTTGGACGGGTTGGGTCCAGGTGGGGTCTGGTTGATGTCGGTTGGCCAGGTTGTAAGGCGGCAACCCGATCAACCAGCATCAACCCGACCCAACGTGACCCAACCCGACCCAACCTGACCCAACCAGCTTCCCTCTTCTACAATGTGTGCCGTGTCCCCGAGCGCGGTCCGTATCGTCGGTCTCGTCCTGTCGCTGGTCTACGCAGCGGCGATCGTGCGCGTCTACGTCCGCCAGCCGGCGACGTTGCCCGAGGTCGCCGGCAGCCTGACATCGACGGTTGGCGCGTACCGCATCGACCAGGACCGTTTCGACGCCGGCCTGGCCTTTTTCCGGCGCGACCAGTTCGTCGAGGCGCGCGACGCCTTTGCGCAGGCGGACCCCGCGCGTCAGGACGCCTCGGTCCAGTTCTACCTGGCGTACGCCTATCTGCGACAGGGCTGGGGCCGCGTCTATGCCGACGACGCGCTCTACAAGGCCGGACAGGCCACCCTCGTCCACGCGCGCAGCCTGGTCCCCAGCGGCAGCATCGTCGTCCAGGACCCGAACCTCCGGCTGCATACGAGCGAGGAACTGGCGGCCGAGTTCGAGCGCGGCCTCACGCGGGAGCTTTCGGACCTGAACCCGGTCCGGGTCTTCCGGGAGCGGCCATGAGCCAGACGCTGTTGCCACTGCCGGTCGACCCGCCCACGCCTGTCGCCCGCGAGGCGATCACCCTCCCGCTGCTGTTCCTCACTGTCAGCGCGCTCGGTGGCGTTCGCGTCGCGCAGGGCGGCTCGCTGGCGCTGGTGCCGCCGTCGCTGATGTCGCTGATCCTGGCGACGGTGCTGTTGGGTGCGCTTGTACGATCGCGCGCCCTGGTGCCGGGCCGTCTCGTGAACGACCGGCGCAAGCCGCTCGAGAACAGCTCCGGCGTCGTCGTGCTGGTCTCGCTGCTGGCCGCCAGCGCCCAGGTCTTCTCGCTCGTCACGCCGGCCACGGGGCTGCTGGCGTTCGTGTTCACGACGTTCTTCATCCTGTTGCTGTGGAACACGCTGGCGGTCCAGCCGGACCGCCGGCAGCTGCTGCGCAGCCTGCTGGTCGTGTTTGGCGGGGCGTTCGTGTTGAAGTTCGTGGTGCTGGCGGCGCTCTACGAACCGCAGGGCGGCCTGCTGCGCCGGGTGATGCTCACGCTGCTCGAGGGCGTCTCGCTGGGCACGCTCGGCTTTGTGCCGGACGGCGCGGCGACGGGGTATCTGGCGTTTGTGACGCTGGGGTTGTACTTCGTGGCGCTGGTGCTGTTGCCGGGACGACGAACGAGGCGCGCTTGCACCCCGCGTGCGTGCAGCCGGACGGTGGCACACATCGCCAACCATCGGCGGAACTCGGCGGGGCGCGCAAGCGCGCCCTACATGCGCCCTTTGCCTTCGACGATCTTCACAAACGACTTCGCGGGCACGTTCTTGATCGTCTCCCTGCCGCCGCCCGGCCATTCGACCTCGATCGACGTGGCCTCGGTGTCTCTGCCGAGACCAAATGTCACCGCAAGATCGCTCTGCGAGCAGTAGCTCGACCCGCTCCGGACCAGTTGCCACTGTGTGCCCTGTGCGCTGGTGACGCGCACGACGGCGCCGATGCCGCTGCGATTCGCCTTCGTACCGGACACCCGGACCGAAACCCAGTTGTTGCGGTTGCCTCCGTCGTTGCGCAGCAGCCGGGCCGGACTGTGGTTGTTGACCAGCAGCACGTCCAGATCGCCATCACGATCGTAGTCGCCGTACGCTGCGCCGCGCCCTGCCTGCGGCACCGCGAAATCAGCCCCGGCCGTCGGCGATGCATGCTCGAAGCGGCCTTTCCCCGTGTTGCGGAACAGCAGCGGCGGCTGCTTGAACTGGACCTTCGGCTGCACGGCCGTGACGCTTTCCTCGATGTGGCCGTTGGTGGCCAGCAAGTCGATCCAGCCGTCGAGGTCGTAGTCGAAGAAGAAGGCGCCAAACCCCAGCGTCGCCATGCTGACGCGCCCCACGGGGCTAGCCGGCGCGACGTCGCCAAACAGGCCACCGCCTTCGTTCCGGTACAGCGCGAGCATCTGGTTTTGAAAATTGGACACGAGCAGGTGCGGACGGCCCGATCGGTCGTAGTCGGCGGCATCCACTCCCATGGCTCCCCGAGCCACGCCGTCGTCAGAGAACGCCACGCCGGCGGCCACGGCGGTATCCGTGAACGTGCCGTTGCGGTTGTTGTGGAAGAGCTGATTGGGTTGCGTGTCGTTGGCGACAAACAGGTCCACCCACCCGTCGCCGTCGTAGTCGAGCAAGCCAACGCCCAGCGCCTTGGCGCCCGGGTTGGCGACGCCCGCCTTCTGGCTGACGTCCGCAAAGCGTCCCGCCCCCAGGTTGTGGAACAACTTCGAGGCCACGCCGGGATAGACCTCGGGCGTGCAGTACGACTTGTTCTTGCCGTCGAGCGCGCACCGCTTGTCGGTAGCCTCGGACCACTTCACGTAATTGGCGACGAACAGGTCCAACCGGCCGTCGCGGTCGTAGTCCACGAAGGCCGCACTGGTGCCGAAGCTGGCATTGACGATTCCCGCGGCCCTGGTCACGTTGGTGAACTTGAAGGCGCCGTCGTTGCGATACAGGCGATCGCCCTCGAGCGCCGTGACGTAGAGGTCCTCGTCGCCGTCGTTGTCGACATCGCCCGCCGCCACACCCATCCCGTAGGCCGGCTGATCGAGTCCGCTGCCCTTGACGACGTCGGTGAAGGTGCCGTTGCGATTGTTGCGGTACAGGCCGTGCACCGATCCCGTGCCGGCCTTCGGCGCCCAGTCGCGCCCGTTGACCATGACGAGGTCGAGCCAACCGTCGCCGTCGAGGTCCACAAACGCGCCGCCGGCGCCCATGGTTTCGGGCAAGTACTTCTTGCCGGCGCGCCCGCTGTTGTGGACGAACGAGATTCCGGCGCCGGCGGTGACGTCCTTGAATGTCACCGCGCCGCCCTGCCCCATCAGGGGCGCACCCGCTATCACAGAGAGGCCACTGGCCAGACCTGCCACTACGATCCGTGTCCGCATCAACAAGATTGTAGAACGCCGAGGGTGAGGTTCTTACAGGAGGACGGCTCGCTACTCGGCCTTCGGCCTCGCGGCAAGGATCGCTTTGACGAGTTCTTCGGGGACCGGTGGCAGGGGCTCGCTGTCGCGCACTTCGAAGGCCTTCTTGCAGATGGTCGTCGTCGTCTTGTAGCTCTCGAGGTACCGCAGGCAGTTGGCGCACGCCGCGAGATGACGCTCGAAGGTGACTCGCACGTCAGGCGGCAGGCCATCGTCGAGGTAGTCCATCAGGAACTCGACGCACTCGCGACAGGTCAGGCGTGGCTCGGTCATCGGGTTTCTCGTCGCATGTGCGGATCGAGCAGCGTGCGCAGCGCCAGCCGCGCCCGGTGCAGCCGTATCTTCACGGCGTTGGGCGTGACGCCGAGCGCGCGGGCGGTTTCCTCAGTGCTCATCTCTTCGATATCGCGCAACACCAGGACTTCACGGTAGGTGTCCGGCAGCGACAGGATCGCGTCGCGGACCAATTGCCGTGTCTCTTCCCGCTCGGCCAGATTGTCGGCTGCCTCGTCCCACGTGCTGAACTTGTCGACGTGATGCCCGTTCTCGCGAAACGACGGCAGCAGCGGCTCGAGCGACTCCTCGGGCTTGCGACGCCGGGTCCGCAACTTCATCAGCGCGGCGTTGACGACGATGCGGTGCAGCCACGTCGACAGCTTCGCGTGGCCCTCGAACTTGTCGATCGCGCGAAACGCGTTGAGGAACCCCTCCTGCACCACGTCGCGCGCGTCTTCGTCGCTCCCTAACATGCGCCGCGCCACGGCCAGTAACCGGGGCGTGTACGCGCGCACCAGGCTCTCGAAGGCCTCGGGCCGATGATCGCGCAGGCCTTGCAGCAAGGCCTGTTCGTCCAGCACCGCCGCCGACGGTTCCGTCATGCCTCGACACGCTAGCACAGGTTGCAAACCGCCGTGTCGTGGCCTGGTCGGGTCGTCCATCCTTTCGATGCCGAGGCCCTGAGGCGATACGACCTTCTGCACCGTAGGGGCGGGTTTCAAGACCCGCCCCCTGTAGTGTGCAATCGGCCACGTGACCGAGCCGGCTCAGCGGCTATCATGGAGTGCCACGGCATGCCGAATGCGTCCAGCACCGGGTCCCGCGCCGCGTGGATCGTCGAAATCGCGCTGATCGCGGGGCTGTACGTCGGCGGCGCGCACCTGCGTCTGTTCTTCCCGTTCACCGAGGTCGGGGCCAGCTGGGTCTGGATCCCTTCAGGGATCTCCCTGGCCGCCCTGCTCCTGCGCGGAGCGGACCGCTGGCCGGGCGTCGCCGTGGGAGCAGTCCTGTCGGGGGCCTTCACCGACTGGCACTGGCCGTCTGCAACAGTGGCCGGAGCCTATGCGACCGGCGAAGCGCTGCTGGCCACCAGGCTGCTGCACTGGGGCGGCCCCTTCGATCGGACGCTGCAAAACGTCGGCACCGTGCTGAGATTCGTGGTCGCCGTGACGCTGTCGGCTGCCGTCACGGCGGTTGTCGGCGCCTGGAACCTGATCTCGGTGACGCCAGGGGGCGGGGGCAGCTTCGGCGATACGTGGCTCACCTTCTGGGTGGGCGACGCCATGGCGATGCTCACCGTGACGCCGACGCTGCTGGTATGGGCGGGCTCGCGAGTGCGCTTTCCCGGCCGCTGGCGCCGCGTGGAGTTTGCGGCGCTGCTGGCCTCGTCCTTCGTCGTCGGCACGCTGGTCTTCGGGCAGCAGGCCTGGCCGGTGCACGTCGTGCTTCCGGTGGCCTACACGAGCTTCCCGCTGATGGTCTGGAGCGCGTTCCGCTTCGGCCAGCCGGGAGTGACGGCCGTCACGGCAATCATCGCAACGCTCGCGCTGGTGGGCAGCGCCCGGGGCTTTGGTCCGTTCGCGCACGCTCTCACACGAATCGAAGCGGTGCTGGTGGCCGCGTTCATGAGCGTGGTGGGCGTCACCGCGCTGATGCTGGCGGCGCTGGTCCAGGAACGCGCGCGGGCGCAAAGCGAGCGGCGCGCCAGCGATGCGCGGTTCCGCGCCTTCATGCAGCATTCCCCCGCCATCGCGTTCATGAAGAGCAGCGACGGGCGATACGTGTTCGGCAACTCCGCCTGGGCGGCTCAGTTCGGTCGTCCCGCCGACACGCTGCTCGGCCGCAACGACTTCGACCTGTGGCCTGAAGAAACCGCCACGCGCTTTCAGGACAGCGATCGCAAGGCATTGATGTCGCGCCAGCCGATCGAGCTGGTGCAGTTCGGGCCCTCTCATGACGGCACCCAGCAGTGGTGGACCACGCTGAAGTTCGTGATCGAGCAGGACAACAGCCCGCCCCTCATCGGAGGCATCGCCATCGACATCACGCCGCGCATGCGCGCCGAGCAGGCCCTGCGCGCCAGCGAGGACCGCTACCGCTCGCTGGTCGAACTGGCCGGCAGCGTCATCGTCGTGGTGGACGATGAAGGGCGGATCACGGAATTCAACCGCGAGGCCGAGACGTTCTTCGGCCTGGCGCGGGCCCACGCGCTCAATCGCAGCTACGTGGAGTGCTGCGTCTCGGAGCCGCACCGCTCGGCGGTCGCAACCGATCTTGCGCGCATCCGCGCCGGCGAAGCGCTGCAGGGCCTGGAATCGGCCTTCGTCCAGCGCAACGGCACGCACAAGTCATTTCTCTGGAACGCCACGCGGCTCACCGACAGCAGCGGCGAGCGCCCCCAGTTGCTGGTGATCGGCCAGGACATCTCGGAGCTCCGGCGGCTCGAGCATCAGCTGCTGCTGGCGCAGCGCATGGAGGGCATCGGGCGGCTGGCCGGGGGCATCGCCCACGACTTCAACAACCTGCTGACGGCCATTCTCGGCCACGCCGAGATGGCGCAGGACGACGTGGCGCCCACCGACCCGGCGCGCGGCAACATCGCCGAGATCACGCGCGCCGCGCAGCGGGCGGCCGACCTCACCCGCCAGTTGCTGGCGTTTGCACGGCGCCAGATCATCGAGCCGCGCATCGTCGATCTGAACGACCTCGTGCTCAATGTCGACCGCATGCTGCGACGCCTTCTTGGCGAGGACGTCGAGCTGGTGACGGTGCAGGACCCGGATCTCTGGCGCGTCCGTATCGACCCTGGACAGTTCGAGCAGGTGCTGGTCAATCTCGCCATCAACGCGCGCGACGCGATGCCGACCGGCGGCACGCTGGTCATCGAGACTCGCAACGTCCACCTCGACGCCGAGTTCGCCCGGCAGCACACGACGGTGCAGCCAGGCGCGCACGTGCTGCTGGCCGTGTCGGACACCGGTGTCGGCATGGACGCCGAGGTCCTGGCGCACATCTTCGAGCCGTTCTTCACGACCAAGGACGTCGGCAAGGGCACCGGCCTTGGCCTGGCGACCTGCTACGGCATCGTCAAGCAGAATCGCGGCAGCATCTGGGTCGACTCCGAACGCGCCATCGGGACGACCTTCCGCATCTACCTGCCGCAGGCCGAAGCCATCCCCGCCATCGAGCCAAGCGAGCCGCGTGCAGCCGAACAGCCGCGCGGCAGCGAGACGGTGCTGCTGGTCGAAGACGAAGTGCTCGTGCGGAATCTGGCGGCCGACGCGCTTCGACGCCATGGCTACCAGGTGCTGTCGGCTTCGACCGGTATGGAAGCGCTCGACCTGGCGGGCCAGGTGCTGCATCCGATCGACGTGCTGGTCACCGCCGTCGTGATGCCGCATATTGGCGGCGAGCAACTCGCCGTGCGGATGCTGTCGGAAAGGCCGTTCCTGAAGGTGCTGTTCATCTCCGGGTACACCGACCAGGCCGTGCTGCAACACGGCCCGCTGGTGCCGGGCACGGCGCTGCTCCGAAAGCCGTTCACTCCCGGCCAGCTGGTCCATCGCGTGCGCGAGCTGCTCGACACCGACCGCGGTCCCAGCCAGGCTCACCTGCCACTGGCGACGCATTGATCGTCAATCCATGACGCGGTAGATAGGGATCTCGGCGCCCTCTTTCAGCCACTCGTCCAGCAGGTTCCACGTGAGGACCCCGTCATCCGACGTGGGCTCGAGCAGGTGGAATATGAGTCGCGCCAGGCGCTGCCCCATCGAGACGCGAAGCGATCCGGCCGGTGCTTCCAGCGTTCGCCGCGCACGCGTCACGCCGGCAATCCTCACCTCGCGGTGTCCCTGGAACACTCGCTCGTTGCGCGTGATGGCGCCCGGAGTCACGGCCTCGACCTCGAGCGCCGTCGGCGTGGAGAGGCGCTCGACGACGACGCCATGCCTGTCGAGCAGCGCCGAGAGTCGGTCGACCAGGGCCGCGCGGGTCCCGTCAGCTGGAATCAGGTACGCCCGCGGCGCCGCCACCGGATCGACAGGCGCAAACCCCGCGTAGTCCTGCATCAGCAGCGGCCGCGCGACACTCTCCTTCATTACCGTCATCGGCTTGCCGGTCTTCGGGTGCGGCCTGGTCTCGACCTCGCCGACGAGGATCCGCACGGCGCCGTCGAGCGGCGCCAGCCGTCCCCGTGTGCCAAGCGGCCCAAGCGTGCCCTGCTCGCCGGCGCGCACGGTCGCGCGATCGACGTCGGCTGTCAGCGCGGTGATGGCCGACGCGCGGCGCGCCACCAGCGCCAGCACTGTTTCGGCGAAGGCCTCGGTGACCCGGACCCGCCGCTCGAACGGCAGGTAGCTGTACGCCTCCGAGAGAATCGCGACGCGGTTGCGCAAGCCGATGCCGTTGGTGACAAACCGCGGCCGCGCATCAAAGGTGCGCCAGGCGGGCGCGCCCGATTCGGGCCGCGTCAGCTCGCGGTCGAGTGCCCCTTCGGCGACGAAGTTGCCGTACGAGTAGCTGCGCCAGCCGCGGTCGGCCAGCACTTGCCGCGCGGACGTCAACAGGGACCGCGTCGCCTGTACCAGCCGCGGGTCGGCGTTGACTGCCAGCGTCGAGGCGTACGTCAGGTGATAGCCGTGATACGAGCCGTTGGTGGTGTGAAGGTCGATGACGACGTGCGGGTCCCACGCGGTCAGCAACGACGCCAGCCCCTGCGACTCGACCGCTTCCAGCTTCACGAAGTCCCGATTGAGGTCGAGACCGCGCGCCGTCTCTCGCACCCCGACCCCGCCGAACGGACCGAATTGCGCGGGCCGGTTGTCCACGCTGACCCGTTCGTTCCCGTCGGCGTTGTAGATCGGCGCGACCAGCACCGTGACCCGATCGAGCAGCCGCCGCAGGTCGCCGCCGGCCAGGCGCCGCGCGAGAATCAGCGCCGCTTCCTTGCCCTCCACCTCCCCCGCGTGGATGTTGGCCAGCAGCAGCACACGTGCGTTGGCGCTGGCGCGCGCCGCGACCGCGTCGCGCGGCGCCGGCGAGCCAATGACGGCCAGCGGAAGGTCGCGGCCCTCTTCGCTGCGGCCGAAGCTCGTGAGGAGGACGAATCGACGCTGTGACTCCGCCAGGTCGTGGAGCACGCGGCGTACGTCGTCATACCGGCTGGTTTCCTCGAAACCCGAGCGCTCGGCACGGGTCCGAAGGTCGGGCGGCTCATCGCCCGACGAAGCCGACGCGAGGATCGGGAGGATCAGGAGGGGAACACCGACGAAGCGCACAACGGATCAGTTTACTTCAGGCCCCGCCAAACGGCTGATGCGCGCGGCCCGATGGGGGCTTCATAGTGGTGGACATGACTACTCACGCGCTGTTTGCCGACCTTTCATCCGCCTGCCGCGATGCGGCCGCCGGCCTCGACGCCTCCGTGGTGCAGATCCAGGGGCGCCCGCGACATCCGGCGACGGCGCTGGTGGCAGCGCCCGAACGCCTGGTGACGACGAGCCACTCTGTCGAGTGGGACGAGATCGCGGTGCGCCATCCTGGCGGCTCGCTGACGGCGACGGTGGCCGGACGAGACCTGGCGACCGACCTGGTCCTGTTGAAGGTACCGGGCCTTGCCGCGCCGGCCATTCGCCTGGCGGCCCGCACGCCCGACACGGGCGAGCTTGCACTCATCGTCGGCCGAAGCTGGGGTGGGCATCTCAAGGCCCGCCTGACGACCCTGACGCGCGTTGACGGGCCGATCCGGGTCGGCCGCGGGCGAACGCTCGAACGGGTGCTGAACCTTGACACGGCGCCATACAGCGGCTTTTCGGGGAGTGCCGTCGTGCTGCCCGACGGAACGGTTGCCGGCATCTCAACGACAGGGCTGCTTCGCGGCGCGGGCCTCGCCCTGACCGCCGACACGATACGTCCGACGCTGGACGCGCTCGAGCGGCACGGCAGCGTCAGGCGGGGGTTCATAGGAATCACGAGCCAGCCGGTGGCCATTCCCGAGGCGCAGCGGGCGGGCGGCGCGGGCGAACATGGCCTGCTGGTGATGGGCGTGGCGCCGGCGACGCCGGCGGCCGAGGCAGGGCTGCTGGTGGGCGACATCCTCGTGACGTTTGCGGGCACGCCCGTGAACGACCCCGAACAGCTGTTGGGTCAGCTCACCGGCGAGCGGGTCGGCACCCGGGTGTCGGTGACGGTGGTCCGTGGGCGCGACGCGGTCGAGGTACCGGTGACCGTCGGCGAGCGGCCAGCGAGAACGTGACGGAGAGATGAGCGATCGGATCGACGGGATGCGGGTAGTCGTCCTGCGCGAGCCGCACGGCGACGCCTTGGAGCGACAGCTCGCGCGTGGCCCGGTGGTGGTCCTGAGCGGCACGCCGGCAGTCGCGGCTGATCTTGCTCGTCACACCGACCAGGCGTGGGGTCTGGCGCCGCCAGACATCGGCCCCGACGAGCTGACGGCGGTCATCCGTGCTGTCGCGGCCGGCTTCACCGTGCTTCCTCCGGCGCTGACGACGTCGGTGCTGGCGGCCAACGGCACGGCCTATCGCGACCGCGCTTTGCCGTTTGTCGCCGAATCGTTGACGCCACGCGAGCGCGAGGTGCTGCAACGGCTGGCCGACGGCCTGCCCAACCGCGCGATTGCCCAGACCCTGGGCATCAGCGATCACACGGTGAAGTTCCACCTCGCGTCGATTTTCGGCAAGCTGGGCGCGGGCACTCGTACCGAAGCGGTCAGGCTTGGACTTCAGCGGGGGCTGGTGACCATCTGACGGGAACGCTCGAGATGGCTGACGACGACCTCCAACTGCTCGATGCCTATTCGCGAGCCGTGGTCGACGCGGTGGCCACAGTGGGACCGGCCGTCGTGAAGGTGCACGTGCCGGCCGGCCGGGCCGGGTCCGGCGGCACGGGCTCGGCCCTGATCTTCACCCCTGACGGGTTCGTCGTGACCAACGCGCACGTGGTCGGTGATGCCTCTGGCGTTGAACTCGTCCTGGCCGATGGCCGCAATCGGCCGGCAGCGGTACTAGCCAGGGACCAGGCCACCGATCTTGCGGTGCTGAGGGCGTCGGGCCACGATCTGCCCTGGCGGATGTTGGGCGATTCGCGTGACCTTCGACCAGGGCAGGTCGTCATCGCCATCGGCTCGCCATACGGCTTTCAGCACACCGTGACCGCAGGCGTCGTGAGCGCGCTGGGCCGATCGCTGCGGAGTACGACTGGCCGGCTGATCGAGCCGCTGATTCAGACCGACGCGGCGCTCAACCCCGGCAACTCGGGTGGACCGCTGGTCAGCAGCCGCGGAGAGGTCGTCGGGATCAACACCGCGGCCATTCTGGGCGTCCAGGGCATCAGCTTCGCGATCCCGGTCAACACCGCGCGGCACGTCGTATCCTCGCTGATGCGCGAGGGTCGCGTGCGCCGCAGCGCGCTGGGGCTGTCGGGGCAGGACGTGACGCTGCCCCGGCGCATAGCGCGCGCGCTCGGCCTGGCCGGCGACCGCGGCGTCGGTGTCGTGCAGGTGTTGGAAGAGGGCGCGGCCGCGGCAGCGGGAGCGCGTCCACGAGACGTGATCGTCAGCTTTGCCGGCAGCGTCGTAGCCGGCATCGACGATCTCCATCGGCTGCTCGTCGACGAGGTCATCGGCGTGCCGCTGCCGATGGCGGTCGTGCGAGGCGCCGAGGTCCGGCGCCTGGTGGTGGTGCCGCGCGAAGAGTAGCCGGAGCGGTCAGAGGCTCCACTCCTCCATCGGCATCGACAGCAGCATGTACTTGTCGCGCAGTTCCAGCACCTTCGGCACGTAGGCCTCTCTGGGAAATTCCTTCCGCAGCAGCCGCTGGCGCAACCGGCGAATCTCGTAGCGATACAGGTCGTTGATCGCGTCGCGTAGAAACTGCGGCGCCGTGTCAGCGCGAGGCGCCAGCCCATGGCGGGCGAGCGCGTCGAGCACCTCCGGGCGATACCGAAAAGCCACGCGCGTATCCTCGACCGGCGTTGCGGAATCCGCAACCCCAATCAGCACGCTGCCAAATCCGCGTAATTTCTCAATCTGCAATCTGCAATCTGCAATCTGCAATCTGCAATCTGCAATCTGCAATCTGCAATCTGCAATCTGTCAATTTGTTATGCTCCCCGGGCCAATGCAACAAGCGATGGAATCGCTCTTCCACCTGCAGGCCCGTGATACCACACTCGCTCGTGAGATCCGCGGGGGCCTGGCGACGTTCCTGACGATGGCCTACATCCTGTTTGCGAACCCGAGCATCCTGGCGGGCGCAGGCGTCCCCGTCGAAGGCGCGCTCGCGGCCACGGCGCTCGCGGCGGCACTGTGTTCGGCACTTATGGGGCTGGTCGCCAACGTGCCCATTGCGATGGCCCCCGGCATGGGGCTCAACGCCGTGGTGGCGTTTCAGCTTGCCGCCAGCACGGGCTCGTGGCAGGGGGCCATGGGGCTCGTGGTCGTCGAGGGCCTGCTCGTCCTGGCGCTCGTGGTCATCGGTGTGCGCGAGGCGGTGATGATGGCGATACCGGTCGATCTCCGCCGCGCGATCGGCGTCGGCATCGGGTTGTTCATCGCGTTCATCGGCGCCGTCAACGCCAGGCTCGTCGTGGTGCCGGGCGGCACGATCGCGGCTCTTTCCGCCAATCCGAGTGCGACGTTGCCACCGGTGACCGCGGGGACCTTGTCGCACCCCGACACGCTGGTGGCCGTGGCAGGGCTGCTGCTGGTCGGCGTCCTGCTTGCGCGGCGGCAACAAGGGGCGCTGCTCATCGGCATCATCGCCACGACAGGCCTTGCGCTTGCGACGGGCCTCGCGCAATGGCCCACGTCGGGCTCATGGCTCGCGGTGCCTCGACTGGATACATTCGGCGCGGCCGACCTGTCGGCGGCGCTCCGCTGGTCGGCGGTGCCCCTGGTGTTGTCGCTGATGATGGTGGACTTCTTCGACACGCTGGGCACGGCGACCTCTGTCGTCGAGCAGGCGCAGCTCACCGAACCCGACGGACGCGTGCCCGGCCTGCGGCGGTTGCTCGCCGTGGACGCGCTGGGCGCGTCAATCGGCGGGTGGTTCGGCGCAAGCTCCGCGACGGCCTACATCGAATCGGCCGCCGGCGTTGCCGAGGGCGCGCGCACCGGGCTGCACTCCGTGGTCGTCGGCGGCCTGTTCGTGCTCGCGGCGTTTCTGGCGCCGCTTGCTGCCGTGGTGCCGCCCGCGGCGACCGCGCCGGCCCTGATCGCCGTCGGTTTCCTGATGTGCGCCGCTATCACGCGAATCGACTTCGATCGCATCGACACCGGGCTGCCGGCGTTTGTCACGCTGCTGATGGTGCCGCTGACCTACTCGATCGCGCATGGCATCGGCTACGGGTGTCTCGCCTATGTCGCCATCGCCGCGTGCCGCGGCCGCGCGCGTGCAGTGCACCCGATCATGTACGGCGTCGCGGCCGCCTTCGCGCTTTTCTTCTGGACGGCGTACACCTGACCCGCCGACCGCAACCTGACTTGCCAACCGACGTGATAGATTCGCTCTCTTATGCCTGCCCCCCGAGCGGAGCTCGATGCGGTACGCCGCGATCTGCTGCCGACGCTGCGCCTGGCCTGGCCCGTGATCGTGGCCGAGCTGGGGTGGATGTTCATGGGCGTCGTCGACACGTTGATGGTCGGCCGCCTCGCGCCTGAAGCCATCGGCGCGGTCGGCCTGGGCAGCATCCTGTATTTCTCCGCGGCCATCTTCGGCATGGGCATGCTGCTCGGGCTCGACACCTTCGTGTCGCAGTCCTACGGCGCCGGCAACTTGCGCGAGTGCCATCGCTGGCTCCGTGATGGCATCCACCTGGCGGTGCTGGCCAGCGTTCCCCTGATGGCGATCACGTTCGGGATAGTCGCAGTGATGCCCGTCATCGGGCTTCACCCCGATGTCCAGGCGCTCACGGCGCCGTACGTCACCGTCGTCGCCTGGGGATCGCTGCCGCTGCTGCTCTACGCGGCGTTCCGCCGGTACCTGCAGGCGCTGGGACTGGTGTGGCCCGTGATGATCACGCTGATTGCCGCAAACCTGGTCAACGCGGGCGCCAACTGGGTGCTCATCTACGGCCACCTCGGCATGCCGGCGATGGGTGTGGCCGGCGCCGCCTGGGCCACCAATCTCGGGCGCGTGTTCATGGCGGTGTCGCTTCTGCTGGTGATCCTCCGACACGAGCACGCTCACAAAGTGGGCCTGTTCGACGTGCCCTTTCTGCAGGTCGAGTTGGATCGGCTCGCGCGGCTCTTTCGCCTGGGCGCTCCAGCCGCCACGCAACTCGTGGCGGAAGTGGGTGTGTTCGGCGCCGTGGCGGCGCTTGCCGGTCGCATCGATCCCATCGCGCTTGCGGCGCACCAGGTGGCGCTCAACCTCGCCAGCGTGACCTTCATGGTGCCGCTCGGGCTGGCGTCTGCCGGAGCGGTCCGCGTCGGGCACGCGATCGGACGCCGCTCTCTCGAGGGCGCAGCCAGCGCCGGCGGCGCGGTGATCGCGCTGGCTCTCGGATCCATGTCAGCGTCGGCTTTGCTCTTCATTTTCGGCGCCGAACCGCTGGCCCGGCTGTTCACGGACGACCCCGCGGTGATTGCCACCGGGGTTCTGCTGATCAGGGTTGCAGCAGCGTTCCAATTGTTCGACGGGCTGCAAGTGGCGACTACCGGCGCCCTTCGCGGCCTGGGAGACACTCGCACACCGATGTTCACCAACCTCGTCGGCCACTGGCTCATCGCACTGCCGATTGCCGCCGTGGCCGGTTTCACGCTGGGTTATGGAGTGGTCGGCCTGTGGGTCGGGCTCTGCGTGGGGCTTACGCTGGTGGGGCTTTTTCTTTTCGGCGTGTGGCAGCGCCGCATCGCGGATCTGCGTGGCAATCCCGAGGCGATGACGCGCCTGGCTCCCGGGGGTGTGCATCTGTGACCGACGACCGACTGTTCACGCCTCGCTTCTTCCTGATGTGCAGCTTCACGGTCACCGTGTTCCTGTCGGTGTTCCAGCTGATCCCGGTTTCCCCGTTTCATATCGGCGACCTCGGCGGCGGGCCGCTGGCCTCGGGTCTCTTCCTCGGTTTCCTGACGTTTGCCTCCGCGTGGTCGGCGCCTTTCACCGGCGCGTATGCCGACCGCATTGGCCGCCGCCGCACGCTCGTGCTGGCCAGTCTTGGCCTGGCGGGCTTCTCCGCCAGCTACGCGTTCATCGACAACTATCGCCTGCTGCTCGCGCTCGTGCTCGTTCACGGGATCGTGTGGTCGGCGCTGCTGTCGGCCTCGGCGGCCTACATGACCGGAGTGCTGCCGGCCGGGCGGCGAGCCGAAGGCATCGCGTACTGGGGGCTGGCTTCGGTCATCGCGATGGCCATCGCGCCGAGCGTCGGCTTCTGGATGTATCGCCACAGCTGGACGTGGCTCTGCGTGGGCACGACTGCGCTCAATCTCGCGATGGCCGGGATCGCGTGGCGGCTGGAAGGCGACAAGGGGCCTGGCCGCGTAGCGTACGGGGGCCAGGCCCCGGTACTGCACGGAGGCCAGGTCCACATACGCCGCGCGTGGATCGAACGCCGTGTCCTGCTGCTCTCGCTGCCGTTGTTTCTCTACGCCTACGGGTACGGCGCCATCAGCAGTTTCAGCGCCGTCTACGCCGATGACCTCGGCATTCAGCCAAAGACGATCTACCTCACGACGCTGGCGCTGGTGACGCTTGTGACGCGGCCGATACTCGGCCGGTTAGGGGATCAGCTGGGCTACCGTCGCCTCTTCATTCCGTGCCTGGTCATGATGACCCTGGGCCTCACGGTGCTGCCGATGTCCACCACGGCCGCGCATCTGTCGATCTCGGCGGGCCTCTTCGCGATTGGCTTCGGGTCGTCGTATCCCGTCTTTGCCGCGTACGTGATGCAGGACATCGGCGAGACGCGACGCGGCGCCGCCTTTGGCGCGATCCTCGCGGCGTTTGACACCGGCATCGGCACGGGCTCGACAATCACCGGCTGGCTGAGCGGACGCGCGGGGCTTCCCACCGCGTTTGCCGTCGCGGCCGTGCTGGCCGCCATGGCGCTGCCGATGTTCCTGCTGGTGGACAAGCGCTTTGGTCCGCGGCGCGCCCTGCAGGTGCCGCCGTCACCGACGCCGCTCCCCCACTCGGCCGCCGGCCTGGAGGGCTGATGCTTCGGCGGCTGCTGGCGTTTCTGCTCGTGGTGTGGGCGCCGCTGAACCTGGCCATCACCGCCGCGGCCATGCTGGACAGCCTGACCGACCGCGGCTGGTCCGCCATCGTGCTGCTCGTCGTCCGCCTGGCCGTCACCGGCTTCGGCGTCGCCGCGGGTCGCGCGCTGTGGAACGGCCGCCGCGGCGCGATCGAGCTGGCGCGCTGGGCCACCGGCCTGAACCTCGGCGCCGTGCTCGTCACCGTGACTACTGCCATCTGGCCCGAGCCCCTGCCGCCAGGCGTGCGCGAACCGGTCGCGATTGCGACCGTGACGTGGCACGCCCTGTGGTTCCTGTGGGCGCTGCGGCAACCGGAGATCTCCACGGGGCAATAGAACGTCTCAGTCGCGCAGCGTCCGCCTTCGCAGCGCGCTTCGGCGGACCGGGATCCTCAAGGATCCGCGGATATCGAGATTAGCGGGATTTGTTCTGCGCGGAATTGCCGTCGACACAATCACGATGACACGACGGCACGATCCCACGACGGGAACAACCCTCAATAGGTCCGAGTGGACTCGCGGCGGCCGGGAAACGGCGGAACCCGCGCGACCCGCGGCGAAGCCGCAGCAGTGAGGGGTTCCTGAGCGCCAGGGAATCCCTGAATCCCCCAATCCGCGGATAGCTCTGCCGCCGCACACGACGGTGCGATCACCAGTAGCCTACTGGTACTGCCGCCGGATCGTCGGAATCAAATACTCACTGAACCCGCGTTCGAAGTTGTACTGCGGCGCAAAACCCCAGTCGTCCCGCGCGGCCGAATCATCCACGGCGGCCGGCCACGAATCCACGATGCCCTGCCGCTTGCCGTCGGCGACATACGCGATCTCCGCGGATGGAAATGCGGCGCGCACGACGCGTTCGATCTCCGCGGCGGTCGGATTGAAGGCAGCGACGTTGTAGGCGGTGCGCGTCAGGTTCTCGCGCGGGGCTTCGGCCAGGCGAATCAGCGTTTCGACGCCGTCGGGCATCACCATGAACGGAATCTGCGTGTCTGGCCGCACGAAGCACGCGTAGGCGTCGCCGCGCGCCGCGGCATGAATCATCTCGGGCGCGTAGTCAGATGTTCCGCCAGAGGGCACGGTCACCGCCGAGATGAGGCCCGGGAACCTCACGGACCTGAAGTCCACTTTGCCGCTGAGGCTTTCTGCGGCGAGCTGCTTGTAGTGCCGCGCGTAGTACCGCCCGAGCATCTCGCAGTACAGCTTGTTGGCCCCGTACATCGTCATCGGATGGTTGTAGTCGTCCTCGCGCACCTTGCCGGCTGATTGCTTGGTCGCGAGGTCCGGCAAGCCATAGGCGGCAATCGACGACGGGTAGAGGAACTTCACCGGTCGGCCGTGCGACTCGGCCTCTTTCTGCGCGAACTCGAGCAACGTCAAGGTGCCCTCGACGTTCACCTCGTGTGCACGCATCGGCGTGAACTCCGAGCGCGTCGACAACAGCGCCGCGAGGTGGAACACCAGGTCGACCTCGAACTCGGCCAGGATCCGTTCGAGCAGGCCGGCGTCCAGAATCGAGCCGAGGAACTCGCGCTGCACGAGTCTGGCGAGCGACGCGTCGAGCGGCGCGAGATCGAGCGTGACAATGGGCCGGCCCGTGGAGGCGAGCGTGGTGATGAGACCGTGGCCAATCTCGCCGCCAGCGCCAGTGACGAAGATGACGGGTTTGCGCATGGTCATGATGGCGACAAGCCTCGGGAGGACGAACTGGAAACTGGCAGGACGGGACTTAGCCTCAGGCCTCGAGCCTCCGGGCGCCCGGGCTCGAGTCTACGCCGCGCCGAACGACCGCTCGAACAGTTCCTGAACGGCGCGGCGTCCGTTCTCCTCGAGCACACGCGTGCCAGTGCCGGTGACGTGAGGATGGGTGATGACAGGCAGGTCGTCGCTGGGGTGCGGCTTCCAGTTCTCGCCGGTCCAGCTGAACCAGCGATCGCGAGCCTGATCGAACACAGCCAGCGGTTTGTTGCACAGCTTGGCGAACTCGGCGCCCCACCCGGTGCCGCCGCGGACGGTCATGTCGTCTTCGATATGGCCGACGACGTAGATTTCCTGGCCGTTGTTCACCTGGTACCAGATCGTCTGCAGGATCTTCCGCAGCGTCGGCCCCTCGGTGTACCGGCGGTTCAGCAGTTTCGCCACGTACTCGAGGCTGACATCTCCGGCGAGCAACTCTTCGTGGTTCAGCACGCGGAGGCCGCGATGCCGCACGATCTGATGTCCCTCGAAGGTGTAGTTGACCTCGTCGATGCCATAGCGCTCCGCCAGGGCGCCAAACTCGGCCTCGGCGCCCGCGGCACCGCCGCTGAAGAGAATGCAGTCTTCGCGTCGCATGGGCCGCTAGTCTATCGCAAGCCCAAGAAGTTATGGCTTTGGGTCGTTGCGCTCGATCGACAGCGCACCCGAGGGGCACCTGGCCACTTGCGCGACAATCTGCTCGCTGGTGGCCGACGCCAACTCGATCCAGGGCTTGCGCCGCGGATCGAACACCAGCGGCAGCCCCCGCGCGCAGACCCCCGAGTGAATGCACTTGGCCGGCTGCCAGACGACGGTGACGTCGTCCTTGGTATAGCGCTTGGTGATGGCGTCCATGACGACCGTCAGTTGCCCTCCTGCCAGAACATCCGTGGCAAGGCTTTTTCGATCGGCCACACGGCCTTCAGTGTCGACGCCTCGAAGACCTCGCCATTCTTGATCACCCAGCGCAGCGCCACGCTGTTGCGGATGTCTGCGAGGGGATCGGCGTCGAGCACGACCAGGTCGGCAAGCTTGCCGGATTCGACGGTGCCCAGGTCCTGGAGAAAGCCCAGCTTGTCGGCCGCGTCCCTCGTGGCGGCACGCCACGCCTGGTGCGGCGTCATCGCCGATCCCCCGGTCGTGTCACCGACCCCGGCATGTGCCCACAGTTCCCAATGCACGCCCAACCCCTGCAATTGCCCGTGGGCCCCAAGAGCGATCTTGCCACCGGCCTTCTGAACGGCCGCGGCGCCGCGCGCGACGGCCGGGAAGTGATACTCATCCGGCGACACCCACATCGTGCGACGGCCGAAGTTGTCGAGCATGCGGTGCGGCACGAACCGCGCGAGCGTCTTGTCGGCGTGCGGGTTGGCCGTCTGATAGAAGTACTGCTCTGCGGTCGGGCCGCCGTAGGCCACAAGCAGCGTCGGCGTGTAGTAGGTCCCGGATCGCGCCAGCAACTGCACCACGTCGTCGTGGAGCTCGTACGGAATTGCGTGCTCGAACGCGGTGAAGCCATCGACGACCGTCGTGAGGTCCGTGTGCAACTCGCCGGCGCCCTCAACCGTCAACAGCATGCCCTCTTCCCGACAGGCCTGGGCGAACCACAACCGCTGGTCGCGGCGAGGCTGCTGGTAGACCTTGATCATCCGCGCGCCATAGGCCTTCATTCGCCGTACCTGCCGGCGCGCGTCGTCCTGGCTGTCTACCTCCGCATAGATCGAGGTCTGCTGGCCGCCGTAGAGGACCATTCCCGACGACAGGACGCGCGGTCCGAGCATCCGTCCGGCCTCGACCAGTTCGCCCTGGGCAAAGACGTCGAGCGAGGGCGCGGACGGGTCGTACACGGTCGTGACGCCATACGCGAGGTTGGCGGCGTACTCCCACTTGGTCTCGGGGAACGTCTCGAAGCCGGAGTAGTGCAGGTGCGCGTGCGTGTCGATCATGCCAGGAGCGACCGTCTTGCCTGCGGCATCGAGACGCCGCGCGTCGGCGGGAATCTGCACCTGCCCGCTTGGCCCGACGGCAACGATGCGGTTGGCGGTGATCAGGATGTCGGCGCTCGGCAGCACCTCGTCGCCCTTCATCGTGATCACGCGCGCGCCGACGAGCGCGACCGACCCGACCGGCGCAGGGCGCGGCATCGTCAGCGCGATGCGGATCTGCTCGGACGCCGGGACGCGCGGCTCGTCTTTCTTCGGCTCTTCTTTTGACGCCGGGACCTTCGGCGTTTCCGCTTCTTTCTCGCGTGCCTTGCGTGCGCGCTCTTCGGCGAAGGTGATGGCGGTCGCCAGCGAGACGCGGTGGAAGACCGGGCCGAGCGTCCACGTCACCGTCCGGCCGGCATCGGCCCAGGCCGCGTAATTGCCCGCCGTATCCGAGAGCAGCCACACAGGCACTCCGGCTTCCTTGGTGCCGACTTCGGGCGCGGGTTCGAGTTGCGTGGGCGGCACCGCCGTGACGTACGTCTGATCGCGCACCGTGAAGGCCAGCCAGCGTCCGTCGGGCGACGGCGCCAGGTCGTCGACCGGCGGCAGGCGCAGCAAGGTCTTCTTGTCGGTTCCGTCGAGCCGCGTCGAGACGAGATCCACTTTCGGATCGTCGTCAGGGCTCTTGAGCTCCACCGCGCGGGCGTAGATCAGCCGCGTGCCGTCGCTGCTCCAGGCCGTCGCCGGGTGGTAGCGCGTGCCGGCGGGCTGCCCGACTGTCGTCACCAGTTCGGGCTCGCCGCCGCCTGACGGCAGCCAGCGAAGCTCGAAGAAGTTTTCCTCCTCCGGCTGCTGCCCGCGGAACTCGAGGCCCGATCCACGCACGATGGCCAGACGATCCCCGTTGGGCGACCACGACGGGTTGGCGTAGTGCGCCGCGACAGTGGTCAGTCGCGTCGGCGTTGAGGCAGTCGCAGCGAGCGGCGCCTTCCAGATCGCGCCGCCATCGGCATCGCTCCACGACACAAACGCGACGCTTTGGCCATCGGGCGAGATGGCAGGCGTGTACTCGCGGGAAGGCGTCTCGGTGGCTGTCAGCCGCCGCGGCGCGCCCGTGGCGCGTCCGCTCTCGAGTGCTTGCACCCACACACGGCCGAACGCCTCGAACACGATCGCCCGTCCGTCGGGCGATTGCCGAGCGCTGCGCAGGATCTTCGATTCGATCGGCCCTTGCGGCAGGCGGTCCTGCCGCGTAACGGTCGGCGCCAGCGACAACGACACCGGCGCGGTGAACGGAATCGGCTGGGGCGCCGCGCCCGCAGCCAGCGCAACGCGATGCAACGTGCCCTTGCTGCTGTAAACAAGCGACTGGCCGTCTGGCGTGAACGCGTAGTTCGGCCACACGTCCAGCGCCGCAAAGCCTTCCTGGTCGTCGTGCGTGAGCCCACGCACCAGCACGCGCTCGGCGCCGGTATCGAGCGTGCGCGCAACCAGCACGGTGCCTGCATCGCGGCGGCTGACGTAGACCAGCGTCTTGCCATCGGGCGAAATCGCCGGCCGCACGGCGCCGCCGATGCCGCTTGTCAACGTCGTGCGCTCGTTGGTCGATCGGTCGTAGCGGATGATGGACCAGAGGCCGCTGCGCAGATTGGGCTCGTACGAGAATCGCGAGCGCCGCGCGGCGTAGTAGATGAACTTGCCGTCACGCGAAGCGACCGGACCGGTTGCCGCGTTGAGGTCACTGGCGACGGTGAGCTTGACGCCGCTGCCTCCAAGCCGGTGATAGAGCCACAGCTCGTTGGGCGGCAGGCCGGCCCGCTTGCCTTCTTCGTGCCTGGCCACGAGATAGTCGCCGCCTGGCAGCCAGGCGGCGCTGCGGACGTAGGCGGTCTTCTCGGTCGTCAGCGGCCGGCGATTGGCGCCATCGGCGTTAGCCAGCCAGATGTTTTCCATCCCGCCTTCGTCCGAGGTGAAGGCGATGGTGGCGCCATCGGGCGAAAATCTCGGGTGATGATCGTAGGCCGGTCCGCGGCTGATGGCGGTGGCCGTTCCGCCCTCGATCGGCAGCGTGTAGAGGTCGCCCAGCAGATCGAAGACGATCGTGCGGCCGTCAGGCGACACGTCGACCGACATCCACGTGCCCTCGCGCGTCTCAAAGGTCACCGTCCTGGCGTCTGGCCTGGGCGTGTTGATCCGCTTGCCGACATCGTCGGGTTTCGGCGGCGGCGGGGCGGGCTTTTTCTGTGCCGCGAGCGTCGACAGTCCGAGGACGAGACAGAGAGTGAGAGCAGTCGCGTTCCGTTTCATTGGATGGTGTTTGTAACAGTCTTCGTGACCTTCGTGTGAGCCTTCGTGACCTTCGTGGTTGTGAGTGGCAACCGACTCACAGCCCCGACGCGCTGCTCGGCGCGCGCACGGGACCGGCGCGCGCATCAACGGCTCACTCGACGCCCAGCAGCTCGACGTCGAATTTGAGGGCCGCGTTGGGGGGAATGCCGGCACCAGGTGACTGCGGTCCGTAGGCCATCTTCGCGGGAACAATCAGACGGCGCACGCCACCGACCTTCATGCCCTTCACGCCTTCGTCCCAGCCGGCAATCACCTCGCGCTGGCCCAGCACGAATGCATACGGCTCGTTGCGGTCTCTCGAGCTGTCGAACTTGGTGCCTTCCATCAGGGTGCCGGTGTAGTGCACGGTGACACGCCGGCCCGGTGTCGCCTCCGCCCCCTGGCCCACCTTGACGTCTTCGATACCGAGCGAGGTCACCGCCGCCGACAGTTCGACTGCACGCTTCATCGCAGCCTCCTGATCTGCCGCCCCTGGCCCGCACGCCGCGCCGCTCAGGGCCAGAGCGATCGCACAAACCCACCTGGTGATGCGCTGACTCATGCGGATCATCTTACGTCAGCCATTGCGTGGCCCTTGCGCGGCCGAGCCGCAAAGCTGGGCCGAAGCGTGTGATGCATCCCTTACGCGGGTCGGGTCAGTTCGACATGATCGCACCGTCGGGATTGGCCATGTGCACGGGCGGAAAATCCCGGCGCGATGGCGAGAACTCGATGGCACAGGCCTTGATCTCCATTCGCAGGGATGCGCCGGCACCGCCGGCGCAGTTCAGGAGGAAACCCAACAATGAAGAGACACATCGCGCTCGTGGCATTTGCAGCGCTCGTGCTGGCATCGCCGATTGGCGCTCAAACTCCACAGCCCGCGTCGACTCAGCCGGCGTCTGCCGCGGCTGCCGCAACGGTCGCACCCAGCCCGTCCGAGAAGACCGCAATCGGGTGCGTCAGCGCGGGAGTCGACGGCCGCACGTTCACGTTCACCGAGTCGGCGACGCCGACCGCGCCTTCTACGGATCGTGACCCCTCGGTGGCGGCGCCACCGATTCCGGCGACCTCGTGGATCCTGATGGCGCGCAGCGACATCGACCTGACGAAGTACGTCGGCAAGAAGGTCGAACTGACAGGAACGCCCGATTCAAAGGGCGGCACGAGCGGCTACAACAGCGAGAGCAGCACCCGTTCGTCCAAGGCCACGGAGGGCCCACGCTTCCACGTGAAGTCCGTGAAGGTCTTGGCTGAAACCTGCTCGTAAACTGTTGATTGCAAATTGCAGATTGCAGATTGACGACGCGCGAGTCCGAATCCGCGTAATTTTCAATCTGCAATCTGCAATCGTCAATCTGCAATTGCGTGATCGATTGGAAAGTCCTGCCCCGCCCAGGCACGCCTGGCCGTCCAGGCTTGTGGCGGGTCGGCCCAGAACGGATCGGAGGGCGGCAGGCCCAGCGGCAGCAGCGCCGTCGCGCACAGGTAGAGGCTGCCGGTGGAGATATAGCGCTCGCCGATGCCGGGCTGGTGGCCGGCAAAGCCGATGGTCAGCCAGCCATTGGCGTCAAACGTCTCCGGCGCATCGAGGCCGCGGCTAATCAGCGCGGTCAGCGCCTCGCGGGCCTGCGCGGGGGCGACCTCCGCTGGCAGCGCGTGTCGAAGCGCCGCCTGGGCGAGTGCCTGGAAGGCGCCGCACCGGTACGCAATCGACCGGCCGATTGGCGGAAATGTGCCGTCGGGCGCAACCAGGCGTTCGAGCACTGCCGCGTAGCGCGTCGCGCGCGCCTCCTGCCTGGTCCGAAGTGCCGTCCAGTCCGGATGCGCCTCGCCAACCGACGCCAGCACGTCGACCAGCATCGGATGAATCACGAAGCTGTTGTAGTAGTCCCAGTGAAACGACGGCCCGTCGCTATAGGCGCCGTCGCCGCGGTACCACTGCTCGTGCTGGCGCAGCGCGTAGTCCACGCGCATCCGGTCCCATTCACCGCCCAGCACCTTCAGCGCGGCTTCGACCGTGGCGGCAAACAACAGCCAGTTGTTGAAGCCTGGCTGTATGACGCGCGCCGACTCCAGCGCCGTAACGAGCCGCGTGCGCGTGCCCGGTTCGAGCCCCTGTTGCAGCACCCGTGGCGCGCGCAGCACCGCCTGTGCCAGAAACGCGGCGTCGACCAGGGGCTGTCCGCCCTCGGTGAAGTTCAGCGCGTCCGGTGACGCGGGGTCGAGCGCGTGAGTCAGCCCTCGTGCGGTCAGGGCACGGTAGCGTGTCCGCAACGCGCGCTCCGCGGCAGGCCCGTCCTCGAGTTCGAGCCACGGCGCGATCCCCGCCATCAGCCGGCCAAACGCCTCCAGGTGCGTGACACTCCCTCGCTTGGCGCCCGCGGCTTCCTCGACTGGCATGCGCGCCTTGAGCGTCCCGGCCGCGAGGTTGGAAAGCACGGGCTCGGCCACGCGCTGGAGCGTCGAAAGCCAACGCTCGCGCACAGGCACCTGCGCCCGTGGTGCCTGACTAGCCGATTGCTGAAGCGCTGGCGCGGCTGATGGGTTCGCTGAAGTGCCGATGTGCGTTCCGGCTCCGACGGCGGAGACGAGAAAGGCCCGTCGATTCATGCGCGAAGCCTATCAGCCCGCGGGCACCTTCCGCTGTCGAATCGGCGGCTTGCAGACCGGGCACGGCCAGAACTTGCGGCCGGCCTCGTCAAGGGTGAGCGTGGATCGCGTCGGCCCGAGTTTCGCGCAGGTCAGGCGGTGGTACTTGTTGTCGCGCGGTTGTGTCGCGACCTTGACGACGTTGGGGTCGGCCGCCGGAGCGCCCGAGGCGTCTGGACCGCAGTCGTGCGGCGTGAGGCCGCGGCGAGTGGCTTCTCCCCGCTTGGCGACGCTGACGTTACTTCCCGCCCTGGCCACCAGCGCGCATCCGGGCTGATGAAACATCTTGTCGCCGGCGATGATGACGACCATCGAGCCTGCGTCCTGGGCGATGGCCGTGGTTGCCACCAACAGGCCTGTCAGCAACACTGCTACACTCCAGTCGCGCATGTCTCTCCGAGGATATCAGGCCTGCCCGTGTATGCGATCACGGGGTCTTGCCTGGAGACGGATCTGAGTGCACGGTTTACGGAAATGGTCTGGTCGCGCCTGCCTCACGCGGCGCCGGTGCTCCTGCTCGCACTGCTGCTACCCCTGATGGTCCTGCTGTCGCCAGACTACGGCGTGACCTGGGATGAGCGGCCCCGCCAGGCGTATGGCGAAAAGGTGTGGCAGTTCTATGAGGGCCGCGTGCAGCTGGACCGGTTTCGGGCAGACCGGACCGGCGCTCATCTCTACGGAGCGCTGTTTGATGTCACCGCCGTCGCGCTCGAGAAAGCGCTTCCGCTGGATCGCTATGTCGTTCGTCACGGACTCAACGCCGCTTTTGGATGGCTGGGGATCGTCGGATGTTACGTGCTGGCCACGCGACTCGGCGGCCCCTCTGCGGGCCTGCTCGCCATGCTGTTGCTCGCCGTGACTCCACGCTACTGGGGCGACGCCATGAACAACCCAAAGGACCTGCCGTTTGCGACCTGCGCGACGGCCGCCCTGGCGGTGATGGCAGGTATCCCGGCACGCTACCCTTTCCTCACTATCGGACGCGCGCTGGCGCTTGGCCTGTCCATCGGTCTTGCGCTGAGCGTCCGCCCGGGAGGCCTGTTGTTTGTGGCGTACGCCGGCGTGGTCGTCGCCGTGCAGGTGGCGCGCTCGGCCGACCGGGTTCCGCATCATCTGCTGGTCACTTCCGGCCTGCTGGTCCTGGCGGCCGTCGTCGCGACCACTGTTCCGCTGCCTTTCTGGCCCTGGCTGCAGCAACGGCCCTACATCGGACTCGTCGAGGCGCTGGCCGGCGTGTCCAACTTCGGGTGGCGCGGCACCACGACTTTCGAAGGCGCCGATGTCTCGGCGACACAACTGCCCTGGACCTACGTCCCCACGTGGCTCCTGTACACCACGCCGATCGTGACGTTGCTTGGTGTGTTGCTCGCCGGCGTTGCGCTGGTGCGCCCGTCGGCGTATCGCGTGGGAGCCTGGGGTCTGCTCGCCGCTGCGCTGTTTCCTGTGACATATGTCATCGCCAAACAGTCCACGCTCTACGACGGCATCCGGCATCTGCTGTTCATCGTGCCGCCAATCGCGGCGCTGGCGGCACTCGGGTGGCGTGCCGCCTTCGAGGTCCGGCGGCCGGCGATGAGGCTGTTGCTGGCGCTGGCCCTGGTGGCGGGGCTGGCTGAGCCGATCAGCTTCAGCATCCGGAATCATCCTAACCAGGCCGTGTACTTCAACCCGCTGCTGGGCGGTCCGCGCCGTGCGGTTGGCCGGTTCGAGCTGGACTACTGGGGCAACTGTCTCTACCAGGCGCAGCGGCACGTGGCGACGATGGCCATCAGCGCCGGCATGCCGATCATCGTCTCAGGGGCTCGATGGCGAATCATGATGCTCAACAGGGGCCGGATTCCGCAGTTGGTAGTCAGTCGACCCGAAGCGGGCCGACATCATCTCGAAGTCGTGCTCCTGCGCGGATCCCTCGAGGAGGTGCGTGCGCAGAACGTGAGGGGCGACCTCGTTCATCGCATCGAGACCGCCGACGGCGCGGTGTTGTGCATCATCGCGCCGGGCCCTGGCTACGCAGAGTTGGCGGCTCGTCTGCGTCGCTGACCTGACCGCCTGATAACGCACCCCTCCTTTGGGGTAGCATGCCGTTCACAGGGGGTTTCGATGAGCACTGACGTTTCCCGCCGCGCCTTTTTCGGCGCGGTTGCTTCGGCGGCCGCGTTTCCCGCGCTGACTCAGGCGGCCACATCGGCGGTGCCCGCGCCGGCCGCAGGCGGCAAGACACTGAAGCTGGGCCTGGCCTCCTACTCGATGCGCAAGTTCACGCTGGACCAGGCGCTCGAGATGGCAAAGTCGCTGGGCATCCAGTACATGACGTTCAAAGACGTCCACGTCCCGCGGACCGATCCACCCGAGACCACGCGCGCCCTGCGCGCGAAGATCGAGGCGGCCGGCATCACCATCATGGGCGGCGGCACGATCACGATGCAGAACGACGCCGAGCAGATCCGCAAGGATTTCCTGTACGCCAAGGACGCCGGGATGCCGCTGATTTACGCGTCGCCCGATCCGGCCGCGCTCGACGTCATCGAGTCGATGGTCAGGGAGCACGACGTCAAGCTCGTCATCCACAACCACGGGCCCGAGGACAAGTGGTGGCCGGCGCCGAAGGACGCCTACAACGCGATCAAGACGCGCGACAAGCGGATGGGCCTCTGCATCGACATCGGCCACACCATCCGCACGGGCACCGATCCCGTGCAGGCCTGCCTCGACTGTCAGGATCGGCTCTACGACATGCACGTCAAGGACCTCAAGGTGAAGACCGACAAGGACAGCCAGGTCGAAGTCGGCCGCGGCGTCCTGGACTTCCCGGGCCTCTTCCGCGCGCTGTTGAAGATCGGCTACCAGGGGCAGGTGGGCCTCGAGTACGAAATCAAGGCCGACGATCCGCTGCCCGGGATGCAGGAGTCGGTCGCCTACATGAGAGGGGTGCTCGCCGCGCTGACGACGTAGGCGAACTCCTGGTTCGGTCGGGTTGGGTCAGGTTGGGCCGGGTTCGGTCAGGTTGATGCTGGTTGATCGAGTTGTCGAATCAGCCAACCAGACCAACCGATGCCAACCAGACCAAACCTGACCAAACCTGACCCAACCTGGCCGAACCGGTCCACCTCAGTTCTCGAAGATCGGGTTCCGTGATCTGACGCGGTCGCCACTTTTATTGTGTGACTAGCCGTGTGACCAACGTGGGTGACTGTCGGCACCCCCACGGGTGCGAACGCCGGCCCGGCGTGACCACCGGATCGACGCGGTGATGGGTCGTCCCAGCGCTCGTCACGACACCCCGCGATCGCTTGAAACGCCCGCCAGCCAACGCGAAAACCATCCGTCTAAGCCCTGCAGATTGGGGGTGGCGATCGACGCCGCCTCGCGCAGGGGAGGACGGACATGCGATCGGCGCTCGCGCTCCTCATCACGCTGCTGACGGTCCATATCCAGGCCGAGGGATTGCCGACGGCCGACCCGCACGCCCGCCTGCGCCCCATGCACAAACGCGTCGAGACGCTGATCGCGACCGGGATGGACCGTTCGGCCACGTTCCGGCAGCTGGTGCGGCGCATCGAGCAATCGGACGTAATCGTCTATGTCGAGGCCCGCCACGGCATGCGCGACGGCGTCGGCGGATCGATGCGTTTTGTCACGCGCAGCGCGACAGACCGCTTCGTGCGCATTCAACTCAATGCCGACTACAGCAACCACACGCTGGTCGCCCTGCTGGGGCATGAGCTCCAGCACGTCGTCGAAGTCGCCGACCACGTCGAAGTGCAATCGGCCGATGACCTGCGCGACTTCTACCGGCGCACGGGCGTACGCACAGGGCCCGACAGCTTCGACTCCAACGAGGCGCGGACCGCCGGCTATCTGATCCGCGAGGAGATCGTCAGGAAGCCCGGCGACCTGCGCATGGCCCGCAGCGCCAGCCTGGACGAGCGGCGGCTGCTCGACGGCAGCTCGATCGCCGCCGACGACCACGACGTTGCCCCCGGCGCGCAGTGAGGCGGATTCCGTGCGTCGGGGTGCGCTAGACTGCCCGGCATGTCCAGCCGCGTTGGTCGCGCCATCCTCACCGCTCTTTTCACGATTCCGCTGACCCTGGCGTCGCCTGCCGCGCAAAACGGCGGCCGTAACCTCATCCTCATCACCCTCGATGGCGCCCGCACGCAGGAGATCTTCGGCGGGCTCGACCTGGAGGTGCTTCGCGCGGGGCTGAAAACGGACGAGCGCCTCGAAGACACGCGCGCCTACCAGCAATACTGGGCCGACACCCCAGAGGCGCGGCGCGCCAGGGTCATGCCGTTTTTCTGGAGCGAGTGGATGACGGCGCACGGATCCATCGCCGGCAATCGCGCGGCTGGCAGCAAGTTCGGCATCACCAACACGCACCGCTTCTCCTACCCCGGCTATGCCGAGATCCTCACGGGGGCACCACACGACGCCGTCATCGACAGCAACGACGACCGCCGATACCCGTTTCCCACGCTGCTCGATGTCGTCAAGGGTCGATTGTCGTTATCGCGCGAACAAGTGGCGGCGTTTGGCTCGTGGGCGACGTTCCGGTGGATCGTGTCGAGCCAGGAAGATGCCTTCGTCGTCAACGCCGGCTATCAGGAGCACCACAGCGACCGGCCCGACGTGCAGCAGCTGAGCCGCGCGCAGTTCGAGGCCCAGACGCCCTGGGACTCCGTGCGCCACGACATGTACACGTTCCGGCTCGCCCTGGCCCATCTCCAGACGGCACGGCCCCGTGCCCTGTACCTGGCGCTCGGCGAGACCGACGACTGGGCCCACGGCGAGCGATACGATCGCGTGCTCCAGACGCTCGAGCGCACCGACGCCTGGTTCAAGGAGCTGTGGACCTGGCTGCAGTCCGACGCGCAGTACCGCGACAACACCGCGATCCTCATCACCGTGGACCACGGCCGGGGACGCACGCCGGCCGACTGGGGCACGCACGGCGAAGACGTCGACGGCGCGCAGGAAACCTGGCTGGCCGCCATCGGTCCCGACTGGCCGCGCCGGGGCATGTGGACCGATGCTCCCGACGCGTTCACGAATCAGGTTGCCGCAACCGGTGCCAGGGTCCTCGGCATCAATCTGCAGGACGACATCCCCAACGCCGGGGCGCCGATTGAGTATCTGTGGGGCAAGTAGCGCTCGCCGGGCGCTCGCGGGTTAGAATCCGTCAGTGACTGCCTGGCTGGTCCATGCATTCACCGCGACAGGCGCGGTGCTTGCGTACATGGCCGTCGAAGCCACCATCGCCGGCGACACGAGACGGGCATTTCTCCTGCTCGTCGTCGCGACGCTGGTGGACGCGGTCGACGGGTCGCTGGCGAGGCTCGCGCGCGTGAAGGAGCGCACCCCGCAGTTCAGCGGCGCGCGCCTCGACGACATCGTCGACTACCTGACGTTCGTGTTCGTGCCGGTGTTCATTCTCCGTCACGACGGCCTGCTCCCGGCCGGCGCCGGTGGGCTCGCGGTGGCCGCGGCGGTGCTCCTGTCGAGTGCCTACGGGTTCAGCCGCGAGGATGCCAAGACGTCCGACCACTTCTTCACCGGGTTTCCGTCTTATTGGAACATCGTCGCCGTCTACATGGTCGCGCTGCGGCTGTCGCCGGCAGCGAACGCCGCGATTCTGTGCGGCTTCGTGGCGCTGGTGTTCGTGCCGGTCGGCTACATCTACCCGTCGCGGACGCCTCGATGGCAAGGGGCGACGGTGGCCGCGGGAATAGTATGGGGAGTGGCGATGGTGGCGATTATCTGGCTATTGCCGACGCCGCCGCACTGGCTGGTGTGGGCGTCGCTGGCATACCCGGTCTATTACTTCGCCCTGTCCTTGGCGCTGCACCGCCAGCGCGCCCCCGCGGCGAGCGGAGCGAGCCGCGCCGGCGCCGAGCGTGAGCGAGGCGCTCCCCGCCGAGCGTGAGCAAGGCCTCTACTCTCCGCGCGCGAACGAAGCGAGCCCTCCCCACGTGTCCGGGTCCTGAAGCAGCAGCGTCTCGAAGTACAGCCGCACGTCGCTGGCAGGATACGAGGACGCGAGCGCCTCCGCGCCGCGCTTGAGCCTGTCGTCGGCGACGGCGCCACTGAGCTCGTCGCTGATGAGGCCGTTGTCATGCGCGATGCCGAGCGCGTCGAGGAAGGCGGCCATCATGGGGCGCTGATGGCCCAGGTGATAGCTCACGAGCAGGCGTGCCGCCAGGACGTCTGGCATCCCGGCGTAGTGCGCAAGGTGCTTCGCCTTCTTGTCGACCGGAAGCGTCGCGATGTACTTGGGTCGGGCCTTCAGCTTCTGCGCCAGCAGCACCATCGCTTCGATCTGCTGGTCGGCGCTGTCGGCCTCGCGCCAGAACGCATCCGCGGCGCTGAGGCGCTGCTCTTCGGACATGCCCTTCCAGAGCAGCGAGGGCGAGGGGGTTTCGGTCATCATCTCAATCAGAACGCGACGCGCAGCTCTCCGACTACCTGCAGCTTCGACACGTCCCCGAAGATGTGCTGCTGGATCTCGTCGTTGAGCAGGTTGGTGGCCTTGAGCAGGGTCACGATGTTCCGCTTGCTGCCCCACTTGTAGCCGAGCGTCCCGTTGACGAGCGTGAAGGCGTCGGTCGTGCCGGCGTAGCGGTTGTCGAGCACGTCCTGCCAATAGGCCTCGTCCTGGTAGGTGATGGCCAGGCTGCCCAGGTAACGCTCCCCGCCGTAATTCACGCCGACGTTCAGGCGGTTGTTGGGCGGCAGGTTGATCTCGGACTGCGGAAACCCGATTGCCTTCGGGTCGGGCTGGTACGAGTAGTTGGCAAACCCGCTCCACTCCTTCGTGATGGCGCCGTCGATGCCAAGCTCGATACCTTTCTGCTCCACCTTGCCCAGGTTGCGGTAGCTGAATCCCGCAGGCAGCCCGTTGCCCACGCCGAACGGACAGGGGCGCGCCGGAGTGGGCGTGGAGCCGGGAGGACAGAAGAGCCCCTCGAGGATGATCCCGCCGAGGAATGGCGGAATCGGCGGGAACGGCGGCCACCCGGGCGGCGGGTTGGCGGCGCGGTACGAGGCGACCTGCGTGAAGAAGATGTCGTCTTTCGTCTCGTTGAAGAAAAACGCCGCCGAGATGGTCGCGCGCTGCTTGATGACGCCGGTGTAGCCGACCTCGTAGGCGGTAATCGACTGCTCCACCAGGTCCTGCGCCGGGATCCCGGCCTGCGGCAATCCGATGTTGCTGCCGACGGCGCGAACCGGGAAGTTGAAGACCGCGCTGCCAAAGGCCGGGCTGATCGAACCGAGCGGCAACTGGTTGATGATGGTCGTGTCGAGGAAGTTGTTGATGACCGACGGCGCCCGGTACGCGCGGTTGTACGACACGCGGATGGTCTGGTCCGGTGTCGGCTTGAGCATCAGCGTCGTCCGCGGCGAAAACTGCACGTCCTCGATGACGTCGAACTTGTCGACGCGCGCGCCCACCAGGAGCCGAACGTACTTGCCGAGGAACATCTCGTCCTGGAGGTAGCCGCCGCCTTCCTTGCGCGAGTCGGCCGCGGGCGCAATCGACAGGTCGAAGTTGCTGAAGCGGAAGTTGCCGCCGTAGCTCACGACGTGGCGTGCCTGGAACGTCCGGACGTCGCCGAACTCGACGTCGTACGTGTTGCTCTCGAAGAGGAAGTTGAGCGGCTGCCCGTCGAGCCCGACGGCAAGCAGGTTGGTCGCGTCCCCGTTGAGGATGTTGGTGAAGAAATTCAACTTCATCGCGCCCTTGCTGTAGTTCACCTTGCCGTAGCCAAGGACGGTGCCGGAGTTGATGTCGAAGGGCCCGATGCCGCTGTGCAGGATGCCGTCGGTGCCGGCCACGCCGCCTTCGAACACCAGCTTGCGCTGGCCGTCCTCGAAGTCGTAGTCGGCCCGCACGTTCAGCTTCGGCTGCGTCGATCCCCTGGTTGGTGAAGGTCGGGTACGGCACGCCGCTTGGCAGGTTGCCGGTCGGGCGCGCCAGCGGGTCCTGGGAGTAGACGCCGGCCGAGACCTTGTACGCCCAGCGGTCGCTGACGATCTGCGAGTGCGACCCGTTGGCGTAGAACAACATGCCGTTGTCCTGGCTGCTGCCGGACACCTCGCGGCCGAACGTGCCCACGCCAAGCGTGACGCTGGTTCCCGGCAACTCACGCGGCGGCTTGGTGATGACGTTCACGACCCCGTTCATGGCGTTGGCGCCCCAGATCGCGGATGCCGGGCCGCGGATCACTTCGATCTGCTTGATCTCGGCGGGGTTCACCGGGAGAAAGTCCCAGGCGACGAAGCCGAAGAAGTCCAGGTAGATGCTGCGGCCATCCACCAGCGCCAGCTGGCCGGTCGACAGCGTCGACGTCGCGCCGCGGCTGGTGAGGTTGATGTCGCGGGCCGAGGTCTGGGTGACGTTGAGCCCGGGCACCGTCCGGAACAGGTCGGCGTAGCTGGTGGCGGCGTTGTTCTGCAGGGTCTCGCCGGCGATCAGGCTCACCGCGGCCGGAGCGTTCACCAGCGCCTGCTCGGTCTTGGAGGCCGTGACGACGACCTGCTCCTTGTAGACGGGCGGTTCCTCGGGCGCAGGCGCCTGCTCGGGTTTCTGTTCGGGCTGCTGAGCGGGGGGTTGCGCGGCTGGCGCCTGTCGAGCCGCTGATGGCGTGGCGCCGATGAGAACCAGAAAGAGCGCGCCGGGAAGGCAACGCTGAAGCATCGCAATCTCCTTGTGTGCCGGGGAATCCCCGGGAGGACGGCCGACGGGCCGCGCACAAAAGCCGCCGTATTGTAGCGGAAACGGCTCCGACCGCGGCAGACAGATCGGGTAATGAGGTTAATCGGGTTGGCTGGAGGCTGCCTGCACGCCCATTGCGTCAAGCCGCACACGCAGCACGCGCACGCCCGGCACTTCGGCCTCGAGTTGACGTGCCAGATCTGCGGGGGCGCTGGCAGATGGGCCGCACAGCAGCGTCACCGATCCGCCGTTGCCGCCGGCGCCGTTGACCTTCCACCCTGCCACGCCGTGTCCGCGGGCCGTCTCAATTACGCGCCTTGCCACGTCGCTGACGAGCGAAGGATGCAGAGCCGCCTGCAGCGCGCAGTTGTCCGAGAGCGCTCGTCCGTACGCCGCCAGATCATCGGCCAGCAGCGCCTCCCGGCCCTGCCGCGCAAGCGCCCTGAGGCCTTCGAGCGCCCCGCGCGGAGCGCCACCGGCCTGTATGGACGAAATCACCTCGCGATGAACCGCTGATGAATCGTGGGCTCGGCCCAGGTATACCAGCAGCAGTCGCGCGTCGAGAGCGTCGCGCGTGGCGGCCTTCAGCACAATCGGCTCGACGATCGTGTCGGGATAGCGCGGCATCTCGATGAAATTCACCCCGCCGTATGCGGCGGCGATCTGATCCTGCACGCCGGACTCTCGTCCCACGGCCCTCACCTCGACCGCATGCGCGCGCCGCGCGAGGTCGGCGCGCGAAAGCGGCACGCCCGCCATCTCGTCGAACGCCGCAAGGAGGGCGACGACGACCGCCGCAGACGTTCCGGTGGACGCGCCGGGAGGCACGCCGGAGGTCAACCGCAAGTGGTACGCCCGCTCTGACGATCGCGTCGCAGCGGCGATTGCGGCGGCGAGAAGCGGATGCCGGCCTTCAAACGCGCCCTCATCGGGCAGCACGTGGCGCTCGCCGAGGTCGGGCACGTCCACGACCATCCGCCCTGCCCCCTCGCCAGCGAGGCAAGACAGAAGCGCCGTGACGCCCGGCTGCACGGCCAGGTGGCAGACGGCTCCATGGCCGGCAAACCACGTGTCGGTCCAACCGCCCAGGTCGGCGATGCGGATCGGTGCGGTGACGGTGATGGTGCGGGCCACGGGACGCATTTTGCCTCACGAGCGCAGTTCCGGCACTCCGCCTGACGTACACTTCTGCCCACGATGGCGCACGAGTTACCGAAGGCCCTGCGGGAAGATGTCCGGCTGCTGGGCGAGTTGCTGGGCGAGACGCTGCGGCGCCACGAGGGCCAGGCGATCTTCGACCTGGTCGAGCGGGTCCGCGCGCTCGCCAAGAAGGCCCGCAGCGGCAGCGACGCCGACTTTGCGACGCTGACCCGCGTCCTCGAGCAGATGCCCGTCGACGAAGCGCTGCCCGTCGCACGCGCCTTCTCCCACTTCCTCAACCTGGCCAACATCGCCGAGCAGCACCATCGCATCCGGCGCCGCCGCGACTATCAGCGCGACAAGGCCGCGCCGCCCCAGATCGGATCGTGCGACGAGACATTTGGCCGGCTCATCGCCGCCGGCATTCCGCCCGACCGGCTGCACGAGGCCATCAGCCGCCTGCGCATCGAGCTGGTGTTCACCGCGCACCCCACCGAGGTCACGCGCCGGACCCTGATGCAGAAGTTCAAGCACATCTCGGACCTGCTCGAGATGCGCGACCGCGCGGACCTCACGCCGCCCGAGCACGACGAGCTGCTCAACGCGCTGCGCATCGAGATCGCCGCGTCGTGGGAAACCAGCGAAGTCCGGCAGCGGCGCCCCTCGCCGGTCGATGAAGCGCGGTCCGGCATGGCGGTGTTCGAGCAGGCGCTGTGGGATGCGGTGCCGCAGTTCCTCCGCTCGCTCAACGCCGCGCTGGTCAAGCACACCGGCCGCGGGTTTCCTCCCGACCAGTCCCCGCTCACCTTCGGCTCGTGGATCGGCGGCGACCGCGATGGCAACCCGGCCGTGACCGCGAAGGTGACCGACACGGTCTGCCTGCTGGCACGCTGGCAGGCTGCGAGCCTGTACCTCCGCGAGATCGACGCCCTCCGGCTGGAGCTGTCGATGCAAGGGGGCAGCGCCGAACTGCTCGCGCGCGTCGGCGACGCCGACGAGCCGTACCGGCTGCTGCTGCGCGACGTGCGCGACCGGCTGTCGGGGACGCTGCGCGGAATCGAGGATCGTCTCGAAGGCCGCGATGGCGATCACCCGCTGCCGCTGGTGACCGTCGAGGAGATCGCCGGTCCCCTCGCGCTGTGCCGCCGGTCGCTCGAACAGACCGGCAACGGCCTGCTGGCGCGCGGCAGGCTGCTCGATCTGCAGCGGCGCGTGGCCGCCTTCGGCGTCACTCTCGTGCGCCTCGACCTGCGTCAGGACGCGTCGCGTCACACCGAGACCCTCTCCGCGATCACGCGCCAGTTGGGGCTGGGCGACTACGCGACCTGGTCCGAAGACGAGCGCCAGCGCTTCCTCTTGCAGGAACTGGAGAGCCGCCGGCCGCTCGTTCCCGCGGACCTGCCGGCGTCGCGGGAAGTCCAGGAAGTACTGGACACGTTCCGCGCCGCTGGCAACATCGCGCCAGGGTCGCTTGGCGCGTACGTGATCTCGATGGCGCTTGCGCCCTCCGACGTCCTGGCCGTCGAATTGCTGCAGAAAGAAGCTCACCTCCCCGCGCCCCTCCGCGTCGTCCCGCTGTTCGAGACGATGGAGGCATTGGCCGGGGCGGGGACGACGCTTCGGCGGCTGCTGGCGGTGCCGTGGTATCGCGAGCGGTGCGAAGGCCGGCAGGAAGTGATGGTCGGCTACTCGGACTCGGCCAAAGACGGCGGACGACTCGCCGCAAGCTGGGCGCTCTACAAGGCACAGGAGGATCTCGTGGCGGCCAGCCGCGCCGCGGGCGTGGAGCTGACGCTCTTCCACGGGCGCGGCGGCAGCGTCGGACGCGGCGGCGGCCCCACGTATCTCGCAATTCAGTCGCAGCCGCCCGGATCGGTCGATGGCCGGCTGCGCGTGACCGAGCAAGGCGAGATGGTGCAAGCCAAGTTCGGCTTGCCCGGCCTGGCATTCCGCACGCTCGAGCTCTACACGGCCGCGACCCTTGACGCGACGCTGTCGCCGCCGGCACCGCCCGAGCCAGCATGGCGCGCGCGCATGGACGGCCTGGCCGATCGGGCCCGCCTTGCCTATCGCGGCGTCGTCTACGACACGCCGCGCTTCATCGACTACTTCCGCACCGCGACGCCGGCGCCGCAACTGGAGGATCTCACCATCGGCAGCCGGCCGGCACGGCGCCGAAATGGAGGAGGCGTCGAGACGCTCCGCGCGATCCCGTGGGTCTTTGCGTGGACCCAGACACGGCTCATGCTGCCCTCGTGGCTCGGGGTGGGCGAAGCGCTCGACGAGGCGTGCGCGGACGGCGGGCACGCCGAGCTGGCGCGGATGTACGCGGGATGGCCGTTCTTTCGCGCGACGCTGGATCTGATCGAGATGGTGCTGGCCAAGGCGGACGCGCGCATCGCCGCGCACTACGAACAGGTGCTGGTGCCCGGCGACCTTCACGCGCTCGGCGGGGACCTGCGACGCCGCCTTCCAGCCACCGCGGCGGCGGTCCTGGCCGTCGCCGGCCGCACCAGCCTGCTCGACGACAACCCCGTGCTGCGGCGATCGATCGACGTGCGCAATCCGTATGTCGACCCGATCAATCTCGTGCAGGTGGAGTTGCTGCGGCGTCTGCGCGCGGCCGAAGGCGACCAGCGGCTCCGCAACGCGTTTCTCGTGACGGTCAACGGCGTCGCGGCCGGAATGAGAAACACGGGTTGACGCGGTAGGCCGGGTTTGAACTGACGATTGCAGATTGACGTGTTGTACCCTTTGCGCATGCGTCATGCGCTCGTGATTCTTGCGCTTTTTGTGTTCTCCTGTTCTCCGTCAGCCCAGGATTACCTCCGCCCCGTAGACACGCCACGAACCGAACTGCTCTGGCCCGACGGGGCGCCCGGGGCGGTCGGCGCTGAGGATCTCGACAAACCGGCCATCACGCTCTATCAGCCGTCCCGACCGCAAGCCAGTGGCGCCATCGTCGTGATCTGCCCGGGCGGCGGCTACCAGAACCTGGCGATGGACCACGAGGGCCATCAGGTCGCGCGGTGGTTGACCTCGCACGGCGTCGCCGCGGCCATCGTGAAGTACCGGCTGGGACCGCGGTATCGGCACCCCGCGCCGCTGCAGGATGTGCTGCGCGCGATTCGTGTCGTGCGCTCGCGCGCGGCGGAGCTGGGCGTGAAGCCCGACCGCATCGGCGTCATGGGGTTTTCCGCCGGCGGTCACCTGGCCTCATCGGCGGCGACGCTCTTCGCACTCGCCGATGCGAAGGTCGCCGACGGCCTCGAAGCGGTCTCCTCGCGTCCGGACTTTGCGATCCTCGGCTACCCGGTCATCGTCTTCGGCGCCGACGTCACCCACAAGGGCTCGCAGCGCAACCTGCTGGGCGAGACCCCGCCGGCTGACCTGGTCACGCGGCTCTCGACCGATCGCCAGGTCACCGCGCAGACACCTCCGACCTTCCTCTTTCACACCAGCGACGACGCCGGTGTGCCGCCACAAAACAGCGTCGCGTTCTATCTCGCACTGAAACATGCCGGCGTCCCGGCCGAACTGCACATCTACGAAAAGGGCGCGCACGGCGTGGGCCTTGCGCCGGGTGATCGCGAACTCTCGACGTGGCCCGATCGGATGTTGGGGTGGATGCGAACGCGCGGGTTGATGACACCGTAGGGGCGCGCGGGCGCGCCCCGCGGGGGTCCCGCCGGATGATGGCATTGGTTCGCAATCGGCTGAACCCCGGCGGGGCGCGCGCCGCGCGCCCCTACGGTGTCGTCAGAGGCGCCGCCACAATCAAATAATCAGCAACGACCTGGCCCCGCAGCAAGTGCTCCTGAATGATCCGCTCGAGCACCGGCGGGTCGCAGTCGCGATACCACGTGCCCTCGGGATAGACCACCGCCACCGGGCCGTTCTGGCAGATCCGCAGGCAATTGGCCTTGGTGCGAAGCACGCCGCGATCGGCCAGGCCGAGCTCGATCAGGCGCCGCTTCAGGTAATCCCACGCGACAATCGACCGCTCGCGGTCGCAGCACTTTGGTTTGGCCTGATCGCAGCACAGGAAGATATGGCGCTGCGCGTGTCCGAGGCCCAACTTCTCGATCAACCCGGCCTCAGAGACACGGCGCTCTTCGTCGGTGTCGGCCATCGCGTTATTATCTATCCATGACATTCCGAAATGCCCTTTTCATCGCCGCCGCCGTGGCCGTGGCTTCCACGACGGTCCGCGCAGACGACGCCGCTTCGCGCGACATCACGTGGAAAATTCGCCGCGAGGCCACCGAGAACTCCCAGATCATGAAGACGCTGCACGTCCTCACCGACGTGTACGGCCCACGGCTCACCGGCTCGCCCAACCTGAAAAGCGCCGGCGAATGGGCCGTCAAGCAGATGGAGTCCTGGGGGTTTGCCAACGGCCGGCTCGAGCCGTGGGACTTCGGCAAACCGGGGTGGCTCAATCAGCGCTTCACGGCCCACCTGGTCTCGCCTGTGACCGACGCGCTGGTCGGCGAAGTGCTGGCATGGACACCGTCGACCAGCGGTCCGGTGCGGGCCGCCGTCGTCAACCTGATCTTGCCGGAACGTCCCACGCAGGACGAGATCGCCGCGTACTTCTCGGCCAACGCCGGGGCGGTCAAGGGCAAGATGGTGCTCGTCGGCCGCCATCAGGTCGTGCCGCTGTCCGTCAACCCGGTGAACAAGCGGCTCGACGCCGCCGAGGCGCGGTCGCGTTTCGATCCGGTCAACCCGGCGCCGTCGCCGTTCGCTAATTTCACGCCGCCCGCGGCGACGCCCGGCCGTCTCACCTCCGGTCAACTGGCCGAGCAGCTCGACAAGTTCCTGCTCGATAGCGGCGCCGTCGCGCGATTCAACGACGCCGGCCGCGAACACGGGCAGATTCGCGCCTTCAACAACCGCAGCTTCGACGTCACCAAGGCGGTGCCCACCGTCGTCCTCCGCAACGAGGACTTCGGGCGCATCAGCCGTCTGGTCGCCGACAACCGCCCGGTCGAGATCGAGCTCGACGTCGTGAACACGAGCTACCCCGAAGGCAAGACGGCGTACAACGCCGTGGCCGAGATCCCCGGGTCCGACAAGGCGCAGGAAGTGGTGATGCTCGGCGCGCACCTGGACTCGTGGCACGCGGCCACCGGCGCCACCGACAACGGCATCGGCTCGGCCGTGATGATGGAGGCCGCCCGCATTCTCAAGGCGATCGGCGTGAAGCCGCGCAGGACGATCCGCGTGGCGCTGTGGAGCGGCGAGGAGCAGGGCCTGCTGGGATCGAAGGCCTATGTGAAGGCGCACTTCGGCACGGCCGAAGAGCCCACGCCGGAGTACGACAACCTTGCCGGCTACGTCAACATCGACACCGGCACGGGCCGCATCCGGGGCCTCACGGTGTTTGGCCCAGGCGAGGCGGCGACGGTGCTTCGCAAGGCTGTGGCGCCGTTTTCGGACCTCGGCGTGGCGGGCGCGATCACGTCGAAGAGCCGCCGCACGGGCGGCACCGATCACACGGCGTTCAACGCGGCCGGGCTGCCTGGCATCGGGACGCAGCTCGATCCGATGGAATACCAGTCGCACACCTGGCACACCAATCTCGACACCTACGAGCGCATCGTCGAAGACGATGTCAAGGCGCAGGCCGCCGTGATTGCCGGCGTCGTCTACGAACTGGCGATGCGCGACGAGAAGCTGCCCCGGTTCACGAAAGAGGAGATGCCGAAGATCGAACCGCCGGCCGCGCCGGACGCGCCGGCCGCTGCGCCGACGCCGGCGCCAGCGCCGACGGCCACGTCACGTTGAGACGGTGATGCGATCGTAGCCGTCCCACAGGTACCCGAGTTCGTTCCACGCCCCCTGTGCTGGCTGCGTGCGACCGCGATCGTCGGTCGCGCGCGCCAGCACGGTCACCGCCCCCGAGACGCCTGCCGGCACATCGAGGTCCAGATCCCACCGCCGCCACGCGCCGCGACCGCCGTACCCGGCCAGCTGGGCGTGATGCCAGTTCTCGCCCTGATCAATTGACAGCTCGACGCGGCTGACCTCGGCTTCCCCCGCCCACGCGATGCCGCTCGCGCGCACCACGCGGTCCCGAAGCACGGCGCCATCGGCGGGCGACGAGATGACCGCTTTGGCACGAGGACCGCGGATCATCTCGCCGTCGAGGCAATACTCGTCGCGCATGTACGGGCCGTCGGCCGGTGCCGCGGTCACCTCGATCCGCGTGAGCCACTTGAACCAGTGCTGCCCTGTCCAGCCCGGCACGACGACGCGCAGCGGGAAGCCATGCGCAGGGACGAGCGGCTCGCCGTTCATCGCCCAGGCCAGCAGCACGCCGCGGTCGCGCACATCGGCAATTGGCAGGCTTCGGACGAAGGCCGGCTTACCCGCCAGCGCAGGCCCGAGCCCGTGCAGGACCACGTGGGCGGCTCCTTCGAGAAGCCCCGCGCGGTCGAGCAGGGCGTCCAGCCGCGTGCCGGTCCATCGCGCCTGACCCAGGGCCGCACGGCCGAACTCCAGACCGCGCGCGGGCGGGTCGAAAAAGCGCCGTCCGTTGCCGGCGCACTCCAGGATGAGCCGTCGGGTCTCGGCCGGCAAAGCTGCAACCTCGACCTGGTCGAGCGTCAGTGGCGACCGCACGAGGCCCTCCACGCGCAGACGCCACGACGCCGCATCGACGTCGGGCACCGGGCCGTGCGACCGGAGGAAGAAGTGCTCGACCGGCGTCTCCTGCCCCATCAGCAGTTCCGCGCGGCCTTCGATGTTCAGCGGCTCTTCCGAACGAATGATGAGATCGGGCTTAATCAGGTTCACGGGTTCACAGGTTCACGGGTTCACAAGTTCGAGTTCACGAGTTCACGGGTTCACGGGTTCACGGGTTCACGGGTTCACGAGTTCACGGGTTCACGGGTTCACGAGTTCGGTGTTATTGTCGCGCATATGGCTACCATCCCCTTCTCGCGAATGGCGCTGGCCGCTGTGACGACCGCCGCGCTGGTCGTCCCGCTGGGCGCGGCGGACTCTCCCAATACGCTCACGGCTGCCGAAAAGGCCGCCGGCTGGCGGCTGCTTTTCGACGGTTCGAGCACTGCGGGCTGGCGGGGCTACAACAAGCCGGATGTCTCCGGCCTGCGATGGATCGTCAAGGACGGCGCGGTTTGCCTGCCACCGGCCGATGGCGCCGACACGCGCGGCAATCGCGACATCATCACCACCGATACCTTCGGCGATTTCGAGCTGACGTGGCAATGGCAGGTGCAGCCCGGCAGCAACAGCGGACTGAAATACTTCGTCGTCGAAAGCGGCGCTGCAGCCATCGGGCACGAATATCAGATCATCGACGATGCCAGACACGCGGATGCGAAGATCAGCACAGAGCGGCAGACGGCGTCCTTCTATGACGTCAAGTCGGCCACCGCACGTCCCGCCAAGCCAATCGGCGAGTGGAACACCTCGCGAGTGCTGGTCCAGGGCAACCACGTCGAGCACTGGCTGAACGGCACAAAAGTGCTGCAGTACGAACTGGGCAGCCCCGAGATCCTCGCCGCCGTGCAAGACAGCAAGTTCAAGACGAATGCCGGCTTCGGCACGAAGAAGCCGGGCCACATCCTCCTGCAGGACCATGGCGACGCCGTATGCTATCGCAACGTCAAGGTGCGGCCGGGGACGACGTAGGAAATTGCAGATTGCAGATTGCAGATTGCAGATTGCAGATTAAGAAATTCCGCAGATTCTTCGTTCTGGTCACTGTCGTTTCGCCCATGACAGTTGCCGCCGTCGCGTGCGGCGGCAACTCCAACGCGCCCAGCCCTGCGCGAACGGCCACCATCCAGGTGTCGGGCGAGACATACCGAATCGCACTCCCCACGCCGGAGTTGATCGCGGCTGCGGAAGCGGCCAGGGCCGGCACCGGTCCGCGAATCCCGAACGGTCGTATCGTGATGGGCACCGGCGTCAACACCGGGTGGACGTGGCACGTGGAAGATGTCCAGTTTGCGGACGTCACCATCGAGCTTTGCGACGGGAGGCCGTCTGACGTCGAGCGGCTCGGCACCGCCTTTGGCGGAGGGCGTTTCTGCCCGTGGGGCGCCAGAGTTGCTGCCATCGAGTAGGGCGCGCGTCGCGCGCCCTAGAGGAATACAACCGTGATCCCGGGATTTGTGGGATGCGGCTTGACGGCGCGGACGGCGGCCAGGGATCGCAAGTCTTTGGTGACCGCGGCCTTCACCCGCCCGGTGCCGATGCCGTGGATGATCTCGACACGCTCGTGGCCCGCGAGAATCGCGCGGCTGATGTACCCGGCCACACGATTGCGCGCGTCGTCGACGGTCAGCCCGTGCAAGTCTATCGACGCCGGTTCGGCCCCCGCGGCAACCGGATGGTGATCCCGCTCGGCACTCGCGGACGCAGGCGTCTGCCGGGCTTTCTTCTTCTTTGTCAGGGCGGCCGCTTCGAGGTCCTTTTCACCCGCCGTGATGGTCATCGCGCCGACCTGGACTCGATACACCCCGGCCTTCAGCATCTCGACGACGACGCCGCGGCGTTTGAGCGTGCGAACCAGTACGTCAGAACCGATGTTCAGCATCGTCGCCCCAGCGCCGCAGTACGAAGGCCCGAACTTCGGTTCGGGCGCATCAGTCACAGCGTCCTGAAATTCTCCAGCATCGATCCGCCGATGAACTCGCGCAGGATGGAGTTGTCGGGCACGACGTCGTGGCCGGCCGGGCGGAACCATTGCAGGAACGACAGCAGGCGGTTGGCCTCGCGGTACTCCCTCGAGTCGGGCCGCACCTGCAGCAACAGCGGCTCGGCCTGCGGCCGCAGCACCGACAGCTCGTGAACCAGCGCCGAGTTGAAGATGGCGTCGCTGTTCTCGGTGAACGGGAAGATGTGCGCGCGCTCGCCGCGCTGCACCGCATCCCACCGCCGAAGCGTCTCGGCGGCGCTGTAGCCACGCGTTGAAGCGTCACGGACGATGCGCCGGATGAGCCGCGTGTCCGAGATGCTCACCCGATTGTGCCGATCGAGGTTCAATTGCGTGATGGCCGACACGTACACCCGGTACACCGCCTCGGGCGGCAACGCCGGCACCAGCTTCGTGTTCAGGCCGTGGATGCCCTCGACGATCACGATGTCGTGCGGGCCCAGGGCGACCGAGCCGCCGGCCTGACGCGTGCCGGTGAGGAAGGAGTACCGCGGCAGCTCCACCGTCTCGCCGCGCATCAGCGCGAGCAGGTGCTCGTTGATGAGGGGCACGTCGAGGGCGGCGAGCGATTCGAAGTCGCGTTCGCCGTGCTCGTCAAACGGTGTGCGTTCGCGATCCAGGAAGTAGTCGTCGAGCGCGATGGGGTACGGCCGACGGCCGCTGGCCAGCAACTGCACGGCCAGGCGCTTGGAAAACGTGGTCTTGCCCGACGAGGACGGTCCGGCGACGAGCACCACGCGCATGGCATCGCCGCGTGCGACGATGTCGGTGGCGATGCGGCTGATGTGCGCCTCGTGCAGGGCTTCGCCGACCAGCGACACTTCCGGCAGGCGTCCCTGTGTGATGGCGTCGTTGAGGGCGCCGGTGCCGCGAATGCCCAGGGTGTCGAGCCAGGCGCCGGCCTGCGCAAACGCCTCGAACAGCTTCGGGTACGCCTCGAATCGCTCCAGCTCGCCGGGCTTGGCGGTGTGCGGGTACTGCAGCACGAAGCCCGAACCCAGCGGGTGCAGCGCAAACTGCCGCAGGCGCCCGGTGGACGGCAGCATGTAACCCTGGAAGTAGTCCTGTCGCCCGCACAGCTCGTACAGCACGAGGCTGTCGTGCTGGCGATGCGCCAGCAGACGCGCCTTGTCCGTTTCTCCGCGTCCTTCGAAGATGGCGACCGCCTGCGCCAGCGGCACCTTGGTCTTGTGGATCGGCACGTCGGCGGCGACGATGGCGCGCATGCGAGCGGCAATCGCGTCGAGCTCGCCGGCGCTGAACGGCGCGCGGCCGCGGACGCGGCAGAAGTACGCGCCCAGCGTCGGCGCCGAGTGCTCGACGAAAACCGCCGCGTCGGGAAACAGCTCCCCGGCCGCGGTCACCAGCACCAGGGTCAGCGAGCGCCGGTAGATGCGTGACCCGTCCGTGTCGTTCAGCGTCACCGCCGCCACGTCGGCATCCGAGACCAGCGGCATCGTCAGCTCGCGCAGCCGGTCGTCGACGACGGCCGCCACCGCTTCGTGCCCGTCGGTGCCGGCATGCGCCTCGGCGGCCCGGAGGATGTCGCCAATCGGCGTCGCCGGCGGGGCCTCGAAGATGCGGCCGTCGGGCAGACGCGCGTGGACGGTGTCGCGTGGGGTCGTCAGGCGAATCGAGGGCACTAGGGGAATCCTAGCTGAATTGCAGATTGCAGATTGCAGATTGCAGATGCGATGTTGGACAAATTACGCAGATTGAGGCGGATTGGCGGATGGGGGTCTTTCGAGGTGCCCGCGTCTTGCTGGATGCGCCGGCGGCAGGTGCTGCGCGGCCGTCCGAATCGAACTCACTGTCATCGCGACGATTTCTTCGGCTTCCGCTTGTAGGCTTCTCACGCGCTCAACCGGGATGTCTTCACCGGACTCGACCAGCATGTCGAGCCAAAAGGCGCTTTCATCCGACTCCTCGAGCACGTTGCCGAGCTTTGCCACGAACTCCGCTCTGGAACGGCTGCGGCACGCCGCCCGATAGTTCGAGGCAGTGCCGCCGGCGGACCTCAGGAGCTGGCCGGCGATGGTGCGGCAGACCAAGGTCTGAGGCAGCGTCCGCACTTGCCTGATCACCGCAATAGCAAATGCGCGAGTCCGAGCTTTGAAGTCAGTGGAGTCCATGACTCGCGTCGAACCAAACGCAATGCCAGTGCGAGATCTGCCAAAAATACCTCGGTTTCTACACGCCAGGTCATCAGCGGCATGAAACGTCGCAATCCCTTCAATCAGCCCAAATCCGCGTAATTTCGTAATCTGCAATCTGCAATCTGCAATCTGCAATCGTCAATTGACACCCGTCCCATCCTTGTGTATCCTTTAATCCGGTTTTACGGATTAATGCCGACCGCCCATCCCGCCATCCTCGACGACCTGTCCGCGCTGGCCGACATCACGCGCGATCGGCTGCTGTTGCTCCTCGAGGGGCAGGAACTGACGGTGACCGAGTTGTGCAGCGTGCTGCAGTTGCCGCAATCCACGGTCAGCCGGCACCTCAAGGCGCTGGCCGACAGCGGCTGGGTGACCTCGCGCGCAGAAGGCACCAGCCGCCTGTACGCGATGGCGCCGGCCAACCGCCAGGGCCCAGCGCGCCGGCTGTGGCTGCTCGTGCGCGAGCAAGTCACCGAAAGCCGGGTCGCGGGTCAGGATCATCGGCGGCTGCAGACCGTCCTGGCCGCGCGCAGGTCGCGTTCGCAGGAGTTCTTCTCGTCGGCCGTTGGTCAATGGGACCGGCTGCGCGAGGATTTGTTCGGCGCGCACTTTCACCTGCAGGCGGCGTGCGGCCTGCTGGATCCGGCGTGGGTCGTGGGTGACCTGGGGTGCGGGACCGGCGCGATGAGTGCTGCGCTCGCGCCGTTTGTCGCGCGCGTGATCGCCGTGGACAACTCGGCGGCAATGCTGGCCGCCGCCAAGCGCCGTCTCGCTGGCCAGGTTGCCGCGGAGTTCCGGCGCGGCGATCTCGAGCAGCTGCCCATCGCCGATGCGGAACTCGACGCGGCGGTGTTGACGCTGGTGCTGCCCTACCTGCCCGAGCCGACGCGTGCACTCGCGGAGGTCGCGCGCGTGCTCAAGCCGGGCGGCCGGGTGCTCATCACCGACCTGTTGCCGCACGACCGCGAGGGCTACCGGCAGCAGCTCGGCCACCAGTGGCTCGGCTTCAGCGAGACCCAGATGACGAGCTGGCTGACCACCGCGGGCTTCTCCGACGTCCGCCTCCACGCCCTGCCGTCGGCGCCGGAAGCGAAAGGACCAGGGCTCTTCGTGGCGCGCGCCACGAAACGTAGTTGATCAGGCGAGTTGAGTTGGATAGGTTGAACCTAGTTGGAGATATTTATGAGCGCAACTGCAGAGAAGCTTCAGCACCCGTTTGCCGCGGCTAAAGCCGCGGGCCGCGAGCCGTTCAAGGTCGCGGACCTCACCCAGGCCGAGTACGGCCGCAAGGAGATCCGCCTGGCGGAACAGGAAATGCCCGGCCTGATGGCGCTGCGCGCCCAGTACGGCAAGGCCAAGCCGCTCGCCGGCGCCCGCGTGATGGGCAGCCTGCACATGACGATTCAGACGGCGGTCCTCATCGAGACGCTCACGGAGCTCGGCGCCGATGTCCGCTGGGTGTCGTGCAACATCTTCTCGACGCAGGACCACGCCGCGGCCGCCGTGGCCGTGGGTCGCCCGGAAACCGGTGGCACGGTCGCCAACCCGCTGGGCACGCCGGTGTTCGCGTGGAAGGGCGAGTCGCTCGAGGAGGACCTGGTGGTGCACGAAGGAAGCGCTGGTGTGGCCCGATGGCAGCGGCCCCACGCTGATCGTCGACGACGGCGGCGACGCGACGCTGTTCGTGCACAAGGCGCTGGAGTTCGAGCAGGCCGGCGCGGTGCCGGCGTTTGACGCCGAGAAGGAGCCCGAGGAGTGGGGCATCATCCTCGAGACGCTGCGCGCGGAGCTGAAGAAGACGCCTGGACTCTGGTCCAGGGTCGCACGCGGAATCCGCGGCGTCTCGGAGGAGACGACGACCGGCGTGCACCGGCTCTATGACATGGCCAAGGCGGGCACGCTGCTGTTCCCCGCCATCAACGTCAACGACTCGGTGACCAAGAGCAAGTTCGACAACATCTACGGGTGCCGCCACTCGCTGCCCGACGGTCTCGCCCGTGCCACCGACGTCATGCTCGGCGGCAAGGTCGCTGTCGTTCTCGGCTTCGGCGAAGTCGGCAAGGGCTGCGCGCAGGCGCTGCGCGGCCAGGGCTGCCGCGTGATCGTCACCGAGATCGACCCGATCTGCGCGCTGCAGGCGGCGATGGAAGGCTACGAGGTCAACACGCTCGACAACGTCGTCAGCAAGGCTGACATCTTCGTCACGGCGACCGGCAACAAGGACATCATCACGGCCGCCCACATGGCCAAGATGAAGGACAAGGCCATCGTCGGCAACATCGGCCACTTCGACAACGAGATCGACATGGCCGGCCTGAAGAAGGTGAAGGGCATCGAGAGGATCAACATCAAGCCCCAGTACGACGAGTGGAAGTTCGCCGACGGCCACTCGGTGATGGTGCTGGCCGAGGGCCGGCTGCTGAACCTGGGTTGCGCGACCGGCCACCCGAGCTTCGTGATGTCGGCCTCGTTCACCAACCAGGTCATCGCACAGCTCGAGCTGCACCAGCGCAACGACCAGTACGCAAAGCAGGTCTACATGCTGCCCAAGCACCTGGACGAGCAGGTCGCCAGGCTCCACCTGGATCACCTCGGCGTGAAGCTGACGACGCTGTCGAAGGACCAGGCGGACTACATCGGCGTGCCGGTGAACGGCCCGTATAAGGCGGAGCACTACCGCTACTAAACTGCGTGGTTCGGCCGGGTTCGGTCGGGTTCGGTCGGGTTCGGGTCGGGTTGGGTGGTCGGGTTGCGTCAGGTTTGGCGCAATCCATCAATCAACCTGACGGAACCAGACCAAACCTGACCGAACCCGGCCAACCTCTCGGTTTATCTCCGTCCGCGCGGCCCCGGCGCGGGCGCGCCGGGTTTCTTTTCCCCGTAGAACCGATGTACCGCGCGCTGGAACCGTGCAAAAAGCGGCGCGGCCACCGAGTCGGGCACGTAGCCGACGCGCTGCCACGCATCCTGCGCGGCGCGCACCTCGTACTCGTGGTTCTTCCACTTGGCCTCGTCGTCGACGCGGCCGCCGATCGTATTGGCGGCCAGCCGCTCGCGCAGCTGGTCGGCCAGTTGCGCGACCGACGACGCCCCGGCCATCGCGGGCTGGCGGCTCGTCACCTGCTCGACGCGCTCGCACAACTGTTCGAGCTGCGCGCGATTGGCCCCGGCGTCGAGCTCGCTGTGCCGGAAGGCCTCGGGCGCGGCCGCCAGCACCGCGCCAAGCGCGGTGTCGAACCGGCTGGCCAGCGTGTGCAGCACTTCACGCGGCACCGAGCCGGCCTGCTGCCACCCGGTGCGAATGCTGCGGACGCGTTCGAGCAGCCCTTCGTGCGGCACCTCGCCGCTCGAGAGGCCCGCCGCAAGCGCCTCGAGATCGACCGCGACGGCCTCGCGGCGCGCGAGCCGGTCGGCGAACTGGTGGGTGTCGCGCGTGCGATAGCGCTCCATGAAGGCGTCGCAGGCCGCGCGAAACTTCTGCCAGACCTGCTCGGACTTCGCCTTCTTCACCGGCCCGCTGGCCTTCCACTCCGCCTGCAGCGCCTTGAGCTCGGCAAACCCCGCGTTGAAGTCGGTGACCGTGGAGAGCGCCTCGGCGCGCGCGATGAGCGCGTCCTTGGTCTCGAGATTGGTCGTCCAGATCTGCTTGCGCTGTTTCAGATCGTCCTGCCGGCGCGTGAAGAAGCGGTTGCACGCGGTGCGGAAGCGATCCCACACGGATTGCTCGTCGCGCCGGGGCGCCGGGCCGATGGTCTTCCACTCGGCCTGCAACGCCTTGAGCGTGTCCGCCGTCGCGATCCAGTCGGTCGAGTCGGCCAGCGCCTCGGCCTGCTCGCACAGGGCGACCTTGCGGGCGAGGTGCTCGACCTGCTGCGCATGTTGCGCCGCCCGGAGCGGCTCCACACGCTCGCGCACGGCCTGCGCGGCCGCGCGGAAGTGCGTCCACAGATGCTCGGCCTTGTCGCGCGGGGCGGAGGCCACGCCCTTCCACTGCTCCTGCAGCTCGCGCATCCGGCGAAACGCGGCGTTGGCGTCGGCTTCGTTCGCAAGCGCCACCATCTTCTCGATCAGCTGCTCCTGCACGCCCGCGTTGGCCCAGCGTTGCCAGTCGTCGGCCTCGCGCAACGCCGCGGCCTTGGGCTGCAGCAGCTCGCGAAGCGCCGCCAACTGCCGCCGCAGCTCCTGCCGCTCGGGCTCCGGCGGCTCGTGACCGAGCTCCGTTTCAAGCGTGAACGCATCCGCAATGGCGCGCTCGAGCGCCTTGAGCGTCGGCGTTTCGAGCTTCTCCAGGTCCGTCATGCGTTGCAGCGCCTGCTGCGCGCGCCGCTTGTGCTGTTCGGCTTCGGCGTTCTGCGCATCGCGCCACGCCTGCTCGCGTGCAGCCAGCGCCTCTTCGGCCGCCTTCACGCGCGCCACGGCTTCGTGCGCCCGCGGGTCGAGGTCGAACCCAGAGAGCGCCGCCTGCGCGTCCTGCCGCACACGCCGCGCGCGTTGACGCACGTCGCGACTGGCCGGATACCGCTGGTCGGCCGACAGTGTCTCGAGCGCCGCCGCCAGTTCGGCGATGCGGCCGAGCCGCTCGCCGAAGCTGGTTTCGTCCTTGCGCTTGCGTTCGATGCTTCGGAGCGCCGACTCGAAATCGGCCTGCAGTTGAGCGCCTTCTGGGTGATCGACCACGGGCAGGCCCTCCCATTCTGCCACCAGCATGGCCTGCGCCTCGGCGCTGGTGTCGCCGCCCATTCCACGGCAGCGCGCGATGTGCGCACGCCGGGCGGCCAGTTTTTCTGCCATCTCTTTCTGCCGCTGCTCGCGCGCGGCACGCTCGGCTTCAAGCCTCGCCAGCGCCTCGCGGGCGGCGCCCATCGCCTGGTCGAATCGGCCTCGCACGTCGGCATCGGCATCGACGCCTTCGGTCTGCCAGCGCGCGCCCAGCGACGCGACGCGGTCGGCGGCGCCGGCCTCACCGGCATGCGCGCCGATGCGCTCGAGTTCGCGCACCAACTCGGCCTGTCCCCGGCGCTTTGCCTGGACCACAGCCGCCTGCGCCGCTTCCGCTGCCGCCGCGGCGGCGTCCTGCTCCTCGAACTCGCGCAGGATGACCCGCGCCCGGCGCGCGGCCGCAGGGTTGGCCGCACGCGTGGCGATCGCCTTGATGGCTGCGCGGTCGGTGATCTGCTCGAGCGCCGCAGTGGTGACGTCGCGGAAGCTGCTCTTGAGCGCGGTGGCCGCAAGTTCCTCGGCATCGCGCAAACGGCCCAGCGCCGCCATGCGCACCGGCGCATGTTCGCTGCGCCGCGCGACGGTGGCCAGCGCCCTGGGATCGTCTCCAAGCCGGTCCAGCGCCGCCTGGCCGACGCTTTCGCGCTTGGCCGTCTTGGCGACGAGCACGTGCTGCTTCATGGCAGCCGCCGGCGGCAGGACGCCAAAGGCGTCGAGCGCCGCCAGGCTGGAGGCCTCGTCGGCCTCGAACGCGCCCAGCGCGATATCGAGCAGCACGCCTGCGGCTTCATCGCGCACGGACTCGTCCCGGTCGGCCCGCAGGATCTCCGCCAGCGTTCCGACCGTGCCGAGTTTGCCCACCGCCGCCTTGCGCACCCGCGCGTCGTCGTCGGTGCGTGCCACGTCGGCCAGCACGTCCTGCTCATCTTCCGGAAGCTCGTGAACACCAGCGAGTCGGACCTCGGCGTCGGCGTGCTTCCACTTTGGTTGCGTCTTGAATCGGTCGAGAATGCCCATGGCTCTGATGGTAGGTCTTGTTGATGCAGACCTTCGTCGGGGGTCGAGACCGGCTAGTCTATCAGAACAGGTTATTCAGGTTGCGTCGGGGCCTGCCGCTCCGAAGCCGCAGGCGAATGGGGCCTGCCGCGCCGAAGCCGAAGCCGAAGGCGGGCCTGGGGATTGCATACGAAAACCCGGAATGCGACTGAAGAACGGTATCCTCGTCCCGATCATCGGCCTGGCCCTCCTGGCCGGCTGCAAAAAATCCACTGACGACGACGGCGGCGACGGCCCTGGGCCGACCCCGACCAGCGGTCACTACACGGCGCTGGGCGCCAGCGACGCCGCCGGCATCGGCGCCTCTATTCCCTGCCTGCCCTTCACCGACTGCCCCGGGGGCACGGGCTATGTGCCGCGGATCCTGCGCTCGCTTCGCGAGGATGACGCCTCCACGCGGCTCACCAACATGGGCCTGCCAGGGGCGGTGATGTCGCGCGAGGTACAGGACATCGGCAATGGCGTCGGCATCGGGATCAACAACAACTTCCTGCAGCACGAAGCGCCGTTTGTTCCGTCGACGACGACGGTCGTGACGATCTTTGCCGGAGCCAACGACGCCAACACGCTGGCCACGGCCATCGACCGCGGCGCGGCGGGAAGCCAGGACCCGAATGCGTATATCGACGGACAGATAGCGGCGTTTGCGGAGGACTACCGCGAGCTGGTCGGCACCGTCCGTGGCCGCGCGCCATCGGCAAGGATCATCGTGCTCAACTTGCCGAATCTCGCGGGGGTGCCGTTTGCCGTGGGCCGGCCCACGCGGGATCGGCAGTGGCTGCAGCGGTTGTCCGTGGGGTTCAGCGTGCAGGGCGCCAACGCGCTGGTGGGCATGAACGCCACGGTCGTGGACCTGTTGTGCAACTCGCGGTCGTACCAGGCGTCGACGTACTCGTCAGACGGCTTCCATCCCAACGACACGGGCTACGCGTATATCGCGGAGGAAACGATACGTGCGATGAACGCGGGCAGCCCTCCGCCGCCGGCGGCGAGCTGCCCACAGATGACGCTGGTGCCTCGGTGACGGTCCAACCCAATCAACCTGCCCAACCCAATCAACCTGCCCAACCCGATCGACCCGATCAACCCGTGCGTTTCTTCACGCCCAACTCCGCCAGGCGCTTCGCGATATCCGCTCCGGCCGTTGCCGTACTGATGGCCTTGTCCACGTACAGAATCTTGCCGTCGGGACCGATGTAAAAGGTCCAGCGATAGGCGACGGGCCGCGTGGCGGTGACAACGCCATAGGCTGTCGCGGTGGTCTTGGACGGGTCGGCAAGGATTGGATAATCGGCGTGCAGCGACTCGGCGAACTTCTTGTTCGTCTCGGCGTCGTCAACGCTGGCGGTGAAGTAGTGAACGTCGAACTGTCGAATGTCGGAGCCGCTCTCACGGAGCGACGCGCACTCGGCCGTTCAACCACCGGTGAAGGCTTTCGGGAACCAGGCGAGCACGACCGTTGTTCCGGAAAGCTCGGAGAGCTTCCAGGTCTTGCCATCGGAGCCGGGCAACGAGAAGTCGGGCGCGGAATCGCCCGGCTTGAGATCGACACCAGACTGCCCGAGCGCAAGAGCGGCCGACGCCAGTCCGATCGCCGCGACAAACGCGGTCAGCTTCGGATAACGCACCATGACCTCCTTCGACTCTGGATATTCTATATCCTTGTCGAAATGTCCGCGCCCGCTTCACCCTCGCCCTCGCTGCGAGCCGCGACCGCTGCCGATGTGCCACTCATCCTCGGCTTCATCCGCGAGCTGGCCGCGTACGAGCAACTCGAGCACCAGGTCGTGGCCACCGAGTCCCTGCTGGCCGAGCAGTTGTTCGGCGCACACCCGGCCGCTGAAGTGGTGATCGCGGAACTGGATGGCGCCACGGTGGGCTTCGCCCTGTTCTTCCACAACTTCTCGACGTTTCTCGGACGCCCGGGCTTGTTCCTCGAGGATCTCTACGTCCAACCGCACGCGCGCGGGTCGGGGGTTGGCAAGGCGCTGCTGCGCCACCTTGCCGGGCTGGCCGTCGCGCGCGGCTGCGGGCGCATGGACTGGAACGTGCTCGACTGGAACGCTCCGGCGATTGGCTTCTACGAGAAGCTCGGCGCCGACGTGCTGCCGGACTGGCGGACGTGCCGGTTATCGGGGGAGGCGCTGCGGATGTTAGCGGAAAAATGGTGACGATTGGCGAAACGGCGTTCTGATTCGGACGGTCCTTCCCTCTTCGACCTTCCGGCCGACGACGACGGCGGCGGCTACGGCGGAGCCGGCTCCGTGCCACCCTCGGGATCGGCGCCCGGCGGCGGAGACGCGGTGCCGCTGCACGAGGCGGCACAGGCGCGGTATCTCAACTACGCGCTGTCGGTCATCACCTCGCGTGCGCTGCCCGACGTCCGCGACGGCCTCAAGCCCGTCCAGCGCCGCATCCTCTTCACGATGTGGCAGCAAAACCTCACGGCCGACGTCAAGCATCGCAAGTGCGCGAAGGTGGTTGGCGACGTCATGGGCGGCTTCCACCCGCATGGCGACATGGCGATCTACGAGACGCTGGTCCGTATGGCGCAGTCCTTCTCGCTGCGCTATCCGCTGGTGGACGGATCGGGCAACTTCGGCAGCCTCGACGGCGACTCGGCCGCCGCGATGAGGTACACGGAGTGCCGGCTGGGGCGCATCAGCGACGAGTTGCTGACGGAAATCGATCAGGACACCGTGCCGTTCCGGCCGAACTACGACGGCACGAAGACCGAGCCGGTCGTGCTTCCGGCGCGGCTGCCGAACCTGCTGGTCAACGGCGCCACGGGCATCGCCGTCGGCATGGCCACCAGCATCCCGCCGCACAACCTCGGCGAGGTGTGCCAGGCGTTGTTGAAGCTGCTCGACAACCCCGACCTGAGCACCGCGCAGTTGTGCCGGTGGGTGAAGGGTCCGGACTTCCCCACCGGCGGCCAGATTCTCAACTCCGCCGACGAGATCAAGGAGATCTACCGGAGCGGAACCGGCGCGGTGCGCGTGCGCGGCACATGGCAAAAAGGCGAGGCCACGCGCGCCGGCCAGACGATTTTCATTACCAGCGTGCCCTACATGGTGAACAAGGCGACGCTGGTCGAGCGCATCGCCGAGGTCGTCATCGAGCGCAAGCTGCCGCCGCTCATCGACGTGCGCGACGTGTCCACCGACGACGTGCGGATCGAGCTGACGATCAAGAGGGACGTCGACCCCAAACTGGTGATGGCGTACCTTTGCAAGCACACGCCGCTGCAGACCAGCGTGCCGGTGAACCTCACGTGCCTGGTGCCGACCGAGAACCCCGAGGTCGGGCGGCCCGAACGGCTCGACCTGCACCAGATCCTCTGGTACTTCCTGAAGTTCCGGCTGGATGTCGTCACCGCGCGCCTCGAGCACGAGCTGGACGCGCTTCGAAAGCGCATCCACATCCTCGAAGGCTTCGAGAAGGTCTTCGACGCGCTCGACGAGATCCTGCGCCTGATCCGCAAGTCGGACGGCAAGGCCGACGCGGCGGCGCAGATCATGAAGCGCTTCGATCTGGACGCCGAGCAGACTGACGCGATCCTCGAGCTGAAGATCTACCGGCTGGCGCGACTCGAGATCCTCGTCATCACTACGGAGCTGGCCGACAAGCGCAAGCGCGCGAAGCAGATCGCCGGCCTGCTGCGCAACGAGCAGGACCGCTGGAGCGTCGTGCGCGGCGAGCTGGAGCACCTGCTGAAGACGTACGGCGACCCGAAGAAGGACAAGCGGCGCACGGAGCTGACATCGGATGCCGACGAGGTCGAGTACCTCGGCCGACGACTTCATCGTCGACGAGGACAACGTCGTGATTGTCTCGCGCGACGGGTGGGTGAAGCGCCAGAAGGAAGTGAAGGACCTCTCCACCACACGCCTGCGCGAGGGGGACTCCGTGCTGGCGGTTTTGGCGGGCAGCACCCGTGCGACCGCCGTGTTCTTCTCCAACTTCGGCGTCGCCTACACGTGCCGCGTCATCGACGTGCCCGCCAGTACCGGTTACGGCGAGCCGATTCAGAAGCTGTTCAAGTTCAGGGACGGCGAGCGCGTCGTTGCCGCGCTCAGCCTCGACCCGCGCGTGGCAAGCAGGATTGCGACCGTCAAGGAGGGCGTGGCGCCGCCGGTGCACGCGTTGGCCGTCACGAGCGACGGCTACAGCCTGCGGTTCGGCCTCGACGGGTTCGTCGAGCCCAGCACGCGTGCGGGCCGGAAGTACGCCAGGGCCGGCGACGGCGTCGAGGTCGTGGGCGTCGCCAAAATTACTGGAAGCGAGATCGTCATTGCGGCCACGCGGTCGGCGCGCGCGATGTTGTGCCCGGCCGACGAGATCAACTTTCTCTCCGGCCCTGGCCGCGGCGTGATCCTGATCAAGCTGCAGGAAGACGACGACCGCGTGCTCGGCTTCATCGCCTCGGTCGGCGACCGCGACCTGATGGTGGTGGAGACCAGCCGCGGCGCCGAACAGACCATCAGCACCACGAAGTACGAGGTCACCGGACGCGGCGGCAAGGGACGCGAGCTGCTGCAGCGCGGTCAGTTCATCCGCGTGGTGCCTGCGACGCCCGAACTGCCGCTGATCGGGTGAGCCGCGACGGTACGTAGGCCCGAACTTCAGTTCGGGCGTCTTGCAGCGCCGGAACTAAAGTTCCGGCCTACGTACGAAGCAGGAGCATTGCGTGACGCATTCGTGGGCAGGGCGTGACAAACGTCTGGCGCCTGAAGGCCCATGGGCGCTTCGGATCGCCGCATCGGGGGCAGGCACCATATAGCATCTCCAGCGTCACGGCGGTGTGGGGCACGTTTCTTACCTGTGCGCCAAGGCGGCGCGGGCCCGGACGATTCTGGAACTGGGCACCGCTGCTGGAATCTCTGGCTGTTACCTCGCGTCGGCGCCATCGTGCCGGCGATTCATCACCGTTGAAGGCGACCCGGGGCGTGCGCGGCTGGCCGAGGGCCATCTCCGCCGGACGGTCGCTCATGTCGAAGTGGTCAACGCGTCGTTCGAGGCGGCCATTGAACGCCTGCTTCCTGGCCTCCACGACGGCATCGACCTGGCCTTCATCGACGGCGACAAGACGCGGGGGAGCTATCTCGCACTGCTCGACCGGCTATCCCTCAGGCTGAACCCAGGCGCCCTCGTCCTGTTCGACGACATTCAGTGGCATGACGTCCAGCAGGACTGGAAGAGGTTGTGCGTGCGTCCGGGACTCTCCTTCGTCGTGAACGCCGGACGGTTCGGGATCTGCGTGTGGAACGGCGGCGCCGCACGCCCTCAGGCGTTCACGCTGTGCAGCCTCGCAGGAGTCGACTTGTACAAGTTTCGCCGCGACGTAGCCGCGTATTTGGGAGTTGGGACGCCCCGCCGGAACTAAAGTCCCGGCCTACGTGCAACTGTGACACAATAGACGTGCGCGCCTCAGGCCCGGCCAACGCCCGGCTCTGGCGCTGCGATGATTCACCAAAAGCGCCCTGGTCCCTGCAATGACGCAGGTTCCCCGTCCCACTAGTCAGGTGGACGGGTCGACTCGACCAGGAGCCTCACCAGACGTCACGAGCACGACGATTCAGGATTCCCTTTGACAGACCCACGACTGAAGATTGCCGTCTTCGTCGACTTCGACAACATCGAAATCGGCGTCAAGACCACCCTCGGCGGACAATTCGACATCGGCCTCATCCTCGAGGCCATCAAGGAACGCGGCGAGGTCGTCACCAAGGTCGCCTACGGCGACTGGAAACGCGCCGGCGACCACGGCCGGCTGCTCTCGCAACATGCCATCCGGATGGTGCAGCGCAACCTCACGCCGGGCGGCGACAAAAACGGCGCCGACATCAACCTGGCCCTCGACGCGCTCGAGATGGCCTTCACTCACGCTCACATCAACGCCTTCGTCATCGTCGGCGGCGACAGCGACTTCATCACGCTGGTCGAAAAGCTCAAGCAGTACGATCGCAAGGTGTTCGTCGTGGGCGGACGGCAGTTCACCAGCCTGGTGATGCAGCGCAACTGCCACGAGTTCATCGCCTACGAGAACCTGCTCGGCACGCGACGTGCGGCCAGCCCAAGCGGCGGCGGCGGACGCGGCCGATCGGGCGCGCCTTCGGCGCTTGCCGCCGCCGACATCGAGAAAGCTCTGCCGTTGGTCAAACGCGCCTTGAAGGTGCTGGCGGACCGTGAGGTCACCCCGCAACTCGGCCTCCTGAAGAGCACGCTGTTGCAACTGGACTCCACCTTCTCGGAACGTGACTACGGCACCGGCACGTTCCGCGACTTCATCGAGAAGGTCGCCGAACGCGGCCTGGTCACACTGAAGCAGGCGGGCCGCAGCGTCCTGGTGGAGTTGGCCGACAACGCCGTCAGCGCTGGGGTGCCCGACACGCCGCCGCCGGCGCCGTCAGCCGACGCCGTCGAGGCCGGGACCGTGACACAGGACGCCCCTGCGCGCGAGACGCCCGCCGAGGATGGCGCCGAACCGCGCGGCGGCGCACCGGCGTCCACGGTCACCGCCGAGCAGTCCGTCGATGCCGTGCAGACGGCAGCGAGGCTGTTTGCGGCGGCCAGGCAGAACCCGCGATGGCCGATGTACATCCGCCAGGTCCGCCAGTACCTGCGCACCGCGGACGAGACGTTTGACGAGCGCAAGTTCGGCTTTGCAGGCATCGTCGAGTTCCTGCGCGCATGTCAGAAGGAAGGGCTGCTGCGACTCGACCGCGATCGCCAGGGCGTGCTGCGCGTCTTCCCCGGCCCGCAGTTCTCCCGGCCGGCCGCTTCTGCCGGAGGCGCGGCGCCGGAAGCGATCGAGGACACACTCGACGCGCCGCAGTCGACGCTCGTCGACTCGCCTGTGGAACCCGCGTCGAGCGGCGAGACCATCGTGGCCGACATCGTCGTCGACGATGCGGCGCTGGTGGTGGACGGCGAGATGGCGCCGGAACCCGGCAACGAGGCGCTGCCCAAGCCTGCCGGCCGCAAGCGGACCCGGACCCGGTCCCGCGGGCCGTCGCAGGCCGGGACGACCGCGGCGCCGCGTGCACCGCGCACACCCAGAACGCCGAGGGCACCTCGCGCGCCACGCGCACGGAAAAAGACGACGTAATCGGAACGGGTTTGGTCGGGTTCGGTCGCGTTGGGTCAGGTTCAGTCAGGTTGGTGCTGGTTGGTCGGGTTGCCTCCTAAACCTGATCAACCAGCGTCAACCCGACCCAACCTGACCTAACCTGACCAACCTCTTCGTTGTACTATCGTCTCCGTCAATGGCGTCATCGTATTCCGCGAAAGACATCACCGTCCTCGAAGGTCTCGACCCGGTCCGCAAGCGGCCGGGCATGTATATCGGCGGCGTCGGCAGCGCCGGGCTCCACCACCTGGTCTGGGAAATCCTCGACAATGCGGTCGACGAAGCGATGAATGGCTTCGCCTCGACGATCGCGGTGACGCTGCACGAGGACGGCTCGACGATCTCGGTCACCGACGACGGGCGCGGCATCCCCGTCGACAAACACGCGAAGACCAACAAGAGCGCGCTCGAGGTGATCTTCACCGTCCTGCACGCCGGCGGGAAGTTCGGGGACACCAACTACAAGACGGCTGGCGGCCTGCACGGCGTCGGCGCGTCAGTCGTCAACGCGCTGTCGAAGGAACTGGTGGCCACCGTCAAGCGCGACGGGCAGCAGTGGGAACTGCGCTTTGCGCAGGGCAAGCCAGCCGGCAGCCTGAAAAAGCTGGGGGCGGCGCGCGGCACCGGCACGACCGTCCGGTTTCACCCCGACCCGGTGATCTTTCCGAAGATCGAGTTCGACGCCGACGTCATCCGCGAACGCCTCGAAGTCGTCAGCTACCTGCACAAGGGCGTGAAGGTGTCCTTCGAAAACGAGGTCACCGGCGACAAGCACGTCTTCACGCACGAGGAAGGCCTGGTCGCCTACCTTCGCAAGATCGTCGGCGAGCGCAGCAACAAGGCCGTTCACGACGCGCCGTTTGCGGTCACGCGCGACAACGGGCTCAAGCTCGACGTCGTGCTGCAATGGACCGAGTCCACCGACGAGCACCTGCGCAGCTACGTCAACGGCATCCCCACCGGCAGCGGCGGCACGCACGAAAACGGACTGCGCGCAGGGCTGGGCAAGGCCGTGCGCAATTTCATCGAGACGCACAACCTCACGCCCAAGGGCGTGACGCTCACGGCCGAAGACATCCGCGAGGGGCTCACCGGCGTGCTCAGCGTGTTCATCGCCGAGCCGCAGTTCCAGGGCCAGACCAAGGACCGGCTGAACAACCCCGAGTTGCTCTCGGCCGTCGACGGCGCGATCCGTCCCGCGCTGGAGCACTGGCTGAATCACAACATCAGCGTCGCCGAGTCCATCGTCGCCCGCATCATCCTGTCGGCGCGCGCTCGCGAGGCCAGTCGAGCCGCACAGCAGGAAGTGACGCGCAAGTCGGCGACCTCGGCCCGCATGGCGCTGCCCGGCAAGCTGAGCGACTGCTCGCACACGGCGCGCGAGGACACCGAGATCTTCATCGTGGAGGGCGACTCGGCCGGCGGGAGCGCCAAGCAGGGCCGCGACCGCGCGCGCCAGGCTATCCTGCCGCTGCGCGGCAAGGTGCTCAACACCGAGAGCGCCTCGCTGGCCAAGGTGCTCGAGAACAAGGAACTCTCCGACCTGGTCACCGCGCTTGGCTGCGGGCTGGGCAAGACCTTCGATCGCAGCCGCCTGCGCTACGGCCGCGTCATCATCCTGGCCGACGCCGATTCCGACGGCAACCACATCGCGACGCTGCTGATGACGTTCATCTACCGCCACATGCCCGATCTGATTCGCCACGGGCACGTGTTTCTCGCGCAGCCGCCGCTCTATCGCATCGACATCGGCAAGGACACGCACTGGGCGCTCGACGAGGCGCAGAAGCAGCAGATCCTGAAGACCGCGGGCCGAGGCCCGACCGGCCGCTCGACGCCCGAGATCACGCGCTTCAAGGGCCTGGGCGAGATGATGCCCAAGGTGCTGTGGGAGACCACGCTGAACCCGAAGACCCGGCGGCTGCTGCGCGTGGAGATCAGCGACCAGCTCGTCACCGACCGCGTGATCAACGAGCTGATGGGCAAGGACGCCTCCGCGCGGTTCCGGTTCATCATGGACCGGGCCGACAACGTCGTCGAGCTCGACGTCTAACCGTAACGGGTTGCGTCAGGTTCCCAACCTGACTTAACCGGCTGACTCATGTTCCCTCCCACACGCCTGTCCGTCGTCGAGCGCCTGACGAGCGCCGATCCCGCCGAGCGGACGATCGCGTGGGACGCGCTGGTCACCGCCTACTGGCGGCCGGTCTACAAGTACCTCCGCGCCCGATGGCACCTGTCGCCTGACGCGGCCGAGGACCTCACGCAGGACTTTTTCGCGCGTGCAATCGAGAAGGGATTTCTTGAGAGCTACGACCCCTCGAAGGCGCGGTTCCGCACCTGGTTGCGCACCTGCCTTGACGGCGTGGCGGGCCACGCGCACGAAGCGGCGGGCCGCCTGAAGCGGGGCGGCGGGGCGACGACCGTGCCGCTCGACTTCACGACGGCCGAAGGCGAGGTCCGCGAGGTGGCGCTCACCGCCGACGTGGATCTGGACGCCTGGTTCCAGCAAGAGTTCGTGCGAGCGCTCTTCGCCCGCGCGGTGGACGCGCTCCGTGCCGACTATCTCGCCCGTGAACGAGGGGATTACCTGGCGCTGTTTGAGGCGTACGACCTGGCCGAAGTCCGCGACGCCGAGCGTCCGAGCTACAAGGCGCTGGCCGACGCGCGCGGCTGGGCCGTGCACGATGTCACCAACCGGCTGGCCGCCACTCGCCGCGACTTCCGCGCGCACGTTCTGCGCCTGCTCCGCGAAGCGTGTGCGTCCGACGACGAGTACGAACGGGAAGCGCGCGCAATCTTCTGGGGATGACGGACGCCAACCACAGAGACCCGAAGGCACGAAGGACGCACAGAGACTATTCTTGGAAAATGCCAGTTCGCGGCGTTGCCCGCCAAGAATAGCCCTCCGTGTGGCCTCCGTGTTCTTCGTGTCTCCGTGGTTAACGCACGTCATCGACGTAGAATTCGTCGAATGCACCTGCCCGACACGACGCTCAGGCATCTCCAGCAGGTCGCCGATCTGCCCGACCTGGCGGGCACCCGGTACGAGATCGTGGAGCCGTTGGGCCGCGGGGGGATGGGCGCGGTCTATCGCGTCACCGACCGCGCGCTGGGACGCGATGTCGCGCTCAAGGTGCTCAGTGGCGCGACCGATGCCGCCTCGCTGGCGAGGCTCGAGACCGAAGCGCGGATCCTGGCGCACCTCGAACATCCCGGCATCGTCCCCGTGCACGACGTCGGCACGCTGCCGGACGGCCGCCTGTTCTACGTGATGAAGCTTGTACGTGGCCAGCGGCTCGATGCGTGGGCCGATCACGCCGGCGCCGTGTCCGAGCGCGTGCGACTCCTCGTTCGCGTGGGCGACGCCGTCGCCTTCGCACACGCCCGCGGCATCGTCCACCGCGACTTGACGCCGGCCAACATCATGATCGGCGCCTTCGGCGAAGTGCTGGTCATGGACTGGGGACTTGCGCTTATGGGGTCACCTCATCAACCTGCTGAACCCAATCAACCTCGTCAACCTGCTCAACCAGATCAACCTGCGATCGCGGGCACGGCCGGCTTCATGGCCCCCGAACAGGCCCGCGGGCTCGCGGACGCACGCAGTGACGTCTACGCGCTCGGCGCGTTGCTGGCGTGGTATCTGGCGCCGGAACGCGGCGGCCCCGTCCGCAGTCCACGCCCGTTGAAATCGATCGCCGCCAAGGCGCGCGCAGCCGATCCTGCCGGGCGGTACGCAACCGCGGAGGCCTTTGTGGCCGATCTGTCGCGCTACCTCGATGCGCAAGCGGTGCTGGCACACCGCGAGTCGCCAGCCGAACGAGCACTGCGCTTCGCGCGCACGTATCGCGTCGCGATTCTGCTGGTGGTCGGCTATCTGGTGATGCGGATTGCGTTGCTAGCTTATCGCGGACTGTAATTCACAGGTTGGTCAGGTTCGGTCGGGTTGGGTCAGGTTCGGTCGTGTCGTTCGGTCGGGTTGGGTCAGGTTCGGTCGGGTTGGGTCAGGTTCGGTCAGGTTGACGCTGGTTGATCAGGTTTTCATGACAACTTGCCAAGCGGACCAACCGACATCAACCCGACCCAACGTGGCCCAACCCGACCCAACGTGACCTAACCGGTTTAGCGTGTGAGAGCTGGCGCTTTGCCGTACACCTGCGTCGCGTAGCCCACGATCAACCCCACGATCGTGCCAGGCAGCATGATCTCCCACCAATAGTGCGAGCCGTCGGGCTGGGGAAACACCGCGACCAGGAATGCAAGAAAAAGCCCGACCGCGCCTCCAAAGATCAACCCGGCCCGAAGCGACCGGACGCGGCGCGCGTAGTAGCCAGTGATCACGCCGCCCAGTAGACCCTTCATGGTCGAGCCGATCACGATACCTACGATGTCTGGCGCAACTTCGGGGGCCGACAGCAGCGCCGACCAACCGTCGAGCGCTCCGAGAATACCGCCAAGAATCAGTCCGAGAATCGGTTTGCCCACTAGACCCTCCTGGGAATGAGTATTCCGTGACGGTGCACGGGTGTGTACCGGCGCGGATTGTAAGACAGGTTCGGTCTGGTGCTGTCAGGTTCGGCCAGGTCGGGTCAGGTTCGGAACGGGTTGGGCCAGGTTGGAGATGGGCAAGGTTGTCGGTTGGACGACAGCGGCACGCGCCGTGCTATGCGCTGAGTATGGCTACCGTCAAACACTATCGCGAGTTGTTGTGCTGGCAGCTTTCCGTGGAACTTCGCAGGGGACTGATCGCAGTAACTGATCGTCCTCGCGTCCGTCGCAATTTCAAATTCTGCGACCAGGTCGGCGAGTCGACGCGGTCGGCGCCGGCAAACATCGCCGAAGGCTTCAACCGATCGAATCGCGAATTCATGCGCTATCTCGACATCGCTCTGGGCTCGCTTCAAGAGACCGAGAACCACGTCGATGAAGCGCTGGAGCGGAAGTACGTGAATCTCGAAGAACATCAGCGATTCCGGACGCTGGCCAAGCGAGCAATCCGTGGGGCGGAGGAACTGAAGGCGTACCTGCGCCGTCGTACACAGCGTCAGCACCCTCACCAACCTGATTAACCCGACCCAACCTGACCCAACCCGACCGAACCCGACCCAACCTGACCCAACCCGACCCAACCTGACCCAACCCGTTTAGGGCGTAGGCCAGCGGGCCGACGTGGTGCGTGCCGCTTTCAGCAACTGTTCGGCGCGCGCGACGACGTCGGGGTGAAGCGCGGCAACGTCGCGCGTCTCGCCCAGGTCGGCGTCGAGATCGTACAGTTCCAGCGGCGCGCCAACCTTCACCCGCAGTGCCTTCCACTTCCCCATCCGTAACGCCTGTTGGAATCCGCGCTCGTGGAACTCCCAGTAGAGCAACTCGTGCGAGGGAGCGGGACGGCCTTCGAGCGCCGCGCGCATCGAGATGCCATCGAGGCCGTCGGGAGTCCGCGCGCCGGCCAGGTCGGCGAGCGTCGGCAGCAGGTCCCAGTGTGCCCAGACGTGCGCGCTGGTGGCCGCCGCAGGCACCCGCCCGGGGCCCCAGGCGATCATCGGCACGCGGATGCCGCCCTCGTAGAGATCGCGTTTGATACCACGCAACCCGCCGCCGCTATTGAAAAACGCCGGATCGGCTCCGCCCTCCTGGTGGGGGCCGTTGTCGCTGGTAAATAACACCAGCGTCTGCTTGTCGATCCCCATTCGCGACAGCGTCGCCATCAGCCGGCCGACGTCGCGATCCATGCGCGCGATCATCGCGGCAAATGCCGCGTGGGGGGCGGGCTGCGAACGGTAGCCCGTGCGCTCGAACGGCGGCACCGGCGTGTAGGCGTCGGCGGCGGCATTCACAAACGGCGTCTCGGGATAGCGTCCGCGATATTCCGCGAGCGAATCCTCGGGCACCCGCAGCTCCGCGTGGGGAACGGTATAGGCCAGGTAGAGGAAGAACGGCCGCGCGTCGGCGGCACTGACGACCTCGAGCGCATCGGCGGTGAACAAATCATTGGCGTAGTCGCGAGTGACGTCGTACTCGACACGCGTCTGGTTGCGCCACAGGTGCGTCGCGTACTGCCGGTGCGCGTGGCGGTGATCGAGGAAGCCGAAGAAGTGGTCCACGCCCTGCAGGCCGGGCCGGCCTTCCGTGTCCTCGCGCCCAAGGCCCCACTTGCCGACGACGGCCGTGCGATACCCGGCGGCCTTCAGGACTTCCGCGAGGGTGACATCCTCGGGCCTGATGGGGATCTCCCCGTTGCCGCGGATCCAGTTGTGCCCGGTGTGCCGGCCCAGCATCAGCGCCGCGCGCGACGGCGCGCACACTGTGCTGCCGGCGTAGTACTGCGTGAACCGCGTGCCTTCGGCGGCCAGTCGATCGAGGTTGGGCGTCGCGAATTTCGCCTGGCCGTAGCTGCCGAGATCGCCGTAGCCGAGGTCGTCGGCCTGGATCAGGACGATGTTGGGGCGAGGCTGGGCCAGCGCCGGCCCTGCAAGCGCCAGCACCGCCGCCACAATCACGATGACACGATGGCACGATGGCACGAAGTGCACTGTCGTCAACCTGACCCAACCCGACCCAACCTGACCAAACCCGACCCAACCTGTCCCTACAGTTCCACGTGCATGCCGAGCTCGACGACGCGCTCGGGCGGAATCCGGAAGAACGCGGTCGCGCGCATGGCGTTTTTCGACATCAGCGAGAACAGCGACTCGCGCCATTGCGCCATGCCGCTCTCCCTGGCTGCCGCCAGCAGCGTCTCGCGGCCGAGGAAATACGTGATGTCGTCCTTGTCGATCGGCAGCCCGCGGCCGCGGGCCAGCGCGATGGCCGCCGGCACGTCGGGCTCTTCGACAAACCCGTACCGCAGCGTCACGCGGAAGAACCCCGACCCCAGCTGCTCGATGTCCACGCGCCGCTCGTCTGGCACTACCGGAATCTCTTCGGTCACCACTGTCAGCAAGACGATGCTGGCATGCAGGACCTTGTTGTGCCGAAGGTTGTGCAGCAGCGTCGGCGGGACGCCCGCGCCGCTGCCGGTCATGAAGATCGCCGAGCCAGGCACGCGGTCGGGATGAGTGCGCGGCAGCTCCTTGAGAAACTGACCGAGCGGATACGCCTTCTCGCGCAGCCGCGCGCCAAGGACTTGCCGGCCCGTCTTCCAGGTCGACATCAGCAGGTAGACAAACGCCGCCATGGCCAGCGGCACCCAGCCGCCGTGCAGGATCTTGAGCGCGTTGGACCCGAGAAACGCCACGTCGATGATCATCAACACGCCGGTGAGCGTGCCCGCGGTCCACCGGCTCCAGCCCCACACGTGCCGCGCGACCACATACGCCAGCACCGTCGTGATGGTCATCGTCGCGGTGATGGCGATGCCATAGGCCGCGGCCAGGGCCGTCGACGACTGGAACAGCAGGACCAGCGTGATCGTGCCGATCATCAGCGCCCAGTTCACCGTCGGAATGTAGATCTGGCCGATGGTGGTCTCCGACGTGTGCCGGATCTCGACACGCGGGCTGTACCCCAGCTGCACGGCCTGACGCGTCATCGAGAACACCGCCGAGATCAGCGCCTGGCTGGCGATGCATGCCGCGGCCGTTGCCAGAAAAACCAGCGGCACGACAAGCCAGGGCGGCGCCATGCGGTAGAACACATGCTCGGCGGCCTCCGGGTGCTGCAGCAGCAGAGCGCCCTGGCCGAAGTAGTTGAGCATCAGCCCCGGAAAAACCATCCCGAACCACGCCAGGCGAATCGGCCCCGCGCCGAAATGGCCCATGTCGGCAAACAGCGCCTCGCCGCCGGTGACGACGAGGAACACCGAGCCCAGCACGACAAAGGCCTGGTAGCCGTTGTTCCACAGAAACCGGGCGCCGTAGGCAGGATTCACCGACGTCAGCACGTGCGGCTCGAGCAGGATCCAGCGCACGCCGAGCACCGCCAGCGTGATGAACCACACGCACATCACCGGACCAAACATCGCGCCGATGGTGGCCGTACCCCGGTACTGCACCAGGAATACGACCAGCAGAATCGCGACCGTCAGCGGCACCACGTAGGGCTCAAACGCCGTCGTCACCGTCGTGAGCCCCTCCACCGCGCCCAGCACGGTGATGGCCGGCGTGATCACGCCGTCTCCGTACAGGAGCGCGGCTCCAAACAGGCCCAACCCGAGCAGCAACCCGCGGCTCTGCGGTCCCTTGTAGGTGGGCGGCACCTGCGCCATCAGCGACATCACGCCGCCTTCGCCGTGGTTGTCGGCCCGCATCACGTAGCTGACGTACTTCCCCGTGATGACGATGACCAGCGACCAGAAGATCAGCGACAGCACGCCCAGCACGTTGTCGTGGGTCGGGGGCACGGAATGCGAGCCGTGAAAGCACTCGCGCAGCGAATAGAGGGGGCTGGTGCCAATGTCGCCAAAGACGACGCCTAGCGCCGCAAGGGTCAGGGCGGCTCTGGAGGCGGTCGGCTGAGACATGAAGGGCGGGATCTTAACAGGTTGATCAGGTTGGGTCAGGTTGCGGTCGCGGTTGGGTCGGGTTGAACACGTTGGACCATCGTGGTCCAGCCTTCGCGCCTTCGCGGCTTCGTGCCTTCGCGATTGTGTTAGCTGGATCATGCACAATCTGCATAATCCGGACGACACTCGGCACAGAATCGCGTCATTTCCGTGCCTCAGACGCAAATTTCTTGCAGAGTGTCATCGGATCCGTGATAATTCGCTGTCCGGCCGACGTGGACCCTGGGCATGCGCGCAGGTTATGACCTCGCTGGCCGCACCGCACCTCATTTCATGTCACAACGGAAAGGACCACCGATGGGATCAGCAGCACTGCGAGACGCCATCACCGGCATCGTCGACTGGGGAGAGACCGTGGGCCGCGTCGGCGGCGACTTGCCGCGGGCGACCGAAGCGTTCGGCTCGCTCACCTTCAACGACGAAGTCCAGAAGGCCCGGCTGGCCAAGCCACTCTACGCGGCTCTTCGGCGAACCATCTCGCAGGGCGCGCCGCTTGACGCGTCGGTGGCAGACGCTGTGGCCGCGGCTCTCAGGGACTGGGCGGTCGAACACGGCGCCACGCACTACACGCACTGGTTCCAGCCGCTCACCGGCATCACCGCCGAGAAGCACGACAGCTTCCTCAACCCCAATTCGGATGGCAAGGCCGTGGCGGAGTTTTCCGGGAAGGAGCTGATCAAGGGCGAGCCGGACGCCTCGAGCTTCCCGTCCGGCGGCATGCGCAGCACGTTTGAAGCGCGCGGCTACACAGCCTGGGATCCGACCTCGCCGCCATGGCTGCTGGTGAACCCCAATGGCTCGACGCTGGTCATCCCGACGGCGTTTGTGAGCTGGACCGGCGAAGCGCTGGACAAGAAGACGCCGCTGCTGCGCAGCCAGGAAGCGCTGTCGGTGCAGGCCCTCCGTGTCCTGAAGCTGTTTGGCAGCGACGCCACGCGCGTCATCACGACCTGCGGCCCCGAGCAGGAGTACTTCCTGATCGACCGCCATTTCTATTTCAATCGTCCGGACCTCATCAACGCGGGTCGTACGCTGTTTGGCGCCAAGCCGCCCAAGGGCCAGGAGCTGGAGGACCAGTACTTCGGCGCCATCCCCGAGCGCGTACTGGCCTACATGATGGAGTGCGAGATCGAGTTGTACAAGGTGGGCGTGCCGGTCAAGACGCGGCACAACGAAGTCGCGCCCAGCCAGTACCAGATCGCGCCGGTCTTTGAAAACGCCAACGTCGCCACCGACCACCAGATGATGGTGATGGAGACGCTCAAGCGTGTCGCGCCGAAGTACGGGCTGGCGTGCCTGCTTCACGAGAAGCCCTTTGCCGGCGTCAACGGCTCGGGCAAGCACCTCAACTGGAGCATGAGCACCGACACGGGCAAGAACCTGCTCAACCCGGGCGAGACGCCGCACCAGAACCTGCAGTTCCTGATCTTCACGGCGGCGGTTCTGAAGGCCGTCGATACGTGGCAGGGCCTGCTGCGTGGCTCGATTGCCAGCGCGGGCAACGATCACCGGCTCGGCGCGAACGAAGCGCCGCCGGCGATCATCTCGATCTTCCTCGGCACCGTCCTCACGGACTTGTTCGAGCAAATCGAGAAGGGCAAGGCCACGGCCGCCACCAAGGGCGGAGAGCTCGACACCGGCGTGAGCTTCCTGCCCAAGCTGCCGCGTGATGCGGGCGACCGCAACCGCACGAGCCCGTTTGCCTTCACCGGCAACAAGTTCGAGTTCCGCGCGGTCAGCTCGGGCCAGAGCATCGCCTATCCGAACATCGCGCTCAACGTCGCCGTCGCCGATGCGATCGACCAGATCGCGACCGACCTCGAGAAGGCCGTCGCCGGCGGCGCCAAGGCCGAAGAGGCCGCGTGGAAGCTGCTGCCGAAGGTGATCAAGCAGCACAAGCGGATCATCTTCAACGGAAACAACTACTCGGACGAGTGGCAGAAGGACGCAAAGAAGCGCGGGCTGCTGAACCTGCGCAACACGGTCGACGCGCTGCCCGAGCTGGTGACCAAGCCCGTTATCGCGGCCTTCACGAAGCACAAGGTGCTCAACGAGCGCGAGCTGAAAGCGCGCGAGGAGATCGCCTTCGAGGCCTACAACAAGACCATCAACATCGAAGCACAGTTGATGGTCCTGATGGCGAACCGCTACATCCTGCCGGCGGCGCTGGAGTACGCCAGGCAGGTCGGACAGGCTGTCGTGGCGGCCAGGGCCGGCGGGGCTCCCAGCAAGCAGGGCAAGGCGCTGCTGAAAACACTGGTGAAGCTGAGCGACAAGCTCAAGTCCACCTCCGACGCGCTGGCCAAGGCGCTGGAGCACAACGGCGGCGGCAACGCGCACGTGCACGCCAAGTACTTCCGCGACAAGGTCATCCCGCTGATGGGGACGCTGCGCGACGCCGGCGACGCCCTCGAGCTGAACATCCCGCACGAGGACTGGCCGCTGCCGACGTACCGGGAGATGCTCTTTATCAAGTAAGAGAGAGCACTCGAGGTTGGTCGGGTTCAGTCAGGTTGGGTCGGGTTCGGCCAGGTTGATGCTGGTTGATCGGTTGATGACGAGGCGGCGCTTCAGCAATGATGCGCCGCCTTTTTGGTTTGGTTTTCAACCTGACCCAACCGATGTCAACCTGACCCAACGCGACCGAACCAGACCCAACGTGACCAAACCTCAGTTACTTCGTTCTCCATTTCGCCACGAAGAACCGCAGTGTCTTGCTCCCCGTGTTCTTGATCCCGTGCATGTCGTGGGGCGCGGTGTAGAGCACGTCGCCCGTCCTGGCGGGAATGGTCTTGCCGTTCAGCGACCACTCGCCGCTGCCTTCGACGATGTAGAGGAACTCCTCGTCGACGTGCTGGTGCGGCGGATGGGGCTCGGCGCCCGGCTTCAGATCGAGGTAGCCGGACAACACCTCCGCCGTCGCGCTGGTCGGGCCGCCGAAGTGCTTCCGGAACTCGCCCCATGTGCCGGACTCGGCCACCACCGTCTGCCCGGCCGTGACGACCGCCGACTTCAGCGGCGCGCCGCCCTGCGCTCGTCCTGCCGCGTAGCCGCCGCCGGCCAGCACCACCGCCGCTGTTACATACAGAACCCCACGTCGCATCTCGTAGCCCTCCTGAAAGAAACAATCACGAAGGTCACGAAGGAAGCCACGATGCTCACGAATACTTCGTGGTCTTCGTGTGAGTTTCGTGACCTTCGTGGTTGTGATCCCCGGTTAGCCGTAAACGATCTTTTTGATGCCGCCCACCAGCCGCGCCATGCCTTCGTCGACGGCCTCCGGCGCCAGCGCTCCATACGACACCCGCAGGGACGTGCCGTTGGCGAGCCCGAAGGCGCTTCCTGGCACGGTTGCCACCTTGTGCTCGCGGATCAGGCGTTGGGCGAACGTCATCGAATTGAGCGGCGTCTTCACCCGCAACAGGCAGTAGAGCGCGCCGTCGGCCGATGGCGCCTCCGCGATGTCGCCAATAGCCTCGAGCCGTTCCATCACGTGCCGGCGCACGGCGGCCAGGGGCGCGATGTGACCGTCGCAGTACGCGCGTCCCGCCTCCAGCGCGCCGGCCGCCGCCGCTTGCGAGACGTGCGGCGGGCAGATGAGCAGCGTGTCCTGGATCTTGTTCACCGCCATCCACAGCGTCTCTGGCACCGTCATGTAGCCGATGCGCCAGCTGGCAAAGCCGTAGGCCTTCGACAGCGAGTAGAGAGAGATCGTGTGCGAGTCGGCCCCGGGCGCCGACGCCGGCGAGAAATGCGGCAGCCCGTAGGTGAAGTACTCGTAGACCTCGTCGTGGATGTGCCACACGCCGCGCGCGGCGCACAGGGCGTTGACCGCGCGCAGGTCGGCCTCGGGATAGACGGCGCCGGTGGGGTTGTTCGGCGAGATCGTCACCACGGCGCGCGTGCGCGGCGTGATGGCCGAGGCAATGGCATCGACCTGCAGCTGATACCGGGCGTCGGTCGGCACCACGACTGGCCGGCACCCGGCCATCACGACCGCCATCTCGTGGTTGAAGTAGTACGGCGCCTGCAGGATCACTTCGTCATCGGGATCGGCTACGGCCAGCACCGCGTTCATGAACGCGAGGTTGCCGCCGGCGGTGACGACCACGCGCGAGCGCGACAGGTCCAGATGATTCTCGGCCGTGAGCTTGTGCCTCAGCACCTCCACCAGCGCCGGCAGCCCCTCGACCGGTCCGTACCGATGCGCGTCTGGCTCGGCCAGGAACCGCGGCAACGCCGCCAGCGCCTGCTGCGGCGGCCCGTAGCCGACCATCCCCTGCCCCAACGAGATCGTCCCGGGCGATTGACGGATCCACTCGCCGAGGGTGGGGATGATCGGCGCCTGGACGGCGCTCATGCGCGCGGACATCTGGGAATTCTACAGGTTTGGTCTGGTTCGGCCAGGTTGGGTCTGGTGGGGTCAGGTTGGCATCGGTTGGTCGGGTTGGCTGATTCGGCCACGCGATCAACCAGTATCAACCTGACCCAACCCGACCCCACCTGACCGAACGTGTTTCAGCCGAGCGGTTCAAACGTCCCCGCCGCTCGGTTCTTTGTCACCTTGTCCCACGCAAAGTGGGTCCCGTTCATGGCCACCCACACGCCGGGCGGCAACACCTGCGCGAACGAGATAGCGCTGCCGAGATTGAACAGGCCGTCGGAGCTGCCAAACGCGTACGGGACCATCGCGCCGGTGAGGACGATGGTCTTGTCCGGGGACGTGCGGGCCAGGACCGAGGCGGTCTCCACCATCGTGTCGGTGCCGTGCGTGACCACGATGCGCGTCTCGGCGCAGGAGCGGCACCGATCCGCGATGGCCGCGCGGTCGGCGTCGGTCATCTGCAGGCTGTCGAGCAGCATCACCGTCTCGACCGCCACGGGCACCCGGCAGCGCCCCAAGGCGAGCATCTCGTCGACGTGCGTGTCCTTGAAGAACAGCGTGCCGCCGATCTCGTCGTATTCCTTGTCGAAAGTGCCGCCGGTGACGAGCAGTCGAATCATGCACGTATCTTCGCAGAGGTTGACCGGGTTGGGTCAGGTTCGATCAGGTTGGGTCAGGTTCGATCAGGTTGGGTCACGCTCGGTCGGGTTGGTTGCCGGCGGTGTTCCGCGAGCCGACCAAGGACGCGGGTGTCTCGCAAAGCAGCCGTGTTCGTGCAGCGTCAGTTCCGGCTGCGGCGCGAGTACCTGCGGCCGTAGCCCACTTACGCAACCGCCACTCCTTCCTGCCAACGGCGCTCGTGCGTAATCTATGGTGGAGGACGGCGTGAATCAGGAGCCAGGCGGACAGATCGTCTGATATCGTCACCCCGGCTTTCTCAACTCGTCATCTCGTCGTCATTTGTTATCGATTACTGAGGGCTCCCCAATGAAGCGTGCGCTGAAATACCTCCTCTACCTTCTCTGCGTTGTCGTCGCCGTCGTCGGTGTCGCGGTCGCCTACGTCTTCTACGCCTCCAATCAGCGCCTCGCAAAGACATACGTCGTGACGCCACCGGCGGTGGCAGTCCCGGTGGGCGACCCGGCCGCCATCGAGCGCGGCCGGTACCTGGTTCACAAGGTGTCGCTCTGCATCGAGTGCCACGGAGAGGATCTGGGAGGCAAGCCGCTTACGGAAACCCCGCTCACCAGCCTCTGGGGAAGCAACCTGACCAGGGGCCGTGGCGGTCTGGGGGCAAGCTACACGGATGCGGACTTCGTGCGCGCCTTGACCAACGGCGTGAAGAAGAACGGGCAGTCCGTGATCTTCATGCCGTCGCAGGATTACAAGTTCACCGAGGCCGACATGGGCGCGCTCATCGCCTACATCCGGTCCGTCCCTCCGGTCGACCGCGAGGTGCCCGAGCCGGAAGTCGGCTTTCTCGCGCGCGCGTTGGGCGCGGCGGGCCTGTTCCCGCTGCTGTCGGCGGAGTTCATCGACCATGATGCGGTGGCCTTCGTGCCCGTGGCCGATCGGTCCGACGCGGCGAAAGCCGGCGACTACCTGATCTCGAATGCGGGCTGCCGCGGCTGTCACGGCCCCCAGTTGTCCGGTGAAGGCGGCATGCCCGACGCCGCCAACCTGACGCCGGTCGGCATCGGCGCGTGGACCGAGGCCGACTTCAAGGCCGCCATCCGCGAAGGCCGCCGGCCCAACGGGACAACGCTGCTGCCGGCGATGCCGCGGGTCTACCAGGTGATGCCGGATGAAGAACTGAGCAAGATCTTCGCCTATCTCAAGACGATCCCGCCGTCAGGGACGAAATCGAAGAACCAGTCGCTCTGAACGACACAACTGCTTCGGTCAGGTGGGGTGCCGGGTTGGGTCCGGTTCGGTCAGGTTGGGTGCGATAGAATGAAAAGGTTATGTCCGAATGGCGCGAATTCGGAGGTGTCAACGAGGGGTACGTCCTCGAGCTGTACGAGCGGTTCCAGAAGGATCCCTCGTCGGTAGACGCCGCCACGCGCGCGCGTTTGAACGGCTTGGGCCACCTCGTCAACCTGCACCCAACCCGACCCAACCTGACCCAACCTGACCTAACCGGACCCAACCCGGACCCAACCCGCTCTAACCGCCATCGTCGGAGCGGTGAATCTGGCGGAGTCCATCCGCCGCTACGGCCACCTCGCCGCGACGATCGACCCGCTGGGCTCCACGCCGACGGGCGACCCGTCGCTGTACGCCGCGACGCACGGCGTCACCGAAGCCGAGCTCGGGCAGCTGCCGGCGAGCCTGGTGGGAGGGCCGCTCGCCGAGGGCGCCGCCAATGCCGCCGAGGCCATCGAGCGGCTGCGTCGCGTGTACTGCTCGAGCATCGGCTTCGACCTCGCGCACATCTTCGTGCCCGAAGAGCGCGAGTGGCTGCGCCGTCACGTGGAGGCGGGCACGTTCCGCGCGCCTACGACGCCTGTCGAAGACGTCGACCTGCTCGAGCGGATCACGGAAGTCGAGACCTTCGAGAAGTTCCTGCACAGGGCCTTCCAGGGCAAGACGCGCTTTTCCATCGAGGGCCTGGACGTCATGGTCCCGATCCTCGACGAGATCATCGCGGACTCGGCCGAACGCGGCGTGCGCCAGGTGCTGATCGGCATGGCGCATCGCGGCCGCCTCAACGTGCTGGCGCACGTGATGCGGAAGACCTACGCGCAGATTCTCGCGGAGTTCAAGGAAGCGCAGGGCGACCAGCCGTTTCGGGAAGACCTGGGCTGGACCGGCGACGTGAAGTACCACGCCGGCGCCAGGGCGCGCGTGCGCGAGGAAGACTCGGCGCCCGAGGTCGTGATCTCGATGCCGCCCAACCCGAGCCACCTGGAGTTCGTGAACCCGGTGGTCGTCGGCATGGCGCGGGCCGCCTGCACCGACACGACCTCGGCCGGCTCTCCGGCCGTGGACAAGGGCATCACGCTGCCGGTCCTGATTCACGGCGACGCCGCCTTCCCGGGCCAGGGCATCGTCGCCGAGACGCTGAATCTGTCACGTTTGCGCCTCTACGACGTCGGCGGCACCGTCCACATCATCGCCAACAACCAGATTGGTTTCACGGCGACGGCGCGTCAAAGCTATTCCACTTCGTATGCCAGCGGACTGGCGCGCGGCTTCAAGATCCCGATCTTCCACGTCAACGCCGACGACCCGGAGGCCTGCATCGAGGTCGCGCGGCTCACGGCCGTGTACCGCGCTGAGTTCAAGCGCGACACGCTGATTGACCTCGTCGGCTACCGGCGGCATGGCCACAACGAAGGCGACGAGCCGTCGTTCACGCAGCCGGAGATGTACCGAATCATCAACGCGCACCCCACTGTGCGCGAGATCTGGGCCAGGCGGCTTGTCGAACGCGGGCGCGTGACGCCCGAGCAGGCCGAGGCGTTTGTGACCGCGTCGATGACCGCGCTCGAACAGGCGCTCGAGACGGTGAAGCGCAACGCACAGCCGAAAGACGAGTATCCCGAGCCGCCGCCCCGCGGAGTCGCGCGGCAGGCGCGGACCGCCGTGTCTCTCGAGAGGCTGCGGGCGCTCAACGCGGAGCTCACCACGGTGCCCATGGGCTTCACGATCCACAAGAAGCTCGAGCGCGGGCGCGACAAGCGGCGCGTGGTGCTCGACAAGCCCGACGAGCACGCCGTGGACTGGGCTGCAGCCGAGGACCTCGCGTTTGCCTCGATCCTCGAAGACGGCATCAGCATCCGGCTCACGGGCGAAGACGTCGAGCGCGGCACCTTCAGCCATCGCCATGCCGTGTTTCACGACTTCAACACCGGCGACCGCGACGTGCCGCTGCAGCGGATCCCGCAGGCCCGCGCGGCGTTCGAGATCTACAACAGCCCGCTCACCGAGTGCGCGACCATCGGCTTCGAGGTCGGCTACAACCTGCAGGCGCCTGGTCGCCTGGTGGTGTGGGAAGCGCAGTACGGCGATTTCATCAACGGCGCGCAGGTGATCCTCGACGAGTTCGTCACGTCGGGACGCGCCAAGTGGGGGCTCACGCCTTCACTGGTCCTGCTCCTGCCCCACGCCTATGAAGGCCAGGGACCCGATCACTCCAGCGCGCGCGTGGAACGTTTCCTCGAGGCGGCGGCCGACATCAACCTGCGCATCGCCAACTGCACCACCGCCGCGCAGTACTTCCACCTGCTCCGCCGTCAGGCCGTGCTGTTGCTCACGGACCCGCTGCCGCTGGTCGTGCTGACGCCCAAGAGCCTGCTGAGGCATCCGCTCGTGGCGAGCCGGCCGAGGGATCTGGCCGAGGGCCGCTGGCAGCCCGTGCTGCAGGACCACGACGCGCTCCAGCGTGCCGGCGGCGTCCGCCGGCTCGTGTTGTGCAGCGGCAAGGTCTATGTGGACCTCGTGAGCAGCGATCAGCGCGCGCAGCATCCGGAGATCGCGGTCGTCCGCGTCGAGCAGCTCTATCCGTTCCCGTGGGCCGACGTGAAGACGGCCATCGACGCCTTCCCCGCCCTCGATGAGATCGTGTGGGTGCAGGAAGAGCCCGAGAACATGGGCGCCTGGAGCTTCGTGCGGCCCCTCATCGAAGAGCTGCTCGACGGCCGGCTGCCGCTCTGCTATGTCGGCCGCGCCAGAAGCGCCAGCCCGTCGGAAGGCACGTCGTCGTGGCACGCCGTCAACCAGAAGATCCTCGTAGACGAGACATTCGCGCCAGGGTTGGAGCGCAAGCAGAAGCACATGGTGCTGTCGAAGAGACTTTGACAGCCTCAGGAACTAACGCAGATAGCCTCAGGAGCTTCGCTGATAACGTCACGAAATTCTGTAATTGAGGCCTGAGGCTTAACAGCGTCAGTCCCAAGGGCTGACAGCGCCAGTTCCAGAGGCTTTGCTTCTCGGAGTCCACGTGAACATAGTTGTCCCTCAGTTGGGCGAGTCCGTCATCGAAGCGCGCATCGCGCGGTGGCTGAAGAAGGAAGGCGACGCCGTCGCCGCCGGCGATCCGCTGATCGAGCTCGAGACCGACAAGATCGACCTCGAGGTCAACGCGGAGTCGGCCGGAGTCCTGTCCCGCATCGAGCGCAAGGACGGCGAAGACGTCAAGGTCGGCGAAGTGCTGGGCGTCATCGAGGAGGGGGCCGGCGCGCAACCTGTCCAACCTGACCCGACCAACCAGACTGACCCAACCCGACCCGACCGCAACCTGACCCAACCCGACCCAACCAGGCCCAACCCGCCTCCGCCGAGGCTGCGGCGGGCAGGCCTGTCGCCGCACCTGGCACGGGCGACGCGGTCAAAGCAACGCCAACCGCGAAAAAAGTGGCCGGCGAGCATGGCGTCGACCTGTCGAAAGTCCCCGGGTCCGGCGGCGGCGGCCGCGTGACGAAGGAAGACGTCCAGAAGTTCGTCGGATCGCCTCAGACCGATCCCCAACAAGGTCCAACCCGCCTTCGCCTCCGGCTTCGGCGCGGCAGCGCCACCATTCAACCTGCTCCGACCCATTCAACCTGCTCAACCCACTCAACCTATTCAACTGGTTCCGAGTGCCGCACGCAGCGAAGAACGAGTGCGGATGAGCAAACGCAGAGCGACCATCGCCAAACGGCTCGTCGAGGCGCAGCACACCGCGGCGATGCTCACGACATTCAACGAGATCGACATGACGGCCGTGCAGGCGTTGCGCGCGCGGCGGAAGGAAGCGTTCCAGAAGCGCCACGGCGTCAACCTCGGCCTGTCCTCGTTCTTCGTCAAGGCGGCCGTCGGCGCGCTGAAGTCGTTTCCCAGGATTAACGCCGAGATCCAGGGCGACGAGATGGTGCTGAAGCACTACTACGACATCGGCATCGCCGTCGGCGCCAGCTCCGGCCTGGTCGTGCCCGTGCTGCGCGATGCCGACGCGATGTCGTTCTGGGACATCGAAGGCGGCATCAAGGACTTCGCCAGGCGCGCCGAAGACGGCACGCTGTCGCTCGAGGAAATCAAGGGCGGCACCTTCACCATCACTAATGGCGGCGTGTTCGGGTCCATGCTGTCGACGCCGATTCTGAATCCTCCGCAGGTCGGCATCCTCGGGCTGCACAAGATCGAGGACCGGCCGGTCGCCATCGGCGGGCAGGTCGTCATCCGCCCGATGATGTACGTCGCGCTGAGCTACGACCACCGCATCGTCGACGGCCTGGAAGCCGTGCAGTTCCTGGTGAAGGTGAAGGAGTTCATCGAGGACCCTGGACACCTGCTCATCGAGGGATAGCCTCGAACGTTCCATCGAAGGATCGCCTCATGCGTGTCGCCTCGATCCTCGCGCTCTGCCTGTGTGCGCTCGTGTCTTCGCACGCGCAAACGCCGTCGCTCGTCTTCGTCAACGTCGCCGTCGTCCCCATGGACCGCGATGTCATCCTCCGCGGACAGACTGTCGTCATCCGCGGCGACCGAATCGTCGAGCTGGGGCCCTCCTCGACGGTGAAGACGCCTGCTGGCGCAACTGCCGTAGACGGAAGTGGCAAGTACCTGATGCCCGGGCTCGCGGAGATGCATGCGCACCTCACGGGCGGCAACGACGCGCTCAACGAACGAATCCTGCTGCTCAACGTCGCGCGTGGCGTCACGACCGTCCGGGGAATGCTTGGCCACCCATCGCACCTGGTGCTGCGCGAGCGCGTGCGCAAGGGCGAGTTGCTGGGGCCGACCATCTACACCTCCGGGCCCTCACTGAACGGCAGCACCGTACCTGACGCCGCGACGGCCGAACGGCTCGTCGCCGAGCAGAAGGCGGCCGGCTACGATTTCCTCAAGATTCACCCCGGGATCGCGCGCGCGCCGTTTGACGCGCTGGCGGCCACGGCCCAGAAGCTCGGAATCGGCTTTGCCGGACACGTGCCGGTGGACGTCGGAGTGCGACGCGCGATCGAGGTGAGGTATCGCTCCATCGACCACCTGGACGGCTACGTCGAGGCGCTGCTGAAGGACGGCGCCCCGGTCGACCCCAGGCAGCCCGGCTTCTTCGGCCTGGCGTTCATCGACCATCTGGACGAGTCGAAGCTGCCGTCGCTGGTCGCCAGCACCAAGGCCGCCGGCGTCTGGAACGTGCCAACGCAGAGCCTGATCCCGTCTTTCATGGGCGCCGAGTCCACCGAAGCGCTGGCCGCGCGGGCGGAGATGAAATACCTCCCGAAGCAGCTGGTCGACCAGTGGGTGACGTCGCGCAACAATTTCCTGAAGGGCATCGCCGGCGTCACACCGGACCAGCGTCAGCGCTTCACCGCCGTCCGCGGGCGGATCATCAAGGCGCTGGACGCTGCGGATGCGGGGGTGTTGCTTGGGGCGGACACACCGCAGGTGATGCAGGTGCCGGGATGGGCGACGCACGGCGAGCTGAGGGCGCTGGTCGCATCCGGCCTGAGCCCTTACCGTGCATTGCGCGCGGGCACGGCGAACGTCGCGCGCTATTTCGGCACCGGCGACACGGGCACCATTGCCGTGGGCAACCAGGCCAGTCTGATCCTGGTGGACGCCAACCCGCTGGAAGACGTCGCCAACGCCGGCCGCATCAGCGGCGTGGCGGTGCGTGGCGTCTGGCTGTCGAAGTCGGAGATCGACAAGAAGCTGGCGGCGCTGGCGCCTATGTAGTGCGTGGGGCCGAACTTCAGTTCGGCCGATCAAACACGGCCTGCGGCAACGGCTTTGCCGCTGTTCGCGTCACGCACAGCAGGGCGCCATCGGCGGTGGTCACGCGGTCGATGACGTCCGGCATCGTCGCCAATTGAAGCACGTGCTCGCGGCGTCCCCTCACCAACTCTATGGAGTACGTAGGCCGGTCGTGCGCAGGCCGGAGCGGCGCTGGCGGCGCCGCCGCCTCTGCCGCCGCAACGACCGTCAACGTGGGAAGCCGACTCGCGTTCATCTGCAACACCACCAGCGGCCACCCTGTGACCCGCGCCTGCTGCCCCGGATGTTTTCGCACCAACCGCTCCATCGACTCGAACATGCAATTGCCCCAGTAGTCGAGGTCGTAGCGCCCGAAGGCCGCTGCGGACCCGCCCGCCAGCGGCTGCACGTACGCGATCTGGTTGGGGTGATTCCGCCACTGGAACCCCAGCGGCTCGACGACGCCGGCCACAAGCACCGCAGCGATCAGCAGGCGCGCGCCACCTGAAGTGGCCTCGATCGTTCGCACCCAACCTGCCGACGAAAGCACGGCCATCGGCGGAATGACGAAAAGCAGGTGCCGCATGGAGTCGTACAATGTCGCGCCCGTGCCGACGACGTAGACGATCGGGAAGACGATGCAGGCGAGAAGCGCCACCAGGCGCTCCTGCTGCGCGCGCCACGCCAGCCCGGCCGCGGCCAGCAGCGTTCCCACCAACACGACCGGGGGGATGCTGAGCCACATCCAAACTGGCACGTAGGTCCACGGCAGCGCCTCGCTGGACAGGTCAAGGCCCCTGAACAGGACGTTTCCGCCCCATGGAAAGTGCGACAGCTCGCGCATCGCACGCATCGGGGCAGTCAGCGGATGCGCGTACGCCCAGGGCCAGGCGACCCAGCCAATCGCCAACGCGCCAGCCACGACAGCGCCGATCCGCCAGGCCGCCGGCGCCAGCGTCCGGACGTCGAACCGGCCCGTCTCGCTCGCGTAGTAGCCCACGAGCACTGTGAGGTATCCGACAAACAGCAACGCGCCGGCCCGCACGTTCAGCCCCAGACCGAGCACGAGAGCCAGCAGCGCGCCTGTCGGCAGCCCGATGAACGGCGGGCTTCGCGCGACCCACGTCATCGCCAGCAGGCTGGCTGTCGCCGCCGTCGCAAACGGCAGGTCTTTCGGGTTGTTCATCGAGTGGGCGACGTACTGAGGCGTCGCCGCGAGAAGCGCCATCGTCAGCACGCCGTGGCGGTAGGAGAAGAGGCGGGCGGCCAGCAGGCCGGCCAGGACCAGACCCAGCCACCCGACCCCCGCATTGACCGCATGCCCGGCAACGTAGGGGTCGATGCCCAGGCGGGACGCGACCGCGAGCGCGACCACGTCCACCGGCGCGCCATAGAGGTGCGCGCCGTCGATCGGCTCATCGACGGTGGTCCGACGGCCCGCCCAGTAGTCGATCAGCCGCTGCGCCTTGCCGTGCTGCTGGAATTCGTCCCAGGTCGCCCCGAAATCCCGCGACCCGACCAGGAACAGCGGCAGCAGCGCCGAGCGCCAGGAGCCAGAATCCCTTCCGAGCAGTCACCGGGCGCTAACATAAGCGATTCGGCCTCCCGGGGACCACCAGCTATAATTACTGAATGTTTTTCCACTCCCTCTTAGTTGCCTACATCGACCCGTCTGCCGGCGGGATGCTGGTGCAGTTGCTGCTGGCCGGCACGGCCGGCGTGGCGGTGCTTGGCAAGCTGTTCTGGACGCGGATCAAGACGTCGCTGGGCAGGAAGTCCACGCCCGACGCGGTGGCGCCGGAGGACCGAACGCCCGCGGATCATGATCGCGTTTGATCCCGCGTCGTTCCGCGATCCGTCTGGCAGGCTTTTCCGGCACGACGGCGCGATATTCCGCACGGCATCAGCCGAGGCGCTTGCCAGCCTTCGGGCCGCGCGAAGTTCGGGCCTTCTCGACGACCTCGAACAGCAGGGCCTGTTCCTCCCCGTCACGATCGTCAAGAGCGAAGACACGAGCCTCTCCAGTGCGGAAGTTGGCGAGTACGTCATTCGCCAGGCGCAGCTGCCGCTGGTCACCTACAGCTACGAGTGGAGCTTCTCCATGCTCCGCGACGCGGCGCTGGTCACGCTGCGGGCACTGGAATCGGCGCTGGCGCGCGGCTACGTCCTGAAGGACGCCACCTCTTTCAACGTCGTCTTCGAGGGCACCGTGCCGCGGCTGGTGGACGTGCACTCGCTCGAGCCGCGCAAGGAAGGCACGCTGTGGGCGGGCTACGCGCAGTTCTGCCGCGCGTTCCTCTTTCCGCTCTTCATGGCGTCGTATCGCGGGATCGACGCGCGTCCGCTGCTGCTGTCGGGCCTGGGCGAGATCCCCGTGGACGTCGTCGCGCCGCTGTTCCGGTCGCGCGATCGCCTGAAGCCGGGCGTGCTGACCAACGTCGCGATTCAGGCCAGCCTCGAGCGCCGCTTCGGCGGCCGCGCCGAAGACGTCGGCAAAGCCGGCGCCGGCATCAAGTACCCCATCGCGGCCGTGGTCGCGCAGGTGCGCAAGCTCCGCGGCATCGTGGAGAAGCTTCCGCTCCCGTCCGGCGACGCGTGGTCCTCGTACGTCGAAACGCACACGTACGACGACGAGGGCGTGAAGGCCAAGGAAGGGTTCGTGCGGGCTGGCATCGAGAAGCTGGCGCCGGCGACCGTGCTCGACCTGGGCACGAACACCGGGCAGTACGCACGCCTGGCTCGTGCCGCCGGCGCTCGCGTCGTCGCCGTGGACATCAGCGCCGCCAGCATCGACGCGCTGTATCGCAAGGCCGGCGCGGATACCAGCATCTCGCCGCTGGTCGCCGACCTCACCAAGCCGACGCCGGCCATCGGCTGGAGGCTCTTCGAGCGCAAGTCGCTGCTGGACCGGCTGCGCGGCGACTTCGGCCTGGCGCTGGCGCTGATTCACCACCTGCGCATCAGCGGCGGCATTCCCCTTTCCGAGGCGCTCGGCCTGCTGACCTCCCTGACGACGTCCGGGGTCGTCGAGTGGGTGGGCCGCGACGACTCGATGGTGAAGCGGCTGCTGGCGCTGCGACCCGACGTCTACGACGACTACACGCAGCCGCAGTTCGAGGCGTTGCTGGCGCGCCACGCGCGAATCGAAGCCCAGCTCACGCTGCCCGGCGGCCATCGCACGCTGTATCTCTGGTCGAAAGGCTGACTGCCCCGAACTGACTCGGCTCAGCTGTGTGATCGTACCGGCGTTCAACGAGCACGACAACCTGGTGCCGCTCACCGAGGCCCTGGCATCGGCTCTGGCCGGGATCGACTACGAGGTCGTCGATCGTCGACGACGACTCCCCTGACGGGACCGGCTCGCTGGCCCGCCGGCTGGCACAAGGCAACCCACGCATCCGGGTGATACAGCGCATCGGGCGGCGCGGCTTATCCTCTGCGGTCGTCGAGGGCGCGCTGTCGACCAGCAGCCCATACATCGCCGTGATCGACGCCGACCTTCAGCATGACGAGCGCATCCTGCCGTCGATGCTGCGAAAGCTCCGCGACGAACGCCTCGACATGGTCGTGGGCAGTCGCCACGTCGCCGACGGCGGGATGGGCGGGCTGGCCGCGCGATCGCGTGAAGCTGAGCAACGCCGGGCGTCGGCTGTTCGAGCGATCTCGCGCACGCGCGTCTCCGATCCGATGAGCGGCTACTTCGTGGTGACGCGCGTAGTTGTTTGACGAAGTCGCCCACTCGCTCAGCGCCATCGGCTTCAAATTGCTGGTGGACATTCTTGCGTCGGCAAACCGACCACTCCGCGTGGGCGAAGTCGGTTACCAGTTTCGGACACGCGCGCACGGCGCATCCAAGCTCGATATCGTCGTCGAACTGGAATATCTCGAACTGCTTCTCGACAAGGTTACCGGCGGCTGGATCCCGCCTTCGGTACTTTATCTTTGGCCTTGTGGGTACGGCCGGGATGGCTTTCAACTTTTTCGCAGCCGCGCTGCTGTACGGCACTTTGCGACTCGAGTTCCTTCAGGCTCAGGTCATTGGCGCGCTGCTCACGGTGGCGTTCAATTTCCTTCTGAACAACGCCGTCACGTTCCGCTCTGCGAAGATGCGCGGCGCGCAGTTGGTCAAGGGCCTGCTTTTGTTCTACGTCGTCTGCTCGGTTGCCCTTCTCGCGCAGCTCGCCGTTGCCATCGCCCTGCAGCAGCACGTCGGCGCCCACTGGGCGCCGGCGACACTGATCGGCATCGTCATCGGCTCGGTCTGGAATTACACCATCGCCGCGCAGCTCGTGTGGCGAGGCGGCAGACGACGGCGAAGTCTGGCCCGACCCGACAAACACTCTGGCGCGAGGCTGGAGCCTTGAGATGTAAATCGGCGGTCGAACCGCTAACATCGGCGTCGCGTGCACAAGCCTGACGCGTTCCGGCCCACGTACGCGGCCGCGTGGGTTCATGGTCTCGGAGCCGCACTGCTGCCGGCGCTTGGCGCCGGCAGCCTGTTCCTACCCGGACTGCCCGTCCCGCTCGCTCGTGTCGCAATCGTTGCCCTCACGTTTGCCGCCGCCCTCGCCTCGCTCGCGTGGTTCACGAGAGGACGGCCGGAGGACTTCGAACGGAGGGCTGCCGGTTTCAGCCTTTCGATCGTCTTGCTGGTTGCTTACCCGCCATGTGCCGCGTTGGTGGGTGTGACTCCGTTTTCCACCGCCGATTCCTGGTTCGGACTGGCGTTTCTGGCTGGCGTGTTCGTCATCGTCGTTGCGCTCCGCTCCTGGGAGGACAACTCGCACTTTCTTACCGCACTCCTCGTCGCGGTTGTCGGCGTAAGCCTCGCTCTCCTGGCATCGGGCGATTGGTCGCGGTATCTGACCACGGACGATCGCAACTGGTCGGAGCTGCACGCAAGCTTCACCGCGCCACCGCAGCTGAGCCCCTCGGAGCCGGATGACCCGAACATCATCCACATCGTCTTGGATGGCATGGGACGCGCCGACGTCCTCGCCCAGTACGGAGTCAGACAATCGGACCTGGCGGCACTTGGTTCCAGCGGGCTTCAAGTAGTCCCGGACGCAGTCGCGAACTACGCATCTACGTACCAGGCGTTCGCATCGATGCTGAATATGAGGTACCTCGACGAGCTGTCGAGACCCCTGGCGAGTCGTGCAGACCGGCGGCCCTATCTCGCGCTCGTTCACGAAAGCGCAGTGCTTCGAGCACTCAAACACCGCGGTTATGAGATCTCCGTCGTCGGAACAGGCTTTGATATCACCGAATCGTCACCTCTCGCCGACCATTGCGAGGGGTGCGGCTATGGTTTCCCCAGCCTTTTTGAAAGCGCGCTGTCTTCAATCCTTCCCATCAGGTCTCTCATCAGTTGGGCAGCGTTCTACGACGCCCATCGACGCCGTGTGAGCGGCGCGCTCGACGCCCTCGGCAGGATCGACTTCAGTTCGGGCTCGGCGAGACTTGCCATCGCTCACATCATGGCGCCCCATCCACCTTTTGTGCTCGGCGTAGACGGACCAATTCCGAATCCAGAACGTCCCTTCGAGATCCTCGACGGGCGTCTGTTTCGCGGGTCTCGCGACGAGTATCTGCGTGGTTATTCCAGCCAGGCCACCTATCTCTTGGGTGAGATCCGGCGGATTGCAGACCACGCACGCCTGACCAGCCGCAGGCCGATGGTCGTGATCATTCACGGCGATCACGGTCCCGGGCTCGACTTCGACGTGGCAAAGCCCGATAGCCGTGGCATTCGCGAGCGCTTCTCCATCCTGCTGGCATTCGACTGGCCCGCCGGGGCTGTGCCGGTCCCTCCCCGCTCGCCGGTGAACATCTATCGGGCTATCTTCACGGCGTTCCACGGAGTCTCACTACCCTACTGGCCAGATCGTGGTTTTGTGCCGAAGCGCGACGCGCCATTCCAGTTCACGGAAATCAGCCTGGCGGGACCGACGGCGCTCGCGCCCTAGTTCGGACCAGCGTCGCACGGCCTCATTCGAGCACACCGCTCGCCTGCGTTGCCTCGAGGGGTGCGGAGGGAATCAGCGCATACGGCGTGTTGAAGCCCGACACAAACGCCTGATCCGCGAGCGGTTCCAGGTCCATGTCGAACACTGTACCAAGAAGCGTGCGGTAGACGTTGACGAGTGACGAGGGCGCCACATCAGGGTGAACCCCCGAAGGCCAGCGGATCGCGAGCAGCACCGGGAGCGTGAACCGACCCGATTCCGCCGTCGGCTCTCTGGCATCGAAGCCAAGGCGCGGCCCGTGATCGCCGTTCACAATCAGGATGACCTCCCTGTTCTGCCGCCGCGAGCTGTCGACGATTCGTGTAAATGCGCCGAGCGCTCTGGCGAGCGTGAAAGTGGTCTGCGCCCGATAACCGGCCGTGTACTCTTCGGCGGAGCCCGGAAAAAACGAGGCGTCGGCGCCGCCAAGCCGCTGTCGAGGATTGTGGAATTCGCCGCGTTCGCTGGCGACAAACGGCGGATGCGGCAACATGACGTGGGCGTAGACGTACCGCGGAGCCGGCGTGACGCGCTCCCGCTCGAAGGCGTCAAATACCGAAAGCGACCGGCGGAAGAGGCGTTCCTGCCCAAGGCCCAGTTGGAGCAATCCCTTGAATGGCGTGAGCGTCAGCGCGCCAACCTCAGGCTCCGAGAACCAGAGCTGAGGGCAATCGCAAATGTCGGCAGCCTGGAACGCTCCTTCCGAGCGGGATCCGGGGCCAATGAACTCCACGACATACCCCAGCCGCTTGAACGCATCGGGCACTCTGGCCCGCCAGATCAATTGCCTCAAGGGCTCGCGATTATTGCTCGTGCCTTGCAGCGCAGTCAGGTCATCGAGATAGCTCAGGTTGAGCATCGACGAGAGCGACAGGTGTGTCTGGACGTAGTTGGCGTGCCCGACAGACTCATCGAGCTGAAAGCCGAGAGCGCGAAACTTCTCGATCAGCGGGCCGATCGTCATTCCGTACCGTGTCTCGAGGACATCGGGCCTGCCCATGCCATCGAGCACGAGATGAAACACGTCCGGACGTCTGGGTGATGACGATGGCAGCGCCAGCGGTCGCGTCAGTCGATCGAGGGCCAAGGTGACCGGCTCTGGGTCCGGTTCGGGATACCAGTAGGCCCTTCCGACGACGTGGAGTGAGAAGGCCACGAGGATGCCAGCGATGATTGCCAGCACGTCGCGCATCCCACGTGCGGCGTCCTCGCTACGAGTAGCGATGGCGGGGACCGATGCAGCGCAGAATGACAGGTAGGCCCACGCGAATGGCATCTCGGGGATGGACCCCACGCTGGACGCCAGGGTGTAGGCGCCGGGATACAACGCGGCCAGCAACAACGGCACGGCGAGAACACTGGAAGCCGCAGCTGGCGACTTCCTGGACCGCAGCACCGCGTACATTGCCCCGACACAGGCCGCAAGTACGAGGGCCATTCGGACGATGCTGCTTCCAGCCGGCAACATCACCAGGTGTGTGGCAAGGATCATGGCCGCCACTGGCGTAAAGGCGAAGGTCAGTGGGATGAGGATCCCAAGAGCATCGGCGCGCACCTGCATCGGTGAGGTGATATTACGATGGCGCCAACTCATCGAGGGCACGGCCACTTCAATCAGGTCATAAGGTCTGCTGAAGCTCGAGATGAAGGCGCGGTCAGGCAATGCTGGCAGCGTGGCCGCAAACTGTTGGCTCAGGATGACGCGATAGAGGTTCACCAGGGAGCCAATTGAGACCTCGGGTGCCCTGTCCGGCCAACGAATGGCCAGAAACACCGGCAGCACTTCATCTGCGTCGGTTCGGCGCGCGTCGGCCGCATCGAACCTCGAGCGAGGCCCGTGATCGCCATGGAAGACGATCAACGCCTTGCGACCGCGGCTGCCGTGACTGCTCGACAAACGCGTCGGCCAGGCCAGGCAGCACCGACAGCACTGGCCGGCGTGGCAGTGTTCGGCAAGTTGTTCTGGATGCGGATCGAAGACATCGCTGGGCATGAAACTCGAGGTCCGATACGGGGGCTTCGGAGGGGCAACGCCCGCGATCATGATCGCGTTTGATCCTGCGCCATTCCGGGATCCGTCGGGCAGGCTTTTCCGGCACGACGGCGCGATCTTCCGCACGGCGTCGGCCGGGGTGCTTGCCAGCCTTCGGGCCGCGCGCAGGTCGGGACTGCTCGACGACCTCGAACAGCAGGGCCTGTTCCTCCCAGTCACCATCGTCAAGCGCGAAGACACGAGCCTCTCCACGGCGCAGGTCGGCGAGGTGCTCGGCGTCATCGACGAGTCCGGGGTCAAGGGTCCAGAGTCCGGCGTCCAGAGCAACCAGGTCCAACGTGCTCAACCTGTGCCGGCCGACTTTAAAGCCGCGCCCGACCGCGACGAATCTTGCCGAGGAACACGGCATCGACCTGTCGAAAGCTGGGCAAGCTCTGTTGATGGCGGGCAGGTGACCAGGGACGACGTGCAGAAGTTCGTCTGGGGCGAAGGCAGCGGGATCCGGTACCACACCCAGCAACCCGGCACCAGGTACGCAAGCATGTGGCGCGTCTGCCCGCAGCGAAGGAAGATCGCGGATCAGCAAGCGAGGGGCATCATCGCCAGGCGTCTCGTCGGGCCCAGCACACCGCGGCGATGTTCACGAGCTTCAACGAGATCATCAGGAGGGCCGTTAGGCCAAACGGGCTGGAGCCATTTGCCTCCCCCGCACACACTCGCCGTCTGCCTAATCCCTGCTTTGATGGCGGCCAGTGTCACTAGTGCTTACTGGCCAATTCCTCGGCAATCGGTCCATGTCGTTGTCGTAACCGCGCTGATCGGGGTACGTAGCGCTCGCTATGGCGGGACGAGGGGCTGACGCCCGGAAAAGCGAACAGCCTGTGCATTCACGGGATCTTGTGCTCGCGACATTCATGTACCCGAACTTTGCACAGGTGTTTGACGTTCAATGGTACGTAACGTCTGATTTCGTTCTGGGCATGTTGTGGCTGAGTTCGAGCCTGGCTCTCAGTGTCCGGGTAGCCAGGTTGCCGCAGCGGCTGCTCGCGGTATGGTCACTGACGCTGACTGTCGTGACAACCGTACTCGCGATGGCGCTTGCGGCAGGAGCGTGGCGACAACTGGCCTTTGTTGCGCATTGGAGTGGAAGGGCGCCAGCGCCGCTGCCGACAAGGAGTCCCACGGAGACCATGGCCCTGGCATGCATTTCAACATGTCTGGGTTCGAACAAAGCGACTTCGAGGAGCGAATGACCATCTTGCTGGCGACATCATGGCCAACGGCGATGCCGGCCGCGAGCGTCGGCTCGCCGGTGAACCTCTACCGTGCGCTCTTCTCACCCCTGTTCCAGACGAAGTTACCCCTCCTTCCAGACCGCAGCCTGGTTTCCACGTTTGACAGGCCCTACACATTCTTGGAATGGCGCAACACTGCACGATGATCGCTGGTGCGAGAGAGACGACATCCAGCCTGACTATGCGCAGGCTGTTCTCCCGCCGCGATTCGTGATGGGGCTATTCCACTTCTATGTCGTCTGCTCGGTCGGGCTGGCTCAACTGGTCGCCGCGGGCGCCTTGCAAACTCTTGGCGGCGATGGGCGGCGCAACTGGTATGGCGCGCCCAAAGGGGCTGACAGAATTGAGAGCGGGTTCGCCTGTGTCAGGACTCTGTGATCACCGGAGGGGGAGCCGGCTCACCAGGCTCGAGCGGCCTGAACCAGAGGTTCAGTCGGTCCGCCTGCAGGTAGTCCGCGACCAACACGTAGCCGTTCCGGCTGAAGTAGTTGAGGAGCCACTGGCGTGTCGGCCGATGCGCCTCGACGCAGACCAATCGCGGCCGGTGACATGGCCTATGGCGAAGGTGCTCAGTGCCTCTGGCTCGCCAAGCTCGATGTCCATCGACAGGAAGTCGATGCGTGCGATCCCAGCGTCTTTCAACAGACTCTCGAGGCTTCGCCGGGGCACGTCTGCAGTACCGGTGAGATTTCCGAACTGCTCGGTGAACGCGCGCTGACCCGACGATGAACCGCCCTCGCCCTTGTGCAGCCGCGCGGTGCCGCCGTCTTGGGCCGATACGAAGGCCAGCATGAACCTGGTGCGGGGCCGCCAGCTATACGTTGGCCTCACCGCCACGTCGGCATCCACCGCCAGACCAGACCATCCGAAGTCGCGCTCCAGGCGATAGGTATTGCTGCCTTTCACAGCATCCGAAGCGCCGACGTCGACGAAGACGCCGTCGCGGAGGTCGCCAAAAAACTCCCGTACGAGATACTCCTCGAGCCCGGCCGAGAACCTCTCCACGCCGTACTTCGACGTCAAGCGCGATTCCCACTGCGGGTCAACGAACCACACCGGTCGGACCATGTCACTCTGGCGCACCCGCGTGGTCACTACCCAGGTACACGAGAGACACGAACGCCGCCACCAGGATCAACTCGACGACTCCAAAACGGCCGCGGTCGCATCGAGTCCATTCTGACTAAGGTACCTCGCTCAGCTCCGCAGCTTGAAGTACAGGTTCACGCGGTCGTGAGGTAAGTACTTCCCGACCAGCACGTACCCGTGAGCTGCAAAGTAGTCGAGAATCGCCTGCCGGGTCTCGCCGTGGGCCTCGATGCAGACGAGCCGCGGGCGGAAGCGTTCGATGTCGAAGCCCCGAAGGGCAGCCGGTTCGCTGAGTTCGATGTCCATCGACAAGAAGTCGAAACGCACGATTCCAGCCTGGTCCAGCAACGAGTCGAGGGTGCGCCTGGGCACCTGCCGCGGCAGCGACTTGGCGGTAAAGTTGTGGACGAAGCTTTCTGTGCCTGAGGCGACGGCAGTGATCTGCTCCGGCACATGGAGCGTGGCTGTCCCACAATTCGGGTCCCCGACAAAGGCCGTGATGAACTGAGACTTCGGCCGGATGACCTTGTACTTCGGGGCGAACTCTTCAATCGCATCGACGGCGAGCCCCGACCATCCGAAGTCGCGTTCCAGGCGATAGGTGTTGCTGCCCTTGGTCGGGTCCCAGGCCCCCACGTCCACGAACACCCCGCCCCTGATGTCGCCAAGGAAGTCGCGGATGAACCACTCCTCGAGCCCCATCGACAGGCGCTCGGGCCCGAATCGCTCCTCGAGGATTCGTGGCAGGTCCTCGTCGACCAAGGTGGGGCCGCTGTACGTGTACCGAGGAGCGAGCGCCCACCCACGTGGCGATCGCGACGAACGTCATCACGAGCAACGCTTCCAATGGTGAGAGATGCCACTTCCTCATACCTGAGATTTATTAGTCTATCTTTCGGCGGACTCGCCGCGCCATGTTACCGACTCATCCCCATGTTTGATCTCTTCGCGGTTGGGCCGAGAGATCTGCTTAGTCGTCTCCTCCAAGCCGGCGATGGCCGCAGTTTAGTACGACGACGGATCTTTGGGTAGTCCCTTCCAGGGCGTGCAGCGGTCAGGTAGAAGGCGATTGGCCGTCTACTCGGTTACACTGGCCGAACCAATGCTCCGACGGTTCCGAACGTGGGCGCACGTGTTCGTCTTTGCCGCGTTTCCGTTTCTCTCTCTACGCGTCCAATCTCGCGACTTTCCCACTGGGCGTCCACATACTCCTGCGCCCCCTCCTGGTCGCCAGCGGCGCGGCGGCGCTGGGGTTGCTGGCGCTGCGCCTGTGGACACCAGACCTTCAGCAGAGGGCCGTCGCGCTTTCGTTCTTCCTGATTGGCAGCCAGTCGTTCGTCTTGACCGTGACGTCAGGTGACGGGTAATGGCTCAGGACTGGAAAGCCCCTCTGGGCGTTGGCGACGATCCACGCGGCCGCCGCGCTCCTGCTGGCCCTTCGCGCGCGCGATCCCAATCGGGCCAGGCGGGCGTCGGGGGGCCTTCAGCTGGCCGCCGGCGTGCTGCTGCTGGTCCTATTGTCTCAGATAGCGTTGGTGTCGATGCGGCGTTCGCACTGGCAGACAGCAGTTGGAGCTATCAAGACAGCGGGGCGACTCGAGATTCCAGCCGGGGGACCGCGCCCGGACATCGTCCACGTGTTGTGGGACGGCCTGGGAAGTCCTCGCGTCCTCCAGACATACTATGGGATTGACACTGGCCCCCTCGTCGAAACGCTAGAGGCCGCGCAATTCGCGGTGGGCGAAGGCATCCGGAGCAACTATCCTTATACCTACAGCAGCATGGCATCGCTGCTCAACGGCGCCTACCTTGACCCGCTTGGCGCGTTTGCAGATACGTCCGACCGCCGACCGTTGCAGCACCTCATCGACCAGGCCTCAGTCATTTCCGAGTTGAAGGGCGCCGGTTATCACTTTACCTGGGTAGGCTCCAGTTACGCGGCGACCGACCGCCATCCACTCGCCGACCGATGCGCTTGCGCGTCGATTGACCTCAACGAGTTGGAAACGGCGGTGTACCGTCTGTCACCGCTCAGGCTCTTTGCGATGGACTGGCTCACGTACGAGCCGTTCAGAAGAAAGATTCACTATGAACTCGATGCGATGAGACGGATCGACCAGATCGGCCCTCCGCAGCTGGTCCTGGCTCACCTCATTCTCCCACACCCGCCTTTCGCGTTTGACGCCGATGGGCGCCTCCCGCCAGGGCCACGTCCTCTGTTTGGCCTGCCGGATGGGACAGAGTTTCCGGGTTCGCCAGCCGAGTATCACGCGGGCTATCGCGCCCAGGCACAGTTCGTGTTGGGCCAGACCGTCCAGCTGGTCCGGTTCCTGCAAAAACGGTCCAGGCCAACCGTGATCATCATCAGCGGTGACCATGGACCTGGCAGGCACTTCGACCGGAATGCAGCCGAGAAAAGTGATTTGCGAGAACGATTCAACACGTTTCTGGCCGTGCACGTGCCTGGAAAGAAGGTGACGTTGCCAACGGGCCTGACGCTCGTGAACCTGTATCGCCAGGTGCTCCGCCAAGCCCTCGACGCCGATGTCGATGACCTCTCGAATCGAACATTCTTTACCGGCTATTCCACGCCATACCGCTTCGAAGAGGTGACGGTGCCGCTGTGGTAGGTCACCCGGTCGACGCGCTATTCGAGGCGTCCCTGTCGGCGAGTGAGGCAGGAACCAGCCCTGCCGAGAGTTGCCAGATGCCAACGGCCATCACGCCACCAACGTAGCCATCGATCGCATAGTGCCAGCCAAGAACCACGGATCCGATCAAGATGACCCCCGCATACGGTCGTCAATACCGCTCCTGCCAGCGGATGCCGTGCCCAGCCCACCAGCGCCATCAGGACCGCCATCGCGACGTGAACTGATGGCATCGCCGAGATGCCACGGAACGGCGCGATCGGATCCTGCGTCGAGGCTTTCCAGAAGGTTCGCTGAATCGCTCGTGCCTGGATGCTCAGACCGTCTCTCGCATAGAGGTCGAGCGTGCCAGCAGGCGTTCGTACGGGTCAGGGCCACCAGGAACCACAAAGCGGTAGTAACAGGGGCCTGCGCTTGCAAGAGCGAACGCGGCCACGTTACCGCAGACGATCCAGACCAGAACGGTCGAGATCAGGGCACGTTGTCGCAGACGCGCCCAAGGGGTCCACGCCGCCCAGAACAGGAAGAGCGTGACGGCAGGAAACCACCAGAGGTACAGGCGATCGAGCCAGTCGGCGAGGTCACGGTTTTTCGCCATCCAGGCGAGCCATTCCCAGGGGTGGTGTCCGCCATGCACCAGCCGATCGACTTCGGCGAGCGCGGGGTCCCACGGAAAGCCCCGAACATCGTCCATCGTCCGCTTGATGCTGCTGAACGTCGTCTGGAACGGCACTATGACGGCAATGACCAACAGCGCCCCGACAATCGCCTCCCAGCGCCATAAGGAACTCGCCCCTCGCCAGCGGAGTCGCGCAAAGAGAAGACGCGCACTCGAGAAGGTGATGGCAGCGATTGCCCAGAGAGGGTACGCTCTGCGAATAGTCCACTCGTTCCACCGGCCGATGGCGACAAAGTAGATGGCCGCTGCGCTGAAATAGACGACGAGAAGGCCGATGAAGACGGCATGCTCGCGGATGAACTCGCGAAGACGGTCACTCGAATTGCCGGCTGGGAGAGGGTCAGTCATCGACCGACGAGTGATGGCAGCGCCGCTATGCAACTGAACCTTCTGCAATCCGGCAAATTGTACCTGACCTGCCTTTGCCGATCCCGGTCGACACGTCGGACACCGCTGTGATGTCAATCACGCATCCGGCGCTGGGAAAGACCGCCGTCCTGCCGTGGCGGTTGGCCTCGCGTCCTGCTGGCGGCGGTGCCTGTGGATTTGCGACCTGACGCCGCACGTCTCTCTCCAGGCCGGCGTCTCGTGCGGCCGCTGCCAGGCTCCTGCGCGGGCGTTTATCTTCTGGCCGTCGCGGGCTGCCTCTTTGCCGCCGTTCTCTGGTCGTTCTCCCCGTCGTCGGCGTCCGACGCTGGACCACGGCAGGCGGTGGCTCCGTTGCAGCCGTCTCCCTTCCTTTCTTGTGCTCGCCGTGCCGACCTGAATTACCTGTTGCTCGCTGCGGCCGGCCCCGGCTGCAGCACCCCGCCTTCCCCTCTCCTCTGGAGTTCGGAAGAAGGATTTTTCCCCCCCCCCACCTATATTCCCCCCCCAAACGATATATCTCTGTCTTTCCATCCGGTCCTGGCTCTCTCCCCTCGTCCCCTCTTTTTTGTGTGTTCCTGGTGTTTCCAGCGATCGGCCCGATGCTGTTCTTTCCGGACTCATTCGACCCGCGTTTCTCGAATTCGCTGACGCATGCGATCACCGTAGCCCTTTCGTGCGGCCTGCGCGAGTCCGCCATCCAGGTGGGGTTGTCGAGTCGCGGTGAAAATATGGCGGGGGCGGCTAGTCCGGCGAACTCGACTGACCGCCCTCGAGGCCCTTCACGGCGATCACCTGATACGGCGTACTGAAGGACGACACGTAGCCTTCGTCAGCCAGCATCGGCAGTTCCATTCCAAAGGCCTTCGAGAACACGGCGCGGTAGACGTTGACGAGAGACCCAGGGGACGGCCCCGGTCGTGCCCTGCTGGGCCAGTGGATGGCCAGGAGGACCGGCAAGGTGGCAAGCCCGGACTCGGCCGTCGGGTTGCGCGCATCGAAACCCAGGCGCGGGCCATGATCCCCGGTGATGATGACGATGGCGTCTCGTCGATCACGGCGGCTCGCCTCGAGAAGGCGCCGCGATGCCTCGACGGCTCGACCAAGCGCATACGTAGCCTGAGCGCGATAGCCTGTCCGATACTCCTCTGCTGTGCCGGGAAAAAACGAGGCATCAGCGCCGCTCAATTGCTTGCGAGGATTGGTGAAGTTGCCGCCTTCATCCGCGACAAATGGCGGGTGGGGCAGCATCGTGTGGGCAAACACGAAGCGTGGCCTCGAGCCGGTGCGGGCTCGCTCGAAGCGAGCGAACACACGCAACGAGCGGTCGAAGTGCGCCCGATGCCCGAAGCCCATGTGAAGCAGACTCTCGAACGGTGTCATGCTGATCGCCAGAACCTCGGACCCGGCGAACCACAATTGGGAACAGTCACAGCTGTCGGCCTCCTGAAACGTGCCGTCTGACTCGTAACCTGAGCCGATGAACTCCACCTCGTAGCCAAGCCGCTTGAACGCCGATGGCACACGGGCCCTCGCGATGAGATCCCACAAAGGGCGCCGATCGTGGCTGCCTCGCTGAGCGTCGAGCAGTTCGTCGAGATGGACGAGGTTGAGCATCGACGACAACGAGAGATGAGTCTGGACGTAGTTGGCGTGCCCCGTGACCGGCCGACGTCGAACCCCAGCCGCTTCAGCTCATCAATCGAACCATCGGTATCGAGATCGTATCGTTCGGCCAATATGTCGGGTCGGCCCATCCCATCAAGCACGAGGTGATAGACGTCGGGGGTCCAATCGTTCGTGGGAGGCAGCGCGAGAGGCGCTGACAGCCGGTTCACGGCGGCGACGACCGAAACCGGATAGGCGCCAGGCCAAAAATAGACCTGTCCGACGACCAGGATAGAAACCGCCAAGAGGATCGCGGCGACAATCGACAGCAGTTCATGCAGCGTGCGTGCGAACACGGGTGTCGTTCGCGCGACTGCGAAAGCTGAGAGGAGGCATATCAACAGGTACGGCAGCGAGACCATTGGCTCGCGAACCTGCACGAGCCGCTGAACGAAACTGTACGCGGCCGGGTACATCCCAATCAGGAAAAGGGGGAGCGCAACGACGTTGGAGGCGGTGACTGGATCGAGGCGGCGCCGCGCGACGGCGTAGGCGGCCAAGGCAAGCAGGGACGCGAAACAGATGATTCGGGCCACGCTCGCCGGCGGGGCCGGTATCACTTGCGCGGATAGCATTACCATGCCCACTACAGGGCTCAAGGTGAAGACGAGGGGGACCAGCACCGCCTGGACGCGCCCGAACCTCGGGGCAGCGGAACGCAGGCCAGGCTCAACCGACACGGCGTCGATCCTGTCATCGCTCGGTGCCCTGGTCAATTCCGACTATGCTGCGTCAGTCTCCGCCGATGAGCGACAACGCGCCTGCCTGCCCACAAACGTCGACGAGGAGGTGGCAACTTGCCCTGGCGATACTCGCATTCGGACTGCTGGCCTGGCATTGCTACGATTCAGCGACGCCAGGGCTCTTAGACCGAGCCGGCCGGGTCAAGGCACCTGATTTCCTGCAGTTCTATACGTACGGCACGTTGGCGCGAGAGTCGCGCTGGAGCAGCCTGTACGACCGAGGAGGCGCACGCGGAGGTGGCGCGACAGCGCGTGGACCCGGCGCTGAGCCTGACCGGCTTCCGTCCGAATTACAGTCCCGTGGTCGCCTGGCTCATGGCGCCGCTGGCCGCTCTGCCGTTTATGTCTGCGATGGCCGCGTTTTCAGCGATATCACTCGTGGCGTACGGAGGCGCCGTGACACATCTGGCGCGGCTCACCACGTGCGTGCGCCGCGACATGGTAGCGGTGGCGCTGGCGGCCGTCGCCTGGCCGACCCTCTTTGCAGTACTACGCTACGGTCAGCTCAGCTCGCTTTCACTCGGGATCCTCTCGGTGGCGGTCGGATGCGCCGCACACGGGCGTCCGGCACTGGCAGGGGCGATGCTCGGGCTACTCGTCTACAAACCCAACCTGCTCATCGTCCCGGTCCTCGTGCTGCTGACGACGCGACAGTGGCGATCCCTGTCAGGATTGGCGCTCGGAGCAGTAGCGGAACTCAGCCTCAACGTCGCGCTGGCCGGTCTCACGGCGATGCGACTATGCGGGCGTCCTGATGGAGGTCGCGAGGCGGCCCGACGTGGTGCAGATGTTTCCGACCGAATCACATTCAGTCCGCGGATTCGTCTCGCTGCTGGTGCCAGCGCCTGCGATGGTCGGCGTCGCGACGGTGGCCGCCGTTCCCCTGGCGACCTGGCTGTGCCATTGCGCCTGGCAACGCCACAAGGACTGGAGGCTGAAGTGGTCGGCACTGACGGTCGCCATGCTCGTGGCGAGCCCCCATCTGCTGACGTACGATCTGTTGCTGCTGGCCGTTCCGATCGTGCTCGTCGTGGACTTCTTGCGAACGGAACAGGTCGACATACCTCGTGACGGGGTGCGCTGGGCGCTGCTGCTGCTCTACTTTGGCGCCTGGCCTGGCACGTTCATCGCCCGGCTCTATCACTTGCAGGTGTCGACCGTGGGGATGCTGTGGCTCCTGTGGCTGTTGGCGCGGGCTCCTCGAGAAGACCGAGCATGAGTTCGTAGGCCGCCAACCCGACGACGATCCACTCGATCGGTCCACGGTGCGACCAGTAATCCCACATGCCCGCCGTCATCAGCAGGGCACTCGTCAACGCCCATGGCAGGAGCCGATGCGCGGGCTGCCAGACCCTGGCCAGCGCGCCGCCCAGTGTGAAGAATTGTGATCTCATCCAGCCCCGGCTTACGCAATGGTAATGCCGATCACGATTCTGTCGTGGGCCCACTGGTCGCGTCGCTGGAGCTCGCCCGGGTGCACAGATCCTGCTCCCGGCAGACCATAGTCTATCCGTCCGGAACTGCGCCGCTACTCCGGCGCCGTGCGCCGCCACAGGATCACCCCGGCAAGGTTCGAATAGTCGTCCGTCCAGGGCCTTACGTTCGTCGCGGCAGAGGCGGGCCATTGTCGTTCGGAAGGCCGTTGGCCGCAAATGCGGCGGCCGTGCCCGACACCACCCACCGCGAGCCGGAATAGCCCGTTCCGCGATTGCCTGTGTCGCCGCCGAACTGGTCGACGCACTTCAGCCCCACTGAACGGGCCATCCCGGCGACCGTAGGTCGCATCTCGATGTTGCGATTCGAGATGTGCGTGACGATCAGACCCTGCGGGCTCAGGTGGCGCTTGTAGATCTCGAAGGCCTCGCGCGTCACGAGGTGCACCGGAATCGAATCCGAGGCGAACGCATCCAGGAGCAACAGGTCGAAGCGCTCGGGACCTGAGTGCACCAGCGAGAGCCGGGCATCGCCCATCACGATGCGGGGCCGGGCGGCGGATTCCCTCAGGTAGGAGAACCAGGCAGGAGTCTGAGCGATCTTCACGACCTCGGCATCGATCTCGTAGAAGACGAACTCGTCGTTCGGCTCGGCGTAGGCTGCCATGGTGCCGGTGCCAAGCCCAAGGACGCCGACCCGCAGAGGCCGCTTCCAGGTTCGCTGATGACCAACCAGTTGTCCGATGGGTCCCTTCACGTGGTAATAGCTCAGCGGAATCTGCGTCTCATCGCGCCACGCCGATCTTGCCGGCCATGCGTCGTGGTGCCGTGCCGCATGACATGGAAGGCCCCGCCCTGTTCGGCGGTCACCTTGATGGTTCCGAAAAACGTCCGGGTTTCATACACAGGCGCCCTGACGGCGCCGGCAGGATGTTGGTCATCAGCAGCAAAGCCAGCGCCAGCCCAACCTGAGCCAGTGTTCGCGGAACATCAGGCACAAGACCGACGGCAACAGAAAGATCGCAGCGGCGACGCGACCCGTTCCCATCGCCTGCGGCACAACGGCCGTCGAGGCCAGCGCCAGCAGGCCAACGCCAAGTCCGATTGCGGCATCGACCAGGGTCGGCGAGAAGGCCCCGTAGAGGCCAGGGGCAGCACGAATCCGGCCAGGCCAATCACCAGCGGATATCGGGGAGCTGACTGAACACCTGGGGCGCGACCAGTGCGTTGAACACTCCGCCCAGCACGCCACCTACAGCGAACCACAGGTAGAATTCGGTGAGCCGCGAAGGATGCGGCCGGTCCGACGCCAGAAAGCCATGCGCCAGCACTCCAACGACGAACAAGAAGAGGATGGTGCAAGAGGTGGTTGACGAGTGTCGGCAGCGTGGCGGCGATCAGCGACCGCCAACGCGGCGATTGCCAACACGGGAAACGCCCAACTCGCGGCCGTCACGAGGCGCGTGGCAGGCTCGGGCCGAACGTGATCGCAAACGATAACAGGTAGAGCGACAGCGGAATCACCCACAACAGCGGCACCGCCGCCAGATCCGTGCTGATGAACGTCGTCACGCCAATCGTGAGGCTCGACGGCACAAATGCCACGGCCACCCACAGCGCGCGCCGCCGCCATGTCACCGGTGCGGTGGCGCTTGCCCCTGCGTCCACTGTTGAACCGGGCTCGCCGCCACACGTGCCGACCGCAGGCCGCGACCATCAGGACCAGCGCGACAAAACCGGCAATCCACACCCCCGCCTGCGCGCTCAGCGGGAGCCATGGCTCGAATACGAACGGGAACGCGAGTAGGCCGAGCAGGCTTCCGAGGTTGCTCGCGCGGTAGAGCGAGTAGGGATCCTGCGCCGCTCCCGAGGAGGCGAACCATCGCTGGAGCAGCGTGGAGTTTACCGACAGCACAAGAAACGGCATGCCTACCGTCGTCGCCAGCGCCGCCAGGAGCCAACCCGTCGGCGAGGAGTCCACGGCGGGCTCGCCGAGCGGCGTCCACCAGCCGTAGGCGGCGGCGCCTGCCGCTGCTGTCAACAGCGCGAGATGCGCGACGACCTGCGTGCGCGGTTTCAGGCGCACCATCCGATCGGAGACGGCATAGCCGACGAGCAGGGTAGCTTGAAAGAAGACGAGGCAGGTGTTCCACACGGCCGGTGAACCACCCAGCAAGGGCAGCAGGCGCTTGGCGATCAACGGCTGCACGACGAAAGCCAGCGCCGCACTCAGAAACAACGTCAAGCTGAACAGGGGCACGCTCAGGAACGGTAACATAGGCCGGCACAAATGCGACCGACTCGCCTTTTTATGGTTGCCGCGGTGGCCGTCGGTCTGGCCCTACGAGCGTACGGCTTGGACCGCAGCCTGTGGCTGGACGAGTTCTCGACGCTGTGGTGCATCGAGGCAGGCTGGGATATGGTGGCAGCCCGGGTCGCGTCGTTCCAGGGGCAAACGCCGGCGTACTACTACGTCGCGCGGGCATCGGTTGACCTGCTCGGGGAGTCGGAAGTCGCGCTGCGCCTGCCGTCGTTGCTGGCCTCGGCGGCCACGGCGCTCCTCTGTGCGCTCACGGCGGGAGCCATCGGCGGTCCGGCGGCGGCGCGATGGGCGGGCGTTTTCAGCTGGCTCGCCTTCAATCAGGTGCAGGCGGGAGTCAATGCCCGCCCGTACGCGATGGCGATGTTCGGCGTCGCACTTGCCACGGCAGGGTTTGTGGGCGCGACGCGGCTGGGACGCTGGTGGCATCGAGTCGTCTTCGTGGCGGGCACCTGCGTAGCGTTCTGGTCCCACTTCGTCCTCGTGCTCCCCGTCGGAGGACTGCTGCTCGCCTACCTGCTGACGCCCGCGCTTCGAGAGCGCTATCTGCCCCGACACGTGGTGGTCGACCTTATCGCCATCTCGGCGCTGCTCGCCCCGGCGTGGCCCGACGTGTTGGAGGCAATGGCGCGTCCGCAACACGTGCGGTGGCTGGCGGCCCCGCAACACCACCACGTGCTCATCCTGCTGGCTCCATTCGCACTGTCATGGGGGCTTGCGGCTACCTCCGGCAGTCGCGGGAGTCGCCCGATCGAGCGTGCACTGCTTTGGTCCATCGCGGCGGTGATCGTAGCCCTCGAAGCTGCGTGGCTCGGCGGAAGCAACCTTGTCACTGCACGATATCTCGGGCCCATCGTCGTCGCGGCCTCGGTGCTGGCAGCTGTCAGCGTGCCGCGACTCGGCGCCACGGATCAGCGCCTGGCCGTTCTCGCTTTTCTGGCGATTACTCTCGGGGTCGTACGGGCGTACGTGGTGGACGATTGGATCGTTCAGTGGTCTCGGAGCCGAAGACTGGCGATCGACGACGGCCGAAGCGCGCACGCATATCGAGGACCCGCGGTCGCTCGTGCTCTTTCAATCGGGATTCGTGGAAGCTGACCTGCAGCCACTTGGCCAGGTTCATCCGGCGACATTGTCGCCCCTTCGAAGCCCCGGCCAGTCCGCATTGCCCGCAACGGTTGTGCCGCTCACCAACACGTGGTCGGTTCGAGGGCGGCAGGCATATTTCGAAACCACGCTGCGCCCGAAGCTACGACACGCGCGACAGGTGCTCGTCCTGGCGCAGCGGGCAACCGACGCCGATGGGTCTTACACGGAGAACCTCGTGGCGTGGTGTCGAACTCTCTACGGGGATGGGATGACGGTGGAGGTGCTGCCCTCCGGCCGGGGAATCGACCTGCGCGTCATCAGGGCTGCGCATGCCATTCGTTAGACCCAGTCTCCGACTGTCCGTCCGCCAGACTCTCCTGGCGTTGGCGTTGATCGCGCTGGCCACGCTCGCCTGCATTTCCCCGGTCCACAACGATACGTGGTGGCACCTCGCCTATGGCCGTCAAATGGCCCAGCACGGCGGCTTCGCGCAGTCGGATCCGTTCTCGCACACGGCCTACGGGCGCCCGTTCCCCAACCACCAGTGGCTGGGCGAGCGGGTGCTCTACGCGGTGTTCGGGCTGGGCGGTCTGCCGCTGCTTACCGCGTTCTGCGCGTGCCTGCTGACGACCGCGTGGGTGCTTTGCTGGCGGCTGTCGCGAGGGCCGTGGCTCGACCGGCTGCTGGTGATGTCGGCCAGCGTCGCAGCCTCCACGCTGGTGTGGTCCATCCGGCCCCAGGTATTCACCATCGTCCTGCTCCCGACGGTAGTGACGCTGCTCGTGCGCGGGCGCATGGGATGGGTGCCACTGGTCCTCTTGCTGTGGGCCAACCTCCACGGCGGCGTGTTACTGGGCCTGCTGGCGATCGGGACGTTCACTGCTGTAGCCGCACTCTACCAACGGGGCGGCCTGGCAGCACATGCGCTGTGCCTGGCTGCCGGCATCGCGACGACGCTTGTGACTCCGCTGGGGCTGAACTACTGGCCGGAAATCCTGAGGTCCCTCGAGCGATCGCAGGTCAACCGCCTGCAGGAATGGCAGGCGCCGGCGCCGCCTCCCGAGCAGTTCTTGTTCTGGGTAGCCGCGGCGGCGTTGGTGATGTTTGCAGCAGCAAGATGGCGCGGACTGTCTTCCCCTGCGGAGCGGGCGATAGTAGCCACATCCCTGGTGCTGCTGCCGGCGGCTGCGCGCAGCCTGCGAAACATCGCGCCGTTCATGATGCTCGCGGGACCAGCGCTTACGCGGCTGATCGATACCGGCAAACGACCATGCAAAGAGGACAGCGCTGGTCGATCGCTCGCCGGGGGCCTCGCCGTCGTGGCGGCCGCCGTGGTGGCGCTCATGGTTGTGGGCCGGGCCTGGACCCAACCATGGCAGCGTTTGGGATGGGAGCCTCTCTCGCCGCCCGTCGCCGATGCGATCCGCACCTGCAACGGACCGCTCTACAACAGATACGCCGACGGCGGGCCGATCATCTGGTTTGTACCGGGCGCGAAGGTCTTCCTCGACAGCCGCCAGGATCAGTTCCCCACCGGCCTTGTCGAGGAAGCCACAACCGTGGAGAACGGCGCCGATCCGCGGCCTTTGCTGGGCCGCTACGGCGTTCGGTGTGTGGCTCTGCCGCCGACCTCACCGACGCTGGCGACCCTGGCCAGGGACGGATGGACCACCACATACCACGACGGCGCGTGGGTTGTGATGCGACGTTGAAGACTTGCGCTACACGACGTTTGGGGGCGAGCGTCGCATCGAGCCGACTTGCCAGAGTAGAGCGACCAGGGCCGGCGACGTGAGTTGCACGTGAGTGACGGCTGCCAACGGCCCGAGCAGAGGAAGCCACACGAGGCCGTAGACCAGGTACTGCGCCCGCGCGTCAGCCCGATCCCGGCGCTCGACCAGCCAGGCAGCCAGGCACCCCAGAGGCACGGCCATCAGGACGAGGTCGTAGATGTAGAGGTGCGGGTTCAGCAGCAAGCCGACGACGCAGATCAGCGCGAAGCGCAGGTCGAGAGACTGATGAAGGCGCCAGGCGCGCCGTGCCAGCCAGACGACAACCACGGCACCAAGCATCCAGCACGCCGTCGCTGGCCAGCCCTGCCCCAGGAGCAGTTCGAAGGCGCTCCGCAAGCTGTGCATTGCCCAGAGCTTCGGCTCGAACTGCCCCGCCGACGTCGCGAGTTTTTGCAGCACGCCAAGGTAGTCCCGCAGTGGTCTTGTGCCCACAAACGACAAGGACCAGGCCTAGTTGCAGGCCGCAGCCCAGCGCGAGCCCGGCCAGTAGACGCCACGATCGCCACAGCACGATCGCCGCCAGGGCAAACGCACCAAGTTGCGGTTTGAAGACCAGACTTCCGAGGGCCAGGCCAACCAGGAACGGCCGACCAGCCCGGAACCCAAAGAACGCCACGGCCAGCAACGGCATTGCCAGTGAGGTGACCTGACCGTGCGCCACAAGCTGCACGAAGGGCGGAAACCCGAAGGCAAGGCTCCAGGCTTCGACTCGATAGGGCCGAATCGCGGGCAGCACCCGCATGGCGAGCCATATCGCAAGGGCGTAGAGCGCGCAGGAGACCGGCGTCCAGACCGACAACGCGCCGAAGTATGAAAGGGCTCCAAGCGGCGCGAAGACCAGTGCCGTCTGTGGCGGATAGACTGGCAGGTACAGCACGGCGCCGACGCCAGGGCGCGAGCGTGGGGAGCGTTCGAGCAAACACCTCCCAGTCGTAGAGCCCCTCGGCGCGGCCACTCCAGACGAACCAGCCTGCTGCATAGAACTGGAGGAAATCCACGCAGCGCAGCGTGCCGAAACGGTCGAACGGTCCGGCAACCGCGTGACTCCACACCAGCACGCCCCAGCTTGTAACGGCGAGGGCGAGGCCGTGAAGCCGAAGAGTAGCGCGGCTAAGCATGTATCAATGGAGACACGCAGGTAGTCATCTCAAGACACAAGTCGCCGATGCCGCGCTGGTAAAACTGGGCTCATTCGCGCTACTGTCAACGTATCCGATTCGTCCCTCACCAGTGCCCCGACGTGGAAGTTGAACGATGAGAACCTCAGGCGCCGCGACAGAGTCACGGATGACGTTTGCGATATTCGTCATAGCGCTCGGCGTCGCCATCCTCCTGGCCGGTGGTCCCACCGAACTTTTCGTCGCGTGTGAGAATGCGTTGCGGGCCGTGGCGGAAGCCATATACCAGGGGTGGGTCAGCTTCCGGCGTTAGCGGGTGTCCGGGCTGATATTTGGCGTCCATGTGACGCCCGACGGCAAGTGCTCCGCGTAAGCGTCCAGGCACACGCGCAGTCGTTCCGCGTCCTCCTGGTTTCTGGTAAAAAACGCTACGGTATCGCCCGACACGGCGACGTTGTGCGGAATCGTCCACTCCCCAACCTTGATCCACGACGCTGGCAGGATGGTCGAAAACACATCTTCGTAGAGCGCGATGGCCTCGACGCCGCGCTCGTCAGCCAGCCGGCCGAGGGCTGCAGCATCGAGCGCACGCCGCGCGCTTGAGGTCCGCGACGGGCTGGGACGCCAACCCTACGATGTCGAGGATGCGACTCGAAGACAGCATCGCGACGGCGCCAAGGTCGTTGACGGCAATCGAGCGGCCTGGATAGTAGCGGGCGAAGAATCGCCCCAACTGCACCTGCTGCTCATAGATGTTACCCGTGGCAGGCACGGTGGTGGCCAGCGAGTTCAACGCCCGCACACCGAGTGGCATTCCGAGCAACACCAGCAGCGGCACCGTCGCGGGATGCAGCGGCGTGTAGCGCTTCCGCGGAACCCCCTGTGGCCACGCCATCAACGGCGCAAGGCTGCAAGCCGCCAGGAGGCCCAGGGCGACCAGATACGCCTCGTAGCGGAAGAACCACTCGAGTTTCACGAGGCACGCATGCAACACCGAAGTGCCGACGAAGAGCACGGCCATCCACACTGCACGCGAAGCCGCCCTGAGGCGAGCCGTCGGCACGAGCAACAAGCCCACCAGGGCTCCCACGGTAAGGACCAGCTGCGCAGGGCGTAGAAACAGGTCACGGGCAGCGAGCCAGTCCGACATGACCGCCGAGAGGCCGGCGCCAAACGTGCTGAAGCGTCCGGGCCCGGATTTCATCAGCACCGAGTTCGGAAGCACGAGCCCGCCGTGCGCCACCGAGTACAGCGCGAAAGCCACGACAGGAGCGGCGGCTGCGAGGCCAAGGCCAATTGCGGGGATCATCCTGCCTTGCCACAGCAGGATCGTGCCGACGACGGCGACGAGGAAGAGGCACTCATAGCGAGTCGCGACCATCAGTCCGGCGATGACGGATGGCCACAGCCAATCGCTCCGCTCCCCTGCCAGGCGTTCACACGCCTGCCATGCGAAGACCACGACGAGCAGCACTTGCAGGGTGTGCTCCATGCCGATGAAGGCGAGCGTGGGCAGCGGGGTGACGAGGACGAGAGCGCAGATGGCAAGAAGGCGTACATTGGCAGGACCTGAAGGTCCGCGCTACGATACGACGCGGACACCCGGAGAAACACCACGCCAAACAGAATGTTGAGCGCGAACGGCACCCAGATGGCATGGGCGCCAAGCTTCCACGAGACGGCCAGCAGCAGCGTCCACAGCGGCGAGCTGGAGGCAGACGCGAACTCGGTCGGCCGGATTCCCCAGACGCCGTGATCGGCCAGTGTGCGGGCGAGCGCGAGGTGGATGTACGGGTCGTCCTGCGCGTAGACGAACGTGCCGCCCGTGCGCGCCAGCGACAGCCAGAGCAGGATGCCGACCAGGGCCAGGTAGAGGGCGATGGCGGGTACGGCCGCGAACTTAGGCCTCGAGGCCGACTGACGTTCCGGCGCTACGCGAGAACCGGATTCCTGATCAGCATCAGCCATAGCAAGGCGGTCGCATAGAAATACACCGAGGCCAGCGTCAACGTCGCCAGCGTCGAGGGCTGCCCGGCGTTGGCGACCTCCTGTGGCGTGTACAACAGCGCGATGGCGATGATGAATGCAGCCAGCGCGGGGCCGGACAACGTCTTCAGGGGCGCCCAGCCTTTGCCGGCGCCCATCCAGCCCAGCACCGGCCCATACGCAAGGGGCAGATAGTACACCCAGCCCAGCGGCGAGGCGAGAATCGCGCCCAATAGCAGCGCCAGCAACGCCCACTCGCGCCAGGCCGCTTCGTCGAGCCCCCGCCAGGTCGATCGCACCGTCGCCGCCAGCACGAATGCCGCGCCGAGCACCGCCATGGGCTGCACCAGCCAGGGCACCAGGATGGCCGGTTCGATCGTGGCGCCGCCTTGCAGCACGCGGCTGGCGTAACCGGGCCACGAGGCGTTCATCGCCATCCACTGCCAGCCGACAGTGCTCAGCGACCCGGTCCACAGACGGTACGCGTCGAAGCCGAACACTCCCCCGCCCAGCACGACCAGCCCGACGGTGGCAGCGGCGCAGGCGCCCAGGGCGCGCCACTGGCGTCGCAGGGCCAGCCAGGCGGCAAGGAGCAGGAAGAAAAGCTTCAGGCTGACCAGGACTCCCAGCCAGGCGCCGGCACTCACCCACTGCCCACGCCGCCAGGCACGCCAGAGCAGCGCGAACGGCAGCATGAGGACGAAGGTCATCTCGCTGGTCACGGCAACGGTTGTGAACGGCGCCAGGCCTATCGTGAACGCGCCCCACGACACGAACCGCGTCCACGTGAACGGCACCTGCAGTTCCCGGAAGATCACCACCAGCGAGGCCGCGAGGCACGCGAAACTGAAGGCCACCCACACCAGCAGAGCCTGGCCGTACGGCAGGCTGGCCAGCGGCACGAACAGGATCTGGAAGTGCGGAGGGTTGAGGTTCCCGAGGTGCCCTGCGGCCCACGTCACGCCGTACCGCGCCGGCGACTCGCCGTACATCGGCAGGCCATCGGCCACCATCCTCGCGGTGTAGTAGAAAATCGTGAAGTCGCTGCCCGAGGGATCGGTCAGGGTCAGCCGGATCATCCGCAGGTACACCTGCGCGAAGGAGATCCAGACGACGATCGCCAGGCCCCAGAGAAGACCGCGGACGAGGTCGCCGACCAGCGCCACCGTCGAGGAAGGAAGGACCCGGCGGAGCGCGGCGTCGAGAGATCACTATTTGTCCGGCGCGTTGTAGCCGCCGCGGCTGAGGACGGCGACGCCCTCCTTCTTGCTCCGGATCTCCACCTTGCGCCAGGCGCCGTCACGCGTGCTGTTCGTGCTCGTGTAGCTGACGATGTAGCGGCGGCGGAGCGTTTCGAGGATGCGGTTGAAGTCCTGCGACAGCGAGGCGACGTCCTGCGGGAAGTACGACTCGCCGCCGGAGATCGTCGCGAGCTCCTCGAGTTTCTTGCGGTCGATCTTCGCGCCGAGGCCCACCGCGTAGACGGTAGCGTCCACGGTCTTCAACCGTTCGAGCACTTGCGCGTACGTGTGCACGCTGCCAGGCGCAGTGCCCGGGTTGTTCTCGTCGCGCCCGTCGGTCATCAACACGACCACGCGGCGGCCTTCGATGCCGCGCAGCCGGGTCAGCGCGTCAAACGCCGCATCGTACAGCGCCGTCCCGCCGCTGGCGACGTACTTGTCGATGGCCTCGACGCTCCAATCGCGACGCGTGGTCATGTCGTGCGCGAACTGGGACTTGTCCGCGAAAAGGATCAGGGCCAGCGCGTCTTCCGGGCGGACGTTCTGCACGAAGGTCTTCGCGGCGGCTTTCACGTCTTCGGTTGCCTTCTTCATGCTCCCGCTGGCGTCGAGCGCGAACACGATCGACACTGGCGTCACGGCTTCCTGAAACGCCTCGAGTTGCTGTGCCACGCCGTCTTCGACGACCTCGAGGTCGTCGATCGTGACGTCCACGAGGTCGCGCGTCAGGTCCTTCAACGTGAACTCGATCGAGGGCCGCACCGGCGCGGGCCTCGGCGCGAAGTAGCCGGGCCTGGCGCGCACTCGCAGCGTGGGGTCGTCGACGGCCACGCCGATCTTGCGCCACGTCCCATCCACCTTCTGGTTCTTCGGCACGTAGGTGAGGATGTAGCGCAGCGTCACTTCGTTGGCCACCAGCTCGTGAATGGATTTCAGCTCGATCTCCCGCGTCGGAAAAAACGCCCGCCCTCCCGTGTCGTTGGCCAGCTTCCGGAGAAAGCGCTCGCCCTTCAGCGAGATACCTGCGACGCCGCCAATCCCCACGACGTACACCGCGGCGCCGGTCCGCTGGACGGCCGCCAGCGCGTCGTCAAACGCCTGCGTGCTGTGCTCGTCGTAGCCGTCGGTGAGCAGGATGATGGCGTGACGTCCTTCGAGCGACGCGATCGTCCTGGCGGCGTCCTCCAGCGAATCGAGAATGGCCGTGCCGCCCCTGGGCTCGATCTTCGAGATCGCGTCGGCCACGGTGATCCGGTCGTCTGTCGGGCCCGTGATGGCGCCCAGCGTGCGGGAGAACGGCGCCACGAGGATCCGGTCCTTCTCGCGCAGGAAGGTGGAGAGCTGCGTCGCGGCGTCGCGCACGAAGTCGATGCGGCGCGACATGCTCTGGCTGCTGTCGATGAGCAGCGTGTAGGTGGCCGGCAGCTGCTCCGCGCGGACGACGTCCAGTTTCTGCGCGACGTCGTCTTCAGCGAGCGAGAAGACCGCCGGGTCGAGGCCCGTGATGAAGCGGCCGGTCTTGTCCTGCACCGACGTCTCGACGTAGACGCTGGAGATCTCGGTGCGCTCGACGATCTCGAGCGGCTTGAGCGTGATGTTGTCGCGCGCGACGTTGCCTTCCGAATCGGCGACGTTCACGCTGATCTCGCGCGCCTCGAACGGGTTCTCGTCGGTCCATTCCACGGCAAACGGCGGTCCGGACGGATCTTCGCCGACCAGCGCGTTGTCCACGTAGAACCGGACGGCGCCAAGGGCGACGTCCTTCTTCGCGGAGACCTGCGCGACGATGCGGATGGCGCCGGTGGTGCCGGTGCGGCCCAGCGGCGAGGTGATGCGGATGGCGAGCGGCCCGGGTACCTGATCGAGGCCCGAGGCCTGAGGCCTGAGGCTACCCGCCCCGTGCAGCGCGACAGCGAGCGAGAAAACACCGAGCCAGCGAATCGAGACGGGCGACACGCTCATGCATGCGGCTGCAACGTGGACATCTCCTCGGTGCTGTCGTCCACGAAGTAGCTGTCGCAGGCGGCGCGCAGGAGCTCGGGCGTCAGCTCCTGGGCGTCACCAAGGTACTCGGCCAGCGACAGCGACTGCTCGATCAGGTCGCGCGGGTGGCAGCCGCGCAGGCTGAGGTTGCGCGGCTTGTAGTAGTTCTCGAGCAGGTCTTCCACGAGCCCACGGTTGAACGCGACGTTCTTGGTGTGGCAGTAGTTCCGGAAGATGACGATGTAGTCCTCGTGCGTCGGGCTCTCGCAGAGCACCTTGTAGTGGATGCGGCGCAGGAACGCCTCGTCCACCAGCTCCTGCGGCCGGATGTTGGTGGCAAACGCCACCAGCGTCATGAACGGCAGCTCGAACTTCTGGCCCGAGTTCAGCGTGAGGAAGTCCACGCGGCTTTCAAGGGGGACGATCCAGCGGTTCAACAGGTCGCGCGCCGCGACGCGCTGGCGGCCGAAGTCGTCGATGACCAGCACGCCGCCGTTGGCCACCGCCTGCACCGGCGCCTTGTAGAAGCCGGCGGTCGCGTTGTAGCTCAGCTCGAGCGATTCGAGCGTCAATTCGCCGCCTACCATCACCATCGGCCGGCGGCAGCGGACCCAGCGGCGGTCCACTTCGGCGCCGCGGTCGATGCCGGTGGGTACGTTCTCCTCAGGCAGCTCCTCGTGCACGACCGGGTCGAAGAGGCGCACGATCTCGCCCTCGATTTCGAGCGCGTGCGGCACGTGCAGGTCGCCGTCGAGCAGCTTCTGGATGGCCTGGGAGATGACGGTCTTGCCGTTGCCGGGAGGACCGTAGACGAACATGGAATGGCCGGCGTTGATCGCGGGCCCGAGCTGGTCCATCACGCGGTCGCTGATGACGAGGTGCGAGAAGGCCTGGCGCACGCGCTCCCGCGTGGCAGTATGCGGCGCCTTCTTCTTGTACTGGTACATGTAGCGCTTGTACTGCTCCAGCGGCACTGGCGTCGCCCCCACGTAGTGGTTGCTTTCCAGGAAGAGCTGCGCGCGAACGCGTCCCGCGTCCGTTATGCGGTACTTGTAGGACGGTCCGCCGATCATCGAGCCGCCCGAGACCTCCACCTGGTGCTGCTGCTTCAGCGCGTGCAGAGCGGGGTCGATCACCGAGAACTTCACACCCAGCCTGCTTGCGATGTCGGCGCCCGACAGCTCGCCCACGAAGTGCAGCGTCTTGAGGACGAGCTGCAACACCAGGTCGAGCGACAGCCCCGCCTCTTGAAGGGTAGTGGGCGCCGGCGGGTGCGGCAGAATCGACGGGACGTTGGGACGGCTTGCTAACATGATCAGGTTCTTAGGTTCTCGGGTTCACGGGTTCACGGGTTCACAGGTTCACGGGTTCAGGTTCAGGTTCACGCAGTTCTCAGGTTCACGGTTCACGGGTTCTACTTACAACTATCGGCCAGACGCGTGACGTTCTGCTGGGCCCAGCCGGCGTCGGGGCTCAGCCGCAACGCCTCCCGGTACTCGGCCAACGCCTCGTGGCACAGGCCCCGGCGCTCGAGGATGGTGCCCAGTGTGTTGTCGCACCGTCGCCGACTTCGGGTCGAAGTACTTCGCGCGGTGCGCGTCGCTCAGCGCTGGCAGCACTAGACCCGACATCGCGCCACAGCCGGGCCCGGCCGTCGAGTGCCGCAATATTCCGCGGCTCGAGCCGCAGCGCGTCGGTGTAGTGGTCGAGCGCCATGTCCTGGACGCCCACGCGCTGATACTCTTCGGCGACCCGTAGGTGCGTCGCAACCGACGGCGCCCTGCCATGCGCCGCGAGGGCCTCGCCAAGTGCCGGGTCGCGCCCCTCAATCGAGGGCGGCGTCGCCCGCTTCTCCGCCGCGCGCCTGGCAACCGCGTCGCGCGTGGCTCGCTCAACGTCCTCGCGCTTCACCGGCGTCGAGTGTCTCGGCGGCTCCGCCGACGTCGATGAACCCGGGCCCCTTCTTGACAAAAGGGTTCGACCTCGAGCGACTCGCACAAGCCCCGGTGGCCAGGGCCACGAGCGATCAACGCAAGCAAGCGACCTGCCGAGCAGGCGCCGGCGCAACTCGGCAGCCACGGGCGGCCTAATCGTCGTCGCTCTTCAGGCGCGCGCGGCGCTTCATCAGATACAGCACCAGACAGGCCCCGGCAATGACCATCAGAATCGTGTTCATGTCCATCGACTGAGACCTCCTTGTGACGCGACCAGCGTACCAGCTGACCTCGGGCTACTTATTAATCAAGCTCTCCATGATCTTGATCACGGCCGGCCCCAGGACAACGACATACAGCGCCGGAAACAGGCAGAACACCAACGGAAATACCAGCTTGACGCCCAGCTTCGCCGCCCGCTCCTCGGCGCGCTGGCGGCGTTTGGTCCGGGACGTCGCGGCGTGCGTTCGCAGGGCCTGCGCGATGCTCGTGCCGAACTTGTCGGTCTGCACCAGCATCGCGACCAGCGAGCGGACGTCGTCGACGCCGGTGCGCGCGGCGAAGTTCTTGAAGGCCTCCAGGCGCGGCTTGCCGGCGCGTGTCTCAGTGGTGATGAGCCGCATCTCCTCGGCCAGCGGCGGGATAGGCAGATGGCCAGTTCTTCGGACGCCTTCACGATGGCGGCGTCCAAGCCCGGCGCCCGCCTCGACACAGACGATCAGCAGGTCCAGCGCGTCGGGAAGCCCGTTCTGGATTTGCTTCTGGCGTTGCGACGTCTTGTGCGCCAGCCAGACGCCAGGCAGGGCGTAACCGACGCCGGCCGCCAGCAGCGCGAAGATCCCGCCGCGAACGACGCCGAACCAGCAAATCGTCGCCAGCGCGAACGCGATGCGGCAGCAGGACCTCGGCGACCGCAAAGAACACGGCCGCCCGGGTGTGCGTGAAGCCTGCGCGCGTCAGCCGCTTCTGCAAGCGGCCCATCTCTTTGGGAGACTTCGGGACGAAGGTCGAGACGCGCTTGACTACAGCGTCGGGCTTGTCCGTCAGCGAAACCGCGCCGCCGCCGCCCAGCGTGCCGGCGGCCGCAGCCGCGGCCAACTCCCGCAGACGGCGCCGCTCCGGCGACGAGCGCGCCAGCAGCAGCGGACGCGACCAGGCCCGACGAGCACGGCCACGCCGACGAAGGTCACCGTAAGAGCGAGGATGAGTTGCTGGTCCATGGCGTCGGTACTCCACGTCCACCAGCTTGCGGATGATCAGCGTGCCGGTGACCTGCAGAATCAACGCGACGACGACCATCTTGATGCCGGTTTCGTGCGTCCACAGCAGGCTCATGTGCGCGGGCGCCAGCAGCGTCAGCACCGCCCCCAGCGCCGGGGGCAGCATGGCCAGCACCCATCCGGTGATGCGCGCGTGAGCGGTGACGACGCGCACCTGCCGCTTCACCTTGAACCGCTCGCGGATCACCGACGCCAGGTTGTCCAGCACTTCCGACAGGTTGCCGCCCGACTCGCGCTGGGTCAGGACCGCGGTGACGAAGAAACGAGCGTCGAGCAGCGGCACGCGCTCGCCCAGGGCCTTCAGCGCGTCGGGCATCGGCATGCCGAAGTTCTGCCGGTCGTATGCCAGCCGGAACTCCGTGCCGACCGGGTCGGGCAACTCTTCGGCGACCATCGACAGGCCCGTCGTGAAGGCGTGACCCGCGCGAAGGGCCCGTGCCAGCAGGTCGATCGCCTCCGGAAACTGCTCCTCGAACTTGTCGACGCGCGACTCTGCCCTTGAACCCCACGAACCAGATCGGGATGTACGCGGCAACCGCGCCCATCACCGCCGCCGCCAGGACGAATCGCGACAACGTCTGCACCAGCAGGAACACCGCCACTGCCGCGCACAGGCACATCAGGATCAGCGCGCCGACCGTGAGGTTCAGCCCCGACCGGTCGATCAGCCGCTGCGCCGGCCGGCTGATGATCCCGGTCGCGCCGAGCATCGCGTTGACGACGGGAATCTGGCTGAGCGGCGTCTCGGTCCGCAGCAGGCCTGCGCGCATCGAGCGGCAGCGCCCGCGACGGTGCCGCCGGTCTTCAGCCGTCTTGCGAAGCGCGCGCTGCTCGTCGTCTTCCGGCTTGAGGACGAGCAGGTAGTACGCCGCCCCGATGATGCCGGCGACCAGCAGAAACGTGATGAGAACCGGAGTCGGGATCATCGCGCCACTCCGCTACGCCACCATCTGGACGTGCTCGAACATGTCCATCGGCAGCGGATGGCCCGGACGGCGGCAAGCCGGTCGTTGCACTTCGGACGGATGCCCGTCGCGCGGAACCGCCCCGACACCTTGCCCGAGGCCGCAAATCCGGTCTTCTCGAACAGGAAGATGTCCTGCATGGTGATCACTTCCTGCTCCATGCCGGTGATCTCCGAGATCGCCGTGACCTTGCGCGTGCCGTCGGCCTGCCGCGACACCTGCACGATGATGTCCACGGCCGAGGCCACCTGCTGCCGGATCGCGCGGTCCGGGATGTTCAGGTTGGTCATCGCGACCATCGTGTCCAGACGATACAGGGCGTCTCGCGGCGTGTTCGCGTGGATGGTCGTGAGCGACCCGTCGTGGCCGGTGTTCATGGCCTGCAGCATGTCCAGCGCCTCGGCGCCGCGGACCTCGCCGACCACGATGCGGTCGGGGCGCATACGAAGGGAGTTGATCACGAGCTCGCGGGCCTTCACCGAGCCCTTGCCCTCGATGTTGGCCGGACGCGTCTCCAGCCGGACGACGTGGCGCTGGCGCAGCATCAGTTCGGCCGCGTCCTCGATGGTGACGATGCGCTCCTTGTCGGAGATGAAGCTCGACAGGATGTTCAGCAGCGTCGTCTTGCCGGCGCCCGTGCCGCCCGAGACGATGATGTTCAGCCGGCTGTGCACCGCCGCGCGCAGGAAGTCCAGCATCGGCTGCGTCAGCGAGAGCGCGCTCCACCAGGTCGGTCGCGCCCAGGCGATCGGTGCGGAAACGGCGGATCGACAGCACGGGGCCATCCAGCGCCAGCGGCGGGATGATCGCGTTCACGCGCGAGCCGTCCTGCAGGCGCGCGTCCACCATCGGGCTGCTCTCGTCGATGCGGCGGCCGACGGTGCTGACGATGCGCTCGATGATCTGCATCAGGTGCCGGTCGTCCTTGAACGTGATGCCGGTTTCCTCGAGCAGGCCGTTGCGTTCGATGTACACCTGGTCGTGCCGGTTCACCAGGATGTCCGAGATGTCGCGGTCCTTGAGCAGCGCTTCGAGCGGCCCGAGGCCGAACAGCTCGTCGAGCACGTCGATGATCAGGTTCTCGCGCTCGAAGAGGCTCAGCGGGGTGTTCACCGCCTCGACCTCGATCATGTGGTTGATCAGCTCGCGGATCTCGGGCTCGGCCTCGCGCCGGCTCACGCGGTTGAGCCGTTCGAGGTTCAGCCGGTTCAGCAGCTCCTGGTGAACCTTGGCCTTCAGATCCTGGTAGTGCGAGCTGCGCGTGTCGCCGGCGGCGGCCGGCATCGTCTGGTGCGCCATCTGGATAACTCCAACCACAAACGAGCGGGCCTCAGGTCTCCGGCCTACAGGCCTCGATTCCGCTCACTTTCCGCCTGAAGCCGAACAGGCCCCCGCTCTTTTCCTTCTCCACGACTTTCTCGACGCGAATGCCGGCCAGCTCGAAGGCCAGGCTCTGGAACGCCGGCGCCAGCTTGCTTTCCTTGTCGAGCGCCAGCGGCCGGCCCTTGTTCAGCGAGTTCAGCGCCGCGCGATAGTCGCTGGGCACGGTGTACTTCACCGGCGACCCGACGACGCGCTCGACGTCCTCGGTGTTGATCTCGGCCTGCTTGTCGTATCGGCTGATGACGATCTTCACCCGATCCTTGCCGTATCGCTGGCGCAGGGTCGCCGCGATGCGGCCCGCGTTGCGCACCGTCGCCAGCTCCTGGTTGGCGACGATCAGGATGCTGGCGACGCCTTCGAGCGAGTCGAGCACGGCGGCTTCGGAGCGCGGGACGTCGAGGAACGTGTAGCGATAGTGCGAGGCGGCAAACGAGAGCAGCGTCGCGATCCGCCGCATGTCCACGGTGCCGACGGCGCGTTCGGCCGAGGCCAGCAGGTGCACGCCGGTGCTCTTGCTCTGCACGACCAGGCTCTCGAAGAACGCCTCGTCGAGCCGATGCGTGTTCTCCATCGCATCGGCGACCGAAAACCGCGGCTCGGCGCCGAGAAACACCGCCGCGTCGCCGTAGGACAGGTGGAAGTCCATCAGCAACGTGCGCTCGTCTTCCATCGACCTGCGCCAGCGCCGTCGCGACGTTGACCGCGATGGTCGTCGTGCCGACGCCGCCTTTGGCGCCGATGAACGCGAAGATCTGCCCCTGGACCGAGGCTGGATCGCGCGCCGCGCCGACGCGTTCGATGGCGGCATTGAGCTCGGCCGCGGTAATCGGGTCGGCAATCCACTCGTTGACGCCCGCGCGCATCGCCTCGAGCATCAGCACGGGGTCCATCCGGGCGGCGACGATCACGACGCCGGTCGTCGGGTGCTGGCGTTTGAGCGTGGCCAGCGTCGGCGGCAGCGTCCCGCTGTCGCGCAGGTCGAGGATGACGACGTCGGGCTGGCTGGCCGACGGCTGGGCCAGCGCCAGCAGGTCCGACACCGCCAGGCTCTTGAGGCGGACGTTGGGCCCCCGCAGCAGCTCTTCGAGCTGGCGGTCGGCTGGCGCCGACGAGCGTGATGCTGAGACCCACAGTCGAGTCCTCGGCCTTCCTACCGAATCAGGACGATCTGCTTGATGAACGACGCCGACGGGTCCACGACGTTGCCGCCCGGCATAGAAGCCGGGGATCGTGACGATCCGCCCGAAGGTGCATCCTGCCGCCCGCCCTTTGCTGGGTGGCCCGTACGTCTTGTTGCCGTTCTTGTCGATCGTGCCTTCGATGAAGAAACCGAAGATGTTCTCGACAACGACGGGCGACGTGTGCCCGTTCGGGTTCGACGCCGAAGAACATCTCCGGGCTGATCACCGGCAGCGGCACGATCCGCGGGCTGGCGTTGACGCCGATAGTCGTCGGAGACGATCGCGCCCGCGCCGTTGAAGGCCGTCGGATCCCAGTGGGCCGTCGGGTCCTGGCTCGTACAGCGAGTCGCTGTCGGTCCAGAGGCACTGGTCGGTCGGGCCCGACCATGTTGCCGTTCTCGGTTTCGAGCGTCTGGCCGATGATGTTGGTGACGCCGCTGCACTCCTTGATGTTGTTGCAGTAGTCCTTGGCGCCGTTGTCGGTCGGGCTTCAGCTGGAGCGGCTGAAACCAGCCGGCCGAGGTCTGGTCCTGCGAGCCCGTCTTGATCTGGATCTCACTCCCGTAGTCGATCGGGGTTGCCGTCGTCGTCGAACAGGCGGAACCCGGTGCCGACGACGCACGGCATCCGCGGTCCGTCCGGCGGACGCAGCTCGGGTGCGGGACGTACAGGTCGCTTGTCCGGCGTAGTCCTCGCCCTTGTCGTCGTAGTTGTCGAAGGTCGAGTCGAGAGAGTTCCAGTCGTTGTCGATCTTGTCGGGCTCGTTGTCGTACTCGTGTTCGTGCGCCGTTGGTCGTCGTTCCACTCGTCCCACTTGTCCATGATGCCAAACGGACGCATGCACTGCGTGGCGTTGCCCTGCAGCACTTTGGCGGTGGCGGTCGCCTTCATGTCCTGCGTCGGCGATGCCGACCAGCCGCGCGAAGAACGTCGGCAGCGGGTTGCCGCGAGCCACGGTGCGGTAGACGTCGACCTTGACGCACGTGTCGGCGCCGTCGTCCGGGACAGGGCGGAAACGTGACGTCGGTCGTGATGTTCACGTCGGGCGGCGCGCCGAAGACCAGGTTGGCCAGCGCGGCCGCGCGTGCGGCGAGCTTGGCGGGCCCGGTATCGGAGAAATCCGTCGGATCGTCGTAGGCCAGCCCCATCGCGCCGGCCAGCGCGCCGGCGTCGGCCGAGTTCTGCGCCTGGCGGCGCGCCGCCCAGAAGATGCCGTAGTCGATGACGAGCGCGCTGAAGGCCAGCAGGCCCAGCATCGCGACCGCTACGTGAATCAACACCGCACCGCGCTGGCGGGAGAAGTTGAAGCGGGTCATGGCATCGTGCTCCGTCATTGCTCCGTCACAAACACGCACGCCGGGACCGTCCCCGCGGGCGTTTCTTGCTGTGGCGCATCTGAAGATGCGGCCTGCGTCCGATGCGCCAGCAGCCGACGCGGCCTGCGTCCGTCGGCGTCTACCGCGGACGCGGCGCGTCGGTCGGCGTTGCCGCCGGCGGCTTTTCCGGCGCGGGCAGGAACTCGCGCGGCTGCGTCGGCAGCGGCGGCACTTCGTCCGGATCCAGCGCGCGCACCAGGCGCGGCGTGATCAGCACCATCAACTCGGTCCGCGACGCGCGCTCGGCCTTCGACTTGAACAGGGTCCCGATGATCGGGATCGCGCTCAGGAACGGAATCGCCGCGTCGTCGGTCTGCGAGGTGTTGTCGAGCAGGCCGGCAATCGCAAACGACTGGCCGTCGCGCAACTCCACTTCCGTCTCGGCGCGCCGCGTCGTCAACGCGGGAATTCGGAAGCCGGAGATCGTCACGCCGTTGTTGAAGTCCAGCGTGCTCACTTCCGGCCGCACCTTCAGGCGGATGACGTCGCCGGCAATCGTCGGCGTGAAGTTCAGCCTGATCCCGAACTCCTTGAACTGCACCGTCACCTGCCCGGTCGTGCCCGCCACAAACGGCACGGGGAACTCGCCGCCCGCCAGGAAGCTCGCTTCCTGGCCGTTGTAGGCGATCAGGTTCGGCTCGGCCAGGCTCTGGAACAGGCCCTTCTGCTGAAGCGCGCGGACGACCACGCCGATGCCCTCGCTCTTCGAGAAGAAGAACAGGTTCAGGAAGTCGGCAAATGTCGTGGTGTCGCTCGTCGATCGTCGGGCGCCGAGAACTGCCCTGTCGTGGCACGCCCCGCCCAGTCGCTGCGGTTCACGGAATAGGACGCGCCCAGTTCCTTGAGCGCCGACCGGTTCACCTCGGCGAAGCGCACCTGCAGCATCACCTGCTGGCTCTCGGTGCCGCCCGGCAAGCTGGAGCATGTTGATGACCTTGAACTTGCCCGAGCTCGAGCGTCGCGATCTCGGCGGCCTTGAGCATGATGGCGTTGCTCGACACGCTGCCGGAAAGGATCAGCGCCTCTTCGTTGACGATCACCCGGATGTCTTCGCCCGGAAACAGCGTCTTGAGCTGCTGCTCGAGGCCCAGCACGCCGGCGTCCACGACCACGTCGTACTGAATGCGGCCCGACGCGCCCCAGACAATCAAGCTGACCGTGCCCGGCGCCTTGCCGTCGATCAGGATCTCGCGAGGCTGGACCACGACCGCGTCGGCGATCGGCGGGATTGGTGATCGCGATGCGCGTGACGTCGAACTCCGTCGTCAATACCGTCGAGCGGCCAGCCGTGAGACGGGATCTTCGGATACTCGGTGCCGGCAGCCGGCGCCGGCAGCGCCTGGCGCGGCGCGCTCGACGGCGTGCCCGCGGGCTGTTGCGCCTGGGGCGCCGCAACGGCCATGAGACCGACCATCACGCTGGAGCCGAACAGACGTATTGCCGGAGAGCTCAACGGACCTCCTCTTCAGAGCGCTTGGCCGCGCGAATGGTCTCGACCGTGTAGACCTTCGGCGGCGGCGGCGGCGTGCGGTTTCGGGGCGGCGCGGGCGACCGTGCGGCCGCCCACGGTCTGCTTCACCGGCGGCGCCGGCGGCTTTCCCGAGCAGCTCCGAGAACCGCGCGCCCTCGGTGACAACCGGCGCGGTGTCGAGCGGGTTGCGCAGCGTCAACATGATGCGCCCCTTCTCGGACGCCAGCGTCAGCGTCTCGGCGTCCTGGGGCGTCAGCAGCAGCGTCACGACGCTCGTCTTGATGGGCTTGCCGTCCTTCGGTCGCCCGCTCCTGGTCGTAGCGCGTGCCGGCGGTGAGCACCTGCACGTTGCTCAGCACGACGCGCGTCTGCGCCTCCTCCTTCCTGCCCTTCCTGGCCGCCCTGAACGGTCACGAGCACGTCCACCCGGGTGCCGGGAATGACGAAGCCGGCGACGCCGATGATCTCGTTGACGCGGATCGACACGCGCGCGCATGCCTTCGGTGATGGTCGGCGGCAGGCCGGCCCCGGATCCGACCGCGGCAAGCTTGCCCTCGGTGAGCGGCTCGTTTTCGGCAAACGACCCGACGACGCCGCGGTTGACGACGCGCTCGATCTCGGTAAACGAGCCCGGGCACTTTGTTGGCGGCGGGCCACGGCACGATCTTCACGTCGTCTTTGGTGACCAGCGTGCCCACCATGCAGCGGCCGCGCGGCGACGACCGCCTGCGCGCGGGCGATCTCGACCTCGCGCACGGGCATGCTGCGCACGGCCATGTAGACGCCAAAACTGGCGAGGCCGGCCATCAGCACGGCCACCGCCAGGACGATCAGAGTTCGCGTATTGCGGTTCATCGAATGTCCTCAGCTCCCGGAGCCCCCGCCAAACGCTTGTTCGTTGCGCATCTGCGACTCGCGCGCCAGCGGGATGCTCGATCCCCCAGCTCTTGTTGATCAGGCCAAGGATCGGCTGCAGCATGAGAAAAGTGTGGTTGTAGGTCACGGTCACGGTCGTCGCCGGCAGGTTGAAGGTGTTGCGTGCCGTCGGTCACCGTGAGCGGCGTGGTGTTGTCGACCACGATCTGCGCAGCCGGCAGGACGTCGTCCAGCGCGGCGCTGCTCAGGCTCAGGCCCTGCTGCACGTACTGACCGGACGCGGTCCTTGATCATCGCGTCGTTGCCCTGGTACTGAGGCAGCGTGGCCAGCCGCGCGCCCTCGCGTGCGGCGTTGGTGATGACCTCGTACCGCTGGAACGCGAAGCCGAAGTCCACGATGCCGGCAATGACCACCAGCAGCAACGGCACGGCACAGCGCGAACTCGACCAGCGCGGCGCCGCGTTCGTCGCCAGTTCTTCCGGAGCGTCTTATCGGAGCCATAGCACTGCCACTGCACCCGCGGTGATCGGAAACGCGTACGGCAGGCGCGGGCCGGCCGCCGTCGCCAGCGTCAGCTCGGGGTGCGGCTGCACCCCGGCGACGCGCCAGAACATCAACAAACCCCAGACATTCCGCACCATCGTGGCCAGGTAGCCAGAGGCCAGGGTCACGACAATCGCAAACACGCCGCCGGCAACGGCGGCATACAGCGCGATCCAGAGGGCCGTCCCCGGCCCAACCCAGGCGCCCAGCGCCGCCAGCAGCTTGACGTCCCCGCCGCCCATGCCGCGCAGCAGGAACCACGGGAAGAAACAGCAGGCAGCCCGACCAGCCATCCGGCCACACTGAAGCCGAGACCGGTCGGACCACCCGAAACCGCCCAAAACACGAAAGCCGCGGCGGAAGCGCCAAACGTCAGGACGTTCGGAATCCGGCGCGACCGAAAATCCGTGATGCACGCGGCAAGGCCGACCAGCAGCACCGCCGCCTGCGAGACGCTGAGTCCCGACGGCATCTACGGCGGCTCCGGCGACGCCCACAGCGTGTTGACGTTGGTGTTGTATTCCGTGTACCGCGTCGCCGATCAGCGGAGGAGATGTTCTGCCAGACGAGCACGCTGACGACGCCGATGAACACGCCCAGCAGCGCGTACTCGACCAGGTCCTGTGCGCTCTCGTCGCGCACGAAGCGCGGACAGCGCGTCACTTCACAGTCACGCCACCCCATCTGCTTCAAGCAGCAGCGGGCCGACCGGAGTCCACGGACCACCGGCCGGCCTCCGCGACGTTGCAGAACGTCGGCGTCTAGCTGACCGACGCGCCCGACAGGCTGGCTCGAGATGCTGTTGTACGTGTTGTTGATGGCCGTGCCCAGGTTCTGCAGGCCGATGATGCAGGCCAGCGCGATGAACGCGATGAGCAGCGCGTACTCGACCAGGTCCTGGCCTTCTTCCTCACGCACGAAACGAGCAATCAGGTTCTTCATGGTTCCTCTACCTCTGTCCTTGACCGGACAACTACCCGCGGAAGACCATCCCCCGCATGTCGACATGCGCACAACTGCTCGCGGTATGGTCACCAGCCGGCTGTGCGCCACGGCTGGCTCGCGTTCGCGTTCGGGTGACCGCCCGTCACGCGAATCTCCGAATGTTCCCTAGGACCCCAACGAGTTCACAAGCGACGTCGAGACGGTGTTGTAGGTGTTGTTGATCGCCGTCCCCAGGTTCTGCAACCCGAGGATGCAGACCAACGCAATAAACGCCATCAGCATCGCGTACTCGACCAGGTCCTGTCCTTGCTCGTCAGCAATGAACGGGCGCAGCCGTTTCAACACGCAGCCCTTTCACGTCCCACCTACATCGGACGCGACGAAAACTCGATGTCCACGGCCTGCTGCGCCAGCACCTGGCGTAAGCGCGCCACCACCCGGCGCAACGACCGCGTCCCCGGCTGCGTGGTCCACAGGAACTCGGTGCCGACGTGCCACGTGCTCCCGGCGCCCTGCACCTGCTGCACGCGGGCGACCCTCACGTCGTCGGCGTAGATGTCGCTGCCGACCCGAATCCGCAGGTCGCCGGCCGTGCCCGGCTCGAGCCGCGTGCTGCTTTCAATCAGACAGCCCGACGAACTGATGTTCACCAGGCGCACCCGCACTTCCCGGGTAATCACGCCTACGCAGTCGTCGGCCGCCAGCACGTCGTCGATGACCATGGCCTAGACCGCCGCTTCCAGCGGCTCGCCGGCCTCTTCCGGACGACGCGAGCGCTCGAGCACCTCGAGCCGCACGCGATGCCGGACGTTGCCGTCGAGGATCACCGGGCGGCTTTCCTGCACGCGGACTTTCAAGGTCACGACGTGGCCCGCACCCGACACGTCCAGCGTCATCTGCTCGCCAATCACGCCAGGCGCCTGGCCGATCGTCACAAGGCCGCCGCTGGGGTCCTCCTGGACGATGACGTCGCGGAGAACTTTGAGTGCGCCATCCCACGGCTGGGCCGGGGCAAACCGTTCGTGTCTTCGACGACCCGACATCGCCACCTCAATGGAGCGCTTGCTTCGAATACGGCCACCCGCGTCGTTCCGGATGACTCCCAACGCGCCCCTCAGACTGTGGCGCCGACCGGCTGCGCCATTCGCAACTGCCGTGCCGGATACGCCTCCGTCCGAGGGTCGACTCGGTCGAAAGCGTAAGTTTATTCACATTTCTGGCATTTCGGGCATCAATTCCGCCCAACTGTTGTGTCAGTACGGCTACAGATGGGCTCCCCTTGTCTACTGTCGTACCAGACAAAACTCTTGGCATCACGGGGATTCACGTTGTTGCACAGCCACCCGGTCGCCCACACCAAGGCCCGCGCGGGCAGCCCCGCCTGCCGCCAACTCGATCACCGCGTAGGCCCGAAACGCGGCCGCCATGCGCCAGGCTCGCACGGCCCGGCAGACCTTCACGACCTCGCCGGCTCTCGGTCACAAACACGATGTCGATCGGGAACCGCATGAAGAAGGTGTGGACCGCGTTTGTCGGGGCAATGACCAAACCGCAGCCGTCTGCCAGCCCGTCCCTGCCCAGCAGCCCCTTCTTGCGCGTCGCCGAATCGACGGCCACTTCCAGGTCCGGAACCACCACCCGGCCCGACGGCTCCAGCACCAACTCGAAGCGCGTGCCGGGCCCCGCCTTCGAGACCGCCGAGAGGAACGACGCCATTGACCCTTTATCGGCGGGTCTTCAGCCCTTCTGCACGGAATTACACATTTTGGGAGACAAAGTTGGTGTGAAAGAACTACGCCCTCAGGTCGTCGAACGAGGCAGGACCTGAAACGGCGTCCGAAATCGCTCCAGCCGCTCGCCTCGCTGCTCGATACTGCCCGCCGCGACGTTGCCCAGGAACTCCCCCGCCATCCGGAGGAACGTGATCCTCTCGGGCCGCAGTCCCATCACGCGCGCGCACGTCGCATCCACCGCGACCGGGTCCTGCCCCATCACGACACAGCCGACGGGCCGCGCGGTGCCCATGATGGGCCCATCGCCTTCCATGCCGACGATGCCGTCGACGATGGCCAGGCCGGGCCGGATCGGTCGAGACCAGGTCGACGATCGAGTTGTCGATGCCGCGCCAGTGGAGGATGTTCTTCGGCCAGCCGTAGACCGCGCCCGGCACGACGCCGAAGAGATTCTTCATGCTGCCCGTCATGCCGGCCCAGTGATGCGTCTTGAGCTTCGGCATCGACACGACCAGGTCGGCCCGCAGCAGCTCGACCGGCAGCTGCAACTCCGTCAGGTCGGTGAAGCGGCTCCCCAGCGTCACACTCCGCACGTCGTCGTGGTTCAAGTCGACGAAGCGCACGCCGACGTCGCGCAGGTAATCGTAGAGGCCCGTGACCGTGACCAGGTACTCGATGTCGCGGCGATGGCCGGGGCCTTCCGCAACGACCACACTCGCCGCGCCGGCACGAAGCATCGCCTGCGCGGCGCCGGCCACCAGCGCTGGATGCGTGTTGATGACGCGCTCGGCCGCGTACTCGACCATGTTCGGCTTGAGCAGCACGCGCTTGCCCCGCACGTCCATCTTCAACAGCGCCAGGCCGCGTCCGACGACGTCGGACAAGTCGAGGTCGTAGCGCGCGGCCGGCAGCAGGGCAACCGTCGACGTGGAAGGGTGCGCGAAGCGCGCCGGGTCGTACGGACGTGGCCCGCGGCGGCACGCCGACCGCGCCCGCGAGCGCCGCGACAGGGAGCGCCTTCAGCAGGTCGCGGCGGGAATGCCAGCGCGATCAAAGTCCGACCACGTAACGCGATGGTCAGACACGGAATGCCTCGTAGCCGCCCGCAGCAGCGGCCTCGGCGTAGAGCGCCAGGGCAGTAACGTGCAGGTTGCCCAGATACGCAGAACGCGTCCACTCGTCGCGCAGCGCTTGCGTGACATCGTCGGCCGCGGCGCCGTAAGCCCAAGCGCGATCGCGTGTCAGACCGAGGCCCATGGCAGACCGCTCGGTCAGGCGGTTTGTCGAAGATAGCCGAAGCTCGCGGTCAACCGGCTCGTCACCGCGGCGATCGCCGAGCGCGAGCAGGCCCAGGGCGGACGTCGGGCACATACGGAATCAGGTCCACGCCGAGCATGTTGGAGTTGCCGTGATTCCATCCGCCGTCTTTGCAGACCCTGATCGGCCAGCAGACCGTTCGGCTTCGTCAATCCGCGCCGGAGGCGGCCTCGTCACGCGGACCCAGTCGCTTGAGCGCAGATGAGCCCCCACGCCGTTGGCTCGACCCAGCTGAAGGTGCCGCTGGTCCAGGCCCAGCCTTGAAGGGAGTTGTCCTGGCGGTTGACGGTCGAACGCGCGATTTTCTGACCCCTGGCGTCGATGAGGGCCCGGCGCAGGTGGTGATGAGATCGGCCGGCCCGTTCAGTCGCGCAAGCACGACCGCCAGCAGGCCGTTGAACCCGACGTTGACCGCATCGCTGCTGCGATCGAGAAACCAGCCGTCGCGACGCGGCCACGCCAGCAGCGGGTCGAGTGACACGCGTTCGCCCGCCTCGCGCAAGCGCGAGCAGCGCCCACGCGGTGGGTTCCAGCCGCGATGTTTTCCCGGCGTAGTAGGGCCAGCCACCGTCGGGGTTTCGCGCGGCGAGCGAGGCCGACGTACTTCAGGGCTGTCGACGGTTGATCAGCGCTGCAGCTGCGTCACGGCCCCAGCGCGCTGCGGCGCGTTCAGACCGTGAGCCGCACCCGCGCCTTGTACCGGACCGGCCGCCCGTCCTTGTAGGCCGGCCGGAACTTCCACATCTTGGCGGCCGAGACGAGCATGCGCTCGTGGTAGCGATTGCCGGGCGAGATGAGCTTGACGTGAAGCACATCGCCCTGTTCGTCCACGACGATATCGATGGTCCCGATCTTGTCCGGCGGCACGCCCGAGCGGCGGTTCCTTCGGCAACACGGGACGCACGATCACGGCGGGCGTCACCGTGGAGTCGGCCGCGGTGAACACTTCGATCGCCTCTTCGATCTCCGGTCCGAGAGCACGAGGCGCCGGCTCGATAGCGATGGGCACCGGCACGGGTTCTGGCGCGGGCGGAACCACGACCGGCGCGGGAGGCGCGGCCGCCACCGGCGCGGGCGTGCGGCGGGACGGCGGCCTTCTTCGGTGTCCGGCGCGGACGCGGCGAAGGCGCCGCCGCCATCTTCGCCTCGGTCGATGGCTTCGGCGTCGTGGCTCACCGCCGGCGCCGGCGACGAGCGTCGACCCTGACAATGGAGTTCACGGCCGAGCGCACGGCATCGCTGGCGCGATCCAACAGCGAGCGTTCGCCCTGCGGCGACGTCGGCTGACGATGGCGCGGCTGCCACGCCCGTCGTCGAGCCGCTGCCGCTGGCGGCTGCGCCGTCGCGCCGGTTGCTGGCCGCGCGAGCGGTTCGCATCGGGCGACGATGGCGCCGCCGCGGCTCGCTGTGCCCGCGGCAGCGGCTGCGGAGGCGGATTCAGCCGGAGGGGCTGGCCCGCCGGAGGCGCCTGCTTGGTTGCAGCGGCTGCGGAGGCGGGCGCCTGATATGCGCGGACCTGCGACCACAACCACAGCCCGGCGCCAATGGTCACGACGCCGATGGCCGCAACCAGCGCAATCGGGACCGTCTTGACCTTCTGCTGCTCTTGAAGGAATTCCGGCGGGGCCATGACCTGCGTGACTTCGGAGGCGCGCTCCTTCAGCCGCTGCAACTCCTCGTCGGCGCGGCTGGTCTGCTCGGCCGCCAAGCGCGCGGCCCACCAGACGCTCGACATCGGACCGGCGGCCGGGGCGCTCGAAGAACGCAAGGTTCCGCGAAAACTCCGCCACCGTGTCGTACTGCGGCGGCTGCGCCACATTCCGCGCGACAAACTGCTCCAGCTCCGGAGGCGCCGGCACGCCCTCGATCAGCAGCTGCAGCATGACCGCGGCGTGGCGCACGGGGTTTGCGGGCTCTGGGCTGCCCGGGATCGCCACGACGTCCCCGTTGGGGATCAGGGCGACGTGCCCCAGGTCGGGCAGCAACTCGGCCGACCCGGTGGTCGCCTTGACGGTCTGGATCAGCTCCTGGACCACGGCGACCGATTCCTGCCAGATCGGAGTGACTTTGCGCGCGCGAAGGTCGGCCAGCGGAGATCATGGTCGCTACAGAGTAATACGTTCTGGCCTAGTTCTCCGGACTGTTTTCGTCCGCAGGAACCGGCGTGTGGCCGACCAGCGGCGGCAGCAGCCGCGGCGCCCGCATGGGGCCGGTCGGGGCGGTCCCGGCCCGGAAAGCCCGGAAATCCACGTTGCAGTCATGCGCCGCAAGGAAGTTCAGGAAGCGCTTGTAGTCGCCTGCGGGCAGCCCGAACAGTCGCAGCAGCGATCGGTAATTCCCGCGCGTCGTCGTCAACCCCCGGCGCACCAGCTCGCGCATGTCGTGCCGCGTGACGTCGCGCTGGAGGAACAGCGGGTGCACGTGCTCCCAGAAGTTGTAGCCGCCGTTGACCAGCGCGCCGTAGAGCTCGTCGGCCACCTGCTTGCGGCGCTCCTTGACCGGCAACACCAGGTCGGCGGCCGTCTGCACCGACACCGGCAGGTGGTCCACTTCGACCGTGCTGCCGTTGGACATCCACAGCGCCTGCTCCACTACGTTCTGCAGCTCGCGAACGTTGCCCGGCCAGCGATAGCGCTCCAGCGTGCGCATGGCCTCTTCGGAGAAGTCCACCGCACGCGCCGCGTTCTTCGCGGCCAGGTGCTCCACGAGCACGCGCACGTCTTCCTTGCGCTCGCGCAGCGGCGGCACGTGGATGTGGATGACGCGAAGGCGATAGAGCAGGTCCTCGCGGAACTGGCCGTTGGCCACCAGGTCGCCCAGATTGCGGTTGGTCGCCGCCACCACGCGCACGTCCACCGTGGACTTCACGTGGTCCGCGCCGACCGCCTGAATCTCGCCGTTTTCCAGGAAGCGCAACAGCAGCGCCTGCATGCGCAGGCTCATCTCGCCCACTTCGTCGAGAAACAGCGTCCCGCGATGCGCCAGCTGCAGCTTGCCCGGCTTGTCGCGATAGGCGCCGGTGAAGCTGCCCTTCACGTGGCCGAACAGCTCCGATTCCAGCAGCGTCTCGGTGAGCCCCGCGCAGTTGACCGCGATGAACGAACCTCTGGCGCGCGCCGATCGAGTGATGGATCTCACGCGCGATGAGGTCCTTGCCCACGCCGCTTTCGCCCGTGATGAGCACCTTGGCGTCGCCCGTGGCTACGCGCGCCACCAGCGAGAGGATGTCGTGCATCTGCTGGCTGGTATGCACCAGCGGCGATGGCGCCGCGGGCTTTTCCACTGGGTCGGCCACAGGTCCGGCCGCGGATTCACTTCGCACGAATGCCTCCACTGGGGAATTGGAGGTTGCAGATTGCAGATTGCCGATTACGTCGGGGCAACGCTCGGGGCCGTGTTCAACGCCCGCGCTCCGGCCAGCGGGCGGGATCGCACGCGTGGTCCACCCATCGCCTGGGCGAGGCGGCGCCTTTCGACCGCGAGTCTCCGGGTTGCCCGGACTCAATCTGCAATCTGCAATCTGCAATCTCCAATAGTCACCGCGCAGTGGAGCAAGCGCGATGCCCATGTCGGGCTGGAAGCGGATTTTTCGGGCCAGCTCGTCATCGCGCGCCGCAATTGCACGCGATTTCGGGGAGTCTGATGCGCCTCGGAACTCTGGCGCGACTAGCTCAGACCTCTTGCGCGCGCCAGACTTTATTACGGATCTGTAAGCGTCCTTACAGGTTGCTGCCACGGGCGGGCCCTCCCGGCGGCTCGATGCGACCGCGGGGTTCGCGCGCCTCGGGGCGCGGGGCACGGAACTCACGGAAGTCCAGGGCGCACTCGTGCGCCGCCAGGAAATTGAGCAGGCGCTTGTAGTCCTCGTGCGCCATCCCGAAGAGCACCAGCACCGAACGATAGCTGCCGCGGGTGGCCGTCAGCCCGCGCCGCATCAGGCCCCGCAGATCGTCGCGCGTCAGGTCGCGACGCATGAACATCTCGTAGACGTCATTCCAGAACGTGTAGCGGCCCTCGATCAACCCGCTGTAGATCTCGTCGGCCATCTGCCGCCGCCGCTCGCGAACGGGCTTGAGCCCGCCGGCGGCGTACCCGCGCACCGACTCGGGCAGATCGTCCAGCTGCACCGTCGCATGCGGCGCAGTCCACGTGAGCTGCTCGACGACGTTGCTCAACTCGCGGACGTTGCCGGGCCAGTAGTAGTGCTCGAGGGCCCCCCATGCCTCGCTGGTGCAGACCAGAGGCCGGCCCAGCTTGCGCGCCTTCCATTCGGCCAGCGGCCGCACATCGTCGTGGCGCTCGCGAAGGGGCGGGACATGCAGGTGCACGACGTTGAGCCGGTACATCAGGTCTTCGCGGAACTGGCCGTGCGCCACCAGCTCGCCCAGGTCCCTGCGTCGTCGACGCGATCACGCGCTGGTCGTAAGGCAGTCCGTCGGGCGCCGAGAGCCCGCCCTCGAGCAACCGGAGCAGTCGCGCCTGGAGCGTGAGCGGCAGCTCGCTGATCTCGTCGACGAAGAGCGTGCCGCCACGAGCGGAGAGGATCGACGCGTTGATCTGATCGCTCAGCGACGGCTCGGGCAAGCCGATGGCCGACACCGAGACGAAGGGAAGCGAGGCGCGACGCGAATGGGCGTGAATGAATCGGGCGAGGACGTCTTTGCCGACGCCGCTTTCACCGCTGACGAGGACGCGAGCTTCCCCCGCCGCCACGCGCGCCGCGATGGCGCGGAGTTGCTCGATTGCAGCGCTGCGGCATACCAGCAAGGTATCGAGAGGATGCTGGGGAGCAGCGGCGCCAGGGGTCAGGGTCGGCTTCGTCAAGAACACCAATCCCTTCCCGGTGGTCAGACCAATTTTCCCGCGACGAACTCTGAGTGCCGGGGGGCGCCCCTGACGTTAGGGGTTGGGTCAGGGAGTGTCAAGCTCAACGATTCTCACCCGTCCCGAGTCTCTGAACAATCGAGTCGACATCGTAGACACACCCTCCCCATGTTCCGCCGCTTGCATTCTGGAGGGCGGCCCACAGCCGCGTGTCGGCTGGGAGGGCGGGATCGGGGTGCAGGTCGTCGCGCAGGGGGCGGCTGGCCAGTTCCTGGTCGAGTGGCGTGCCGGACTGATCCACCAGGTCGACGCGGCCCTCGAGGGTGGCACGGTCGATGACGACCGAGATGCGGTCGCCGTCGCGGATTTTCCCGATGGGCCCGCCAGCCAGCGCTTCGGGGCCGACGTGCCCGATGCAGGCGCCAGTGGAGACGCCGGAGAATCGCGCGTCGGTGACGAGGGCCACCTGTTTGCCGGCGTCGAGGTACTTCAGCGCGGAGGTCACCTGGTAGACCTCCTCCATCCCCGCGCCCATCGGGCCCCGGCAGATGAGCACCATCACCTCGCCGGCAGCGATGCGGTCGTCGCCGTGACTCTTGATCGCGGCAATCGCGGCGCGCTCGCTGGTGAACACGCGCGCCAGGCCGGTGAGCCGGTACACGCCGTCGCTTCCGACGACGGCCGGGTCGATTGCCGTGCTCTTGCAGATGGCGCCCTCGGGCGCGAGGTTGCCGCGGACGAAGCACACCGTAGGCGTGAGGCCCCGGGCCGCCGCGCGATCGGGCGAAAGGATCACCGCGTCAGCCTCCACGCCGTCGCTCTCCAGCAGCCGCGCACGAAGGGCCGTGCGGCGCTCAGAAGCCTCCCACCAGTCGAGCACCGAGTCCAGCGTCTGGCCGCTCACGGTCTTCACCGACGTGTCGAGCAGGCCGGCGCGGCGCAGGTGCAGCATCACCTCGGGCACACCGCCCGCCAGGTAGACGCGAACCGTGGGGTGCGGGCCGTTTGGCAGCACGTCGACCAGCCGAGGCACCTGGCGGTTGATGGCGAGCCAATCGTCGATGACCGGGCGCCGCAGGCCGGCGGCGTGAGCGATGGCGGGCACGTGCAGCAGCAGGTTCGTGGACCCGCCGAAGGCCGCGTGCACCGTCATGGCGTTGGCGATCGCGCCATCCGTGAGCACGTCACGCGTTGCCGTGCCCGCGCGGACCATCTGCGCGGCTGCCCGTGCCGAACGGCGTGCGACATCGGTCCAGATCGGCTGACCCGATGGCGCCAGGGCGGCATGCGGCACTGTGAGACCGAGTGCTTCAGCCACCACCTGCGACGTCGCGGCGGTGCCGAGGAACTGGCAACCGCCGCCCGGCGACGCGCACGCGCGGCATCCGAGCTCGGCGGCTTCCTCGAGCGACAGCTGACCGTAGGCGTAGCGCGCGCCGATGGTCTGCACCGCGCCGGCATCGACCCCATCGGTAGGCGGCAGCGTGACGCCGCCGGGCACGGCGACGGCCGGGACGTCGTGGCACGCCGCAAGCGCCATCAGCATCGCCGGCAGGCCCTTGTCGCAGGTCGCGATGCCAATCACCGCGCGACGCGTCGGCAGCGACCGAATCAGCCGCCGCAGCACGAGGGCCGCGTCGTTGCGATACGGCAGGCTGTCCATCATTCCGGTAGTGCCCTGCGTGCGGCCGTCGCACGGGTCGGTGACAAAACCCGCAAACGGCAACAGGCCGGCCTCGCGCAGCGTCTCGGCCGCCGCGCGCACCAGCAGCCCGACTTCCCAGTGGCCGGTGTGATAGCCGAGCGCCAGCGGCGTGCCATCGGGCTCGCGCACGCCGCCCTGCGTGCTGAGGATCAGCGCCTCGGGCCGCTTCAACTCCGCCGGCTGCCAGCCCATGCCGACATCCTGCGTCCAGCCGAAGATGTCGCCGCTGGCGCGATGCAGGAGGTCGTCTGGCGTGATCGGCAAGGCGCCGGCGGGCCCTGGCTGTTTGGAGGTGACGGCGTAAAGCGACGGGTCGTCAGAGTCGAGGGCTGGGTTCACAGGAGAATTGTAGATTGTAGATTGCAGATTGCAGATTGAAATTCGTGCTGATTTCGCCCAATCTGCAATCTGCAATCTGCAATCTGCAATTCTTATCGAGTCTCCTCGGACGTCGAGACTGAAAATTTCTTGTAGTCCCACCACTCCGTCACCGAATCGATCGCGAACTTGCGGAACAGCGCGCGGCCTTTCGCGGTGAGGCGTGCGCGCGCGGGGAGCCACACTTCGCCGTTCACCTTCGTCCGCTCGAACTCCCCCACGGTGCCTTTGTACAGCTTGCCGATGACGCCGAAGCCGACGCCGATGTCTTGAAGGGCCTCGATTTCGACGCGCACGATCTGATATTCGGTCTCGTGAATCCACACGCGCGCGCGGATCTTCTTCATCACCTTGCCCTCGTCGGTGCGGGCCTTGAAGTTCCGTCGCGGCTCGAGGGAGGCCAGGATCGTCGGATGGCCGTCGATGGCCTCGCGACCGACCAGCGTGATGTCGTACGCGGCAAAGATCTCGTCGATCTCCCGCTGCTCTTCCGCGCGTTCCTTGGCCTCCTCGCGCGCGCGCTTCGCTTTTTGTGTCGGCGATTCGTTCAGCCGAGCAAGGATGTGCTTCTGATGCACCGCGTCGTTTTTGGCGAGCTCGGCCTCGCCGAGCGGCTTGCCGTCCACCGAAACCAGGCGCTTATACAGGTTGCCGGGATCCTCCGAGGGATAGACCTCGTACACCTTTACCGGACCGTCCTTCACCTTCCCCAGCTTGGACACCGAGACCTCTTCGCGGCGCTCCATGAAGGTGTACTGGGCCTGGAGCGCCCGGTCGGTCCTGAGCCGGGCACGGACCTGGGCCGTAAACGCCGATACGTCCGGTAGCGGGGGGTCCTCGGCCTGGGGCCCAGGGCCCGAGGCCTGGAGCGCAGGTGCGAGCGTCAGCGCGAGCACGGCAAACGCGTTGATGAGCTGGGTCCTGCAATTCATGGAAAGTCGCTGCAATACAATGATGGGGCCAGAGGAGTTATGCGTTTAGACGACGCCCGCTTGTGCCTGGATTGCGAGGAGATCCACCAGGAGCAGGAGTGCCCTGCCTGCGGATCGGAGGCGTTTGGCTTCCTGACACGCTGGATTCATTCGACGGTCCCCAAGCCCAAGGAAGCCTCTGGCCCCCGATGCGACCCACCCGCAGTCTGCGCAGGCAGCCGAAACCCTGGCCGCGTGGCGGGAGATTACCGACGGCAGGGCCGACGGCGGGGCCGACAACAGCGGCCGCGGCAAGAAAATCGTCGACGCGAAGCCTGCTGGGCCTGGCGGCCATGGGCCTTGCCGGATGGGCGTGGGCAAAGACCTCGCCGTCGAAAGACGACGACTCGTAAACGGGTTCGGTCGGGTTCGGGTCGGGATTGGGTCGGGTTGGGTCGGGTTGGGTCGGGTTGGGTCAGGCTTGTACAATTGAAAGGTTATGCCGAAATCGAAGGTCGCCCTCCTCACCACGACTCCCGCGACGGTCCTGCGGGACTACCACGACGTCATGAACCTGGCCGGCTACCAGGACGTCGTCGCGAAAGACGCGGATACGGCGCTCAAGGTCAATATCTCGTGGCACTTTTTCTACCCCGGCAGCTCCACCACCCCGTGGCAGCTCGAAGGCGTCATCCGCGCGCTGAAGCAGGACGGCTACCGATCCGACCTGATCCACGCGTGCCATAACCGCACCGTCGTCATCGACGCCCATCTTGGCGAACGCGAAAACAAGCAGGTCAACGTCGTCGAGGCGCATGGCTTGCGCAACGTGCACCTGTACGAGGGCGAGGAGTGGATTCCGATCGGCGAGGCCGTCGGCGATCTGACGAAGAAATTCCTCTGCCTGAACGAGGTCTACCCGAAGGGGTTCATGATCCCGCGCCGGTTCATCGGCGAAAACATCATCCATCTGCCGACCGTGAAGACGCACATCTTCACCACGACGACCGGCGCGATGAAGAACGCCTTTGGCGGCCTGCTCAACGAGCACCGGCACTGGACGCACCCGGTGATCCACGAGACGCTGGTCGACCTGCTGATGATCCAGAAGAAGATCCACCGCGGCGTGTTCGCCGTGATGGACGGCACGTTTGCCGGCGACGGCCCCGGGCCGCGCTGCATGGTGCCGCACGTGAAGAACGTGGTGCTGGCCAGCGCCGACCAGGTGGCCATCGACGCGGTGGCGGCCAGGCTGATGGGCCTTGACCCGATGTCGATCAAGTTCATCCGGCTGGCGCACGAAGCGGGCCTGGGGTGCGGCGACCCGCGCGACATCGAGATCGTCGGCGACGTCGAGGCCGCCAGGCAGAACTGGCACTTCGACGGCCCGTTCAAGAAGATGACCTTCGCCAGCCAGATGCAGCACAAGATCTACTGGGGGCCCCTGAAGAAGCCGATCGAGTGGTCGCTCAAGACCGTGCTGGCGCCGTGGGCCTACATGGCCAGCGTCGTGTACCACGACAGCTTCTGGTACCCGGTGAAGGCCAAGCGCATGATGCGCAAGGTGCTGCACTCGGATTGGGGCAAGCTGTTCCGGAACTGGGAGCAGCTCACGCCGGACGCCAACGGCTTCCCCAGCGTCGGCGCCGAGGGCGTCGAGCTGAAGCGGGTGGGCCTGAAAGCGTTCGGCACGTCGCTCGGCATCCTCGGCACCTGCATCAGGGAAGCCCCGGAGTTCAGCAACAAGAAACGCAAGGTCGTGACGGCTCGAGCAGCGTACGTAGGCCCGAATTTCAGTTCGGGTGAACCTTCGACCTGCATCGTCACCCCGTCCGTCGCGCGACATCGGGCGTCTAACAGCAGTGCCAGCGTCAGTAGAGTTTCTCCTTATGCGATCAGTGTTCGTGCTGGCGGCTGCCCTCCTGGCGGCTGCTCCCCTCGTCGCCCAGAAGTCCGACTCTGCCCCGCGACCGCTCATCGGCGGCGCCTGGACGCTCAACCGTGAGCTGAGCTCGACGCCGCGCGGCGGTGGAGCCGACCCGGCCGACCGGATGCGGCCCTCGGGCGGCGGGATGCGGGGCGGCATCGGCTTGGGCGGCATGAGCAGCGGCCGAGGCGGCACCGCGCCGGACCGCGAAGAGATGGCGCGTCGCCGGGCGTTGATGGGAGAGGTGGTCGAAGCGCCGAAGAACTTCGTGATCACGGTCGAGGACCCGATGGTCGTCTTCACCTACACCGACGGGCGGATCGTGCGCTACAAGGCCGACGGCAAGGAAGAACGGCACCAGTTCCCGTCAGGGACGGTCAAGACGAAGACCAAGTGGGTGCTCGACCGGCTGACGATCGAGACCGACCTGGGCGACGGCTTCAAGATCACGCACGCCTACAAGACCAATCCCGATCCGCGTCAGCTCATTGTCCTGACGATCACGCCGGGCCAGTCGAAAGACCTGCCTCCCATCACGCACGTGTACGACGAATCGCTGCAGTAACCTGATGACGTCCGTCATTCGATAGCGTCGCAGATCGTCCTGAACTCCAATCCTTTCGCGCGCACGAGTGGAATCAGCCGATCCACGGTGTCGATGGCGTAGCGCCGGTCAGCGCGTGGGTTCTTGTGGTGGCCGTCGTGCAGGACGATGATCGAGCCGGGACCGGCGCGGTGCGCGATGCGCGGCGCGAGCCGCTCGGCGGTCCGCGACCGGAACCAGTCCCAGTCCCACAGGAACATTCCCCATCCCACCAGCCGGCGTCCGCTCTGGCGCAGGCCGTTCATCATGTCGCCGCTGCGGCCGCCGCCATGCGGCCGGAACGCGGGGCACGGCCGCACGCCGGTGAGCCGCGTCAATCTCGCTTCGGCCGCGTCCAGCGTCCGGGCAAGCGCGTCGGGCGATAGCGCCATCAGACGCCGGGTGTGCGAGTGCAGCGCGATGGCGTGGCCCTCGGCGGCCGCGCGGGCGACGATGGGCGCGGTCTCCGGCGTGATGTGGCGATCGATGACGAAGAAGGTCGCCTCGGCCTTATGCCGCGCCAGCACGTCGAGCAGGGCCGGCGTCGCTGCCGGGTTCGGCCCATCATCAAAAGTCAGGTAGACGGCGAGGCCGCCGGCCGGCTGCGGCACTTTCCACATCGCGACATCCCGGTTCGCCCAGTCGAGCAGGAAGGGAAACGGCGCCAGGTGTGTCAGCAGCAGGACCGCTCCGGCAAAGAGTGCGACGAACCACATTGCGTGATCGAACGTTAACCACGGTTGGATGACGACCGTTAACCACGGGGCCACGGAGACACAAAGAAGGCACAGAGGCATTCTCGGGTTGTGCCGGGATACGCCCAAGCGTCGGGGCTCCCAGCGTACCCAAACCGTTCTCTGTGCGTCCTCCGTGTCTCCGTGTCCCTGTGGTTAACGTCCGTCATCCTGCAAGTACTTTTTCAGCCACCCCAGCACTTCGCCGTACCAGTGCCTGGAGTTCTGCGGTTTGAGAATCCAGTGGTTCTCGTCCGGGTAATACACCAGCCGCGCCGGGATGCCCTTGGCGGCGAGCACGCCGTACAGCTCCAGGCCCTGCGTCACCGGCACGCGGAAGTCGCGCTCGCCGTGCAAGCACCAGCATCGGCGTGTTGAAGCCGGTGGCAGAAGCGGTTCGGGCTCCACTTCTCGACGTTGGCCAGGTTCGTGAACGGGTAGCCGCCGTAGGAGTGCTGGCGGCCCTCGGTGCCATCGGAGGCGAACTGGCCCGTCAGGCTGTAGACGCCGGCGTGGCTGACAATCGCCTTGAACCGGTTGGTGTGTCCGGCGATCCAGTTCACGAGATACCCGCCATACGAGCCGCCGGCGGCCGCCATCTTCGTCTCGTCGATGTAGCCTTTCGCGATCAGGGCGTCGGTTCCCGCCATCACGTCGATGAAAGGCTTGTCGGCGTGCGCGCCGAGGATCGACTCGATCCACGGCTGGCCGAAACTCGACGACCCGTGGAAGTTCACCATCGCCACGACGTATCCGGGCGCGGCAAACGCGTGCGGATGCCAGCGGAAGCTGAACGCGTCGCCGAAGGTCCCCACTGGCCCGCCGTGGACCAGCTGCACCAGCGGGTATTTCTGCGTCTTGTCGAATCCCGGCGGGAACACCACGAACATCTGGACGAGGTCGCCGCCGGCGCCCTTGAAGGTCATCTCCTCCACGGCGCCAATCGCGGTGCGCGCCATCAGATCCTTGTTGACGGACAGTGAGGTAGCGGAAGCCCGAGCCATCCGACTTCACCACCGCCAGCTCCGGCGGCGCGTCGACCGAGTGGCGTTGGAAGACGACATCGCCGGTGCGCGTGACTTCCACGCCGGCCAGCGCGCCGCCGCGATGCAACTCGCGTGGCGCGCCGCCCTGCGACGCCGATCGCATACAGGTTGACGCGCGCTCTGACCTCGGCGACAAACAGCAGCGTCGCGCCATCGGCGGTCCACTGCCAGCTTGCCGGCGCTGTTGTCCCAGCCGTCGGTGAGCATTCGCGTGGCGCCGCTTCGCACGTCCATCACGGCCAGGCGCGTGTAGTCGGGCCATCCGGCTGCCTTCACCTCGCGGCCGTAGGCGATACGCGTGCCGTCGGGGCTGAACACCGGGCCGGTGTCCGATGCCGGGTTGTCGGAAGTGAGGTTCTTCACGTCGCCGCCGGCCGTCGGGACGCTGAACAGATCGTAGTTCAGCGATCGGTAGGGCTCGGGCGAGGCCAGGGCCGAGAACACGATGGTCGAGCCATCGGGCGAAAGGTCGTAGTCGCCGCTGCCCTCCTGCAGGCCAAACAGGCGCTTCGATCCCGGCAGCAGATCGGTCACCTTCTTTGTCGCGATGTCGACGACGAAGAGATGCGGAAACTCCTCGTCGGTGAGCCAGCGATCCCAGAAGCGGTAGACGCGATTCTCGGTGACGCGCGCCTTCACCTTGTTCTTCTCGCGCGCCTCGAGCGCCTTGGTCGTGGCCTCGGTCGACTCGTGGCCCGCAATGACGTGCGACACAAACACCAGGCGCGTGCCGTCTGGCAGCCACTTCACGCTGCCGGCGCCTAGCGGCATCTCCGTGATCCGCATGGCCTCGCCGCCGCGCACGTCGATGACGTAGATCTGCGCGGCCTTGTCGGCCTCGCGCCGCGACACAAACGCCAGGCGCGTGCCGTCCGGGCTCCACACCGGCCCGCTGTCCGAGGCCGGGTTCGTCGTCACGCGGCGCGGCGTCCCGCCGGCGGTCGGCACGATCCAGATGTCCGCGTTCCCCCGGTTCTCCTCGACGTCGTAGGTGGTGACCGTGTAGGCCACCTGCAGGCCATCGGGCGACACGGCTGGCGTGCCGACCCGCTGGATCGCCCACATCGTGTCGATGGTGAAAGGCTTCTTCTCTGGTTCCTGGGCCGGACGCCGTGCTCACGGCGACGGTCAGAGACAGGACGAACGGTCAGTGCGCGCATGGCGACAGGATAGCTGAACGTTGAGTCAGGTTGGTGCCGGGTTGGGCCACGGTTCGAGTCGGGTTGAGCAGGTTGGTCGACGGTTGACGCCGCAACCTGGTCCAACCTGCATCAACCCGACCAACCTGACCCAACCTGACCAACCTGGTCAACCGTATAATTCAGGAATGCCCTACCGCGCCGTCTTTCGCTGCATCGCGGGCTGCCATGGCGAGCACGCCCTGGCCCAGCCGATCTACTCGTGCCCCAGCTGCGGCGACCTGCTCGAGGTGAGCCACGACATCACGGCGCTCCGGGACCGCAGCGCCGCCGCGTGGATGCGCCTGTTCGACGAGCGCTACAAGCGCACCGAGTGGCCGTACGGCTCGTCGGTGTGGGGCAAGAAGGAATGGGTGTGCCCCGACGTCCGCGACGAGCACATCGTCTCGATGGACGAGGGCGGCACCAACCTGCTGTGGGCCGACCGCTTCGGCAAGTCGCTCGGCCTCGACGACCTGTGGGTGAAGCAGTGCGGCAACTCGCACACCGGGTCCTTCAAGGACCTCGGCATGACCGTGCTGGTGTCGATGGTCAAGCAGATGATGGCCGACGGCAGCTCGGTCCAGGCCGTCGCCTGCGCCTCGACCGGCGACACCTCGGCGTCGCTGGCCGCCTACGCGGCCGCCGCAGGCATCCCGGCCATCGTCATCCTGCCCCAGGGAAAAGTCACCACGGCGCAGCTCGTGCAGCCGCTGGCCAACGGCGCGCTGGTGCTGTCGCTCGAAACCGACTTCGACGGCTGCATGGCCATCGTGAAGCGCCTGGCCAGCGAGCAGCGCGTCTACCTGGCCAACTCGATGAACAGCCTGCGGCTCGAGGGCCAGAAGACGGTGGCCGTGGAGATCGTGCAGCAGTTCGACTGGCAGGTCCCCGACGTCGTGATCATCCCGAGCGGCAATCTCGGCAACGTCAGCGCGCTGGGCGCCGGCTTCGACATGCTCGAAGCGATGGGCATCACGCAGAAGCGCCCGCGGCTCGTCGTCGCGCAGGCGCAGGCGGCCAACCCGCTGTACCTGGCCTACCAGCGCAACTGGGACTTCGAGCCGGTGGCGGCGCAGCCGACGCTGGCCTCAGCCATCCAGATCGGCAATCCCGTGTCGGTGCGCAAGGCGATTCGCGCGCTGCAGAAGTACGACGGGATCGTCGAGCAGGCCAGCGAGCAGGAACTGGCCGACGCGGCGGCCGAGGCCGACCGCACGGGCATGTTCAACTGCCCGCATACCGGCGTGGCGCTGGCGGTGCTGAAGAAACTGGTGGCGCGAAAGCAGATCGACGCCGGCCAGCGCGTCATCGTGATCTCGACGGCCAACGGCCTCAAGTTCACCGACTTCAAGATCGGCTACCACGAAGAGCGCCTGGCGGGCATCCGGTCCCACCACGCCAACCGCCCGCTCGTCCTGCCCAACGACTACGACGCCGTCGTGCGCGCCATCGACCACGGCGCGGCAATCCACGCCTGATGACGGCACGTTAACCACGGAGACACAGAGACACTGAGGACGCACGGAGATTCTCGGGTGCCTGGGGATGCACCCAGGCGACGGGCTCATCCCAGCGCACCCAAACCATTCTCCGTGCGTTCTCCGTGTCTCCGTGTCTCTGTGGTTAACGTCCGTCATCCATCAAAGATCTACTTCGACGAGAACGCGTAGATGAACGACATGCTCAGGGTCGTCTGGTTGTCCTTCAAGTCCCCGTCGTGGTCCTCGAAAAAGGGGTCGCTCGAAAAGTCGGTGCGGTACTCGAAGCGCGTCATGAGCCCACCGATGGCCTTGTACTCGCCGGTGAGCGTGACGCTCGACACGCGGTCGGTGCCACCGGTCACGAATCGCGAGCCATCGGCCAGCGTCTCGAAGCGCGGGGCCACCGCGAACTTGTCGGTCGCCTGGTACTTGAACGAGCCCGCAAAGCCCGACCAGTCGACCGTGTCGCCTTCGAGCTCGTCACGGCCGTAGTCGAAGTTGCCGAGCACGGTGAGCTTGTCGGTGGCGGCGTAGGACACGACCGTGTCCAGCAGGTTGCGGACGTGCCGCCGTCCACGTCGCTCGACCACTCGTCACCCACAAAGTAGTTCTGGAAGATGGACAGCTTGGCGGTGGGCTTGACGGCCAGCGACACGCCCCCGGTCTTTGCGTCGTTGTTGTCGCTGACGTTGTTCCAGCCATTCACGAGATACCCGGTGACGCGATACCTTGTCGTTCACCGCATATCCGACACGCGCGCCCATGTGATAGTAGGGGATCGCCAGCGCGAACAGCAGACCGCGGCTGTAGTTGAAGTTGTCCTTGTTCTCGATGACCTCTGCGCCGGCCGGCGTGACGAACTTGCCGAAGTCGATCGTCAGGCCCTTGCCCACCGGGGCGAGGTAGGAGACGTAGGCTTGCTGGACGTACTTGAGGTAGTCGGTGCCGCCCGGCTCGAACGCGTTCACCATGTTGGCGGTGTCGCCCGCGCCGAAATCGACGCGGAATCCGCCGCGACTCGTCTCGGTGGCCGGCTTCGCGAACGCCACTTCCGCGTAGCTCAGGCTGAAGGTGTTGTGATTGACGTCGAAGTTTCGGAGCTGCGGGGTCGTCTCGTTGACCCCCCACAGGTAGTACCCGTCCACGAACCCGTAGACCTCGATCTGCTTGAGAAACTCGACGAGCGGACTCAGGTCCTGCGCCTCGTCCTTCTTCTCGTCCTGTCTTCTCCGGGGTCGCCGGGTCAGGTGCCGTCACGGCGAGGCTGGCGGCGGTAGTCAGGGGCTTGGCCGCCGGCGCGACGCCTGCGACCGGGTCGGCCGCGAACGCCGTCGTGGCGACACCGACGGCCAGAACAGCCGTAGCCGCGGCGCGCATCGTCGTCACCAACCCTGCCCGGCCAATCATTCGCATCATCGTTTCGGTCCTCCTGGAGGTAGACGCACGACGCCTTTTGGCAGCGCGTACGTTGCGCATCGGTTACAGCACGGCGCGTACCAACACGGACCAGCGCGACGAAGTGGATCGACCACTGACGAATTGCTCGGGAGGGAGCGTGCCGAGCCCGGCGGCATGGCTCGATGGGCGGGGTTATCGTCCTACGATTTCGTAGGACTCAGGCTGCGACCCTACACTAGTGTTTGTAGCCCGAACTGAAGTTCGCGCCTCGTACGTCGGCGACTAGCGACGGTACGGATGCCGCAACTTCAGTTGCGGCGCGCCGTCAGCTTCTGAACCGCTCCGCGTTGACGCCTGTACTTCCGGACCTTGTAGTTGAAGATCCGCTCGGTCGTCCCCAGCAGCTTCGCGGCGCGGGTGCGGTTGCCGCGCGTGGTCTTGAGTGCGTCGAGAAGCAGGTCCTTCTCGAAGGCCTCCACCGATTCGGCCAGCGAGACCCGGGGCACGGTGTCGGACGCCTCGGCCGTCTGCAGCGTCGGGTGGCAGGTGATGGGCGTGGACCACGCCGCCGTCACAGACGAGCACGGCGCGCTCGATGGTGTTTTCGAGCTCGCGCACGTTGCCCGGCCAGTGGTAGCTGGTGAGCATGTCGATGGCCGGCGTCGAGATGCGCTTGATGGCCTTGGTGTGCTCGCTCGAAAACTTCTGCAGAAAGTGATCGGCCAGCAGCATGATGTCGGGCTTGCGCTCGCGCAGCGGCGGGGCGAACACGGTGAAGACGTTCAGCCGGTAGAACAGGTCTTCCCGGAACAGCCCGTCGGCGATGTATTTTTCGAGCGGTCGATGGGTCGCCGCGACCAGCCGCACGTTGACGCGCACGCTCTGGGTGCCGCCCAGCCGTTCGAACTCGCGCTCCTGCAGCACGCGCAGCAGCTTCACCTGGGTCGCCGGGCTGAGATCGCCGATTTCGTCGAGGAAGATCGTGCCGCCGTCGGCCAGCTCGAAGCGTCCCTTCTTCAGGCCCTGCGCGCCGGTGAAGGCCCCGCGCTCGTAGCCGAACAGCTCCGATTCGATCAGCGACTCGGGCAGCGCCGCGCAACTCACCTTGATGAAGGGCTTCTTGGCCCGGGCCGAGTTGTAGTGGATCGCGTGCGCGATCATCTCCTTGCCGGTGCCGGATTCGCCCCGGATGAGCACGGTCGTGTTGGTGCGCGCCACCTGCGTGACCTGCTCGTACACCTGCCGGATGGGGGCGCTGGTGCCCACCAGGTGCTGGAAGGCGTAGCGGTCGCGCAGCTCGTCGCGCAGGTGCGTGTTCTCGTCCACCAGGCGCTTGCGCTCGGCCTCGGCCATGCGGCTCACCTTCACCGCCTGCGCGATGATGGCCGCCACCAGCTTGTAGAACTTGAGGGACCGGTCGAAGTCGCGGTCCTTCTTGAACGGCAGGTCCACGCCCAGCGCCCCGACGGCCCGGCGGTTGACGACCAGCGGCACGCAGATGAAGGTCAGCTCCTGGCGGTCGCGCCGCGCGGCGCGGTTCAGCAGCAGCGGCTCCTTGCTCACCTGCGGCACCACGACGGGCTTGCCGGTATCGACGACGCGGCCCGTGATGCCTTCGCCAAGGCGGTAGCGGGCGCGCTGGCCGTCGGCGGTCAGGCCGGTCGAGGCCCGGATCGCCAGCTCGCGCGTGTCCTCGTCGAGCAGCGTGACGGCGCTGCGCACCACCTGGTGGTGCCGCTCGAGCACGTCGAGCGCCTGCGGAAGCGCCGAGGTCAGGTTCAATGTCCCCGACAACGCCTGGCTGATCTCGATGAGCGAGGACAGCCGGCGGATCTCCCGGGTCGCGCCGCGGGAGCTCCCTACAATTTCGTCGTGGGCCGACGGACATGGAGACGAAATTGTAGCCCAGGACGCATGCACCGACCCGGCCACAATCACGATGGCGCGAACGGCACGAAGGCGTCCAACCCCGAGCCTTCTGGCCAAACCTATAATTCCTGCATGCCGTCGTCATCTCAGTCGCGCATCGCTTGCCCTCCTGGACCGCGGCTTCGGTCGATCGCCCCATCGACGACGATCGAAAGCGCGAGCTGTATCGCGCCCTGCTCTTCCCGCGCCTGGTCGAGGAGAAGATGCTCATCCTGCTGCGGCAGGGACGGCTGTCGAAGTGGTTCTCGGGCATCGGGCAGGAGGCCATCGCGGTGGGCGTGGCGGCGGCGCTGCGCGCCGACGACCCGATTCTGCCCCTCCATCGCAATCTCGGCGTCTTCACCAGCCGCGGGCTCGACCTGGGCACGCTGTTCCGGCAGTTGCTGGGCCGCGACGGCGGGTACACCGGCGGCCGCGACCGGACGTTTCATTTCGGCGCGCCCGAGCACCACGTCATCGGGATGATCAGCCACCTGGGGGCGATGCTGCCGGTGGCCGACGGCATGGCGCTGGCCTTTCAGCTCAAGGGCGAATCGCGCGTGGCCGCGGTGTTCAGCGGCGACGGCGGGACCTCGGAAGGCGACTTCCACGAGGCGGTGAACCTGGCGGCGGTGTGGAAGCTGCCCGTGCTCTTCGTCATCGAGAACAACCAATACGGCCTGTCCACGCCCGTGAGCGAGCAGTACGCGTGCGCGCGATTGTCGGACCGCGGCGTCGGCTACGGCATGGCCGCCGAGACCGTGGACGGCAACGACCTGGTCGCCGTCGTCGAGGCCGTCGGGCGGGCAGCCGCCCGGGGCCGCGCCGGCGAGGGACCGACGCTGCTGGAGTTCATGACCTTCCGGATGCGCGGCCACGAAGAGGCGTCGGGCGTGGCGTACGTGCCGGCGCACCTGTTCGAGGAGTGGGCCGCCAGGGATCCGATCGCGCGATTCGAGCAGGCGCTGCTCGACCAGGGCGTGCTGACGACGGCGGACCGCGACGCCATCCGCGCGGCGTTCAAGGCGCACATCGATCAGATCGCCGACGAGGCCTACGCGGCGCCGGAGCCGGAGTCGACGGCGGAGCGGGAGCTGGCGGACGTGTACGCCCCGCCCCGACGATCACAACACGATGACACGATGACACGACGCCACGAAGGCTTCTCCAACCCGCCCGCGGTGAGCGACGCGAGCGACGCCTCCGTAGCGGGCGCAGCGAGCATGCGCCCCGGCGCGAGGCGCTCCCCGCCGAGCGTAGCTGAAGCGCCCTCGCGCGAAGCGCGCTACATCGACGCGATCTCCGACGGCGCTCCGCGAAGCGATGCGCCGGGATCCCCGCGTCATCCTCTTGGGTCAGGACATCGCGGAGTACGGCGGCGCGTTCAAGCTCACCGAAGGCTTCGTCGAGGAGTTCGGCAAGGCGCGCGTGCGCAACACGCCGATCATCGAGTCCGGCGCCCTGGGCGCGGCGATGGGGCTGGCGCTCGAGGGGCTGCGGCCGATGGTCGAGATGCAGTTTGGCGACTTCATCACCTGCGGCTTCAACCAGATCGTCAACAACCTCGCCAAGACGCACTACCGCTGGGGCGTCGGGCTGCCCATCGTGATCCGCGTGCCGGTCGGCGGCGGCACCGGCGCCGGCCCGTTTCACTCGCAGAATCCGGAGGCGTGGTTCACCCACGTGGCCGGCCTGAAGGTGGTGGCGCCGGCCACGCCAGCCGACGCCAAGGGCCTGCTGCTGTCGGCGTTCGACGACGGCAACCCCGTGCTGTACCTCGAGCACAAGTTCCTGTATCGCTCGGCCAGGGGTCCAGTGCCCGAAGGCGCGATCCCGACGCCAATCGGGCCGGCGCGCGTGGCGCGCGAAGGGCGCGACCTGACGATCGTCACCTGGGGCGTCGGCGTTCTCTGGGCGCTCGAGGCGGCGACGACGCTCGATGCCGAGGGGACCTCGATCGAAGTGATCGACCTGCGCACGCTGCTGCCGTGGGATCGCGAGGCCGTCCTGGCGTCGGCGCGCAAGACCTCGCGCGTGGTCGTGCTGCATGAGGCGCCCGAGACCGGCGGCTTCGGCGGCGAGATCGCGGCCGCCATCGGGCAGGACGCCTTCGACGCGCTCGACGCGCCGGTGACCCGCGTGGCGGGCCTCGACATGCCGGTGCCGTTCAGCAAGAAGCTGGAGGCGATCTACTCGCCGCAGGGGAGACTGATTGCGGCGATCCGGCGGGTCCTCGCGTATTGATTCCACGGTGGGGCAGGGCGAGCCTGCATGCGCGTCCGCGATCACGTGTCGTGATCACGCAGCTCAAGCCCGCCCCACACGCAATCGCCCTCGTGATTGCGGCGCAGGCGAAATTCGCGTGCATCAAAGAAAAGCGTTTATCATGATTTCCCATGAGCACAACAGGCGGGCGCCTCAAGCACGTCGGCGCCGGTGAGGTCTGGAGCGTCTCGGACGCGAGCGAACTCTACGAAGTGTCCCGCTGGGGCAAGGGCTACTTCTCGGTCAGCAGCGGCGGCAACGTCATGGTCCACCCGACCAAGGACCCGTCGGCCGCCATCGACCTGAAGCAGCTGGCCGACGACCTCCAGGCCCGGGGCATCAACCTGCCGCTGCTCATCCGCTTCAGCGACATCCTCCGGCACCGCCTCTCCGACATCCACGACGCGTTCAAGGCCGCCATCGCCCAGCACCAGTACGGCGGACGCTACTGCTGCGTCTACCCGATCAAGGTGAACCAGCAGCGGCAGGTCGTCGAGGAAGTGCTCAACTTCGGCGCGCCGTACCGGTTCGGCCTCGAGGCCGGCAGCAAGCCCGAGCTGCTGGCGGTGATCGCGATGGCGTCCAACGACACGCCGATCATCTGCAACGGCTTCAAGGACGCGGAGTACATCGAGACGGTGATGCTGGCCACCAAGATGGGCCGCAACATCATCCCCGTCGTCGAGAAATACACGGAGCTCGAGCTGATCCTCGAGTACTGCGAGAAAGTCGGCGTCCGCCCGCAAGATCGGCATGCGCGTGAAGCTGGCCGCCCGCGGCGGCGGCCGGTGGCAAGGCAGCGGCGGCTATCGCTCGAAATTCGGCCTCACGGTCGGCGAGATCCTGCAGGGCCTCGAGGCGCTGAAGCAGCGCGGCATGGCCGACTGCTTCAAGCTGCTCCACTTCCATCTCGGCAGCCAGATTCCGAACATCCGCGTCGTCAAGCACGCCCTGAACGAAGCCGCGCGGATCTACACCGAGCTGCACAGGGCCGGCGCCGGGCTGCAGTATCTCGACGTCGGCGGCGGGCTGGGCGTGGACTACGACGGCAGCCAGACCAACTTCGAGTCGAGCACGAACTACACCCTCGAGGAATACGCCAACGACGTCGTCTACCACATCCAGAGCGTGTGTGACGACGCCGGCGTGCCGCACCCGACGATCGTGTCGGAAAGCGGCCGCGCCGTGGTGGCGTACCACTCGGTGCTGGTCTTCAACGTGCTTGGGCGTGAGCGGTTTTGGCGGCAACGGCGGGCCCAGGATGCCCAATCCCGAAGAGGTCGAGCAGCCGCTCATCGACCTCACCGACACGTTCAACAACCTCACGACCCGTAACGCGCTCGAGGGCTATCACGACGCCCAGCAGGCGCTCGACATGGCGCTGAACCTCTTCAGCGGCGGTTACCTGCCGCTGACGCAGCGCGTGCAGGCCGAGACGCTGTATTGGGCGATCCTGCTGAAGCTCCAGAAGCTGGTGCAGCAGATGGACGAGGTGCCCGAGGACCTGCAGAACCTGGACGAGCAGTTGTCGTCCACCTACTTCTGCAACTTCTCGCTGTTCCAGTCGATCCCGGACAGCTGGGCCATCAAGCAGCTGTTCCCGGTGATGCCGATCCACCGCCTGCAGGAGCGGCCCACCGAGCACGCCGTGCTGGGCGACATCACGTGCGACAGCGACGGCAAGATCGACCAGTTCATCGATCGGCGCGACGTCAAGCGCACGCTGCCGCTGCACGCCTTCGGCGACGAACCCGTACTACCTCGGCGTGTTCCTCGTCGGCGCCTACCAGGAAATCCTGGGCGACATGCACAACCTCTTCGGCGACACCCACGCCGTGCACATCCGACTCGACGGCAACGGCAACGTCGTGCTGGAAGCGGTGATCAAGGGCGACACGGTGCGCGAAGTGCTCGACTACGTCGAGTTCGACGCCGAGATGCTGCTCCACCGCATGCGCGTGGACGTGGAAGCCGCCGTTCGCGAAGGCCGCATCGAGCTCGAACAGTCAGGTCGGCTGCTGCGCTTCTACGAAGACGGACTCCAGGGGTATACGTACCTCGAAGACAAATAGACTCGTCTCGGCGCAGGTTGATCGGGTTGGGCAGGTTGGTCGGGTTGGGTCAGGTTGACATAGGTTGGTCGGGTTGCCCCGACAACCTGGCTAACCCGATCAACCAGCTTCAACCCGACCCAACCTGACCGAACCGGACCGAACCTGACCGAATCGCCGTCTTCAGTTCAGCGAGAACACAACCGTCACCGTCATGATCACCGCCACCGGTTCCCCGTTGAGCCGTGTCGGCGTGAACACCCACTGGCGCACGGCGGTCAGGGCGGCTTCGCTCAGCATCGGCTTGCCCCGAATCACCTTTGCGTTGCGCACCTTCCCGTCTTCGCCAATCAACGCTTCGATGGTCACCGCGCCGTCGATTCGCGCTTGCTGCGCGCATGGTCGGGTAGATCGGCGCGACGCTGACGATCCGCCGTGGGCGCCTGAATCAGTCCGCCTACCTTGATGGGTTTGCGTTCCACCGGCGGTGGCGGCGGCAAGGGGGCGACGGGCGGGCCCAATCGAGCCCTTGATGCCAAACGGCGCGCCGTCGTCGTCGCCACGAGTTCGGGCCCGAAACTCTGGAGTTGAGTTCGATGGCCGATCTCGGGCTTGATAACCGTCTGGCGCCACGATTGGCGCTTTGTCTGGCGAGGTCGTCGGAGCCTGCTGCGACGGCGGTGGCTTCAGCCTCACCGGCGGTGGCGGAGGCAGGACGATCGTCGATGTGTAGGCGAATTCGGCGGGCGATCGGGCGGCGGAAAATCGATGTCGCCGACCAACGGCGCAGCGAAGACGGCGCGGCGATGGCCGCGACGTGCGCCGCGATGGACACCGGCAGCAGCGATGCGCGGCGCCTCACCGGCGTGTACGGCGAGGCGGATCGAAACAGCTCGGCTGGCATGGACACTCCCCGCCGTCGCGCGACGCGCTTTGGCGGGGAGGGTTCACCCGTCAACGCGACCGCTTCGGCTTGGTCAACGTCTTGTCAGCAGCGCTGCTTTAGCTACATGAGACACCGTCCTGCCCGAAACGCGGTGCGTTACTCCTCTCTGAGCGCAATCGCGGGATCCACCGACAACGCGCGGCGCGAAGCAACCAGTCCCCCGCCAATGCCTACGGCCGCCAGCAGCGCGACCGTGCCGGCAAGCGTCAGCGGATCGGTAGGCGAAATCTCGTACAGCAACTCGCCCAGGCCGCGGCTGCCCGCCAGTGCGACGCCAAGGCCGGCGACGATGCCGATGCCCGTCAGCACGGCAGCCTGGCCGAGCACGAGGCGCAGGACGTGCGCGCGGTTGGCGCCCAGGGCAATGCGAACGCCGAACTCCCGCGTGCGCCGCTCGACCGACCACGCCAGCACGCTGAAGGTCCCCACCGCCGCCACGACCAGCGCGATGCACGCCAGCGACACGAGCAGCACCGCGGTAAAGCGCGGTCCGGCAGTGGCCTCCTCCACCGCGTCGGTCATCGTCGAAACCGTGGCGAGTGCGATCTCCGGATCGGCGTCGCGAACGGCGGCGCGGATGGCGGCAACGGCTCCGAGCGGGTCCGGGCCGCTCTGCGCGCACCACGAGATCCATCCGGCCGAAGTTCCATTGCGTGTACGGCACGTAGAAGTCCGTGCGCACGGCGGTCCACTCGCGGTAGCGGACGTCGCCGACGACGCCGACGACCGTCTTCCACGGCTGCTTGCTGTCGGGCGGACCAGCTTTCAGCCGCTTGCCGATAGCGCTCTGCCCTGCCCAGAAACGGCGCGCCATCGACGCCGACACGATGGCGACTGGCCCGGCGTCGGGCCCATCGGCGTTGTTGAAGATGCGTCCGTCAATCAGCGGAATCTTCATCGTCGAGAAGTAGTTCGGGCTGATCGACTCGTAGTTGGCGTGGGGGTTGCGCGCCTGCGCCTCGGGCGTCTGCCCCTCGACGGTGAAGGGATAGTCCCAGCCAATCGGGTCGGCCAGCGGCCGCAGCAGCACCAGTCCTGCAGAATCCACCCCCGGCAGCGCCGAGAGGCGGTCGAGCAGCGGACCGTAGAAGGCCGCGCGCGCCTTGTGATCGGGATAGCGGTCGCTGAGTTGAATCTTCGCGGTGATGACGCCGGAGGGCTCGAAGCCCGGTTCAAGGCGCGCGAGCGCCGCAAACGACTGTGCCGCCAGGGCGGCACCGGCGACAAGACCGAGAGAGAGCGCAAGCTGGCCGGCGACCAGCACGCCGCGCGCGCGGCCCACCCGACGGCTGCCGGCTACACGCAGGCTCGACTCTCGCACGACGTCTCCGGCGTCGACGCGCGAGGCGCGCCAGGCCGGCGCGGTGCCAAAGAGCACCGCGGCGCCAAGCGACAGCGTGAGCGCGACGCCGAGCACGCGCCAGTCGATGGCCAGACGGTCGATGCCGGGGACGTCGACGGGAATGAGGCCGCCGACGATGCTGATCGCCCAGGTCGCGATCAGAAGGCCGGCGCCGCCGCCAAGCAGGCCCAGCATCAGGCTTTCCCCGAACAGCTGCGATGCCAGACGGCGGCCCGACGCGCCCATCGCCGCCCTCACGGCGAGCTCGCGCTCGCGATCCACGCCTCGCGCCAGCAACAGGTTGGCGACGTTCGCGCACGCAATCAGCAGCAGGCAGGCGACAGCTGCCACCAGCAGCCGCAGTGCGGGCCGAGTCTGGCCGTAGATCTGATCGGCGAGCGGCACGACCTGGGCGCCCAGGCTCCCGCGCGCGGGCTGCTCGCGCGCCATCGCCGCGGTGACGACGTCGAGATTGGCGCGAGCGGCCTCGAGGGTGACGCCTGTCTTCATTCGTCCGATGAGCTTGAGCACGCCAAGGTCCGGCGCACCATCGGCCAGGCCCGCCGTGGAAATCCAGACGTCGACGTTGCGGGGCAGCATCCCCGGCGGCATCACGCCGACGATGGTGGAGGGGCTGCCGCCGACGCTGATGTCGCGACCCACCAATGCCTCGTCGGCGCCATACTGACGACGCCACAAGCCGTCGCTGATGAGCACGCGCGCGCCGGTCGTGTCGGTGCGCTCGCTGTCGCCGAAGTCGCGCCCTCGTTGCGGAGCCACGCCAAGCGCCCCGAAGTAGCCCGGTGAGATCAGGGCGGCCTCGACCTGGACGGCATCGCCACGGCCCGTGAGATTCACGCGCAGATTCGCGGCCGTCACCGCGGCCAGCGCGTCAAAGACCCTGGCGCGATCGCGGAAGGCCTCGAACTCGCGGTGTGAAAGCTCTACAACAGCGGCGCCCTTCTTGAGGTCGGTTTCCCAGACCATCACCAATCGGTCGGGCTGGGCAAACGGCAGGGGCGTCAGCAGCACGGCCTGTACGGCCGAGTAGATCGCGGTGGCGGTGCCGACGGCGAGACCAATCGTCGTGATGGCCGCAAGCGTGAGCGACGGGCGGATGCGAAGGCCTCGAACGGCCTGACGAAGAGATGCTAGACTCATGGTTCATGGCCGAGGCTACGAAGTCATCGATTCTGGATGCCGTGGATCGTCTGGCGTCGCTGCTGCAATCCGTGCCTGCCGACGCGCGTCGCGAAAAGGCGCTCTACCATCTGCAACGACTGCAACTCTCGGTGAACGCGTCGCATTCCGAAGCCGTTCGCTTCGCGGCATTCACAGTCAACAAGACCGTGCGCGACGCCAAGGACTGGGGATCCGCCATCGCCGCTGCAATGGAATCCCTTCGAGCTGAACTGCACGCGCAACGGCCACGACTTCTGAGGTCATCCCGCCTTTTTCAGTAACGCAATCTGCCCCGCATGGTAGATGTCGTGCGCGACGATGCCGTGGAGCATCACCGCGACGGTGACGCCGCTGCCGAGTCCGGCCTCGCGGCCCTCCCCCACCAGGCGCTCGAGGTCGGCCTCCGTCAGGCGCTTCACTGCAGCGACCAGCCATCGATGCGACGCGTGCAGGTCTTCGAGCACACGCGCCCACTCGGCATCGTCTGCAGGCACGGGCGGCCAATCGCCGTGCTCGGGCAGCGTCGGCGCCTTGCCGCCGAGCCGCTGCTCGACCTCGCGCCGCCACGCGAGGATGTGCAGCGCGGTCTCCCAGATCGTGTGGGCGGCCGCGATCGGCCGCGCGCGCGCTGCGACGGCGTCCACACCGTCGAGCGCCGCCGCCACGGACGGTCCGTGCCACGCGTCGCCGTCGTGGGCGCGCTGCAGGAGATCGACGATGCGGTCGGCTTCGAGCATGGCGCAACGATAGCGCAACACGCGGACAGGTTGGGTCTGGTGGGGTCGGGTGGGGTCTGGTTGGGCCAGGTTGGTGGCTGGTTGGGTCCGGTTGAGATCGGTTGGCCGGGTTAACCAACCCGATCAACCAGCTTCAACCTGACCCAACCCGGCCGAAGCTGACTCAAGCCGACCAAACCGGCAGGTTACTTCTTCACGTTATACGCGTAGATCGTGTCCTGGTCCCGTATGTACAGCCGTCCCCCAGAGATAATCGGGTGCGCCCATGTGGGCAGACCCGCGGGCTGGATGTTGAAGCGGCCCTTCTCGACATACCCGGTCGGCGTGGCCTGGGCGAGACCGACGACGCCGTTTTCGCTGAACAGGTAGAGATTGCCCTCGGCAAAGGCCATCGACCCTTTTCCGACGCTGCGGTCCTTCCACGCCGTGACGCCGTCGGCAAAGCGCAGTGCCGTCAGGATCGCGCTCGAGAAGCCGTAGAGGTGATCGCCCACCAGGATAGAGCTGCTGTGATGGTTGCGCATCTCCTGGGTGAAATACACTTCGGTCGCCGTGACGCCGCCTCCGCTGGCGTCCAGCTTGAGCAGCGCCGCGCCGGTGCCGTAGTCCGACGAGAGGAACACGAAGTTGTCTTTCACGATCGGCGTCGCGATGTTGGCGACGCGATTGGACACGCGCGGGTAGCTCCATAGCAGGTGGCCGTCGTTGATGTCCACGCCCACCGCACGGGTCGCGGTGAAGAACACCGCCTGCTCGGTGCCGCCCACCCGCTGCACGACGGCGGAGGAATAACCGGCGCCGTCGCTCTCGCTCTTCCAGATTACCTTGCCGCTCTGCTTGTCGAAGGCCACGATGGAGGCGCCAGGACCGCCGGCGTTGACCAGCACGCGCTCGCCGACCACCAGCGGCGACTCGCTGAGCCCCCACCGCGGGTTGCTGCCGCCGAACTCCTTCAGGACGTTGACGCTCCACACGCGCTTGCCGGCCGACGTCTCCAGGCACGTAAGGTCGCCGCTGGCGCCCAGGACATAGAGCTGATTGCCGACGATTGTCGGCGTGCTGCGAGGGCCGTTGCCGCGATCGTTGCTGAACTCGGAGCCGTTTGCCGCTTCCCACAGCTTCTTACCGGTCGCCAGGTCGAACGCGTGGATGTACTCGGTGCCGCCGCGGCTGCCGACGGTGAACAGCTTGCCCCCGGAGGTGCTCATCGAGGAGAACCCGGTGCCGGCGCCGCCTGCCTTCCATGCCAGCGGCGGCCCCCCTGTGGGCCACTGCGACAGCAGACCGGTTTCCGTGGAGCGTCCATCGCGATTGGGCCCGCGCCACTGCGGCCAATCAGTCGGGGACTGATTCGAGACGGACGTGGAGAGGGACAAAGCGAACACGCCCGCCAGGGCGAGGACAGATCGAGAGAGCACGGCGATTACCTCCGCTCGTAGATACGACGTCGGACAGGTGCGCGTTACGGCAGCCCGTGGACTCGAAATCCCGCCCAGAGCGCCGGATGGGGCGGCAGCACGACGTCTCCAACCGGGCTGGCGGCTTTCACCCGTCCGGCGCGCAAGTCGTCGAGCAGCGCCAGTTGGGCGGCGCGCAGCGACTCGGCCTTGTCATGGCCGAGAGCCAGTTCAGCATAGAACCGTCTCATCAGGCGACGCGTCGATTCGTCGGGTGCGTCCCACAGGCTGGCAACGACGGTGCGTGCGCCGGCAGAGATGAAGGCTCGGGTGAACCCGGCCACGCCGTCACCGGTGATCCGGCCGCGGCCCGATCGGCAGGCGCTCAGCACGACCAGATCGGCGCCGATCTGGAGGTCGTAGATCTCGGCGGCGGTAAGGCGGCCGTCGGAGTCGCTGGCAGGCGTGGCGCCTCGATCGCGGCCAAATGCCAGGAAGGCGCCCGCGACGTCCTTGTCGGGCACGACGGCATGAGCCGCGACGTGCACCACGCGCGTGCCTGCCAGCGCCGCGCGAAACGCGTGCTCGGAGGCAGCGGGCCCGGCGAGCCGGTGCACGACTCCGGCGGGGGCTACCGCCGCCGCCGCCGCGATCTCGCGCGCGGCGCCGGGCAGTGCCGGCAACCTCGTCGCGCCGGCGGGCCGCGGTTGCGGATCGGCGACGAGCAGCCATCCGGTCTCGCGGCTCGAGGGACGCGACGCGCCAAGCGCCAGCACGGCGCCCGACGGCACTTCGTGCAGCGCGTACCGCTCGACCAGATAACGCCCGCTGCGGCCGCGCAGTGCCGCAAACGAGAGGCTGAAGAGCGGGCCGTGCGGGACGATCGTCAGCCGCGCGCCCTTGGCCGGCAGCATCGCGTCGACAGGGCCGATGAGGGTGTCGTACAGGCGCCGCAACGCCGCTTCAGCCGGGTCGGCTTTGGTGGCGACGCCCTCGATGGCTATCGTCGGCGATGTCGACGCCTGATCCACCAGCTGTTGGAGGCGCACGCGGGTGACCGGCAGGGTCGCCGAAAAGACGGTGCCGTCGCCGCGAATCACGTACACGAGGCTGCGATCGGCGCCGACCCAATAGCTCACGATCGTCGTGCGATGCGCGGCGGCCAGCGCCGACAGCTCCTTTGAGGACAGGGCGCGGGTTGCCACGGGGCTGTCGAGCCCTGGCGGCGCCAGGTCGGCTCCGCTTGCCCCGGTGAGCATGGTCGCCGCGGCACGATTGGACGAGGCCGCCGGCGCCCCGTCGCTTGCGACGCTCGACCGGCTGGCCATCAGGTCGGCCAGGGCTCGGCCGCGGGCCGCCTCCGCCGTTTCGACGGCCTCCGCGTGCCGTCCCGCCTCGTCGAGCGCGCCCACGGTGAAGTCGAAGATGCCCTGGATCAGATCGCTGTAGCCGCGCTTGACGAAGTCCAGCGGGAGCAGCGACTGGCGGATGCGCTCGTAGGTTTCGAGCGTCGTGCGCGCATCGGCAATGGCCGCGTCCTGACGCCCCAGCGCGGCGTTGGCGCGGGCACGCGTGAACTGGAACCCCGCGACCGCGTCGGGATACGAGGCCTGGTCGAGCGCCAACGCTTTGTCCACCGTCGTGAGCGCGTCGGCCGCCCGGCCCACTTCCAGGTACGAATCGGCAAGCGCCGCCAGGCGAAAACGGGCGATGTAAGGCTCGGGGCTCTTCGCCAGAATCCCTTCCAGGATTGGGATGGCTTCGGCGGCCTTGCCCGTGCGCATCAGCGCCGTCGCGACGGCGCCCTCCATGAACTGCACAGCGCTCTGGTCGCCGAGCGCGACGGCTTCCGAGAGGCCGTTGCGATAGCACTCGAGCGCCTTGTCGTGCCGCTCCATGTTGCTCCAGGCGACGCCCATTGCGTTCCAGGTCTGCACGACGCCGAAGCGATCGCCCGTCTTCTTCTGGACGGCCATCGCCTCCTGGTACGCGTCGAGCGCGCGTTCCGGCAGGCCGTGCGCGCGACGTGCGCGTCCCAGGCTGGTGAGCGCGCGGGACAGCGACATCTCCTCGGGCGCCCCGGCGGCGCGCAGGTTGGTGACAGCCAACTCGAGATTTCGGACCGCCGCGGCGTATTCGCCCTTGGTGAAGTCGCGATCGGCGCGGATGTGGTAGATCCGCCCCTGGGCGCCGCGTTCGCCAAGTTTTTCGGCCAGCGCCATCGCCCGATCGGCGACCGGTATCCAGGTAGACTCGTCGAGCGCGTCGATGTAGTGGATCTGCGCCGTGAGGCACTCGAGAAGCAGCGGTGTATCGCCGAGCGCTTCGAGAGTCTGTTGGGCCTCACGGCTTTCGCGGAGCGCGAGGTCGAGTTTCTTCTGGCCGCGATAGGCGTTGGCCAGCGCCAGTTGCAATTGCGCCCGCATCCGTTGGTCTGGCGCCGCCGAGAGCGCCGTCAGCGCCGTCTGCAGGGTCGCCACAGCCAGATCGTTGCTGCCGACGGCGACCTGCGCGTTGCCCTTGATTCGCAACGCCTCGACGCGCTCGGCCGGCGTGAGATCGGGGCGCGCGACGATAGGCTCGACAAGCTTCAGCGTCTCGCGCCTGTCGCGGTTCGTGTAGTTGTCGGAGAGATCCTTGAGGCGAGCGGCGACCTCGGACGGGACGGGCGACTGTGCGGCGGGCGGGGCGGCGGAGGCCAGAAGGAGAAAGGCGAACACTGCCGCCGGGGGGAGCACGAAACGATTCTAACCCGACGCAGACGGGTTGGGTCGGGTCAGGCCCGGCTATCGAAGGCTGCCTTTCGCGTTGCACGCCGCGGTCTTGAACGCGCCGCTGCCATCACACAGCGTCGCCAACCGCGTGCGGGCCTGATCGAGCTCGCCCGTTCGCGCTTCTGCCGTCGCCAGCAGCCAACTGGTTTCGTCATCGCGGTCGGCGACGCCGCGGGCCAGGGCCTCGGATAGCGCCACGCGCGCCCCGGCCGGGTCTCCGTCGAGCAGGCGCGTCGAGCCGAGATAAAACCACGCGTCGGCCGAGGCCGGATATTTCTGAACCACCCCTTCGAGCAGCCGCTCGGCGGCGACGTAGTCGTCGGTGCGATACGGCGCAAGTGCCGCTCCGAGCGCGCGCGACGCCTCTTCCGCCTCGCCTCGGACGACCAGCGCGGTGGCCAGCGGCAGCAACAACGCGGGCTTCTTCACCTCCCACGCCCCGGCCGGTTGAGGAGCGGGCGTCGATGGCGTCGGCCGACTGGCGACCGTTGCGACGGGTGTCGTCTGGCCCTTGCGGTAGATGACGCCCAGAGCGACAGCGGCGACAAATACTGCGGCTATGGCCAGCATCGGCGTCCGCCATGCGGCCCATCCGGCAGTCTGGCGTCCGAGTACGCGGCTGTCGAGCGAGGCGGGCACCTCGATGTCGAGGGCCGCCAGGTCGGCGACCAGGGCCCTGCACGCGCCGCACGACGCGACGTGGGCCTCGGCCGTGCGCCGCAGTTCCTCCGGCAAGGCATCGCCGCCGAGCGCCATCAACACATCCGGCGAAGGGCACCCCAGCGTGGCGGCGCGCGGTCCGGTGTAGTCGTCCTCGACCAGTTTCATGGCGTCTCCTGCACGAGCCGCTTCCGCAGCAGCTCCCGGGCGTATTGCAAGTGGCCCTTCACCTGGGTCTCGCTCAGCCCCAACCGCTTGGCGATATCCGCGCGATCGAGGTCGTGCACGTAACGCAGGTGCAAACAGGCCTTGTGAATCGGCTTCAGCTCGGGCGCCCTCAACCACCAGGGGTCAAACGGCGCGTCCGGATCGACCGACGGCTCGGAGGTGCTCAGGCCCGACAGGTGCCGCTGCTCCACCGCCTTGCGCCGCCAGTAGTCCACGCTCCGGTTCTTCACGACCACGAACAGCCAACCCGGCAGCTCGTTGGTCCGAATCTGGTCGAAGCGCTTGTGCAGTTCCATGAAAGCGTCGGCCGCCAGGTCTTCCGCGACGTCCTGCCGACCTACGCACTTCACTGCATACCGGAAGACCGCTCGCGAGTGCTCCCGGTAGACCGTCTCGAACTGTTCCATTCGCAATACGCTCTAGAAGCGGAGAGAGGAAGAAAACGATACCAACCCGACCGAACCCGACCCAACCTGACCCAACCCGGTCAACCAGTTAGCAGGTTTGTGACACTGCCTGGGCATCGTACGCGAGGTTTGGCGCGAGCCAGCGTTCGGCCTCCTCGAGCGCCATTCCCTTCCTTTCTGCGTAATCCTTCACCTGGTCGGCCCCGATGCGCCCGACCATGAAGTACCGCGCCTCCGGGCTGGCAAGGTAGAGGCCGCTGACGCTGGCCGCCGGCGTCATGGCGAACGACTCGGTCAGCGTGATCCCCTGGCGGCCGGCGTCGAGCAGGGCAAACAGCTTGCCCTTCTCGGTGTGATCGGGGCACGCCGGGTAGCCAAACGCGGGCCGGATGCCGCGAAACTTCTCGGCCGCCAGGTCATCGGCCGACAGGTGCTCGTCGCGCCCGTAGCCCCAGTCGCGGCGGGCCTGGGCGTGCAGGTACTCGGCAAAGGCTTCCGCGAGGCGGTCGGCCAGGGCCTTGACCATGATGGCCGAGTAGTCGTCCAGGTCGGCCTCGAAGCGGCCGACCAGGTCGTCGACGCCGATGCCCGCCGTCACGGCGAACGCCCCGACATAGTCGCGAGAGCCGCTTTCGCGCGGCGCGACGAAGTCGGCCAGCGACCGGTTCGGCCGGCCGTCGGCAATCGGCTCCTGCTGCCGCAGCATGTTGAATCGCAGGAGCTCCTGGTCGCGCCCCTCGTCGGCGTAGACGACGATGTCGTCGCCGGCGCTGGCCGCGGGCCAGAAGCCGTAGACGCCCCGCGCGGTGAGCAATCGGTCCTCGACGATGCGCTTCAGCAGGGTCTGGGCGTTGTCGTAGAGATCGCGGGCTGCGGCGCCGTACTCGGGGTGATCGAAGATGGCCGGCACGCGGCCCTTCAGCTCCCACGCGTGAAAGAAGAACGTCCAGTCGATGAAGGGCACCAGATCGGCCAGGGGCACCTCTACCTCGCGCCGTCCGAGCAACGACGGCGCCGGCACGTCGGCTTTCGCCCAGTCAATCTTCAGGCGGTTCGCCCGCGCGGCGGCCAGCGGCAGCAGGGGCTTTGCCTGACGGCTGCCGTACTGCGCGCGGAGCGATTCCTGGTCCGCGCGTGTTGACGCCACGAAGCCTGCCTGATCGGTCGCGCTCAGCAGCTTCGAGACGACCTCCACGGCGCGGCTGGCATCGAGCACATGCGTCACCGACCCGCTGTATTCGGGCGCGATCTTGACCGCGGTGTGCTGCTTGCTCGTCGTCGCGCCGCCGATGAGCAGCGGCGTCTTCAGCCCGCGCCGCTCCATCTCGCGCGCCACCGAGACCATCTCGTCGAGCGACGGCGTGATGAGGCCGCTGAGCCCAATCAGGTCGACCCCCTGCTCCTCGGCCGTGCGCAGGATCACGTCCTGGTGCACCATCACGCCGAGGTCGATCACCTTGTAGTTGTTGCACCCCAGCACGACGCCGACGATGTTCTTGCCGATGTCGTGGACGTCGCCCTTCACGGTCGCCATCAGGACCTTGCCCTGCGGCGTGCCGCCGCCGGCTGCCTTTTCCTCTTCCATGTACGGCTCGAGCCACGCCACGGCCTTCTTCATGACTCGCGCGCTCTTGACGACCTGCGGCAGGAACATCTTGCCCGCGCCAAACAAGTCGCCCACGGTCTTCATGCCGTCCATCAGCGGGCCCTCGATGATCGAGAGCGGCCTGCCGTACTTCTTCCGCGCTTCCTCCGTGTCCTCGTCGATGAAGTCCACGACGCCGTGGACCAGCGCGAACGCCAGCCGCTCCTCGACGCTCTTCTCGCGCCAGGCCAGGTCCAGCTCGCGCTTCCTGCCGCTGCCCTTCACCGAGTCGGCAAACTCCACCAGGCGCTCGGTCGCATCGGGACGACGGTTGAAGATCACGTCCTCGACACGCTCCAGCAGGTCCTTGGGGATGTCCTCGTAGACGGCCAGCTGGCCGGCGTTGACGATGCCCATGTCCATGCCCGCGGCGATGGCGTGGTAGAGAAACGCCGAGTGCATCGCCTCGCGCACGACGTCGTTGCCGCGGAACGAGAACGACAGGTTGCTCACGCCGCCGCTGATGCGGGCGCCCGGACACCGCTGCTTGATGATGCGCGTGGCCTCGATGAAGTTCTTCGCGAACTCGTTGTGCTCCTCGATGCCGGTCGCCACCGCCAGGATGTTCGGGTCGAAGATGATGTCGGTGGGGTCGAACCCGGCGACTTCGGTGAGCAGGCCGAACGCCCGCTCGCAGATTTCGACCTTGCGCGCCACGGTTTCCGCCTGGCCCTGCTCGTCAAACGCCATCACGATCACGCCGGCGCCAAAACGGTGGATCGTGCGCGCCTTGGCCAGAAAGTCCGCCTCGCCCTCCTTCAGGCTGATCGAGTTGACGATGGGCTTGCCCTGGACGCACTTGAGCCCGGCTTCGATGACCGACCACTTCGAGCTGTCGATCATGAACGGCACGCGGGCGACCTCGGGCTCGGTCGCCAGGAAGTTCAGAAACGTCGTCATGGCGCGCTCGGAGTCGAGCATGCCCTCGTCCATGTTGACGTCGAGGATGTTGGCGCCGCCGCGCACCTGGTCGAGCGCGACCTCGACGGCCGTCTGATAGTCGCCGGCCTTGACGAGGCGGGCGAATTTTGCCGACCCGGTGACGTTGGTGCGCTCGCCGATCATCTGGAAGTTGCTGTCCGGGCGGATGATCAGATGGCTCGAGACCGCTGAACCGGCCGAACAGGTTCGGTCGGTGCTGGGTGCCGGGTTCGGTCCGGGTTGGTGCCGGGTTGGGTCAGGTTGGGTCGGGTTGCTCAGCGTGCACGCGGCGGTAGCGTCGACACCGCCGCGGCAATCGCGGCGATGTGCTCGGGCGTGGTGCCGCAACAGCCGCCGACGATGTTCACCCAGCCACGGGCGGCAAAGTCGTGCAGCAGCGCGGAGGTCTGCTCGGGCAGCTCGTCGTAGGCGCCAAACTGGTTGGGCAAGCCCGCGTTGGGATAGCAGCTGATCCGCGTGGTCGCGGCCTTCGACAGCTCTTCGAGGTACGGCGCCATGTCCCTGGCGCCCAGCGCGCAGTTGAGGCCGACGCTGAACGGGCGGGCGTGCGCGATCGAGATCCAGAAGGCTTCCACGGTCTGGCCGGACAAGGTTCGACCGCTGCGATCCGTAATCGTCGCCGAGATCAGGATCGGCAGGCGGACGCCCTTCTCGTCGAACACCTCCTCGGTGGCGACCAGCGCCGCCTTGGTGTTCAGCGTGTCGGTGATGGTCTCGTAGAGCAGGACGTCGGAGCCGCCGTCGATGAGCCCGCGCACCTGCGTCCGATAGGCGTCCTTCATCTGGTCGAAGGTCACCGCGCGGGCCGACGGGTCGTTCATGTCGGGCGAGATCGACAGCGTGCGGTTGGTCGGGCCAAGCGACCCCGCGACAAAGCGGGGTTTCCCGGGCGTCTTCGCGGTGTACTCGTCGCATGCCTGCCGCGCCAGCCGCGCGCCGGCGACGTTGATGTCGTAGCTGGCGTCCTCGAGCGCGTAGTCGGCCTGCGGAGATCGCCTGCGCGCTGAACGTGTTGGTCTCCACCAGGTCGGCGCCAGCCTCGAGATAGAGGCGGTGGATGTCGAGGATGACGTCGGGCCTGGTGATGACCAGGACGTCGCTGTTGCCCTTCAGCTCGTGCGGATGGCTGGCCCACCGCTCGCCGCGGTAATCGGCTTCTGTGAGGCCGCGCCGCTGGATCATCGTGCCCATCGCGCCATCCAGGATGAGGATGCGCTCGGCGGCGGCACGGTGAAGAGCGGCGATACGGTCGGTCATGTCAACTCCGTACGGGGGCCAGGCCCCGTTAAGCGGTGATCTCAGTCTTAACGGGGCCTGGCCCCCGTACAGTACCGCTGGCCACCAACACCGTGAACGGATCGCCGGTCAACCGCGCGCCCGTCGTCACCTTCACGTGCTCGAGGCCGGCGTCCTTCAACAGCTTCCCGAGCACGCCGTTGTCAAACCCCAGCCACTGGTCGCCGAGCCGTTCCTGTACCCATGTCTCGTCGTGCGCGCGCAGGTCGAGCACGAGTACGCGACCGCCGGGCCGCGTCACGCGCACCGCCTCGGCCAGCGCGCGCGCCGGATCGCCGGCGTGGTGCAGTGCCTGCGACAGCAACGCGACGTCCACGCTGGCAGAGTCGAGCGGCAGGGCCTCGAGCTCGCCGCGCTTCCACACGATGTTGCTCACACGCCGCCTGCGAGCCAGCGCGCGGGCGCGCCCGAGCACATCGGCCGACCGATCCACGGCCACCACGCGGTTGGCCCAACGGGCCGCTTCGACCGTGAGATACCCTTCGCCGCATCCGAGATCGGCGACGTCCCAGGCCGGCAACAGGTGGCCGAGCGCGCGCGCCCAGGCGGCCCAACTCCGACCCGGCACGAGTTGCCGGCCGTCGCCGTGCGTGGCAAAGCTCTCTTTCCGCAGCCGCAGCACTTCCTTCAGCCGCGCCCGATCCGCCCGCGCCGCCCCATCGTCAGCCGCCGCGGCAAACTGCGCGTCGAGCAGCGCCCAGAGCGCCTGGTGGCCGTTGCGGGCGTCGGGCGCAGGCACGCGGTAGTACGAGAAGCCGCCTTCGCGCTGCTCCTCGACCAGGCCGTTGTCGCGCAACAGCCCCAGATGGCGTGAGACACCCGATTGGGCAATGCCCAGAATCCCTGTCAGCTCAGTGACATTCAGGCGTTCCACGGCCAGCAGCCGCAGAATCCGCAGCCGGGCCTCGTCGCCGAGCAGCCGAAACAAGGCAGACGCGTCTTTCACATACATGAATCTACATGTATGTATGGCTACGTGTCAACGGAGCAGCGCACGTCTATCGCGCGCGCGACAGCAAGCTGAAACGCGGCGTATCGGTCATCGTGATTGGCCGGAGGCGTTTGGTTCGGCGATCACGCAGCGCCCGACGACTCGGGCGCCGACCAGAGCGTCCCGACGATGCGCAGCAGGACGAGCCCGCTGACGACGAACACCGCAAACAGGAGCATGGCGGTCGTGTAACGTCCGTAGAGGAACGTGCCGACGGTGAACAGCGCCGACCAGATCACCGTGCAGCCGGCGACCCAGCCGACCAGCGCCATGGGGATGTTGTCCGGCGTCCCGGTCAGGGGCACGCCTGCCGCGAGCGCGGCGAGGCGAATCGGCTCCCAGCCCGGCCCCGCGGGCCGCACCTTCGCGTAGAAGTTGATGAGCACGTCGCGATCGGTCGGCGGCGCCAGGTACGCCGCCAGCAACCAGCACACCGTCGTCCCCGCGATGGTGACCAGCAGGGCCTGGTGCGTGCTCAGGTGAATCGACGAGCGACCGAGCAGCAAAGCGACGGAGATGAGAAACGAGCTCACCATCGCGACGACCTCGCACCAGGCGTTCACCCGCCACCAGAACCACCGCACCAGGTACAGGAGGCCCGTGCCGGCGCCGACCTGGAGGATCACGTCGAAGGCGTCCTTCGCGGTGTCGAGCAGATACACCGTGCCCGAGGAACAGATGAAGAGCCCCACGGTGACCAGGCGCCCCGCCATCACGTAGTGCGCTTCGGTGGCGCCGGTACGCATGAACCGCCGGTAGAGGTCGTGCACGAGATAGGACGCGCCCCAGTTGAGGTGCGTGAGGATCGTGGAGGAATTGGCCGCGATGAGCCCGCCCACCATCAGCCCGACGAAGCCGGCAGGCATGAAGCGCAGCATCGCGGGATACGCGATGTCGTGGCCCAGCAGGCTCGGGTCGAGGTCGGGAAAGGCCTTCTGGATATCCGACAGTTCCGGATAGACGAGGATCGAGCAGAGCGCGACGAGAATCCACGGCCACGGCCGCAGCACGTAGTGCGCGACGTTGAAGAAGAGCACGGCGCCAAGCGAGTCGCGCTCGGACTTGCTGGCCAGCATGCGCTGCGCGATGTAGCTGCCGCCGCCGGGTTCGGCGCCCGGGTACCACACCGCCCACCACTGCACCGCCACGGGCATGACGAAGACCGCGACCGCCAGGTCCCAGTTGCTGCTGAAGTCCGGCAGGACGGCCAGGTAGTCCACGCCCCCGGGGCCGCGCATCGTGGAGAGCTTGTCGATGAGGCCGGAAAGGCCGCCCACCTGTGGCGCGCCCAGGGCAAACCACGCCGCGGCCACGACGGCCGTCATCTTGATGAAGAACTGAATCATGTCGATGACGAGCACACCCCAGAGGCCGGAGTGGGCCGCAAAGACGACGTTCAGGATGCCGACGAATAGCAGCGTCTGCCAGCGCTCGAGGCCGAACAGAATCCCGGCGATCTTGCAGGCCGCCAGGTTGACCGTGGCCATGATCATGCAGTTGAACAGCAGGCCCAGGTAGATCGCGCGGAACCCGCGCACCAGTCTGGCTGGCCGCCCTGAGTAGCGGATCTCGTAGAACTCGAGGTCCGTCATCACCCCCGATCGCCGCCAGAGCCGCGCATAGAAGAACACCGTGGAGACGCCCGTCAGCACAAACGCCCACCACACCCAGTTGCCAGCCACGCCGTTGCGCCGGACGATGTCGGTGACCAGGTTGGGGGTGTCGCTGCTGAACGTCGTCGCGACCATCGACAGCCCGGCGAGCCACCACGGCACGGCCCGGCCGGAGGCGAAGAACTCCGAGGTGCTCTGCCCCGCCCGGCGGCCGAAGAACAGGGCCGGGACAAAGCAGATCAGCATGCAGACGCCGGCGACAATCCAGTCGATGGGTTGGAGGTGCACCGGCGCACTCTACAACAAGAACGCCGTCACACAGGCGGTTCACCTCGCCTTCGTCGCGGCCTCGCTATTCGCTGAGCTCCCAGCCCGCGCGGTAGCGTCCATTGATGATCGGCTCGGCCTCCGGGATCCCCCGCGCCTCCATACGCTCCGCGTCCCAGTCGATCCGGCGTCCGAGCCGAAGCGCCAATACGCCGAGGAGCGCCAGTTCGGTGAGCCGGGCGCCGTACTCGAAGGGACTCCCGGCCGGCGGGCCGCCCTTGCACGCGTCCAGCCAGTCGCGATGATGGCCCTTCGAGCGCGGGAGGGTCGGCGTCGGCTTCGGTGGGTTCCTGAACTTCGACTCCGGCAGCACGCACGGGCTGCCGCCCGCCGCGCCCGCGCCGATCGCGCCCTTGTCGCCCACAAACAGCACGCCGCGCGCCATCATCGGCTGGTTTTCGAACACGTCGGCGGGCAGCACGGGCCGCAGTCCGCCGTCGTACCACTTGAACGTGAGCGCGCGCTGCCGCCCGCGCGCCTCGAACCGGTACTCGCCGAGACACCCGTGCGGGCCGATCTCGTCGTTCATGTTGCCGGCCGGCGAGAATTCGACGGTCGAGGGCGCGACGAGATCGAAGGCCCAGCACGAGGAGTCGATCTCGTGGCAGCCGAAGTCCTCGATGTTCGTGCCGCCGAAGTCCCAGAAATCGCGCCACGCGACCGGGAAGTAGGCCGGGTTGAACGGCCGTGGATCACGCGGCCCGAGCCAGAGATCCCAGTTCAGGCCTGCGGGGGCCACCGGCGTGCCTGAGGGGCGTCCGGTGAGATCGGGGTTCCACCGGCTGGCAGGTACCCACGCGTGCACCTCCCGCACCGTGCCGATGACGCCGGACTGGAGCAGCTCCAGCGTCTCGCGCATCGAGTCGTTCGAGTGCCCCTGGTTGCCCATCTGGGTCGCGACTCCAGTCTCCTTCGCGACCCGCGCGACGAGGCGCGCCTCCCGGATGTTGTGCGCGAGCGGCTTCTCGCAGTAGACGTGCTTGCCGGCCCGCATCGCGGGAATGACGACGGAGGCGTGAATGTGATCGGGGGTCGCGCAAAGGATCGCGTCGATCGAGGGCTCCCGCTCGAGCATCTCGCGGAAGTCCACGTACTCGGCGCACTTGTAGTTAGGCGTGACCTGCGCGTAGTGCTGCTCGATCATCTCCCGGAGCGGCTTCCGCCCCGCCATGCCCGTGAAGTAGAACCGCTCGAGGTCGAAGTACTCTGCCGGGTCGGCGACGGCGATCACCTGGGCGTCGGCCTGCTCGAACAGCTTCAAGAGGTTGCTGCGGCCCTGGCCGCCCGCGCCTATGAGTGCGATGTTGACCTTGTCGCTCGGCGCCGGCGTCTGGCCCTGGCCGCCCAGCACGTGGCGCGGGACGATGGTGAACGACGCGGCGGCAGCGGCGGCGCTGTTCTTCAAGAACGTGCGGCGGGAGCGGGCGCGCGTGGACGCCATGCGGGATTTCTCCTCTGCGCCAGGTGCCGGCGCGTGCCCACATGCTATCCCGACAGTGGTGCTACGGTTTGTCGGGAGGGCGCAGTGGTGAGGCGAACCCCGGCAAGGATTCCGCCGTCCACCTGACCCGAACTGGCGTCTAATAGCAGCATGGGCCGGTCGGCGTGGGGCGCGCGGGGTTGCGCGGCTGCGGCGTTGATGGCGAGTTGCCTCACGGTGGCCGCCTCCGCACAGCAGGCGTCCGTGCAGTCTGCGCCGGCCGGCTCGACTGCGGCAGACAGGCCTCGAGAGAGCGCCACTCAGCCTCAAGCCTCCGGAGCACAGGATGCCAGCCTCGGGACTCGAGCCCCAGAGACGGAACTGCCGGTGTCCTTCGATCGCATCCGCGAGGGCCTTGGACGCGAACCGGTAATACGGCTCAACAGCCTGCCCGTCTTCAGCCTGACCATCAACGAACGGCGTCCCCGTTACTGGGATCTGCAGTCGCCGTTTCTGTTCAAGGTGGAGCCGAGGACGTCGACCACGCGCTGGCACGATGAGTTCCAGGCGATGGTGACGCCAGATGAAGCGCGTCTCTACAGCCCGATGTTGTCGGCGTCCGAGACCGCCACGATTGCGGCGACCAGCCTGCTGTTTGCGGGAGCCGCGTCGCTATTGAAGGCAGGCTTCAGCGAGTGGAAACAGAACCGCCGCGAAGGCAAGGCGCGACGGGCCGTTGACGAAGTGGACGCCGCTTTGGCCGCGTGGCGGCTGGCGAACGCACCGAAGTAAGCGGCGCGATTGCCTTGTGGTAGCGTAGGCTCATGCGTGCTCACGCCCTTGTTGCCCTCACCATTCTCTGCGCGGCGACGGCCTGCGCGCGCGGCCCCAAGTCCCAGGCGGGCACCGTCGAGATCTCGCTCGAAGACGGGCGCATCGCGGCCGCTGTGCGCACGGCCCTTGTGAACGAGCGCGATCTCGGGCTGCGAGACATCGCCGTCGATGTACGGCAGGGTGTTGTATTCCTGTCGGGCGAAGTGCGTACTCTCGAAGAAGCACAGCATGCGGCCACGGTTATTCGTGGCGTCCCGGGCGTCCGCGACCTCACTTCGAGCCTCTCCGTCAAACCGTAGGGGCCCCTCTCGCGAGCTCGTGTCGACCGAGTGGGCGGTGCAGCGTGGGCCTTGCAGTGCTAGCAGGGTGACTTGGATTTATCCACCTGCCGGAGTGGAGCTGGGTGCTTGAGTCCGCCAACGCGTCGAATGGCCCCGCGCGCGGCGTGGCACGGGTCTTGTAGCCACTCGTGCTGAATGCTCGACAGGGTCGGCTATCGGGTCGCCAGCTCGGCTGCATGGCTTGGCGATCTTTCGGTCTTTGCGGCGCGCAGCGTGCGCGAAGCGTTCCGCCCGCCCTACGAAATCGCAGAAACGCTCCGGCAATTACACGAGTTGGGCGTGCGATCGGCGCCGTTGATCGCGGTGGCCGGTTTCGCGGTCGGCGTCGTGTTGTCGATGCACACTCGCGCCTCGCTCGAGCGCTTCGGCGCCGAAACGATGATTCCAGCCGGCCTGGCGCTGGCGCTGGTCAAAGAAACCGGCCCACTCACCACTGGCCTGCTCCTGTCAGGCCGCATCGGCGCCGGCATCGGCGCAGAGTTGGGCGCGATGAAAGTCACCGAACAGATCGACGCCCTCGAGGCCACGGCTGTCGATTCCTTCAAGTATCTCGTCGTCACGCGAATGGTTGCGTGTGTGATTGCCCTCCCGGTTCTGACAACCGTGATGAATGCCGCGGGGATCGTCGGTGGGTATCTGGCCGAGGCGACGATTGTGCAGACGTCTCCGCAGCTGTATTTCACCCGTGCCTTTTCGCTGATGGACTTCACGGACCTGATTCCGGCAACGCTCAAGACGACCGTCTTTGGATTCATCATCGCGGTCGTGTCGTCGTACCTCGGGATGAATACGACCCAAGGCACCGAGGGTGTTGGACGGGCGTCGACGCGCAGCGTCGTCATGTCGTCGGTCGGGCTGATCATCGTCAACGTGGTGCTGGTGCGGCTCATATTCATTCTCTTCCCAGGTGCAGCGTAGTGCCCGACGCCGCTGTTCGTTTCGAGAACGTCACCAAGGCGTTCGGCGGCCACCGCGTGCTCGACGATGTGTCGTTCGAGATTCCGCGGGCGAGCGGATTTTGCCTGCTCGGCCGAAGCGGGACAGGAAAGAGCGTCACGCTGAAACACATCATCGGGCTGCTCCGCCCGGACTCGGGCCGCGTCATGGTCGACAACCAGGAGGTTGCCAGTCTCGACAGCCGCGCGTTGTCCCGCACACGTCAAGGCATGGGTTTCCTCTTTCAGCATGCCGCACTTTTCGATTCGTTGACGGTTGGCGAAAACGTCGCATTCCCGTTGCGCCGCCATCGGCGAGATCTCTCGGGCACCGAGCTACGCCGGATTGCGGGTGACAAACTCGCGCAGGTGGGCTTGGCGGCCGACTACGACAAGATGCCGGCCGACCTGTCTGGTGGGATGCGCAAGCGGGCCGGGTTAGCGCGTGCGATGGCGCTCAGCCCTTCGCTGTTGTTGGTCGACGAGCCCAGCGCTGGCCTCGACCCCATCACGAGCGCCGAGATCGACCAGCTGCTCGTCGACTTGAAGCGCCAGGAAGGGACCACGCTCGTCGTCGTGACACATAACATCCCGAGCGCCCGTGCGATCGGCGACGAGCTGGCGCTGCTGGCAGAAGGGCGGATCGTCGCGCGTGGTACGCCCGAGGAGCTCGATGGCAGCGTCCATCCTCTGGTCCGCGCGTTCATGCGATCCGAGGGGACCGGATAATGCCTTCTGCTCGACTAATTGGTGTGGGCACCTTCGTGCTCGGGGGGTTCCTGCTCTTTGCGCTCGGCATATTCATGATCGGAGATCGGCGGCTTCTGTTCGCCGATCAGTTCGACGTGTACGCAGAGTTCGAGCAGGTTGCCGGCCTGCAGGACGGAGCGCCGGTGCGGGTCAACGGGATGGATGCCGGCGAGGTGACCGACATGACGATCCCGGCTTCACCGGCCGGCCGCTTCCGCGTCCGCATGCGCGTGCGGAATGATCTGGGCCCGCTCGTGCGCACAGACTCGGTCGCCTCGATCCGCACCGACGGGCTCGTCGGCAGCCGGTATGTGCACATCCAAGCGGGATCCGCAAAGGCGCCAGCCGCTACCGACGGCGGCTCGATTGCCAGCCGCGAGCCGTTCGACTTTGCTGACCTGCTTGAGCAGGGCACGCGGACCATCGACAACGTCAACGCGACCATCACGGAGCTCCGCTCTCATATGAATGAGGTCGTCAGCGTCATCAGCGAGACGGCAACCAATGCCAACGACGTCGTGAAAACCGCGGCGCAGCACGTCGAGGCGATCAGCCGGGCCGGACGGCGCATATCGGAAGATTCAGCGCGCATCGTCGAAGGCATTCGTGCCGGGCGAGGGACCGTGGGCAAGCTGGTCAACGACGACGCGTTGTACGAAAAGGTCACCAATATCGCCACCGACGCCGAGCAGGCCGCCAAGACCGCCCGCGCGGCGGCCGAGAGCGCCCGCACGGCGATCGAGGGCCTGAAAGACGGCCCGACCTCCGAGGGGCCATTGCAGTCCATTGCCAGGGATCTCAAGCAGACCCTGGCCAGCACTCGCGACACGATGTCCAACCTCGCCGACAACACCGAGGCATTGAAGCGAAGTTTTCTCGTCCGCGGCTATTTCCGGGAACGCGGCTATTACGATCTGGATGCCATCACGACGGTCGATTACCGGCAGGGGGCGCTGGCAGGCGAGCATCGCGAGCCGATCCGGATCTGGCTGCGCGGCGATCTGCTGTTTGAGACCGCCGCCGCCGCTGTGCCCGTCACGGGCGCCGGGCGGGGTGGGGTGGCGGGAGCGTCGGCCGGGGAGACGCTTTCAGAAGACGGGCGGGCCCGGCTCGACCGTGCCATGGCCGAAGTTCTTCGTTATCCGAAGGACACACCACTCATCATCGAAGGCTACGCCGAGGGAATCACACGCGACGTGCGGTTTCTTCGATCGATGCAGCGCGCCCATCAGGTCCGAGAGCATCTCATCGCACGCTACGGGGTGGCGCGGACGCGCGTCGGCACCATGCCGCTCGGTAATGACGCCCCCGACAGTCCGAGTGGCGCCGCATGGGACGGGGTCAGCCTGGCGATGTGGGTCGATCGGAGAGTCTTGCACGCGGCGACTGTGGCCTCGGATCCGCGCCCCTGAGCGTGGCGAGGGTGCCGCCACGCCCAAACGTGGAAGCAGACTGCGCTCCACCTAAATTTGGTTCCGTTTGTAGGCGCGGTTCAGTCAGGTTCCTGTCATCGCGCCTTCGCGCCATCGCGATTGTGGGGTGATGGATTTCGTCACGTCGCTCGTCGAAATAGGTGGTTCTGGCGGTAGACGGTGCGCGTTGGGCGCCAGAACGCCAGGCTGCGGCGCTTCAGCGGATGGTTCCCTGGCACCCACATGCCGTATTCGCGCTTTTCGACCTGCCAGATGAGGGGCTTGTCGTCGCGGAGCGTGATCTTGAGCCGGCAACTATCGGACAAACCGTAGTTGAAGCAGTCCAGCGCATCCTCGGCGCGGTCGAAGTCGTGGTGCCATTGGTCGAACCACACCACGAACGCGCGATCGTTCACCATCCGAAGCCGCACGAGGAATCCATCGTCGGAGGCTGGCGGCACGCTGATCGTGTCGGCGGTGGCGTCGAAGACTACGCCGATGATGGCGTCAAGCGTTCGCGCGGCTTCGGCAATTACCGATGGCACGGCGACTTCAGGGGGCGGGTCACAGACCCGCCCTACTCCAGGAACAGCCTGTACGCGTCATTCCCGAACTCGGCCAGATAGGGATATCCCAGTCCGTCAAGAAACGCCTTGAAGGCGCCGAGTTGATCGTCGGGCACCTCGAAGGCGGCGAGCACGCGGCCGAAATCGGCCCCGTGGTTGCGGTAATGGAACAGGCTGATGTTCCAGCGGCCGCCGAGGGCGTCCAGAAACTGCATGAGCGCGCCGGGTCGTTCGGGGAACTCGAAGCGGCAGGGCCGTTCGTGCCGTGCGTCGCTCGCGCGGCCGCCGACCATGTGGCGCACGTGGAGTTTTGCCAGCTCGTTGTCCGACAGGTCGGCCGTCTCGTAGCCGGCCGTGTTGAGCTCTCGGGCCAGGGCGGCGGCGTCCTCGCGCGAGGCCACTGACAGGCCCACGAAGATGTGCGCGGCGTCGCGGCTGCCGAGTCGATAGTTGAACTCGGTGACCACGCGCGGGCCGAGCCGTGCGCAGAACTCCCGGAACGCGCCTGGACGCTCGGGAATCGTCACGGCGAAGATCGCCTCGCGCGCTTCGCCAAGCTCGGCGCGCTCGGCGACAAAGCGCAGGCGATCGAAGTTCATGTTGGCGCCGCTGAGCACCGCGGCCACTCGCCCGCTCGTGCCGGGGTGGGCGGTGACCCAGGTCTTGAGGCCCGCAACGGCCAACGCACCTGCCGGCTCCATGATGCTCCGGGTATCGTCGAAGACATCCTTGATGGCGGCGCAGATCTCGTCGTTGGTCACCCGCACCACTTCGTCGACGACCTGCTGTGCGATGGCAAACGTATGGACGCCGACCTCGCGCACGGCGACGCCGTCGGCGAAGATGCCGACATGGTCGAGCGTCACGCGCCGGCCCGCCTGCAGCGAGCGGTACATCGCGTCGGCCTCGAACGGCTCCACGCCGATGATCCGCACGTCGGGCCGCAGGGCCTTGATGAAGCTGGCGATGCCCGAGATGAGGCCGCCGCCGCCGACGGCGACAAAGACGGCCGCCAGGTCACGCTCGCTCTGGCGCAGCAACTCCTCGCCAATCGTGCCCTGGCCCGCAATCACCAGCGGGTCGTCGAACGGATGGATGGCGATGGCGCCGCTCTCCCGCTGCAGCTGGTCGCCCCGGACCTTGGCGTCCGAGTAGGTGTCGCCGTGCAGCACGACCTCGGCGCCAAGGCGCCTGACGGCCTCGACCTTGATCTCTGGCGTGGTCTGCGGCATCACGATCACGGCCCGGATGCCGAGCTTGCGCGCCGAGTAGGCCACGCCCTGCGCGTGATTGCCGGCGCTGACCGCGATGACGCCGTGCGCCCGTTCGGCCTCGGTCAGGTGCGCGATGCGGTTGTAGGCGCCCCGCAGCTTGAAGCTGAAGACCGGCTGCAGATCCTCGCGCTTGAACAGCACCGCGCAGCCCAGCCGGCGCGACAGGCTCGGCGCCGGGTCGAGCGGGGTCTCCCGGCACACGTCGTAAACGCGGCTGCCGAGGATGAGCCGCAACATGCTGTCGATGGAGGGCAGAGGGGCGGTCGAATCGGGCGTCGGCATCAGCGCGATGCCGGATTATACCTGCTGGAACCGTCCGGTCTCAGCGACGATCCCCAGTTGAGCAGCACGCAGACGGCTTCCGCCTTCATGTCGTCTTCACTGGGCCGCAGCATCATCAATCGATTCCGTGTCGTGTCGACGGAGTAGGTGACCGCCGAGTCACTGCGCATCTCGTAGACGCCGTCAAACAGCATCCTCGGCATGGACGCCTCAAAAGAGGGCTGGCTCGAGATGTCGGCCGCCATGAGGCGCGCGTCGCTGCGAAAGAAGAGTTGGCGGCCGTCGGGCGACCACCGAGGCTCTTCGCCTCCGGTGTTTGAGACCTGCCACCGGCCGCCGCCCTTCGTGCGCGCATCACTCACGTAAATCTCGTATCGCCCGGTTTCGTCCGACGCATAAGCGACCCAGCGGCCGTCGGGCGACAGGCTGCCGCCGGTTTCATCGAATGTCGTCGAGACCAGATAGTCGGTGCGTGGCGGGGCACTAGCCGAAGCTGATCCGCTGCGATGTCGGCCTGTTGCACGAGTCGAAGGACGTCGGCCAGCAGCTCGCCGCGCTGCTCATCGACCTGCTTGAGATAGATTCGCCCGTCGTGCGGTGAAGAGCGTCTCGGCCTCGCGACTGCCGTCTAGCGGCTTGCGAGAGACGGTGGACTTTCGTCCGGTTGGCTCGATGGTCGAGTAGTACACGGTGCGGCCATCAGCCGACCAGACAGGCGTGGCGTTATTGCCACCAAACGTGAACCGCGTCGAGGTCTGGCGAGCAAAGTCGTGGATCCACACGTCGTTGCCTCCGCTGGCCCGGTCCACGATCGCGACGCGCCGGCCGTCTGGCGACAGTGACGGATCCAAGGCGAGCGTGTTCTCGGTCACGCAGAGTCGACGCGTCGACGTCACCCCTTTCAAGTCGCGCCAGACGAGGCGGCGGCGCGTTTCCTGCGGATCCCCTGGCACGTACGCGAGCGTCCCGTCTGCCGAATACGAGACATGAGAGGCCCCGGTCGTCTTGTCGCCTGTACACGCCCTGCACGACTGTTGCGGGCGGTCCCGTGACCTCCAGTCGCTGTTCATCAAACGGCACGGCAGACAGGATGCCCGCTCGCACGAAGAGCAAGGCCGGGCGGTCCCGGAAGGGCCATGCGCGCGCCGCTCAACAGCTTTGTCCTCGCGCCGGTCGTGAAGTCGACGGCCTCGATGTCGCGGTCGTCGTAGTCATCCGGGTTGTCGAACCGTCCCACGGTGAAGACGAGTGCCTTGCCGCCGCGAAGCACGTGGGGCCACCGATGGCTGCGTTCGCCGGGTTCGAGTGTCGTGACGGTTCGCACTCCACCGCCAATGGCCGACACTTCCGATCAACGGCCGCGACGGGCTGTGCGGAAACGATGAACCGCGCGTCGTCGCGCCAGGCATGGCCGCGCGCGTCGTTGACGGCCATCACTTCCGTGACTGCACCGCCGTCGACGTTGACAAGCCGCAACCGCGCGTTGGCGATGAACGCGATGCGGCGGCCATCGGGTGAGAGCACGGGCCGGTGGCGCCTTCAGTTCCGTCCAGTTGCGTCGGCGCGGCCTGGCCGACTCGCTTGACGAACAGCCGCGGGACGCCCTCGCGCCGCGCGACGAAGACGACCGTGCCGCCGTCCTGCGAAATCGACACCGCGGGCCGGTTCACGAGGGCGAGCGGCAGTCTCTCCGGAGTGCCGATCTGGAAGGCCGTCACGGGCCGCTCGACCAGCGGCCGCGGCCAGAAAGTCCAGGCCAACCCGACGATGGCGGCGCCGAGAACCGAAGCAGCGGCAAGCGTCGCGGCAGATCGGCGCGAACGCCGCGGAGCGCCCGTTGACGCAAGCGTGGCGACTCCGGAGGGGTCGCCGAGCAGGAGCCGCGCCTCGCCGATGTCACGCAGCCGCCGCGTCGGGTCGCGCTCGAGGCAGCGGCGCAGCAGGTGCCGGATCGCCAGACGGCGTCGACCGCTGGCAGCTGCGACCCGTCGACCTCCTTGGTCAACACCGCCGCCAGCGTGTCGCTGAGGGTCTCGCCCTCGAAGAGCCGCTCGCCCGTCAGCATCTCCCACAGCACGACGCCAAACGCCCAGATGTCCGCCCGCTTGTCGACGGCTTTGCCGCGCGCCTGCTCCGGCGCCATGTAGGCCGCCGTGCCCAGGATCATCCCAGCCTCGGTGCCGCGGCGCGGTGATCGTCGGAGAATTCGCAAGGCCCGTTGCGTGCGGTCCGGAGCCGGACGCCGGGTCGAGCGCCTTGGCCAGCCCGAAGTCGAGCACCTTCACGGTGCCGTCGGGTCGCACCTTGATGTTGGCCGGCTTGAGGTCGCGATGGACGATGCCGGCTTCATGCGCGGCTTCGAGCGCCTCGGCGATCTGCCGCGCAATCGGGATGGCCTCGTCGAGCGGCACGGCCCCCTGTGCGATCCGGTCGGCCAGCGTCGGGCCGTCGACCAGCTCCAGGACCAGGGCGGTGACCGAGCTCGATTCCTGGAGACCGTAGATCGCGCCGATGTGGGGATGGTTCAGCGCCGCCAGCACCTGCGCTTCGCGCTCGAACCGGGCCAGCCGGTCCGGGTCGGCGGCCACCGCCGCCGGCAGCACCTTGATTGCGACGTCGCGCTGCAGCTTGCCATCGCGGGCGCGGTAGACCTCGCCCATTCCGCCCGCGCCGAGGGGCGCGGCAATCGTGTACGGCCCGAGGACTGTGCCGGACGCGAGCGACATCACGCGAGCATCATCTCGAGGCAGGGTCCGGCGATGTGGGCCATCCTGGTGTAGGCGGATTCATCCTGGTGTAAGCGGATTATAACGACATGCGGTCCAGCTGGCGCGGCACGCCAGTTCTACCGACACGCCGTGAGCGTGGTCACCGGTTCGTCGTGGCGGTGTTCGTTTCCGGGACGAGTGGAACTCGCGAACGAACGCGTCGGCCGTCGCTCGGCTATGCTGCCGCAGAGACCGGGGCGAAACTGGCCCGGATTCGGTGGCGGGCTGAGCGCAGGAAGGGCCGAGCCGCCGGTCGAATCGGACCCGCCGGCCCGGGTGCGAAGATTTTGGCATCCGAGCCAACTTATTCGGTGTCAAATCCGTCTATTACGTCCGGGATGCACCGCACTGTGATTGAACCTTGATGCACGCTGCCGGCCACTGTACAAAGTGTCCTCGCCGTCCCAATATTGGCACTGGCCGCACTGGCGGCCGGCTGCGATCGGGCGATGACGACGGGCGCCGAGGCCGCGGCGCCCCAGGAAACCTCCGCCCTCACGGTGAAGCCCCGCGACTTCGTCCGGCGGATCCGGTTGACGGGCCTTACCGAGGCAACGCAGTCATACGTCGTGTCGACGCCGCTACTGGCTGGCGCTACGCGCGGGTCGCTGGTCATCACCAAGCTGGCCGCGGCGGGCACGGCGGTCAAGACCGGCGACCTGCTGGTGCAGTTCGACAGCCAGGAGCAGGACAAGACGGCCCTCGACAAGAAGGCCGAGTACGAGGAGCTGCTTCAGCAAATCAAACAGAAACGTGCCGAACAGGATTCGGCCCGAGTCAAGGACGACAGCGAGCTGGCGCAGGCGCGAAACGCCGTCAAGAAATTCGAGCTCGAGGTTCTCAAGAACGAGATGCTGTCGCGCGTGCTGGCGGAGAAGAACAACCAGGACCTCGAGGAAGCCAGGTCGAAGGTCGCCACGCTCGAAGAGGCGTTCCAGCTGAAACGGACGGTGGCTCACGCCGAGCTTCGTATCCTCGAGATCAAGCGCGACCGCGCCAAGGCGGCGATGGACCATGCGCTCGAGAACTCGCGGGGGATGGTCGTGATGTCGCCGCTCGACGGCCTCGTGGTACCGAAGCTCACGTGGCGCGGCAACGGACCGGCCGACATCCAGGAAGGCGATGAAATGCGCCCGGGCGCACCGGTCCTGCAAGTCGTCAACCAGGCCTCGATGCAGGTACGGGCCCGGGTCAACCAGGCCGATGCGCCGATCGTCAAGGCTGGTATGCCGGTGATTGTGCGTCTGGACGCTTACCCGGACTTGCAGATGCCAGGCAAGATCGATCAGTTGGCGCCCATCGGCGTTCCGGGATCGTTTTCACCGCGCGTCCGGGCGTTCGCGGCGGTCGTGACGATCGACGGCAGCAACGCGCGGCTCCTGCCCGATCTGACCGCGGCGATCGACGTCGAGCTCGAGCGCACGAAGGGCGCGTTGGTCGTGCCGTGGACGGCCGTGAGCCGCGACGGGGACAAGGCCAGCGTTCGCGTGAGAGAAGGCAGCGGGGTCGCGACCCGGCAGGTGACGCTGGGCCCGGCCGATGAGGTGGAGGTCGTGGTCATCGCCGGCCTCTCCTCGGGTCAGGTGGTGATGAAATGATCCGTCGCAGGCAGAAAGCAATAGTCGGGGCGGTCGGCGCCATCGTCGTGGCGGGCTTCGGCTGGATGGCGCGCGGCAGCGCGCCGGCCGTGCCCACGGCGGTCGTCGAGCGCGGGACGTTCGTGGACGCCGTCCAGATGCGCGGCGAGGTGAAGGCGGGACGATCGATCACGATCATCGCGCCCTCTGACGCCGGCGACCTGCGGATCATGAAGCTGGTCCGCAACGGCACCGCGGTCAAGAAGGGCGATGTCCTGATCGAGTTCGACGGCGTGACGGTCGCCAAGACGCTCGACGAAAAGAAGAGCGAAGTGCGCGGGTTCGAGGCGCAGATCGAGCAGTCGCGCTCGGAGTCGCGATCGACCGTGCAGACGAGTCTGACGGCACAGACGACAGCCAGCTATGACGTAGACCGCGCGAAGCTGGACTACTCGGCGCGTGAAATCCTGTCGCGCGTCGAAGGCGAGCAACGCGGCCTGAAGGTCAACGACGCCGAGCACAAGCTGGGAGAAACCAGCGCCAAGCTGTCGAGCGATAAAGTGGCGGGCGAGGCGAAGGTGGCCGGAGTCGCCGGCAAGCGCATGAAGTCCGAGTTCGATCTCAACAAGGCGGAGCGTCAATTGAACGCGCTCAACGTGACGGCGCCGGCCGATGGCACGGTCGCGATCCTGCGTAACTGGCGATCGGGCAACTGGATGAACCCACAGGACTTCAAGGAAGGCGACCGCGTGTGGGCCGGCGCCAGCATCGCGGAGCTGCCGGATTCATCGTCGATGTTCGGATCGGCGCGCGTCGACGAGATCGAGCGCGGCCGTCTGTCGCTGAACCAGGCGGCCACGATCCGCGTGGAAGCGCTGCCGGACAAGGAGTTGAAAGGCCACATCGCCACCATCAGCGCGCTGGCCAAGGCCGACTTCACGTCCTGGCCGCCCCCACGCAGCTTTGACGTCAGTGTCGCCCTGGACGAATTCGACAGCCGCCTGCGTCCCGGCATGACCGCGACCATCCGGATCGCGACCGAGACGCTGAAGGACATGCTGATCGTTCCGCCGCAGGCCATCTTCTCCGTCGGCGGCACCGATGTCGTCTACGTCATCGGCCGCGGAGCCCCCGAGCGGCGTGCGGTCAAAATCGAGCGGCGCAATGCCGATCGCGTCGCGATTCGCGCGGGGCTCGAACCCGGCGAGAGGGTCGCCATCGAAGATCCGGTGCTGGAGACCCGTCCATGAAGGCCTGGCGCCTGGTTGCTGCTGTCCTCGCCATCGCGCTCGTGGGGGGCGCCGTGGTCCTTGGCGTGCCCGACCTGTCGCCGCGGCTCGAGACCATTCCGACCACGCGGCCCACGCGCGGCGATATCGACGTGCGCGTGCACACGCTCGGCGAGCTTGGTCCGCGTCGATCGATGACGCTCGCCGCGCCCACCGTGGGCGGCTTGCTGCAGATCGTCGCCCTCACCCCTGCCGGCGCCATGGTCAAGAAGGACGACGTCGTCATCGAGTTCGATCGCGCCGAACAGCAGTACAACCTGCAGCAGGCGGAGTCGGAACTGGCGGAGGCCGAGCAGGAGATCGCGAAATTGCAGGCCGACGGAAAAGTCCAGATCGCAACCGACCGCCTGGCATTACTGCACGCGCGGCACGAAGTGCGCCGGGCAGAAATCGACGTCAGCGGCAACGAGTTCGTCGGCCGCATCGAGGCCGAGAAGAACAACATCAAGCTCGAAGAGAGCAAGCGCGCGCTCGTCCAGATTCAGGACGACGTGAAGACACATGCGGAGAGCAGTCGCGCTGGCCTGGCGGTGCTGGAGGAGAAGCGCAGCAAGGCACGAATTGCGGCCGACTTCGCGCGGAAGAACATAGAGAGCATGACCGTGCGCGCGCCGCTCGACGGCCTGGTCGTCATCAAGGACAACCAGGACTCGTCCGGCGGCTGGAGCTTCCCGGGCATGAGTCTTCCGGAGTACCGGCAGGGAGACACCGTGCAGCCCGGGCGCACCGTCGCCGAGATTGTCGACCTCACCGAGATGGAGGTGAAGACGAAGATCCTCGAAACCGATCGGCCATCGCTCGAAAAGGGCGGGCCGGCGAAAGTCCAGATCGAGGCGCTGCCGGCGGCGCCGCTGACGGCCGCCTCGAAGGGCATCGGCGGCCTCGCGCAGAACATGTTCTGGGAGCCGCAGACGACACGCCAGTTCAACGCGGCCTTCGCCCTCCAACAGCCGTCGACCGCCATGCGCCCTGGCATGACCGCGCGCGTGGTCGTCGAGGGAGAGACGCTCAAGGGCGTCACTCACCTGCCGCGGCAGGTGCTCTTCGAGAAGGAAGGCAAGCCGGTCGTCTACGTCCGCGAGGGAACGCAGTTCAAGCCCGTGCAGGTGCAGATCGCACGAGTGACCGAAAACCGCGTCGTGTTGAAGGACTTCGATCCCGACGTCGACGTCGCGCTTGTCAATCCGGAGACGGGCGGAACCGGCAAGAAGGCCGGACAGGCCGCCGGGCCGGTGCCCGGAGGCGGCCGATGAAGCGGTTGGCCGCGCTCTTCGACGACTCGACGCGACTGCAGATCCTGGTCGACTGCAAGCGCGGTCTCGAGACGCTGCTGTCCAACAAGGTCCGCTCGTTCCTCACGATGCTCGGGATGATCTTCGGCGTGGCGGCCGTGGTGTCGATGATGTCGATCGGCGCCGGCGCGCAACAGCAAGTCCTGGCGTTCATCGAGCAGCTTGGCGTGCGCAACCTGATCGTCGAGGCGAAAGAAGCCAACGACTTCATGGCGTTCCAGAAGGCACGGAAGGCATCGCCCGGTCTGACCGAGCGCGACCTTCGAATGATTCGCGCCAACGTGCCCGGCATCACGGCGTCTTCGGCCCGCAAGCGGTTCGAGCCTCAGAAGCTCGTGCCGAAGCCGCAGCGCGAGGCGCCGCAGATGTTTGGCGTCGAGCCGAGCTACCAGGGCATCGGCGGGCTCTCGGTCGTCTCGGGTCGCTTCTTTACTCAGGCGGAAGCCGACGCCGCCTCGCCTGTGGCGGTGATCGGCGAAGGCGCACGTACGAACCTTTTCGGCGCCAAGGACCCGATTGGCGAGTACGTCAAGGTCAACGAGCAATGGTTCCGCGTCATCGGCATGGTCGGCCCGCAGGTCAGCTCGCAGACCGACGTCGCCGGCATTCCCGCGCAGGACCGCAACAACCTGATTTACGTGCCGGTGGCAGCGGCCATCCTCCGGGTCGAAGACAGCTACAGCCGCTTCAAGGACGAGATCGACGGGATCTACCTGCAGATGGAGGACGTCGACGAGATGTTGCGCACGGCGGATGTCGTGCGCGGCATCCTGAATGCGTCGCACCGCGGGGCCGACGACTTCTCGCTGGTCGTCCCGGCGGCGCTGCTGGCCGAACAGCGGCGCACGCAGCGCATCTTTGGCTTCGTGATGGTGGCGCTGGCGTCGATATCGCTGCTGGTGGGCGGCATCGGCATCATGAACATCATGCTGGCGAGCGTCCTCGAGCGCACACGCGAGATAGGCATTCGTCGCGCGATCGGCGCCAAGCAAACAGACATCGTCCGGCAGTTCCTCGTCGAGACGATCATGATTGCGGTCTGCGGCGGGGTCATCGGGCTTGTCGTCGGTGTTGGGCTCTCGCGGATGATTGCAGTGCTTGCGGGCTGGGACACCATCGTGACGATGGCCTCCATTCTGATTTCGTTCCTCGTCTCGGTCGGCATCGGGCTGACCTTCGGCGTCTACCCCGCCGTCAGAGCCTCGAAGCTCGATCCGGTCACGGCGCTCCATTACGAGTAGGGGCGCGCTTGCGCGCCCCGCCGGCGTCCCGCCGGGCGTCGGGATTTTCTGTTCGGCATCCGGCTGAACCCGCGCGGGGCGCAATCATGCGCCCCTACACGTATACTCCTCCTCATATGCGCGCGGTCCGGGTTGAGCAGTTCGGTGGCCCCGAGGTGATGCGGCTTGTCGACGTGGCCGACCCGCGTCCGGCGTCGGGCCAGGTCGTCGTGCGCCTCCACGCTGCGGGCGTGAATCCGGTCGAGGCCTACATCCGCAGCGGTGCGTACGCCCGATTGCCAGAGCTGCCCTACACGCCAGGAGGCGACGGCGCCGGCGTCGTTGAGGCGCTCGGCGAGGGCGCCACAGGATGGGCCGCGGGCGATCGCGTGTACGTCGCCGCGTTCATGACCAAGGGCGGAACGTACGCCGAGCGCATCGCCTGTGACGCGCGTCTCGTGCACCGCCTGCCGGCCGGCGTGTCGTTCGGGCAGGGCGCGGCGCTCGGGGTTCCGGCGGCGACGGCCTACCGGGCGCTCGTGCTTCGCGCGAAGGCAAAGGCTGGCGAGACAGCGCTCATTCACGGCGCCAGCGGCGCCGTAGGCATCGCGGCGGTTCAGCTGGCCCGCGGGATGGGATTGCGCGTGTTCGGCACCGCCGGCAGCGACGCCGGCGCGAAAGCCGCGCGCGAGGCCGGTGCGCACGCGGTGTTCGATCACAGCCAGGAGGGCTACGCGAGCCGAATTGCGGAGGCCTCGGGCGGTGCCGGCGTGAATGTCGTCCTCGAGATGCTCGCCAACGTGAATCTCGACCGCGACCTGACGTTGCTGGGTCCCAAAGGCCGGGTCGTCGTGATCGGCAATCGCGGCCGCATCGAGATTGATCCCAGGCTGACGATGGGCAAGGAGACGGCAATCCTGGGCACGACCTTGTGGTCCACCACGCCCGACGAGTACACCCAGATTCACGCCGCGCTGGTGGCGGCTCTCGAATCGGGCGTGCTGCGGCCTGTCGTCGGGCGCGAGATGCCGCTCGAGCAGGCGCCCGATGCGCACAAGGCGATCCTCGCGGATCGAGCGGTTGGAAAAATTGTCCTGACGATGTAGGGGCGCGCCATGTCCACACGACGCACGTTTCTTTCGGCCTGCATGGCAGGCCTCGCCGCCGCGTCACTGCGCGGCCGCGTCTCGGCACACGCCGCCCAGGCCGGTGTGAAGTTCCGGCTTGGCGTTCCCGACTGGAATCTCAAGCTGGAAGGTGACCTGAAGTCGGTGGAGCTCGCCAAGGCGTGCGGGTTCGACGGCGTGCAGATCAGCCTGAGCAACCGGGCCAGCGGCACCGACTTTCTGGCCCCGGCGGCGCTCGACCAGTTTGCCGCTGAAGCCAAGCGGCTGAGCCTGCCCATTGCCTCGGTCTGCCTCAACATCCTGCATCGCAACTACCTGAAGAGCGACCCGCTTGGCGTACAGCGGGTGGCCGACTCGATCGGGATGGCCAGGCGCGTGGGCGTGCAAGTGGTGTTGCTGCCGTTTTTCGGACCGGGCGCGCTGAAGACGCCGGCAGAGATGGACTACGTCGGCGACCTGCTGCGCGAGCTGGGGCCGCAGGCCGACAAGGCCGGCATCGTCCTGGGCCTGGAAGACACGATCTCGGCGCGCGACAACGTGCGCATCATGGAGCGCTCGCAATCGCCGGCCGTCAAGACCTACTACGACGTCGGCAACTCCATCAAGCAGGGGTTCGACATCATCGAGGAGATCCGCTGGCTGGGCAACGCGCGGATCTGCGAGGTGCACCTGAAGGACAACCCGCACTACCTGGGCGAGGGGCCGATCAATTTCCCGGCCGTCATCGACGCCCTGGGCGACATCGGCTTCGACAAGTGGGCGGAGCTGGAGACCGAGTCGCCGTCCAATGACGTGAAGGCGGATATGACGAGAAACCTGGGATACATCAGAGGCCTCATCAAGGCGCGATCGTAGCCACAATCACGAAGGTCACGAGGAGCACGATGGCGCGAAGCTTGAACATCCGTCCCCTATCCGTGAATTACCTTATGGTGTCAGTATCCACTTCACCAATGGCTCCGTCGTCGCCGATGCGCTGGTCGCCGGCGGCGTGAAGGGGCGCGTCGTGGCCTGCGCCGATCCCCTGCACGACGGCCCCTGCCTTCCGGGCCTGAGTCGTGTCGAGTGGCGCGACACGCGCGCGCATTTTCTCTCGAGCAGCCACAACGTTCCGCTCGACGAGATCCGGCGCGAGTTCGAAATGCGCGACGCCGCCATCGACGAGGCGGCGCGAGCCGAGGAGGTCGTGCTCTGGTTCGAGCACGACCTGTTCGATCAGCTCAACCTGATTTGGCTGCTCGACGCGCTCGCCCAGGTCGGCACGGCGGCACAACGGGTTCGCCTGGTGGTGATAGGCGAACATCCCGAGGTCGATCCGTTCCACGGGCTCGGCCAGCTATCGCCGGCGCAACTGCTTGCACTATTGCCCGACCATGACACGTTGAGTTCCGGGGCCCTCGACGAGGCGCGAGCGGCGTGGGCTGATGTCTGCGCGCCCGATCCGCGGCCGCTGGCCCGTCGCGCCAACACGGAGAGCCGGCATTGGCCGTGGCTGCCAGGCGCGCTCGGCCGCCTGGTGGAGGAACTGCCTTCGGTGTCCGCCGGCCTGTCGCGCACCGAACGACAGGGCCTCGAGGCGATCGGTGGAGGCGCGGCGACGCTGGGCGAGGCGTTTGCGGCGTGCGCCGCGCGCGAAGAGCGCGTGTTCCTCGGGGATTGGAGCTTCTACGCGATCATGCGGCGGTTGCACGTGGCCGCCACGTCGCTCATCACAAGGACGGTCGGGACCACTGAGCCGCCTGACTCGGCGCGGTCGAGCCTGGTCGCGCTGACCGCGTTTGGCCAGCGCGTCCTGGCCGGTCTCGAAGATCACGCCAGCGTGAACGGGCTCGATCGCTGGGTTGGAGGGGTTCGGCTACTCGGACAGTCGCCACGGTGGCGTGTGGCGACTGCCGATGGCCAATTGACGATTGCAGATTGAGGGTGCGGTCAGCTAGTTCGAAGCCGTCTTCGGAACCTGCGAATTGGCTTCGATGTTGATCGAGATCTCGACTTCCTCGCCGACCAGCACGCCGCCGCTTTCGACCGCCTTGTTCCACGTCAGGCCGTAGTCGGTGCGGTTGATGACCAGCGCCGTCTCGAAGCCCGCCTTGGTGCCGTTCATGAACTTCTGCTCGCCGACAAACGTGACGGGCAGGGTGATCTGCTTGGTCACGCCGTGCATCGTGAAGTCGCCGGTGACGTCGAACTTGTTGTCGCCCTTCGGCACGACCTTCGTGCTCTTGAAGGTGATGTCGGGGTACTTGGCGACGTCGAAGAAATCGGGGCTGCGCAGGTGATCGTCGCGCTTCTGGGTGCCCGTGTCGATACTGGTCGCCTTGATCGTGAACTCGACCGACGAGTTCTCGGGCTTGGCCTTGTCGAAGTCGATGGTGCCCGTGAAGTCTCGGAACGTCCCGCGGACCTTGGTCAGGATATGGCGAACCTGAAACGCCGCCTCGGAATGATTGCGATCGACGGTGTAGGTATCGGCCAGGGCCGGCGCCGAAAGCGCCAGCGTCGCACCAAGGGTCAACAAAGTCCTGCGCAACATCATCGCTGCTCCTTCTGAATCAATTCCGGACACTTCCGGCCACGATCGCTTGTATTACGCCGGTGGCCGCCACTCTGGTTACATGCGTCCTGCTGGGCTGGAACCGAAAGCCGGCGTACACTTACGCGCCCATATGATTCCGATCGACCGCCGACAGTTCCTCGCCGCCGGCGCCCTGGCGTGGGCCGCTCCCCTCACCGCCTTCAGCGAACGGATGTCTGGCGGGCTGCCGCGGCGTGCCGGCGACGGCTACGGGCGCCTCCGCCCCACCGCCGACGACGCCACCGGCCTGCGCCTGCTCGCACTGCCCGAGGGCTTTCGCTACGTGTCGTTCAGCTGGCGTGGCGATCGACTCGACGACGGGCGCGTTACGCCCGGGGGCCACGACGGCATGGCCGCGTTTGCGGCGCCAGATGGTCGCATCCGCCTGATCCGCAACCATGAGGTCGACCTCGACACCGGGACCTTCGGCAGCGCGCCGGCCTATGACGCGGCAGCCAGCGGGGGCACCACCACACTGGAGTTCGACCCGGCATCGGGCGCGTTCGTCAAAGCGTGGGCGAGCCTGTGCGGCACGGCGCGTAACTGCGCGGGCGGGCCCACACCCTGGGGCTCCTGGCTGACCTGCGAGGAGACGCTGGTTGAACCGCGTCCCGCAAACCAGTTCCGCCAGCAGCACGGCTACGTCTTCGAAGTCCCGTCGGAGGGCACGGCCACGGCGGTGCCGCTGAAAGGCCTGGGACGCTTCGTCCACGAGGCCATCGCCATCGATCCGTCGACTGGCATCGTCTATCTCACCGAGGACCACGGATCCGCCGGTTTCTATCGGTTCGTCCCGAAAACGCCCGGGACCCTCATCGAGGGGGGCCGGCTCGAGATGCTCGCGGTCGACGCGAGGCCGCGCTTCGACACACGGATGGGACAGCGACCAGGACACAGCATGCCGGTTCACTGGGTGCCGATTGCGAATCCGGATCGGCCGCATCGCGTCAACGAGCTCGGAGACTCCGAAGGCGTGTCGAGCCAGGGGTTCGAGCAGGGCGCCGCGAGCTTCGCGCGACTCGAAGGCGCCTGGTACGGGGGCGGATCGATTTTCTTCGCCGCCACCAGCGGCGGCAACGCGGGCAGCGGCCAGGTCTGGGAGTACGTTGCCTCGCGCGAACAGCTGCGGTTGGTATTCGAGTCACCCGCTTCGCACGTGCTGAACAAGCCTGACAATCTGACGGTCAGCCCGCGGGGCGGCCTGGCCATCTGCGAGGACGGCCCGGATGCCTCGCAGCGGATCCATGGGCTGACCACCGACGGCCGCCTCTTCCCTTTCGTTCGCAACAACGCCGTGCTCCACGGGGAACGCCATGGCTACCGCGGAGACTTCCGCGACCGTGAGTTCACCGGGGTGACCTTCAGCCCCGATGGCCAGTGGATGTTCTTCAACATCCAGACGCCCGGGATGACCTTTGCGGTGACCGGGCCGTGGGAACGGGGGAAACTCTAGGAATTCCCTGTAACCCACACCGGCGGCGGAGTGATCTCGGCCGCCGGTGTTCCCCCCGCATCCGCCCGTCCGCTGCCTTCGAGGCGGCTGATGGCGCGAATGGACATGTCGTGATCGGCCTCGATCTGGCACGACAGGCGGACGCCGGTCAGGCCACGTTCGGCCAGCTTGTTCTTCTCGGCCTCGGTCATCCGATCTGGTTCGCCAGCCAGGAACTCCACGCGGCACGTGGTGCACCGGGCGTTGCCGCCGCACGCATGGAGGATGTCCACGCCGGCGTCCTGCTCCACTGCGAGCACCAGCCGCTTTCCATGCGGTACGTCGAACGTTCCGTATCCCTCGACTGACAGTTTCGGCACGATTACAAATTCCCTTTCCTGATCTCTTCCGCCAGGTAATCCGTCGCGCGCCAGGACAGCGCCAGAATCGTCAGCGTCGGGTTCTTCTCCGAGGCGCTGGTGAACGCGGACCCGTCGACCACGAAGAGGTTCTTGACTTCGTGCATCTGATTCCACTTGTTGAGCGCCGAGCGCTTCGGGTCCTCGCCCATGCGGCAGCAGCCGTGCTCGTGGATGGCCGAGCCATTGCTGTCGAGCTCGCCGCGCTTGAAATGAACCCACTCGATGCCGGCGTTCTTTCCCACTTCCTCGAGCACGTCGAAGATGTGTTCGGCCATCTTCCGCTCGTTGTCGCCGATGTCGTACTCGATGTTCATCTTCGGCACGCCGTATCGATCCGTCTGGCTCTCGTCCACCGTGATGCGGTTGTTCTTGTACGGCAGCGTCTCGCCAAACGGGTGCAGCTCCACCCAGGCGGGGTACTTCCGCTTGATGTCGGCCTTCAGGCCCGCCCCGAAGCCGTCGCTGAGACTGGCGACGTACGGCAGGTTGTATGGCTGGCACCCCGTGTTCCAGAACTGCATCTGGAATCCGCGCAGGTAGTTCAGGTCCTTCAGCCTGTGGTTGAACCGCGGCATGTAGATGTGCTCGCCGCCGATCCCGAGATCGTTCTGGACGCCGTTGCCGTACAGCTGCGGCAGAAAGCCCGAGACGTGCACGCGCAGCTGCTCGCACAAGTAGCGCCCGATGACGTCCGAGCCGTTGCCGATGCCGTTGGGATGCGCGGTGGATTTCGAGTTCAGCAGGATACGCGTCGTATCCACCGCCGAGGCGCCCATCACCACGACCTTGGCGTACACGCGTTCTTCCTTGCCGGTCACGCGGTCGAAGTACTGGACGCCGTTGGCCAGGCCCTTGTCGTCGACGAGCACACGCGCGACGACCGCGTTGCTGCGCAGCTCCAGCTTGCCGGTCTTGATGGCATCGGGGAGCAGGTGGTCGGCCGAACAGAAGAACGAGCCGGTGTCGCAACCCGCCCCGCAGTTGCCGCAATAGTGGCACGCGGGGTACCCGCGAAGCGGCTTCGTGCGGTTGGCGCGGCGCCCGGCCACGATCGGGATGTTCGTCTTGGCGAATCCCTTGCTCAGCAACACCTCGCCGCACCGGGGGGCCGGCGGCGGCATGTGGAACTTGCTGCCTGGCAGTGCGTCCGAGTCGTCGTCGCCGCCGCAGACGCCGATCAACTGATCGACCTGGTCGTAGTACGGCGCGACGTCCTTGTATTCGATGGGCCAGGGAATCTCCCAGCCATCCTGGGCAGGGCCCTTGAAGTCGAGGTCCGAGTACCGAAGGCTGACGCGGCCCCAGACGTTGGTCTTGCCGCCGTGCCCCCACACGCGAATGAGTTGAAAGGGCTTGCCCTCCGGCGTGAGGTAGGGCTGTTCCTTCGTGTCGAGGAAGAACTCCGGCGGCTTCTCGCCGCGCGCGCGCCGCGCGCGCGCTTCCCACGGCCGCACGTGCGTCCAGAACTGGCTGCGCTCGAACTTCGTGCCCGCGTCGAGCAGCAGGACATTGATCCCCTTGCGCGTCAGGTTCCAGGCGGCCATGCCGCCGGACGCGCCGCTGCCGACGACGACCACCGGATGGATTTTCTTGGGGCGTGTTACTTGCGCCATTGGTGAATAGTAATCCGAGGTTGGGTCCGGTTGGGCCGGGTTCGGTCGGGTTGGGTCAGGTTGGCGAGCGGCCGTCCAGCCGGGCTGCCAGTTCCTTCAGGAAGAACTGACAGTCCGTCACCAGGCCAAACGCCTGCCGCGTGCCACGGTCCATGAGCTTGGTGATCGTGTCGGTGTTGTTGTCCACACAGATGATGCGCACGGTTGCCGGCAGCAGGTTCCCCGTTGCCACCGAGTGCAGCGTGGTCGCAACCATGATGGCCAGCCCGACGCCTGGCACTCGCGCCCGCATTTCGTCCTGCGCGGTGACGGTGTTCGTGATCACATCGGGCAGCGGCCCATCGTCGCGGATGCTGCCGGCGAGCACGAAGTCCACGCCGTGCGTGACGCAGGCGTGCATCACGCCGCTCTTCAACACGCCCTGATCCACGGCCGCCCGGATGCTGCCCGCGGCCCGGATCGAGTTGATGGCGCGCAGGTGGTGGTTGTGGCCGCTGGCCGTCGGCACGCCAGTCGACAGCTTGATGCCGAGGGAGGTCCCCAGCAGCGCCGCTTCGATGTCGTGCGTGGCCAGGGCGTTGCCGGCAAAGAGCACGTCGATCCACCCGCCCGCGATGAGCGCCTCGAGATACTTTCCCGCCCCGGTATGAATGATGGCTGGGCCGCCCACGAACAGCACCTTCCTGCCCGATCGGCGGTTCTCGATCATGCCTTCGGCCACGGCGGCCACCGTGAGCTCCTTGGGACGCTCCGCCGAGACCTCGCTCGACATGAAGCCGAAGACCGAGACGGGGTCCTTGCGCGGCGCGACGACGACTTTCACCGCGGCTTCGTGGACGAGCACACGGTCGCCCTTGCGAATGCGGTGGACCGGCACCGTCAGCGCGTGCGGGCCATCGGCGCGTTCCACCAGGGTCACGCCGCAGTCCATCTCGATCTGCTCGATGGGCAGCCACTGCCCTTTCTGACGCACATAGCTTTCGAGGTTCGTCGTCGAATAGAAGTCCGGCGGGAAGACGCCGTCGGCGGGCGCGGCCTCCCATTCGGCGTCGTGCGCGACCGGGTTGGCGCCGTGCTGGCCGAGCTCCTGGAGAATCAGGTGGAGGACGTCCTCGGTATCCGCCCGCACGACGATCTCGGCATGGCTGGCGGCCTCGCGCGTGGTGCCGATCTGGAACGTCGCGATCTCGTAGTCCCCGCCGTGCAGCAGGATCAAATCGAGCACCTTCGACAAGGTGCCGGAATCGATGATGTGGCCGTCGAGGTGGACCGTCTCCGAGAGCATCGGGCACTCGCTCGTTAATTGTCGTAGCGCTTCCGCAACTCAACCGGCCCCTCGGCCGTCGGATGCCGCAACGCGCGGATGCGCAGGTTGATCATCTCGACGAACACCGAGAAGCCCATCGCAAAGTAGATATAGCCCTTCGGGATGTGCTGATGGAAGCCCTCGGCCACCAGCGACAGGCCGATGAGCAGCAGAAAGCTCAGTGCCAGCATCTTCACCGTCGGGTGCTTCTCGACGAAGTCGCTGATCGCGCCGGCGGCGACCATCATGACCCCGACGGCGATGACGACGGCCACAACCATCACGCCCAGGTCCCTGGCCATGCCCACGGCCGTGATCACCGAGTCGAGCGAGAACACGATGTCGAGCAGCAGGATCTGAACGATGACCGCGCCAAACGACGGCACGACCCTGGCCGAGGCGTGCCCGTGCTCGCCCTCGAGCTTGTCGTGGATCTCGAAGGTCGCTTTGGCAAGCAGGAAGAGGCCGCCGAGCAGCAGAATCAGATCCCGGCCCGACACGTCGTGGCCGATGATGCTGAAAAGCGGCGTCGTGAGCTTGGCAATCCAGGCAAGAGAAGCCAGCAGGCCGATGCGCATGAACATCGCCAGCCCCAGGCCGAGCTGCCGCGCCTTCTTCTGCTGGGCGGCCGGGAGTTTCCCGGCCAGAATCGAGATGAAGATCACGTTGTCCACACCCAGCACGATCTCGAGGAACGTCAGGGTGACAAGCGCGATCCACGCTTCAGGTGATGTCAGCCAATCCATCGTGGGAAGATTCTAGTCAATCACAGAGGCACAAGGACACAAAGACGCACGGGGCTCTTCTTTTTGGTACTCCAAGAAGCAGCTCTGTGCGTCTCTGCGGCTTCGGGTCTAGGTTGACGACTAGTTGTCTCCGTCGAGGAGTCCGCCCAGCCCGCCGAGGACCGAGCCTTCGCCGACCCGCTTGCCGCCGGCCGCCGGCGCCGCCTTGTAGATGCGATCGGCCAGGCGGCTGAGGGGCAGCGACTGCAGCCACACCTTGCCAGGACCGCGCAGCGTCGCGAAGAAGAGGCCCTCGCCGCCGAACAACGCCGTCTTCACCTTGCCGACAAACTCGATGTCGTACTGCACCGTCGGCTGGAGCGCGACCAGACAGCCGGTATCGACCCGCAACGTCTCCCCCGGGTGCAATTCGAGCGGGTGCACCATGCCGCCGGCGTGCGCGAAACAGAGCCCGTCGCCTTCGAGCTTCTGCATGATGAAGCCCTCTCCGCCAAACAGACCCGCGCCGATCTTGCGCTGGAACGCGATGCCGATCGACACGCCCCGCGCCGCGCAGAGAAACGAATCCTTCTGGCAGATCAGGTGGCCGCCGAGCCCGGCCAGATCGAGCGCGAGAATGCGCCCGGCGTACGGCGCGGCAAACGCCACGCGCTGCTTGCCCGCGCCGCCGTTGGTGAAGACGGTCATGAACAGGCTTTCCCCTGTCAGCAGGCGCTTGCCCGCGCCCATCAGCGCTCCCATGATCCCGCTGCTCTTGGACTGCTGGCTGCCGTCGCCGAACACGGTCTCCATCTGGATGCCGTCGGTCATGTACATCATCGAGCCGGCTTCAGCCACCGCGCTTTCGCCCGGGTCGAGCTCGACTTCGACAAATTGCATGTCCTCGCCAAAGATGCGGAAGTCGATCTCGTGTGCCTGCCGCGTCTTGCCCGGCATCGGCGGTGGCGCCTGCGCAGCGCCGCCTTTGAGGTAGGCCGCAAGCGACGGCACCGCGGCGATAGGCGCCCAGTTGGTCATGCCGCCGGTGAACACCAGCGTGTTGCCGTCGGCTGTGCCGTTCTCGATGCTGGAGATGACTTCCTGTTCGCTCACGGGGCCGAGCTGATTGCCCCCGATGGCCATGTACCACTGCTGCGCGGACATCTGGTTAGTCTCCTGCAGGCCTGAAGGCCTGCGCTATGTGCTTGATGCTTCGGCGATGCGTGCTGCCGCCTGTTGCTCGAGTCTGCCGACGACGGCGGCATCGAGCCCCAGGTGCCGGGCCAGCTCCTCCAGATACCGCCGCTCGCCGTCGAGGACCTGCTCGTCGGCACGGACAATCGAGAAAGCGAGCGTGTAGAGGTCCTCGCGCACTCTGGGGTCCGTGACGCCGGCGGCAATTTCACCGAGCAAGCGCGGCGCATCCAGTTCGGGCGTCACGATCGCCTCGGCGCCCACGCGGCGCGCCTGCGCCAGGATTGCGTCCCGCTCGTTCGCGCTGAGCACCCCATCGGCACTGGCCGCCGACAGCGTCAGCCGAACGACGCGCAGGACCTCGGGGTTGATCGCCGGCGGCGCGGCCGCTCCGGGCAGAGGCGGAGGCACCACGACAGCGCCAGCCACTGGCAGCGGCGGCGGCACGACCGGTCCGCTCGCCACGGGGCGCGGCGGCACCGGGGTCGAGCCGGGCGGCGCCGACGGCGTGCCTGCCGACTGGGTCATCGTCTCGTAGACGCCCCAGGCGAGGCCGCCGAGAGCCAGCAGCGTGCTCGCGTTGAGAAACGACGACTTGCCGCCGGTGAGAAACCGCGTCACACCGCTGCTCCGCTTGTGTTTTCCGCCGAGCGCGCCCTGGATGACCGATTCGATCAGCTGTTCGACGTCCACCTGTACCCTCGGAGAAAGAGCATAACAAGAAGCGCCAGCCACGCGCGTGGCATAATCGAACTCAGATGAGTGATACGACGACCAGAGGCATCCGGGTTCAAGTGCGCAGCCAGTATCTTCCGGAGCGCAGCGCGCCGCGCGACCAGCAGTACCTGTTTGCCTATCACATCCGCGTGAGCAACCAGGGCGAGGAAACCGCGCAGCTGGTGAGCCGCGAGTGGATCATCAACGACGCCGACGGCCACGTGGAACGGGTGAAGGGCCCCGGCGTGGTTGGCGAGCAGCCGGTTCTGGGTCCTGGCGACGCCTTCGAGTACACGAGCTTCTGCCCGCTCAAGACCTCGGTCGGGTCCATGCACGGCAGCTATCAGATGATCACGGCGACCGGCGAGGAGTTTGACGCGGTGATCGCGCCCTTCACCCTCGCCACACCGCACGCGCTGAACTAGCGGCTTCCGGACTACGGGCTGCCGCCTTCCGGCAGGCCGGCCGTCCGCTCGGCGACCGGCGCCAATGGCATCGCGGCGCCAGCCGGCCGGTCCAGATAGAAGTACACCGTGGCCGACACGTCATCCCGCCGGTAGAAGTTCACCCACCCGTCTGCGAGCGCCGGATCGTCGAGGGCTTGCGGACTCGTGCGTCCCATGAAGTGCAGGAACCGGTCCCGGTCTCCGGCGTCGAGCGTGATCGGCGTCAGGGTCACGCCGGAAGTCATCAGCTGGTGGACTTCCGCCTTTGATGCCCCGCCAATCTGCTGCAGCGTGATGCGGCACGCGCGACTGAAAAAGATCGGGTCGGGCAAGTGGAAGCGATAGAACGCCCACAGCCGCTTCGCCTTGTCTGCGACTGGAGCTCCCTGATAGCGATGCGTGTAAATGCCCTGCCCCCAGCCTGTGCCGATGTAGTCCTCGGTCCCGGTGCCAACCAGCGTCGGACCAGCGGTGTCGGCGTCGAGGTAGGCCTTCACTTCGCCTTCTCCCCACCACGTCTCGCCGTACGACGGGTCGGTGATCACGCCGACGCTGGCGCCCAGGTAGCGGCCGCGTCCCTCGATGCGCGGCAGGATCTCGAAGTCGCGCGTCAGCGTGGTTGGACGCTCGCGGCGCCATAGGGAATGAAAGTACAGCACGTCGGCGCCATGGCTTGCGCCAAGCGTGTAGTCGACATCGAAAAACACTCGGGTGAGATCCGTCTTCGAATCGTTGGTCAGGACGATCCGTGCCGAAGTGCGAAACGGCATCGGCACGACGGCATTGAACGACCGCCCTTCAGGGCTCGAGAAGAGCGCATTCTCGAACGAGGCCGTCTGGCCAAGGCCGGGCCCGAAGAAATCGCCGAACGGCACGGCGACCGCGGGTGCCGCTGCGCCGTCCCAGAACATCTCGAGCCGCAGCGCACGCAACATCTGCGGCGATCGGTCGCCGATCGTGATCCAGATTCGGCGGATCACACCGGAACCCTGGACGTCGGCTAGCGTCAGGGACTGGCCGGCGCGAAGCGTGTCGAACGGGTGGCCCTTGGCGCCACGATTCTCCTTTCCGCCCTGCCCGGGCGCACCCGAGGGGTTCTCCGGGCTCGCCCATCTGGGCGACACCGGCTGGTATTCGTAAAGGTCCTGGGCAGCGGCTGGAGGGGCAAGCGTCAGCAGCGCAAGCGCACAAACCGCAGGTCGCATCCGGGTTACTCCTAGACAGCGTGACGTGCTCATCGCTCCCGACTGCGGCGGACACGCCACCGGGCATCAATCCAGAGCCCGAACAGGGCGAAGAGCAGACCAAACACCAGGACGATGGCCACGCCGGGCAGCGGGCTCGCCGCCAGTGCGGATTGCGCCGAGGGAGACGGCCGGGCCGCGAGCGCCCCGAAGACGGCGAGGCTAGCCCAAAGGCCGACCCACGGATGCGTCCAGCCTCGCCAGCGGCGGAGCAGAAACACGGCAAGGGCGAACGGACCGCCGAGCAGCGTTCCGAATACGACAATCTCGACGGAGCCCTCGCTCGAAAACTCCGCGGGAGTGCCTGCAAGCCACGACAGCACCCGCATGGCGACACGGGCGCCGCAGCCGAGCAGGAACCCCGCCACCAGGGCCTCGAGGACCCACGTGAACCCTGTGCGCACGGCCCTCACACTATCGCAAGTCGGGACGCCCTAAGCACCCAGTGCCGCGTCAGACATGGCAATATGGCCTGTCATGGCAGTCACGCGCTCGGACGTCTCGCAACGCCTCGCCGAGGTTGGCCGCCGGTTCGACCAACGCGGCTGGCTGCTCGGCACCAGCGGCAACCTGAGCGGCGTCGTCGAGCGCGAGCCGCTGCGGCTGGCCATCACGCCAAGCGGCACGTCAAAGGGCGAGTTGTCGGCCGATCAGATGCTCGAAATCGACGCCACGGGCGCGGTGATCCACGGAACCGGCGCGCCGTCGGCCGAGGCGCGGCTTCATGTAGAAGTGATCCGCGCACGGGGCGCAGGTGCCGTGCTCCACACGCATTCCATCTGGAGCACGCTGCTCTCCGATCGTCACGCGGCAAGTGGCGGCCTCGCCATCGAAGGCTACGAGATGCTGAAGGGGCTCGAAGGCGTGACGACGCACGAGCATCGAGAATGGATTCCCGTCCTCGAGAACGACCAGGACATGGCGCGGCTTGCCAGCCTGGTCCGTGACATGCTCAGCCGGAATCCGGCCTGCCACGCGTTCCTCCTTCGGCGCCACGGGATGTACACTTGGGGCGATTCACTGCCACAGGCCGTGCGCCACGTCGAGATCGTCGAGTTCCTGCTCGAAGCCGTGGGCAGGGCCCGCTGAGGTAGCACCATGGCACTCATTCGAATACCGGCCGAAAACACCGTCCTCACCGACGCCGCGGCGGTCACGGCCTTCCTCGCTTCGCACGGCATCGACTACGAACAGTGGGTGCCCGACCAGCCGGTCGACTCTGACGCCAGCTCCGATGCGGTGCTGGCGGCCTACGCGCAGAAGGTCGATGCGCTCAAGGCGCGCGGCGGCTATCAGACGGCCGACGTGATTGACGTGCGCCCCGACACACCCAATCTCGAGACGATGCTCGCCAGGTTCACGCGCGAGCACTGGCACGACGAAGACGAAGTGCGGTTCATCATCGAGGGGCGCGGCCTGTTTCACGTGCATCCGCGCGAGGGGTCGGTCTTCGCGATCGAGGTCGAGGCCGGCGATCTCATCCGCGTTCCGCGCGGCACGCACCACTGGTTCGACCTCTGCGCCGATCGACGGATTCGCGCGATTCGGCTGTTCCAGGATCCGTCGGGCTGGACGCCACATTACACGGATACCGGCATCGACCAGGGATTCCAGCCCGTGTGCTTCGGGCCTTCGTACCTGACGCCCGGGCCATTGCCGCGCGCGTGAGCGTCAGGCCCGTGGCCGCCGACGTACGAGGGATTCTGCTGGACGTCGAAGGCACCACGACGCCGCTCGCCTTTGTCGTCGACACGCTCTTCCCGTACGCACGCACACACCTTCGACGCCACGTCGAGCACCATGCGACCGCGCCCGAATATGCGCGGCTGTGGCAGCAACTGCGCGACGAGCACGCCAGGGATCGCGAGGCTGGCCAGCCCGTGCCCAGCTGGGTCGATGCGCCCGTGGCCGCGCACCTGGCCTCGGTCGTCGCCTACCTCGAATGGTTGATGGAGCGCGACCGCAAGTCGACCGGGTTGAAAGACCTGCAAGGCCGGGTCTGGGAAGAGGGCTACAGCCGGGGCGACCTGGTGGGCGAGGTCTTCGCCGATGTGCCGCTGGCACTCGAACGCTGGCGCGCGCGAGGCCTCGAGATCGGGATCTTCTCCTCTGGCAGCGTCCTGGCCCAGCAGCTGCTCTTCCGGCACTCGTCGGCTGGCGATTTGACGCGATATCTCGGGTGGCACTTCGATACGACGATCGGCGAGAAGACGGACGCGGAGAGCTATCGCCGCATCGCCGCGGCGATGACAATGCCGCCAGAGGCCGTAATGTTCATGTCCGACGTGTTGCGGGAACTCGATGCGGCGCGCGCGGCGGGCATGCAAACCCGCCTTTCAGTCCGCCCCGGCAATGCGCCGCCACCGGCCGTGCATGATCACGACGCAGTGCACACGTTCGACGACGTGGCGTAGAGCTTGAACCAGCCGGATCTGGCCGCCACATCAGTCCGTTTCTTGTCGCGCTGCGCGCTTCGCGCAACCCAGAGGCAATCATTCCCGCGTCCGCTCTCGTCCGACTGCCGCGGCTTCGCCGCGGCGTGCGTGGGTTCCTCAGCGCCGTAGCCGTACTAAAAACGCTGCGCGATCTGCAGCGGTAGCTAGTCCAGGTGAGCTCTGTCCGAGTCGCCCATTTCCACGCCCGAGGGGAAGTACTCCCTCCATCGGCGCGTGACCGTGTCCGCCACCTCCGGCGCACAGAACAACTCGCCGGGAAAGCCCGGCTTCAGCCGGGCGTCGATCGCGACCGGGGGCGTGTAGGTCACATGGTGTCGGACCAGCCCGATTGCCGATGCGTGGATGTCGCGCGCCGGCTCGAAGCGGGTGAACGTCGTCCACAGGAAATTCACGGGGCTCCTGGCGGCGCGCGCCGGCTCGTCGGTCAGAACCAGCAAGGGCCAGCCTGCAAAGGCGGGATGGCGTGCCAGGCGTGACGCGGCATCCGGGTCCTCGGCATAGCGACGGCCGCCGACGACCAGACAGCCGCGACAGAACACCCGCACATCGGTGGCATCCGAAGGCAGCGGCGTGGCCGGACGGAACTCGCCTGGCAACTCGCGAATCGGATCGCCCAGGCCCAGCCACACGCCCTTGGATCCTTTGTTGACTTCGGGCCCGGTGTAGTCGAGCGTGTCCATCGACAAGTTCGAGAACACGTACAGATCGGTTTCAGGACGCGTGCGCGCGAGCAGGTGCTCGAGAGTGGCACGGAAGTCCTTCAAGTCCACGGGCTGGTCGGTCGCGATCAGGAATTTCGTGAGGGACAGCTGCCCCTCTCCCAGGATCCGGAACGCGCTGGCCATGGCCTCGCGAGCGTACCGATCGCGGACGATGGCGCCGGCCAGCGAGTGATAGCCGGTTTCTCCGTAGGACCACAGATCGCGAACCCCTGGCATGACCAGCGGGAACAGCGGCGACAGCAGCTCCTGCAGCAAATCGCCGATGAAGAAGTCTTCCTGCCGCGGCTTGCCGACAACCGTGGCCGGGTAGATTGCGTCTTTCCTGCGCGCGACCAGGCGCACGCGGAACACCGGGTAGTCGTGCCGGAGTGAGTAATAGCCGTAGTGATCGCCGAACGGCCCTTCGGGCCGCCGGTCGCCGGCCGCCACCTCGCCCATCAACGCGAACTCGGCGTTGGCGACCAGTGGATGGGCGTGGCTGCCGGGGGCGGTCGACAGTGGCAGTCGCTCGCCCGCGATGAGCGACGCCAGCATGAGCTCGGGGACATTTTCGGGCAGCGGCGCGATAGCCGACAGGATCAACGCCGGCGGTCCACCCACGAACACCGACACCGGCAAGGCCTTGCCACGAGATTCCGCGAGGTGGTAGTGAAACCCGCCGCCCTTGCCAATCTGCCAGTGCATGCCGGTTGCCTGGCCGTCGTAGACCTGCATCCGGTACATGCCGAGGTTGTGGCCCTTGCCGTCGGGATGTTCCGTGTAGACCAGCGGCAAGGTCACAAACGGCCCGCCGTCGTCGGGCCAGCACGTGAGCGCCGGCAGCCGGTCGAGCGCCGGAGGCTCGACGACGTCGAGCACCGGGCCGCGCACGCCGCGCCTGAGCCCGATGCGCAGCGCTTCGCGCCCCACGTCGCGCGCGCCCCACAGCTTCGCGGGCGTCGGCGGCATCAGCGTCTCGGCGAGCTCGACCATCCGCTTGATGAGGCGAAGCGGCCGCGTTCCGAATGCCAGTTCGGCGCGGCGTGGTGTGCCGAACACGTTCGTGACCAGCGGGAACGCCTTACCACGCACCTTCGTGAAGAGCAGCGCCGGGCCGCCAGCCGCGATCACGCGCCGGTGGATTTCGGCGGCCTCCTGATTCGCGTCGACCTCGGCGTCAACGACCACCAGGTCGCCGTCACGTTTCAGCTGATCGAGAAACGCCCGCAGGTCTGGAAATGACATCTACCTGCGGCGTCCGAGTTTGGCGACGATGTCGAACTCCGCCTTCTTGACCGGCTGCACCGAGAGGCGCGCGCCCTTCCTGGTCACCATCATGTCCTCGAGGCCCTTGGTGGTCTTCAGCACGTCGAGCGGGACGACCGCGGGGAACGCCTCGACAAACGAGATGTCCACCATGAACCAGATCGGTTTCTCCCTGGTGCTGGCTGCGTCGAAGTACTCGTGCCCCTTCTTCCACGCGCTGTGATCCGGATAACCGGCGCGTGCGACCTCGGCCAGGCCGGTCACGCCCGAGGGGTCGGCGCTGCTGGCGTAAAACAGCACGCCATCGCCGACCTGCATCTGGTCGCGCATGAAGTTGCGGGCCTGGTAGTTGCGCACGCCCTCCCAGCTGCACACGCCGTCACGGGCGAGGTCCTGGATGGTGTACGCCTCGGGTTCGCATTTCATGAGCCAATACTGTCGGGGCACGTTGCTATCTCCTGTTCCTGTCGCCGGTTCCTGTAGGGGCGCGCCCCGCGCGCCCCGCGTGCGTGCAGCCGGATGCGGAAAATGATTCGACCATCCGGCGGGACCCCGGCGGGGCGCGCGCAGCGCGCCCCTACAGGAGATCACCGGCTGTATAAATCAATCACCTTACTCAACGCCCTCCGGCACACCGCGCAAAATGGCACTTCGTTGCGCGTGAACATCACGCAGTCGGCCTGGGGCCGGTAGTAGCCGCGTTCTTCGTACATCGCGCCCTCGAAGGCGCCGACGGCGTGTGCGTGCGGGCCCGTGCCGAGCAGCCTGGTCTCCTCTGCCTGCTCGGTCCGGAAGAGCGCGTCCATCTCCGATTCCGGCCGGTTGGCGGCTCGAATCGCACGGCGTTTGACCTGGACGTCGCGTGAATACGTCTCAAAGGCCGCCTTGTCCCAGGGTGTCGGCAGCGGAGTGCCCGGTGTCACGAGATCGCGCCATTTGAGCGAGGCGGCATCCTGCAGCGCGGTGACATTCATCTCCCACGGCTCGACGCGATCGGCAGCTGGCAGGTACGCCACGGCGGACGTGTAGTACTCGTCGGCGAGCCCCGCGAAGTGATGGCCGAACTCGTGGACGAAGACGTACGGCGCCCACGCGCTGTCGGAGGCGACCGTGGCGTAGAGGTTGAAGATGCCTCCGCCGCCGTACGTCTGTCCGTTGGCCAGAATCTCGACGACGTCGTACGGCGCGTGGCTCGCGATGTCGCGAAAGGCGCGGTTGTCGAACGTCAGCACGTAGCGTTCCGATCCAAACGCGTCGTAGGTCGCGCCAACCGGAGAGCGCCGGTAGCGGCCGGTCGAGGGCCGCGCGATCCCGGACTCGGCCGATGCCGGGCAGAGGCCCCAGACGTTGAAGTCGGCCTTGCGCGACTTGAACGGCTCGAACGCGAACAGGATGTCGACCAGCCGCCGTGCGTCCTTCTCGAACTTCCCGCGTTCGGCGGCCGTGTAGCCGTCGCCGAGGATGACCAGGTCGACTTTACTGGCCGGATCGCCGTTCTTGAGGAGCTCGATCAACGGACCAGGTGGCGGCGTCGCGGATCGGTCGATGAAGATGTCGGCCGGATCGACCACCGTCGACCACGCCTCGCGGAATGCATTCGACTTGTCGCGCTTCTTCAGCACGACCTGCACGGGCGCCGAAGGCAGCGGAAACCGCAGCGACTCGTGGAACGTGCGCGTAGCGGTCTTCGCCTCGCCGGTCACTTCCCACTCGCCGAAGATCGAAGCAAAGCCGCGCGAGTAGACCACGCGGTTCGACGCGCGGTCGATCACCTCGAACAGGTACTTGCCCAGATTCGTGTCGTCGACGGCCCGCGCGGGATTCCCCGGCCAGGGCGTCGGCTCGACCACGAGCCGGTCGAGCGAGAACACCTCGGTCGTCGCAGTGCCGGTGTGGTAGTAGTCGAGGCGAAGAGTGCGCGTTTGTGCCGACGCGGCCGACGCGCTCCACATGCACGCGACGACCACGACAAGCACCTGTAGGGGCGCGCGGCGCGCGCCCCGCCAGGGTCCCGCCGGTTGCGGATTTCCTGGTGCAATCTCCGGCTGAACCCGACCGGGGCGCGCGCAGCGCGCCCCTACAGGCGACAGAGAACGCGGGGGGATCGTCACCGCGTTAGCTTCCGATACTTGATCCGATGCGGCGTGTCGGCCTCCGCACCCAGCCGCCGCTTCCGATCCGCCTCGTAGTCCTGGTAGTTGCCCTCGAACCACACCACCTGGCTGTCGCCTTCAAAGGCCAGCATGTGGGTCGCGATGCGGTCGAGGAACCACCGGTCGTGGCTGATGACGACGGCGCAGCCGGCGAAGTTGAGCAGCGCGTCCTCGAGCGCCCGCAACGTGTCGACGTCGAGATCGTTGGTCGGCTCGTCCAGCAGCAACAGGTTGCAGCCGGTCTTGAGCAGCTTGGCAAGGTGCAGGCGATTGCGCTCGCCGCCCGAGAGCGACCCGACCTTCCGCTGCTGGCTGGCGCCCTTGAAGTTGAACCACGAGCAATAGGCGCGCCCGGGCACCGTGCGCTTGCCCATCTCGACTTCATCGAGCCCGCCGGTGATCTCTTCCCAGACGGTCTTGTCCGCGTTGAGCGCGTCGCGCGACTGGTCGACGTAGCCCACCTGCACGGTCTCGCCCAGACGGAGCGAGCCGGCATCGGGCTTTTCCTGACCGGTGATCATGCGGAAGAGCGTGGTCTTGCCGGCGCCGTTGGGGCCGATCACGCCGACGATGCCGCCGCGCGGGAGCGTGAAGTTGATGTCATCCATCAGCAGCACGTCGCCGTAGGCCTTCCGCAGGTTGCGAGCCTCGACAACCACGTCGCCGAGGCGCGGGCCGGGCGGGATGAAGATCTCGACCGTGTCGATCTTCTGTGCCTGATCCTGGTTGAGCAGCTCCTCGTACGCGTTCAGACGCGCCTTGCCCTTGGCCTGCCGCGCGCGAGGCGACATCCGAATCCAGTCCAGTTCGCGCTGCAGGGTGCGCTGGCGCTTGCTCTCGGCCTTCTCTTCCAGCGCCAGCCGGTTCTGCTTCTGCTCGAGCCAGGAGGAGTAGTTGCCCTCCCACGGGATGCCATGGCCCCGATCGAGCTCGAGGATCCAGCCCGCGACGTTGTCGAGGAAGTAGCGATCGTGGGTGACTGCCACCACCGTGCCCGGGTAGGCCGCCAGGTGGTGCTCCAGCCACGCCACCGATTCGGCGTCCAGGTGGTTGGTCGGCTCGTCGAGCAGCAGCAGGTCAGGCGCGCTCAGCAGCAGCCGGCACAGCGCCACGCGGCGCCGCTCGCCGCCGGACAGCCTGGCCACCTCCGCGTCGGCTGGCGGCAGGCGCAAGGCGTCCATCGCCTGTTCGAGCTGGCTGTCGAGTTCCCAGGCATTGGTCTGGTCGATGCGGTCCTGCACCTTGCCCTGTTCCTCGAGGACCTTCTCCATCTCGTCGGGCGGCAGGTCTTCGCACAGTTTCAGGTTGAGCTCGTCGTAGCGGTTCAACAGGTCGCGAATCGCCTGCACTCCCTCTTCGACGTTGCCCTGAACCGTCTTGGTCGCGTTCAGCTTCGGCTCCTGGTGCAGGAAGCCCACCTTGATGCCGGGCGAGGGGAACGCCTCGCCCGTGAAGTGGGGATCCTCGCCCGCCATGATCTTCAGCAGCGAGCTCTTGCCCGCGCCGTTCATGCCGAGCACGCCGATCTTGGCGCCGGGATAAAACGACAACCAGATGTCGCGAAGGACCTGCGTGTCGGGCTGGTGAATCTTGCCCAGCCCCTTCATGGTGTAGATGAACTGCATACAGAATTGGCGATTGCAGATTGCAAATTGCAGATTGAAAATTACGCCGATTTCGGCGACTGAAGAGTGAGCGTCTAGTATACCCCGTGCCTCCGGCCTGTCTTGCCGCCGCCTCGTAGTAGACTCTGCCGCATGAGCACCGAAGTCGCGGGCACTCCGACGGGACGTCGCATCCGGCAATTCGACGTGCTCGTCGCCGACATCATCGTCGAAACGCCGGATACCGTGACGCTGGTCTACGAAGGGCCCGAGCCCTTCGAATACAAGGCCGGGCAGTTCTGTACCATCGACCCCCATCAGTTCAAGGTGATGGCGGGGATGACGAAGTTTCTCGAAGACCTCAAGAAGCACAAGGAGTCTCCGCGCGCGTACTCGATGGCCTCGGCACCGCACGAGCCCCTGGCGATCACGATCAAGGAAGAGACCTACGAGTCCGGCTCAACGAAGTACCCGCCGCTGCTCTCCCCGGTGCTGGTGCACCACGTCGAGAAGGGCTCGCGGATGCTGATCAGCGGCTTCACCGGGCCGTATCACTTGCCCGACAACGTGCTCGAGAAGACCGACCACCTGGTGCACATCACCGCAGGGTCCGGCAGCGTGCCGAACTGGTCGATGCTCAAGCACGCGGTGAAGTTCATCCCGCAGTTGAGGCACACGTTCATCTACTCGAACAAGACGTGGGAGGACATCATCTTCCGCGATGCGCTCAATGCGTTCTGCGCCGAGCATGCCGACAAGGTGCGGCTGGTCCACTGCCTCACGCGCCAGGACGTGCCCGAAGGCGCGCCCCCAGGCGCCCGGCGCGGCCGCGTGAGCGCGGACCTGCTGCACGAGCTGATCCCCGACCCCACCGCCGTGCTCATTTACGCGTGCGGCCCGGCGCTGTCTTCGCACGATCGCGCCGCCGCCCGCGAGAAGGGCGTCGAGCCGACGCCGCGGTTCATGGAGACGGTCTCGGCGGCGGTCAAGGAAATCGGGGTCTCGAAGGAACGGTATAAGACCGAGGCGTACGGCTAGAGAATTGATGATTGCAGATTGCAGATTGCAGATTGACGAAATTCACGCGGCAGCGCGCAATCTGCGCAATTTCGTAATCTGCAATCTGCAATCTGCAATCTGCAATGCGAAGGATTCTCCACGTAGACATGGATGCGTTCTATGCATCCGTGGAGCAGCGCGACGACCCGTCGCTGCGGGGACGGCCGGTGGTGGTGGGCGGCCCGGCGGCCAGCCGGGGCGTCGTCGCGGCGGCCAGTTACGAAGCCCGCAAGTTCGGCGTCCGGTCGGCCATGCCGATGGCGCATGCCGTCCGGCTGTGTCCACACCTGGTCATCGTCTCTCCCGAGTTCAGGAAGTACCGCGCGGTGTCGTTGCAGGTCTTCGGGATCTATCGCGAGGTGACGCCGCTGGTCGAGCCGCTTTCGCTCGACGAGGCGTACCTGGACGTCACCGACAACACCTGGAGGCTGCCGCTGGGGCGCTCGGTCGCCGAGCGGTTGAAGGCCCGCATCCGCGAGGAGACTGGCCTTACGGCCTCGGCGGGCGTGGCGCCCAACAAGTTCCTCGCCAAGATCGCCTCCGGCTGGCAAAAGCCTGACGGGCTGACCGTCATCGCGCCCGAGCGCGTCGAGCGCTTTCTCCAGGGCCTTCCGATCGACGCGCTGTGGGGTGTCGGCCCGGTGACGGCTGCGAGGCTGCGTTCGCACGGCATCGAGAAACTGGTGGACGTGCGGGCGATTGCGGTCGACGATCTGCGCGCAATCGTCGGCAGCCTCGCGCCATGGCTGCATCAGCTGGCGCGCGGCGAAGACGAGCGTCCCGTCGAGCCCGACCGCGAAGCCAAGTCGGCGAGCAGCGAGAACACGTTCAACCACGACCTCACGGACGTCGAGGAGATCCGGTCGGCCGTCGACGAGATGGCACGCGATGTCGCGGCCTGGCTCGTCCGCAAGCAGAAGCGTGCGCGCACGGTGACCCTGAAAGTCCGCTACGAGGACTTCACCACCATCACGCGTTCGGTCACGGTGATGCCGCCAACTGACGAGCCTGCGATTGTCGCCGCGCGCGCGGTCGCGCTTCTTGACCGTACCGAGGCCGGCACCCGCCCTGTCCGGTTGCTGGGTGTCGGCGTCCACAATCTGTCGAGGCTCGACGACGAGCCACCGGCCCCGCGCCGCTCCGGAATTCCGCGGTTGCCTTTCGGAGAGCAAGACGACGTTCCGTGACCGCGTCCGCGTAATTCACAATCTGCGATCTGCAATCTGCAATTCGGCCAATGCGATACAATTTGCGGTCATGCTACGAGGCTCGCGCGAAGTCATTCTGCGCAAGGTGCAGCCCATCAGCGTGCACGGTCAGATTTCGTGGGACGTGTACTTCACCGATCCCGACGATCCGGACCATGTGTCGGTGGCCCGCGTGGGCCCCGAGACGGTGAACCACAGGCTCGAACCAGGCGACCGGCTTCGACTCGACTACACGATGGGGTCCGTGGTGGCCGTCCATCGAATCGCACCGGGCGCGTGACCCCCTCGCCTTGCCAGCGCGGCTTCGCCATGCCGGCAGAGTGGCACCCGCACGTCGCCACCTGGATGGCCTGGCCGCACGACGACGAGCAATGGGTCGGAATGCTCGAGCCGGTGCGGCGTGAGTTCACGGCGTTTGTCGAGGCCATCGCGACCCACGAGGCCGTCGAACTCCTCGTGGCCGACGAGGAATCCGAGCAGGACGCCAGACGCCGCCTCGTCCGCGGCATGGTGCGGCTCCACCGCATCGCGCATCAGGATCTATGGCTGCGAGACAGCGGGCCGACATTTGTCACGCGCGCCGACGAGGTGGCGCTGGTCGACTGGGAATTCAACGGGTGGGGCGACAAGTACCCCGCCGATCTGGACAACCAGATCCCGACGCACGTCGCGCGGATCCTGGGCGATGTCCCGTTGTACAAGCCCGGTATCGTGATGGAGGGCGGATCCATCGAGGTCGATGGCCGCCGCACCGTGCTGACCACGCGCCAGTGCCTGCTGTCAGCGCAGCGCAATCCGGGGCTGGGCGAAGCCGAGCTGGAGGCGCACCTTCGCGAGGCAGTCGGCGCGACGCAGGTGGTGTGGCTCGACGAAGGGCTCGAAGGCGACCACACCGACGGCCACATCGACACCATCACCCGGTTTGCCTCGGCGGATACCATCGTCACCGCGACCTGTGACGACCGCGACGACCCGAACCATGCGGTGTTGTCGGCCAACCTCGACCGCCTCCGGACCGTGCACGCCGCCGATGGGAGCTCATTCAACATCGTCGAACTGCCGATTCCCCGCCGGAGCGCGCACTTCGAGGGCGAGCGCCTGCCGCTGACCTACGCCAACTTCTACATCGTCAACGGCGCCGTGCTGGTGCCTGTCTACGGCGACGAGCACGATGAACGCGCGGTGGAGATTCTGCGGCCTTTGTTTCCCGGGCGTGCGATCGTCCCGCTGATGGCGCGGGCCTTGATCACCGGCGGGGGCGCATTCCACTGCGTCACGCAACAGCAACCGACGGGACGGCTGTGGAGGCCAGAATGAACGTCGCGCTCGGCGTCGTGCAGATGGCGATGAGTGACGCCCTCGAAGAGAACGTCGCCAAGGCCATCGGGTTGGTGCGCGAGGCGGCTTCGCGGGGGGCAACGGTCGTGTTGCTGCCGGAGCTGTTCGAGGGCTACTACTGGCCGCAGGCGCAACGCGAGCGGTTCTTCGAGCGCGCGCACGCCGTGGACGGGCACCCCTTCATCGGCCGTTTCCAGGCGCTCGCAAGCGAACTGGGAGTGGTCTTGCCCTTGTCGTTCTTCGAAAGGGCCGGGCACGCGCACTACAACAGCCTGGTCATGATCGACGCGACCGGCGAGCAGGTTGGCCTCTACCGCAAGTCCCACATCCCGGATGGCCCGGGATACATGGAGAAGTACTACTTCACCCCCGGCGACACCGGCTTCAAGGCCTTCGCTACGAGGTCCGGGACGCTTGGGGCTGCCATCTGCTGGGATCAGCGGTACCCGGAAACCGCGCGCGCGATGGCGCTGCAAGGCGCCGAGGTGCTGCTGTATCCAACGGCGATCGGCAGCGAGCCGGAGGCAGCCGGACCAATGGACACCAGCCGCATGTGGCGGCGCGTGATGCTTGGCCACGCTGTCGCCAACGCGTGCTATCTCGGCGCCGCCAATCGTGTGGGCCGTGAGGTGGTGGAAGGGGCCGAGCAGAGCTTCTACGGCACCAGCTTCATCTGCGACTACGCGGGCGAGGTCCTCGTCGAGGCAGGCCGGACCGAGGAGACTGTCCTGGTGGCGCCGCTCAATCTCGACGAGGCGCGGGCGTTCCGGGCAGGGATGGGATTTTTCAGGGACCGCCGGCCGGACCTGTATGGGCCGTTGCTGACACGGGACGGGAAAACGCGGCCGTGACCCTCACAACCACGTGATTGTCGTTACAACGCGCGGCTGGGCGCTGGCGCGGGCAGTTCCTTGTCGGGCTCCGGCGTGAAATCCTCCCCCGGGTTGATGAACCGATCCTGTTCGAAGTTGTACTGCTTGTCGTACAGCTGACGGTAGCGTCCGTCGAGCGCAAGCAGCTGGCTGTGCGTGCCACGCTCGACGATCTCGCCATGCTCCAGCACGAGGATCTGATCGGCGCTCCGGATCGTCGACAGGCGGTGCGCGATGACGAAGGTGGTGCGGCCGCGCCGCAGCGCTCGCAGGCCGTCCTGGATCAACGCTTCGCTCTCGCTGTCGAGGCTCGACGTCGCCTCGTCGAGAATCAGAACCCGCGGGTCGGCCAGGATCGCGCGCGCGATGGCGATGCGTTGACGCTGGCCGCCCGACAGCTTCACGCCGCGCTCGCCGACGACGGTGTCGTACCCTTTTTCGAAGCCGCCGACGAACTCTTCGCAATGCGCGACGCTGCCCGCGGCTTCGATCTCGGCGCGTGTCGCTCCGGGTTTCGAAAAGCCGATGTTGTCGGTCACCGTGCCGTCAAAGAGAAAGTTGTCCTGCAGCACGATGCCCAGCTGCCGGCGGTAGTCGCGCAGCTTGAGCCGGGACAAGTCGCGCCCGTCCACGCGAATCACGCCGGACTGCGGTCGATTGAACGCCATCACCAGGCTGATGAGCGTGCTCTTGCCCGACCCGCTCGACCCGACCAGCGCCGTCGTCGTGCCCGCCGGCGCGTGGAACGACACGCCCTTGAGCACCTCGACGCCCTCGACGTACGAGAAGCGCACGGCGTCGAACTCCACTTCCCCGCGGACCGTGCCGATCGCCTCGCGTGCGGCGTCTTCCTGGCCCTCGGTGGCCATCTCGCGCACTTCACGAATCCGATCCAGTCCGGCAAAGGCCTCGCTGACTTGCGTGCCGATTGACGCGATGGACACGACCGGCGCCGCCACGAGGCCGGTGAAGAAGATGTACATCACGAAGTCGCCGAGCGTCATCTGCCCAGCGAGAATCGCGCGGCCGCCGACGACGATCATGAGCACGCCGATGACGCCGACGATGACGGTCGAGGCCGCCGAGACGGCCGAAACGCCAATCATCGAGCTGAGGACGTTGCGGAACAGGCGATGAATGCCCTTCGCGAAGACCAGCGACTCGCGCTGTTCGGCCGTATAGGCCTTGACGATGCGGATGCCGCCCAGCGTCTCGGTGAGCCGCCCGGTGACCTCGGCGCTGATCCGGCCGCGCTCGCGGAAGATCGGCCGCAGGCGCGAAAAGGCCAGCGCCATGACGCCGCCAAACGCCCCCAGCAACACCAGCGTGGCCGTCGTCAGCCGCCAATTGAGCCAGAACAGGACGCCCAGGGCGATCGAGGCGGTGACGACGCTGCCCACCAGCTGCACCAGCCCGTTGCCGACCAGGTTCCGGATGCCCTCGGCGTCGTTCATGATGCGCGAGATGAGCACGCCCGTCTTCGTCGAGTCGAAATAACCGATGGGGAGTCGCGTGACGTGTTGCTGCACCGAGCGCCGCATCTCGGTGATCGACTTCTGCGCGGCGACGCCGAGCACCTGCGAGAGGGCGAATCCGGTCACGGCCTGCACCAGCGTCGCAGCGCCCGCCGCCAGCGCCAGCGGCCACAACAGGTCGCCGCGCGACTTGCCGACGACGTCGTCGATCAGCACCTTGGAGGTCGCTGGCAGAACGAGGCCCGCCATGCGGCTGACCGCCATCAGGGCCATGCCGACACCCAGCCGCGCGCGGCGCGCCCAGATGAGATCGCGGGCCTCGCGCCAGACGACGCCGAGGGTGGGTTTCTTTTTCGCGGGTGCGTCTGGCAATGTGGCCTACTTCTGGTCCTTTTCCAGTCTCACGCGAATCAGGTCCACTCGTTCGACCGGCGTCTCGCCATCGACCCGCTTGGCCTCAATCGTCTGGACGACTCCCATCCCGCTGACGACCCGGCCAAATACCGTGTAGGCGTTGTCGAGCGAGGGCGCAGGCGCCGTGCAGATGAAAAACGAGGTCGACGCGCTGGCCGGATCGGAGGTGCGGGCCATCGAGACGATGCCTGCCACGTGCAGGGTGTCGTTGAACTCGGGCTGCAACGTCGTCACGTAGCTGAGTTGCTTCTGCGTCAGCGGCTTTTCACGCGTCTGGACCAGGCCGGCCTGGATGACGAAGCCCTTGACGATTCGATGGAAGCTGGTGCCGTCGTAGACCCCTGCCGAGGCCAGCCGCAGGAAATTTCGTACGTGCCGGGGCGCTTTCACCGGGTCGAACGTGATCGTGATCGCGCCCTCCGTGGTCTCGATTACCGCGCGGTACTGTGCGAGCTCCTCCACCGTCTCGGTGGAAAACGGCACCGGTTCCGGCGGCGGCGCGTCGCGGATGGTCACGGAGAGGACCTCGATCCGCTCGGTGACCCTTCCTTTCTCGTCCACTGGCGCCTCGGAGATCGTCTGGACGATCTCGAGGCCCTCGACAACGCGTCCAAACACCGTGACGGTCCCGTTGAGCGCGACCTGGTCGGAGACCGCGACGAAGAACTGGCTGCCGGCGCTATCGGGCTTGCCCGGCTGCAGCACGGCCGCCACAGCGCCGCGCGTCACCGGCTCGCTGTTGAACTCCTGCGCCAGCATACCGAGGCCGCCGGTGCCATACATCGCCCGTTTGGCCGGGTCCCTGGAGAGCGGGTCGCCGCCCTGGATCAGCCCCATTCGCAAGGCGCTGTGGAAGGTCGTCTTGTCAAACGCGCCCTGCCGGGCCTGTGCGATGAAGTAGCCGACGTGATTGGGCGCGACCTCCGGCAGGAGCTGTATGACAAAGGTGCCGCGAGCAGTCTCGACAGCGGCCTGCTTGCCCTTCATGTCGGCCAGCGTCAAGGGTGTGACGAACAACGCCGCCGGCTTTGCCGGAGCGGGACGGCGAGGACGGGTTTGTGCGTCTGAAAGTGCCGGGGCCAGGCACGCCATGAGCAGGAACACCACCGAACGCATCGTTCGATAGTAACCTGACCCAACCTGACCCAACCTGACCCAACCCGACCCAACCCGACCCAACCCGACCCAACCCGACCCAACCTGTTAATCTCACGCACCATGGACGCTGTGACCGCCGCTCTGAGCGGGCTCATCGACTATGCGGGCCTGTTTCCACCCGCCGGGTTGCCACTTGAAGTCGTCGCCGACCAGTACGGACGCTATCGGGCGTCGCGCCACGCGTGGATGCTCGGTCGCCTGGTCGTGCCGGCCGACCGGCTCGCCGACGCCGAGGCCGCGGCCCACCGCGCCGGCGCCTCGGTCGACGAGCCCTGGCGTGTGAGCGCGCTGGTCGGCACCGCCAGCCAGAGCGACGCGGTCGCCGCATCAATCGTCGACGGCCATCGCCGCCCGCGGAGCCTGCAGGTCGAAGCCGTGGAAGCCGTCGCCGGGTCGGCCGACGACATCGCGCGTCTTGCGACGATCTGGCCGGCCGAGTTCGAGCGGTACGTCGAGATTCCCGCCGACGCCGATCCGGCGCCGCTGCTGTCTGCCCTGTCTGCGGCCGGCCTCTTCGCGAAGATCCGCGCCGGCGGCATCACGCCCGACCGGTTTCCCACTCCCGCGCAGCTGGCTCGCTTCCTCGTGCGCGCGCGCGACGCGGGCGTGCCGATGAAGGCCACGGCGGGGCTGCATCACGCGCTGCGCGGCGACTACCGCCTTACCTACGAGCCCGAGAGCTCGAAGGCGTGCATGCACGGGTTTGTGAACCTGGTGCTGGCGGCCACGCTGCTCTCTGCCGGCAAGATAGACGAGGAACTGGCCGAGGCCTGCCTCGACGACGACCGCCCGGAGGCGTTCAAGTTGTCGGGCCGCGCGGGCTCCTGGCTGAACGGCGTGGTCACCTACAGCGAGTTGTCACACGCGCGGCGATCGCTGCTGCGCTCGGTCGGATCGTGCTCGTTTGACGAGCCGGTCGCCGAGATCGACGCGCTGGACTTCGGCCTGAAGGGCGTCGACGGGGTATAACGGGACGAATCGTTGATGTTTGTCGTCGTCAGTCCGGTCCACGCACGACCGTTCCAACGACCCAATCGTGAACGCTTCGATGACCGCACGTGGCCACGGCCGCCGCAAAGTATGCGACGGCCAGGGCGTTTGCGACGGTGAGCCCAACCGCCTGGGCTGTAGTGAACTGTCCCGCGCCCTCGGCCAGCCCGAATGCCGAGAGGTGGACCAGTTCCCACGGCAGCAGTTTCACCGCGGTCCGGCTGAGCGCGTGCATGACGCCCAGGCGACCGTCGTCTTGCCTGGACACGCGAAGACGCAACCAACGCTTCCCGAGCGTGGCACCGGCCGCCGACGCGTCTGATGCGGTGAAGTACACCCAGGTTGGGAGCGAGAAATTCAGCAGCAACGTCGCCCAGATCTGCTGTCCCGTCGACGGAGTGAGCCCGAGAGCCCATTGCGTCAGCCACCCGGCGGGGCCGAGCATCGCAAAGAGCACCGCGATGTCGAGAAGGTAGGCGCCGGTGCGCCGACCGATGAGCTTCCAGCCTGTCACCAAGCCTCCTGACGGTGGCGGCTGACTGGAGTCTATGACGTTACCCCTCCGGGGAAAGCGGCTAGAACGGCCGTCTTTTCGGCCACGCGTGCGCCATTGGGACTGCGGGTGTTCACGGTGTTCCTTCCGTGTGACAGCCGAGTGTGTGTCCAACGCGTGCAGCAGGCCGCTACGCGAGCTTCGCGCCGTTCTCGATGAGCAGCTGCCGCAGGATCGCGCGGTGGCAGCGGCTTTCGTCCTCGCAGTAGCAGCCCACGGAGAAGTTCGTCGTGTGCGAGAGCGCGGCCAGCAGCGCCAGGGCGTGCCTGGCTTCTGGCGCGTCCATCTCGGCCTTGTACTTCTTCGCGAAGGCGGCCCATTGGACAGGCGAGGCCGCATCCTGCCCACGCTTCATCGTCTCCAGGCTTGGCGCGAGGTTCGGGAACCAGACGTCGTACCAGTTCAAGGACGAGAACAAGACTTTCGGCACGCCGCGCGGAGGGCGGCGAACAGTGCCGATCCGTGTTCCCTCGCCGGCGGCGCGCGCGCTTCCGAGTCGTACAACTCGCACGGGCATGTCAGATTCCAGGCGCCTGCTGAAGGTACCGTTCCCGCAGGATTCTCGTGTGGTGGGTGACGTGCCCCGCTGACACGTAGGCGAGAGCACGGACCGTGAACGGATTTCCGCTGGCGACGCCGCGCCGGGTCCACGCGTCGGCCGGAAGGTCACGGAAGAACGCCAGTGTCGCGGCGCGGACGGCACTGAACTCGTCCACAAGGCTGCGCCAGGATCGCTCGTCCGCACCGGCCGTAGACATCGCGACGTTCTGATCGAAGCTCGGCAGCGGGCTGTCGAACCCTCGCGCAAACCACAACGCGCGAAAGACGAACAGGCGCTCCGTGTCGTTCAAATGGCTGACAACCTGACGAATGGTCCACTTGTCCGGGGCGTAACGGGTGAGCGATTGCTCGTCCGGGATGTCGCGCAGGAGCGCGAGCGTCTCGACCAGCTGGGCTTCGAGCAGCGCGCAAATATCGCCGGCTGGGACCTGGTCGATGTAGGTGAAGTAGTACTCCGCGGCCTCGCTGCGATCCGGAACGGTGGAGGTGCTCATACAGACTCCCTGGCAGACGTCGCGCCCTTATTGCGCAGCCACTTGACCAGTTCGTCGGCGCCAGCGCGCCGGGCCGCGTCGAGCGGAGTCAGCCCATCCCATGGCGAGATCCAGTTCAACTGGGCGCCTTTGTGGAGAAGATACTCGGCGGTCTCCCGTTGTCCGCCGTGGCACGCGCACCAGAAGGCCACTTTGACGGCGTCTGGAGTGGCGCCAGCGCTCTTTCCCCACGGGTAGCGTGCTTCAGTCGTGTGTCCGGAAGCGTTCACCTCGACGTCTTCCAGCATGCCGAGGGCCGCCGAATGCCACAGTGCGGTTCGCGCACCCCGCGCCACCAGCCTCCGGGCCGCGTTCCATTGCCCGAACGCCACCGCATTGTCCAGGGCCGTGCCGTGCGCGATGCACGCCCCGGACGCCTCGATGTCGGCCCCCTCGTCGAGCAAGGCGTCGAGCACCGCGACGTCGTCACTGCTCGCCGCCCAATGCAGGGGCGTTTCGGCAGGCTTGGTCGTGTCCGGCGCCACCGCCCGCGCGTTGACGTCGGCACCAGCATTGGCAAGCACCTCGACGGTGGCCGCGCCGTTTAGGAAATGCCCTGGCCAGTCTGTCACGACGTGCAGCAGCGTCCGCGCGACTCCGCCCGCGTCGACGATCCTCGCCAGCGCCAGTCCCGGTGTCGCGGTGAGCAGTTGCTTCAATTCGCCGACGTCGCCGGCACGGATCGCCTTCGCGACCGCCACTGCCAGCGGATCCTGGGCGGGAATGTTCAACGTCGTCGCGTCCATGAGACGCCATCAAGCAGCATCGAGCCAGGGTCCCGTCATCACCAGCCACATCAGCGTCACGACGCCGCCGACGGCGCTGAAGAGCAGGGCCATCATGATGTTGGCGGCCAGCCCCTGGTCCCCGTGGCCGAGGTACCCGAGTTGCACGATGGCGCAACCGAGCATCCCCCAGGCAGCGACGTGGATCGGTGATTGATCGCCAGCGGTTCTGGCACGACGCGCCATTGACAGAAGGATGCCGAAGGTGACGCCAGAGAACAATCCCATCGGCCCGAATATCACGAAGAGCATCGCGCCTTCGCCGGGGTCGATGCTGTCGGGATCGATGACCGCGATGATTCCGCCGAGAATAGTCCAGAAGGCCAGCCACACGATGGCCCACGTGAGGCCGATGCCCAACACGCGCTTCGGAGCTGAAATTACGTTGTCCACAGAGCTTCCCTTGCGGTCGCACTCGAACTTCACGAAGATGTCGGCGCCGCGTGCTATTTCATCCGGTTGTACTTGCGCAACGCCGCGACGACGCGATCGCCGGGCAAGCCGAATGCCCGAATGCCGTCTGCGCCAGTCATCGTCTGGGCCGCGAGCATGGCATTGATGATAGCTTCCTCGGTGGCGTCGATGGTCGCCCGGAACAGCGGATCGATGCGATCGTTGGGCAGCATCGTCAGGGAAGGCGTGCCGTCCGGGCGTGCGGCGCCGGCGTTGGCGGTGGAGAATGCGAGGAAGAGGTCGCCTGACGAGTTGCCGGCCCAACTGCCGAGCCGTCCAAGCCCCATGCCCACTCGGCGGACGATGCGCTCGAGCTGGTGCGGCAGCAGCGGCGCGTCAGTCGCGACGACGACGATGATGGAGCCGCGGCCCTCGTGCTGGCTGGCCGCCGGGTCGGCGGCGGCCGCGCCGGAGGCCGGCGGACAAGGCGGGATCCCGCGCGTCCACGGCCGGGACAGCGGTTGCGGCAGCATAGTGCACGTGCCCAAGTCGGCAATTTCGGGCCGGATGCGGACGCCAAGAATCTGAAGGTCGCCGCCGTAGTTGCACTGCACCAGCACGCCGATCGTGTAGCCGCCTTGCTCGTTGGAGAGCACGCGCGACGACGTGCCGATACCGCCCTTGAAGCCGTTGCAGCCCATTCCCGTGCCGCCCCCGACCGCGCCTTCTTCCACCGGCCCGGGTTTGGCGCGATCGAGGGCCTGGAGGGCATGCGCCGGCTTCACGTGTTCGCCGTTGGCGTCGTTCAGGAAATCAAACGTCTCGGCGACGATCGGGTAGGTGAACACGAACTCGCGGCCGCTCTTCAGTTGCCACTGGATGGCCGCATCGCGAACAGTGCCCACGCTGTGAGTTCCTGTCAGCAGGATCGGCCCCTCGAGAAAGCCCGACTCCTTGATCCAGTTGACGCCGGTCATGTCGCCGTTGCCGTTCAGGTTGAACGTCGCGGCAAACACCGGATCCCAGTTGCCGCGCGGCCGGGGGAGGATGGCCGTGACACCCGTGCGGATTGGCCCCTGCCCAGGCACGAGCTTGCCCTCGCCTTCGATGAGCGTCACGTGCCCCACTGCGATGCCGGCGACGTCGGTGATGGCGTTAGCCGGACCTGTCTCGCCAGGAAAGGGAATGCCGAGATCGCGGCCGCGCGGCCGACTCTGCGCCAAAACAGAGAAGGTCGAGGCGGCAATAATCAGAACGGCGATAGCGAATCGCATGACCTCTGCTCCTGTTGGGCCGGCCGCATCACGCGGCACTGGCCGCCTCATCGCACCTGCACCGGCCACTGAATGAGCAATTCGCCCGAGCCGCGGCGGAGCTCGAACCAAAGATTCGCCGCGCTCTCGGAGGGCGGGGCAATCTCGAAGTCGTACGTCTCCCCGACCGACACCAGTTGGCGGGCCGGGCGCGCAGTTTGCTGCGACGGCGGTGTCTGAGCGCCGTCTTTCGCGACGAGTGTCCACTGGATCGGATCGAACCGTGACACAAGCTGCATCGTCAGCGCCACGTTGTCGGCGGTGATGTTTATGAAGCGGAACCGATGAGCGACCCCGGGCCGGAGCTCGACCGGGCGTGGTTTCCTCTCGCCGTTGACGACGAACGGCTCGTTGGGCGCCGGCCGGTACGCGCCGTCCAATCCCAGCACGACGACGTGGTCCGTGGCCGGATCGTAGGTTTGGCCGGGCTCGAGGACGACGAGAGGGCCGTAGATGCCACCGGCCAGTTGTCCGGCGTTGTGCCAGTGCGTGTGATAGATGAAGGTGCCAGCGCGCGGCGGCGTGAAACGAGCCGTGAAGCTGCCGCCCGCCAGAACAGGTGGCGTGACACTGCCCGTTGTCCCTCCGAACCCCGGCACGCCATCGTCATAGCTCTCGAGCTCGATCCCGTGCCAGTGAATCGCGGTCGGCTCGCTCAGACGGTTGACGACCTCCACGGCGACGGGCTCTCCTCGTGTGAGCACCATGATCGGGCCGGGCACGGCGCGGTCGCCGAGGCGCGGCGCGGGTGTCCCGCTCCCGACAATATTGACCTTGTAACTGGGTATGGCGCCGTTGCGGCTGTCGGGCTCGACGATGAGCTCCAGCCGCCGCCGGGCACTGTCCGGCACGACGGGTGTGCGAGCGACCCCGGTCACATGGATTCCCAGCACGAGTCCCGCCATGCCAGCGTCTACTGCCGCCGATGCGGCGGTTGCGACGTGTGTCGCGTGCGAGCCGCCGCTGGGATCACGGACGTCCATCATGTGGTCGAGCATGTGGCAGTGAAACAGCCAGTTGCCAGGCCGTTCGGGTATCCACGTCATGGATATCGCGCGCCCAGGGGGCATCTGCTCAGTGACAGCCAACCGTCGCTCCGTATCGCTGTAGTGCGTGTCGCGTACGCCGTCGCCACTGCTGTCCACTTGGAAGTAGAAGCCATGAAGATGCATCGCGTGGGAAATGTTGGTCAGGTTCACCACACGCCATCGCGCGGTGTCGCCGACGGCATAGGTGAGGCGCTCGGTGTGCGGCCAGCTCCGGCCGTTGATGACGACGACTTCCGGAACCGTCGTGTCGGACGCGACCAGTCCGAGGACGAAGATGCGATCGGGCGCGGGCGTGCCAGGCGGATCCACGACGATGGCTCCTCCGAGCTGGCTGTCGCGGACACGCCTGGACGCCAGCGTGCGACCTTCCGTCGCCACCCAGTAATGGAAGGTCCCAGGCGCATTGAGCGTGAACCTCACCTCGCGCGACACGCCTGCGGGGACCGGGATCGGATCGCACGGCCCAGGTCGGTCGCAAAGGCCGTGAATGTGGAGTGGCGACGCGAGCGTGTTGCGAATCGACGCACGCACGACCGTCCCCTGGACCGCGCGAACAAATGGCGACGGGATCTGAAGGGCCCGGCCATCTTCTCCGAGCGCCTCGACCTCGATCTGGGTGGAACCCGGCCCGCGTGGAAACCAGTGCCCGACGCCGGCCCACAGCGAGAGTCGCAGTTCGCCAGCGTCAACCCGTCCCGCCGGTGTCACGTTGTCGTGCGTCGAGATCTCGCCAGGAAAGGGAATGCCGCGATCGCGGCCGCGCGGTCGGGTTTCTGTCGCGCCGTGAATCGTCGTGAAGAAAGCGATCAGCAGGGCAAGGGCGACTCGCATGGGATCTGCTCCTAGCATCCAAGAGCGTAGCGCAAACGAGTCTCGCTTCCGCTAGAGCGTTTTGTACTTGTATGTAGCTCGGCCAGTGAAGGCGCGGTGATCTGCGGCGCTTGTAGTGCGCAATCGCGCCTCTCCCGGGAAGGATCCGCGGATTTTCGGATTTCGAGATTTGTTTGCTCGGAATTGCTGAACACGCTCGTCGCTCGATGGACGCGGTGCAAAGCGGATGGCGACAGGTCCGTCGACCGGCGGCGCGGCGTAGCCGCGCTCACGGGACCTGACGAGGACGGAGATGAGAGGGGTCATAGCTCAAACAACCTCTCATCTCCGCCTCGTTCGGGTCCCGTTGTGCCGGCCGCTTCGCGGCCGCGCCGGTCGACCTGAAGTGACCGCGGCGGGCAATTCCCAGTGACCGGAAATCCCGGAATCTCATCATCCGCGGATCGTTAGACTAGCCCGAGTAGACCGTTTCTTCCGGCACGTCCGTCGGGCTTTCAAAGTAGAGCCAGTAGCCGTCAGGGTCCTTCACCGAGGTCACCCACAGGCCGTTGCCGACAAACGGGCGGGCCGCGGCGATCCCTCGGGACGTGAGGTCGTGGTAAATCGCCAGCGCATCGGCGCACATGAAGCAGATCGAGACGCCCTGGCCCAGTGGCCCGTCCGGCGCGCCCGCCGGGCGGCCGTCGCGCCAGTACTCCTGAAGCATCACCGCGGCCTCGCCGAGTTGCAGCCAGCACCATCTGATGCGCTCCTCGGGCACCCACTGGTTGGCTAGCTTGAAGCCCAGGCCGTCGACGTAAAAGCGAAGTGACGCTTCGATGTCGGTCACGTTGAAAAACGGGACTGCTTGCTTGACGTTTGGAGCGCCCGCGGCGTCGGTGACCATGATTAGCGTCCTCTGCCGGTCCGACTCACACGTGCTGATCGACCAGGATCTGATTCCCGTCCGGGTCCACGGCGACCAGGCTCGCCGGCCCGGTGGTGCTCTCGTCTGCCTGCTGTTGCAACTGCACCCCCCGGGCCTTCAGCTGGCGCTGCAGCTCACGGATGTCGGTGAACATGGCGAGCTTCTGGGCGTTCTGGTCCCAGCCGGGGTTGAAGGTAAGGATGTTCTTCTCGAACATGCCCTGGAACAGCCCCAGCACATGGTCGCCGTTTTTCAGGATCAGCCAGCCCTGCGAGGCATCGCCGGCGAAGGCCGTGAACCCGAACTTCTCGTAGAAGGTCCTGGACGCTTGCAGGTCCTTGACGGCCAGGCTGATCGAGAACGCGCCGAGGTCCATGTCCTGTTCCTTTCGTTGTCGAAGGCCGATCGCCTGCGGTGACCAGTCAGAAGTGAATTGGACCGCTCGAGCGCGACCGGCGATTCCGTCGCTGAAGCGCGTCGCGGGCCCTGTCCATGTCCTCCGACCTGACCAGCAGTTCGGCGCCACCGACGGACGGGTACATCCCGCCCGCGTTGTCAGTCCTGATCATCGACTCGATTCCGGCCTCATCGAGAATGCCCTTGGCTATCGACGCCTCCGCGGTTGACTGGAATGTCGAGACGGCGACGAGATTCGAGGTCGTCACGGTGGCGCCTCCCGTTCTACTTCCCCGGTCTGAGTCGAAACGCCGACCATGTCTCGTCGACGCTCACGAGACCCAGGGGCCTCATGCCCAACTTCTCCGCCGCCGCCCAGACGTCGTCGCGATTCATGTCGAGCTTTGCGGCCTTCGCGCCCTTCCGAAAGAACACCCAGAGAGCGGCGGTCGGAGCGAGGGCGGCGACGGCCCGCGGCATCCGGGATTCGAGCTCCGCACGCGAGCTCACGAAGAGGAACACGAGTTCCGCCTTGCCTGGGGCCACAAACGCGACGTCCTTCGGCAGACCCAGCGACTCGACGACGCCCCGCACGGCATTCAGCACGGCAACAGTGGTGCCTGGCCTCACGCGAGCCTTCGCAGCGACCGACTTAGGGCTCACGACACTCCTCCAAGATGATCATGATAGCGACGAACCGTTCCGTTCCTGAATGATAGTCTGGTGACAATGCCGCTGAAATCGATTCGTGCCTGGCTGGGCCTCGACTCCGCCGAGCCGCAGGAGATCAACGCGCTGCGCGAGACCCTGGACGCATTGGATCAGCTCGAGCCGGACCGCGCCCGTTACCTGGCTGCCTTTGCCTACCTCCTTGGGCGCGTGGCCCATGCCGACCGCCACGTGTCCGCCGAGGAAACCCGCGCCATGGAAGGCCTCGTGCGCGAACAAGGGCAGCTGTCGCAGGACCAGGCCATGGTCGTCGTGCAGCTGGCAAAGACGAGCAACAAGCTGTTCGGAGGGACGGAGAACTTCCTCGTGGCGCGAGAGTTCTCGGCCCTGGCCACCTACGACCAGAAGCTGTCGCTGATGCGCTGCTTGTTCTCGGTGTCGGCGACCGACGAGGCGATCTCGACCGCCGAGGAAGGGGAGATCCACCGCATCGCGAACGAGCTTCGCATCGACCGTCCGGACCTGGTGGCACTGCGGGTGGCGCATCGGCGGCACCTGCCGGGCCTGTCCGGCAGCTGACGCTGGGCGCGATCCCTGGCCGAAGTCCGCTTAACGATCGCGCTTAGGCTGCGGCAGCGCCGTGAAAGATCTCCATGGCGCCAGGCTAGCCCAACTCATAGTTCAGCGTTAGAGGATGCTCGGTCCCGTGCCCAACAGCCGACTTACCCTCGCCGCGCAGGCCCAGAAGCTCTCCCGTGCCGGAGCCAGGGATGACGAAATAAGACTCCTTCGCCACGCCGTTCTCGAATGTTCCAGTGCGTTGGAGCACGAAGCTGCCCGCTTTCCCTGCAACGTGCCCCACGACCCGCTCGAGGCCGACGAACGTGGCCGAGCCGTCGCTGCGGTACATCATCAAGTATTCGACATGCCCCTCGCCCACGACATCGCCGGTGAACGTCTTTGTGACGGCGGCCCGAGTCAGCTTCGGCAGGTCCTGGCCCTCACTGTAAGGCTTCTCGTCCCAGCTCTTGATGGTGAATCGGGAGTTCGCAACGTTTCCGAGCATCACGGTTCCTCTGCTCTGTAGTCGTACAGCATTGGCGGTTCCTTTCCGAGCAACCGCAGATACGAGTAAATCTGTCCGCGGTGATGCCAATGCTCGTCATAGGCGAAATTGAAGTACTGCCACGCCGGATATGTCCCTAAGGGCGACTCGACCGGACGATCGATGTCGTCTTCCGACATCGTTCTGAAGATCTTCTCTGCGGCCTGGTGGCAGGCCTCGGCGTACGCCCGTGCATCGCTCACCGTACGCAGCGCGTTGAGCGCTGACGCGCCTGCCTCGTCCTCTGGATTCGAGCGGCTGGCTGCCTCCATCGTGAAGCGACCTTCCTGGGCAGCCTCCGCCAACAGTTTCTCCTGGGCGTAGATGTGAAAGATCAACTCCCGGGGCGTCCGCATCGCCGGCTGCGGGCGGAAATCGAGCTCTTCGTCGGTGAAGGCGCCTATCGCCCGAACGGTGACGCCGTGCACCATGTCGAAGTAATCACACCGGGCGAGGAGCTCTTGCTTGTTCACAGCATGCCCGTAGAAAGCATACAGCCGCCCAACGGATAGCGTTCGCCCGCGGGCCGCAGTCTAGTTCGACGCCTCGGTCGGGTCAACGCCGGGTTCACAGGTTCACGGGTTCACAGGTTCACGGGTTCACAAGTTCAGGCACAAGCCCGCTGAACGGAGCGACGTAGGCCTGCAGCATCACGAGCAATCCGACCAGGCACGCGAGCGCCAGGCTGTGGAGGAACACGTAGCGAAGGATCTCGCCCTCGTGGCCGTACCAGCGCGTGGCGGTGCTGGCGACGACGATGCTCTGCGCGTCGATCATCTTGCCCATCACCCCGCCCGAGGAGTTGGCGGCCGCCATCAGCACGGGGCTCAGACCGAGCTGCTCGGCCGTGATCTTCTGCAGGCTGCCAAACAGCACGTTCGACGACGTGTCCGACCCGGTCAACGCCACACCGAGCCAGCCCAGCATCGTTCCGAAAAACGGGTAGAGGAAGCCGGTCTGCGCGAAGGCCAGGCCGAGCGTCGCGTCCAGGCCCGAGTAACGCGTCGTGAACCCCACAGCCATCATCGCGCTGATGGTGACAAGCGACAGCCGCACCAGCTTCAGCGTCCGCCAGTACACCCGCGCCATCTCGCCAAGCGGCGAGCCCATCGTCAGACCCGCCAGGATCGACGCGAGGAAGATGCCGCTGCCGGTGGCGGACAGCCAGTTGATGGCGTAGACCGCCGCCTCCGGATGCGGTTCAGGCACCACCGGGGGCACGCGCATGACAGCCTGGTGCAGGTACGGCACTGGAATACGGATCACCGAGATGGAGTCGAGCCACGCCTTCATGCTCGGCAGGCCCCAGGTGAAGACGACCACGCTGAGGATGATCCATGGCGTCCACGCGCGCCAGACGTCGGAGGAACGCGGTCGCTGTTCGTCGTCAGTGTTGGCAGGGATGGAGTTGTGCACTACATCGCCGCCCCCTGGCGAGATCCATATCCGCTTCGGATGCCAGACACGCAGGAACAACGCAACCAGCGCCATCGAGACCACCGCGGCGATCACGTCGACCAGCCACGGGCCGTGATAGTTGGAGACGAGAAACTGCGGGATCGCGAAGCCCAGTCCCGCGACCAGGATCGCGGGCCACACCTCGATCATGCCTCGCCAGCCGGCAAACGCGCAGACGAGCCAGAAGGGCACGATGACCGAGAACAGCGGGAGCTGCCGCCCGACCATTCCGCTCAACTGCAACAGATCGAGCCCGGTGACGCTTTGCAGCGCGATCACCGGCGTGCCCAGCGCGCCAAATGCCACCGGCGCGGTGTTGGCGATGAGCGACAGCCCCGAAGCGGCCAGCGGCGAGAAGCCCAGCCCGATCAGAATGGCGCCGGTCACCGCGACGGGCGTGCCGAATCCCGACGCGCCCTCGAAAAACGCGCCGAAGCAGAAAGCCACGACCAGCAACTGCAGACGGCGATCCTCGGTGACGTGCGTGATGCTCTGGCGCAGCACGTCGAACAGGCCGCGCTCGTTCGTCAGCTGGTAGAGAAAGATCACGTTGACGACGATCCAGCCTATCGGCAGCAGGCCATAGGCCGCGCCGTACGCGGCACTGGCCGCCGCCATCGGCGCCGGCATGCCGAACGGGCCGATCGCGACGACCAGCGCGGCCGCCAGCCCTGCGACAGCGGCCAGATGCGCCGGCCATCGCAGGACAGCCAGCCCGCCGAGCAGCACGACGACAGGCAGCGCCGCCAGCAGCGTGGAGAACAGGCTACCGAGGGGATCGTATGTCTGCAGCCAGGGCATGGCGCCGGATCATACTCGGGACCCGCACCCGCTCACGCGGGACTGTCACGCGGTGATGATGACGTGAAGTTCGCCGGGGCCATGAACCCCGAGGACGAGCGTGCCCTCGATGTCGCCCGTGCGGGAAGGACCGGTAATCGCGACGACGTTACTGCCGACGTCGGCGATCGACGGGTTCGCGCTGAGGAACGCCGCCAGCGTCGGCGACAACTGGTCGGCGCCGATCACGGCGATGTGGACCGGCGGCAGCAGCGATGCGATTCGCCCGCGGCCCGGACCGCTGACGACGACCAGGCTGCCGGTGTCAGCCAGGGCGCCATGCGCCCCGGTGATGCCGACCACCACGTCGTCGAGCGCCTGGAGACGCGACTTGCGCTCGGGGCCATCCGGCGGCAGCCAGCAGGGCTCGACGACGACGCCGGCATCGCGCAAGGCGGAGCCCAGCCCCGCGGGCCGCAGCCACTGGTCGTCCCACGCCAGCACCCGGCGGACACTGCGCGCCTCGAGCAGTTCCAGGACGCGTGCGCGCGCCTCAGCCTCATCGGCAACGCGGTGCACCTTGCCCATCAGCTTCTCGAGCTCGCGCGTGAAGCTGGCGATCATCCCCTCGCGATCCGATGGGCGATCGAGGTGTGGCGGCGCGCCGGGATGCTCGAGCCGGGCGCCTGGCGGCAGAGAGCCGGACTGCACGCCACGCGCGACGGCCGCAAGCACGTTGTCGCGGCTGTCGGTCATCGGCGGCGCGCCTCCCACTGCCGCTGAAACGTCTTCGGCGCAAACGCCGGAAAGTCACGCTTCTTGGTCCAGCGCGCCATGTGACCTGGAAGCGACTTGATCCAGCCGTCGGCCGCCAGCCGGCGCGTAGCCCACGCGGCCAGCGCTTGTGCGCGACGGAAGACCGCGGGCCGAACAGCGACATGACGAAAGACCGTGAGCCCGAACGTCACCCAGGTGGGTGTCAGTCCCAGCTCCGTCGTCTTGTCGCGAAGCTCGAGCAGCATGCGTGGAATGTCGATGCGGACCGGACAGACCTCGCGGCAGGCGCCGCACAGGCTGCTGGCCTGTGGCAGGTCGTGCCATTTGTGCAAGCCCTGCAGCGCCGGCATCAGCACGGCGCCAACCGGGCCGGGATAGATGCTGCCGTACGCATGGCCGCCCAACTGCTGGTACACCGGACAACTGTTCAGGCACGCGCCACAGCGGATGCAGTAGAGGATCTCGGCAAGCTCCGATCCGACGAGGTTGCTGCGGCCGTTGTCCACGAGCACGACGTGGAAATGCTCGGGGCCGTCGGACTCGTCTGCCCCGCCGCCCTGGTGACGACGCGGTCCGCTCATGACGTTGGAGTAGACCGTCAGCTTCTGCCCCGTCGCGCTCCGCCCCAGCACCTGCAGCATCACCCCCAGGTCGTCGAGCCCTGGCACGATCCGCTCGATGCCCATCAGGGCGACGTGCACGCGCGGCAGAGACGTCGTGAGCCGTCCATTGCCTTCATTCGTCGTGATGCAGACGCTGCCGGTGGAGGCGACGCCGAAGTTGCCGCCCGAGATGCCCATGTCGGCCTGGAGGAAGCCTTTGCGCAGCACGCGGCGCGCCAGCGCCGCCATGCGCGGCGCATCGGCCACCTCGTCGTCGGTCGCCTGGAGCTTGGAGCGGAAGAGCCGCGCGACGTCGTGCCGGCTCTTGTGGATGATCGGCATCACGATGTGCGACGGATGATCGTCGTCGAGCTGCACGATGTACTCGCCCAGGTCGGTTTCGAGCACTTGCAGGCCGGCCGCCGCCAGGCCGGGATTGAGCTCGATCTCCTCGCTGACCATCGACTTGCCCTTCACGATGGCCTTGACGCCGTGCTCGCGGGCGATGCCGACGACGATCGCCACGGCCTCTTCGGAGGTGGCGGCCCAATGGACGTGCCCGCCGCGCCGCTTCACGTTGGCCTCGAACTCGCGGAGGTAGTGGTCGAGCCGCGCGATGGTATGGGCGCGGATGGCGCGCGCGTGATCGCGGACGACGTCCATCTCGGGAAACGCCGCAACCGCGGCGTCGCGTCCGGACGACATTCGAAAGGTTGCATTACGGACGGCTGCCTGCAACGCGGGGCTGCCGATGGCTTTGTCGACGCGCTCGTAGAACGTGGCAGGTTTTTCGGAGGCGGAAAGCGTGGTCATCGAGGCCGCCCCTCCGCGAGCACCTCGGCGAGGTGCTTCACCTTGACCGCGCTTCCTTTCCGATGCAGTCCGCCGGCAATGTGCATCAGGCAACTCACGTCGGTGGCCACCAGCGTGTCGGCGCCACTGGCCTCGATGTTCCCGATCTTGCGATCGAGAAGGCTCCCCGACACCTCGCTGAGCTTCACGGCAAAGAGGCCCCCGAAGCCGCAACACGTCTCGGCGTCCGGCAGCGGGCATCGCGGCGGGCCCTCGATTCCCTCGAGGAGCGCCAGCGGCTGCCGCGCCACGCCGAGCCCGCGCAGCCCGTGACAGGCGGGATGGTACGTGAGCCGATCGTCGGACCGCGCCCCGACATCGGAGATGCCCAGCACGTCGACGATGAACTGCGTCAGCTCGTAGGTGCGGGCTGCCAGCGTAGCGGCGCGTGTGGCGTAAATCGGGTCGCCTTCCAGCAGGTGCGGCGCCTGGTGGATCACCATGTCGCCGCACGATCCCGAGGGCACGACGACCGGCACGTCGTCGTCGCCGAAGACGTCGATGAGGTGCCGCGCCATCGCGCGCGCGTCATCCCACGAGCCGGAGTTGAATGCTGGTTGTCCGCAGCAGGTCTGGTTCGGTGGCACGTCGACGGTCACGCCCAGGCGTTCGAGCAGCGCAACGGTCGAGAAGCCGACATGTGGATAGATCGTGTCGATGAGGCAGGTGACGAGCAGCTTGACGCGCGTCGGGCGCCCGGGTGCGACCGGTGACTGACTCACTTCTGTCCTTTCGACGGGTTCAGCTGATAGTAGTTACGCACGGCCCGGGAGCCGGCGCGGTCGCGCTTCTTGCGCTCCTGCTGCGCGAAGGTATCCGTGCGAGCCGCCAGCGCGTCTTGTTCGGCGCGCAGTTTGTGGAAGTTGGCCAACCGCTCGGCGGGCAGCCGGCCGTCCTCAACCGCCTGTTTCACCGCGCACTTCGGCTCGGTGGCGTGCTGGCAGTCCGCGAAGTAGCAGTCGGCACCGAGCGTGGCGATATCGTCGAAAGCCTCGACCATGCCAGCATCGGCACTCCAGAGCTGGAGTTCGCGCATGCCCGGTGTGTCGATGAGCAACGCGCCGCCGGGCAGGACGATCAGCTCACGATGCGTCGTGGTGTGCTTCCCGCGATGATCGGAGTCGCGCACTTCCTGGGTCGCGAGCCGTTCGTTGCCCACCAGCCGGTTGATCAGCGTGGACTTGCCCACCCCGGAGGACCCGAGCACCACCAGCGTGTGCCCCGGGACCAGATACGGCGCCAGCGCGTCGAGGCCGTTGCTGTGCTTCGCGCTGATGGCGTGGACCGGCACGCCCAGGGCGATGCCACCGACGTCGGCGGAGAGCGCTTCGACCTGGTCGGACAGGTCGGTCTTGTTGATGAGGATCACCGGCGTCGCGCCGCTCTCCCACGTCATGGCAAGGTAACGCTCGAGCCGGCGCAGGTTGAGGTCCTGATCGAAGGCCGTCATCAGGAACGCCGTGTCGACGTTGGTCGCCAGGATCTGCTCGGTGGTGTCGGTGCCGGCGGCCTTGCGCGAGAACACGCTCTTCCTGGGCAGGATCGCCTGAATCGTCGCCCGCCCGCCGACCGCCGTCGTCGGCTTGACCGCGACCCAGTCGCCCACCGCCGGCAGGTCGCGGCGCCCCTGGGCTTCGTGCCGCATGCGGCCGGTCGAGTCCGCCAGGTGCTCTCCGTCTTCGGTGACGACGCGAAACGTCGCGCCGTAGGCCACCGACACGCGCGCGGGGACCAGGCCGTCGGCCGCAAACGGCTCGAAAGCGGCCTCCATGGCGTCGGTCCAGCCGAGGGCGGTCAACATTATTGCGAGGGTTTCCTGGTCGCCATGTCGACGACGTTCAACGGCACGTCCCAGTGCGCGACCAGCAGCTCGAAGCGCCGCTGCTCTTCGCGATTGAACCGGGCCTGGTCCGGAAACAGCTTCAACAAGGCCGCGGCTTCGTCGAACTCCGGCGGCTTGGCGGCTCGCACCAGCTCGACCGCAAAGGTCCAGTCAGCCCGCCCGTCGCCGTGGTTCTCGGGTACCAGCGTGCGGACACGCGTGAACACACCTGCGTCGAGCTGCGCCTTCAGGATCGGGTAGTGGTTGCGCTGGAACAGGTCCATGAACTCGTTTTGAAAACCCCATTTCACCGTGTAGAAGTACCAGGTCGTCCTGGCAGCCTCGGCCGACGGCGCCGGCGCCTGTGCCGACACTCCCGACGTTGCCAGAACCGCCCCGACGACCACCGCTGCCAGTAGATGCCGCACACCCGCCTCCTCGATGCCGGGATTATACGGGTGTCGCCCGCGCTGCACTGCGGCACATCGCACCCGGCACCGCACTCTGCACTGGGCACGCGGCACCAGGCACGGCCCTTTTACTTCATAAATACTATTTATCTGCCTTGGCACTTAGATAACCTCTGGTGTAACCTGTCCGGACCGTGCGCATCGCCTTTCAGGGCGAGCCGGGGGCCTACAGTGAGGCCGCCGCGATTCGCTACACCGACCACGCCGACCTGCTGGCCTGCGAGAGCTTCGAGCAGGTCTTCGAGGCCGTGGACCAGGGCAAGGCCACCCATGGCGTGCTGCCCGTGGAGAACTCCATCGGCGGCAGCATCCATCGCAACTACGACCTGCTTCTGGAACACGACCTCCCCATCGTCGGCGAGGTGCAGCTGGTCATCACGCACAACCTGATGGCGCTGCCCGGAACGAAGATCGACCAGCTGACGCGCATCTACTCGCACCCGCAGGCGCTGGCGCAGTGCGAGCGCTTCCTGCGCGCGCTGCCGCACGTCGCCGTCGAGGCCACGTACGACACGGCTGGCAGCGCCAAGCTCGTGAAGGAAAAGCAGCTCGTGGGCGCTGGCGCCATCGCGTCGGAGCGAGCGGCGCATGTGTTCGGCCTCGAGATTCTGAAGTCCGAGATCCAGGACTTCTCCGACAACATCACGCGGTTCCTGGTGATCAGCCGCGTGGCCGATCCCGATCCGCTCGTGGACAAGACGACGGTCGTCTTCTCGCTGCCCAACGAGCCAGGCGCGCTGTTCAAGGCGCTGTCGGTGTTCGCGCTGCGCGACATCGACCTCACCAAGATCGAGTCGCGCCCGATCCGCGGACGGCCGTGGGAGTACCTGTTCTACGTCGACCTGCCGCTCGGGCGCCACGATTTGCGGTGCTCGCGCGCGCTGGTCCATCTGGCCGAGTTCGCGCGGTCGATGCGCACGCTCGGGTCGTACAAGAGCTGGAAAAGCCGGGAAGCGGCCACGGCTTCGCAGGTCTGATTCGTCATGAGCTTTGTACCGGTCTATCGCAGAAACAGCGCGGCCATCACCGAGGGCCCGCATCGCGCCGGCGCACGCGCGATGCTGAAGGCGGTCGGCTTCGATGACGCCGCGCTCCAGAAGCCGATTGTCGGCGTTGCCAACACGTGGATCGAGATCGGGCCGTGCAACTATCACCTCCGGACGCTGGCCGAGCACGTCAAGCAGGGCATCCGCGAGGCCGGCGGCACGCCAATGGAGTTCAACACCGTCTCCATCTCCGACGGCATCACGATGGGCAGCCCGGGCATGCGGGCGAGCCTCATCAGCCGCGAGGTCATCGCGGATTCAATCGAGCTGGTGGCGCGCGGCAACTGCTTTGACGCCGTGATCGCGCTCTGCGGCTGCGACAAGACGATTCCCGGCACGACGATGGCTGTCGCGCGCCTGGGAGTGCCTGGCCTGGTGCTCTACGGCGGGTCGATCGCACCCGGGACGTTCCAAGGGCACGACGTCACGATTCAGGACGTCTACGAGGGCATCGGCGCGCACGCGGCCGGCAAGATGACCGACGCTGAGCTGAAGGACCTCGAGGACCACGCGTGTCCGGGCGCCGGCGCCTGCGGCGGACAGTTCACGGCCAACACGATGGCAATGGCCATCGAGTTTCTCGGCATCGCGCCGATGGGCAGCGGCTCGGTGCCGGCCACCGATCCTGCCAAGGCCGACGTTGGCCGGGACGCCGGGCGGCTCGTGATGGACCTGGTGAAGTCCAACCTGACGCCGAAATCCATCATCACCCGCGAGTCGCTGGAGAACGCGATTACGGCTGTCCTCACCAGCGGCGGGTCGACCAACGCCGTCCTGCACCTGCTGGCAATTGCGCGGGAGTCGGGCCTGCCGCTGACCATGGACGACTTCGACGCCATGAGCCGCCGGGTGCCGACGCTGGCCGATCTCAAGCCGGGAGGGCGGTTCGTGGCGACCGACCTGCACCGCGCCGGAGGCATCCGGCTGGTGGCCAGGCGCCTGCTCGAGGCGGGGCTGCTGCACGCGAATCAGCCGACGGTGACCGGCAGGACGATCGGCGACGAGGCGGCCAGGGCCGTCGAGACGCCTGGCCAGGAGGTCGTCCGCCCGCTCGATCGGCCGATAAAGTCCACAGGGGGCCTCGCCATCCTGAAGGGCAACCTTGCCCCGGAAGGCGCCGTAGTGAAAGTGGCGGGGTCGACCCTGCAGAACCACCGGGGCCCGGCGCGGGTGTTCGACGACGAGCAGGGGGCGCTCGACGCCGTCCTGCACAACCAGATCAAGGCCGGCGACGTCGTCGTGATCCGGTGCGAGGGCCCGAAGGGCGGACCCGGGATGCCAGAGATGCTGGCGGTGACGGCCGCCATCGTCGGCGCGGGCCTCGGCGAATCGGTGGTGCTGCTCACTGACGGCCGCTTCTCCGGCGCAACGCGCGGCTTGATGGCCGGGCACGTGGCTCCCGAAGCGGTGGCGGGCGGGCCGATTGGGGCGCTGCGCGAAGGCGACACGATCGTGTTCGACATCCCGAACCGCCGGCTCGACGTGGAGTTGAACGACAGCGAAATTGCGGCGCGGCTGAAGGCATGGACGCCGCCGCCGCCGAGATACACGAGCGGCGTCATGGCGAAGTACGCGAAGTTGGTGGCGTCGGCGAGTGAAGGCGCGATTACGGGGTGAGACGAGGACGAACAACCACGATGATCACGAAGGACGGCACGAAAGGCCACGAAGGCTTGCTCGTCCAAACAGACCTTCGTGACCTTCGTGTAAGGCTTCGTGACCTTCGTGATTGTGATGACTTTGGATTGCATATGAAGAGAACCGGCGCACAAATCATCTGGGAATCGCTGCTGCGGCAGGGCGTCAGCACCGTATTCGGCTATCCGGGCGGCGCGATCCTGCCGGCCTACGACGCGATGACGCAGTACCCGATGCGGCACATCCTGGTCCGCCACGAGCAGGGCGCGACGCACATGGCCGACGGGTTCGCGCGGGCGACCGGACAAGTCGGCGTCGCGATTGCGACGTCGGGCCCCGGCGCCACCAACATGGTCACCGGCATCGCGACGGCCATGCTCGACTCGTCCCCCATCGTCTGCATCACGGGGCAGGTCGGCAGCAAGCTGATTGGCAGCGACGCGTTCCAGGAAACCGACATCACCGGCGTCACGCTGCCCATCACGAAGCACAACTACCTCGTGACGCGCGCCGACGACGTCGCGCCGACGATTCGCGAGGCATTCCACGTGGCTGCGTCGGGTCGCCCGGGGCCCGTGCTCATCGACATCACGAAGGACGCGCAGCAAAGCAGCGCCGAGTTCGACTGGGACGCTGCCGAGCCGAAGATGCGCGGCTATCGGCCGGACCACCGCCCGGCGGCTGCCGAATACCAGAGGGCCGTGGCGCTCATCAAGGACGCCAAGCGCCCGGTGATTCTGGCCGGCCGCGGCATCATCCAGTCGCAGGCGGGCCAGCAGGTCGTGGCCTTCGCCGAGCGCACTCAGACGCCGATTGCGATGACGCTGCTCGGCCTGGGCGGCGTGGCGGCCAGCCACGAGCTGAACCTCGGCATGATGGGCATGCACGGCGAAGCCTGGGTCAACACGGCCATCCAGGAAGCCGACCTGCTGCTGGCCTTCGGCATGCGGTTCGACGACCGGGTCACCGGCAACCTGAAGACCTACGCGCCGCACGCGAAGAAGATCCACATCGACATCGACCCGGCAGAAATCAACAAGAACGTGCGCGTGGACGTCGCGCTGGTGGGCGACCTGCGGGAGGTGCTCGTCGAGCTGGCCCCGCACGTTCCGTCGACCGACCACGTGGAGTGGCTGGCGCGCATCAGCGAGCTCAAGGGCGATTCGGCGGTGCGCGATATCCAGAACCTGCCCGACAACGGGCACCTGTATGCGGCGCACGTCATCAACGACATCTGGCGCGAGACCGACGGCAACGCGATCGTCGTCACCGACGTCGGCCAGCACCAGATGTGGGAAGCGCAGTACTACAAGCACAACACGCCGCGGTCGCTCATCACCAGCGGGGGCCTTGGCACCATGGGCTTTGCGCTGCCGGCCGCCATCGGCGCGAAGATCGCCAAGCCGGACGCGGAGGTCTGGGTGGTCGTCGGCGACGGCGGCTTCCAGATGACGATGTGCGAGCTGGCGACGGTGCTGCAGGAGAACATCGACATCAACGTCGCGATCATCAACAACGGCTACCTCGGCATGGTCCGGCAGTGGCAGGAGTTCTTCTACGAGAAGCGCTACGCCGCAACGCCGCTGGTGAACCCGAACTTCACCAAGCTGGCCGAGGCGTTCGGGTTGACCGGCATCACGGTGACCAAGCGCGGCGAGGTCGTCCCCGCCGTGCGCTCGGCGCGCAACCACAAGGGCGGCGTCGTCATCGACTTCCAGGTCGAGCAGGAAGACTCGGTGTACCCGATGGTGCCGGCCGGCGCGGACCTGCACGCGATGATCCGGCGGCCGAGCCCGATTGTGGAGACCGCGGCGGACGCCTAAAGAATTGCAGATTGTAGATTGCAAATTGCAGATTGAACGAAATTCACGGGAACGGAATGCGCAATTTCTTAATCTGCAATCTGCAATCTGAAATCTGCAATTGAGAATTCGATATGCTACATACCTTAGTCGTCTACGTAGAGGATAAGCCCGGCGTCCTGAACCGCGTGGCGTCGCTCTTCCGGCGCCGCGCGTTCAACATCGACTCGTTGACGGTCGGCCACACCGAGACGCCGGGCGTCTCGCGCATGACCATCGTGTGCGACGCCGACCAGGCGGCGGCGCGGCGGGTCGAGGCCAACATCTACAAGCTGGTCGATGTGCTGCGGGTCGACGACATCACCGCACAGCCGGCCGTCGAGCGCGAGCTGGCGATGATCAAGGTCGCGGCGACGCACGAGACGCGCACGCAGATCATCCAGCTGGCCGGCGTCTTCCGCGCGCGGACGGTGGACGTCTCCAACGACTCGCTGATCGTCGAGATCACCGGCAGCGGCGACAAGGTCGAGCGGCTGCTCGACGTGCTGAAGCCGTACGGCGTGCTCGAGATGGTCCGGACCGGCCGCGTCGCGATGGCGCGCGGGCCGCGCCCGGCCGAGAAGCTCGAGGATCGCTTCGCCGGCGAAGACGCGCACGACGACGCGGGGGTTTCGTATCGGTCTAACCCGGTTCCACGGTTCACAGGTTCACGGGTTCACAGGTTCACGTAGTTCACGGGTTCACAGGTTCACAGGTTCCGCCGACAGAAGACGCATGGCTACTATTTATTACGACAAAGACGCCGATCTCTCGCTCATTCAATCCAGAAACGTCGCCATCATCGGCTACGGGTCGCAGGGCCACGCGCACTCGCTGAACCTCAAGGACAGCGGCGTCAACGTCTGCGTCGGTTTGGCCGAGGGGAGCAAGTCGGCCGCCAAGGCGCGCGCCGCGGGCCTGGACGTCAAGACCGTGGCCGAGGCTGCCAGGTGGGCGGACGTCATCATGGTCCTGGTGCCCGACACGACGGCGCCGAAGCTGTATCGCGAGTCGATTGCGCCGCACCTGACCGCCGGCAAGACGCTGATGTTCGCCCACGGATTCAACATCCGGTACGGCACGATCACGCCGCCCAAAGACGTCGACGTGTCGATGATCGCGCCCAAGTCGCCGGGCCACCGCGTCCGTGAGCTGTTTGTCGAAGGCGGCGGGACGCCGGCCCTGGTGGCGGTCGAGCAGGACGCCAGCGGAAAGGCCCTGGCGCAGGCCCTGTCCTACGGCAAGGGCATCGGCACGACCCGCGCCGGCGTGCTGGTGACGACCTTCACCGAGGAGACAGAGACGGATCTGTTCGGCGAGCAGGCCGTGCTCTGCGGCGGCGTGAGCGAGCTCGTGAAGGCGGGCTTCAAAACGCTGGTCGACGCGGGCTATCAGCCCGAGGTGGCCTACTTCGAGTGCCTGCACGAATTGAAGCTGATTGTCGACCTGATGTATCGCGGCGGATTGAACTACATGCGCTACTCGGTGAGCGACACGGCCGAGTACGGCGACTACACGGCCGGCCCACGCGTCATCGGCAAAGAGGCGCGCGCCGAGATGCAGAAGCTGCTGGCCGAGATTCAGGACGGCACGTTCGCGAAAAAGTGGGTGAAGGAGAACGAGGACGGCCGTCCGTGGTTCGGGCCGCACCGCGCCTCGGAGCAGACGCAGATCCTCGAGGAGGTCGGCTCGAGGCTGCGCGCGCTGATGCCGTTCATCCAGCCCGTGACCGTGCGCCCGGACGGGCAGGGCGCCTAGGGAATCGGCACTATCCTCAAGAGCCTGTCGTCATCGGCAACCGGCGTGGTCCTGCCATCCCGGTTGCTCGTGCAGAAGGTACAGGAACCCGTCAGGCCCTGATACGACGTCACGTAGTCGTCCGTATCGGTTTTCGACCAGCCGTTCCTGCGCGGTGATGCGACGGCCGTCCACGGTCACGCGCAGCAGCGCCATGCCCCGCAGCGTCGCGACGAAGAACTGATTCCGAAACGCCGGTATGGCGGTGCCTCGATAGAACGAGGCGCCGGACGGCGCGACGGCCGGCACGAAGAACGTCGCCGGCGTCACCATGTCGGGCCGCGTCTCAGCGGCCTCGATGACGGGCCATCCGTAGTTGAAGCCGAGATCGATGACGTTGATCTCGTCGTTGTTGGTCTGGCCGTGCTCGGTCTCCCAGAGGTCGCCGGTGACCGGGTGCCAGTCGATGCCCTGCGGGTTGCGATGGCCAAGCGAGAAGACCGGCGATGCGAAGCGATTGCCTGGGGCGCTGAGGCCCTCGTCGGTGAGGCGCAGAATCTTGCCGTTGAGCGAGGCGGCGTCCTGCGCGAGCGAGGGCGTCGCGGCATCGCCGAAGGTCACGTAAAGACGGCCGTCGGGGCCGAACTTCACTCGCGAGCCGTTGTGGATGTTATTGGCCGGCACGTCGTCGAGCAGGACGACGCCTTCGGCGAGCCGGTTCGCGACTTCACGAAACCGCATCAGTCGCGCAATCGGACCGCGCGGGCCGTTGGCGGTGTAGGTGAGGTAGACGAAGCGGTTCGTCGCGAAGTCGGGGTGAACGGCGAGGCCGAGAATGCCGCTTTCGTCGCGTGTGAAGACGTCGGTGAGGGTCAGCGCCGGCGCGGCGACGAGCGCGCCGTTCTGATAAACGCGCACGCGGCCCGGTCGCTCGCTGATCAGCAGGCGTCCATCCGGTGTGAACGCGAGGCTCCAGGGAATCTGCAGTCCCGTGACCAGCGTCTGCACGCCGTACCGGGTGCCGTCGGCCGCCGTGAACGTCGTCGTCGGGAACCCACCTGGGTTGTTGCCTCCTCCGCCGGGTGGCGGGTCCGTTCCCGGATCCGGATCCGGACTCGGGGATCCCCCGCAGCCAAGCAGCACTCCCAACAGAAGCAACGCAATTGGCTGAGCTAACCCACGCGCATCCATCATCCGATCCTAACCCCCGGGGTCGGGCCTCGCAGCCTTTCGGGGTCGGGGCTGTCGATCGCAAAATTTGCAGCACGCGCGAGCCACTTTAGCGATCAAGCTCGGCTGCTGAGATCGGCCGAATGTCGACTACTGGCCGATCTCAGCAGCCGAGCTTAGGGGCCAATCGGCGTAAAGCCATGGAAAGAACTGACGTACCACGAGGCCCGACCCCGTATGCTCGGAGGCATGCGGATGAGGCGGGCGATTGGGTTTTTTGCGCTTTCATTGTGTGTTGCGCCGATAGGTGCGCAGGGTCCGTCGTTCATCGACGCGTATCGCGAGCCGGTCGCGCGCGTAATCGCGGCGGCCACGGCGGACCAGTTCGCCTGGAATCGCCTCGCGCTGCTGACCGACACGTTTGGCCATCGACTCAGCGGCTCCCAGGCGCTCGAAGACGCCATCGCGTGGTCGGTCGAGACGATGAAGGCCGATGGCTTCGACCAGGTCTGGACCGACCCAGTGAAGGTGCCGAAGTGGGTCCGCGGCGCCGAGTCGCTCGACCTGATCGCTCCGCGCACCCACCGCATACCGATGCTCGGCCTCGGCATGAGCGTCGGCACGCCGCGCGACGGCATCGAGGCCGACGTTCTTGTCGTCGGCGGCTTCGCCGAACTCGAGCGCCGCAGCGCGGAGGCGCGCGGGCGCATCGTGCTGTTCAACGCGCCCTATCGCGGCTACGGGCAGACGGTCGCCTACCGCACCAACGGCGCCTCGCAGGCGGCTCAGCACGGAGCCGTCGCGATGCTCGTGCGCTCGGTGGGACCCGACGGGCTGCGGACGCCCCACACCGGCATGCTCACCTATCGCACCGGTGTGCCGCAGATCCCCGCCGCCGCGATCCCCGCCGAAGACGCACAGCGGCTCGCGCGCCTGGCGGCTGGCGGCCAGCGGCTGCGCGTGCGCCTGAAGATGGAGGCGCGTCTCGATCCCGACGCTGACTCGGCCAACGTCATCGCCGAGTTGCGTGGACGCGAACGCCCCGACGAGATCGTCGTCGTGTCGTGCCATTTCGACTCGTGGGATGTCGGCACCGGCGCCAGCGACAATGCCGGCGGGTGCGTCGCAGCCTGGGAAGCGGCGCGCCTGCTGAAGCAGCTGGACCTGCGGCCCCGGCGGACCGTGCGGGTGGTGCTCTACACGAACGAAGAAAACGGCCTGCGCGGAGGGCTCGACTATCGCACCCGCTACCAGGCCTCGCTCGATCGCCACGTGCTGATGATCGAGTCGGACCTGGGCGTGGCGGCACCCTCGGGATTCGGCTTCAGCGGCAACGACACGGCGCGCGCGCAGGTCGCCGCGGTAGCCTCGCTGCTCGGACCGATTGGCGCGACGCATATCGGGCCATCCGGCGGCGGCGCGGACATCGGACCCAGTGTCGCCGCGGCCCGCATCCCGTCGATGTCGCCGGAAGTCGACTCGACGAAGTACTTCGGCGTCCACCACACCGAAGCCGACACGGTCGATCGCATCGACCCGACCGACCTCTCCAGGCACGTCGCCGCGCTTGCCGTAATGACGTATGTCGTTGCGGACATGCCCGCACGGCTCGGCGAAGCGTGGGCACGCGGTGACGCCGTCAATCACAGGGACACGAGGACACGGAGACGCACAGAGATCTTCATTCAACGGATCACCTGTGTGTCTTCTGTGTCCTGGTCGCGTATCCACTGATTGACGTCATCACGCCGGCAGGATGACGCCGCGGCACTCGCCGGCGCCGATGCGCACCCACCCGTCGCGCTCGCACCAGCCACGGAAGATCACCTCGTCGCCGTCGTCGAGGAACGTGCGCGTCTCGCCGGTCGGCAGCGTAATGGGCTGCTCGCCACGCCACGCGAGCTCCAGCAGACACCCGCGCGACTCGCGCGTCGGGCCCGACACGGTGCCGCTGGCAAACAGATCCCCGGGCCGCAGGTTGCAGCCGTTGCTGGCGTGATGCGCCAGCAGCTGTCCCGGCGTCCAATACAGGTGCCGCAGGCTGTTGCGCGAGACGACAAACGGCGCGATCTTCGCGGCCCGCATGCGCTCGCTCGACAGGCTCACCTCGAGGCGCAGGTCGAGGCCGCCGCGATCGCGCTGACGCGCGTCGTCGAGATACGGCAGCGGCTCCGGATCGCCCTCCGGCCGGATGAGCGCCGGCACGCGAAACGGCTCGAGCGCCTCGAGCGTCACGACCCACGGCGACACCGACGTCGCGAAACTCTTGGCCAGGAACGGGCCGAGCGGCTGGTACTCCCACGCCTGGAGGTCGCGCGCGGACCAGTCGTTGACCAGGCACACGCCAAACAGGTGCGACTCGACTTCGCCAATCGGAATGGCGGTGCCGAGCGCGTTGCCCGGCCCGACGAAGAAGCCCACTTCGAGCTCGTAGTCGAGACGCCGCGACGGCCCCACGATCGGCTCCATCGCCGACTCCGGCTTGGCCTGCCCATGCGGCCGCCGCACGGGCGTGCCGCTGGCCACGATCGAGGACGCCCGGCCGTGATACCCGATGGGCACGTACTTGTAGTTGGGCAGCAACGGGTTGTCGGGCCGCATCATCGTCCCGACGTTGGTGGCGTGGAAGATCGACGCGTAGAAGTCCGTGTAGTCGCCGATTTCCGAGGGCACGTGCATCACGGCCTCGGCCATCGGTCACCAGGCACGGCTCCACTTTCTTCTGCAGGGCGCGGCGACGATCCTCACGCAGCAACTCGCTGACCCGACGCCGCAACGCCGACCAGCTGTGCGGCCCCATCGCCATCAGGCGGTTCAGCGACGGCGACAGGCACGCTTCGCCGACCGTCGCAAGGTCGCCTTCAAACAGCGCCGCGCGGTGACACAAACGCAGGTCGAGGATGCGGTCGCCGATGGCCACGCCAACGCGCGGCGGCTCGGGCGTGAGCGCTCGATGAAAAATGCCGAACGGCAGGTTCTGGATTGGAAAGTCTGCGCCAGGCTGGTTGGCCGACTCCACCCAGCTGCGCAACTCGGGATCGTGCGTCTCGTTCACAGCGAGCATCGCGTCGGTATTACATCACTGTTTCAACGGAAACCAAACGATTGGAAAGACCACTTCGAGAACGCCCGAACTGAAGTTCCGGCCTACGACAGCCACGAGTGGTAGTACTCCGCGTCCTCGATCTCGATCGCCTGGCGGCTCACGTGGAACGGCTTGAACGTGTCGACCATCACCGCCAGTTCGTCGGTCCTGGTCACGCCAAGCGACGCCTCGGTGCGGCCAGGGTGCGGGCCGTGCGGGATGCCGTCGGGATGGAGCGTAATCGAGCCGTACTCGATGCCTTTGCGGCTCATGAACTCCGAGCTGGCGTAGTAGATGACCTCGTCGGACATGACGTTCGAGTGGTTGTAGGGCACCGGAACCGCGCTCGGGTCGAAGTCGTACGGCCGGGGGCAGAACGAGCACACCACGAAGCCGTCGCCCTCGAAGGTCTGGTGCACGGGCGGCGGCAGGTGGATGCGGCCCACGCGCGGCTCGAAATCGTGGATGCTGAGCGCGAACGGATAGTAGAAGCCGTCCCAGCCGACCAGATCGAACGGGTGATAGACCAGCGACATCTCGAACAGCCGGTTCTCCTTCTTCACCACCAGCCGGAACTCGCCCTTCTCCTCGACCGTCGGCAGGTTCTCGGGCCGGCGGATGTCACGCTCGGAGTACGGCGACATCTCGGTGAGCTGCCCGTGCTCGTTGCGATAGCGCTTGGGCGTCCTCACGTAGCCGGTGCTTTCGATGACCAGGAACTTCAGCGGGCCGGGGTTGAAGCGATACCGGTGCAGGATCCCGCGCGGAATCACCAGGTAGTCGCCGTCCTTGAAGGCAATCTCGCCAAGCGGCGTCTCGAGCACGCCGCTGCCCTGGCTGGTGTAGATCACCTCGTCGCCCTGCGCGTTGCGGTAGAAGAACTCATCGGCGTGCGTGGGCTGCACAAACGACATCGCGACGTCCGCGTTGAAGAGCAGCGGGATGCGATCCAGCGTGAGGCTGCCGCCAGAGCCGAGCTGGTGCGTGCGGAAGTGCCGGTGGCGGAACTGCGGCTCCGGGTCGCGCTGCCACGCCAGATCGCGCATCTTGCGCACGGCCTGCACCGGCGTCGGCTGGTGCAGGTGGTAGAGCAGCGACGAGGGTCCGGTGAATCCTTTGTTGCCGATCAGCTCCTCGGCCAGCAGCGCGCCGTCGCGGCGAACGACGGTGTGACGCTTATGAGGAACGTCCCGAGCGAGTGGTAGATGGGCATGGCGTCGTCCTTAGTGGCCGAGTGCTCTGGGCTACAGGCTTGGTGCGCTGCCGGCAGGCACTTCAGAGATTCCCCCTCAGGGCCTGTTCTCGTTCGATGGCCTCGAACAGCGCCTTGAAATTGCCCTTGCCGAAACCCTGCTGCCCTTGCGCTGGATGATCTCGAAGAACACCGTCGGGCGATCCTCGACCGGCCGCGTGAACAACTGCAGCAGGTAGCCTTCTTCGTCGCGATCGACGAGGATGCCCAGCTGGCGGATCATCGTCGAGCGCCTCGTCGATCTCGCCGACCCGCGCCGGCAGCAGCTCGTAGTAGGCCGCGGGACGTTCAGGAACTCGACGCCGTTGTCGCGCAGCCGCCGCACCGTGTGCTCGATGTCGTTCGTCAGCAACGCGATGTGCTGCACGCCCGGGCCGCTGTAGTAGTCCAGATACTCCTCGATCTGGCTCTTGCGCTTGCCCGTCGCCGGCTCGTTCAGCGGGAACTTGATGGCGTGGCAGTCGTCGGACATCACGATGCTCATCAGCGCGCTGTATTCGGTGTAGATGTCCTTGTCGTCGAAGCTGATGTACCGCTTGAAGCCCAGCACGTCGCTGTACCACTCGGCCCAGTCGTCCATCTCGCCGAGTTCGACGTTGCCGACGATGTGGTCGATGCGCAGGATGCCGGCATCCTCGCCGGCCACGGTCCGCTCGACGTAGCCGGGCAGGAACGGGCCGTTGTAGTCGTCGAGACCGATGAACGAGTGGAGCGTGTCGCCGTACGTGTGGATCGACGGCGCGGCGGATGCGGCCGTGCGCGTCGACCTCGTCGTGCGGCTCGACGGCCGGCCTGGCGCCGCGCTTCACCGCTTCTTCGAACGCCGTGTCGGCGTCGTCGACCTGGAACGCGATGTCGCGCACGCCGTCGCCGTGCAGCTTGAGGTGGTCGGCCGACGGATGGTCGGGCGATAGCGGCGTGCGAAACACGAAGCCGCGCCTTGCCCTGGCGCATGCGCGTAGGACGCCATGTCGCGCTGCCGGTCTCGAGCCCGGAGTAGGCGAACTGCGAGAAGCCGAAGGCCTTGCGGTAGTAGTAGGCGGCCTGCTTGGCGTTGCCGACCCAGAACTCGACGTGGTGGATCTGCCGCAGCTTGAGCGGGTTGTCGGACATGCCTCGATCATACCGCTGGCGCATGATGATGTGCCAGTTAGACGCTCGACGGGTATGGTTCACGGGTTACCCAGGTCACGGGTTCACGGTTCACGGGTTCACAGGTTCACAGGTTCACGGGGTTCATGGGTTCAAGTTCCGACGGGCGCCGCCGATTTCTCGAGCGTGAAATTTCCCTCGCCCACCCGCCGCATTCTGGTCGTGGATGACGACGCCGCCCGGGCCGCGGCGCTGGTCGCCGTCCTCGACGCAGGCGCGAGAATTGGCTGATCGAGACCGCGCTGAGCGGCCGGGGCGCGCTGGCCGCGCTCACCGCGCGGACGTTCGACCTGCTCATCACCGACCTGCACGTCGCCGGCATCGGCAGCGGCGCGCTGCTGGCGACGGCGGTCAATCGAGCACCCAGCGTCGTGCGCCTGGTCGCGGAGCACGCCGACGTGGCGAGCGGCCGATGCTGGCCGCGGCTTGCGCGCATGAATTCGTCGCCGAACTGCTTGACGGCGATGCCGTGGTCGCGCAAATCGCCGAGATCGAGCGCGACGAGCTGGGCGTCACTCACGCCGAACTGGACGTCTATCTGCTTGGCCTGTCGGGGTCTGCCCGACGCGATCGTCGAGGCCACGGCCTGGCACCACTATCCGCCAAGCGCAGCGCCGGTCGGTTCGTCGGCACCGTCGTCGTTGTGAGTCGGCGGCCAACATGCATACGACCGTCGCAGCAAGCAAGATGACTGTCGACGCACACGATGGGCCAGTGCGGCTGATGGCGAGGCTGGCCAATGTGGCCTGGCGCCGTTCGGGCTGTCAGGGCGCGCCTCGCTGGTGGATCGACTGGACGCGCGCGGCCGCACGGTCGACGGCTTAGCGAGCGTCGAGGTCAGCCGCCGCGGTTGATGATGAGCAGGCCGAGCACGAGCGACGCCAGTACGGCCAGTGCCGTCACCGCCACACAAGCCAGGCCCGCGATGAGATGGTCGACCCGCTCGCGCGTGAGCGGGTCGAGCCATTTCGACATCAGCCATCCGCCACGCAAACCCGCCGGCGTGCGCCCAGTTATCGATGCCGGGCAGGAACAACCCCATCGCGAACATGATCGCGGCGTTCTGCAACGCCATCGCCCTCATGGCGGAGCTGCCACTACGATGGCCGTAATAGGCCATCGCGCCCAGCAGGCCGAAGATCGGCGCCGACGCGCCAATGGTCGAGTCGCGATCCGCCCAGCAGCGGTATGTCCGGCGCGACGTAACCCATCACCGAGCTGGCGGTGAAGCCCATCACGCCGCCGGCGGTGTAGACGATCATCATGCGGCCGGCACCGTACAGCTCGGCGACTGGCGGCGCAAGCTGCCGCAGCGCGTTCATGTTGAACAGGATGTGCAGCAGGCCGCCGTGCAGCCAGCCCGCGGAGAGCACCGTCCACCACCAGCCGAGTTCGAAGACGGGAACAGCGCCGCTGGCGCCAAATAGAATGAGGGCCCTTGAATCGGGCGACAGAAACGAGAAGAGGCTCGCTGCCCTGCAACGGATTCTCGGAGGCCGTGAGAGTCGCGAGGTAGAGGCCGACAGAGGCGACGATGACGAACGTCCCGAACCCCAAGTCCTGCCCCAGGCGTCGCAGCCAGCGGCGCAAACCCCCAGAGGCCTGGGTTGCGACGCCCGCAGTTGTAGCAGGTGTCGTCGTTGACGCCGACAAGCGACCCGCAGCCGGGGCAGACGGTGGAGCCGGTGCGTTGACGAAGCATCGTCGGAAGATGATACGTGATGACGGACGCTGACCAGATGACGGACGCTAACCACAGGGACACGGAGAGCACAAAGAACACACAAAGGACATTTGGTTGTGCTTGGATGAACCCCAACGCCGGGTGCAACCCGACGCTGCCAAAGTATTTTCTGTGCGTCCTCTGTGTCTTTGTGCCTCTGTGGTTGACGTACGTCATCAGTCGTCCGAACGCTTGGGCCGCATGTTGCCGGCCAGCACGCGCTTGCGGAGGCGGATGTTCTTCGGCGTGACCTCGACCAGCTCGTCGTCGTTGATGAACTCGATGGCCTGCTCGAGCCCCAGCTTGCGCGGCGGGATCAGCCGGATGGCTTCGTCGGCCGACGAGGCGCGCATGTTGGTCTGCTTCTTTTCCTTGGTGACGTTGACGTCGAGGTCGTTCACGCGCGCGTTCTCGCCGATGATCATGCCCTCGTAGACCGGCAGCTGCGGCTCGATGAAGATCTCGCCACGCTCCTGCAGGTTGTAGATGGCAAAGGCCGTCGCCACGCCCGCGCGGTCGGCCACCAGTGCCCCGGTCACGCGGGAAGGAATCGGGCCGTGCCACGGTTCCCAACCGGCAAACAGGTGGTTCATGATGCCGGTGCCCCTGGTGTCGGTGAGGAACTGCGAGCGAAAGCCGATCATGCCGCGGGTCGGAATGCGGAACTCGAGACGCACGCGTCCGCTGCCGTGATTGACCATCTTGGTCATCACGCCCTTGCGCGCGCCCAGCGTCGCGATCACCACGCCCTGGAAGTCCTCGGGCACGTCGATCACCAGCTCTTCGACCGGCTCCATCGCGGACCCCGTCGATTTCCTTGGTGACGATCTCGGGCCGGCTCACCTGCAGCTCGAATCCCTCGCGCCGCATCATCTCGATCAGAATCGACAGCTGCAGCTCGCCGCGGCCCACCACCTTCATCTGCTCGGGCGTCTCGGTCGGCTCGACGCGCACCGAGACGTTGCCGAGCAGCTCCTTGTCGAGCCGCTCCTTCAGGTTCCGCGAGGTGACGTACTGTCCGTCCCGCCCGGCCATCGGCGAGGTGTTGACGCCGAAGACCATCGACACCGTGGGCTCGTCGACGGCCGTGGGCGGAATCGCCAGGCGATGCTCGGGATCCGCGATGGTCTCGCCGATGGTGATGTCGTCGATGCCGGCGACGCAGACGATGTCGCCCGCGCCGGCGCTCTGGATGTCGATGCGCTTGAGCCCTTCAAAGGCGAAGAGCTTGGTGATCTTGGTGTCCTGGTGCACGCCTTCGAGCTTGAGCACCGCCACCGAATCGCCGACGCTGATCGTCCCGTTGAAGATGCGGCCGATGGCGATGCGACCCAGATAGTCGCTCGCCGCGAGGTTGGTGACCAGCAACTGCAGCGGCGCCGACACGTCCCCGCGCGGCGGCGGCACATGCGAGACGATGGCGTCAAACAGCGGCCGCAGATCCTCGCCCGGCACGTCGAGGTCCGTGCTCGACGTCCCGGCGCGGGCGCTGGTGTAGAGCACCGGAAACTCGATCTGCTCTTCGGTGGCGTCCAGGTCGATGAACAGGTCGTAGATCTCGTCGAGCACCGCCTTGGTACGCGCGTCGGGCCGATCGATCTTGTTGATCACGACCACCGGCACCAGGCCGCGGGCCAGCGCCTTGCGCAGCACGAACCTGGTCTGCGGCAGCGGGCCTTCCGAGGCGTCCACCAGCAGCACGATGCCGTCCACCATCACCAGCGTCCGCTCGACCTCTCCGCCGAAATCGGCGTGGCCGGGCGTGTCGACGATGTTGATCAGCATGTCGTGGTAGTGCACGGCCGTGTTCTTGGCGAGGATGGTGATGCCGCGCTCGCGTTCGAGGTCGTTGCTGTCCATCACGCGCTCGACGACACGCTCGTTGGCGCGGAAGATCCCGCTTTGATGAAGCATCGCGTCGACCAGCGTGGTCTTGCCGTGGTCGACGTGCGCGACGATGGCGACGTTGCGCCGGAGCGGGTTGGCGACACCCGGCTTGGATTTCTGAGAGGAAAGCATCCCTTCAGTATCGCAGATTGTCGGATTGCACGATTGCCAGATTGGGGATTTCGCAGAGCAAATCGCGACCCGCTATAATTGTCGCATGCCGATTTACGAGTATGCGTGCCGCCAGTGCGGGGCCCGGTTCGAGGTGCTGGTGCGCGGGCAGGAGGCGCCGCAGTGCCCGGGCTGCAAGAGCACGGACCTGGAAAAGGCCCTGTCGACCTTCGCGGTCGGCGGATCCGACGGCGGGCGCGCGGCGAGCGCCCCGAGCGCGTGCGGCCGCTGTGGCGATCCGCGGGGCCCGGGCGCCTGTTCGATGAACTGACCTCTGGCCGGCCACGTCGGCAATCAGCGTGAACGCCCCTCGCGAACCGTACACCTGCGCAGCAACGTCTCGCTCGACGACGCCTCGATCCTGAACACTTCCGTGGCATTCGCCCCGTTGCGCCATGCATCGAGCGCCGGAGTCGCCAGCCATTGGCGCGGCGCGGCCCGCCAGCCTCTCGTGACGGCCCGGACCGTCCCGTTGATGGAGACGGCGAGAAACGGCGGGCCTTCCGGCGGCAGCTTGCCTTCGAACTGCCCGGCGAACTCGAACGGCACCACCGCACCATCGCGGTTCATCTGCGAGAAGTCGGACAGGTAGTCGACGGCGACAGCACAGTCGCCGTCCGCGATCTGAAGCCGGCTGGTCTGCTGTCCGATGAGGCTGGCGAACCGCGGGGGCGTCGGCACGCGATACGGATTCGCCGGACCGGCCAAACGTGTCCAGCTTGCTCTTGAAGCGCGGGCGAAAGGTCCGGGCCACGCCTGTCGTAGTCGCGTGTCCGGCGAGCCATATCGTAGAACATCGTCTTGGTCGCGGGTTCCTTCGCGGCGATGCCCACCATCGAAGTGCCATCGGTCTTCCACGGCACGGCGATGCCGAGAAGATCGGCGATTGTCGGAACCAGGTCGATCGTCTCGACGTTCCGATCGTTGACCTTCAGATCGCCAAGCGCGAAGGTGCCGTCGATGACCGCCGGGCTGTCGGCGGGTAGCTTCAGAATGAGCGGGATGCGCATGATCTGCGCCGCGGTGTCCTCCGTGAAGTCACGCCGGGGCGAGCCGGAACGGAAGGCAATGCCGTGATCCGACAGCACGATCACGAGTGACCGGTCGTACATCCCCGCCGCTTTCAGGCGGGCGACGATGCGGCCGATGACAGCGTCGACGAAGCCGAGTTGCAGCAACTGGCGCTGGTGCCCTTGCGCCACTGCCCAGTCATCGTGTGGCCACAACTCCCGCTTTCGTCCCGGCAGGGCGGCCGGCAGCCGCAGCGCATCCGCTTTCGACCGCGTGCCGTCCAGCTGCCCGGACGGAAGCAGCCAGTAGGGGCTGTGAGCGAGCAGGCTGTGAACGAAAAACAGACCTGGACGCGTCTGGTCGCGCTGCTCGATCCGTTCGACGAAACGGTTGATGACCTCGAGGCGCGCATCTCGAGTCGGCGCGCGTCGCCGGCGCCTGCGCCGCTCCTTCGAGCGTGCCGGCCGCCCCTCGTCATCGACGACTGGTCGCCTGGAAGTCCGCCCAGTTCGTCGTGACGTCTGGAAGGTGACCCTTGAGCTCCTCCGGGAGCACGATGTGCTGGTACAGGATGAACAGGTCCGTCGCGAGCGTCGCAAGCCGGGAGCCAAGCGGCACGTCCTCGCGACCGCATACGTGATCGGGGCAGAGGTCGGTGACCGACTCGATCGCGACGACCTCATGCGTGCGCGCCAGCAGCGAAAATATCGAATTCGGATGATCCCTGGCTGACGGCGACGCGTCCGGACGCGGTCGCATGCCCGATGAGGATCGCCGGAAGCGCCCACCGGGTGTAGTCGCTCACCGTTGTCGCGTTTCGAAACCAGATGCCGTCGCCTGCCAGGTCGGCAAGGTTCGGAAAGAGCGATGCGTCGATCGTGGCCTCGGCATCGAGCAGCGCCACCAGCGAGATCTCGTCGAAGACCATCATGACAACGGGGACGTTTCTCGACGTGGCTGGCGCGCTTTGGCCCGCCGCGGACACGACGGGCTGCGGCAACAGCATTCGCGAGATGTCCGGTTGCGACCAGAAGACGAGGGGCACGACGATGACGGCGATCGCAAGAACGGACGCAAATGCCCGGGCCCACGCCTGCCGCTGATACGCAATCGCGCCAGCGAGACCTGACATGCAGGCGATCGGAATCACGACCGCGGCGTGGAGATCGACGCTGGTGCCGGCCTGCATCGCCGCCAGCGCGACGAGCATGCCGACCGTTATGTCGACCGCCAGCGCCCGGGCCGTCGTGCCTGCCATGCCGATGGCGGCGATCACTCCGGTCAGCAGCAGAGGGCACAGCACGACGAGAACGACGATGAGCCCCAGGATCCCCGGACGCGTGGGCTTGTGCGCGATGAGGAACTCGGGGTTGCGCGCGATCAGGTCGAGGAGCGGCTGCGCCACGACGAGCGCCCACAGCCCCGCGATATGAAGCCACCAGAGTCGAGGTGTGTTGAATGGCCCCGGTCGTAACGGTCGTGGACAGCCACCGCGAAGGCATGATCACGCGAAGGCAGCCTCCGCGCAACGTGCGACTCACTCGCCCAGCCCGGCGGATTGGCAGTGCGCACCAACGTCGAGCTGGCTCGCTACGCTGTTCCTCCCGCCGCCACGGACACCAGCGCGCGCGCCGCGGCCAGGTCTGCCGGGTTCACCCGCGATGCCCGCGGCAGGTGCACGCTCATCTCCCGGCGGGCCCGATCGGCGTCGTGCGCCCGAACGGCGTGGTAGATGTTGCGGTGCATGATGGCCGTCTCGCGCAGGTCGCGCCCGCGCGGCAGCGTCCGCTTGCGATGCTCGAAGTAGAGCGTCGACACCATCTCGACCAGCGTCGCCAGAATCGGGTTGCCCGACGCCATCGCCACCGAGCGGTGGAAGCGGATGTCGTGCAACAGGAACGCCTGCGGATCCTCGACCGAGGCGAACATCCCGGTGACTTCCTCGGCCATGCCGGCGATCTCATCGCTGCTGGCCCGTTCGGCGGCCAGGCCCGCCAGGCCGACTTCCAGGACACGACGCGCCTCGAACATCTGCTCGGGCGTGAAGCCGTGAAGCGAGGCCAGCATGCTGAGGGGCCGGCTGTCGAGCTGTGGCGGCCCCTCGGCGATGTACGTGCCCGACCCGTGCCGGGTCTGCACGACGCTCATCGCCGACAGCGAGCGCAGCCCTGCGCGCACGCTGGGCCGGCTCACGCCGATCTTCTGCGCCAGCTCGCGCTCGGGTGGAAGACGATCGCCGGGCCGCAACTGGCCCCGTTCGATGTGCCCGCGCACGAAATCCACGACCAACTCGGCTGCCGCCGCATCCGATGCCCGAAAGTCCCGATCCTCGCCCATCATGTCCGTCCTGCCTTCCCTGTTCGCCGCGGCCGGTTGCCCGGACCATCCCGGCCCGGTGCCGGTGTGACCACTCGAGCCTCTGAATGAGCCACGGTAGTCCGGTGACCCACACCGCGCTGTGACGCCGCGGTAAGCACCGCGTGAACAGCCGTCTGCCGCGAACGACGTCAGTATAGCAAAGTGTTGTAAGAAATGTGCGACATTCGCAACCTAACTCAATCACTTTGCTATACAGAGCATATCAACAGCGTATCTGATGGCCTGTTCGTGCCCATTGCAACGCAGTGCCGCGTTCATCGACGCAGGGTCGAGGCGGACAGACCGCGGCCGCCCCTCGTCGTCGGCGGCGATGCCAAGGACGAGCGTCACGACCTCGTCGTAGCTCTTCACGCCCTCGTCCACGCGATTGGCCTTCAGGAACTGGTCGTACGTGCGCCAGCTCGCCCGCTGGACCATCGGCTGGCCGCGTCGCAATCGCGCCGCAATCGCCGCCAGGTCACGCCGGGGCCCGGCGCCCAGCAAGGCGTCGATCGCGCTCACGCGATCGCGCGGCAGATCGCGGCGCAGGTGCCAGTAAAGCGACAGCCATCCGCTGTACCGCGCGAGATGATCGCCGGCACGACAGGTGAGCCAGCCGACGTAGCTCGCCTCGCTCTCGCGCGCCCAGCCGGCCAGATGACCCCACTCATGCGCGATCACGAACGGCTGCTCCACCGGCAGCACCTCGGGGTTGACGATCACCTCGAGGCCGAGCGGGTTCACCATCCCGTCAACCGTCGCCCACCGGAAGAACGGCGACAGCATCGAGATCTTCGGGCGCCCCGCCGTCGCCAGACGTGACTGGCCCAGCGCCCGCTGCGCCAGCGTGAAGGCCGGCGCCAGCCGCACCCGCATTGCCGCCAGTGTCGGCGTCGCCGGCAGATCGGCATGCGCGGGCTGATGCAGGCGATTGAGCTCGGCCACCGCACGCCGGCTTGCGGCGTCCACCTCGGCGGCGGTGACGCGCGAACGATCGAAGTCCAGCCGCTCGGTGATGGGCGGCCGGCGGTAGTTGAGTCCCCAGCAGGCGAGAAAGGCGATGTAGACGATGGAGGCGGCGACGATGGCGCGCGTCAACGCGCTGGCCACCGCGCGCAGGCGCGTGCCTGACGGCGCGCGAAGGACTCGCCAGCACGCCCAGCCGCACGCGATCAGCGCCAGCACGATCCACACGTCGAGCAGCGCGACGGGCGCCAGGCTCGACAGCGACGTGACGATGGGCTGGAAAGCGGGATACCACCCGCGAGAGTAGACGCGCTCGACCCAGGCCGGGTCCATCGGCGCCCACGCCAGCGCGACCGCGGAGGCGACGAGCAGGGCGAGCGACCGCGCGGGCGAAGCCCCGCCGCCAGTCTTGACGCGTGTCGGGCGCGCGGCGCGCTTGCTCTTCGGCGCCTGGCGCGCCATGGCGGCTCGTCTGCGCCTCAGAACGCCGCCGACGTGAAGTCGGGCGCGATGTCGACCGGCACCGCCGCCAGGCGATCGAGCACGCGCTGCACCTCCGGCCGGACGACACCGAGCGTCTCGATCATTTTCTTGGCCGCCGCGTAATCGCCCGCGGCCTGCAGCGTCATGATCTCGCGCGTCAGCGACTCCACGGCGCCGCGCACCTTGCCGGACGCGATCGCGAACGTGCCGTCTGGCGCAACGGTCACCGCGCCTTTGTCGAGCAGGAAATTCAACTGGATCGCGATGCCGCGGCCGTGCGCCTCGGTGATCCCGAAGCGGATGGACCTGAAGGCCGACGCCAGGAAGGTGTCGTACAGCGAGTCGGCGATGGCGGCCGGCAACGCGCCCTTGTCGACGAGGTAGTGCAGCGACCACAAGCCCGAGATGTCGGCCTTGGCTTCCTCGATTGCGCTGTAGGTCTCCTTCAGCTCCTGCCGCACCGTCGTCTTGCGCCCGCCGACCTGGATGTCGTGCGGCCCCAGCCCGTGCATCAGCTCGTGCATCAGGATGTGCGTGAAGAACGCGTCGAAGGACACTTTCCTGCGGTCCGCCGGCGCGAGGGCCACCATCGAGATCGGGTGCAGGACCATGCGGAACTTGGCTTCCTGGACGTTCTTCAGCATCACGCGCTTGCTGCCCTTTTCGCGAATGACTCTCTCGTCGTTGGGCAGGTTGAAGGCGGCGGTCTGCACGCCGCGGTTGCCGTCGCCGGCGGTGAAGACGACGTTCACCACGCGGATGGGCGCCAGGGCCCCCAGCGCCGGGTTGCGCAAGGCCGGGTCGATCGGCAGATGGTTCTCGATGTCCTGCAGCGCGGCGCTGAACGCCTGCAGCTTGGCCGTCTCGGCGTCGTCACGCAGGGTGATGAACGCCTCGAAGGCCGCCTTGTAGTTGAACCACTCGTCTTCGTAGACCTCGTACGGGCCGATGGTCGGCTCGATGCTGGCGTCGAGCTCCATCCAGGCGACGTCGGACGCGTAGTAGTCGTCGCTGAGGAACGCGGCGGCGCGCGTCTCGAGGAAGCGCTTCAGCGTGGGTTGCGTGGTGAGGGCCGCGGCTTCCCGCAACAGGCGAGCCGCCTGGCCGAGCTCGCCCTGGTACTCGAGGCTGTACGGCACGAGCTGAAACGGCGACGCGCTGCCGGGCGTGGTGCGCCGGATCGTCGTGAAGAAACCGCGCGCCTTCGCCTGCTCCGGCTCCGGCAACGTCGCCTATCCAGCGCTCGACCTCGGCCTTCGATGCGCCGGCGGGATAGAAGTTGGCCTCTTCTGGCTTTTCCGCCGGCACACCTGGCAGAAAGGGCCTGTTGTGATCGAGCCGCGACCACGGGCCCTTGTTGATCAGGAAGTATCGCAGCCTGGCCTGTCCCACCGGCGAGCGGTCGTCGAGCAGCTCGAACAGCTTGCGCCTCGTTGCCGGCCCATGCCTGGCGGAGGAACAGGGCGTCCATGATGCGGGCGGCCTCCGTCAGCTTGCCCAGCGCCTGTCGTTCGTTGGCCGGCAGCGACGCGACGTCGGCGCGAATTTCGACGGGCGCAAACCGGGCGCTCATTGCCTCCAGCTGTTTCTCGTCCGGCGGCGCCTGATCGGCGGCCAGCAGGACCGTACCGGCGAGGGCGACTCCAACGAGGCTGGCGACGATCGCGAAGGTCACAAGTGGATCGTAAGACACTGTTCAGTGCACGCCCGACCCGAGCTGCAGGCTTCCAGGTTCGGCACCGAGACGTCGAATCGCACGCTCCCACATTTCGGGGGCCGGCGTCTGGAACACGATGTCGAGGTCGATGTCGCCGGTGAGCCAGGCCGACGCGGCGACCTCTTCGTCGAGCTGGCCTGGACCCCATCCGGCATAGCCGGCGATGAGGCGCGCGCGCGACTGGTCGGGTGTCTGCAGCACGCCCTCGAGCACACGCGCCGAGGTGGACAGGTAGATGCCGTCACACACGCGGATCGCCTTCTCATCGAGCGAGCTGTCGCTGAGCAGAATCCAGCTGCGCTCCGGCTCCACCGGGCCGCCGATCCACACGTCCACTTCCTGCTCGGTGGCCAGATCCGGGTCGGCTTGCGGCACGATGCGCGCGGTCGTCGTGATGGGGCGATTGAGGACGAGGCCAAACGCGCCGTCGGCATCGTGCTGACAGAGCAGCACGACCGAACGCGTGAAGTTGGGGTCGTCGAGCTGCGGCATGGACAGCAGCAGCGACGGCGCCAGGGTCGGCTGGTCGGGCATGGGATCGATAATACCCCCGTCAGCGCGCGACAGGGCGGCCGTCCGTCCCAGCGAGCCGCTCCCGCGCCCACTGCACGCACTCGTCGACGGCAGGATCGGCGAGGCTGGGCCGACGCTCGGAGGGCAGGTCATCGAGTGCGTTCGCTGGAAAATGCCCCGCGCCGTTGCCGATCGCGATCGCCAGGTTGCGGCGGACGCGCGCGACGCCGGCGCGCGTCATCGGGGTCCCTTCGATCAGCTGTGCCAGCTCGTCGTCGCCAAGCCGCCACAGGGCGAGCAGATCGGCGCGATCCAACCCGTCGCGCGGCCCCCACTCCGGCGCATCGGACACCGCGGCTCGGCGATTCCAGGGGCAGACGTCCTGACAGATATCGCAGCCGTACACGAGGGCGCCCATTGCCGGCCGGAGAGGCGCCGGCGGCGCCTTGCGCAGTTCTATCGTCAAATAGGAGATGCAGCGCGTGGCGTCGACCGTGCCGGGCGCGACGATGGCGCCGGTAGGACATGCCGACAGGCACGCAGTGCACTCGCCGCACTGGTCGAAACCCGCAGCGTCGGGTTCAAGCGGCAGGCTCGTGATCAGGCATCCGAGGAACAGCCACGAACCCAGCTCGGGGTTGATGAGGCAGCTGTTCTTGCCGATCCACCCGATGCCGGCGTGCTGCGCGTAGACGCGCTCCTGGATCGGCCCTGTGTCGACGTACGCCCGCGCCTCAAACGGCACGTCGCTCTCGAGGCGCATCCACTCGGCCAGGGCGTCGAGCCGTTGCCGGACGATGACGTGGTAGTCGTCGCCCCAGGCATATCGCGAGATGACGGCGCGGCGCGGGTCGCCCGCGTCGACAGCGTGCGGCCGGTCGGAGTTGTAGACGGTGGCCGTGACGATCACCGACTGCGCCGATGGCTCCGCGGCGCGGACCTCCCGGCGCTTGCGTGCCGATCGCCCGAGGTAGCTCATCGTCCCCGAGTACCCGCGGCGCAGCCATTCGTCGAGAAAGGCCAGTTCCGGAAACGGGCCCACGGGGGCTATGCCACAGCGATCAAAGCCGAGAGCTAGTGCGTGCGATGTGACTGAGTCTTTCGTAATCGTCAATCTTCAATCTGCAATCGTCAATTGACTACTTCCTCGTCAGTTGCCGCAGCACGTACGGCAGGATCCCCCCGTGGCCATAGGCCACCAGCTCCTCCGGTGTGTCGATGCGAACGCTGGCGGTGAACGACTTCACCGAGCCATCGTCGGAGGTCGCCTTCACGGTGACCGACCCGCGGGGCTTGAGCGCCGCGCCGGCGCCGACCAGCGCGAAGACCTCGCGTCCCGTCAGGCCGTGAGTGCTCGCCGATTCGCCCGGGAGAAACTGCAGCGGCAGCACGCCCATGTTCACCAGGTTGCTGCGGTGGATCCGCTCGAAGCTTTCGGCGACCACCGCCTTGACGCCCAGCAGCATCGTGCCCTTGGCCGCCCAGTCACGCGAGCTGCCCGAGCCGTACTCCTTGCCGGCAAGGATGACCAGCGGCACGCCGGCGTCCTGGTACTTCATGGACGCGTCGTAAATCGACATCACCTCGTCGCCCGGCAGATACGTCGTCCACCCGCCCTCCGTCCCGGGCGCGAGCTGGTTGCGGAGCCGCACGTTGGCGAAGGTGCCGCGCATCATCACCTCGTGGTTGCCGCGCCGCGCGCCGTACGAGTTGAACTCCTTCGGCTCGACGCCGTTGGCGATGAGGTACTTGCCGGCGGGGCTGTCGGCCTTGATCGATCCGGCCGGCGAGATGTGGTCGGTCGTGATGCTGTCGCCAAGCACGGCGAGCGCGCGGGCGCCGGTGATGTCCACCAGCGGCTTGGGTTCGCGCGTGAGGTTCTCCAGGAACGGCGGCTTCCGGATGTATGTCGAGTCCGCTTCCCACGCGAAGTTGTCGCCGGTGGGCACCGGCAACTGCTGCCAGCGCTCGTCGCCTTTGAAGACGCTGGCGTACTGCTGCTTGAACATCTCGGAGGTCACCGCGCTCAGCACGGTCTGCTGCACTTCACGTTCGGTCGGCCAGAGGTCCTTCAGGTAGACGGGCTTGCCATCCTTCCCGGTGCCGAGCGAGTCGGTGGTGACATCGACGTTCATCGATCCGGCCAGCGCGTAGGCCACCACCAGTGGCGGCGAAGCCAGGTAGTTGGCGCGCACGTCCTGCTGAATACGGCCCTCGAAGTTGCGGTTGCCGCTCAACACCGACGCGACGACAAGGCCGCGCTCGCGCACTTCCGCGCCGATCTCGTCGGGTAGCGGACCGCTGTTGCCGATGCACGTCGTGCAGCCATAGCCGACGAGGTTGAACCCGAGATCGTCGAGATACTTCTGCAGGCCGGCCTTGGCGAGGTACTCGGTGACGACCTTCGATCCTGGCGCCAGGCTGGTCTTCACCCAGGGCTTGCTGTTGAGGCCCTTCTCCACCGCCTTCTTCGCCACCAGGCCCGCGCCGATCATCACGCTGGGGTTCGAGGTGTTGGTGCAGCTGGTGATGGCCGCAATCACGACCGATCCGTGTTCGAGCTGCGTCTCGGTCGCCACCGCGGCCCCGCCACCCGACGAGGCGACCTTCTTCGCGCCCTTCTGCAGGTCCGGCAGCGCCGAGGCAAACGACGCCTTGGCGCTCGTCAGCGCGACGCGGTCCTGGGGCCGGCGTGGACCGGCGAGGCTGGGCACGACCGACGTCAGGTCGAGCTCCAGCGTGTCGGCGTACTCGGCATCAGGTGTGTCGTCCGTGCGGAACAGGCCCTGGGCGCGCGCATAGGCCTCGACCAGCGCGACCTGCCTGGCATCGCGGCTGGTGAGGCGCAGGTAATCCAGCGTCATGTCGTCGATCGGGAAGATCGCGACGGTGGCGCCGTACTCCGGGCACATGTTCCCAAGAGTCACGCGATCGGCGATCGTCAGATACGCCAGGCCCGGTCCGTAGAACTCGACGAACTTGCCGACGACGCCCTTCTTGCGCAGCGCCTCGGTGATGGTCAGGACCAGGTCGGTGGCGGTTGCGCCTTCCGGCAGGCGGCCTTTCAGCCGATACCCGACGACCGGCGGAATCAGCATCGAGCTGGGCTGGCCCAGCATCGCCGCCTCTGCCTCGATGCCGCCAACGCCCCAGCCCACGACACCAAGCCCGTTCACCATCGTCGTGTGCGAGTCGGTGCCGAAGACGGTGTCCGGATACGCGAGCGTGCGGCCATTCTGCGGGTCGCGGCAGACCACGCGCGCCAGGTACTCGATATTGACCTGATGCACGATGCCGGTTTCCGGCGGCACGACGCGGAAGTTGCGAAACGCGGTCTGACCCCAGCGCAGGAACACGTACCGCTCGCGGTTGCGGTGATACTCCAGGTCGGCGTTGAGCTGGAACGAGTTTGACGCGCCGAAGTGATCGACTTGAACCGAGTGGTCGATGACCAGCTCCACTGGCTGAAGTGGATTGACCTTTTCCGGGTCGCCGCCGAGCGCCACGATGCCGTCCCGCATGGCCGCAAGGTCCACCACACACGGCACGCCGGTGAAGTCCTGCAGCAACACCCGCGCGGGCATGAAGGAGATCTCCTTCTCCGCCGATCCGCCCGGCGTCCACGAGGCGAGCGCGCGGATGTCGTCGGCCTTCACAAACGCGCCGTCTTCGCGCCTCAGCAGGTTCTCGAGCAGGATCTTCAGCGAGAACGGCAGGCGCGCGACCTGGGGAAACTGCGCAGCCAGCGCCGGCAAGCTGTAGTAGTCGAGGGTCTCACCGCCGATGGTGAGCGTGGACAGGGTCTTGAAGGTGTTGGTCATCGCCGCTGCTTCGGAAGGAGGTGTACCCTGACGATCATATATTCTCTGCCCATGTCCGGGCCAGATCTCGACCAGACTCACGCCTCGCTGTTCGTGCTGCGGCTGGGGCACGCGCTCCACAAGTCCGGGTACGACGCGCACAGCCTGGAAGAGATCCTGCAGAAGGTCTGCGACCGCCTCGACATCGTCGGGCAGTTCTTCACGACGCCGACCGCCATCATGGCGTCATTTGGTCCGCTGGACCACCAGCAGACGCACCTGATTCGCGTGCAGCCCGGCGAGCTGAACCTGGGGCGGCTGTCGGCGCTCGACGAGGTCGTGCGGGCCGTACTCGACGGAACCCAGACTCCACAGGAAGGGTCCGCGCGAATAGACAAGATCCTGACGAAGAAGCCGACGTACCCGTGGTGGCTGCGCGTGTTCGGCTACGCGATCGTGTCGGCGGCCGGCTGCCGCTTTCTCGGCGGCGCCTACGACGACGTGGTGGTGAGCGCGTTGGTCGGGCTGCTCATCGGGCTGATCGCGCTGGCGTTCAAGCGCTTCACGATCACCTCGCACGTCTTCGAGCTGACGGCCTCGTTTGTCGCCTCGGCGGTGGTGTCGTTTGTGGCGACGCAGGGAGTCCATATCTCGATCCCGACCACGACGCTCGCCGGCATCATCACGCTGCTGCCAGGGTTGACCATCACCGTTGCGATGACAGAGCTGGCGAGCCGGCACCTTTCCTCCGGTACTGCGCGCTTGAGCTCCGCGTTCATCGTGTTTGCGACCATGACCTTTGGCGTGGCAATCGGCACGACCGTGGTGACCGAGATCTACGGCGGCCCCGTACGCAGCTTCGCCCCCGAGCGTCTGCCGCCGTGGACGCAGTTTGCGGCCCTGGCGCTGGCGCCGATCGGCTTCTCGCTGCTGCTGCGCGCGCGCCCGCGCGACATCCCGCTGGTCTGCGGGGCGAGTTGGCTCGGCTACGGGGGCTTTCAGCTCGGCGCGCAGCACCTGGGCCAGGTCCTGGGCGCGTCGATGGGGACGCTGACTGTGGGGATCGTCAGCAACCTGTTCGAGCGTTTCAAGTTCGGTCCGGCGTCCGTGCCGCTGGTGCCTGGAGTGCTGCTGCTCGTGCCCGGCAGCATCGGTTACCGAAGCCTGACGCTGCTCTTGAATCAGAGCGTCGAGCCGGGCCTGGCGGCGGGGATCGCTGCTGTGCTGACGGCTGTCGCGCTGGCCGGCGGACTCATCGTCGCCAACGTGCTGATTCCGCCGACCAGGTAGCCGCTAGCGCGTGAGCAGCTGGAGGAACCGCAGGCTGCCGGCGCTGGCGTTCCCATTGAACTGGCTGTCGCAGAGCCACCAGCGGGCGTTGCGGTACACGGCCGCCACCTGGTCGGTCCCTTGGACGGACCCTGTCTTTCCGGTGTCCTTTTCGGTCGAGCTCCATTGCACGGCGGTGTTGGAGCACGCGTCGCCGGACCTGTTCCTGAACGAGCACGTCCCGCCAAAATTCACGGTCACACTCGGTGAGCCGACCGAGTAGGACGTGATGGTGTACTCGGCGCGGTTGTCGATGACGTCCTGAAGCTCGGAGGCCGTCCCGTAGCAGCCGACGAGAAAGTCCTGCATCACCGTCGCCGGTGGCACCGACGACTTGGAGAAGTTCTCCAGGAAGAGCGTCGCCATGCCGCCCACTTCCTTGATCGAGTCGTGCACCTTGACGGTGAACGTCTTCTCGACGCGATGCTCGAAGGTGATCGGCAGGCCGCTGCCGTCGGTGGTCTGGAAACGATCGACGACGGTCAGCTTGAGATTCACGACAAACGGCGTCGCGCCTGATGCCGGCGCGCGCCAATTCACGGACGGCCCCGTGCCGCTGAACGTCCCGTCGGTGCCGGACCATTCGTACACCAGCCGATCGGGCGTCGACTCGGCGTCGGTCGCCGTGCCCGTCACGACGATCTCTTCGCTCAGGTCCGCGAAGTTTTCGGGCTCGTTCGGTTTCACACCGCGGGCGGTGATGCTCTGGATCACCGGCGGCTCATTGGTGACCTGGCCCGGCGCGATGTAGGTGAAGGCGGCCGGCAGGGTGCCCGACTTGCCGTCGAGCGTCACGGTGACTTCGACCGTCCCGGCCGATCGGGTCGGCGTCGTGGCCGTGAGCGCGGTCGACGAGGTGACGATGACGTTGGTCGCGGCCGCGCCGCCCACCGTGACCTGAACGCCGGCGGCGAAGTTCGCGCCCGTGACGGTGATCGCCGTCCCCCCGAGCGTCGTGCCGCTGTTCGGGCTGACCGAAGTCACGGAGGGAATCGTCGGAATGGGGTCAGGACCAGGTGCGGGGCTGCTGCCGCCACAGGCGACGGCCAGACCGGCAGCGACAAGCATCGCGGCGAGGGGGAGCCTCAGGCCCGAAAAAAAGCGCATCAACCCTTCATTCTACCAAGAGCGTCCGGTTCCTCAGTTCTCGGGTTCACAGGTTCACAGGTTCACGGGTTCGCGCGCTGGCATCAACTGAGCCGTATTTACTGCTATACTGATACCGGAGCACCGGATGACAGCTGTCGAACGGGTGGTTGACGTGCTGGGTGGGCAGGCCGTGCTGAAGCGGCCGGTGCGCACGTGGCGCGAGCTCGAAGACGCCGTCAACGACGGCCTGCCGAAGCGCGCGCTGCAGGTAGTGGCGGGACGGGCGTTGCCGGAGGGCGCATCTGCCGGCGCGCTGGTGTATCGCGTCGTGCCCATCGCGACCTTCAAGCGCCGCACCCGGCTGACGCCGGAAGAGAGCGCCCGCACCGAACGCCTCGCCCGCATCGTCGCGCTCGCCGAGGGCATCTGGGAGGAGCGCGACGACGCGCGCGGGTTCCTCAACCGGCAGCATCCGCTGCTCGACGACCGCACGCCGCTTGACGTCGCCGCCACGGAACTCGGGGCGCGGCGCGTCGAGCAGCTCCTCCACGATGCCGACCACGGCCTCCCGCTCTGACGCGGCCCTTCGCGCGTACCGCATCGGGTCTCGACGCCATCGCCTCTTCGACGGCACAGGCGCGGCTGGCAGCGACGCGGCGCGGTGGAACTCGAGGGGCCGGCAGGTCATCTACGCCTCGGAGCACTACGCCACCGCAGTGCTCGAGAAACTCGCGCAACTCAACTCGGTGAAGCTGCCGGCGTCGCTCGCCTACATCGAGATTGTCGTGCCGGCTGGCGTGGCGATCGAACGGGTGGACGTGTCCACGGTCAAACGCTGGGACGCCGAAGACAAAGCCGAAAGCCAGGCCTTCGGCGATCGGTGGTACGACCAGCAACGGACGGCCGTGCTGCTGATGCCATCGCTGGCGGCCCCGGGACTGGAGTGGAACGTAGCAATCAATCAGCAGCACCCCGACTTCACGCGTCTCACCGCGAGCACGCTACGTCCGGTCGTCGGTCATCCGCGCCTGCTCGCTTGATGCAGCCTCAGAGCCGCAGAGAATGCTTGCCACAGAGGCACAGAGCCCACAGAGTTTTCTTGGGAAGGCCGATCACGCCCTGGTTCCGTCCCGGGCATACCACCAGAACCCGGCGATCTGGGACCAAGACAGATCCAAGCAAGTCTCCGCGATCTCTGCGTCTCGGTGGCTGATTCTCTGTGGCTCTGTGGCTAGACAGCATCACCAGCGGCGGCGGCAGAGGCCCACGCCCACTGGAAGTTGAAGCCGCCCAGGTGGCCTGTGACGTCCACGACTTCCCCTATGAAATACAAGCCAGCGGCGTCGCGGGCCTCCATGGTCTTTGACGACAGCGCGCGAGTGTCCACGCCGCCGGCGGTCACCTCGGCTTTCGCGTAGCCCTCGGTGCCCGACGGCATCACGGACCAGCGGTGCAGCTGGTCAGCGATACTCGTCAGCCGCTCGGTGCTCGTCGTCGCGAGCGGCCCGCCGGGATCATCCGCGAACCATCGGTCGGCGAGCCTGTTGGGCAGGTGCCGCGCGACGACGGATTTCGGCGACAGTGTCTCGCCCGCGCCGCGGCGCGCAACCAACTCCGCGAGGATGTCGACCTCCGGCAACAGGTCGATGTCCACCGCGTCGGTGTCGCGCCAGGTACGAGGAGGCTTGCAGGATGGCAGGCCCGCTCAGGCCCCGGTGGGTGAAGAGCAACTGCTCGCGAAATGACGCGCCGGAGGCAGATGCGACGCAGTCGGCCGCGACTCCCGCCAGGTCGCTCCATCGGACGCGGTCGGACTCCTCGAAGAGCAGCGGCACCAGCGCCGGGCGCGTCGGCACCAGCGCCACACCAAATTGCGTCGCGATGCGGTAGCCAAGGTCGGTGGCGCCAATCTTTGGAATGGAGAGCCCGCCGGTAGCCACCACGAGCGACGGTGCCTCGAAGCGTCCGCGAGAGGTCTCCACCACAAATGATGCAGGGCTGAAGCCCTGCCCCACAAGCGTCACCTCGCAGCCCACATCGATCTGCACGCCGGCCTGGCGGCATTCAGTCAGCAGCAAGTCGACGATCTGCCGCGCCGAGCCATCGCAGAACAACTGCCCGAGCGTCTTCTCGTGCCAGGCCACGCCGTGGCGCTCGACCAGCGCGATGAAGTCGGCGGGAGTGTAGCGCGCCAGCGCCGAGCGCGCGAAGTGCGGGTTGGCCGAGTGGAAGTGCTCGGGCCGGCAGTGAATGTTGGTGAAGTTGCAGCGGCCGCCGCCCGAGATGAGGATCTTGCGCCCGACTTCACGGTTGCGCTCGAGCACGACGACCCGGCGGCCCCGCTGACCTGCCCGCGCAGCACAGAACAGACCGGCGGCGCCGGCGCCGAGAACGATCAGGTCGAAGGAGTCACCCAATCATCAATCTGCGAGATTTCGCAATCTGCAATCTGCAATCTGCAATCTGCAATCTGCAATCGTCAATTCTTTGGTGAACCCGTGAACCCCAGCTTCGGCAGCAGCTCGTCGAGCACGCGGATCATCTCGCTGATCTTGCGCGGCACGCGGTTGGCCTTCAGATAGACCCATCCAGTCTCGCGCACCAGCCACGGGCTGTTGATGCGATGCGAAACCAGCGTCCCGGCCTTCACCTCGGCCGTGATCGCGTGATTCGAGATGATGGTCGCGCCGATGCCGCTGCTCGCCATCGCCTTGATGATCTCGACGTTCTCGGTCTCCATGACGATGCGCGGCGAGACCTGCTCGCGGACGAAGAACTCGTCGATCACCCGGCGCGTGTTGCTTCCTGGTTCGTACAGGATGAACGGCAGCTTGTTCAGATCGGAGGTCTCGATCTTCTTCTTCTGCGTCAACGGGTGCCCCGGGTAGGTCACCAGCATCAGGTCCTCGCGCATCACCGGCTGGGTGATGAGATCCGGCTCGGTCACCGGCAGTGTCAGCAGACCCAGATCCACCGTGCCCGCGCGCAGACGCCGGACGAGACGATCGGCCGGCCCGGTCATGACCTTGACGTCCACCTCCGGGTGCAGGCGCTGGAATTCCTTCAACAGCGCCGGGAAGACATAAATAGAGACGGTCATCCCGCCGACCAGCCGAATCGTGCCGCTCAGCTTCTGCTGCGTCTCGCTGAGTCGTTCGGTGGTCTCGCGGATGTCGTCGAAGACGCGGATCGCCAGCTGGAGCAGCGCCTCGCCGGCCGGCGTGATCTTGACCTTCCGCTTGATTCGCCAGAACAGCGGCTCGTTGAGCTCGGCCTCGAGCAGCAGAATCTGGCGCGAAATCGCCGATTGCGAGACGTGAAGGCGGCGGCCGGCCCCGGTAAACGACCCGGTTTCGGCCACTGCCTTGAGAATCTCAAGCTGTCGCAGATCCATAAGGCTATGACGCGCTGGACGCGCTGGTCATAAGCGTAGCAGGGGTTGGCGAAGCCTGGTGAAAGAATTCTGCATGAAGCTGGCTCAGGGCCGCCGGCAGGTCGTCCTGGTCCAGCACCAGGGTCACGTTCCGCCGCGCGTCGGCCTGGGAGACCAGCCGCAGGGGCAGGCCGTGCAGGGCCTTCACGACACGGGAAAACGCCGTCGGGTCGGCCCCGTACCGGTCGCCGACCACCGCCACCAGCGCCAGGTGATTCGACACGCTCACCTCCGCAAACGTCGACAGCGCCGCGACGATGCTCTCGAGATGCGTCCGGTCGTCGATGGTCACCGACACGCTCACCTCGGAGGTCGACACGACGTCCACCGGCGTGCGATACCGCTCGAACACTTCGAAGAGGCGCCGCAGGTAGCCATACGCCATCAGCATGCCGGTCGACGTGATCGTCACCACGGTGATGCCCTTCTTACAGGCGAGTGCGGTGACGGTGGACGGCTCGGGCGAAGCGCCGTCGGCGATCAGGGTGCCGGGCGCGTGCGGCTTGAAGGTATTCAGGATCCTCACGGGGATGTTGCGCGCAGCCGCCGGCTGGATGGTCTTCGGGTGCAGCACCTTCGCGCCGAAGTACGCCAGCTCCGCTGCCTCGGCAAACGACAGGTACGGCACGAGGCGTGGCGATTCGACGATGCGGGGATCGGCGGTGAGCATGCCGTCGACGTCGGTCCAGATCTGCACCTCGTCGGCGCCGATCGCCGCGCCGAGCAGCGACGCGGAGTAATCCGACCCGCCACGCCCCAGCGTCGTCGTGATGCCGAAGCGCGTGGCGCCCACGAAGCCGCCGGTCACGATCACACGGCCGTTGTCGAGCGCGGGGCGCAGGTTGGCCTCGGTCTGCTCCACGGTCTCGTCAAAGAGCGGCGCTGCCTGGGTGAAGCCTTCGTCGGTGACGATGAGCGCGCGCGGGTCGGCCCACGTGGCGGGGATGCCCGCCGAGACCAGCGCCGCCGTGACGAGCCGGCTGCTGGCCAGTTCGCCGATGGCGGCTATCGCGTCAAGCGATCGCGGCGAGGCCTCGTGGAGAACGGCAACGGCGCCGGCGATGGCTCGCAGCTGCGAGAAGAGCGCGTCGACGGCTTCGGGCACTGGCCCGCCATGCTCGCCGGGAGCGAGCGAGGCGAGCGTTTCCAGGTGTCGCGCGTAGAGCTGGTCGACCAGCGCCAGCGCGTGTTTGGCGTCGCCGCGCCGGGCAAGGGCGGCGACCTCCAGCAGCTTGTCCGTCACACCACCGAGCGCCGATACCACTACTACGGGTCCCGCGAGGGGGCCCCCGCGGCGCGTTTGCTGCGCCGTGGGGTGAGGTGGCCTTCGTCCGGCGCTCCGATGCGACGATGGCCACCACTCGTCGGACAGCGTCGGCATCAGCGACCGACGTGCCCCCGAACTTGAGTACTCGCATGGCCTACCCCCTCACGGCGGGCGAGGCGAGCACGCCTTCGGCCACCAGCAACTCGGCGTTCAACACCGCCGCTCCCGCCGCTCCGCGCACGGTGTTGTGCCCGAGCGCGAAGAACTTGTACCCCAGAATCGGACACGTCCGCAGGCGTCCGACAGTGACCGTCATTCCGCCGTCGCGGTCGACGTCGAGACGCGGCTGCGGCCGGTTCTCCTCGTGGAGGTAGACGACAGGCTGGGTGGGCGCGCTCGGCAGCCTGTGGCGCTGCGGAGCGCCGCTGAAGGAGACCAGCGCGTGCCGCACCTCGTCGAGTGACGGCTGCTGATCGAGCTGCACCGCCACGGATTCTGTGTGGCCGTTGACCACCGCCACGCGCGTGGTCGATGCGCTGAGGACGACCGGATGCGGCACGACCTGGCCGCGTTCGAGCGACCCGAGAATCTTCTTCGGCTCGGTTTCGATCTTGCCCTCCTCGCCCGGGATGAACGGCACGACGTTGCCCACCGCGTCGAGCGACGCGACGCCAGGGTAGCCGGCGCCTGACAGCGCCTGCAGCGTCGTGACCACCACTGATTTGAGGCCGTACTGGCGCAGCGGCGCCAGGGCCAGCGAGAGAATCACCGTCGAGCAGTTCGGGTTGGTGAGGATGGCCCCCGACCATCCGCGCGCGGCACGCTGGGTCTCGACCAGCGCGATGTGGTCGCTGTTGATCTCCGGGACCAGCAGCGGCACGTCAGGCGCCATCCGGTGGTTGCGCGAGTTGCTGACCACGACGTGGCCGGCACGCGCGAAGGCCTCCTCGATCTCGCCGGCCACCGAGGCGTCCATCGCAGAGAAGACCAGCTCCGGCGCGCCATTGCCCGGCTTGGCCTCCTGCACGACCAGGTCGGCCAGGTCGGCTGGCGGCGGGACAGGCAGCTTCCACGACGCGGCGTCGCGGTACTTCTGCCCGGCCGATCGCTCGCTGGCGCCGACCCAGGTGAGCTTGAACCACGGATGCGCATTGAGCTGCGCGATGAACTGCTGCCCCACCATTCCCGTGGCACCAAGAACGCCGACCTCGATTCGCTGTGACATGACGGTCCTCGTGTGTCGTTGTCGCCTTAGCCCGAACAAAAAAAACCCGCCGTGCGGCTCTGGCCGCGTCGGCGGGTTCTGGTTGCTCGTTAGTAACGCTCTTGCTAGTTCGTGTCGAGCCTCAGGGACACCACCGCGCGGCCACCATGCTTTCGCATGGTAGTGGTCATAATCGCGGTAATGGTGCTGCGGCCCGTCATTTCCCGGGCAGTATAAGGGCAGAGCCTGCCGCCGGTCAACCTGGCGGGGCCGCCACTGCCCCTGCCCCCAACCTGCTCAGTTCTGCGTCCGCTTGAACAGCAGCGGCAGGCTCAGCGGCCCCTGGCTCCAGGTGCCGCTGATCTGCCCGTCCTTCACGTCGCCTTCGAAGGTGGCTCCGATCGCGCCGATGTTGAGCTGAAGGTGCGAGGCGTTTTGCGTGATCGATGAGATCGCGAGTTCTCCGCCGCCCTGATCGACGCTGATCAGCGTGCCCGTCGCGCCGCTCCCGGCGTTTGCGAGCGTCAGCCGCAGGCGTAAGATGGTGCCCTCCACGTTCAGCGCCCCTTCCCAGGATCCTTCGACGTCTTTGGTAACGGGCGTGCTTTTCGCGCGATCCTGCCGTTGGGCCTCGCCTTTCCAGCTGAGCGTGAACGGCAGCGTCACGCCGCCCTGACTGAAGTCGCCGGCGATCGACTTGCCGTCCTTCGACACCGTCCCGGCAAACTGCGGGTCTCCGGGCACTCCCTTCATCGCAAAGCTCACGGCGCTCTCCTTGACGGTGATGTCCGACAACGGCATCGCTTTGACGTTCTGGGCGGGAATGGCAATCGCGCCTTCCCATTTCGAGTCGGCGTTGGTTGCCAGGTCGACGGAAATCGCCAGCTCCTGGCCCGGCACCTGGATGGTGCCTTCCCAGTGGCCAGCGGGACTCGCCGGGGCCTGTGCCGCAACCGGGCCACCCGCTAAGCCGATTGTCGCGGCGAGCATCGACATCACTCCGAGGATTTCGCGTGTAGTCATGACAACTCCTTGCCTTCAGGCCTTGCTCTTCAGAAACAGCCGAATCGCTTTCACGACCTCACGACGCTTCTCGGTCATGAATCGCGTGTGGGTGGTGTCTGGAAGCTCCACGATCGTGATCGTCGTCACGCCCGCGCGCAGCTGCTCGATCTGCTCGCGCTGCATCGGCATGACGACGGTCTCGTGAAAGTCACCCGCACGGCGCCGCAGGTCGGCATCGGCGCTCTCGGGCAGATCGGGACGCGCGGGAATCGCGAACACGGCCAATGCCGGCGCCTTGACCGCGGCGTAGTCGGGCGGCGAGGCCATACCGCTCGTGATGACCTCCTGTGCCATCGTGAGCGACGCCGGCAGGGCCTTCACGCGGCCGTCGGCGTCGAGGTACATCTCGCGGGTGTCGGCCTCGACGGCCTGGCACCACGGACCGATGTCGCGCTGGTACCACGCCCGAAAGGTCGCGAAGGACTCGCGGTCGCCGGGGGCCGGAAATGGAAGCCGCGTGTTCCTGACCGGATTGCCCGCAAGGCGCCCGGCCCACTTCTGCGCGAATGCCGACGAGTGATCGTAGGCGGAATCCAGGTACAACACGCCAGCGACGCGCTCGGGATGCCGCGTGGCGACGAGCGCCGCCTCGACGCCTCCGGCCGACACTCCCGCAATGAACACCCGCTTCAACCGGAGCATGTCGAGGAACTGGCGAATGTCCTCGACGAGCACGTCGAGCGCGTAGCCGGTTGCGGGGCTGTCGGACTTGCCGTGGCCGCGCCGGGTCAACGCGATCACGCGAAAGTCCTTCGCGAGTGCCGGCGCGATCTCGTCGAAGCCGTGGGCCGATCCAAACAGGCCCGCCAGCATCAGCAGAGGCGGCCCGTCACCGCCCCAATCGAGGTAGTGCAGCCTCACGCCGTTCACCGACACGAAATCGCTCTTGTGTCGCGACTGATCCCGCCAGGGATCAGCCACGTCATCGGCCAATGCGTCAGGCCGCGCCAGGAGCGTGCCGATCAGCAGCCCAAGCGTGACACCGAGAATTCGATGGAACCTCATGACGTTTCTCGCCAGAAATCGCGACGTCAGAAGTCGCGGCGCTCCATGACCCGCACGGACCACGCGATGAGCGCACAGCCCACACCAGCGCTCAGGGCCAGGCCAGTCCATGGCATCCGGTGTTCGAAGAAGTAGTCGCGCGCCGTTCATCACGCGAAGGATGCTGTACGGGGTCACATCCTTGGCCACGAAGGTGAAGAGGATGCAGAGCACCATCAAAGCGCCAGCGGCCGTGAAGGCCGCCGCGTCGTTCATCACCACGCGGAGGAACATCGTCAGGCCGAAGAATCCGAGCCCACTCACCAGGAGAATCAGGGAGTGCACCAGGGCATCCTCGACCGGGTAGTGCTGGCCTCGAAGCGGCGCCATCGCGGACAGGAGCAGCGAAGGTAGAACCGTGAAGGCCGCTATCTGGGCGAAGACCACCGCCAGGCGCGTCAGCGCGATGCGCCGGCGCGTTACGGGCAGCGACAGCAGGTACTCGCGGCCGCCGGCGCTCTCGAACCCGGTGCCTGCGAGCGCGATCACGTACACCGGCCAGAACAGCAGCATCGTCGTGCTGAACCAGCGGACCCACACGTAGCCGCGGAAATCACCCGAGCGGAGCTGAGCCATCTCGGCGGGCAGCACGCCGAGCGCGCCGTTGGGGTACGACGTCACCGGGTCCATCGGGTAGGCCACGTAGAGCGCGACGACCTGTGCCGCCAGCAGCAGCATCCCGAGGAAGAACCAGTGCCGAGTCTCGAGCCACGATTTGTACCAGAGCATGACGTGCCTCCTATCGATCTCCTGATGCGGCGGCATCGAGAAAGATGTCCGTCAGCGTGACGGGCGTGACCTCGATCTCGCGCGCGTGATGTTCGCGAGCTTCGGCAACGACCTCGTCGACGCGCCGGCTGACGAGCAACGACAACATCCGGCCCTCGGCGCGGGCCTGCCGGACGCCGGCGACGCGCTGCAGCGCATCGGGCGGCGGGCCGTCGAATACCAGCACCACGCGCCGGTAGCTGGCCTTCAATTCGTCGATCGCCTCTTCGAAGACGAGCCGGCCCTTTTCGATGATCCCGACGCGATCAGCGATCTGGTTCACGACGTCGAGGCGGTGCGAGGAGAAAAAGATCGTCATCGCGGGGTTCTCTGCTGCGGCCCGCACGAGGGCCTGCAGTGACCCGTTCGTTGATGGCGGGATCGAGCCCTTCGGTCGGTTCGTCGAGCAGCAGCAGCTCGGCGCCCCGCGAAAGGGCCAGCACCAGCGCGAAGGCGGTGCGCGTGCCCTTCGAGAAACGACCCACGTGCTGTCGTCGCGGGATCTCGAAGAGGCCCAGGTACTCCTGCTCGAGGTCCACGCGCCAACCCGGGAAGAGCGGCCGCGAGATCGCCAGGACCTGCTCGGCCGTCAACGACGGCCAGGCGGCGCGATCCTCGCCGACGTGCGCCGTCCTTCGGCGAATTGCAACCCCGTCCTGCGTATCGCCCACGCGGTGGCCGAGGACGAATCCCTCGCCGGCGGTTACGCGGATCATCCCCATCAGCGCCTTGATGGTCGTGGTCTTCCCGGCACCGTTCCGGCCGAGGAACCCGAAGATCGACCCGGTCGGCACCTGAAGGTCGAGCCCGGCCAGGGCGTCGACGCTGCCGTAGCGCTTTCGGAGTCCTCGCAGGTCGATGGCGGCAGCTGGCGTGCTCATCCCTTCCTCACACGCGGCTTGTCGCTCAGCCGCAACAGTTCTGCCTCGAACAGGCGACGGATCTCGTCGGGCGTCAGGCCGCTGGCCACCAGGCGATCGACGGCGGCTTGGAGCACGGGCTGCGCCCTTTTCACCTGCGCCACGCGGCTGGTCGAGCCGCTGTCGGCGACAAACGCGCCGGCTCCCTGCCTCAACTCGATGACCCCCGCGTGCTCGAGGTCGCGATACGCCTTGGCGACGGTGTTCGGGTTGATCACGAGGTCCTCGGCGACGCGCCGAATGGCCGGCAGCTGGTCACCGGGCCGCAAAGCGCCCAGATCGATGGCGTGCTTCACCTGCTCGATCAGCTGGAGATAGACGGGCACGCCGGACGATGGATTCGAGCGGAACAACATAAGTGTATTAGTCAACTAGTACAGTAGCACTGTCGGAGTGACGTGTCAACGCCTGCCCTCCGGCAGGGCGCTCGTCATGCATCCAAGTTATGGAGACAATGCAGCGCATAAACTTGACCCGAGCCTCCGCCGTGCGGGACCATACGGGATCCTGACGATGAGCACGCAAACCGCCCGTGTGGCGCTGCTGGGTTTTGGCACAGTGGGACGCGCCGTGGCGCAGATTCTCACCGAGAGGCCGCCGGCCGGCGTCCGCCTCACGCTCATCTACAACCGCAACGTCGCGCGCAAGCGCGCCGACTGGGTGTCGTCCGACGTCGTCTGGACCGACAACATCGAGGCGGTGTTCGCCTCGGACGCAGACGTCATCGTCGAGCTCATCGGCGGACGCGATCCCGCTGGCGCCTGGGTGCGGCGCGCGCTCGAGTCCGGGCGCTCGGTCGTCACGGCCAACAAACAGCTCATCGCGCACGAGGGCCGCGACCTGCTCCGGCTGGCCGGCGACCAGAGGCGGCACCTGCGGTTTGAAGCGACGGTCGCCGGCGGCATTCCGGTCATCGGCGCCTTGCGCGACGGCATCGCGGGCGACCGCATCGAGCGGATCGCCGGCATCCTCAACGGGACCTGCAACTACATCCTCACCAGCATGGAGTCGGCGGGCGCGACGTTTGCCGATGCGCTGGCCAAGGCGCAGGCGCTTGGCTACGCTGAAACCGATCCGACCGACGACGTCGAAGGCTACGACGCGCGCGCGAAGCTCGCGATTCTCTGCGCGGTCGGCCTGCGGGTGCAGGTCGCTCCCGCCGACATCGCCTGCCGCCCCATCACGTCGGTCGATTCGGTGGACTTCCAGTGACGCGGACCAGCTTCAGTGCACGATCCGGCAGATTTCACAGGCCGAGCTCGATCCGGCCGACGCGACGCGCGTGGTGGCGTCGGTGCGGCCCTCGCTGGTGCCACGCAGGTCGATGCTCGCCCGCTCGGAAGGCAGCAAGAACCTGATCGTCGCGCGAGGGCACTACGGCGGCGACACCGTGTACAGCGGATCTGGGGCCGGTGGCGGCCCGACCTCCGTCGCGGTGGTCTCGGATCTTGCCGCCATCGCCGCGCTCGAGCCGGAACGGCCCGTCGCGACGCCGCCTCCAGCCGGCCTCGCACGTGGACCCGGAGTTCCTGACCGCGCACTACCTGCGGTTTGTCGTCAAGGATCGACCCGGCGTGCTCGCCGCGCTGGCGGCGATCCTGGCGTCGCACGACATCAACATCGACGCGGTGCTGCAGCAGCGAGCCCACAGCAAGGAGGCCAACGCGTTTGTCGTGACGATCGAACCGTGCGCGCCCGCGACGCTGGCCACCGCGCTTTCGGAGATCGCCCGGCTCGATTTTCACGTCGCGCCGACGGTCGACCTGCCGATCCTGGACAACGGGAGCGGGGCGTGAGCGTCACCGATCGCACCGTCCACCGGGTGCTGAGCGTCGAAGACGCCCGCCGCACACTCGAGGGCCGCGAGTTCGTGGTTCCCGCCTCGATTGCCAACCTGGGCCCTGGCTTCGATACGCTGGCTGTGGCCGTGCAGCTCTACCTGCGGGTGCGGGTGACGGGCGTCGATCCGACGGCTCGCAATGCCGTGCGCAGCCGGTTCGGCGCAGTCGCGCTCGAGGGCGACGACTACGTCGCGCGCAGCATCGGCACGCTGGCCGCCCGCGAGAGCGTGGACTACCCCGCGCTCGACCTGGAGATCGCCAGCGACATCCCCATGCAGGCTGGCCTTGGCAGCAGCGCCGCGGCGATCGTCGCCGGGCTGCAGATTTTCGAGGCGTTGGCGGGTCCGGCCAACCGCGACCTGATTGCGGAAGGGACCGCCTTCGAGGGCCATCCAGACAACATCGCGGCGGCCGTGCTCGGCGGCCTGACGAGCGCCTGCCTGTGCGACGACGGGCGTGTGCTGTGCGCCTCGACGCCCTGGCCAGGTGGGATTCGCTTCGTGGCTGCGATGCCCGAGTCGCGCGTGAAGACTCCCGAAGCGCGCCGCGTGCTGCCGGCCTCGCTCTCGCGCGCCGACGCGATCTTCAACCTGCAGCGCGTGGCACTGCTGCTGCAGGCGCTGCAGACCAACCGTCCGGCGCTGCTGCGCGAGGCGCTGCGCGACAAGTGGCACCAGCCGTACCGGGCCAGCCTGGTGCCGGGGCTTGCCGAGGCCCTCGCGCTCGATCACCCGGACCTGCTTGGCGTCTGCCTCAGCGGGTCGGGCCCGACCGTGGTGGCACTGGCCGCAGGCGACACCGGCGGCATCGAAGAGGCACTGGCGGCGATCTACGCGCGGCTCGGGGTGCCGTGCCGCCTGCGCGTGTTGAACGCGCACAATGGTTTTGGGGATCTATGACCTACTTCACAGGCCTTCGCTGCCGGATGTGCGGGACGCCGTTTCCCGCCGAAGCGCTCTTCGTCTGCGATCAGTGTCTCGGACCGCTCGAGGTCACCTACGACTACGACGCCATCGGACGCGCCGTCACGCGCGACCAGGTGAGCGCCCGGCCGCAGAACCTCTGGCGCTATCGCGAGCTGCTGCCCGTCAACGAACCGCGGACGGGCTTCTATTCCGGATTCACCCCGCTCGTAAAGGCCGACCGGCTCGCACGACGGCTTGGTGTCCGCGAGCTGTACGTCAAGGACGACTCGGTCAACCACCCGACCTTTTCGTACAAGGACCGCGTGGTGTCGGTGGCGGCCTCGCGCGCGGTGGACCTGGGCTTCGAGGTCTTTGCCTGCGCCTCGACTGGCAACCTGGCCAACAGCGTCGCGGCCCACGCGGCGCGCCTCGGGTTGATCTGCTACGTCTTCATTCCGGACAACCTCGAAGCCGCCAAGGTGATGGGCTCGGCCATCTACCGGCCCCGCGTGATCGCCGTCAAGGGCAACTACGACGACATCAACCGGCTCTGTACACAGATCGCCGACCGGCACGGCTGGGGTTTTGCCAACATCAACCTGCGCACCTACTACGCGGAAGGCGCCAAGACGTACGGCTTCGAGATCGTCGAGCAGCTCGACTGGCAGTTCCCACGCCACGTCGTCTGTCCGGTCGCCGGCGGGACACTGCTGCCGCGCATCGGACGGGCGTTTGACGAGCTGAAGACGCTTGGCTGGGCAAGCGGCGACCTGCCGCGCATGCACGCCGTGCAGGCGGCCGGATCGGCGCCCGTGGTCCGGGCGTTCCAGGCCGGTGCCGAGTTCCCTGAACCGGTGAAGCCGGACACCATCGCGAAGTCGATTGCCATCGGCAATCCCGCAGACGGCTATCACGTGCTGCAGACGCTGCGCGAAACCGGCGGCACGGCCACGATGGTGAGCGACGAGGAGATCCTGCAGTCGGTGACGCTGCTCGCGGAGACCGAGGGGATCTTCACCGAGCCCGCCGGTGGCGCGACGCTGGCAGGCGCGGTCGCGCTCATCAAGAGCGGCGCGATTCCGCCCGACGAGCCGGTGGTGGTGTGCATCACCGGCAACGGCTACAAGACCGCCGACGTCATGCAGGGCCGCATCGACGCGCCGGTTCATCTCGGCAAGGGGCTCGCCGAGTTCGAAGACTACCTGGCGGCGAAAGTCTAGAAACGCACGAGCAGCGCCGCCACCACCGCCCATTGGTTGCGGCGCGTCGTGTCCTCATCCAGCTCGACGCCGCCTGACCGCACGTAGAGGCGCGCATCGCCGCGCAGCCCCAGCCCGCGGATGAACCCGCGGGGACGGTTCACGAAGAAATACTTCACGCCGCCACCGCCGTGGAACACCGTGCCGGGGTCGTCGGTCAGCATCTGCTCTTCATCGAGTTGCCGCAGGTATCCTGCGCCCCCGGCGACAAACGGCAATGCGCGGCCGCCGGCAAACGCCAGCGCATTGAGGTGCCACACAGCCGACGCCTCGATGAAGTAGGTGTCGAGGTCCTGCGCCACTGTGACGTCAGGTATGTCCTCCACGTCTGACGTGATCTTCGATTCCAGTGTGGCGCGGGTCCAGACAAACCCGCCTTCGACGGCCAGGGCGCGCGTGATGTTGAACGCCAGCCGCCCGTCGAGGCCAACGCCGGTGCCGAGGTCTGACGCGGCGCGGAACAGCGTGGAGTCCGGCCCGGACGACTGATTTGCGATAAGGCTGGCCGTGGCCGACCCGAAATCCACTCCTCCGACGGCGATGACCCCGGCCGACAGCTCGAACGACCGCGGGCGCGGCGCCGGGTTCTGTTGGGCCAGTGCGGTCGTCGGCGTCAGCATCAGTGCCAGCCACAGCAGCGGCCGCACGCGGCTCACTTGGCGACGACCTCGACGGCAATCTTCACCGTTCCGCTGCCTTCGGGGACGGTCACCAGCCGTTCGTAGTACTTCCCCCTGAAGTCGGCGTCGACATTCGACGTGCTCTCGAAGAAGCTCTCCACATCGCCGTCGTCGAGCGGCTCGACGCGCACGATGTACGTGCCGGGGGCCAGCCCCGCAATTGCAAAGGCTCCTGCGTCGTCAAGCGAGAACCCGCCAACGAGATCTCCGCTGCGCAGGTCGAACGCGACGGCGTGGGCGCCGAAGACGCCCCTGCCGTTCTTGGTCACCGTGCCTTGTATCGTGCCGGTCGTCCGACGGAAGGTCCCGTCGGGATAAATGTCGGAGACGCCGGCGATGTCATCGGCCGTCAACTCGCGATCGACGATGTTGCCGGCGTTGAAGGCGATGGGAAACATCACCGAGTTCGAGGCGAGGAGGCGGCGTCCGCCGGTCGGGCGCGGCTCGGTTTCGCCGAGCGACGAATGTCCCAGGCCAAGGAAGTGGCCGGACTCGTGCGTGGCAATGGACTGCACGTCGAAACGACCCGCTTCCCCGCCGGGCGCGACCGACCACTCGAACACCGAGTTGAAGAAGATGTCGGACTCGATGATCTCGCCGCTGCGCGTGTCGATGAGGAACGAGGTCGAGGCCAGCGTGCGTTCGAGGTCCGGGCGGGACGTAAATCCGATCACGTTGGCGTCATCCTGATCGAGCGGGCTGCCGCCGACGAACCCGCCGAACTCGAAGCTGACCGACGCCGTCTCGACCTCTTGCCACGTTTCGAAGGCGCGGCCGACAGCCTCGCGAAACTGCGGAGCCGACACGCCGTCGACGCCTTGATCGCCGATGAAGTACCGCACCGGCGCGCGCCGGGGCCACTGCAGGGTGACAGTACGGCCGTTCACGCTCGAGCCCAGCTTCAAGTACGCGTGCGCGGGCGCCTGGAGCGCGGCGACGACCGCCAGGCAGAGAAGCACGCGGCGTGCAAGCGACGCGCTCACCGCGCCCTCCCGGCCAGTGCGCGCACTTCCTGAAGAAATGCGGAAAGCGGCGCTGGCCGCCGGCTGGCGTCACCTCGCACGACGCGCACCGGCCCGGTCGTTTCCGCCCCCGGCATTCGGACGATCTCCGGCGTGACCAGGCGGGCGCCAGTCGCGGCGTCGGTCCGTACGCGGAAGACACCCTGCGCCAGGCCCACCAGGTGCGGGATCTCGGGACCGCTCGACGCCAGAAACACCACGACCTCCTCGCCCTCGACGAAGGTCGGCGCCCCCAGCATGACGCTGCGATAGGGGCCCATCTGACCGCCCGGCACACGCAACGTCACGTTGCGACCGAGGTCGCCCTTGGCGTACGTCTCGACCTCCAGGGTGACCAGCGTCTCGATCGAGCGCCGCCCCTCCAGCCAGTGCGCCTCGAGCCCGACCACGCGGCCATAAGCGACGGCACGCGCGTCGGTGGCCAGTTCGCCAAGGTCAGCGGTGATGTACACAGTCGCGTGAAGTGCCACCGCCGGCGCGAGCAATACTCCGGCAATCAGGGAAACGAGAGTTCGAGTCATGGTCAATTTGTCACCGTCACAGTCACGCCGCCTCTGCCAGGGCTACGGCGGGTAACTTAGCACGCAGAGGTCAACTCTGTGCTCTCCGTGCCTCTGTGGCCACCTTCAAAACAGCAGCGGCCGCGCGCGCGCTGGCGCCTGGCGCGCCCAGCTTTTCGCGCACCTCGCGCAGATCCGCTCTCATTCTGTCGGCTCGGTCGTGGTCGTTCAGCAGTGCAAGAGCCTCGCCAGCCACGCGCTCGGGCGTGCAGTCGTCCTGAATCAATTCGGTGACGATGCGGCGTCCGGAAATCAGGTTGGCCATGCCGAAGGTATTCACCTTGACGAACGGGCGCCCCAGCCGATAGGTCAAAGGCGACAGCTTGTAGAGGATCACCATTGGCCGCTCGTGGAGCGCGGCCTGCACCGTGGCGGTTCCCGAGGCGGTCAGCACGACGTCGCTCGCGTTCAGCACATCGTCGGTTCGTCCCTCGACGATGGCGACGCCTCCGGCGCCCGGCCCAAGCGGATCGAAGAGCGAGGCCGACAGCTTGGGGGCTCGGGCCAGCACGAACTGGGTACCGGGACGGCCGGCCCGAATCCGCGTCATCGCATCGGCAAGCACCGGCAGCAGCGCGCGGACCTCGTTGGGCCGGCTGCCGGGGAGCAAGGCGACAACGGGCCCGGCCGGATCGAGGCCGAGGCTTCGAAGGAAGGGATCGCGCGGCGTGCTGACCGTGATGAGGTCGATGAGCGGGTGCCCCACAAACTCCACGGGGACGCCGGCGCGTTCGTAGATCTCGACCTCGAACGGAAAGATCGGCAGGACCTTGTCCGCAAATGCCTTCAACGCGCGGATGCGACCCGGACGCCAAGCCCACAACTGCGGGCTGACGTAGTAGACGACCGGGATCCCGAGGTCGTGGACCGCGCCGGCGAGCCGAAAATTGAAGTCGGGGAAATCGATCGCGACAAAGACGTCTGGCCGCGCGGTCCTCGCAAGGTCCACCAGCCGGCGGTACATCGCGTACGTGCGCGGCAGCACGCGCACGACCTCGGTCAGCCCGGTGACGGCGATGCCGCGGTAGTCGCCGGCCAGCTCCGCGCCGGATGCCGCCAGCCGTTCGCCGCCGAAGCCGATGACGCGCGTGCCCGGCTCTTTCGCCTGCAGTGCCTCCGCGAGCGCGCCGGCATACAGATCGCCGGAGGCCTCGCCACAAGACACCATCACGGTTGCCATGCCGAAGGTGCGACCTGAAACCCGGCGCCGGCCGCTACCGCGCGCCCGCGGCTGCTGGTCGCGGTCTGCGCTGGAAGGTGACCGATGACAGGTCGAGCTGCGGCAGCTCCACCAGCTCGAAGCGGTCGAACCCGACGCCCGCAAGTTGGCCCGTGAACGCCGAGGCGTTGCCGACGAGCACGACCGAGAGGCGGTCGGGGTGGCAGATACTGGCGCGCCACGCGCTGGATATCCCCGGGCGTAATCGCGTTCACGCGCTCGCGATAGGTCTCGATGTCGCCCAGTGGCAATCCGTAGAACAGCACGTCCAGGACCTGAGTGGCAATCGCGCCTGGCGTTTCGATCGTCAACGGGAACTTGCCCGCCAGGTAGTCCTGGGCGCTCCGCAGCTCGCGCACCGACACTGTTTCGCGCTGCAGACGGGCGATCTCGTCGACGATCAGGCGCAGCACTTCGGCCGTCGCATCGGACCGTGTATCGGTTTCGGCCGCAAAGTCGCCCGACTCGCGCAGCGACGTCAGGTCGGCCGAGGCGCCGTAGGTGAGCCCGCGATCGGACCGAAGGACCTGGTGCAGGCGGTTGGCGCCCTCGCCGCCCAGGATCTTCAGGGCGAGGTCGAACGCGAGATGGTCCGGATGCGTCCGGGGAAGCGCGACGTGCCCGACTCGCACTTCGGTTTGCACCGCGTCGGGCTTGTTGATCACGACCAGGCGCCTGGTCGGCGGCGGAGGCGCCGGGTGATCGGCCGTCGGCAATTCACCCGGCTGCCAGTCCCCGAACGCCTTCTCGGCGGCGGCCAGCGCCTCGGTCGTGGTGATGTCGCCGACGATGCCCAGGATGGCGTTGTTGGGCACGAACCACGTCTTGTGGAACGCGCGGAGGTCATCGACCGTGATGGCGGCGAGCGATTCGGGCGTGCCGGTGTTCGGCAGGCCGTAGGGATGGAATCCATACACAAGGCGATCGAAGACCAGGCTGGCCACCGAGTCCGGATCCTCGTAGTTCACGCGCATCCCCGACAGCGCCTGCTGCCGCTGCCGCTCGAGTTCCTGCTGGTGAAACGCCGGACGCCTGACGACGTCGGACAGCAGGTCGAACCCGAAGGCCAGCCCGTCTTTCATGACGAGCACGTCGGCGACCGACAGGTCGCTGCCGGCGCCGGCGCTGAGGGCGCCGCCGATCGTGTCGATGGCATCGGCGATCTGTGCGGCGCTTCGCGTGCCGGCGCCCTGGTCGAGCAGCGCCGCAGCCAGCGCCGCGACGCCCTGCTTGCTCGGCGGGTCCTGCGCTCCGCCGGCCCGCACGAGCAGGCGCAAGGTGACAACGGGTTGCTCGTGGTGCTGAACGACGACGACCTGCAACCCGTTCTTGAGCGACTTGATCTCGTACGGGGGAAAGTTGACCTCGCGCGCCTGCAGCGGCCTCGGAGGCATCTCGCTCGGCCAGTTGGGTACCTGCGCCGCTGCGACGGTCGGCAGGAGGCCGAGCAGCGAAACGAGCGCGACGTGGAGGCCCTGCGCCCTCACTGAGTGGAACCCTTCGGCATGATGGTGATCACGAGACGGTTGGTCGGAGTGAAATAGGTCTTGGCGACGCGCTGGATGTCGGCCGCGGTGATGCGCTGGAAGATTTGGAACTCGCCGTCGGCGGTCGTGATGTCGTTGTGGATGACGGCCGCATGCGCCAGCTGGCCCGCCTTGAGCCGGTTGGTCTCGCGGCCCATGATGTAGTCGCGCGCGAACTGGTTCTTCGCGCGCTGCAGCTCGTGCTCGCTCACCGCCTCGGTCGTCATGCGCTGCAGCTCCGCAATCAGGCCCGCTTCCACTTCGGCCGGCGACCGGCCGGGCTGCACGATCGCTGCCGCGTAGAACAGGTTCGGGTGCTCGATGATGTTGCCGCCGCCAAAGGCCGTGAGCGCCAGGCCCGAGTCGTACACCAGCTTGCGATAGATCCGGGAGCTCTGGCCGTCTGACAGGATCTTCGACGCCATGTGCAGCGGATACGAGTCCGGATGGCCGTCGTAGGTGATGTGGTGCGCGACGATGACGGCCGGCAGCGGCCACGCCTCTTCGATCGTGAGCCGCTTCTCGCGCGTCATCGGCGGCTCCTGCGGGATGTCGCGGGGCACGGCCTTCAGCGGCTTCGGGATCTTTCCGTCGTACTGCTCGACCAGGCGCGCGGCCTGGTCGACGTCGAAGTCGCCGACGATGGTGAGGGTCGCATTGGTCGGCACGTAGTAGGTGCGATAGAACTCGCGGACGTCGGCAATCGAGGCCGCCTCGAGGTCCTTCATGCTGCCGATGACGGGGTGCTTGTACGGGTGCACGGTGAAGGCGGCGTCGTAGAGCAGCTCGGGCAGCCGGCCGTAGGGCTGGTTTTCGACGCGCATCCTGCGCTCTTCCTTCACGACCTCCCGTTCGCGCTTGAACGTGTCTTCGTCGATGCGCAGCGTGGCCATGCGGTCGGCCTCGAGCCAGAGCATCAGCGGCAGATACTGCGCGGGCGCCGTCTGCCAGTAGACCGTGATGTCTTCGCGCGTCTCGGCATTGGCCTGGCCGCCGACGCTGGTGATGAACGAGCCGTGCGCCTCGGGCTCCACGTTCTTCGAGCCCTTGAACATCAGGTGCTCGAACAGGTGCGCGAACCCCGTGCGGCCGGGTCTCTCGTCTTTCGACCCGACGTGGTACCACAGCTCCACGTGCACCACCGGCGTGGAGTGATCCTCCGAGAGAATCACGGTGAGGCCGTTGGCAAGCGTCGTGATCTTGTACTCGAGCTTTGGCGGAGGCACCGCCGCGGGGAGAACGGCGGAATCGATGGCAATCCACGCGGCCGTGAGGGCGAGCACGACGCCGCTCGCACGGCGTGGGGACAACCTGAAAGGCATCGGTCGATTATGACAGGGACTACGAAAAATCTACGATTGAAGATTGACGATTACGAGGGGTCAGTCGCCCGGCTCACGCTCTAGACGCGCTTCGAGCGCCTCCAGCCGCGCCAGCAATTCCTTCACCTGCCGGCGGAGTTCTGGCAGATTCCGGAATACTGCGGACGCTTTGAGCCACTCGCGGTTGTCGATGGCCGGATAGCCCGAGACCGTCGCACCGGGCTCGACCGAGCTGGGGATCCCGGTCTGTGCCGTGGCGCGCGCGCGGTCGCCCACGGTGATATGCCCGGCGACACCCACCTGCCCTGCCAGCACGACGTGGTCGCCGATCGTCGAGCTGCCAGCGATGCCGACCTGCGCGACCAGCAGCGCGTGCTCGCCGACCTTCACGCCGTGCGCGATCTGCACCAGGTTGTCGATCTTGGCCCCGCGTCCGATCCGCGTCTCTCCCACGGCCGGCCGGTCGATGGTCGTATTGGCGCCGATCTCGACGTCGTCGTCGACGACGACGACGCTCTGCTGCGGAATCTTGTGGTGGACGCCGTCCGGGTCCGTGACGTAGCCATAACCGTCGCTGCCAATCACGGCGCCGTCCTGCACGATGACACGGCGGCCCAGAACCGTGCGTTCACGCACCGACACGCGCGCGTGCACGACGCTGTCTTCGCCGATGCGGACACCAGGCCCCAGCACTACGTGTGGATGCAGCACGACCCTGTCGCCGATGTCCGCGCCGGCGCCGACGACCACGAAGGCGCCGATGGACACGCCATGGCCGATACGCGCGTCAGGGCCGATGACGGCAGTCGGGTGCACGCCATCGGGAGGCCGCTCATTGCGGCCGAGCAGCGCAAGCGCATCCGCAAACGATCGATATGGATACGCCGATCGCAGCATCGCGCACGGAGCGGGGGGCGCCTGGTCGCCCAGGATGATCGCGCTCGCATTGGTCCGCTGCGCGGCCTGCGCGTACTTGGGATTGGCGAGAAACGTCAGGTCGCCGGGGCCGGCCTGGTCGAGCGTGGCTACTCGCGCGATCTCGATCGCGCCGTCGCCTTCGAGGCGGCAGCCCAGGCGGGCGGCAAGGTCGGCAAGCGTCACAGCCGTGGCTTATATCACGCGCCGGGGATGGCCACGCGATCGAAGAACCGGCGCAGGTGCATCAGCTCCAGCCGCGCCGCGATGGCCTCGACACGGGGGCGCCGCTCGTCGCGATCGACCAGCACCAGCGGACGCAGGTCGGCAAGGGCGTCGTTGGCGCGAGTGGTCCACACCACGTGATCGAGCGCCTGCCGCGCCCCGCGCATCGAGAAGTAGTGCCCGACCAACCGGAATGCGAAGTAGTAGCCGAGGACGTTGGGGCCAGGCACCAGGATGAGGAGGGCCGACAGCAGCACGAGCACGCCGTCGATGACGAGCCAGCGGCGGTGCTTCTCGAAGTCGGCCTTCAGCGTCGGCCGCACGATGGCCAGGGCGGCCTCGCCGTCGAGGTCTTCCGGATGAACCAGGATCGCCCGGTGCTGCCGGCGCATGTGCCACAACAGGCGCTGTTCGGCGATGCTTTCGGCCACCATCCGCAGCGCGCGCCGCCTCAGCCGCTCGAACCACCCGTGCTCTCGTGTGTCGTCCTCGTGATGCCGGCGATCGCGCTCGATGCGGTTGAGGGTGTCGCTGAACTTCCTGACCAGGCCGCGGAAGAATCCGCGATCGTTGTCCGTCGCGCCGGAGGGATCCTCGTCGGGAATCTCGCAGTAAAGCTCGTGGCGATCGGCGCCCACCGGTATGAGAAACACCTCCATGCACGACCATCGTACGATAGAACTCCCCGGCGGTTCGTCCCGCTGAGTGCGGTTGCTATAATCTCGGCACCGTGCTGCACGTCTTCCCCGGACTCGCGCTGGCATTCGGTGCCTTGTGGACCGCTGAGCCGGTCGTGCGGCAGACCGCGCCGCAAGGCGGGACGATTCGCACCGAGTTCCGCGTGTTCGACGGGGCTGTCGAAGTGAGCGGCGAGACCCGGTTGCGCGTGCGCCCCAGCGGCTCCACCGAGACGGGCCGGCTGGTCGAGGGTGGCCCCCTGGCCGCCAACCTGCCGGCTGGCATCTACGACGTGCAGGCGGTCCGTCAGCAGGCCGGGCAGGTGGTCAGCGTCCGCTGGGCTGAAAAGCTCGTCGTCATGGCCTACCCCGATGAGGCCGGCCGCCATTTGGAAGTCATCAACTTCGCCAACGAGCACGGCGCGCTGCAGTTGCGCTGGCCGGAGGGGCAGGCGCCTGATCCGGCCGGAACCGCCGTCACCGTGACCAGGAGCGGCGAGAGCCGGCCCACACAAGCTCGAACCATTCACGGTCCCGGTTACGTGCTGCTGGTGCTGCCCGCGGGAACCTACGACGTCCGCGTCGTTCGAACCGGAAAGGTCGACGTCGTCTTGCCGGGCCTCGAGGTGCCGGCGGACCGAACGCGAATGAAGGTGATCCAGTAGGGGCGCACCGCGCCCCGACAAGCCGTCATTCCTGTTTACGAACCTTCCTGATCTCCCTCGGCGGGTCCAGCGCGAGCGCGGGCTTTCCCCCTTCTTCCCATGCCCCGACAATCGCAGAGGCCACCGCGCTGATGGCGGCCGACATCCGCTGTTCGAGAATCGGACGCGTGTCGCGAAACAGCTGATCGAAATACGCGTCGTCGTACTCGTCGCGGCCTGCGATGGCGGCTTTATCGGCCTTGAGAATAGTTTCCGCGTGCGGAAAGCTGGCCTGCAGCACGTCGAAGACGAACGTGCGCATGTCGGTGACCGCCACGACGGGCGGCGGCGCCAGCTGGAGCCCGGCCAGATTTCGCGTCACCAGTTCGGACTCCCAGCGGCTGTGGATGCCATGCTGCCCCGTCAACTGCCCGTCGTAGTTGAGCACTGCGTGAAAGGGCACGTGTCCGTCCTCGACGTAGTGCGCGAGAATCGCCGAGTAGAACTTGATGTTCTCGAGCGAGTAGCCGGGGACGCCCCGTTTCTGCAACTCGAAGTTGCGCCGCAACTGCCCGTAGACCTCTCCGGCACGCCAGGGCAGCGTGCCATTACGTTGCACGAACTCCGCGCCGTAGCGCTCGACGGCGCGATCGTAGTCGCGCGGCAGATCCCCAAACGGCGGGCGCCCGTACGCGTCAAGGTCCACGAAGTGACGCGACGGCTCCTCATCCCAGCCGGCATTTCGCCACAGATCGGGATCGACCGATCGCTCGACGATGAAGGCACGATGTTTCTGGAAGAACGGCCGGATGGGATCGGGCAGCAGGTCGATGGCGCGGTCGGTGATGAATCGATGCACCTCGAAACCCCAGGCCCCGGGCCGGGCCGAACCCACCAGAAGCAGAGCGACGACGAGCACAACGGCAGCGGACACGCGCATGCTTGGTATATTAGCGTTTGATTGGATAACCTCACGCACACGCTCGTGGGGGTGACGCTTGTTCGTGCGGGCCTTGGCGCGCGCACCTCCGGCGCGACCTTCGCGATGATCCTCGCCAGCAACCTGCCCGACGCCGACATCGTCACCGCCTTTGACGGAAGCCTCGCGTACTTCGCGGCGCATCGGGGGCCGACGCACGGCCCGCTGGGCATCGTCGGGCTCGCACTCGTGGCTGCGTTGCTGGTCGTGGGCTGGCGGGCGCTGCGACCTTCGACCAGGAGTGCAGCATGGCACCGGTTCGGGTCGCTGTGCGGCGTGGCCCTCACCGGCACCGTGCTGCACGTGCTGATGGATCTGCCGACCTGGTACGGGACGCGCCTGCTGAGCCCCTTTGTCGACACCTGGTTCGCGCTGGACTGGCTGCCGATCATCGATCTCTACGTCTGGGCATTGCTTGGGATCGGCTTTGCCGCTGCGCGGCTCCGGCCACGGTCGCGACAGACCATCGCGCGCGCCGCGCTGGCCGCCGTCGTCTGCTTCTATGGTGTGCGTGCGGTCGCGCACGAAGTGGCGCTGAGCGCTGCGGCCGAGTCACGCGCAGACGGCACGCCGTCGCCATGTGCGAGCGCGCCGACGCTTTCTCGCCATCCCACTGTCATCGAGGCCGCCTATGCAGGACCTGGCGGGTGCCTGCAGGCGGCGGCACTCCCGACGTTCTTCTCGCCGCTCACCTGGCGGCTGATCCGGCAGCAATCCGACGGGTATGAGCTCCGCGATTACACCCTTGGCCGCGGCACCAGCGCGGAGATCTTTCTGCCGTCGCAGAATGACGAGTGGATCGGGCGAGCCCGCCGGACGCAGACGGGACGGGCATTCTTCAACTTCTCGCGGTTCCCCGCCGCCAACTCGGCCGCGTTGCCAGACGGAACCCGGCGCGTCCGCGCGATGGACGTGCGCTTCCTGGGCCCGCCGCCACGCGGTCTCGAGCGCGACCCACGGGCTCGCGCCCCGTTTGTGATGACGATCGAAATCGCCGGCGATGGCGCCGTGCGCTCGGAGCGCCTGGGCAACTAGCTATTCGTGCCGCAGCGCGGCGGCAAATATCCGCAGATTTTCGGATTAACGGGATTCCCGGGCGTGAGGAACCCGAGCAACCCGCGGCGAAGCCGCGGCAGCGCGACAGGGAGAGGCGTGAGGATGAAAGCCCTCGAATCAAATGGCTCTCATCCTCACGCCTCTTCTCTGTCGCACTGACCGGCCGCTACGCGGCCGATGTTGCTCGGGTTCCGCTGTCTCCGGGCCGCCGCCAGTCTCGGCCTGTGAGAACAATTCCTCGCAAGAAATCCCGGCAATCCCTTAATCCGCGGATCCTTCGAGGCGTCAGCCCGCCGTGAACCGTCGTCAGGGCGGGCGCAGCGTGACAGTTGTGGTCGCGGTATTTGCCTACCGAAGGCCGCGCACCAACCCGACTATCGCGCTGACGCCGGCTTCGACCAGGCCGCTCGAGACGGACCACCCGCCCCAGTCGGGCCGTTGCTCGATCTGATTGAAGAACGCCTCGACCTGGCGCCGCTCCCGCGCGAGCGCCAGGGGCAGCAAGGCCGCACCGAGGCTGGCCTGGTGGGCTTTTTCGGCGCGTCGATCCTCGGCGTCGCGGAGCGTTGTCAGCATTCGTTCGACCTGTGTGAAGTCGAGCATCGACAGCGCCGTACGGCAATAGGCGCACGCGCTCTCGTGCCGCAGATCGATGGGCGCGCCGCAGTTGGAGCAGTTCACCGAGCGCACCTGCGCACGCAGTTCTGCGACTTGCGCGGGCGTCAGCGGGCGCACGAAGTCCTTCTCGCGCAGAAAGTCGAAAAACGTGATGAAGCGGCCGTGCCGGCGACCGCACCGCCAGTAGCGAAAGGGAGTGTCGCGCTGGCGGTCGTGCGTGTCGATCAGCCGCAGGTCGCACCGCGTGCACTGCAGGCGGGCCGCGAGGGGATGACGCGAATCGGCACGGCGGTCGTGAATCAGCTCGAACAACTGCAGCGTCGCGCCCGGCGTCAGGCGCAGGGTTTCACGGTCGTCGGCCCACAGCCCGTGGCAGCCATGGCAGGCGTCAAGCTGCACGGTCCCGCCGTAGTGTGCGTCGAGCAGCACCGCGGCCATGTCGGCCCGACACGACGGGCATCTGAGAGGAGGAGCGGCAGGCGAAGGCGAGGCGTCCATCAGGATTTCCGGCTCCCCAAAGATCTCGGCTTCAAACGTGAAGAGCTGTGCGCCCTGCTGCCACGCGTCGCCGGGCAGCCCCGCCTTCAGGCAGGTGTGCCGGAGGAACTCGTCTCGCGTCCATCCCCACTCGGTCGCCACCTGGGGCAGCAGCAGGCCATGCCGTCCTGCCAGGCGAATCACCAGGCCGTGCCGGCCCGGCTCGAGCGCCGAGGGGTCAGACAGGGGCGCCAACGGACCGAGCACCGACAGCTCGATGTGAATCCGCAGCAGTTCCCCCGCCGTCACCGGCGGGAACCGGGGATCCTCCAGGGCAGCGGCCCCGGCACAGTGCACGACGATATCGGCGAGCCGTTGTGGCTCGACCTGCCCGATACACCCCCGGAGGTCGCCAGCGCACTTGAGCGTGACAAACGCACCAGCGCGCTGGTCGAAGACGCCGTGACCGATCGCCGCCGGCGGCGCGTCCCTCTGCACGGCAGCCACCAGCGCCTGCCGCGCCAGGGCCAGCAGCGTCGTGCGCTCGTCGTCAGACCAGCTCATCGTCATGCCGCTGCTGTCCAGACCGCGCTGGCATAGCCGACGACGCGCGCGACGTCGCCCGAGGCGTCGCCTGAGTCGCCGTACTGCCGGACGCCGCCGGAGGTCGCGCCCACGGCGCGCGACGCCCGCATGACGGCCGCCGCCGGCACGCCTCCGCAGGCGTGGCCAGGATCGCGCTCGAGGGCGTTCATCAACGACTCGGCGTCGCACGCCTCGAACGAGCCGAGCACCACCTCGTCGAGGCGCCGCGCCGTGGCCCGCGGATGATAGTGCGAGAGATCGCTGCTTGCGGCGAACACGACTCGGCGGCCTGCCGTCGCCCGCACGAGGGCATCGCCGATCGCAGCGGCGACATCGCGAGTGTGCTCGCCCACAAGAATCGGCACGACGGCAACGCCCGGTTGCGCGCGGGCCAGCAGCGGCAGATGGAGTTCGAGCGAATGCTCGGCCGCATGGACGTCACGACGCTCCTGCGCGAGCAGCGGCGACGCGTTGGCAAGCGCGTCGGCGATCTCCTCGTGCACGGGCAACGCGGCCCACGGCGTCGCGAGGCTGCCCCGGCGCAACATCGCGCATCCCGAAAAGGCCGCGTAGTGCGAAGGCCCGATCAGCACGACCGCGTCGAGGGCGAGTCCCGCCAGCGGCTGGTAGCTCCAGGCGGCGATCCGTCCCGAGTACCGCAAGCCGGCATGCGGCGCCACGAGCGCGCACACACGCCCGGGTGGCAGCGACGTGACACCCGACAGCCAGGCGTCGACATCGCGAGCCAGCGCTGACGGATCCCGGTCGTACCACGTGCCAGAAAATGCAAGGCGACGCACGGGTTGCGGGCCTGAGTCGGGGGTCATTTGAGCCGGCAATCGCTATGCTAGCATCAGCGAATGTCCGACGTGTTGTCTCGCGCGGAGGTGGCGCGCATCGCCGAACTGGCGCACCTCGAGTTGACCGATGCAGAGGCCGAGGCCTTCACGCGTCAGCTGAGCGAGATCCTCGCCTACGCCATGCAGGTGCAGGCGATTGACACCTCCGGCGTGCCGCCCACCTCGCACGTCCTCACCGGCGCGCCCGTCGATCGCGACGACGTCGAGACGCCGTGCCTGGATCGGCAGACCGCTGTGATGGCCGCGCCCGACGGCGACGAGCCTGCCGGCTTGTTCCGCGTGCCGCGGGTGATCGGGTGATGGCGGCCGCGGGCCCTCTCACCATCGAAGCCGTCCGCACCGCCATCGACAGCGGCGACGCCACGGCCTCGTCGCTCTGCGAGGCTGCGCTCGAACGCATCGGCGAAAGCGACAGCCGCCTGGGCGCATTTCTCGCGGTGGCAACCGATACGGCGCGCGCCCGCGCGGCGCGGCTCGACAGGCTGCCCGGCAGCGCTCGCGGGCCGCTCCACGGCGTGCCGATCGCGCTCAAGGACAACCTGTGCACGCGGGGGCTCGTCACGACCGCGGCCTCAAAGATTCTCGGCGGCTACGTGCCTCCGTACGACGCGACGGTCGTCACGCGTCTCGAACAGGCTGGCGCCGTCGTCGTCGGCAAGGCCAATTGCGACGAGTTCGCGATGGGCTCGTCCACCGAGAATTCTGCGTTTGGCCCGACGCGTAACCCCTGGGACGTCTCCCGCACGCCGGGTGGATCGAGCGGCGGATCGGCGGTCGCCGTGGCCGCGGGCATGGTGCCGGTCTCGCTCGGCTCCGACACCGGCGGCTCGATTCGCCAGCCCGCGGCGTTCTGTGGCGTTGTGGGGCTCAAGCCCACCTACGGGCGCGTTTCGCGATACGGCCTGATCGCGTTTGCCTCGTCGCTCGATCAGATTGGGCCGTTTGCACGCACGGTCGGTGACGCCGCCCGGATGCTCACGGTGATGGCGGGGGCCGACAGCCACGACGCCACGGCCTCGCGCGAGCCGGTGGGCGACTACGTGGGCGCGCTGACCGGAGACGTCACGGGCCTGCGCATCGGCGTGCCCCGCGCGCTGGTTGGCGAGGGCGTCGATCCCGACATCGTCAAGGCGGTCGAAACGGCCCTGCATGTCCTGACTTCACGCGGCGCACGTCTGGTCGATGTCGACCTGCCCCACGCGCGGTATGCGATTCCCGTCTACTACCTGGTCGCCACCGCCGAGGCCAGCTCGAACCTCGCCCGATTCGATGGCGTGCGCTACGGGTACCGGACGTCTGAAGCGCGGACGCTCAAGGGGATGTACCTGAAGACCCGCGATGAGGCGTTTGGGACCGAGGTGAAGCGCCGCATCATGCTCGGCACGTACGTGCTGAGCGCCGGCTACTACGACGCGTACTACCTGAAGGCGCAGCAGGTGCGGACGCTGATACGGCGAGACTACGAGGCCGCGTTTGCCGCCTGTGACGTCGTGGCCATGCCGACCACGCCACGGCCCGCGTTCCGCCTTGGGGAGAAGATCGACGACCCGCTGCAGATGTACCTGGAAGACATCTTTACGGTCAGCGCGAACCTGTCGGGGTTGCCGGCCATCAGCGTGCCGTGCGGGTTCTCGCCCACTCGCCTGCCGATCGGGCTGCAGTTGACGGGGCGGGCCTTCGACGAGGCGACGCTGCTACGCGCCGCCGATGCCTACGAGCGGGAGACGGACTGGCATCGCCAGATGCCTGGCGCTCTCACGCGACCGCGGGTCTGAAGCTCCGGAACACCGCCCACACCAGCAGGCCGACAATCAGCAGCGGCAGCAGCGGCGCGACGATGGCGGCGATAGCGGCCAGCGCAGCCAGAACCGCCAGCACGACTCCCACCAGCAGGAGCAGCGGCACCATCACAACCCCGACGGCCATCTTGAGCACCGTCTTGGCGATCCAGAACGGGAAGAACAGGACCGCAAAGGCAATGCGAAACGGCAGGGTGATGGCGAAAAACAACACCTTGACCACCAGTACCCCCAGCATCACGATCGCGGCCGTCATCAGGCCCGTCATGACCAAGGTCGCCAGTCCGAGCAGCGTCAACACCGCATTGACCCCAACGCGCACGACGGGCACCCGCAGGGCATGGCGTCGATACACCACGGCTGCAGGGAAAGGCCCGTCGGCGAGTACTAGCCTTTACGAAGGGGGCGAAACGGAAGTTTCAGGGACGACAGCCCCACTTGGCGACTCATCCCACTCGCCTGGATTGCTGGCTCTCCGTGACCTCGACCGGAATGCCGTCGCAGAACACGACCCGCGTGGACGCGACGGCCGCGATCCTTTCGCCTCCCGTTACTATGCCGGCCAGATTCAGCGGATCGGCGGCGCTGACCGTGACCAAGTCGCCGGAAACGCGGCGGCGGCGGATCTCGCGCGCGCGCTCGACAGCGTCAGGCAGGGCGAACTGCTCGCCGGACATTCCGGCGACGAACCGCCCGCCCCGAATCTCCCCGCGCGCTTCGAGACGTCGGTAGACCCTGACGAGCTCACGCCATGGGACGCCGTACGGCTCACGGGACAGCAGGCGTCTGAACATGACGCCATAGCGCGCCAGCAACGTCATCGCGTAATGCTGGACTGCCTCGTCGCGGGACAGCGACGGACCGTTGAGCGACAGCCGCGCCCAGCGCCCGCCTGCCATTGCTGGCACTCGGGCCCGGGAGCGAGGCCGGAAGCCCAAGGCATGACGCACGAGCGCCGTCTTCGGCGCGACCAGGGCGCGCAGGCCTCCGAACCCGTCGGAAGTCACCGCGCCGGCCGCCACCAGTTCGCCGAGTGCGGCTTGGACCGTGTCGCTCCCAAGGCCGGGCTCTGCGGTGAGTTCGTGGATGAACGAGGCACCGGCCCGATCGAGCGCGGTCAACAGCGCCTGCGCAGGAGCGCTGTGGGTCGCGGCGTCGATACTGACAGGCTCGATAGTCGATAGCGCTTGCCACACACGCAGGTGCTCACGCTGGAAAACCGACACCGGTGTGGCTCGGATGGGTCTGGAGGGCGTGCCGGCAGGCGCATTGGCCCGCGTCGGGCCGAGCCTTGCCCACCCGACTTCACCACTGAAGCACAACTGGTCGAGCATCGACGGGTCGTAGCGCTCAACCCGGGCTGGCAGCACGTGCCGTTCCCAGGCCGCCGCCGCAAGCTCGAACCCGTCGAGCTGAGAAACCGCGACCCTGAGGCCTTCGACTCCCGCCAGCCGGTCGATGGGCGTCACGTGCTGCCAGGCGAATAGGAATCGCATGAACTCGGCGGGCGTGATGGGCTCGATGTCGGCACGCAGGCGCGTCAGCGTCTCCCGGTGGATGCGTGCGAGCAGCCGCCTGTCGCACCACTGCTCGCGCGCGCCGGACGCGTCAAACACCCCTCGCAGGACGAGTCCTTCGGATTCCAAGGCGATCAGCCCGGGAAGCGCCGTCGCTTCGGACAGGCCGACGGGCCACCCCAGCCGCTCGGCCGTCAGCGGCCCGAGCATCGCCATGCGCCCCTTCAGCAGTTCGGTCAGCGCCGCCTCCTGTGTCCACGGAACCGCGGCGCGTTCAGCGGGTGCCTCGATCGGCGAGGCAAGCGCTGCCGAAGGGAAGGCCGCTCGCAGTTCGGGAAGTCGTTCGGCAGCGACCCAGACCGGAACGGCCCACGCGTTGGCAGACGCCTGCACAGCGCGGGCGCACGTCCCCAACTCGGTCAGCCAGTCCCGCCATCGCGCGTCGCGGCTGACTTCGTCATCGGTGAAGAACCCCGCCGTCACCAGCGCGTCGTGTAGTTCGTCGGGATCGCGCGGATCGGGCCACGCCTCATTGGTCACTCTCGCGATGACCTCCGGGTTCAACAGCCCGAGACCGCCATTTGCGGTCGGATCGGTCGCACGCCGCGCTTGAACGGCATGCGCCCGGCGTTCCTCCAAAGGCGCGTCGTCGAGAAACGCATAAGGCCGGGCATTCAGCAAGCCGTGCGAGAGAGCCGATGGCTCGGCTGTGTCCCGAGCGAGGCATCGGATCGCTCCGTTGTGAATCAGGTCGAGAATCTCGGTGAGGCGCGGGAGATCCATTGCCTCTTCGAGGCAATCGCGGACCGTCTGGTTGACCAGCGGGTGGTCCGGGATCTGGCGATCGCCTGGAATGTTCTCGAGGCATGCAGCCGCATCAGGGAAGGCCGCCGCCAGCAAATCGTCCGCCCGCATCCGTTGCAATGGCGCCGGGACCCGGCGACCGCCGGCGGCCCGGGGAACCGCCAGCGAGACGGTCGCATTCCACCGCCAGCGAGTCTTGAAAACCGGCGCGTCCAGAAAGGCCTGCACCAGCACGTCGCGAACGCTTGCGGGCGAGAGATAGCGGAACACGTCGGCAAGGGGAAACGAATGCTGTGGGCCGAGAGACAGCAGCAGCCCCTCTTCGGTGGCCGCCGCCTGCAGCTCGAAGTTGAACTGCCGACAGAAGCGCTTCCTCAACGCGAGCGCCCAGGCCCGATTTACGCGGCTGCCAAAGGGCGCATGCAACACGAGTTGCATACCTCCGGACTCGTCGAAGAAGCGTTCGAGGATGAGGGTCTGCTGCGTCGGCAGCGCGCCGAGCACCCGCAGCGTATCAGCCAGGTAAGCGACGATCTGATCGGCGGCGGCCGCGCTGACGCCTGCCTCCGCGACCAGCCACGCAGTCGCGCGTGCGGTGGGGTCGGGCTCCGATTCACTGACCGATGTCAGAAGGCTTTCCACCTGTCGGCGCAGATCGCTCACCGCCGACGACAGCTCGGCGCTGCGGCCTGGCGCCTCTCCGAGCCAGAACGGAATGGTTGGCGGCGCCCCATGCGCGTCGGCGACCCGGACAACGCCCGAAGTCACCTGGAGGATCCGCCACGAGCTGTTGCCGAGCTGAAATACGTCGCCGGCATTGCTCTCGATGGCGAAGTCCTCATTGAGCGTGCCCAGGAACAAGTCGTCCGGCTCCAGCACCACGCGGTAATCGGCACTGTCGGGAATCGCGCCGCCCGAGGTCAGTGCGGTGAGACGGGCGGCGCGCCGCCCGATCAGGCGCGACTGGACCTCGTCGCGGTGAAGCAATGCTGGCCGCAGCCCCCGGCGCGCGGTAAACCCGGTGGTCAGCATGCGAACCACCGCGTCGAAGTCGCGCCGACTCAACGCTCGATACGGCCAGGCACGGCGCACGGTTGCGAATAGCTCGTCTTCGCGCCATTCGCAGCAGGCGACCTCCGCGACGATCTGCTGCGCGAGCACGTCATGGGGCTCGTCGAAGGACACCAGGCGATCGAGTTCGCCGCGCCGGACGGCGGCAAGCAGCGCTGCGCATTCGACCAGATCGTCCCGGGTTTCCGGGAAGAGCCGGCCTTTCGCCGTGCCGTGAATCGTGTGGCCCGCCCGGCCGACCCGCTGGAGGAATACCGCGATCCGACGCGGCGACCCAATCTGGCACACCAGGTCGATGTGTCCGATGTCGATTCCCAGTTCCAGCGAAGCAGTGGCAACGACGACTTTGACACGGCCGTGCTTCAGTCGCGTTTCGGCGTCGAATCTTCGCTCCTTGGAGAGACTGCCGTGGTGCGCCGCAACCTGGTCCTCGCCTAGGCGATCGGCCAGCTCGCGGGCCAGTCGCTCGGCCATCTTCCTGGTGTTGACGAATACGAGGGTCGTACGGTGTTCGGCGATGAGCACTGCGAGCCGCTCGTAGTACTCCTGCCACACTTCGTGCGACATCACTGCCTCGAGCGGTGAGCCCGGCACCTCGAGCGCCAACTCCATGCGCCGACGATGTCCCTCGTCGATGACAGCGCAGGCCGCTCGTCCCTGCTGGTCCACATGGTCGGTGCCGACGAGAAAGCGAGCGACCTCTTCGACGGGACGCTGCGTCGCCGAGAGGCCTATTCGCAGCGGTGGCCGCGTTGTCACAACCGCGAGCCGCTCGAGCGACAACGCGAGGTGTGCGCCGCGTCGTCCCCCGATCAGCGCATGAATCTCGTCGACGATGACGGTACACACGTGTCGCAGCCGCTCGCGGCTGCCGGCCGACGTGAGCAGCAAGTACAGCGACTCGGGCGTGGTGACCAACAGATGTGGCGGCGTGCGGAGCATCGCAGCCCTTGCTGCCGCCGGCGTGTCGCCCGTACGCACGGCCGCCGTGATCCGTGGAGCGGCCAGGCCCATTTCGGCGGCGATCCTTTCGACCCCCGCCAACGGCTCCATGAGGTTCTTGTGAATGTCGCCGCTGAGGGCCTTGAGGGGCGACACGTAGAGGACGCGCACCTCCGCGGGCAGCGGTTGCTCGAGGCCCTCCCTCAGCAGGTCATCGATTGCGATTAAGAACGCCGCCAGGGTCTTGCCAGAACCCGTTGGGGCGGCTATCAGCGTGTGGCGCCCCTTGCGGATTTCATCCCATCCCAGCCGTTGCGCAGCGGTAGGGGGGCCGAGCGACTGCGCAAACCAGCGCGCGACTGCCGGGTGAAAAAACTGCAAAGGCTGACGCTGCGCGTCCGCCGTAGGTGCGGCGTTCGTCATCAGGGTGGAACGGGTGCGAGTCGGCGCAAAGGCCGGGTTTCGGCTTGGACTGGTTGACGGTACCTATTGTACCGCACGGCATGATGGCGGACCGGCGACGAGCCGGATGAGGAATTTGCGAGAGAACGATGTGATGGGCCAGGGCGCCCGAGGGCGCCCATGCCGACGGCCTAGTCGACCGGCTTGACCTTGAACTCGGGCAGGTCGTAGCTGACATACCCCCGGCGCACTTCTTCCATGGCGATGCGCTCGGCCTTGATGGGGTGATGGGTGTCGCGGCCCAGGCGGGCCAGGGCCCCACGGCGGATCTGCTTGGCACGCATGGCGGCCACGTCCACGAACAGGAACCGGCTCCGGGGGGGCTCGGCGATGACCGGACCGGGGCTCGCCGCTTCGGCAATGTCGTGGTCGGCGTCGTCGTGGAAGTCTTCGGTAGCCATGACCTTCAAGTCTATCACGGCTTTCTCCGGGTTCACAGGTTCACGGGTTCACAGGTTCGACGGTTCAGGGGTCAGAACCTGTGAACCGGAACCTGTGAACCCGTGAACCTGCCGAACCCGTGAACCCGTGAACCGTGAACGACCCGACTTTCAGTTCACGGTTACCTGGATCTGCCGGGGCTTGGCGTCCTCCCGCACGGGCAGGGTCACCGTCAGCACCCCGTTCTTGAACTCCGCCCCGATCTTGCCGGAATCGACCGTCGCGGGCAGGGTGAACGTCCGGCTGAAGGCACCCGACGTGCGTTCGATGCGGTGGTACTGCTCATCCTTGACGGCCTTGTCTCGCTGCTTCTGGCCGCTGATGGTGAGCGTGGTGTTCTCGACGCGCAGGTCGATGTCCTCCCGCGCGACGTCGGGCAGCTCGACCTTCAGCACGAGGGCCTGGCCGTCGGTCTGGTAGATGTCGACAGCCGGAATCCACGAGCCTCGAGTCGTCAGGTCGTCGTCGTACTGACGGCTCAGGTCGCCAAACGCGCGGTTTACGCGATCCTGGAGCGCCGCCATCTCACGAAACGGATCAAAGCGAACGATATTCATGACTTTCTCCCTTCTCAACTTTCACCGGAACCCGTGAACCTGTGAACTCGTGAACCTGTGAACCCGTGAACCTGTGAACCCGTGAACCCGGTTTATTTGGTTTCCGCAAACTCCGCGTCGACGACCTCGCCCTCGGCGGCGGTGCTGCCGGCGGCGTCGCCGGCCGGCTGACCGGGCTGGGCGCCAGGGGCCTGCTGCGCCTTGTAGAGCGCTTCGGCCATGGCGTGGCTCGCCTTCTGCAGTTCGTCGCTCGCACGCGTAATGGCTGCGGCGTCGTCGCCCGTGATGGCCTCGCGGACTTTCGCGATGGCCGCTTCAATGGTCGAGATCTCGCCGACGGGCACCTTCTCGCGGTTCTCGTTCAGCGACTTCTCGACATTCCAGGCCAGCGTGTCGGCCTGGTTGCGCGCGTCGATCACCTCGCGCCTGGCCTTGTCCTCGGCCGCGTGGGCCTCGGCATCACGCACCATCTTCTCGACGTCGCCCTTGGAGAGACCCGAGGACCCGGTGATCGTGATCTTCTGCTCCTTGCCCGTGGCCTTGTCGGTCGCCGTCACGTTGACGATGCCGTTGGCGTCGATGTCGAAGGCGACCTCGATCTGCGGCACGCCCCGCGGCGCCGGCGGCAGGCCCACCAGGTGGAACTTGCCGAGCGTCCGGTTGTCGTGCGCCAGTGGCCGCTCGCCCTGGACGACGTGCACTTCGACGCTGGTCTGGCTGTCGGCCGCCGTCGAGAACGTCTCGCTCTTCCTGGTCGGAATCGTGGTGTTGCGCGTGATGAGTGTGGTCATCACGCCGCCCAGCGTCTCGATGCCCAGCGACAGCGGCGTCACGTCGAGCAGCAGCACGTCCTTGACGTCGCCCGTCAGGACGCCGCCCTGGATGGCCGCGCCAACCGCGACGACTTCGTCCGGGTTCACGCCCTTGTGCAGCTCCTTGCCGAAGAAGTCCTTCACCAGCTGCTGCACGCGCGGCGTGCGGGTGCTGCCGCCGACGAGCACGACCTCGTCGACCTGCGAGGGCTGCAGTCCGGCGTCGGCAAGCGCCTGCCTGACCGGGCCCATCGACTTCTGCAGCAGGTCCTCGACCAGCTGCTCGAACTTCGCCCGCGTGAGCTTCAGCACCATGTGCTTGGGCCCTGACGCGTCCGCAGTGATGAACGGCAGGTTGAGCTCGGTCTCGAGGACCGTCGACAGCTCGATCTTGGCCTTCTCCGCAGCTTCACGCAGCCGCTGCAGGGCCATGCGGTCCTTGCCCAGGTCCACGCCGTCGGTCTTCTTGAACTCGGCGATCAGCCACTCGATGACGCGCTGATCCAGGTCGTCGCCGCCCAGATGCGTGTCGCCGTTGGTCGCCTTCACTTCGACCACGCCCTCGCCCACCTCGAGGATCGAGATGTCGAAGGTGCCGCCGCCGAAGTCGTAGACCGCGATGGTCTCGTTGGTCTTCTTGTCGAGCCCGTAGGCCAGCGCCGCGGCGGTGGGCTCGTTGATGATGCGCAGGACGTTGAGACCCGCGATCTTGCCCGCGTCCTTGGTCGCCTGCCGCTGTGTGTCGTTGAAGTACGCCGGCACCGTGATGACGGCATCGGTGACCTTCTCGCCCAGGTAGTCCTCGGCGGCCTGCTTCAACTTCTGCAGCACCATCGCCGAGACTTCAGGCGGCGAGTACTTGCGGCCGCGGGCTTCCACCCACACGTCGCCGTTGTCCGCGCGCACGACCTTGTAGGGCACGCGCGCCGATTCGCTGGCGACCTCGTCGAACTTGCGCCCCATGAAGCGCTTGATCGAGAAGATGGTGTTTTCCGGGTTGGTCACGGCCTGCCGCTTGGCGACCTGGCCGACCAGCCGGTCCTCATCCTTCGAGAAGCCCACAACCGAGGGGGTCGTACGGGCGCCCTCCTGGTTGACGACGACGGCGGGCTGCCCACCCTCCATGACCGCGACCACCGAGTTGGTGGTGCCGAGGTCGATTCCGATCACCTTGCTTGGCATGAGTCCGATACCTCCGAATACTGAAGATTCCTAAGGCTAGCCAAATATTGAGTGCCTGTCAATAACTAAATCTTAGTGTATAACACTCACTAGATGCCCAACCGAGGTCCGGGGTTTCAAAGTCGAGCTTGGCCGGACGCATGAGCACCCGGCCCTCGCACCCGGCACCCCGTACTCAGCACCGCACGAGGCACCAGGCACGCAGGCACCAGGCACCCGCTCAGTTGGTGCCAAGTGCCCCTCACCGCCGAATCTGTGCGATCCTTGCCTGTCATGACCGCGTGGCCTTCTGTCCTGCACTCGGCCGAGTTGGGCGATCTGACCGAGGACGTTCGACGTCTCCTGCAGGAACTGGCCGCCGCTTCCGGCGGCCGAAGCACAGCCGCAGGCGATTGCGTCCCGCCGCTCGACGTCATCGAAACCGACGAATCCGTTGAAATCCTGCTCGATCTGCCTGGCGTCGCCGCCTCGTCGGTGCGGGTCCTGCTGAAGGGGTCGGTCGTGCTGATTGCCGGCGAGAAATGGGTGACCGGGCCGGGCCCGGGCACCGGCGGCTACCACCTGGTCGAACGAGGCTCCGGGCGGTTTGCCCGGGCCGTGCGCATCAGCGGCGCGTTCGAGGGCACCCGTGTGCGTGCGACCCTGGTCGATGGCGAGCTGCGAATCACCGTGCCGAAGCTCACCGACCGCCGCGGCACCGGTCTGGTCGTGCCAATCGAGTCGACGCGGCGCGCATGAAGCTGCTGTTTGTCGGCGACATCGTCGGGCGCCCCGGTCGCGATCTGCTGCGCGTGGGGCTGGCGCCCCTTGTGGCGTGCCACGCCATCGACCTGGTCATCGTCAACGGCGAGAACTCGGCCGGCGGCAATGGCATCACGCGCGAAATTGGGGACAGCCTGTTCGGCCAGGGCGTGGACGTCATCACGTCGGGCAACCACGTCTGGGACAAGCGGGAGGTCCTGGACTACATCAAGATCGAGCCTCGGCTGCTGCGGCCCGCCAACTACCCCGATGCACCAGGCCGCGGCAGCTACGTCGCCCGCACGCCAGCCGGCCGATCGGTGGCGGTGCTCAACGTCATGGGCCGCGTGCACATGGCCAACATCGACGACCCGTTTCGGACCGCGCGCCGGGAGGTCGAGGCCCTGCGCGAGCGAACGCCGATCGTCTTTGTCGACTTCCACGCAGAGGCCACGTCCGAGAAAATCGCGATGGGCTGGTTCCTCGACGGCTCGGTCACGGCGGTAATCGGCACGCACACCCACGTGCAGACAGCGGATGGCCGCGTGCTGCCCGGCGGCACGGCGTATCTGACCGACGTCGGGATGACTGGCCCGCACGACGGGGTCATCGGCGTCGAGAAGGAGCCTGTCATTCAACGATTCCTCACGGGACTTCCGGCGCGATTCGAGACGGCCACGGGCGATCCCCGGCTGCACGCCGTCGTCATCGACGCCGACGAGGCCAGCGGAAGGGCACGAAGAATCGAGACCTTGAGCCTCTCGCTGGACGACCTCCAGAAACTGGCCGACCAGTGGCCCGACGACGAGAAGGCCGCGGCAGGGCGTGGGTGATGGGATCGATGTTCGATCTGCCGTTTGAGGAGCCCCCCGAGCCGGTGGCCATGCCGCGCGGCCCGTTGACGGTCACGGAGCTGACGGCTGACATCCGGGCGGTCCTCGAGTCCGGCTTCGCCGACGTGTCAGTCGAAGGCGAGTTGTCCAACTGCAAGCTGTGGCACACGGGCCACCTCTATTTCACCCTCAAGGACTCCGGCGCGCAGATTCGCGGGGTGATGTTCCGTTCCGCGGCGCGCCTTCTGAAGTTCAAGGCCGAAGACGGCCAGCACGTCGTGGCACGCGGACGGCTGAGCGTCTACGACGCCAAAGGCGAATACCAGATCGTGTGCGAGGCGCTCGAGCCCAGGGGCCTGGGCGCGTTGCAACTGGCGTTCGAGCAGCTCAAGAAACGGCTCGACGCCGCCGGGCTGTTCGATCCCGCGCGCAAGCGGATGCTGCCGGTGCTTCCGCGCAAGATTGGCGTCGTCACCTCGCTTGACGGCGCGGCGATTCGCGACATCCTCTCGGTTCTGGCCAAGCGTTATCCCCAGGCGCACGTCGTGATTCGTCCGGCGCGCGTCCAGGGCGAGGGCGCCGCGCAGGAGGTCGCGCGCGGCCTGCAGATGATCGCGCGCGTCGAGGGCGTCGATGTCGTGATCGTCGGACGCGGCGGCGGGTCGATCGAGGATCTGTGGGCGTTCAACGAGGAAGTCGTGGCCAGGGCCATCGCCGCATGCCCGGTGCCGGTGATTTCCGCCGTTGGGCACGAGACCGATTTCACGATCGCCGATTTCGTGGCCGACCTGCGGGCGCCGACCCCGTCGGCCGCCGCCGAGCGCGTGGTCGCGCGGCGCGACGAGTTTGTGGCGCGCATCGATCGCCAGGGCGAGCGGCTCGGAGCGGCGCTCGACAAGCGCCTGCTCGTGCTGCGATCGCACGTGCGTGCCCTCGACAGCAGCCGCGGGCTGGCGCGCGTGGCGGCCACGCTGGCCTTGCGCAGCCGCCACGTCGGCGAGCTCTCGCAGCAAATGCGGCACGCGCTGGCTGACCGGGTGCGTACCTGCACGCGCCGCCTGGTCGCGGGCGAGCGTGCGCTCGAACGCCACGACCCACGGCGCCGGCTGGCCGAGACCGCCACGCGCCTCACCGCCGGGCGCGCGCGGCTGGATGCGGCGATCGAGCGGCGCCGGTCGCGCGACGTCGGCCGCTTCGGCACACTCGCCGGACGCCTGGACAGCCTCAGCCCGCTCGCAGTGCTCGGCCGCGGCTATGCGGTGTGCTGGGATGCGACCCGCACGCATGTCCTTCGCGCCGCCTCGGAAGCCGCGGTCGGCGACACCGTGCGCGTCACCCTCGGTCAGGGCGAGCTACTGTGTGACGTGAAATCAAGTACGTAGGCCGGAACTCTAGTTCCGGCGTTCCCGCGCACCGAATCGTATGGACACATCTATCAAGGACTTCGAAGCAGCCATTGCGGAACTCGAGGCCATCGTCAAGAAACTCGAAGACGGCGACCAGACGCTCGAGTCGTCGCTGGCCCTCTACGAGCGCGGCGTCCAGCTTTCGCGCTTCTGCCACACGCGCCTCGAAGAGGCCGAGCGGCGGATCGAGGTGCTCAACGACCGGGGCGAGCTGAAGCCGGCGCCGAAGTGAGGAGAGAGCTAGGCACTTCTCCTCCAGTCTCCATGCGCGAGCGCCTCGACGTCCTCCTGGTGAACCGCGGCCTCGTGCCATCGCGGGAGCGGGCCCGTGCGTTGATTCTGGCGGGCCAGGTCCAGGTGAATGGCCAGCCGGCGACCAAGGCCGGCGTCAGCGTGGAGAGTGACGCCGACATCGCGCTGAGCGTGCCGGACCATCCCTACGTCGGTCGCGGGGGACTGAAGCTCGCGCACGCGCTCGACACGTTTGGCATCGAGGTCGCTGGCTTCCTTGCGCTCGACATCGGCGCATCGACCGGCGGGTTCACCGACGTCGTGCTGCAGCGGGGCGCGCGGCAGGTCGTCGCGCTCGACGTGGGCCACGGACAACTCGACTGGCGCCTGCGCAGCGACCCGCGCGTGGTCGTCCGGGAGCACGTCAACGCACGCTATCTGCCGCCGGACGACCTTCCCGGTCCCTTCGACTTGATCACCATCGATGTCTCGTTCATCTCGCTGCGCCAGATTTTTCCGATCGTTCCGGCTCGACTGTCGCCCGCCGGCCACGTGATCGCGCTGGTCAAGCCGCAGTTCGAGGCGGGGCGCGAGGACGTGGAGCGCGGCGGGCTCGTCACGGACCCGTCCGTGCACGCGCGCGTCCTCGACGAGGTGCGCGCGGCCGCCCGTGCGGTAGGATTGACGCCCATGGCCGACACGCCGTCGCCGATCACGGGCGCCACGGGCAACCAGGAGTTCCTGCTTCACCTGCGGAGGCCGCGATGACGATCGAACGCGTCGGCATCGTCGCCAAGCATGGCCTGAACGCTGCCGCTCCCCACCTCGCTGCAGTCCTGCAATCGCTCGAGGCGCGCGGCATCCAGGGCATTCTCGAAACCGGGACGGCGGAGATGGCCGGATTGCGCGATGCCCCCGCGCTCTCGCGCGACGCGTTGGCATCGCAGGTCGACCTGCTCCTGGTGCTGGGCGGCGATGGCACACTGCTGGGCATGGCCGCGCGAGTCGGCGCCGCCGGCCGTGCGATTCCCATCCTGGGCGTGAATTTCGGCCGGCTGGGATTTCTGACCGAAGTGACCCTCGACGAGATGCACGCGTCGCTCGATGCCGTGATCGCCGGCACCGCCAAGGTCCACGAGCGGCGCCTGCTGCAGGCCGCGACGCTGCGCGATGGAACAGTGCGTGAGACGCACGTGGTGCTCAACGACGTCGTGGTCACCCGTGGCGAGATCTCGCGCGTGATCGACCTCGAGGTCACCGTCAACGGCCAGTTCGTCACGCGCGTCAAGGCCGACGGCATCATCGTCGCCAGTCCCACCGGGTCAACGGCCTACAACCTGGCGGCCAGCGGCCCCATCGTTCACCCGGAGGTGGACGCGATCCTCATCACGCCCATCGCGCCGCATACGCTCGCCAATCGCCCCGTCGTGATCCCAGGGTCGGCTGTCGTCGAAGTGCGCGCCATCGATCTGGGCCGGACCGCCGACATCTTCGTGACCTTCGATGGCCAGACTGGCCACAAGCTCGAAAGCACGGACGTCGTGCAAATCACCAGCGCCCGGACGCCCGTGCGGATCGTCAGCTCGCCCAGCCGTGGCTACTTCGACACCCTGAGAGAAAAGCTCGGGTGGGGCGAACGGTAGCCACAATCACAAAGGTCACGAAGACCGGCACGAAGGTCACGAAGATCGTGAGCTGGGCACGCGGCACATGGCACGCGGCACTCGGCACCGCACTTCGGCACCCGGCACCAGGCACCCAGCACCTATCGCGTCCCGCCCTTCTCCTTGAAGAAATCCTTCTGCCACGCCTTCACGTTGCGGTTGTGCTCCGCAAGCGTGGTGGCGAAGACGTGGCTGCCGTCGTTGCGGCTGACGAAGTAGAGGTAATCCACCTTGGCTGGGCGGAGCACCGCCTCGAGCGAGGCCTTGCCGGGCGCGGCAATCGGGCCTGGCGGCAGGCCGGCGTAGCGGTACGTGTTGTATGGCGAATCGAAGCGCAGATCCTGGCGCGTGAGGTTGCCGCTGAACTTGCCGGCCCGTTCGAGCGCGTAGATGACCGTCGGGTCGCACTGCAGCCCCATTCCAATCCGCAGGCGGTTCAGATAGACGGCCGCGACGATGGGCCGCTCCTCTGGCCGGGCCGTTTCCTTCTCGACCAGCGAGGCCAGCGTGACCACTTCGCGTACCGTGCGCCCCTGGCTCTGCGCTTCCGCGCGAAGCTCGTCGCCAAAGACGTCGAGAAATCGTGCGGTCATCAGTCCGACCAGCGCCTTCGCCTCCATCCGTCGCGTGAGGTTGTAGGTTTCGGGGAACAGGTACCCCTCGAGGTCCCTGGCAGCCGGATCGAGCGTGCGGAGCGTCGCTGGATTGGAAGCCGCCTGAACGAAGCTCTCCGCTGCTCCAAGCCCGCGCGACTCGAACACGCGCGCCATCTCCTTCACCGTCAGGCCTTCTGGAAATGTCACAGGGCGCGTGTAGACGGCGCCGCGCGCCAGCTTCCGGGCGACTTCCTTGGGGGAGGCGGCTCCGGCAAACCGATACTCGCCGGCCTTCAGTTCGCGCGCCGTGCCGGTGAGATAGACCGCAATCCGGAACGTCGGCTCGTCGCGAACCACGCCGGCTGCCGCGAGCACCCGCCCGATCGCGCGGCTGCCCGTGCCGGGCTTGATCTCGACGAACTGCTCGGCGCCCTCGAACCCCTGGTAGCGTTCGTCGACGCGGGCGTAGTAGAAGCCGGCCACGGCGGCGGCCGTCGCGGCCAGAGCTACCAGCAGGAGAATGAGTCGGCGCATTGGTCAGGAAGGATCGGAATCGGCCACGGGCGAGCAACGGTGCGCGTCGAGGTAGTCCTGGAGCATCACGGCTGCCGACGCGGCGTCCAGCATCTGCTTGCGCCGCCGCCAGTCTTTCTCGCGGACCGCGAGCCGCGATTCGGCTTCGACGCTTGTCAGCCGCTCGTCCTGGAGCACGACCGGCACCGAGGTCCGGCCGGCCAGACGCGTGACGAAAGCCTCGACCTTTGGTGTCTGGTCGTTCGGCGACCCGTCGAGGCGCTTCGGAAGCCCGACGACAATGGCGCCGACCGGCTCGTCGTCGCTGGAGAGGTCGGCGACAACGGCGAGCACCGCATCGACCAGCGTCGCGTCACCGCCCGGGCCGCTGCGGTCGAGCGTCTTCAGCGGCCGCGCCAGCAGGCCCGTCGCGTCGCTGACCGCCAGCCCAACCCGCTTTGCTCCGTAGTCGATTCCGAGTGCCCGCACCAGTTGGATGGTAGCAGTTCATTGCAGATTGCAGATTGCAGATTGCAGATTGACGATTAAGATCCTTCCACCATCGTGCCATCGTGCCATCGTGCCGTCGTGGTTGTAGCAGTGCTCGCCGCTGCCTCGGGAGGGGTCTCCGCCCAGGACGTCCAGCGCCGTGCCTCCGAGCGGCTGCGCGCCCTCCAGGCCGAGGCCGAACAACTGCTCGCCGCTGAAAAGACCCTGCTGGTGGAGCTGCGCCGCCTCGAGGTCGAGCGCGACATCCGGCTCGAGGAGCAGCACGACGCCGAGGCGCAGTTGGCCAGGGCCAGCGCGGAGCTGGCGACCACCACCGCCCATCTCGAAGCCCTCGAACGCGCGCAAGCCGCGCAGGTGCCCGGTCTTGCGGCACGTCTGCGCGAGGTCTACAAGCTGGGAAGCGGCGGCTATCTCCGAATGCTGCTGAGCGTCGACGACGCCCGCGACATGGGCCGCGCCTATCGTACGGTCGCCGCACTGGCTGCGCTCGACCGCCAGCGTGTCCGCGCGCACCAGACCACGGTCGGGTCGCTTCGCGAGGCTCGCAAGGAACTGGAAGCACGTCGCGCCTCGTCTGCGAGGTTCCAGGCGAACGCACGCGAGTCCGCCTCTGCGGCCGCACGAGCTGTCGAGGCTCGCACGGCCCTGGTGGCCCGGATCGACGCGCAACGGGACCTGAACGCCCAGCTGGCAGGCGAGCTCGAGGCCGCGCGCGCCAAGCTGGCCGCAACGGTGTCTGCGCTGGCGCCGGGCGCGACGCCGGCCCTGCCATTCCGCCCGTTCCGTGGCGCCCTCGAGTGGCCCGTCACTGGCGCAGTGACGACGCGTTTTGGCGTCGATCGCTCGTCGACGTACGGCACCGCCGTCGCCAGAAACGGCATCGAAATCGGGGCGCCGCCTGAGGCGGCGGTGCTCGCCGTTCACGAGGGCACCATCGCGTATGCGGCCCCATTCACGGGATTTGGTCCCCTCGTCATTGTCGACCACGGGGACCGGGCGTACACCCTCTACGGCTATCTGGCGACGGTAGCCGTCACAAAAGGGGCACGCGTCGACAAGGGAGCCCGGCTGGGCACCGTCGGCATGGCTCCGGCCTCCGGCACCCCGACCCTGTATTTCGAGGTGCGCGTCGACGGCAAGCCGAGTGACCCGCTACAATGGCTGAAGCCCCGATTCCGCAAAATCCAATGACGTCCAAGACCCGTCTCATCGTTCTCCTGGTTTCGACTCCGATCATCGTGCTCGTGCTGCTTGGGGGCTTCCTCAACCGGGTGCTCGCCGACCAGGAGTCCGCCTACCAGCACCTGCGAGTCTTCGAAGAAGTCGTCTCGCTGGTGATGAGCAACTACGTCGAGCCCGTGAAGAACGAGCAGATCATGCGCGGCGCCCTGCAGGGGCTGGCCGAAGGGCTCGACGCCGATAGCGCGTGGCTCACGCCCGCGCAGGTCGCCATCGTCAGCAAGGCGCAGGTGCCGGCAAAGGGCACCGTCGGACTCGAGTTGACGCGTCAGTACTACCTGCGCGTCATCGCGGCGCGCGACGGGTCGCCCGCGGCCAAAGCGGGCCTGGCAACCGGCGACTACGTCCGCGCGATCAACGGCGCGCCGACGCGCGAAATGTCGGTGTGGGCCGGCGACCAGGCGCTGCGAGGCGCGCCGGGATCGAAGGTGACCTTGACGGTGCTGCGCGGCAACGCCGCCGAGCCGCACGAGGTCACGCTGGTGCGCGAAGAGGCGCCGGCGGCCACGGTGACCGGCGGGCTGGCACGGCCCGGTGTCGGGCTGATTCGCGTGGCGGCATTCAATGATCGAACGGCCAATGAATTGCGGCAGCAGGCCATCTCGCTGCGCAAGCAGGGCGCCTGGCACCTGATCGTCGACCTCCGGCGGACCGCTGAAGGGACCCCGGCACTGGGATTTGCTTCGGCGCGGTTGTTCGTCACCACCGGCACACTTGGCGCGCGAGAGGGACGGACGGTTCCCAAGCAGGTCACCGCAACCTCGGCTGGCGACGGCATCATCACGCTGCCAGTCACGCTTCTTGCCGACAACGGCACGTCGCAAGCCGCTGAGGTGTTCGCCGCGGCGCTCAAGGGCAACAAGCGCGCGACGATCGTCGGCGAGCGCACGCTGGGACGCGCGGCCTCGCAGGAACTGGTGAAGCTGCCCGACGGCAGCGGCCTGTGGCTGTCGACCGCGCGATTCTCGACACCCGACGGCACCTCGATTCACGAGAAGGGGCTCACGCCCGACACCGCCGTCGCCGAGCCCGATCTCGAGTTCGGCGCGACCGCCGGAACTTCCGATCCGATTCTGGACAAGGCGCTCGAACTGCTGCCCGCCGCTCCTGCCGCCTGACGCGCACACGAACAGGCCCGAATGACGGCGCCTGTCGCTTGACAGTGGTCCGACCGTCGCGTATAACGCGAGGGTTTGCCAGCGTGCGCAATGATGTGCATGCGCATGCATCAGGCGTCATCGCGACGCCATGCGGGTTGCCCCGCCCGAGGAGAGTTCCATGAACAAGCAGGATCTGATCGCGAAGATCGCGAAGGACGTCGATCTGTCCAAGACCGCGGCCGGTGCGGCCGTCGACTCATTCATCGACGGCGTCACCAAGGCGCTGAAGAAGGGCGACTCGATCACGTTCGTGGGTTTTGGCACCTTCAAGACGTCGCAGCGGAAGGCACGCACGGCGCGCAACCCGCAGACCGGCGCCGCGATCAAGGTCCCGAAGCGCCGCGTGGCGCGTTTTACGCCAGGCAAGGCCCTCAAAACGGCCGTCAAATAATTGCAGATTTCAGATTGCAGATTGCAGATTGCGAATTGAGTCGGGGCAACGCCCTAACCGCGCTGAACGCCCCCAACCAGCCAGTTCGTCGAAGGGTTTGGCTTGGTGCGGCCATCGACTTCCCCGGCGGTGCCTTTTTCACGAGCCGTCGGGTTGCCCGGACGCAATCTGCAATCGCCAATCTGCAATTTGCAATCCAAATTGACCCCCCTCCCACCGGTTGCTATACTGATCGTTCGTCTTGGCGCCGGAAGACGGCTATAGGCGCGTAGCTCAGTTGGTTAGAGCGCCTGCCTGACACGCAGGAGGTCGGCGGTTCGAGTCCGCCCGTGCCTACCACCTCTCTTGTCTCGACCTTCGACCTGATTTCATTTGAGGATGAAGCGGTCAGCACGACGAGAACGAGGGCCCCTGCCAGTGTCAGGGGCGACCGCTGACGCCTGTCCCGCCCGTGCGGGTGAACGTGTGTACGAATGAGCCAGGTCACAGTGACATTGCCGGACGGGTCGTCCCGCCAGCTCGCCGCCGGTTCACCGGTCGGCGCGGTGGCCGCGGACATCTCGCCGCGGCTGGCCGAGGCGGCCCTGGCCGCCGTGGTCGACGACCGCCTGGTGGACTTGTCCACGCCGCTTCTGGCTGACGCGCGCGTCCGCGTCGTCACCGACAAGAGTCCCGAAGCCCTCGGTCTCACGCGCCACAGCACCGCGCACCTGATGGCCGCCGCCGTAACGGCGCTCTTTCCCGGCACGCAGTGCGGCATCGGGCCCGCCATCGACGAGGGCTTCTTTTACGACTTCGTCGTCGGCCGGCCGTTTGTCCCCGAGGACCTCGAGGCCATCGAAGCGAAGATGCGCGAGCTTGCCGCCGCGGATTTGCCGTACGAACGGCAGCTCTGGCCGCGCGAGGAGGCGCTTGCCTTCTTCGCCAGGCGGGGCGAACCGCTGAAGGTCCAGCTGATCGAGGAGAAGACGGCGGGCCAGTCGCACGTCTCGGTCTACACGATCAAGGACCGCGACACCTTCGTCGACTTCTGCGTCGGCCCGCACGTCCCGTCGTCGGGCAAGCTGAAGGCCTTCAAGCTGCTCTCGACGTCCAACGCCTACTGGAAAGGCGACGCGCGCAACGCGCCGATGCAGCGCGTCTACGGGACGGCGTTCCCGACCGAGAAAGAGCTCAAGGCGCACCTCACGCAAATCGAGGAAGCCAAGCTGCGCGACCATCGCAAGGTGGGCCGCGACATGGGCCTGTTCCTGTTTCATCCCTGGGCGCCCGGCGCGGCGTTCTGGCTCGCGAAGGGGACGACGCTCTACAACACGCTGGCCGACTACATGCGCGAGGTGCTGTTTCCGGCCGGCTACGTCGAGGTGAAGACGCCGCTCATCTTCAACAAGGCGCTCTGGGAGACCTCGGGGCATTGGCAGCACTACCGCCAGAACATGTTCCTGCTGGAGTCCGAGTCCGAGCAGATGGCCGTGAAGGCGATGAACTGCCCCGGCCACATGCTCGTGTTCGGCAGCGAACTCCGGAGCTATCGCGACCTGCCGATTCGCCTGCACGAGCAGACGGCGCTGCATCGCAACGAGGCCAGCGGCGTGCTGTCGGGCCTCACGCGCGTGCGTCAGTTCTCGCAAGACGACGCGCACTGCTTCGTGACCGAGGGGCAGATTGCCTCGGAGGTCGAGGCGCTGCTCAGGCTCGTCCAGCGGGTGTACGACGACCTGGGCCTGGCTTCTGCCGCGAAGCTGTCGACGCGGCCGGCCGAGTTCCTGGGCGAGGTCGCCACGTGGGACCACGCCGAGGCCGCCTTGAAGCAGGCGCTCGACTCGGCGGGCCAGGCCTATACGATCAACGAGGGCGACGGCGCGTTCTACGGGCCGAAAATCGACTTCGACGTCACCGACGCGCTGGGCCGCAAGTGGCAGTGCGCGACGATTCAGCTCGACTACCAGCTGCCTCAGCGGTTCGGCTTGAAATACATCGGGGCCGACAACGCCGAACACTGTCCTGTGGTCATTCACCGGGCGATCTTCGGGAGCTTCGAGCGGTTCATCGCGCTGCTGATCGAGCACTATGCCGGGGCGTTTCCGCTGTGGCTGGCCCCGCTGCAGGTGATGGTGGTGCCGATTGTGGACCGCCACGTCGACTACGCGCGGACCGTCGTCTCCCGACTGGCGGCCGCTGGGCTGCGGGTCGAGTTGGACGACCGGCAGGAGAAGATCGGGTATAAGATCCGCGAGGCCCAGCTGCAGAAGATCCCCTATATGCTGGTGATTGGCGACCGTGAGGCGGCCGATGGGACCGTGGCGGTACGCACGCGTACCGGCGGAGATCAGGGCGCGCAGGCCGTGGACGCGTTTATCGCCGCGGCGCGCGAGGAAGTGCGGACGCGCCGCTCAGCGTCGGGCAAGGCCGAAGACGCGGCGTAGGTAAGGCGTGGGCGGACTTCGTTCGCCGATGTGCGTCGGGTACGAAAGGCGGAACTTTCGGTTCCGCCGGCGAACGGCAATCGCGGGACCTGGTGGTCCATGCGGGCGCCGTTCCATCCTTGGAGGATGCTATCGCTTTCGACCGCGGGCCGCGAGGCCAACGACGTGACGACCGGGTTCGCGTGAACGAACGCATTCGCGTGCGTGAGATACGCGTAATCGACGACACCGGGCAGCAGCTCGGCATCATGGCGCCGCCGCAGGCGCTGACGATTGCCCGTCAGAAGGGGCTCGACCTGGTGGAGATTTCCCCCACGGCCGTGCCGCCGGTCTGCCGGATCATGGATTACGGGAAGTACGCGTACCAGGAACAGAAGCGGGCGCGCGAGGCGAAGAAGCACCAGAAGATCATCGAGGTCAAGGAAATCAAGTTTCGTCCGAAAGTGGACGAGCACGATTACCAGTTCAAGAAGAAGCACATCGAGCGCTTCCTGGCCGACGGTGACAAAGTGAAGGCGACGATCTTCTTTCGCGGGCGCGAGATGGCGCACCCCGAGATCGGGCGCCGCATCCTGGATCGGCTGATCAACGACCTGGGCGACCAGGCGCTGGTCGAATCGATGCCGCGCCAGGAAGGCAACCAGATGCACACGATTCTCGCGCAGCGGGCCGACAAATCCGGGCGCAAGAGCGCACCAGCCGGCGGGGCGGAGACGCGACGCCCGGCTGCCACTGCCGCCACTGAAAGCGCGGCGCCCATACCGGCGGGCGACGGCCCGGAGACTCAGAGCTAGAAAGCACAAGAAAGCACATCAGGTCATGCCGAAGTTGAAAACGCACCGTGGCGCCGCCAAGCGGTTCAAGAAGACGGGCACCGGCAAGTTCACCCGGGGCTCCGCCTTCAAGCGGCACATCCTTACGAGCAAGTCGACCAAGCGCAAGCGCGTGCTGCGCGGCAGCCACGCGGTGTCCGATCAGGACACGCCGCGGCTGAAGAAGATGCTGCCGTACGACTGAAGAGCGAAGCGAGTGCCAGATTGCACGGCCTGGTGCAGAGTGCGGTGCCGAGTGCATTCGTGCAAGGTGCGGCACGCAGGACGCACCAGCACTCAGCACCCAGCGACAGCACTGCACTCTAGGCACCAAGCAATCGGCAATCAGCAATTAGTGAAGGGACCTCTGCAATGCCTCGTGTAAAGCGTGGAACAGTTCGGCGGGCCAAGCGTAAGAAGCTGCTTGCCCGTACAAAGGGCATGTTCGGCAACAAGAGCAAGCTCTATCGCGCCGCCAAAGAGTCGGCCGATACGGCGCTCAAGTACGCCTTCGTCGGTCGCCGCAACAAGAAGCGTGACTTCCGCCGCCTGTGGGTGGTGCGCATCAACGCCGCGGCGCGCGAGCATGGCCTCACCTACGGTCAATTCATCAACGGCCTCAAGGTTGCCGGCATCGGCCTGGATCGCAAGCAGCTGGCCGACCTGGCCGTACGTGACGCGGCGGCCTTCGGCAAGCTCGTGGCGCAGGTCAAGCAGTCCAAGGAAGCGGCGGCCTAGCGGCCGCCGCCGCACCCAGTGCCGTGCGCCATGTGCGCGCGTGCCGAGTGCGGTGCCGGGTGCCAGGGGCGTTCGTGCTCGCGCACGCCGAAGCAGAGCACCTCGGCACCATACGCAGCACCAGGCACTTCGGCACGCACCCAGCACGCAGCACCCGGCACTTAGGCACCGCACCAGGCACCCGGCACCAGGCACCCGGCACCCAGCCCATCACCCGTGTCCATCGCCGACCTCCGAACCCAGTTCACCGCCGATGTCGCCTCCGTCCGCACCGACGCGGACCTGAAGGCGCTGCGCGACAAGTACCTGGGCCGCAAGGGCGGCGCCGTGGCCGGGCTGATGAAGGCCCTCGGCGCGGCCTCGCCCGACGAGCGGCCGGCGCTCGGCCAGCAAATCAACGAGCTCAAGCAGCACATCGAGGCGGTGCTCGACGAGCGGGCGGCGGCGCTGTCTGCGACGCGACGCCCGGCCGGCAGCGTCGACGTCACCCTGCCTGGCCGTCCGCCGTCGATCGGGCGGCTCCATCCGCTGACGCAACTCCGCTCGCGCATCGAGGAGATCTTCGCGCGGCAGGGCTACGAGATCCTCGACGGCCCCGAGACCGAAGACGACTGGCACAACTTCGAAGCGCTGAACATGCCGCCCGAGCACCCCGCGCGCGACATGCAGGACACGCTGTACCTGAGCGAGCCGTGGAATCGGCCGGCCCGGCCGGTGGGGGCTCCGCACGGAACCCCGCGGCCCGCGACGCTGCTTCGCACCCACACCTCGGCGCTGCAGATTCGCTACATGGAATCGCACGAGCCGCCCGTGCGGGTCATCGCGCCCGGCCGCGTGTATCGCCGCGACAACCTCGACCTCACGCACACGCCGATGTTCCAGCAGGTCGAAGGCCTGGTCGTCGGCGAGGCCGTGACGATGGGCGATCTGAAGGGCACCCTGATTGGTTTTCTGCGCGAGCTCTTCGCGCCGGACATCCCGGTCGTCTTCCGGCCCAGCTTCTTCCCGTACACCGAGCCGAGCGCTGACGTGTTCATCGGCTGCCAGCGCTGCAAGGGCGCCGGCTGCTCGATGTGCAAGCGCACCGGCTTCATCGAGGTGCTCGGCTGCGGCATGGTCCATCCCGCCGTCTTCGAGGCCGTCGGCTACGACACGACGCGCGTTACCGGCTTCGCCTTTGGCGTAGGCATCGAGCGGCTGGCGCTGCTGATGCACGGCGTCGAGGACATCCGCCTGTTCTACGAAAACGACCTGCGCTTCCTGGAGCAGTTCCCGCTGTGAAGGTGCTCGTGTCCTGGCTGCGCGAGCTGGTGGACGTACCGGTGACGCCCGAGGTGCTGGCCGGTGATCTCCACATGGCCGGCTTCGAGGTGGCGTCGGTCGAAGGCGATGACCCCGTCATCGACTTCGAGATCACCTCCAACCGCCCCGACTGCCTGAGCATGATCGGCCTGGCGCGCGAGGTCGCGACGAAGTACCGCACGGCGCTACACGCAGCCGGAGACGGCATCTCTCGGCGCGGCGGATCGGGAGCGCCTTGGTCCGCTGTCGGTGACGATCGAGAACCCCACCGGCTGCCCGCGGTACTGCGCGGCCATTGCCGATGTCGTCATCGGGCCTTCCCCTGCCTGGTTGACCGATCGGCTGTCGGCCTCGGGCATCCGCTCCATCAGCAACATCGTCGACATCACCAACTACGTGCTGCTCGAGATGGGGCATCCGCTCCACGCCTTCGACCTCGAGCGGTTGGCCGGCCAGGCGCTGCGCATCCGCTCGGCGCACGCCGGCGAACCGCTGACGACGCTCGACGGGCAGCAGCGGAGCCTGACGCCGGAGATGCTGGTGATCGCCGACCGCGATCGCGCGCAGGCGCTGGCCGGTGTCATGGGCGGCCGCGACAGCGAGGTGTCCGACGCGACCAGGACCATCGCGATCGAAAGCGCGTGGTTCGAGCCGACGTCGATTCGGCGGACGAGCAAACGGGTGAGCCTTTCCACCGAGGCGTCGTATCGATTCGAGCGCGGGGCGGACTTTGCGGCGGCGCCCGAGGCGCTGGCGCGGGTCTGCTACCTCATCGAGAAGGTCGGCGCCGGCACGGTGCGCCCGGGATGGATTGACGCGTGTGCCACCGCGCCGGCTCCCAGAGTCGTGCGACTGGACTACGCGCGAGTCCGGCGCGTGCTGGGAGCCGACGTGCCGGCCGACGAGGTCCGGCGCATCCTGACCGGCCTCGGCTTCGTCATCGCCGACGCGGGCGATCATCTTGCGGCCTCGGTGCCTTCGTGGCGTGTCGATGTGTCGCGCGACGTCGATCTGATCGAGGAAGTCGCACGCCACTTCGGCTACGACCGGTTGCCGGCGACCTTTCCCGCGCTCGCGCAGGTGCCGCCTCGTCCGAGCGAGCGTCTCGAGCAGGACCGCGCGCTTCGGCGGCTGGCGACCTCGGCGGGCTTCAGCGAGTGCGTGACGTTCTCGTTCATCAGCGAGAAGGCGGCGCGCGAGTTTGCTTCGGCCGACGACCTGGTGGCCATCACGAACCCGCTCTCGGAGCTGTTCGCGGTGCTGCGGCCGTCGCTGCTGCCCGGACTGGTGGATGCCGTCGCGCACAATCGGCGCCACGGCCGGCGCGACGTGCGCCTGTTCGAGCTGGGCACGCGCTTCGTGCGCGGCTCCGGAGAATCCCGCACGCTGAGCCTCGCCTGGTCTGGCGCGGCCACAGCGGAACACTGGAGCGGACAGGCACGGCCGGTCGATCTGTTCGATCTCCTCGGCGTCGTCGATGGGCTGGGGCGGGCCATGGGGCTGACCTTGCAGGTGCAGGCCGCCGAGCGCCCCTGGTTGACGCCGGGCCGCACGGCCGAGGTCCACGCCGTCGACGGCAGGGGGAAGCCGTGCCTGCTTGGCGTGGTCGGGCGCGTGCAGACGAGCCTGACCACTGCGCGCGACATCCCGGCACAAGACGACGTGCTGGTCGCCGAGCTCGACCTCGACGCGGTCGTCACACTGGTAACGATGCTCGACGTGGCCACGGCCCATCCGCTGCCGCGCTTCCCGTCGATCGTGCGCGACTTGTCGATTCTGGTCGATGAGTCCTTGCTGGCCGCCGACGTTCGTGGCACGATTCAGGCGGTGGCGCCGGCAACCCTGGTGCGCGTCGCGGAATTCGATCGCTACCAGGGCAAGGGCATCGCCGAGGGCAAGGTCAGCATCGTCGTACCGGCTCACCTTCCAGGCGCCGGATCGCACGCTCACCGATTCCGAGGCCGATGCCGCGATGACGACGATCGTCGACGCGCTGACGCGTGCGCATGGCGCGGTCAGGCGCTAGTATGACGATTGCAGGTTGACGTTGACGATTGCAGACTGAGAGGCCAGGAGTGGCAATGGTGAAGACCGCAACGCGGACGGTCGATCTCGCGCCGATCGATCGGCTCGAGGACAAGGTGAGGGCGCTGGTGGCGCTGGTCGAGCGGCTCAAGGGCGACGCTGCCCGGCTGGCCGAAGACAACGCCCGGCTGGCCCGCGAGGTCGAGGGGCTGCACACTCGGCTGTCCGACGCTCAGACGGCATCTGACGAGGTGCTCTCGCTGCGTGAAGAGCGCGACATCGTCCGGACGCGCGTGGCTGAACTGCTCGAACAGCTCGAAGGGCTCAGCCTCTAGCCAGGTTGGGTCGGGTTGGCCAGGTTGGGTCTGGTTCGGTCGGGTTGGGTCGGGTTGGGTCAGGTTGGGTCAGGTTGTTGAATGTCTGACGACGGCGAACGCATCGTGCCGGTGGTGATCCACGGGCAGCGCTATCCGGTGCGAAGCGCGCTGCAGGCGACCTACGTCGCGGAACTGGCAGCGTACGTGGACGAGAAGATCCGCGTGGCGGCCGACGAGAATCAGACCAACGACTCGCTCAGGGTCGCCGTCCTGGCGGCCCTGAACCTTGCCGACGAAGTGTTCCGGTACAGGCAGGACCGCGCCGCCAACGCCGGAGCGATTGCCAGCCGCGCCGGCGAAATCGAGCGTCTCGTCGACGCCGCGCTGGAAGCGGCGCCCCGCCTTCGCTAAAGCTACGGCGGGCAAGCCCGCACGTTGAAGCGCACGCGGCACTCAGCACGAGGCACTCGGCACCGCACCCAGCACCAGGCACCCGGCACCGCACCCGGCACCCAGCACCAGGCACCCGGCACCGCACTCAGCACCTGGCACCCGGCACTCGGGCACTTCTGCAGTGCCTCCCTCGATCCGATACAATACCCGTGGCCCTGAGTTGATCGTGATGGCCAGGAGCGTCGCTTGAGCCAATGCAATACCCAAGCGAATCGCAACGTCGCCCCGTGTGCACGCCTCCGCTGAGAGGAAGCCTGACGGGCGGCGAGATCACCGAGCGGTTCCACCTGCACAAGCAGGTTCAACGACCTCCCCACACGGCATCCCGGGGCCACTTTTCCTGCCCGGCCCATCGGCCGGGCAGAGCCGCCTCTGCGGCGACCGACGAGTAGTCATCGTGCCCTCCCATCTGGTCGCCTACGTCCTCGATTTTCTCGTGGCATTCGCAGGAGCGGCCGCGGTCTTCGGCTATTGGCTCGCCAACCGTCGACGCCTGTCGGCCGAGACTCTTGGCCGTGCCGAGGAACAGGCGCGCGCCATCCTGCGCGAAGCCGAACGCGAGGGCGACACACGGCGCAAGGAGGCCCTGCTCGACGCCAAGGAGCGTGCGCACGACCTGCGCGTCGAGGCCGAGCAGTTCGCGCGCGACCATCGCCAGCAGATTGCGGGCATGGAGCAGGTGCTGGCGCGACGCGAGGCTTCGCTGGCCGAGCAGCAGCAAACTTCGGAGCGCCGCCTGCAGGGGCTCGAGCGCCGCGCGGCGGACGTGGCGGCACGCGAGGAGCACGTGGCCGCGGAGGCCGATCGCTATACGAGGCTGCTCGAGGAGCATCGTCGAGAGCTTGAACACGTGGCCGCATTGACGCGTGACGAGGCGCGCGAGCAGCTGCTGAAGGAGATGGAGTCCGACGCACGGCGCGAAGCGGCGGCTCTCATAACCCGCATCGAGCACGACGCCCGCGAGCAGGCCGCCGAGAAGGCCCGCGCCATCGTCACCCAGGCCATTCAGCGCAGCGCCGCCGACACGACCGTGGAGACCACCATCACCGTGGTCGACCTGCCCAGCGACGAGATGAAGGGCCGCATCATCGGGCGCGAGGGACGCAATATCCGCGCGATCGAGCAGGCCACGGGCGTCGACCTGATCGTCGACGACACGCCGGGCGCCATCATCCTGTCGGGGTTCGACCCCTGGCGGCGCGAGGTCGCCCGCCGCACCATCGAGCGGCTGATCGCCGACGGCCGGATCCACCCAGCACGAATCGAAGAAGTCGTCGAAGCGGTCAGGGGCGAGATGATCGAGACGGCGCGCAAGGACGGCGAGGCGGCCGCCTTCGAGCTCGGGCTGCACGACATCAAGCCCGAGCTGCTCACGCTGATGGGGCGGCTGCGCTATCGCACAAGCTACGGCCAGAACATCCTGAACCACTCGAGAGAGGTCGCCTATCTGGCCGGCGTCATGGCGCGGGAACTCGGCCTGAACGCGCACGTCACGATCCGCGCCGCATTCCTGCACGACATCGGCAAGGCCATCGACCGCGATTTGCAGGGCAGCCATCTCGAGCTGGGGCTCGACGTGCTGCGTCGCCACGGCGAGTCGGAACCCGTGCTGCAGGCTGTCGCGGCGCACCACATGGACATCGACTGGCCGTCGCTCGAAGCGATGCTGGTGCAGTCGGCCGACGCGATCTCGGCCGCCCGGCCAGGTGCGCGGCGCGACCTGCTCGAGACGTACGTCAAGCGACTGGAGCGGCTCGAAGGCATCGCGGAGTCGTTCAAGGGCGTCGCCAAGAGCTTCGCGCTCCAGGCCGGACGCGAGATCCGCATCATGGTCGAAAGCGATCGCGTCTCCGACGATCAAGCCGTCTGGCTGTCGCGCGACATCGCGCGCCGTATCGAGAGCGAGCTGGAGTACCCGGCCAGATCAAGGTCACCGTCATCCGGGAAACCCGAGCCGTCGACTATGCCAAGTGAGCGCGCCGCCGGAGTCCGGCAGGCAGGGGCCAGCGTCCAGGCAGAGGGCCCCGGTGTTCAGGACCCAGGCGGCGCGGGCAGCGCGACGGCCGCGATGCTGGGCGAGCACGCCCTCATCGTTCGAATCCGCCAGAAGCTTGGCCTGTCGCCCGACTGGCTCGTCGTCGACGTCGGCGACGACGCGGCGGTCTACGAGCCCGAGCGCAACAGGCTCGAAGTCATCACCACCGACGCCATCGTCGACGGCGTCCACGTCGATCGCCGGTTCGTGCCTGCCGAGGCCATCGGCCACCGCGCGGTCGCTGTCAATCTGAGCGACCTGGCAGCCATGGGCGCGACGCCGCGCCTGCTGACACTCTCGCTCGCCCTTCCCGACGACCTGTCGCTCGCCGATTTCGACCGGCTTGTGGAGGGTGCGATCGGGCTCGCCGAGCGCTCGGGCGCGCGCGTTGTTGGCGGCAACATCACGCGCACGCCGGGCCCCCTGGTTGTGGACGTGACGGCGATCGGATCGGTGCACCGGCGGCGGATCCTGCGACGCAGCGGCGCCCGAGCGGGCGATTACGTCTTTGTCAGCGGCACGCTCGGCGACGCGCGCGCCGGCCTGGCATTGCTGGCCGCAGCCGCCGGTAGCCGGTGGCCCGAGGTCGTGGCACGCTACCTGCAGCCCGAACCCCGGTTACGGCTTGGAAAGGCGCTGGCACAGTCGCGAGCGGTCACGTCGGCCCTGGATCTGAGCGACGGTCTGGCCGATGGGCTGGCGCGGCTCACCACAGATCACGGCCTTGGCTGCGAGATCGACGCGTCGGCGTTGCCGATCTCGGAGAGCGCCAGGGCGGTGTGGCAGGAGCGTGGCGCCGATGCGGTCGTCGAAACCGTGACCGGCGGCGACGACTACGAGCTGGCATTTACCGTCCGGCCGAAGGAGGCGCGCCGCTTGAAGGCAGTCGTGCGCGCGGCTGATGGCCTCAGGCTCACCCGCGTCGGCGTCGTGACCAGGGAGGCCGGGTGCTGGCTGGTGGATGCCGACCGGCGGCGCACGCCGATGGGTCCGGGATACGAACACTTCAGCCGCTGATGCTGGCTCACTCCCTCTGGCGCAAGCTCGCACTGACGGTCATCGTCGGCGGTGGCGTGGTGTGGCTGTACGAGGTCACGGTCCTCGACTCGCGCTTCGCGGCCGTGTCCGACGATGCGGCGCCGCCGTCGCCCGGCGCCCGGCTGCTCTTCAGTGCCACCGCCTACTGCAAGGGAACGACCACCGCCTCCGGCGTCAACGTGCGTTCAGGGATCGCAGCGGCCGATCCGGAGTTGCTCCCTGTCGGCTCGGTAGTGCAGGTCGACGCGCCCGGCGCCCGTTACGACGGCGTCTACACGGTCATGGACACCGGCCCGGAAGTACAGGGCCGGCGCCTGGACCTCTACATGTGGAGCTGCCACGAGGCGCTCCGCTTCGGGCGCACGGCCATCCGCATCGTCGTGCTGCGCCTTGGATGGAATCCCACGCATAGCGCGCCGGGCCTGGTGGATTCGCTGTTCAAGCGGCGCGAGACAGCCGCCAAGGAAGCACCGCCGCCCTCGCCGCCGCCCTCGTCACTGCCCGCTCCGGCTGCAGCTGAACCGCAGCAAGACTAGGTTCAGACCTCCGTGTCCGGCTCTGCCGCTACGGTGTCGGCGGCTGTCGCCGGCGCCGTCGCGACTCGCGGCCTGGCAGTCGATTTTCTCGCCGCCTTCGGCGCGCTCTTCCGCGCGGCTGGCGACGGCTTCTTCCTCGCATTGCGCTTCTTCGGCGGCGCGGTGTCCGCGGCCTTTTTCGTGCCCCCGCCGTTGCGCTCGAGCTCGGCCTGCACCAGGCGCAATTCCTCGCGCTTGCGCTCGTCGACCGCCGGATACTGCAGGTCCAGGCTCTCCAGCGCGTCGATGATCGCGCCGGCCACTACCAGCCGCGTGAACCACTTGTGATCGGCGGGCACCACGTGCCAGGGCGCGTCCTTGGTGGCGGTGTGCTGGATCATGTCCTCGTAGGCGCGCTGGTAGTCGTCCCAGGAGTTGCGCTCCTTGGCGTCGGCCATCGAGAACTTCCAGTTCTTGTCCTTCTTCTGCAAGCGCTCGAGGAAGCGCTTCTTCTGCTCGCCCTTGGAGACGTGAAGGAAGAATTTCAAGATCACGACGCCGTTGCGCGCCAGGTACCGCTCGACGCTCCTGACGTCCTCGAACCGTTCCTGCCAGATGTCGTCGGTCACCAGCTGCGGCGGCAGTTTCTGCGCGTGCAGCAGTTCGGGATGCACGCGCACGACCAGCATCTCCTCGTAGTACGAGCGGTTGAAGATGCCGATGCGGCCGCGCTCGGGCAACGCCTTCAGTGATCGCCACATGAAGTCGTGGTCGAGTTCCTCCGACGACGGGGCCTTGAAGGAAAACACCTGGCATCCGGTGGGATTCACGCCCGACATCACGTGCTTGATGGTGCCGTCCTTGCCTGCCGCGTCCATGGCCTGGAACACGAGGAGCACCGACCACCGATCCTGGGCGTACAGCTTGTCCTGAAGCTCGCACAGCCGATCGACGCCGGCGGCCAGCAGCTTGGTCGCCGCCTCTTTCGACTTGAGGCCGCCCGTGTCGTCCGGGTCGATATGCTTGAGCTTGAACTTCTTGCCGTCCGTGACTCGAAACGGCTTGATGAACGACTCGATACGTTTGCGGCTCGGCAGACTGGGCATGCACACTCCTCGTGGGCGGTAGAGGCGCGATTCAGGGATCGTAAGGTATCACGCGGTGCGCTGGAACTGCAGCTGGTAGAGCCGGTAGTAGATCCCCCGCGCCGCCAGGAGCGCCTGATGGGTGCCCGACTCGCGAACGGCGCCTTTGTGCAGGACGAGAATCCTGTCCATGTCCTGAATCGTCGAGAGACGGTGGGCGATGGCAATGGTCGTGCGGCTCTGCATCAACACTTCGAGCGCCTGGCGAATCGTCATCTCGGTTTCGGTGTCGATGCTCGACGTGGCTTCGTCGAGGATGAGCACGCGGCGGTTGAACGCCAGCGCGCGGGCAAACGACAGCAGCTGCTTCTGGCCGGTCGACAGCGTCGCCCCGCGCTCGGCGACCGGCGCGTCGTACCCGCCCGGCAGTTCCTCGATGAAGTCGGATGCGTCCACGGCCTCGGCCGCCCGGCGCACGGCCAGGTCGTCGAGGTCTTCGTGCCCCAGCCGGATGTTGCCGCCCAGCGTGCCTGAGAACAGGTGCACGTCCTGCAGCACGAGCCCGAACAGCCCCCGCAAAGTCGCCAGGTCCAGATCCCGTACGTCGACGCCGTCGACGAGAATGCGGCCGCGCTGGATGTCGTAGAACCGCAGCAGGAGACTGATGATCGTGGTCTTGCCCGACCCGGTGGCGCCGACCAGGCCGAGGCGCTGGCCAGGCTGAACCTCGAAGGACACGTCGCGCAAGACCCAGTCCTGGTTCTGGTAGGCAAACCACACGTGGTCGAACACGATGTGCCCCTGGAGCGGCCGGTCGAGCGCGGCCGGGGCCGACGGGCTGGTGACGGCCACGGGAGTGTCGAGCAAAGTAAAGATACGTTCCGACGATGCCATGGCCGATTGCAGGACGTTGAACTTCTCGGACATATCGCTGATCGGGCGATAGAACCTGGCCGAGTACCTGCAGAAACGCCACCAGTACGCCAAGGGTCAGGGTGCCGTCCAGGACGTTCAGGCCGCCGACCCAGATGATGATCGAGGCCGCCAGCGCGCCGACCAGTTCGATCGCCGGATAGAACACGGCATAGTAGAAGATCGAGTCGATGTTGGCGTCGCGATGTGCGGCGTTGATCTCGTCGAAGCGTTTGAGATTCCGTCCTTCGCGGCGGAACAGCTGCACCGTCGCCATCCCGGTGATGTTCTCCTGCAGAAACGCGTTGATGCGCGCGATCCACGCCCGCACGGTGCGATACGACTCGCGCACGTTCGCGCGGAACCACTGGGTGATGACGGCGATGAGCGGCAGCACGAGGAAGCTGGCCAGCGCCAGGCGCCAGTCCATGCCGAGCATCACGATCATGATCCCGGCCAGCGTGAAGATGTCGCCGAAGACGGCGACGACGCCGGCGGTGAAGAGCTCGTTGAGGACGTCGACGTCGCTCGTCACCCGCGTCATCAGCCGGCCGACCGGGTTGCGATCGTAGAACCGCAGGTCCAGCCGCTGCAGGTGGGCGTACAGCTCCATCCGCAGGTCGTACATGATGTGCTGGCCGGTCAACTGCATCACCCACGTTTGCACGTACTCGAGCGCGAAGGACCCCGCCAGGACCGCCAAATAGATTCCTGCGACGTGCACCAGTCCGCCCAGGTCGCCGGCGGGAATGTAAGTGTCGATGACCAGCATGGTCAGGTACGGCGGGGCCAGCTGCAGCACCGAGTGCGTGATGATGGCCGCAAGCGCCACCAGCACCGAGCGCCAGTACGGGCGCAGATAGCCCAGCAGCCGCCGCATGAGACGGCTGTCGTATGCCTTGCCGATTACGTCGTCGTCGTGCATGACTGATTGCGCTCAGTCCCCAATCGAGCTCAACTCGTCTTCGAGCAGCTGCCGGCGGTGCAGCTCGGCATAAAGACCGCGTCGCTCGACCAGGGTGTCGTGTGTGCCGCGCTCGGCGATGCGCCCCTCGTCGAGCACGACGATGAGGTCGGCGTCGCGAACGGTCGAAACACGGTGCGACACGATGAGGCAGGTCCGGCCGCGCCGCACCTCGCGCAGGCGATGGAGAATCTCGTCCTCCGTATACGTATCCACCGCCGACAGCGCGTCGTCGAGAATCAGCACGCGGGGTTCGGTGACCAGCGCGCGAGCGAGGGAGGTGCGCTGCTTCTGGCCCCCGGAAAGCGTGATGCCGCGCTCCCCCACCAGCGTGTCGTAGCCGTTGGGGAAATCGCGCAGGTCCTTGTCCAGCCGGGCCAACTCGGCGGCCTGCTCCACGGCCCGGCGCCGCGCCTCCGCGGGCAGTGCCGCGATCTCGGGCGCGAAGGCGATGTTGGCCTCGAGGGTGTCCGAGAAGAGAAACGGCTCCTGTGGCGCCATGCCGATGGCGGCTCGCAGCGTCGACAGGGAGAGTTCGCGGACGTCGACGCCGTCGAGAAACACCGTGGCCGGGGGCGGATCGATCAGGCGCGGAAACACCGACAACAACGTCGTCTTGCCGCTGCCCGTGGCGCCGACGATCGCCACCGTCTGCCCGGGTTCGACGACCAGGTCGACGTCGCGCAGGACCGGGCGGCCGCCGAAGCCGAACGTCAGGTGGCGCAATTCCAGGCGGCCGGCGATCTGCAGCACGTCGAGCGGCACCGGCGCCGCCGGGTCCGCGATGGCCGGCAGCACGTCGAGCAGCTCGAGCATGCGCTTCCAGGACGCGGAGCCGCGCTGCAGCATGTTGGTGACCCAGCCAAAGGCGATCATCGGCCACGACAGCATCACCAGGTACGCGTTGAACGCGACCAGCTCGCCCACCGTGATGCGACCGGCAATCACCTCGCGACTCCCCAGCCAGAGCACCAGCAGCGCGCCCAGGCCGAGCAGCAGCGTCAGGCTGGGGTAGAACGCTCCCTGCAGGCGAATCAGCCCGCGGTTGCGCATCATGTACTCCTGGTTGGCCTCGCGGAACTTCGCGAGCTCGGCGCGCTCCTGGCCGTACGCCCGCACGACCCGCACGCCCGACAGGTTCTCCTGCGCCACCGCGCTCAGCTCCGAGAGCTGAGCCTGGATGCGCTCGAACCGCCGATGGATCGCCGTGCCGAAGACCTTGACCGACACCGAGACAAACGGCAGCGGCAGCAGCGCGACCATCGTCAACCACGGGTCGATCGAGACCATCAGGATGATGGCGACGACGAACACGAGCGTGGTTTGCGTCGCGTACATCACCGAGGGCCCGGCCATCATGCGGACGGCGTTGAGGTCGTTGGTCGCGCGCGACATCAGGTCGCCGGTCCGGCGTTCCTGGTAGAACGCCGGCGGCAGGCGCTGCAGGTGCCGGAAGAAGTCGTTTCGGAGGTCGTACTCCATGTGCCGCGAGACGCCGATGATGACCTTCCGCATGAGGAACCGGAAGATGCCGCCGGCCAGCGCGATGGCAAACAGCACCGCCGCGTAGTAGAGGAGCTTGGCCCTGGTCACGCCTGAAGTCAGGTCGTCGACGGCAAACTTCAGCACCCACGGCCCCAGCAGCTGGATCGCGGTCGTCGCGAGGATGCAGCCGAACCCGATGGCGAGCGAGCGGAGGTGGCGATGGAAGTACGGCAGCAGCCGGCGCACCGGCGAGGCCGGGCGCTCCGAAAACGACATCATCACGAGTATAGGGCTACAGTTCCGGCGTCTTCGTGCCGATGGAGCGAGATGAGGGTTCCATCGTTCCCGGCTGTGTTATTCTTTTGGAGCCTTCCCAGGCATGAGCCGGGCCTTCCAGCGCCGGCTCACGTGGCGACGTGCGGCGCGCACCGACAGGTTCCCTCCCAGCGAACCCGAGCGCAACCGTCACCGTTGGCAACACAGAATTTCCGGGGCCTTGTTCGTGAGGTGATGCCCATGATCCGCCTGCCGCGCGCGTCCGCGGTGGCTGCTGGCGCGCTGGCGCTCGTTGCCGTCTCCGTTGTTCCAGCCCGCGCTCAATACGGCCGTCCGATGGTCAGCGAGCCGGCCATTGGCGAGAAGTACCACGTCGAGGCCATCATCAACTTCTGGAACCCGAACCTCGACGCGACCGTCTCGAGCGAGTCGCTCGGCATTCCCGGCAGCGAAATCGACGTCAAGAACGATCTGGGCTACGAGGACAAGTCGGTCCGGGAGTACCGCTTCGTGCTGCGGCCTGGCCGCAAGCACAAGTTCCGCATCGGCTACACGCCGATCAAGTACGAAGGCGAGAAGCTGCTCCAACGCACGATCATCTTCAACGGCATCGCGTTCAATGTCGGCCTGCCGATCCAGACCGAGTTCACCTGGAATACGTGGCGGTTCGGCTACGAGTACGACTTCGTCTACACCGATCGCGGCTTTGCCGGCTTCATCGTCGAAGCGCGTTACACCGATGCAAAGCTTGGCCTGCAAAGCCCCCTCGACAACGAATTTACGGAGGTGCAGGGGCCTGTGCCAGCCATCGGCGGCATCGGACGCGTCTACGTGCACAAGCAGGTGTCGATTACGGGCGAGCTGACCGGCATGAAAATGCCAGAGATCGAGAACTACTTCGGCAGCTTCTTCGACCTGGACATTTACGGCACCGTGAACTTCACCCACAACTTCGGCGTGCAGGCCGGGTACCGCACGCTCGACGTCGCCTACACCGCCAGGAACGACACGGGCGACCTCGAGATGCGTGGCCTGTACTTCACAGGCGTCGTGCGTTTCTAGGCCGGCACGCGGTCGACTTCGGTCAGCGCGGTTCCACCCAGGCACCCAACACCCGCGAGTCACTGTTGGAGGCATCCAGGTCCGAGGGACGGAATGCCGCGGCCGTGGCGATGGTGACGGGCACGACGTCTCTGCCGGCGCGGCCCGGGACGTCGATGTCCCATACCTCGCCGGCAGCCAGCTGACGGGCGTCGCTCCAGGCGCCGGACCGGAGGGTGACCGCACCTGCGGCGCCGCCCTGTCGAATCCGGAGCAAGAACGTGGAAGCCGACCGCTGGGCCACCAGCGCGACCTCACTGCCGCCGGCCGTCCACAATCCAGCGCCTTCCGTCCACGCGCGCCCACCGACGACGAAGATAGGGCCGGCAGGATTGGTGAGAGCGCGTTGGGCGCGGAGCCCGCACGCGTCTGAAGCACCGGGCTCGACAAGCGTCATCGCGAGCCGTTCGACGGTCCTGGCAAGAGCCGCGTCGGCGTCCACCCACAGGGCTGACGCGCCGGCCGGCAGTGCAATCATGCAGTCGGTCGGGCCCGGCGCGCGATCGGCGAACGTGCAGGACGTCAACGTCTGATCGGGCCGTCCCAGGGCGACCTTCACGGTTCCAGACACGTTGAGACCTGACAAGACGACGAGGCGATAGCGGCCTGGCGGCACGCCTTCCGCCGTCCAGCGCAGCGTGTTGTCACGTGGAGGCCGGCGCGATGCGTCGGCGATCGCCACACCCGGCAGCAGACCGCTCACACGCCCCACGCCAGGTGGCGACGATCGCACCCCGGCCGCCCTCGGGTCGCAGGCGCGCGCCGCGACGGCGACCAGCCCGCTGCCCGAATCCCACGAAACGCCGGGCGACAGCGCCCATCCCAGGCTCGTGCCGCAGGCGACGACGAGCACGGAGATGCCGAGCACGCTGGCGAGCCATGGACCGGCGGCCTGCCGGTGACGCTCGACGCGGCCGAGCGCCAACCATCCGAGCGTCGCAACGAGGAACCACGCCGCGGCCCCGATCCAGGCCGCCGCCGGCCCCGCCTGAAACAAGCTTGGCATCGTGTAGGTGAGGTTCACCGACGGATCGGCCGCCAGAAGCCACAGCGCGTGGCCGTCGCGCGAGTTGTAGAGGAGCGCGCCGTGGTCGACCACAACGAGCGCGCAGGTGAGGCACACGCTCGCGGTCAGCAGCACGAGCGTGACCGCGCGCGCGGTTCGGCTGGTCGCATGCGCCCACCACGCGGCCAGCGGCAACGCCAGGGGCAGGAGCACCGGCACCAGGAACCGCGCGGGCGAGCTGCGTCCTGCCCACCACATGTGGTAGCCCCCCACGGCGGCCACGTATGGCGCGGTTGCGACGAGCAACTCCGCTGTCAGCCTGCGGTGGCGCCGCCACAGCGCGGCAAACCCGGCGAGCGCGACCACGTAGATCGGCGCGTTCGGCAGCAGGCCGAACTGCTGATCGAGCAGCAATCCCGTGATCCCGTGCGGGACCCTCGCCCACCGCATGTCGGTCGCGTGGCCGTACGGCGCACGCGGATCCCACGTGCCATAGATGGCCTGGAACATCGAGAGCCACGCAACGCCGCCGACGAGCGCTGGCACCGCGAGCGCGGCAAGTGCACGGGCGCGCACCGGCCAGGAGGACGCCTCGCGGGGCCAGAGCAGCCGCCCCGCCACGATCAGCCCGAGCGGGCCGGCAATTGCCGCGTAGCGCGTGTGGAGCCACGGCAGCATGCCCAGCAGTGCCCCGCATACCAGCGCCTGCTGCCACGTCATGGTGCCAGGCCGGACGAGCGCCAGCCACACCACCGCGGCAACGCCGACGGCCGCTGGGCCGTCGGGATAGATCGTGAAGGTCTGGAAGAAGAACGGGACCGACAGGCCCACGCCAGCGGTCGCGACCGAAGCCGCGGTGACGCTGCCGGTGAGTTCGCGGGCTGCGCACCAGACCGCCAGCATTCCGAGCGTGCCAAGCAGGACCAGTGTCAGCACGGCGCCCGGGTAGCCTGCAAGCGCGAATCCTGGCAGGACCACCGCTGATACGCCAGGGGCGTGAACCGAGTAGATTGCGCCATTACGCCCGCGCCGCAGGTAGTCGGGCTTCAGCTCCAAATCGACGTAGGCGGCATATTCGCGGCGCCGGTGGTTGTCCTCGATCCGCAGGTCGCCGTCGGTCAGCAGGCTCTGCGTGATGATCAGGTAGTGCGGTTCGTCGCCTCCGGGGATGCGCGGCGACAGCCACCACGCCGAGGCGCTGAAAAGCGCGGCCAGCAGCAGGGCCGGGATCGGAAGCCTCCGACGCGCGGGATCAAACCGCAGTGCGTCAGACCGGAGCGCCAACACGGAGGCCACCGCGCAGGCGGCCGCAAGCAGTTGTCCGAGAGGACCGACGGCGAGCAGAGCCGCCGGCGGCAGCGGCACGGGCAGCCACGGCAGGACCGAGATCAGCGGTAGCCAGAGCGGCGCTGCGGCTCGAGCCGTCAGCCGGCTGAATGCGGTGGCGGCCAGCGCGCCGGCCAGCAGCACACCCAGCAGCCACGTGGGTGCCAACGCGCCGATCCGTCTCGATGCGTCGGCGGCCTCTGGCGCGATGACGCCGCTGGCGCACCAGGCGCCCAGCGCCCAGGCTGCCGCGGCCGCCGCCGTCCTACCCCGCAACCGCCAACCTCGCCAGTCGGCGGTCGGCTTCGGCCATCGTCTCGTCGCGCTTGGCAAAGCAGAAGCGCAGTTTCGTGCGGCCGCTGGCCTGGTCGCGATAGAAGCTGCTGCCGGGCACCGCGGCTACCCCGATGTCGGCCACGAGGTGCCGTGCGAAGGCCACGTCGTCTGGAAAGCCGAAGCGCGCGATGTCCGTCATGATGTAGTACGCCCCGGCCGGGCGATACGTCTCGAAGCCGTGCCGTTCGAGGATGTCGAGCAGCATGTCGCGCCGGCGCACGTAGTCGGCGGCCAGGTGCTGGTAGTAGGTGTCGTCCAGCGCCAGCGCGGCCGCCCCGGCTTCCTGCAACGGCGCGGGCGCGCCGACGGTGATGAAGTCGTGCATCTTGCGGATCGCGCCCGAGAGCGCCGGCGGCGAGATGGCCCACCCGATGCGCCACCCGGTGACGCTGAAAGTCTTCGACAGCCCGTTGATCGTCACGGTGCGGTCGGCCATGCCGTCCAGCGTCGCCAGCGGCACGTGCTCGTGACCGTCGAACACGATGTGTTCGTAGATCTCGTCGGTGACGGCGAGCACGTCCCAGTGCTGGCAGAGCCGTGCGATGACGCTCAGTTCTTCCCGGGAAAAGACCTTCCCCGTCGGGTTGTTCGGCGTGTTGATGATGATGGCGCGCGTGCGGTTCGAGAAGGCGGCGGTCAGTTCGTCGGGATCGAAGCGCCACTCGGGCTCCCGCAGCCGGACAAACCTCGGCGTCGCACCGGAGACGATCGCGTCGGGCCCGTAGTTCTCGTAGAAGGGCTCGAAGACGATCACCTCGTCGCCCGGGTCGATCGTCGCCAGCAGCGTCGCCATCATCGTCTCGGTGGCGCCGCAGCACACCGTGACCTGCGCGTCGGCGTCGACCGCCATGCCGTAGCGGCGCGAGAACTGCGTCGCGATGGCCTCTCGCAGCGACCGGGCGCCCCAGGTGACGGCGTACTGATTCACGTCCGCGCGTATGGCGGCGCACGCCGCCTCCTTGATCGCCGACGGCGCCGGAAAATCGGGAAAGCCCTGCGAGAGATTGACGGCGCCATGCTGCTGCGCCAGCCGGGTCATCTCGCGGATGACCGACTCGGTGAACCGTTCGGCCTTGTGCGACGGTGCGACGCGTGACATCAGGCGGATTGTATTACGCGGGGATGGTGCGCCGTGGGCCGCGGGCGTCCTCGCCGGCGGGCCGGTCGCAGCGCCGGACACGGTCCTCGCCGATGGCGACCGCCCGCCGCTTGGGTCGCCGCGTGATCGTGCCGGGCTCAGCCTGCGCTGGATCCCACAGCTGCGGGCCGGTGTCAGGCGATCTGTGTCGGCACTGCTCCAACGGCCCGGCGGCCAGGACACCCACGGCCCCGGTGGCGCACAGACCCATGACGCGGCGGTGCTCCTCGAGCCGACCAAGGCTGCGGGTGTCTCGCAAAGCAGCCGTGTTCGTGCACCGTCAGTTCCGGCTGCGGCGCGAGATACCCGCGGCCGCAGGCGCCCGCTCCAACCGCCTCCGTCGCGACGGCGTGCCTGCCCGCCGAAGCCTTGGCGAAGGCGGGACGAGCAATTCCGAGAAGGAAAATCTCTTCAATCCCGAAATCCGCGGATGATCCTTCCGCGAAAATCTCGTCAAAATCCTGTCACCTGCGCCGGCGAGGCTTCCTGGCCGGCGCCTCCTTTTTCGGCGCAGGCGCCGGGGCGGTCCCTGGCGCGCCGGGCACGACGCGCCCGCCGCCTTGGGTGTACAGCCGCCGGTAGTCCTCGGCGGTGCCGAGAATGCGCTTCACGTAGTTCTGCGTCTCGGGATACGGGATGTCGTCGATGAACTCGTCGCGCGCCACGCCTGGCTTCTCGGCGATCCACCGCGAGACCGGCGACGGCCCGGCGTTGTAGCTGGCGAGCGCGTGGTGTACTCCGCCAAATCGCTCCACCATGTCGGCGAAATATGCCGTGCCGATGCGAACGTTGATCTCCGGATCGGTCAGCTTGGCCGCGTTGAATCGCGGAATTCTCAGCTCGCGCGCGTAGCGGCGCCCGGTGGCGGGCACGATCTGCATCAGGCCGATCGCGTTGGCGTGGGAACGGATCTCCGCGTCAAACGTCGACTCCTGCGCCATCAGCGCCGCGATCACGTACGGGTCCAGGCCGCGCGCCGGCGCGTACTTCTGAATCAGCCCCCAGTAGGCCATCGGGAAGAGCACTTCGAGCACATCCGGGGGCAGCTCTTCGCCGCCCGCGGCGAGATACTGCGGATAGGCGCGCTTGACGGCGTTGATGCCTTTGCGCAGCTCGCCCTTGCGCGAGTAGATCAGCCCGGAGGTCGCCTGCAGCGCCGGCGTATCGCCCGAGGTCTGCTGCGCCCACCGCACTTCGGCCAGCGCGTCGTCGTAGAGCTCGTACGTGATGAGCGCGCGGATGACGGCCTCGTTCGACATCGCGCGCGCCGCGCCGGTCGACGCCGCGCGGACAGCGTCCTGCGCGCCCACGGGCGCCGCGACGCTGGCGGCCATCGTCATCGGCTCCACCTGGCGCGACGTCAGCGCGCGCTCGGCGATGCGGCCGTAATACGAGTTGCGGTAGTCGGCGACGAGGATCCCGTAGAGGCGATTGGCGATGCGTGCATCGCCGAGCTGGTCGCGCGAGCGGGCCGACCAGTAGATCCACGGGGGACGGAAGTCCGATCGCGGAAAGGCGCTTGCGGCGCTTTCGAAGATTTCCGCGCATTCGGCGTGCCGGCCTTGCCGGTACGCGTTCCATCCGATCTTCCAGGCCGCGCGCTGGGCGTGCCGGCCCGTCGGGAACTGGCGGGCCAGTCGACGGAACGCGGCGTCGGCACTGGCGTCGTCGTCTTCGAGGATGTAGTGCGTCGCCAGGTTGTTCAGCGCCTCTTCCGACCACGAGTCGGCGGGGAATTCCGTCGCCAGCGCATCGGACAGGCGCACGTACTCGGCACGCTCGCCGAGCTCGCGAGTCGCCGTGAGGTGGAAGAACCGGGCTTCCGCGCGGCGCGAGGCGCGATCGAGCCAGGGAATCAGCGCCGTGCGGGCGGCGTCGTAACGCTTGAGATAGTGGTCGCACTCGGCGAGGCGCAGCGACACCAGCTCGTAGTCGTCCGAGGGGGCAACGGGCAGCAGCCCCTCGAACGCGTCGCGCGCTTGCGCGTAGCGGCGCGCGGCAAACAAGCGCTCCGCGCGCTTGAGCTCCTTGCCGTAGCGCACCGACCCGCGTTCAAGCGGCGCCCACGCCGCAAGGTCGGTCAATTGCGCCGCGGCGGTCTGCGCCAGATCGCTCAGCGGATAGACCTCGTACAGCCGCGTGAACGCTTCCACGGCCCCCGTGCGATCCCCGGCTGCCAACCGCGCGCGGCCGAGCCGCAGCAACAGGTCGTCGGGCGTCGCGGTGTTGCCCTTCCCGAGCACCTCGTACTGGGCGACCGCGCGGGCCGCGTCACCGGAGGCTTCCGCGAACTCGCCCGCCTGCAGGCGAATGGCGTCGCCAAGCGCTCCGCCGGCGGCGTTGGACGTCAGCGCCTCCCACGCCTGGCGCGCCTCGTCGGTGCGCCCCGCGCGCGTCAGCGCAACGGCCCGGTAGTACCGCTGATAGCCACGCAGTTCGGGATCGGCGACCGGTTGAGACAGAAGCGCCAGCGCCGCATCGGCGCGCCCCTCGGCCAGCTCCGCGACGCCGCGCGTCAGCGCCGAGCCGGCCGCGCGCGCGGAGGGGTTCGGGGAGATCCAGACACTCCCGGGATCCGCCGGCAGCGGCGGGTGCGCAGTCGATGTCAGCGACAGCGCGGTGGTGGGGTCCGCGCTCTGCGCGGTCAGCGCCGGCGCTCCCAGCGCAAGCAGCGCGAACGCCGTCAGTCCAAGCGCCGCCCGGCGCGCACCGTGGGTCACGGAGCCAACCCCAGCAGCGCCGGGTTGCCGTCGGCCAGCGTGCTGATCAGCTCGGCCTCGAAGAAATCGGATTGCGTGCGCACCCGCGGGGGCACGCGCTCCTCGTAGAGCTGACGTGCGCGGGTGATCTGCGCTCCGAGCCGCGTCCGCAGGTCGCCGTGGCGGCGGCCTTCGTCCACGACGGCCTCGTGATAGAGCTTGATTTCGGAAACCAGCAACCTCGCGTACCTCCTCGCCGACTCGTCGTCTTGCCCGCCGCCGCGTCCCGCGATCGTAGCATCGGTGCGCGCTCGCACCGACTGCCGCGCGGTCAACGCCTCCAGGCATCGTGAGGCATGCCGCGCCAGCAGCTCGACGTGTTCCGGCCACGGGCTCGGCACCTCGCGCGCCGAATCCCCGCCGTCGTCGGCATACACGACGGCCACGACGCGTCGGTCGACTGTGACCGGCACGGCGATGCCCTGCCGATCGGCACTGTCGGTCGCAAGAGGCGCGGGCGCCTTGTGCGATCCATCGGCCGTACTCGAAGCCGGCGCGCCGGTAGACACCGCAGTGGCCAGCAGGCCCGCCTCTGCGAGCGGCACGGTCAGCGCGCGTACATCAGGCACTTGGGCGTCGAACCCGGCTTGCGCCCAGCCACGCAGCTCGTCGCCGCGCACGAGCAGCACGACTGCACGACCCGCTTCGACTTGCGCCGCGCGCGCCAGCGCGTCGAGCGCGTCACTGAGAGAGGGGGCTTCGTCGAGCGACCGCACGGACGCCAGCAGGCGGTCGGCGCGTGCCAGGTCGGCGACGCGCTCGCCGCCGCGTGCCTCGGCCAGCGCCAGGTCGCGCGCCTCGGCTCGAGCCGCGGTCAACCGTCCGTCAAACGCCGACCGCTCCGCCGCGATGGCCCCGGAGGCCAGGGCAGCGGCCGCCGATTCGGCCTCGGCCCGCGCCGCATGAGCCGCCGCCTGCCGCGCTTCGGCAGTGTGGGTGTGAAGCGCGTCCACCAGTCCGTTCAGCTCCTGCTGCAGCTGGCCGCGGACGCGGTCGAGCACCCGGCTCACGAGCGCCTGAATCGGATCGTCGGTCATTCTCTGAATATCGGCTGTTGAGGACGAGGACTTGTGCTCGATTATCGAGGTCGCGATCCGCCGAAGTCAAGGGACCCCGGCCACACGTAAACTGTGGCAATTCAACGATTTGACTCGTACGCCTCATCGGTCGTACTATTGAGGGCTGCTGTCGCTGGCGCCTTGACGTCGCCAGACCGGGCAGCAGCGCGTGTCAGCCTACCCAACGTGGGGCCGAATCAGCTTCGACGGGGGAACAGAGACACGGGGGGCGTGCCGAGGACCATCTTTCTCGTTAAACAGATGGAAACAACGTCAACTGCCAATCAGCAGCTTGCGCTCGCGGCTTAAATAACCGCGACGTTCCCTCCGGGCAGCCCGCGGCCTGGAACGGAACGCCATTTAGCGGGCTGGTGACCACCGGTGGCTCCGGACGGTGGTCGCGAGACGCTTCGGAGCTGGTTCCGGTCGGTTTGTGTGGCGTCTACACGCCCGGGACGAGACACCAGACGCTGCTACGCACGTAGAATCCCGTGGGGACGTTCTTTCGGACGGCGGTGCAATTCCGCCCGGCTCCACCAACCTTCGCTCATGAATGCACGCGAAGGTTGCCCACCCATTTCTCGGGTTCACGGGTTCACAGGTTCACGGGTTCACCCGTTCAGGTTCACGGGTTCTCGGGTTCACAGGTTCCGGGTTCACAGGTTCTCGGGTTCGCCCCTTCGCGGCCTACCGAGTCGCTTGCCATCAATCTTCTTCGTCTTGGGCGACTGCGGCCGATCGCGTGGGTCCGGGCAGCGCTCGAGGTACGCGAGTAGTCGTTGGGACGCGATCCTCGCCCGCTTTACAAGCACCAGCAGGTCGTTGTACTCGGTCGGCGCGATGTAGCGCGCTTCGAGGGCTTCACCGAGATGGTTCTCGGTCTCGTCGATTGACGCCAGCGCCACGTTGAGGAACTGCGCGAACTGCCTTGGTCGCCGGCGGCGGTAGCCCTCGGCGATGTTGGATGGTGACGAGCGCGCCGAGCGCCGGATGTCATCGCAAAAATCGAAATCCCTGGCAGCCGCCGGGTACTCAGTTATTGCCCGGACCCGCACCCGCAAGTCTCGCGCAAGCTGCCAACACACGAGTTCCTGATAGCACTTCGCACCCATACCTGGCGCGAGAGCATTTTTCGCGCCAGGTCGAACCCGTGAACCCGTGAACCTGTGAACCTGTGAACCCGAACCCGTGAACCCGTGAACCTGTGAACCCGAACCCGAGAACCTGTGAACCCGTGAACCTGTGAACCCGAGTTTGGTCGCGGTTATCCTGTCTCGTGCCTTCTATCTGTGTATTTTGCGGCTCCAGCCCCGGCGCGCGTCCCGAGTATCGCGAAGCGGCTCGAGAGTTGGGCGCGCTCCTGGCGTCGCGCCGGATCCGCCTGGTTTACGGAGGCGGTCACGTCGGCTTGATGGGTGTGCTCGCCGATGCCGTGCTCGACGGCGGCGGCGATGTCGTCGGCGTGATCACCGACGGCCTGCAGGCGCGCGAAGTCGGCCACACCGCGCTGCCCGATCTGCGGGTCGTGGCGACGATGCACGAGCGCAAGGCGCTGATGGCCTCGCTCGCGGATGCGTTTGTTGCCCTGCCGGGAGGCGCGGGCACGCTCGACGAGTTTTTCGAAGCGTGGACGTGGACCCAGCTTGGCATTCATCGAAAGCCGGTCGGCTTTCTCAACGTCGCGGGCTACTTCGATGCGCTGCTGAAGTTTCTTGCACACGCCGTCGACCAGCGCTTCATCCGCGACGAGCATTGGAGCGCCGTTGTCGTGGACGATGACGCGGCGCGGCTGGTGGATCGGCTGTCGGCCGCGACTCCCGTGCGCAGCGACAAGTGGCTCGATCGTCGAGACCCTCCCCTGCCATGACACCTGAGAACCTGTGAACCCGAACCGCCGTGAACCTGTGAACCCGCGAACCCTGAACCCGTGAACCCGTGAACGGTTTTATGACGCATGCGTTGAGGGTCCTTGCGAGCCACGGCGTCGCCCACACGTGCCACGAATATCGCTACGTCGCCCACGGCGGCACCGCCGAAGCCGCACGGCAGCTCGGCGTTGACGAGCACTCGATCGTCAAGACACTCGTCCTGGAATCTGACTCCCGCGCGCGACCTGAGAACCTGAGCGCCGTGAACCAGCGAAGCTGCGAACCCGAACCCGTGAACCTGAGAACCTCCGAACCTCTGAACCCGGCTGGAAGACAGGCTCCTTCGATCGTGCTGATGCTGATGCACGGCGACGCCGAGGTCTCGACCAGGGCGTTGGCCCGTGCCGTCGGCGCCAGGTCCATCGCGCCTTGCACCGAGGCCGTTGCCGAGCGTGTGACCGGCTATCAAGTCGGCGGCATCAGCCCGTTCGGCACCCGTCAGTCATTGCCGGTCTACGTCGAGGCCTCGATCCTCGACCTGCCCCGCATCTTCATCAACGGCGGCCGTCGCGGCTTGCTGGTCGAGCTCTCACCCGCAGCACTGCTCTCCGTCCTCGACGCGACGCCAGTACAAGCCCGGGCCGGGTCGAACCCGTGAACCTGTGAACCTGTGAACCCGTGAACCTGCGCGCCTGAACCTGTGAACCGTGAACCCGTGAACCGTCCGTGAACCCGTGAACCCGTGAACCCGTGAACCCGTGAACCGGTGAACCCAGAACCTGTGAACCCGTGAACCGGGGTTCGAGGGTTCGTTACAATGAAAGTGATGTTCGTGTCTCGCGTCGCGACGCTCGCCCTCGTCGTGGTGTTGGCGGCGGTGACCTTGTCCGGTCAGTCGGCGCCTGCCGTTCCGCTGCGTCTGGTTGCGCTCGACGGCGGGCGCGCCATTCCCACCGTGGTCGTTGGCGACACGGAACTCGTCTCGGTGGACGACCTGGCCGCGATCTTCGGCGTGCTGGTGCGCGAAGACGCGCAGGCGCGCGCGATCACGGTCGGCTACAAGGGCAAGACCATCGTCGTCTCGCAGGGCCAGTCGCTGGCCTCCATCGGCGGACGGCTCGTGTCGCTGCCGGCGGCGCCGGCACGCATCGGCGGACGGTGGCACCTGCCGGTGGAGTTCATCGGACGCGCGCTCTCGGCCATCTACGACGTGCCGCTCGAGCTGCGGAAAGCCAGCCGGCTGGTGATTCGCGGGAAGATGCGCGTGCCACGCGTCGTCGTCCGGCATGAAGTGGCCGGCGACCAGGCGCGGGTCACCCTCGACGTGGCGCCGCCGACACCGCACCAGGTGTCCCAGGACGGCACGCGCCTGGTGGTGCGCTTCGAGGCAGACCTGCTCGACGCGACGGTACCCGCCGTGCAGTCGCAGGGCTTCGTCCAGAGCCTCGCAGTCGAGCAGACGTCGCTGGTGATCGGCGTCGGGCCGCGCTTCGCCTCGTTCCGCGCCTCGGACGCATCAGCCGGAGCCGACACCAGCCGCATCGTCGTCGATCTGTTTGCCGCCGCCGATCAGACGGCGGCGCCTGGCGCGCCCACGCCCGCACCGATGGCCCCGGAGGCCCCGCCGCTGCCGCTGCCGACGCCCGGTGTGCGCACGATTGTGATCGACCCGGGCCACGGCGGCGAAGAGGACGGGGCCAAAGGCGCGCGCGGCACGCTGGAGAAGACGCTGACGCTTGCCGTCGCGCGCCGGGTCAAGAGCGGCCTGGAGACGCGCCTTGGCGCCCGCGTGCTGTTGACGCGCGATGACGACCGCACGCTGCCGCTCGACGAGCGCGCGGCCTTTGCCAACAACAACAAGGCCGACGTGTTCGTCAGCCTCCACGCCAATGCGTCGCTTCGACGCACGGCAGCCGGCGCCGAAGTGTTTTTCCTGAGCCTCGATCGCGCCGACGAGGAAGCCCGCCGCGTGGCCGAGTCCGAGGGCGTCGCGATGCCGGTCTTCGGCGGGGGCACGCGCGAGATCGACGTGATCCTGTGGGAGATGGCGCAGTCGCGGCACCTGGTGCAGTCCGGCGAACTGGCCAAGGTCCTCGAGAGCCAGCTCCGCTCGTCGGTGCCGATGAGCCCGCGGCCAATCCAGCAGGCGCCCTTTCGGGTGCTGGTCGGCGCCAACATGCCGGCAGTGCTCGTGGAGCTGGGCTACCTGAGCAACGTGGACCAGGAATCGGCCCTGGCCTCGGCGCCCTTTCAGACGCGCCTCGCGCAGGCAATCACCGAGGCCGTGGCGCGCTTTCTGTCGACGCCACCGCCGGCACCTGGCGTGGCCGCAGGCGGCGGACAGCCATGACGCGCGGCGCGCGGGTGGGCGGGGCGATTGCCGTCGCGTTGCTCGCGTCCGGCCTCGGGTGGGTGCTGTTCGTTGGGCTGCCTCGATGGACGCGCCCGGCGCCCCCGCCTGAGGATCCGGTCGTCAGCCGTCCGCCCGAGCCTCCGCCGGTTGCCACCGCGACACCCCACATCAAGGCGCGGCTGTTCTACCTGACCGACGACGGCATGCGCCTGCAGCCAAGCGAGCAGGAGGTCGAGTTCGGCGCGACCACCACGGCGCAGGCGCGGCGGCTGATCGAGGCGCAACTGCTTCCGCCCGAGCCGCCGCTGATGTCGGCCGTGCCGGCCGGGACGACACTGAAGGAACTGTTCATCACCGATCGCGGCGAGGCGTACGTCGACCTCAGCGCGGAGCTGTCGAAGAACCACACCGGCGGCTCGCTCGACGAGATCCTCACCGTCTACACGCTGGTGTCGGCATTGACCGAGAACCTGCCGAGCATCACGCACGTGCAGATCCTGATCGACGGCCGTGAAGTGGATACACTGGCCGGCCACGTGGACCTGCGGCGTCCGCTGGCGCGCACCACCGAATGGATTGAACCGCCAAAGCCGGCCGCGCCGGCTGGAAACTGAGACAGATGCGAACAGACCTCCGTCAGCCCGACCAGTTGCGCACGTTCCTGTTGACCCCCGGCGTCAACGTCCACGCCGAAGGGTCGGTGCTGGTCGAAGCCGGCCGCACGCGCGTGATATGCACGGCAAGCGTCGAAGACCGTGTGCCGCCCTTCCTGCGCGGCGCGGGCAAGGGCTGGGTGACGGCCGAGTACGGCATGTTGCCGCGCGCGACGAACACGCGGACGCAGCGCGAAGCCACTGCGGGCAAGGTGGGAGGCCGTACGCAGGAAATCCAGCGTCTGATCGGCCGCTCGCTGCGGTCGGTGATGCGCCTCGAGGACCTCGGCGAGCGGACGGTCTGGCTCGACTGCGACGTGATCCAGGCCGACGGCGGCACACGAACCGCCGCGATCACCGGCGCGTTTGTCGCGATGGTCCTGGCGCTCGGCAAGCTGCGTCAGGCCGACACGATCAAGACCATCCCGGTCAACGACTATCTTGCCGCCACCAGCGTCGGCGTCGTCGACGGAACGCCGATGCTGGACCTCGCGTACGACGAGGACTCGCGCGCCGAGGTGGATATGAACGTCGTCCAGACCGGCGGGGGCCTCTTCATCGAGGTGCAGGGCACGGCCGAAACGCAGCCCTTCGATCGCGCCGCGCTCGATGCGCTGCTTGGGCTGGCCGAACACGGCATCAAGCAGCTGGTCGCGCGCCAGCGCGAAATCGTCGGCGAGATTCTCGGCCGATGACGACAGCGGTGCTGGCGACGACCAACCCCAACAAGGTGCGTGAGATTCGAGCGCTGCTCGACGGCGTGGACATCGAGGTCGTCGGCCTCGATCGGTTCGCGGGCGTCGAGCCGCCCGAGGAAACAGGAGCGACCTTCGAGGAGAACGCCGCGCTCAAGGCCCGTTACTACGCCGCGGCCACGGGCCTGCCGGCCATCGCCGAGGACTCGGGACTCGAAATCGACGCGCTCGGTGGCCAGCCGGGCGTCGAGTCCGCGCGATTTGGCGGCGACGATTCGAGCTACCCGGAAAAGTTCGAGAAGCTCTACGCGATGCTCGACGCCTCCGGCGGCCGCGACAGCACCGCGCGCTTTGTCTGCGCCGTCGCGCTCTGCGACGGCGACGACCTCAGGTTCACCGCCCGGGGCACGGTCGAAGGCCGCATCAGCCCCGAGCCGCGCGGCGCGCACGGATTCGGGTACGACCCCATCTTCTTCTACCCGCCCGAAGGCCGCACCCTGGCTGAAGTGGGCGACGACGTGAAACGCGCCGTCAGCCACCGCGGCGCCGCGTTCCGCGCCCTGCGCGCCTGGCTCGAGAAGCGCACGTAGCACGCGGCACCAGGCACCCAGCACCGCACCCGGCACGTGGCACCCGGCACCCTGCACTTCGCTTGTTCTCTACTTGAACAAGACCTGCAGGTAGTCGTGCAGGTACCGGCGCCAGTTGATCCAGGTGTGGCCGCCGCCGGTCGTCTGAAGCGTGTGCTTGATGCCGTGACGAGTCAGGATGTCGTCGAGGTTCTTCGTGCCGGCCAGCGTGAAGTCCTTGTCGCCGACGACCAGCGACAGCACCTTCGCCGCGGCGTTGACCTTCGCGGGATTCTTCAGCAGCGCGCCGCTGCTCTCCTCGAAAAACGCGGTGGTGGCCGGGTTGACGCCGGCGCTCCACGTCGCCACGTAGCCGAACGACTCGGGATGCGTGGCCAGCACACGCTGAGTTTGCCCACCGCCCATCGACAGGCCGGCAATCGCCCGGTGATCCGGCCGTGCGACGACCCGGAACGAGCGCTCGACAAACGGCACGACGTCGGTCATCAACTCGGACACGAAGCGATCCTGCAAGGCGAGGCTTGCGGCGCGCGCTTCAGCAGAAGGCGCAGCGCCCGGCGGCGTGGTCGGGAAATTGGCCGGCCGCGGCAGGCTGCCGTTTGGCATCACGACGAGCAGCGGCCGCAGCTTGCCTGACGCGAGCAGGTTGTCGACGATGAACCCGGCGCGGCCAATCGTGCTCCACCCCGAGTCCTCGTCGCCGCCGCCGTGCAGCAGGTACAGCACGGGATAACGGTCTTTCGCGCCGTCGTACCCCGGCGGCGTGTAGACGTGCATGCGCCGCTGTCCGCCGAGCGTGGACGATTTGTACCAGACCTTGCGAATGTCGCCGTGCGGCACATCCGCGGTGTCTTCGAACGCGGCCTCGGGGCCAGGCACCAGGAACATGCTGTCGATGCTGCTCACCCCCTGCTTGATCAGCGGATTCCTCACGTCGATCGTGCGCGCGCCGTCGACCGTGAACGCGTAGCTGTAGAAATCCGGTGGCAGCGGCTCGGTCGTGCCTTCCCAGACGCCCTTGTCATTCCTGACGAGGCCGAGCGTCGTGTCGCCCTCCATCCAGTCGCCGCGAAGGGTCACTGCTGTCGCGTTGGGGGAGTAAATGCGGAACGCGACGCGTCGATCGGACAACACCTCCGGCGATTGAAACGCCGGCGGCGGAGCCGTCTGCGCGGCAAGGTCCACCCCGGTCGATGCCGACATCGCCAACGCGATCATCCAGATACCAATTCGAAGCTGACGCATCGCAATTCCCCCGCATTTCGGCACTCAGCACGCGGCACTCAGCACCGCACCCGGCACAAGGCACCCGGCACCCGGCACTGGTCCCTGAAGCCTATGTCATGATCCACCAGTTCGCCCCTTGCCGAGGAGACTGGATGAAGATCGAGCACACCGCCTATCAGGTCGAGGACCCCGTCGCCGTGGCCCGATGGTATGTCGAGCATCTGGGCCTCACCGTCAAGCGCGCACAGAACGAGCGGCCGTTCGGGCAATTCCTCGCCGACGACGGCGACACGGTGATGCTGGAGTTCTACAACAACCCCAAGGTGCGGGTCCCCGATTACCGGGCCATCGACCCGTTGATCCTGCACATTGCCTTCTGGACCGACGATGTCGAGGCCACGCGGGCGCGGCTGCTGGCCGCCGGGCGCATCGGCTGAGGGCGAGGCGCTCGTGACCCCCACGGGCGACCACGTGGCGATGTTGCGCGACCCCTGGGGATTGGCCATCCAGTTCGTGCACCGGGCTCAGCCAATGATCTGATGATCGGAGCCGGCGCTTACTCGGCCTTCTTGTGCAGTCGCCAGTTGACCAGCACTTGAATCGCCGGCGGCGCCCCATGGCGCGGCGTGAGGGCGAGAAACCGTTGACCGTCGCGAGTGACCACGTAGCGGCAGCGGTAGGGCAGAACGAGCGGCGGCACGTCGAGCGCGAACAGCCGCATCGGCTTCTGGGCGTTGAAGTCGGACGTGAGGTTCACCATCACGCTCATCAGCGTTCCGTCGGGCGCGAGGTAGAAGAGTTCACGGCCGTCGCCGCGCCACGCCGGCTCGGAACCGCCACCGATCGACACGGGATACCGGCGCCCGTCGAGCGGAAACGGCTGCGACGTACACCTCGAACACGCCCGATTCGTTCGACGCGTATGCCAGCCAGCGGCCGTCGGGCGACAGGCGGCCCTGGACCTCGAGGAATGGCGTGTCGGTGATCTTTGACCGCCGTATGCGGCGGCGCGGACGAGATCGCGCCGAGGTCGAACTGCCACCCGGCGGTAGACGTGTGAAAGACGATCGTGCGTCCGTCTGCTGACCAGTCAGTGGGAATGACAGGTCCGTCCAGGATCCGGCGCGCGGGCGTGTCCGAGCCCACCGGTTTCAGCCAGAGATCGTCCAGTCCCTCGCGCATGGAGCCGTACGCGAGCGTACGGCCGTCGGGGGCCCATACGGGCGAGTTATCCGATGGCACGTCAAAGGTGAACCGACTGCTGGCGCCGCGTTCGACGTCGAGAATGAAGAGATCTCCGCCGGCCGCCGGGTTCGATCCACCCAGCGGTCCGAGCCCAGCCAGCGATTGGCGCACGGTGACGAATCGGCCGTCGGGTGACAGCGCCGGGCTGCCGTAGATCCCTTCGGCGCCCAACGTGCTGAGGCGCTGACCGGACCGCGACCACCAGGTGAGCGCGTGGTTCGGCACCGCGAGCGACGAGGCATACGCGAGGTCGCCGGACGCGGAGGCCGTCAACGAGGCCGCCGCCATCGCGACCGTGGACCCGACGCCATCGGCGAGCCGCTTGGGCGTGCCGGACAACACCGCAGTGGCCGGATTGAAATTCTGGGCGAAGAGGATGCCACTGCGAACCAGCAGCAGCGAGTCGGGCGCGGAAAACGACGGATTCCCGTCGGCCTGCAGCAACGGGCGCCGGTCCTGTCCGTCGAGCGATCGCACCGACACTGTCGCCGGGCGAAGAGGCAGCTTCAAATCGATCTCGGAGATGAGCAGCCAGCGCTGGCCTGGAAGGGCAAGAGGCCACGCGAAGCGCTTCGAAGGCGCGTCGGGCACTGCCATTTCCTCGAACTGCCCTCCGGACGCCGCGACGCGATAGAGCCCTCCTTTCGGTCCGCCTGCCACCAGAATCTGGTCGGTCGCGACCCATGTGCCGCCGCGCGCATCGGTAAACAGCCCGAGCGTCCGCGGCAACTCGCCGGAGTCGTCCACCGCCTTCAGGTCCGTTGACGTGAAAAACGCGACGGTGCGGTTGTCTGGCGCCCAGAAGGGCAACATCGCGCCGTCGGTGCCAGACACGGCGCGCGTCCCCTGGCTGTCGAGCCGTCTCGTGTGCAGCGATTGCCGCCCGTCTCGTGACGTGGCGATGAAGGCCAGCGTCTCCCCGTTCGGTGACAGCGCGAACTGCACGACGTTGGGCGGACCGTTGGGCACGACGAGTGTGGTGCCCTCGGGCGGATCGACACGGAGGTAGACGGCGCGGGCAGTTTCCGCAGGGACGCAGGCTCGTGCTTTTGAGCGCGTTCACGGCGACGACTGCAGCCACCGCCGCGGCCCCCGCGCCGAGCAACCACCCCCACCAGGACCCGCTCGTGGCACGCTGGCCCGCTGCACCAGCCTTTGACGCTGGCTCGGCCTTCGAGCCACTCCAGTTGCCGCTGCAGATCGAAGGCGCAATGCCATCGGGCATCCCGGTCCTTTGCGAGGCACGCGGCGACGATGCGGTCGAGAGCTTCCGGCAGTGCCGGCGCTAGCGAAGAAGGCGTTGGAGGTGTATCTCGCAGGATCGCGCTGATCACGCTCGCCGCCGAATCGCCGGGGAACGCGCGACGGCCGGTGACCATCTCGAACAGGATCGCCCCGAACGCAAACAGGTCGCTGCGCTGGTCTACGGCGCGCCCCTCGATCTGCTCGGGTGCCATGTACGGGACCGTGCCGACCAGCGATCCGGCGCGCGTCAGTTCGGTCGCGGTGACGCCCGCTCCCGTCTCGCCGGCGATCGGCTGCTGGCGCGCGAGACCGAAGTCGAGCAGCTTGACCCCGCTGGCAGTGAGCATCACGTTCTGGGGTTTCAGATCGCGGTGCACGATGCCCGCCGCGTGGGCGGCCGCCAGCGCATCGGCCATCTGCCGCGCGTGGCGCAGCGCCTCGTCGAGCGGAAGGGCGCCGCGTGTGAGCCGTGTTGCCAGCGTCTCGCCTTCGAGATACTCCATCACGAGGTAGTCGAGGCCGTCGTGGCTTCCGACGTCGAACACCGTGCAGATGTGGCGGTGGCTCAGCGCGGCGACGGCGCGTGCCTCGCGCTCGAACCGGGCGCGTCCTTCGGTTGTCGCATCGACGCCGAGCAGGCAGGTCTTCACGGCGACGTCGCGGTTGAGCCGCGCGTCGTGTGCCTTGTGCACCTCACCCATGCCGCCAGCGCCGAGAGGCGCCAGGATTTCGTAAGGGCCGAGGCGCGTGCCTGGGACAAGGGGCATCGGGCCGAATTATGGCACCAGCCCCTGAGTGCCCGGCTTTGGAATCAGGAGTTGACACGGCTCGACTAGCCGCTCGAAAGGGCCAGAGGCGTAACGGGTGGCCTCTGGCGGGCGTATCCTAAAGGGTCCCTATCCCCACAACATGAACAGCGCTGATACCGTCATTTCTGCCGCCCGCCCCGCGTCCCGCTGGAAACTCTGGATTACCGGTTTTCTCTTGCTCGGTGCCGCTGGCGCGGCGTACTGGAAGTGGGGCGCCAAGGCTCCGGCCCCACCGGAGCGGCAGCGGTTCTTCGCCCGCGGGCAGGCGGTGCCGGTCCGCGTCACGCCGGCAGCCACCGGCGTCATCGAAGTCGAGATCAAGGCCCTGGGCACGGTGACTCCGCTCAACACCGTCACCGTCCGCAGCCGTCTTGACGGCGAGCTGATGCGCGTCCTCTTCAGCGAGGGCCAGAGCGTCGGCGCCGGCCAGTTGCTGGCGGAGATCGATCCGCGGCCCTTTCAGACCCAGTTGAACCAGGTGCTGGGCCAGCAGCAGGAAAACGAGGCTCGACTCAAGAGCGCCGAAGGGGACCTGGAGCGCTATCAGAAGCTGGTCGCCGAGGGTCTGATCACCAAGCAGCAGGTGACGACGCAGGAAGCGCTGGTCCAGCAATACCGCGGCGCCTTGCAGGCCAACGAAGCGCAGGTCGCCAACGCGCGCCTGCAGCTGGCGTACACGCAAGATCACCGCGCCCATCAGCGGACGGCTGGGGCTGCGCCAGGTGGACGCGGGCAACCTGATTCGCGGCGGCGACGAAAACGGCCTGGTCGTCATCACGCAGATGCGGCCCATCTCGGTGATCTTCACCGTGCCCGAGGCCGAGCTGCCGGCCGTGCTCGACGCCTATCGCGGCGGCAAGAACCTCCAGGTCGAGGCCTGGGATCGCTCGGAGGCGGCGATGCTGGCGACCGGCACGCTGCAGACCGTCGACAACCAGATCGACACGACGACCGGGACGATCAAGCTGCGCGCGCAGTTCGCCAACAACGACGAGAAGCTGTTTCCGAACCAGTTCGTGAACATGCGCCTGCGCGTGCAGACGCTGCAGAACGCCACGGTCATCCCGGCGGCGGCCGTGCAGCGCGCCTCCTTCGGCACCTTCGTCTACGTCGTCAAGCCCGACAACACCGTGACGATCCGGCGCATCGAACTGGGTCCCGCCCAGGGCGAGCGCGTCTCGATCGCCAAGGGGCTCACGGTCGCCGAACAGGTGGTGCTCGAGGGCGTCGACGACCTCACCGAGGGCGCCAAGATCGAGGTCATCCCCGAGGGCGGCGCGCCCAGGCGAGCTGGCGAGGGTGCTCCCGCTGAGGGCGCGGGGGGCGCGGCGACGCCGCGGCGTCGTCGCGGAGGCGCGACGGAGGCGGGCGCCCATGAACATCTCCCGCCCGTTCATCATGCGGCCGGTGGCGACCGCCCTGCTCATGGGCGCGTTGATGCTCTCGGGCCTGCTCGCCTATCGCCTGCTGCCGGTGTCGGCGCTGCCGCAGGTGGACTACCCGACGATCCGGATCCTCACGTTCTATCCGGGCGCCAGCCCCGAGGTCATGACCAGCGCGGTCACGGCGCCGCTCGAGCGTCAGTTCGGGCAGATGCCGGGCCTCGACCAGATGTCGTCCACCAGTTCCGGTGGCGCGTCGGTGATCACGCTGCGGTTCAACCTCGATAAGCCAATCGAGGTGGCCGAGCAGGAAGTGCAGGCCGCCATCAACGCGGCCAACACCCTGCTGCCCAACGACCTGCCGCAGCCGCCGGTCTACAACAAGGTCAACCCGGCCGATACGCCCGTGCTGACGCTGGCCGTGACGTCCGGGACCGTGCCGCTGCCCCAGGTGCACGACCTGGTGGACACACGCGTCGCGCAGAAGCTGTCGCAGCTTCCCGGCGTCGGCCTGGTGAGCATCGCCGGCGGTCAGCGGCCGGCCGTCCGGATCCAGGCCAACCCGCAGGCGCTGGCCGCGCACGGGCTGAACCTGCAGGCGTTGCGGGCCGCGGTGGCCGGCGCCAACGTCAACCAGCCGAAGGGCAACTTCGACGGCCCCGAGCGCTCGTTCATGCTCGACGCCAACGACCAGCTGCGCTCGCCCGACGCCTATCGCAACCTCATCATCGCGTATCGCGAGGGCGCGCCGCTGCGGCTTTCCGACGTCGCCGAAGTGGTCGACGGCGCCGAGAACCGGCGGCTGTCCGCGTGGGCCAACGAGTCGCCGGCCGTGCTGGTCAACATCCAGCGCCAGCCCGGCGCCAACGTGATCGACGTCGTCGATCGCATCGAGCGCCTGCTGCCGCAGCTGACGGCCACGCTGCCGTCCACGCTCGACGTGGTCGTCATCAGCAACCGCACCGAGACCATCCGCGCCTCCGTGCGCGACGTGCAGTACGAGCTGATGTTCGCCGTCGCGCTGGTCGTGATGGTGACGTTCCTGTTCCTGCGCAACGTCCCGGCGACCCTGATCCCCAGCGTCGTCGTGCCGCTGTCGCTGGTTGGCACCTTCGGCGTGATGTACCTGGCGGGGTTCTCCATCAACAACCTCACGTTGATGGCGCTGACCATCGCGACCGGCTTTGTCGTCGACGACGCGATCGTGATGGTCGAAAACATCGCGCGCCACCTGGAGGAGGGCCAGACGCCGTTTGAGGCGGCCCTGCAAGGCGCCAAGGAGATCGGCTTCACGCTGGTGTCGCTGACCATCTCGCTCATCGCCGTCCTGATCCCGCTGCTCTTCATGGCGGACGTCGTCGGGCGGCTGTTCCGCGAGTTCGCGATCACGCTGGCCGTGTCCATCCTCATCTCGCTGGTGGTCTCGCTGACGCTCACGCCGATGATGAGCGCCCGGTTGTTACGGCACCACAAGGGCACGGAGGAAGGCTGGTTCTATCGCGCCAGCGGCGCCGTGATCGACTGGATGATTGCCGCCTACGGACGGCAGCTCCAGTGGGTGCTGCGTCATCAGACGCTGACGCTGCTGGTGGCCCTGGGCACGCTCGTGCTGACCGTCGTGCTGTACATGGCAGTCCCCAAGGGCTTTTTTCCCGTGCAGGACACCGGCGCGATCCAGGCGATCAGCGAGGCGCCGCAATCCGTGTCGTTTTCCGCGATGGCGGAACGGCAGCAGGCCGCCGCCAAGGCGATCCTCGCCGAACCGGACGTGACGGGCCTGTCCTCGTTCATCGGCGTGGACGGCAGCAACCAGACGCTCAACAGCGGCCGGATGCTGATCACATTGAAGTCGCACGACGAGCGCACCCGGTCGGCCCCCGAGGTCATCGCCAGCCTTCGCGAGCGCCTCCAGTCGGTGCCCGGGATCACGCTCTACTTCCAGCCCGTGCAGGATCTGACGATCGAGGATCGCGTCAGCCGGACGCAGTTTCAGTTCATCCTCGAAGATCCCGACTCCGATCGGCTGAGCGAGTGGGTGCCGAGGCTCATCGACCGGCTGAAGAAGGCGCCCGAGCTGCTCGACGTCGCAAGCGATTTGCAGGATCGGGGGCTGCAGGCCTTCCTCCACATCGACCGCGACGCCGCCAGCCGCCTGGGCATCAGCGTCTCGGCCATCGACGACGCGCTGTACGACGCCTTCGGGCAGCGGCTGATCTCGACGATCTACACGCAGGCGAATCAGTACCGCGTCGTGCTCGAGGCGGCGCCGCGGTACCAGATCGGGCCCGACTCGCTGGGACAGATTCACGTCGCGACCGGCGATGGCCAGCAGGTGCCGCTGGCCAACATCGCGCGCGTCGAAGAGCAGCACACGCGCCTGGTCATCAACCACGCCGGCCAGTTCCCGGCCGTGACGCTCTCCTTCAACATCGCGCCCGGCCGGTCGCTGGGCGAAGCGGTGGCGGCCATCGAAGCGGCGCAGCAGGAGATTGGCCTCCCGCCAAGCATCCAGACGCGGTTCCAGGGCGCTGCCGAGGCGTTCCGCAACAGCCTCGACAGCACGCTGCTGCTGATTCTGGCGGCCGTCGTGACGATGTATATCGTGCTGGGAGTGCTCTACGAGAGCTACATCCACCCCATCACGATTCTCTCGACGCTGCCATCGGCCGGCGTCGGCGCGCTGCTCGCGCTCCTGATAACGGGCCAGGACCTCAGCCTCATCGCGGTCATCGGCATCATCCTGCTCATAGGCATCGTCAAGAAGAACGCGATCATGATGATCGACTTCGCGCTGGATGCCGAGCGCGCGCAGGGCATGGCGCCGCGCGACGCGATCTACCAGGCGGCGCTGCTGCGCTTCCGGCCGATCCTGATGACGACGCTGGCGGCGCTGTTTGGCGCACTGCCCCTGATGTTCGCGTCGGGGTCTGGCGCGGAGCTGCGCCAGCCTCTCGGGCTGGTCATGGTCGGCGGCCTGCTCCTCAGCCAGGTGCTGACGCTGTTCACGACGCCGGTGATCTACCTGTTCTTCGACCGCCTCGCGCGGCGCTGGCGCGGCGCCAGGGAGTCGCAGATGGTGGTGACCGACGCCACGGCGTGAGGGTCCCATGAGCCTGTCGTCCCCGTTCATCTCCCGGCCGGTCGCCACGACGCTGCTGAACCTGTCGATCGTGCTGGCAGGCGCGGTCGCGTTCCTGCAGCTGCCGGTGTCGCCGCTGCCGCAGGTGGACTTCCCCGTCATCTCGGTCATGGCCAACCTGCCCGGCGCCAGCCCCGAGACGATGGCCAGCAGCGTCGCGACGCCGCTCGAGCGTTCGCTGGGCACGATCGCCGGCGTCAACGAGATCCGGTCGTGGAGCTCGCAGGGTTCGAGCCGGATCATGCTCCAGTTCGACCTGGGCAAGGACATCAACGCCGCGGCGCGCGAGGTGCAGGCCGCCATCAACGCCAGCCGGTCGCTGCTGCCAAGCGCCCTGCCGGGCATGCCGAACTACCGCAAGATCAACCCGTCGCAGGCGCCGATCATGATCCTGGCGCTGACCTCGCAGACCAAGACCATGGCCGAGATGTACGACATCGCCTCGACCGTGCTGGCGCAGAAGGTCGCGCAGGTGAGCGGCGTCGGCGACGTCACGGTGGGCGGCGGATCGCTTCCGGCCGTGCGGGTCGAGCTGCAGCCCAACGCGCTGACGCAGTACGGCATCTCGCTCGACGAGGTGCGGCGTACGATCGCCACTGCCAACCTGCTCCGCCCGAAGGGGTCGGTCGAAGAAGGCCAGCGTTCGTGGCAGATCAAGGCCAGCGACCAGCTGGCGCGCGCCGACGAGTACAAGCCGCTCATCGTCGCGCAGCGCAACGGCGCGTCGGTCCGCCTGTCCGACGTCGCCAACGTCTACGACGGCGTCCAGGACCGGTACAACACCGGCTTCTTCAACGACAAGGAGGCGGTGCTGCTGATCGTCAGCCGCCAGCCGGACGCGAACATCATCCAGACGGTCGATGCCATCACGGCGCAGATGCCCACGCTGCGCGCGTTCCTGCCGGCGGGCGTGGCCCTGGCCGTCGCCAGCGACCGCTCGCCAGGCATCCGCGCGACGCTGCACGAGGCCGAGCGCACGCTCCTGATTGCCGTGGCGCTGGTGATCCTGGTCGTGCTGCTGTTCCTGGCCAGCTTCCGCGCGTCGATCATCCCGGTGGCGGCCGTCCCGGTGGCGCTCGTCGGCAGCTTTGCCGTGATGTACCTGTGGGGCTTCTCGCTCAACAACCTCTCGCTGATGGCGCTGATCGTCGCCACGGGGCTGGTCGTCGACGACGCGATCGTCGTGCTGGAGAACATCTCGCGGCATATCGAGCTGGGCAAGTCTCCGTTTGAGGCCGCCATCATCGGCGCCAAAGAGGTCGGCTGGACGCTGCTCTCCATGAACCTCTCGCTGGTCGCGGTGTTCATCTCGATCCTGTTCATGGGCGGCATCGTCGAGCGGCTGTTCCGTGAGTTCTCGATCACGCTCGTGGCGGCGATCATGATCTCGCTGCTGGTGTCGCTGACGCTGACGCCGATGCTGTGCTCGCGCTGGCTGAACAGGCGCGACGAGGCGCATCGCAACATCTTCCAGCGCATGAGCGACAAGGCCTACGGGTGGCTGCTGAGCGGCTACGACGCCACGCTGGGCTGGGCGCTCCGGCATGCGCCGCTGGTGGTGTGCCTGCTGCTCGGCGTGATGGCGCTCAACGTCTCGCTCTACATCGCGGCGCCCAAGAGCTTCCTGCCCAACCAGGACACCGGGCAGCTGGGCGGCTTCATTCGAGGCGACGACGGCCTGTCGTTCCAGGTGATGCAGCCAAAGATCCAGGAGTACCGCCGTGCGGTGCTCGAGGACCCGGCGGTCGAGAGCATGGCGGGCTTCATCGGCGGCGGCGGCGGCATCAACAACGCGCAGACCTTCGTGCGGCTCAAGCCGCTGCGCGAGCGGAAGATCGGCGCGCAGGAGGTGGTGGAGCGCATCAACCTCAACCTGCCGCACGTGCCGGGCGCGCGAATGCGTCTCTTTGTCGATCAGGACATCCGCTTCGGCGGCCGTGGCGGCGGTGGCGGCGGCGGGGGTGGATACGAGTACGTGCTGCTGGCCGACGACACCAGGTTGTTGCGCGTCTGGGCCGATCGCGTGCAGAAAGTATTGGCGACGCTGCCTGAATTGACCGGGATGGACAACGACATGGTCTCGAGCCAGCAGGTCACGCTGAACGTGAACCGTGACGAGGCGCGCCGCCTGGGTGTGGAGATGGCCACGGTGACCCAGGCGCTCAACAACGCGTTCGGTCAGCGCCAGGTGTCCACCATCTACAACGCGCTCAACCAGTACCGCGTCGTCATGGAGGTCTCGCCCGAGTACGCCCAGGGGCCCGAGGCCCTGGATCGGCTGTACGTCATCGCCAACGGCCAGCGCGTGCCGCTGTCGGCCTTCAGCCGCTACGAGCACACGACGGCCGACGACCGCGTGCAGCACTGGGGGCAGTTCGCCTCGGAGAGCATCGGGTTCGAGCTCAAGCCCGGCGTGAGCGTCAGCCAGGCGCAGGCCGCGATCGACGACGCGATCGCGCAGCTGGCCATGCCGTCGGCGATTCAGGGCCGGATGCAGGGCAACGCGGCGTTCTTCCAGAGCATGCAGGCCAGCCAGCCCTGGGCCGTCTTCGCCATGCTGCTCGTCGTCTACATCGTGCTCGGTGTGCTGTACGAGAGCTACATGCACCCGCTCACGATTCTTTCGACGCTGCCCTCGGCAGGCGTCGGCGCGCTGCTGGCGCTCCAGGCGCTGGATACGGAGTTCAGCCTCATCGCGATGCTGGGGTTGTTCCTGCTGGTCGGCGTCGTCATGAAGAACGCGATCCTGATGATCGACGTCGCGCTCCAGCTCGAACGCGAGAAGGGCCTTGCTGCCCGAGGTCGCGATCCGCGAAGCCTGCCTGCTGCGCTTGCGGCCCATCCTGATGACGACGATGGCGGCGATGCTGGGCACGATGCCGCTGATGATCGGGGCGGGCGAAGGATCGGAGCTGCGCAAGCCGCTGGGTATCGCGATCGTGGGCGGCCTGGCATTCAGCCAGATCCTGACGCTCTACACGACCCCGGTCGTCTACCTGTACCTCGACCGCCTGCGCCTGTGGGCCGGGCGGCGGCGGCGCAGCGCGGTTGAAGCGCACGCCTGATCGGTCAGTTCCGGCTGCGGCGCGAGATAGCCGCGGCCTGTTGGCTCGTAGACACCTGACGCGGCGGTGCGCCTCGAGCCGATCAAGGACGCGGGTGTCTCGCAAAGCAGCCGTGTTCGTGCACCGTCAGTTCCGGCTGCGGCGCGAGATACCCGCGGCCGTAGGCGCCCTCTCCAACCGCCTGCTTCGTCGCACGCTCGCTGTCATCCCTGCCGCGTAGGTTTCGAGCCGCTCGGTTGGTGACGCGCTGCGGACCGCGGGCGTCCTGGCCGGCGGGCCGGTCGCAGCGCCGGACACCGGTCCTCGCCGCTGGTGACCGCTGGCCGCTTGGGTCGCCCCGCGCGATCGGGCCGAGGCTCAGCCTGCGCTGGCGCCCACCGCTGCGGGCCGGTGTCAGGCGATCGCTGTCGGCACTGCTCCAACGGCCCGGCGGCCAGGACGCCCGCGTCCTGTTGGCGCGTGGACACATGACGCGGCGGTGCGCTTGGCTATCGCGGTCAGCCCTTCACCGTCCACCCCTTCTTCACCAGGCACTCGCGGACCCGGTCCCGCAGGTCGCCCTGCAGCTCGACGGCGCCGTCGGCCACTGCGCCGCCGGTGCCGCACAGGCGCTTGAGCTCCTGGCTCAGCTCCTTGAGGAAGGCGGCGTTGTCCGGCAGGCCGTCCACGACCGTGACGGTCTTCCCGCCGCGCCCTTTCTTCTCCATCCGCAGCCTGGCCACGATGCGCGCCGGGACGGCTGCCTCGGCGCGCGTGCTGCACCGGCAGTTGTCCGCCGGCCATCCGCAACCGGAACACACCCGTCCCGTGCCGGTGGAGTACACGATCCGGGAGTGCGCGCGGTCGGCCATCTCGCGATCATGCGCGAGAGCCGACACGGCCCGCAAGCGACCCGGTAACGTTGGTTGGATCCTTCGCGCCTTCGTGCCTTCGCGGTTGTGAGTGGTGGCGTCGATCTGGTGGTGCCTGTCGCGAAGGCCCATAGAGCGCGTTGCAAAATTGACGGCTGGCCGGGTGACGCCGGACGGGGCGCCCCTCCTCCACCCCAGCGCGCACAGTCCGCGCGCCGGGGACCCCGGCCTGGCGCGCAGCCGACACCCGTGACGAGCGTAGTACGGCGAGCACCAGGTGGGGCTGTCCGGCGGCAGGACCCGCCCAGCCGCGAATTTTGCAACGCACTCTTAGATTAGAGGCTTCGCGCCTTCGTGATTGTGGCAGTCGGGCCGCGATACGATAGATCCCCATGACCGACGCAGCCTGCCGCATCGTCAAAGCCGATCGCGGTGATGCGGGCCGGCGCCTCGACCTCGTCCTCCGGCGGCACCTGACCGACGTGCGCGCGGCGACGCGGACGCGGGTGCAGGCCTGGATCGAGGGCGGGCGCGTCACGATCAACGGCAAGGCCGTCCATCGCGTGGCCGTGCGCGCCGCTCTGGGTGACGTCGTGTCGGTGGCGTTGCCAGAGTTGCCGCGCGAGGCGATGGCAGCCGAGGACATCGCGATCCAGGTGCTGTACGAGGACGAGCACCTGCTGGCGATCGACAAGCCGGCCGGCCTGGTGGTGCACCCGGCGCACAAGAACCCGTCGGGCACGCTGATGAACGCGCTGCTCTGGCATGCGCGCGCCTGGCCGCCGCCCCAGCGCCCATCCCTGGTTGGACGGCTCGACAAGCTGACGTCGGGAATCGTGCTGGTGGCCAGGACCGCGGCCATCCACGCATCACTTCAGAAAGCCCTGGCTTCGGCTGCGACGACCAAGGAGTACCTGGCGGTCGTCTACGGCAAGGTGAACGTCGCGCGCGGCGACATCGACCTGCGCCTTCGGCGAGACCCGGGCGATCGACGCCGCGTCGTGGCTTCCGAGGATGTGGGAGCGCCGAGCCTCACCCGATTCGTGCGGCTTGCGCGCGTCGCGGCCCCTGCGACGGGCCTGTCGGTGCTGCGCTGCCGGCTCGTCACGGGCCGGACGCATCAGATTCGCGTCCATCTGTCCGCTCGCGGGTGGCCGCTGGTTGGCGACCCGACCTATGGCGAACCTCGGTGGCGTCAGGTGAAAGACCCGGCGCTGGCCTCGGCCCTGCGCGACTTCCCCAGGCAGGCCCTTCACGCGTGGCGCCTGACGACGCGGCACCCGGTGACCCGCGCCGAGCTGACCATCGAGGCGCCGGTGCCCGACGACATTCACCGCCTCATGGCAGACGCGGGCCTCCACGTGCGAGCGGACGCGTGGCGCTGACCGCGACCATCTACCAGTTCGGCATCGAGCTGGCCGACATCGATCGCGGGGTCTACGAGACGCTCGACCTGCGGGTAGCGCGGCAGCCCTCCGAGACCGTCGAGTACATGCTGACGCGGGTCCTCGCCTACTGCCTCGAATACGAGGACGGCATCGCGCTGACCGAAGGCGTGGCGGCCGGCGACGAGCCGGCGGTCATCGTGCGCGATCTCACCGGCCGCGTCACGGCGTGGGTCGAAGTCGGGATGCCGGATGCCAGCCGCGTGCATCGCGGCCACAAGCTCGCGGGCCGCGCCGCTGTCTACACCAATCGCGACATCCGCCAGGTGCTCGCGCAGCTCGACGGCGGCCGCGTGCATCGCGCCGACGCCGTGCCGGTCTACACGTTCGACGGCGAGTTCATCAATCGGCTGGCGCAGCTCGTCGAACGCCGCACGTCTTTGTCCCTCTCCATCACCGAGCGGCAGATCTTCGCAAATGTGGGACCGCACACGCTGACCACGAACATCGAGACTCATCGTATCGGCTAGAGATGTGCCCTTGAGCTAAACTGCCGCCGGGAGACGGAAATGGCGGACATGGGTGCCGCCTCATCCGGGAACATCATGCGGCATCTGATACTCGCGGTTGGGTTGGCGGTGGTGGTTGCCGGTGCCTGCGCCAAGCCGCCCGCCGGCGCGGCCGGGGCAAGTACGGCGGAGCCGCAACCTATGACGAGCACGACGATCGCCGATACGTCCTGGACATTGACGCACGTGCGCACCGAGCCCGTCGACGTCGCCGACAAACAGCGCGAGCCGTACCTGATGTTCAAGGACGGTCGTGTGTCCGGCTACGCGGGCTGCAATCAATTGAGCGGCGGCTACACACAGGACGGCGGCAAGTTGACGTTCACCCCGATGGCGCTGACACGCATGGCGTGCCCGACTGGCATGGAAGTCGAATCGAAGCTCATCGCCGCCCTTGCCAAGGTCGAGGGCCTGAAGCGCAACGACACTCAACTGGATCTGCTCGATGCAAGCGGCGCGACCGTCGCGCGCCTGACAGCGCGGCCGAACCAGTGACGTCATCCCGCTGGCGTCTCGACGGCGCGCGCGCTGTCGTCACAGGCGGCACGAAGGGCATCGGCCTGGCGGTGACGCGCGAGTTGCTCGATCTGGGCGCGTCCGTGCTGGTCGCAGCTCGTGGCGAGGCCCGGCTGGATCCGGATCTCGACGCCGCCGCGAAGGACGCGCGGCTTCACTTCGTCAAGGCCGATGTCGCTAGGACGGCGGGCCGCGATCGCGTCCGCGACGCCGTGGCGTCCACGTGGGGCGCGCTCGACATCCTGGTCAATAACGTCGGCACCAACATCCGCAAGCCGTCGCTCGCCTTCACCGAAGACGAGTACCGGACGGTGCTCGACACCAACCTGACCTCGGCGTGGGAGCTGACGAGGCTGCTGCAGCCGAGCCTGAAGGCCTCGGGCCGTGCCGCCGTCGTCAACATCGGGTCGGTCGCCGGCATGCGTGCCGTCGGCAGCGGCGCCGTCTATGCCATGAGCAAGGCGGCGCTCGCCCACCTCACGCGCTACCTGGCGTGCGAGTGGGCGCGCGACGGCATCCGCGTGAACATGGTGGCGCCCTGGTACACGCGCACGCCGCTGGCCGGTCCCGTGCTCGGCCAGCCCGACGTGCTGGCCGCCATCGTCGACAAGACGCCGATGGGCCGCGTCGCCGAGCCCGAAGAGATCGCCGCGATGGTCGCGTTCCTGTGCATGCCCGCCGCGTCGTACGTCACAGGCCAGGAGATCGCCGTCGACGGCGGCTTCTCGGTGTTCGGCGTTCGATTGAGGGTTTGAGCGCGTTGCAAAATTGACGGCTGGCCGGGTGACGCCGGACGGGGCGCCCCGGCCTGGCGCGGAGCCGACTCCCGTGACAAGCGCAGTTCGGCGAGCACCAGGTTGGGGCTGTCCGGCGGCAGGACCCGCCCAGCCGCGAATTTTGCAACGCGCTCAATCCGCGTAATTTCGCTTAATCGTCAATCTGCAATCTGCAATCTGCAATTCCCTACTTGTCCTCAGGGTTGAGTGCCTTGAACACGAACGCCGCCGCGGCTCCGCCGGCCAGGTCGGCGGCGAAGTACACCCAGATGTTGCTCCAGGGCAGCAGCCCCATGATGGTCGCACCGAGCGCGACGGCCGGGTTGAACGCGCCGCCGGACACGTGACCCACCGCGAACGCGCCCGCCAGCACGGTGAAACCAATTGCCAGACCGAAGTAGGAGTTGCCGCTGGTCGCCTTTGCCGTGGCGACGTTGAGGACGACGTAGGCGAGCGCGAACGTGAACAGGAACTCGGCGGCAATGCCTGGCCCCTGCCGGGGCGTAGAACGGAGCCGCCTTCTCGGCGGTCTGGACGAACAGCACGACGGGTGCCGCGACGGCGGCGCCAAACAACTGCGCCGCCATGTACGGCGCGACCTCGGCGGCCGGCAGCCGTCCGCGCAGGAACACAGCCGTGGTCACGGCCGGGTTATAGTGTGCGCCCGACACGTGGCCGCCCGCGTAGACCATCACCATCAGCACCGCGCCGATGGCCAGCGGCGCGATGACGCCGGGCCCGGCTGCGATGCCGGTGCAGCCGATCGTGAAAACGAGGAAAAACGTGCCGATGAACTCGGTCGCCAATTTGCCCATGGTCCCCCCTGTGTGGCTCGTCCGGCCCGCAGAGGGTAGCATTAGAATGGCGCCAGAGCCATGAAGTTCCTGCCCCTCCTGCTTGCCAACCTGAAGCGCAAGAAGATCCGCACGACGCTGACGATCGGGTCGTTCGTCGTGGCGTTCTTTCTCTTCGGCCTGCTCGGTGCGATCCGGTACGGTTTCCGGCAGGGCATCGACGTGGCCGGCGCGGATCGCCTGGTGGTGATCGGACGAACGTCGATCATCCAGCCGCTGCCGCTCCCCTACTTCGACCGCATCAAGCGTCTGCCCGGCGTCAAGGACGTCGCGCACTCCACGTGGTTTGGCGGCGTCTACCAGGACCCGAAGAACTTCTTCGCGCAGTTCGCCATCGTGCCCGACGACTGGCTGCGCATGTACCCGGAGTTCAAGGTCGATCCGGCGCAGTGGAAGGCCTTTCTCGACGATCGCCAGGGATGCGTGATCGGCGCCAAGCTGGCCGATCGCTTCGGATGGAAGATCGGCGACAAGATTCCCCTCAAGGTCCCCGGCTACTTCGGCGGCGGGAGCTGGGACTTCTACGTCCGCGCGATCTACCACGGCACACGGGACAACGACGACGAGACGCAGTTCTGGATGCGTCACGACTACCTGAACGAGCGGGGGCCTGACTTCTGGAAAGGCATCGTCGGCTGGTACATCGTCCGCGTCTCCAACCCCGACCAGGCGCTCGCGGTCTCCAAGGCCATCGACGCGGAGTTTGCGAACTCCGCTTCGGAGTCGCGCACGCAGACCGAATCGGCGTTTGCGGCGGCCATGGTGAAGCAGATGGGCAACATCGAGTTCCTCATCACCGCCATCGGCGCCGTCGTCTTTTTTACGCTGCTGCTGGTGACCGGCAACACCATGGCCATCGCCGTGCGCGAGCGCACCAACGAGCTGGCGACGCTCAAGGCCATCGGCTTCACGAGCCGCTTCGTCCTCGGCCTGGTGCTGGCCGAGTCGCTGTTCATCGCGGCGCTTGGCGGAACGGTGGGCCTGTGGCTGGCGCGCGCGATCACGCAACAGGACCTGACCAATGGCCTGATCCTGTTGTATCTGCCGATCTCCGCGCTGGCCGTCGGGCTGGTCATCGCGCTCGTCACGGGCCTGATGGCCGGCGTGATTCCCGCGGTCAACGCGATGCGGCTCAACGTCGCCACCGCCCTACGGAGACTCTAGTTGGCCATTCCGCTGGTCTACAACATTCGCAGCGTCCGCCGGCGCTGGGCCTCGTCGCTGGTTGCGATTCTCGGCATTGCCGGCACCGTCGCGGTGTTTGTCGCGATGCTCGCGCTGGCGCGCGGGTTCAAGGCCACGATTGTCTCGTCGGGGTTGCCGCAAAACGCGATCGTGCAGCAGGCGGGGTCCGACTCCGAGATGACCAGCGCGATCCTGCTCGAGAAGGTGCGCATCGTCGAGGACCTGCCGCAGGTCGTGCGGCAGGGCGACGACGGGCTGGTCAGCGCCGAAGTGGTCGTCATCGCCGCCCTGCCCCTTCGCGGCACCGACAGCGACGCGAACGTGCAGATGCGCGGCGTCTCGCAGCGCGTGCTGCAGGTCCGGGACAACGTCCGGATCGTCCAGGGGCGGTTCCTGCGACCAGGACTGTACGAAATCGTTGCCGGCTCCAACGCCGCCAAGTCCTATCAGGGGCTCGACCTGGGAGCGACGGTCCGCATCGGGCCAGGCGCCTGGACTGTCGTGGGCATCATGGACGCCGGCGGCAGCTCGTTCGACTCCGAGGTCTGGGCCGACGCCGACGTGCTCAACGGCAATTACGCCCGTCCGGCCGGGGTGTTCCAGTCGGTCACCGCGCGGCTGCGATCCGTGGATGCGTTTCCGGCGTTCGAAAAGGCCGTCAAGGGCGACCAGCGCCTCGAGTTGCAGACCTCGCGCGAGCAGGAGTACTACGCCAGCCAGTCGACGCTGGTCAGCACGCTCATCACCGTGCTTGGCGGCATGGTCGCCGCCGTGATGGGGCTTGGCGCCGTCATCGGCGCGCTCAACACGATGTACTCGGCCGTGGCCGAACGCTCCCGTGAGATCGCCGTGCTCCGCGCGCTCGGGTTCGGCGGCGGCAGCATCGTCGCGTCGTTTCTCGTCGAGTCGATGTGGATCGCGCTGATTGGCGGCGTCGCCGGCTGCATCGTGGTGCTGCCCGTCAACGGCATCACCACGGGCACGATCAACTGGCAGACCTTCTCGCACCTGTCCTTCGCGTTCCGGATCACGCCCGACCTGCTGCTGCTCGGCATCGGCTTCGCGCTCGTGATGGGGGTGGTGGGAGGCGTGCCGCCGGCCATCCGCGCCGCGCGGGCGAATGTCGCCGCGACCATTCGCGCGATGTAGAACCCTCTGCTATTAAGAGTGCATTGCAAAATTCGCGGCTGGGCGGGTCCTGCCGCCGGACAGCCCCACCAGGGTGCTCGCCGTACTACGCTCGTCACGGGAGTCGGCTGCGCCCAGGCGGGGCGCCCGTCCGGCGTCACCCGGCCAGCCGTCAATTTTGCAACGCACTCTTAGATCAGAAGCTTCGTGCACCTTCGTGACCTTCGTGACCTTCGTGGTTGTGAGGTGATAGCGTCGAACGTGCGATCTCAGAAGATCTCCGCGAAATAACTCCAGAAATACTCGCGCACCTTGTCGAGCATCGGCCGCTGGCGCCACGCCTCGAGCGTCAATCGCCTCGACTTCTTGAGATCGTCCTGAAAGTCTTCGAGCAGCCGCCGCGCGAGCTCCGGGCTCGACGCCGCGATGTTCAGCTCGTCGTTGAGCTCGAACGACCGGTTGTCGAAGTTCGCCGAGCCGACGATGCAGTAGATGCCATCCACCACCAGCGCCTTGGTGTGCATCATTGTCGGCTGGTACTCGTGGATCTCGATGCCGAGTTGCAGCAGCCGGTCGTAGTCGGCACGTGACGCGTACTTCACCGGCCGCGCGTCGGTGATGTCGCCCTCGACCAGCACGCGGATGCGGACGCCCCGCTTGACCGCATCTTCGAGCGCCCACAGCGTGGATTCGTCGGTCACGAAATACGGGCTCGTGATGTCGAGGCTGCGGCGTGCGGACGCCACCGCGAGCAGGTAGAGAAGCTTGAGGTCGTTGCTGCCGCCCGTCGGCGAGCTGCGAATCACAACCGACGGCCCGCTGCTGTCCCTGGGCTCCGAGGGGCCGTCCACGACGGGGATTACCGGCCCGTGGACCTCGCCGAAGTTCTCGTAGAAGGCCGCTTCGAGCAGCCGGACGATCGGCCCGCGCATCCGCACCTGGGTTTCGCGCCAATGCTCGCGGTCCTGCGCGTTGCCCGCGAACTGGTCGGCGATGCCGGCGCCGCCGGTGAAGCCGATCTCGCCGTCGACGACGAGGATCTTGCGATGCGAGCGGTAGTTCAGTTCCTCGAGCTTGTACCAGTGCGGCGGGTTGAAGGTCGCGACGACGCAGCCGGCCGATACGAGTCGTTGGAAGTGGCCGCTGTCCATCCCCGAGCTGCCCACGGCGTCGACGACGATGGCGCACATGACGCCCCGGCGGGCGGCCTTAGCGAGCGCCGTGGTGAATTGGACGGCGACATCGCCCGAGTCATAGATGTAGGTTTCCAGGACAATCCGGGTTTTCGCCGCGCCGATGGCCTGGAGCATCGCGGGCAGGAACTGGTCGCCGTTGGTGAGCACGTCGAACTGGTTGCCGGAGGTGAGGTCGGCGCCGACCAGCGCAGCAACGTACGCGGCATGGCCGGGCTCCCCGGCGCCCCGTGCGCTTTGAATCCTCAGCGTTTCCTGGTCCTGGGCCAGCAGCAGGAGGCCGCCGACGACGGCCGCGACGACGAAGAGAATCACACCTGTGCGCCCGAAGCGGCGGCTCATGCGTGCCATCTGTGCAAGTCGGGGGCCGGGACCGGTCGGGCACTCGACTCTTGCCCTTGGCACCGGTTCTGCGTAGTGTCAGCGCTGTGCGCCCTGACCCCAGTCGGCGGCGCCGTGGGAGGACACCATGATGGGACTGCTCGGTTGGGCGATCTTCGGGCTCATCGTCGGCGCGCTGGCCAAGCTGGTCATGCCCGGGAGGGACGCGGGCGGCATCATCGTCACGATGCTGCTGGGGATCGTCGGCGCCGTCGTCGCCGGTTACATCGGTCAGGCCATGGGGCTCTACACGGAAGGCGAGCCGGCGGGCTTCTTCATGTCGCTGCTGGGCGCGATCGCGCTGCTGTTCGTGTATCGCCTGGCCACCAAGCGCACGGCCGTCTGACAGCGTCTAGTAGGCCCGAACTTTAGAGTGCGTTGCAAAATTCGACGGCTGGCCGGGTGACGCCGGACGGGGCGCCCCGCCCGGGGCGCAGCCGACACCCGTGACAAGCGTAGTACGGCGAGCACCGGGTGGGGCTGTCCCGGCGGCAGGACCCGCCCAGCCGCGAATTTTGCAACGCACTCTGATTCGGCGCGGTCGACCGTGCGAGCGAACAGTTGGGGCTGTCCGGCGACAGGACCCGCCCACCCGCTTCTAAATCTGGTCCTGCACCAGCGACGCGAAGATCTCCGTCGCCTTCTGCACCACGCCGCGCTTCCGCCATCCCTCGAGCGTCACGCGATCGCATCCCGCGACGTCGTCGAGGAAGATGTCGTGCATCTGCTTCGCCCACGCCGCGTCGTAGACGCAGACGTTGTTCTCTTCGTTGTGGGCAAACGAGCGGTTGTCGAAGTTCGTCGTGCCCACCGTCGCCCACCGCGCATCCACCACCATCGTCTTCTGGTGCAGCATCGTGCGATTGAACTCGAGGATCTCGATGCCGGCCTCGAGCAGCGGGCCGTAGAGCCGCACGCCGTTCAGGCGCGCGAACCAGTTGTCGTTGTGGATGCCCGAGACCATGATGCGAACGTCCACGCCGCGCTGCTTCGCTTCGACCAGCGCGTCTACCGCGGCTTCATCGGGGACGAAGTACGGATTCGCGATGAAGATCGACTTGCGCGCGCAGACGATCGACAGGTAGTACATCACGCGGACCGTCGAGGCGCCGACCTCCGGTGAGCTGATGATCGTCTGCGCGACCAGCGGGCCGCTGCGATCGATTGGCGGGTAGTATTGCGGGCCCGAAATCAGCTCGCCCGTGGTGAGCAGCCAGTTGTCCGCGAACCCCGTCTGAAGCGGCGTCACCGCCGGGCCTTCCACGCGGATCTGGATGTCGCGCCAGTGCGCCGGATCCTGCGCGTCGCCTTCCCACTGATCCGCGATGCCCGCGCCGCCCGTGAAGGCCAGGTGGCCGTCGATGATGAGCGACTTGCGGTGGGTGCGGTGGTTGTAGCGGCCGAGCGTGTACCAGTGGATCGGGTTGTACCAGGCCACGTGGCAGCCGCCGGCTTCGAGCGTCTTAAGGTTGTCCTCGCCGATGCTCGTGGACCCGACAGCATCGAGCAGAATTTTCACGGTGACGCCCGCGCGGGCGCGGTCCGCCAGCGCCTGGGCGAACCGCTTGCCGATGTGCCCGGCCCAGTAGATGTAGGCCTCGATGTTGATGGAGACCTCCGCGCGCTCGATGGCCTCGAGCATGGCCGGATAGAACTCGTCGCCGTTGTTCAGGATCTCGATGCGGCTGCCGGCGGCAAACGACGCGCCCGTCGCGCCGGACATCGTCGGCAGGAATTCCTTGTCGGCCACCGTGAAGGCGTGGTCCAGCCCGTAGCGCGGCGGCGATTCCTTGGGCGCGATCATGTAGCAGAACACCGCCATCAGGCCCAGGCCGGCCGCCCAGTACCAGCGGTCGAGCACCATCGCGATCAGAAAGGCCACCGCCCATGGCCACCAGGACCACAGCATCCGCCGCAGTCGCATCCAGAGTCCCGGCAGGCCCTTGGGCGGGCGGCTGCGCGGGTCCGGCGCCAGGCGATACCGCCAGCGCTTGGCAACGCGCTTATCGTGCCAGCGCCGGCGGGTATGTGAGACGCGGCTCATCGGGAGCACGTTACTGCATGTGGTATGCCGTTGGGTTCGTAGGCCCGAACTTCAGTTCGGGCGCGGCGGCGGGCCTGCCGAGAGCTCGAGCACCCGTTGATAGAAGCGGATCATCGTCGCCAGATCCGACGTCGACAGCCGCTCGTCGGTGCCGTGAACGCGCGCCAGATCCTCTGATCTGGCATGGATCGGGGAGAACCGGTAAATCTGCTCGCTGATGATCGCGAAGTGCCGTGAATCGGTTGCGCCAAGCACCAGGCCCGGGGCAACCAGCGTCGCGGGTTCCAGCTCACGCATGACGCGTTCTATGACCTGGTAGCCGAGCGCCTCGGTGGACGACACCGGCGATGACTCGGTGCCAGACGGCAGCTTGCTCACGGTAAAGCGGTCGGCTGGCATGACGCCCGCGGCGTGCCTGCTGACGTGGGCGACCACGGCATCGCTGCTGTCTCCCGGCAGCAATCTGAAATTGATGATCGCCTCGGCCCGGCCTGGCAGGATGTTGTCCTTGTTGCCGGCGTTCAGCATCGTAAAGGCCATGGTGGTGCGCACTGCGGCGTTGGTGCCGGGTGCTTTCGTCAGCTGCGTCCTGACCACTGGCGCAAACAGCCAGAGGTTGGTCAGCACGTAGCGATTGAGTCCGTGCATCTCCGGGCCCAGGACGTCGAACATCCCGCGTGCGACGCCGCGAATGTGGGCTGGCATCTGGTTGTCGCGCAGGCGCAGCAGCACCTCGCTGAGGCGGGTCACTGCACCGGAGTGATCCGGCGGAGGCATCGAGGAGTGGCCGGGTTCGGCGGTGACCACGATGCGGATCGACAGGTAGCCTTTTTCCGCGACGCCGATGAGCGCTGCCGGAGCGCGCAGGCCGGCGATGATGCCCTCGGTGATCAGCATTCCTTCGTCGAGCACGAACTCGGCTCGAACGCCGCGCGATTGCAGCAGCCTCGCGACGTGCCTGGCGCCGCGCAGGCCGCCCACTTCTTCATCGGCGCCGTACACCAGGTAGACTGTCCGCGCCGGCTGGAAGCCACGCGCCAGCAGGGCTTCGACGGCTTCGAGCTGGGCGATCACGTTGCCCTTGTCGTCCCAGGCGCCACGGCCCCAGATGAATCCGTCGCGCACTACTCCGTCAAACGGCGGCACGCGCCAATCGGCGTCGGTGCCCGTGGCAATCGGCACCACGTCCAGGTGGGCCATCAAGACGATGGCAGGCGCGTTGGCGTCGGTGCCCTGCCAGGTGAAGAGCAGCGAAGTTTCGTTGACGTGTTCGCGCTTCAGCGTCTGGTGCACGCGCGGGTAGTCGCTGGCCAGCTGCTCATGGAGCGCCTGAAAGTGCGCGAGGTTCTGCGCCGGATCGCCGTCGCTGGCAATCGTCTGTTTGCGGATGGCGGCCGCCAGGCGCTCGGCGGCGCGCGCTTCGTCCACCGCGATCGGCGCGATGGGCACGACATGCAACTGGCGGCTCGGCGTCAGTGCAGTCTTCAGTATCAGCGCCGCCGTCAGGACAAGGGCAGCCCCGAAGATGAGCACCAGCCACGTCTTGAGCCGGGCCATGAGACAGGTCCCAGCTGGGGATGGTGACAACTATCGCTATCCGGGCCCCATTGTCCAGCGAAGCCGCGCGAAATCAGGTGTTCAGGCGACCTGTGGGATAATCGTCGTTCGGGTCGGGGCGTAGCGCAGCCTGGTAGCGCACCTGCCTTGGGCGCAGGGGGTCGCTGGTTCGAATCCAGTCGCCCCGACCACTTTTCGCAGGTCTATTCCGGTCACATGGGTAACAGATTATTCCGGAGACATGGGTAACACTTTCGGGCCGAAGGGATTGTCGATCGGCTCGAGCCGACACGTCTCGTCGTCGAAGTATCCCAGATCGTAGTGCATGAAGGTGACGAGCCAAATGTGCTCGTCCACCTGACGTACCCCCACCGGCTGGCCCGCAAAGACCTGACTCAGATTCACTTTTCGGCCTTGAAGCAGATCCGGCCGCAGTGCGTCACCGTGCTCGCCCAGTCGTGCAGCGGGTAGTCGAGTTCGCCGACGCCCCGGTAGGGGCGGTCTGACGGGGCATACAGGTCCGCAGGGACTTGCATCGCCAGCGCCTGGTGCGGGCGCTCGTCGTTGTATTCGCGCTGCCACCGATCGAAGCGCGCCTGTTGCTGGAGCAGGTTGGGTGCCGCCGGCTTGGTCGCCTGTTGCTTGAGGGTGAGGTGCATCCGCTCGTGCCGGCCGTTCTGCTCGGGATGGCCGGGCTTGATGCGCTCGAGGCCGATGCCGAGGCGGAGCCACCACACTGAGAGTTTGCTGAGCCCATAGAGCGCGTGCGCGGAGGCGAACGGCGCGCCGTTGTCGGTCCGAATCGCGCACGGCAAGCCATAGTCCCTGAAGGTGCGTTCGAAGACGGCAAACGCGTACGGTTCGCGGGTGGTCGACAGCGCTTCGCACGCGAGCAGGTAGCGACTGCAAAGTCGGTGATGGTGAGCGGATAGCAGTACTGGCGATTGCCGAGGCGAAACTCGCCTTTGAAGTCGGCACACCAGAGCGCATTGGGCGTGCTCGTCTGCGAAAATGGCGTGCCGGTCGCGCGGGGCCGGCGGCGGCGCCGCGCCGCTGGACCAGCCCGTGGCGATCCAGCACGGCGTGGACGTGCTGATGGCCGGGCACCGCAGCGGGCCGCAGCGGCCGCGCAGCTTCTCGCGGATCTTCGGGGCGCCCCAGTCGGGATAGTCCTTCTTGAGCCGGACGATCTGCGTTTCAAGCACCAGCGGGAGCTGGTTGGCATGGCGATACGGACGCCGACTGCGGTCGGTGAGCCCGTGGGCGCCGTAGTCTTTGTAGCGGTCGAAGATTTTGTAGCCCGTCTTGCGAGAGATCCCGAATTCGGCGCAGACTGCCGTCATCTTCTCGCTGTCCAACAGCCGGGCCACGAACCGGAGACGCTCGTCCACGACGCGACACTCCTTCCAGGGCATGCCCCCTCCTCGGGGGCAAAGTGTCACCCATGTCTCCGGAATAAACTGTTACCCGTCCTCAGGAAGGGCAGGATCTGTAGGTCACATATAGGTCACTCCCATCCACCGCATGTTGATGTGACCTGAAATTCCGTGGGCTGCCGTTTCAGGTTACGCGTCACGAGCTTGGCGAAAGCGGTTTTGAGTTCTTTTCGGCGGTCCTACGCTGGAATTCCTCGCGGAAGGGCCGGCCGAATGCGCTGTGAAGTCGGCGCAGCAACATCAGTGAATCGCCGACGGTCACCAGGTCCTCAATCGGTCTGTCGAGTAATTCGTTCTGCTTCGGACATGCATGACCGCTTTCCAGCAATCATGACCGCATTCCAGTCTGGACGTCCCGATCTCTCACGGTCGCCTCGATCACCGACCAGTGCATCCCATACCAGCGCAGCGCGTCGCTCATGTGCGCGATGTCCGCCGCGAACCGTCCTCGCAGCAGACGAACATGAACCCCATGCTGCGCGACATCATCAGCGGGCCGGGGTCGCCGAGATCCTCCTTGCGAAGATTGCGGTCGACCTCTATACGCTGCAAATTCGCCCACATCCAGTGCCGGTGCAGCAGCAACAGCTCCTCGGACGGGTACGCCGAAAGCGGCCTGGTCCGTTGAGTCCGTCCATTCCTGCTCTGTGTACTGGCACTCGCCGGGCATGCCGACATCGTATCGAACTTCAAGCGCTGAGGTCAGCTTGGAGACTTGACGCGCCGTGAGCATCGGACTTCGTCTCCATCAGGGGTAAAGTTGTCGCTATGCCGACCGGTCTGAGTCTCGTCGCCGTCGGCGACATCAAGCAGAAGTTCGTTGTGCCTTCTTACCAGCGGGGGTTCCGCTGGGGCGCAGACGAGGTGAGCGCTCTCCTCGATGACATCGCCGCGATCAGCGAGAAGGACGACAAAGACTACTGTCTCCAGCCGGTGGTCGTGAAGAAATGCACCGACGATCGATACGAGCTTGTCGATGGTCAGCAGCGTTTGACCACGCTGTACCTGCTCTTCCTCTTTATGCAAAAGGAGGGTTTCAAGAGATCCGGGCCGCCCTTCACCCTTGAATACGAGACGCGCCCTCAGAGCGCCGATTTCTTACAGGACCTCGATCCGGCTCGCGCCGAAGAGAACATCGATTTCTTCCATCTCTGTGACGCCTTCAGGTGTATCCGGGAGTGGTTCACACGGCGAGGGAATCACGCGGAGGTCGTCGCCGACGAGATGTACCGTCATCTCTACAGACGGGTGAAGGTGATCTGGTACGAGGCGGCGCCGGAAGTCGACTCGACGGCGCTATTTACCCGCCTCAACATCGGCCGGATCCCGCTCACGAACGCCGAGCTTGTCAAGGCGTTACTGCTCGCCCGGTCGCGTCAGGGCGGCGTGGCGTCGCGTCGTCAGATTGAGATCGGAATGCAGTGGGACGCCATCGAGCGCGACCTCCATGACGAGCGCCTCTGGGCGTTTCTGACGAACCGAGTGCCGACCGATTACCCTACGCGCATCGAGCTGCTCTTCGATTTGATGGTGGAGAGGAAGACGTCCGATCGCTTCCACACTTTCCATCACTTCAAGAAGCTGCTCGACAATGGGCGAACCGAGGAAGTCTGGAACGATGTCCTGGCGCGCCACGATCTCGTCAAGGAGTGGTACGAGGATCCGCGATCTCTACCATTTCATCGGCTTTCTAGTCGCAACTGGGACGGGCGACGACGATCTCCGCACGCTGATCCGAGAGTCGGCGGCGATGACGAAGAACGAGCTACGCGAGGGGCTTAACGCGAAGATCGTCGGCCGCCTCAATCTCGCGCGCGACCAGATCGACGAGCTCGAATACGGCGGCGACTATCAGAAGTGCTCGCGAGTGCTTCTCCTGTTTAACGTCGAGAGCACGCGACGGCTCAAAGACTCGTTCGAGCGATATCCGTTCAACGCTCACAAAGAGCACCGCTGGTCACTCGAGCATGTTCACGCGCAGAACGCGGAAGAACTTGTCAAGAAGGAGCAGTGGCAGGAATGGCTCCGCGAACACGCGAAGGCATTGCGGCGGCTTAGAGTCTCCGAAGCTGACACCGCCGAGCGGGATGCGCTTGCTGTCGCGATCGACGCGGGTGTCGGCGACGTGACGAAGGAATCGTTCGCCGCCCTTTCAGCTCGTGTCATATCGATGTTCAGCCGCCTCGACGCAGCCGATGACCCTCACGGCATCGACAACCTGGCTCTCCTTCCGGGAGACTTGAATAGCGCGCTGAACAACGCCGTCTTCGAGGTGAAGCGCGCAGCGAATCCTCGCGATGGACCGTAACGGCCGAGTACATTCCGATCTGTACACGGCGAGTGTTTCTCGAAGTACTACACGGAGTCTGGCGATCAGCAGTTCCAGTTCTGGAGCAAGCCGGACCGCAAGGCTTATCTCGCCGCCATGTTCTCGGAAGAGACCGGCATGGTCACGCGATACCTCAAGAGCGCTCCATGAAGGCCACCTCATTCAGCGACCTCCTTCGACGTGACCGGATTGAACGCGTTGAGGTGCCCATCATCCAGCGCGATTACGCGCAGGGCCGTCGCAACGCGGAGGCGACCCGGATTCGGGATGCGTTTCTCGATGTTCTCCATGGCGCGCTTACCGGCGGTGGTCCGGTGCATCTCGACTTCGTATACGGACACATCGAAGACGGCAAGCTCGTTCCGCTCGATGGGCAGCAGCGCCTTACCGCCTTGTTTCTGTTGCACTGGTACTTGGGCGCTCGCGCCGGCGTTGCCGACGCCGCCGGCGAATCGCTTGCCAAGGCTCACGTACGAGACCCGGCGGAGTTCGCGTCGCTTTTGTGAGCTGCTCATCGCGCAGCGCCCATTTCCATTGCCGAAGGATTTCCGTGTATCGGATTGGCTGCGGAATCAGAGCTGGTTTGCGAGCGCATGGCGGCACGATCCCACGATCGCGTCGATGCTCGTCGTCCTCGACGCGATTCACAAACGCTTTGCCGCCGCCGATTGCGCCACCGCTTGGCAGCGCCTCGTCGACCCGGATGGCCCGGCGATCACGTTCGACTTCTTGCCGATCGAGAAGTTGGGACTGACCGAAGACCTTTACATCAAGATGAATTCGCGCGGGAAGCCGCTGACGAGTTTCGAGAATCTAAAAGCCGAATTCGAAGGGATGGTCCGCGGGATTTCGGAGAGCCGCCACAGGGAGCTCTGTTCGAGGATCGACAATCAGTGGACGGACGTTTTCTGGAAGCTGCGCGGATCCGACAACGTCATCGACGATCTGTTCCTAAGGTATTTTCGCTTCATCACCGATGCGCTCGGTTACTGGACCAAAGGCGACGTACAGGGCAGCACTCTCGAGCGCGCGAGATCCGTCTACGCAAGCAGCGAGACGAATCTAGGGTTTTTGTTCGAAGCGTTCGACGTGTGGCATGGACAGAACGTGCGGGCATGGTTCGAGGACATTTTCACCAAGACCACCTATGAGCCCGGCAAGGTCGCGCTATTCGATGACGTCGACCTCTTGCGTGCATGCACCAGTTCCTACGACAGTAGCAGCATTCTCAACCGACTTCCCGTTGTGGAAGCTGCTCTTGCTGTTCGCAGTCGTTCAGCATCTGCGGACGCAAAGCACCGACTTCCGACAGCGGATCCGCTTATCTCCGGAATTTGGTCCTCAACTCCACGAACGAGCTGCGCCAGGGGGAGCTGCCGACACTGCTCGAGGAGGTCTCTCAGCTCGTGGATACTGGAAGCCTCGCCGGTTCGTGGATTCAATCGTCGTCAGGTCGCCGAGGAAGATCAAAAGATCGCCGTTCTCGCCGCGCAGCGGGTACTCGCGGAGCCGCTCCGGCGACTCGAGGATCATCCGCTGCTCCAGGGGTGCCTCGCGTCGTTCGACGTCAACGCGCCCAACTTCGAGCGCCGCGCTGCCGCGTTCGATGAGGTCTTTCCGCGGGCGACTGAGCTCCCCGTGCCGGCGGCAAAGGCAGCGCTGCTTGCGTGCGGCGACTATTCCCAGCGGAACTCGATGGAGCGATTCCAGTTCGGTGCGGAGAAGCCGGGGGTCTGGCGTGATCTCCTCACGAAGGGTGCCCCCCAAACGAAAGCCGCGATGGAGACGCTGCTCGATGCGGTGGGCACACTCGACCATGAGTCAATCGACGAGCGTCTTCGCGGCGTCGCTGAACGGTACCTCGCCGCGCAGGAAGCGGAGCGAGCGTTCAATTGGCGCTACTACCTCGTCAAGTACGAGGAGATGCGCATCGGGTGACAGCGGCATATATGCGGGCTCAAGCGGTCCGATGAGCTTTCGACTCTGCATGCTCAACAGGATGAGGATGCAAATTAACATCAAGTACCGCGACCCATTTCTGCTCGCGATTTACCGACGGAGCGGCGCTGACAACGACGACGAGGTCGTCGACCCGTGGTTCACGGGCTACGCGAACATTGAGCGGTGGCTCGAACTCGGACGCAGCGGACTCGCCATCACCTGCACGGAGGAAGGATTCGTCGTGCGAGCGCCCCAGGACGAGGCCTTCGGCGCTGCGTTCAAGGAGGTGGCGTCGAGCCATGGCCTGGAACCCGAGGGACTTGTGCGAATCCCGCAGGTGACACGAAACGGCAGCGTCTATGACACCGAAGACCGCGTGCTGTTTGGCGTTCAATTGGTGCGGGATTTCTTGAGCATGAAGCCGAGCTAGCTGGGCATCCAACGTCCTTCGCCAAGTCAATGGGTGCTCCGCATCGAATGAGCAAGGACGATTCCGCTAGAAATGGGAAGCGCCGGCAGTCGGCTTCGTGGCGGGCTGGCGTATGGTTCCCCGGCATTCACCTGAGCTGATCGAAGAGGATTCTTCAAATGAGCACGTCCATCTCCGCATCGTGGTTGCTCAAGGGATACTTCGACCTTAGCACGCAAGACAGAAATCGTCGAACGACGCAGGAGATTCGACGATATCTCTGTGAGGCGCTCGGGTTGTCGGAAATGGAGATGGCGTCGTATCCCGTAGGCCCGGACTGGCGGCATGTGTTCTGGTGGCGTGAGACGAAGGCCGACTTTGCCGAAGCTCAGTTCGTCGCCGCCATCTCTGACCAATATCCAATGCTTTCCCTTGGGATTTCTGTCGAGAAAGGGCGCGCGACTGCGACGAAGAAGAGGCCGGTTCTCGATCCGACCTGGGACTGGCACAACCTGTTGAGGCGTCTGCCGCAGGTGCTAACAACAGATGTTGCTCGGGTCGCCGAGGATTTGGGCAAACCGGTGAACCTCCGGATCAAGAGCAAGCCGGCCAACACGCCGGACACGGCGGGATGGAAGACACTTGCGTTCTCTTTCGTTGATGAACGGTGGTTCCAGCGCCATGTCGGCGAGGTCAGAGGCGACAACGTTGACGCGATCGCTGACCGCATTCGCGCGCTTGATAGCGAGAAGGACACTTGGGTCGTCCTGACGTTTACGCGTGACCTCAGCCCAAGCGAGGCGGATGGTCTGTCACCAGAAGCGGTCGCTGATGTGCTTCTCAAATTCAATCCGCTCAGGGAGCGTCTCAGAGGCCGCTAAACCTACGTGCTATCTGCTCCTAGGTTTTCCAAGAAACGACCCTCGGTATTGCAGAGAGTTGGGGTCGTGTCCCAGGGGCCACGCGATCTTGTAGGTCACCAGCCTTTTGGAGTTGTTGTCGCTGCCAAACCGGATGGGATCAAACACTTGGGGAACACACTTGGTCTCGCTTCGGCCCTGTTGACAGTGGCAATCATGGCAAACCACGGGACACGGCATGCTCTTCGTCGTTGATCACAACTTGAGGACGGCGTCTGCCGCACCGTCACCCACCTTCGCCGAGATGACGCTCAAGGAAAGGTTCGATATCCAAGAATGGATATTGGCCTGCCCTCAACTACTCGGTGAAGAACTCCTCATTGTCACCGCGGAATTCGACCGCTTTGACCGCACTTCCGAGCGGCTTGATCTCCTTGCCGTTGATCGTCGCGGAAAGCTCGTCGTTGTTGAACTCAAACGAACTGCCGTAGGGAGCAAGGCTGACCTCCAGGCTCTACGCTACGCGGCATACTGCTCCACCTTGGGAATTGACGATATCGCAGAACTGCACGCGGCTCACTTGAAGCGCCGAACCCAGCAGGATCTGAGTCCGGCCGAGGCACGTCACGCGATCTTGGAGTTCCTTGAGAACCCTGATTTCGAGGAGTTCGATGACCAGCCCCGCATCATCCTCGCTGCAGAAGAATTCCCCGCCGAAATAACCGCAACCCTGCTGTGGCTTCGCTCTTTCGACCTGGACATCTCTGCAGTTCGGCTCCGCCCCTATCGCGTCCACGACCAGCTTTTGGTCGACTGCGCTGTGATTATTCCGCTTCCGGAGGCGAAGGACTTCATCGTTCGCCGCGAGCGGAAAGATGTCCGGAAGCAACGCGACGCTCGCGGCCGTGGGGAGGCGTACTTACCCTGGTTTCAAACACTCATCGATGCACTGCGTGAAGACCACCAATTCACGAATGCGCGAGCGGCTCAACCTGCGAACTGGTACCGTTTGGATCGGGCTTCACGCGGGTATCGTACTCAGTGACGTTTACTCAACAGGGGCTGCGCGCTGAAGTTTACCTCGACCCCGGTGAGCGCGATGAGAACAAGCAACTCTTCGATTCGCTGCTAGCCCAGCTTGAGGAGATCGAACGTGAATTCGGCGAGACGTTAAGTTGGGAACGCCTTGATGATCGTCGTGCCAGCCGTGTGGGAATCTACCGCGAGACGACAATTGCTTCCCCATCAGAGGACCTCGAAGAGGCTCGGCAATGGACCATTGAGAAGCTAATGCACCTGAAAACAATCTTCAGTCCGCGACTGGAGAGGTTACTCCGCTGAACCGAGCCGAAGACGCGTAGCGATTGGGAGCGATCCTAGGATCGGCCATGGACAACCGAACGTTTCCGCCGGAGACACTAGATTCCTGCGATCTCGTCGTCGGCGCCACATATCTCTCCGGAGACGGAAGTCTCGCCGACGAGCCCATCAACCGACTCCTCCAGTGCGGCAATCAGGGCGGTATTCGGACGCGGGGAAAGGCTGGGGCTCGCGAATTGGTCGTCCTGTACACGACCTTCGCGGACGCTGACTGGCCGGACACGCTCGACAAGGCCACGGCCGCCTCGTCTACTACGGCGACAACAAGAGCCCGGGTCATGAACTACACGAGACTCCCAAGGGTGGCAACATCGTGCTCCGCGAAGCGTTCGAGGCTCTCCACGTTCGTCCGGACCGACGCCGCCAGGTCCCACCCTTCTTCGTATTCTCGAAGGCAGGACGCAGTCGTGATGTTCGATTCGAGGGGCTGGCTGCACCAGGAGCGGCCGGTGTCTCCGAATCGGAAGACCTGGTTGCGATCTGGAAGACGACGGGCACCGAACGGTTTCAGAACTATCGCGCTGTCTTCACCATCCTTGATGCGCCGTCGATCTCTCGCCGCTGGATCGATGAGGTAGTCGCCGGACGCGGCCACGTCGCCGATGGAGCGCCAGACGCGTGGCAGCAGTGGGTGGCGGCCGGAAACTATATGCCACTGCGGCGAGACTGATGGCGCAGATTCAACCCGCCTACCTGGATCCCAGCACTCCGGCTTCGGAGCGGAAGGTCTACAAGCTGCTCCGCGACCAATTGCCAGCAGACTGGCTGGTCCTACATTCGCGTCGGGTCTTCGCTCCAGCGACGGACGCCCACCGGAACGGCTTATGAAGGCGAAGTCGACTTTCTCGTCTTCAATCCCAACTGGGGCATGATCGGACTCGAAGTCAAGGGTGGCCGCATTGCACGAGGACCCAACGGGTGGGTGTCCATGGACCGTTCAGGGGACGCGTTCACTCCATCAAGGATCCTGGGCAGCAGGCTCAACGCGCCGTTCACAGCCTGACGAGGTATCTGCGCAAGTCACCCGAAGTCGCGGACAGTCGCCGAACCAGCTTCATTTCGGCTGGGCGGTCGTATTCCCAGACGTCGAGGCGCCCGGCCGACCTTGGCCCTGATCTTCCCAGGGCACTCGTGATCGATCAGGCCGATCTGCGCTCTCCGAAGGATGCGATCGTCGAGGGCCTGTCAGTCCTTTTCGAAAACCGGCGCACCTCTATCAGGTGAGCAGCGGGCGACCCTGCTGAGCGCGCTGATGCCACAGCTGCAACTGGTCTCTTCCCTTTCGAGCCGCATCGACGAAGAAGCCCCGGTTCTGCTGCGGCTCACGCAAGAGCAGATTCAGATCCTCGACATGCTCGCCGAAATGCCTCGAATCGCCGTAAAGGGGCCTGCCGGGAGCGGCAAGACGATTGTCGCCACAGAAAAGGCCAAGCGTCTCGCCGACGTAGGTCAGCGCGTGTTGTTCCTTTGCTACAACCGGCCACTTGCAGAGTTCTTGGCGCAGACGGCTCAGGGCTACAAGGTCAAGACCTTTCACACTCTCTGCCGAGAGCTGTCGGTTGCTGCCGGGCTAAAATTCGTGCCTCCAAAAGAAGACAAGGCGTCGACAGGAGTTCTGGGAAACCCGGGCGCCTGAACTGCTGATCGAGGCGCTCAGGACGTATCCGGACGAGCGATATGACGCAGTCATCGTCGATGAAGGACAGGATTTCAAGGAGTACTGGTGGCTCGCGGTAGAGAAACTCCTGAAAGACCAGAAGAAGGGTCATCTCTGGGTCTTCTTCGATCCCCAGCAGGACCTGTATGGTGGCGGGCCGACCGAGGCGCTAGGGCTGCAGGTGGCGTCGCTGACCTGGAACTGCCGAAACACCGAACGGATCGCGGCGCACTCGTTCGCGAAGGTCGGCATGACGCCAAAGCTGAAGCCTGGGACGCCCGAAGGCGTTCCGGTCCGAGAGTTGATGGCGACACCGACCAAGCAGATGGTCGACGCTGTGCGCAAGACTCTTCACCAGCTCGTATCGGAGGAGAAGATCGAGACGCACAGGATCGTCGTGCGTCTCTCCGAGAGGCGCACAGGCGAGCCCCGTCTGGCGAGCTCGAAAGCTCGGCAATCTGACCCTCGTCGAGTTTCCGCAACGCCCTGGCCCACGGGAGGTCGCTTTCGCCTCACTCCAGAGATTCAAAGGCCTGGAGGCAGACGTCGTGATTCTCTGTGATGTCAGGGAGAGCGACGCCACGTGCGGTCCGGCGCACCTTTACGTCGGCACCTCGCGTGCGAAACATGTCCTCGTCGTGGTAAAGAGCCGATCAGCGATGATTGGAGCGTCTGGTGGCGAGGATCAGTCAGTTCCTGGGCACTGGCACGAGGATCCGCTGCTCCACGAGCCAGCGGAAGTGGGCGCCGATAGAGGCTGGGAGCGTGCCCCCTCGCGCGAGTACGCCCGAGCTCCATATTCAGGTTCATCGCGAACTCAGTGAGATTGGCGCTGCTGACGAAGAGATGCTCATCGTCAGCCAGCGCGCACTTCACGTGGAGTGAGCCATGGTGACCCTTCTCGTTCCGCGGTCTCTTCGCGAGTGGCCAGACATAGACGTCAGCGACCTCCGCCAAATGGTGGCCCAAGCCCTCGAGCGTCGAGAACGTCACCTTGCCTTGGCTTTCCTCTGGCGACTCGATCACCATTCGGACGCGGACATCGCGCTCCGCTGCCGCGAGCAGTGCGTCTCGCACGTTGGGCAACCTGTAGCCTGCAAATGAAATGAGCCACAGCTCGCTGCTTCGCCGAGGCTACGATCTCCAGAAGCGCCTGTTCCGTCCGACGAAACGTGTTGCGCGGCGGGCGAGGGCCCGGTCCACAGAACGTCCAAGCGGCTGTTCTCCGACCACCACTGATCCATGGCGGCGGCTCCGCGCAATGCCCAAGCCAAGACCGCTGAGCGCCTCGCCGGGATAGCTGCTCCTCCAAGCGGCGATCGCGCGTCTTCACTGACTCGCGAAGCGCAGGGTTGACCACTCCGTCGAAGGCGTCCATGCGGCCGGCAGGCCGGCCAGACGAGGCTGGTCTCCAGTGCCAGACAGACAGCCTCCAATCTGCGCCTGACGGCAGTGCCCGGGCGACTGCAAGTAGAGTCGCGAAAGCTGTTCGTCGATTCCCGAATCGAGTCATCACGTGTGATCAATCCGTTGCGGCGGCGAAGCGTGAAGAACGGCTTCGGGTCGCCGCCCATGGTGCTCACCAGAAGCGTTCGGTCGAGGTATTTGTTGCCGCGTTCACACGACGTTTCGGAAGCGAAGAGGCAGGCGTGGCAGGCCGCACCGTGCAGTGTGATTCCTTGTGCCCCCGGCCCGTGCTCGGCACATAGCGGATCGGAGGCGCAGAGGCGAAGTTGCTCCAGCGCTTGATCGAGGTGATACAGCAAGCCTCTCCGGCTTGCCGAGACTCACGAGACCGCCCGAGCGTCCCCTCGCTGTCGGGAGCCGCGGTGTAGATCAGGATGCCCGCCATCGCGGGCCCGGCCGGTCCTTCGTCGCGGGCGTAGATCCGCTCCTGGAGACTGGCGGCTCCATATCCGCATTCGATCGAGAACTGACGAATCAGCGCGTGCGAGAGCGAGTGCAGCAGAACGTAGCGAAGGCCGGGGAAGTTCTGTTCCGGATTCTCGATGTGTCTGGCAGCGCGGAACTGCGTGTGAGCGTTGCCGAAACTCCTCCTCCCTCGCCTTCATCTCGTCGAGCCAGGCCGACACGGCGGACTCGCGAAACTGCAGGAACAGACCCTCACCGCGGACCTCTGATGCCGGGACCCAAGTGGGCGGACGCCTGGCGAGCGGAACCCGACGGATCTCGGGGATTTCGCTCACGTCCGCGAAGTCACCCGGCGACACGATTCGAGTGAAACCGAGAAGTGCCTTGACGACTCTGAGGCGCTCAACCAAGACGACCTTGTCGAAATAAGGCTCGTACCCAGGCGGCAAGTCTTCGAGGAACCAGCCGGAAATCGGGGCCGTTCTTGGCGGCATCCGGCGCTGAGAGGACCTCCCACTCGCCGACCTGAGCTCGGACTCCTTGATCGCTTCTGGCTTGCCAGCGCCGCTACGCGCATCTTGGATGGCTTGTCCAGAGCTCGTCGTCGGACCATTCCGCAAACGCTTGTAGATGCCCGGCCGCCTTGAACGCGACGAGAATGTCCTTGCTCGTGATGGGCAGAAGAAGGGGCCAACGCTCCTCCACGAACGCGTGAAGGCGACCTGTGCCGGCTGGGATTGAGATCGCCGAAGCGCTGACGGCAAACCAGAGGTTCGAGGCCCCCGCGAGCATCGGCTTGACTCTCTGATCGCAGTCGACCTTCGACCTGAGATGAGGATGTGTTCCCGGACAGGCTCCGAGAGTCGTGTTGTAGGTCTCGTCTCCCTCGTCCGGTCCAAACGCTCGACTCATCGGAATCGTTTTGCCACAGACCTCGCACTTCACGATGATGTCGGCGGCCTCGGCCGAGACGCCGAACTCGTAGAACTTGAGAAGTGACGGACACTTCGTCGGCCCGTCATGCACGAATTCCTTCCACGGGAAGTCCGAAATGTGGCCTTTCTCGCAAGCCACGATGAACCGAACGGGAAGAACCGTCGGGGGCTTCGTCGACTTCTGGCAGTTAGTGTGTACGTATCGCGTGCGATCAGGGCGCCACGGTTCAGGCTTGAGCTGGAACACCCCGAAATCGAGTGGTGCAATAAGGCTGCAGGCTGGGCATCGAACCCAGCGAGGGAACGGACTAACCGGGATGCCGCGCTTCGTCTCGGGATCGAGAGGATCCAGACGACCCTCACTCGCAGCGACGTAGGGCCGGACCAGACGCTCCACCTGGTTGCCAAGATGGCTCTGCACGAGGCCAAGCAACCGCGGCTCGACGATCTCGGTCTGAGGCGTCGGCGGGTCCCACTCCTCGAGGCCCATCACGATAGCGGAGAAGGCCGGGAGATCGACTATGGCGCCGATACCGAAGGTGTGGACGACTTGACTGGGCCGCACCTCGCCGACACGAAGCTTGCTGAAAGGTGGCATCAGCTGGCCTCGCCCGGTTCTGGCGGTGGCCCGGACAGTCCGTCATCGACGAGGATGAAACCAGCCGTCGGCTCGACGTCCCGTAAGAGAATTCAGGCAGGTGAACGTGTCCCAGCCATCCGCGCTGGGCGAGCTGAGGAGCGGTACGGTTACACCGTCTTTTCTGAACTTGTAGCCGAGGTGCGGGCCCGGCTTTCTTGGCTCGAGCCAACCAAGTATCGAGCCTCTGCTCCAACTGCTTTCTGCACCTCCAGACCAAACGGCTTGTCGATCAAGTTGGCGGCTCGGTCCGCCGATGGTCGCGATTGCCCGCTTCACGAACGCATGCGTGCCGGTCGACCTGCGCCGCGCGCGAGTTCTCGTTCAGATCGGGGCCAGGGAGACGGACGAGCGACACGAGGAGTGAGGAGAGCGCACGATCCAGCGCTCGCGCTGCAAATGGCGTTACCGACAGAGACTCCACGTGCCCGTAGAACGTGGCATGGTAGTGCTCGAAGCGTTCGTAATGCGAGAGATCTCGTGGCCGCGCCCAGTTGTAGACCGTGGCAACCAACCCAGGGTGATGGCGCCCAACACGGCTCGTCGCCTGAATGTACTCCGCCGTCGCCTTCGGCTGGCCAGCCACGACCATCAGTCCGAGTCGCTTCACGTCCACACCGACCGACACCATGTTCGTGGCCAGGAGCACGTCGTACGGATAGGGCTTGTCGTATGGCTTCTTCTCCTTTCTGGCCTCCTCGCGCTTCTTGTCTTCCTCCAAATCGAACCCAATCTCCATGCGGTCGAGGATCTTGGGGATGTCGTCGGAGGTCTTTCGTGAAGTCAGCTCTTCAGGCTGCCGCAGGTTCCGATTGCCCAGACCCCATTCCTGAATCCCACGAAGCCGCGTCTTGACGTCGTCGTCCACGAGCCGACGCATGCCAGCCAGCTCGCGAATCGAGTTGAAGTACCCGACGAGCGTCATCCAAGGGTCGACGGCCTTGCCGTAGCCTTGGTCCTTGTAGACCAGCTGGGCGGCGCCGAGAAACGCCACGTACGCTCGAATGAGGACGGCCTTGAGACGCTTGCCCGGCGCGCAGATGCCGATGTACAGCCGACCCGGCGTCGCCTCGCTCGGCTCACGGCGAATCGAGAAGAAGTTGTCGTCGACTGAAACGCCCGGCGGCGGGAAGACCTCTACTTTGCGCAGGAACAGGGAGTTCACCTGCGCCAGAGCGTTGCGGACGGTAGCCGTGGAGGCGATCACCTTCGGCCGAACTCGTTTCCCGGCGACGGTCCAGGCGCACAGCTCATCGACCGCCGTCTCGTAGAGTCCGACCAGGGATCCGAGCGGGCCACTAATCAGATGGAGCTCGTCTTGAATGATGAGATCCGGCGGGCGAACGGGTCAGGTGAGGCTGACGCTCTTCGACGGCAGGCAAGGACCCGCGTCTCGGGATGCGACATCGCGTCCTCGACCTCAGGAGAACGGAAGCCATGCCTCGGGCAGAACCGTTCACCTGCCCGAAGAGCATCTGCGTCTGGCCGTTCCAAGGAAGCTGCGCGAACTTGTCGACGGTCGCAATCAGAAGCGCCGGCAGCAGCCGGTACACCTCCTCGTCCACCACCACGACCGGCAGGCCTTCACCCGGTGACAGCCGTCGGCTGAAGGGGCAGTTGCCGAGCGGATCGCCGCAATAAATCAGCGTCCGGCCGCGACCGGAGCCCATCGTCTCTACCTGAAGGTCGCGCCCCGGCTTGATCTCGCTGCCACACCAGGGACAATTCGTGAGTTGAGCCGGCGAACCCGACGGCCACTCGGTTCTGATTCCATCCTCCGCCCCTCTTCTCCTGAAGCCACTCGTAGGCCTGCTCGGTCGTGTTCGGGGTGGCCTTCATCCCGACCCAGAGCCCGATCCGGAAGGGCGTCTCGCCCCAGCGCTCTGCATCCTCCCGCCGAATCGTCTCGCAGGCGCACATCAGAGCCGAGGCACGCTGGAACTGCTGAAGGGTCAGCAAGCGCAGGGTATAACGCATCAAAACGGCGACACCGTGCTCGCCAGATCGGCCTTCGACGACACCTTGCAGCCGCCGCAACGCCATCACGTACGCGGCCAGACCCAAGTAGGCCTCGGTCTTCCCGCCGCCGGTCGGAAACCAGAGAAGATCGACGAGTGCCGCCGTCTCATGACTGCGGTCTGGATGATGGAGATCAGTAGACGCTGGAAGATTCAGTAGCAGAAACGCGAGCTGGAACGGGTACCAGCGATGGCTGCAACGGATTCGGCATCGATTTCCTCCAGCGTCCGTTGCCCACCTCGTCGGCGATCCTCGGCGAGCAGCGTGTGGATACGTTGCTGCCACATCGCGCGGTTCGCGAAACGAAATGCCTCCGCCGCTTTGGGTTCGTTCCAAGCAGCGCAAGGCCCTCCTTCATTCGCTCGAGCGCCCGCGCACACCGCTCGCAGCGCCCGCTTCGCTGCCTCCTGATGTTCTTGCAGTCCCTCGCTCGGATCGTTTAGTTTCTCGTGTTGGCGGGCGATCCATGCTTCATACGCGTCGACAAGCGGGCCCAGCATCCTCGAGAACTCGCCGTCCGGACATGAGGCGAGCTCCTTCATGTCGAGAACGAGGTCGCGAAGTTTCTCGAAGCCAGGATCATCAGCGGTAGGAGGCGTCTGCTGCGGAACCTCGTAGGTCGGCAGGACCTTCGTCATCACCCGCACAGCTCGCCAGGATCTCCTGCGGCGACGTCCGCGTGCACTGCCACTCCATGCCCGACGGCGAACTCCACCTGACGCCGGTAGAGCATGTCCATTTCGGCTGTTTCTCGGTGAGCCTCCGCTCCCATCCGCGCCGGATCGCGCCGCAGAGGGCGCCGCACGAAGACGGCGGCTCCATCGCTGGACTCGACGACGAGTTCAGGCTGGAAAATCCACGCTGCGTCCTTCAGCCGCTCGGGTTCCGTCTGCCCATTTACCAGGAAGAGCGTGACGATCCAGACGTCCTCACGCCGACGGACAAGCCCCTCGACTGATGACTTCGGGCTGACCGGCCACCGGTGACCTGGCGGTCACCGGGCCCTCTGATAGGGCAATGGGAGCGAGCGTTCCCTCCATCGGGATCCGCTTCCAGACCTTCTTCGGATTGCCCGTCTTTGGGTCTTTCAGAAGCTCGCTGTCCCGCCGTTCATATCGACCCCAACGAGCTGTCACCTTCAATGTGCGGCACGCTGGAGAGACACCCACCGTCAGCCCAAGGAAGAGGGAAACGTGCTCTCGAATGGGTGCCCGCTGGGGCTCTGACGCGCCGTCTTCTGTCGTGCCGACTCCGCCGGCGGCCAATTCCTCGTCGGTGCTTGGATCCAGGTCGCTCGCGCGCGTCTCGCGGCGCGAGCATTCCGACCACATAGCGGTCGGAGACACGGCTGGGATCCGGCACTTCCTCGTCCGCACCGTTGGCCGGGCCGAGGAGATCACGCATAACGCCGTCGTTTAGCCGCGCGCGAAGAGCAGCGCCGTCGAGCAGAGTAGGGTCGGATTTCATGCAGGCTCTATTCCTCGTCGAACAGTGTGTCGGCCTTCTTACTAATAGCCGTCTTGCCCCTGGCTTCGTTTGAGTGGAGCCCCTTGGCCACTTCCTCTGCGTAGTGGGCGTGATTCAGCTCTAGGAGGCGGTCGACTATTTCAGTTCTGGATTCATCGGAAACGGTGAAACGAGTGCCGGACCTAGTTTGTCGAAAACCGTGCTCAAGTTTCAGATCGCTCCATGAGTATGCCTGCAGGGTTGCCTGGTCAATCTGCACATGCAGATCCCGAAGGTCCGCAATCGCGCGAGAATGCGCAGACTTGTCATGAAACGCGGAGTAGACACGGCCGAGCCCAACGCTCATATTGGAGGCGAGCTCCCGACGGGCCAACTCGCACGCGCGTCCTAGCGTCTTCAGACTTGCAAGCTCGCTAGGAAACGGAAATGTATCAAAGGCCTCCTCGGGGAAGTAAGTGTTCCGCGTTTCGTGCGTCGTCATTCCCGGACGGTGGGCCCACGCGTCGTGAACAGCCGAAGAGAGCAGGGCCACGTGGGACGGGTCTCCAAGAGCTAGCACGACCAGTCTGTCGGAGAACACCTGACCTGATGGTAAGAGAGTTGGGAAGTGGTGGGCACTGACTCTGGCCAACGCCACCACTTGCCCAAGGTGAGAAATCGCGGCGTACAGGGCCAAGGCTGGTCGTTTGAACTGCCACCATCGACGAGCAACGTCTCGTGCCGTCGCATCCCCGGCGGCGAGCTTGTCCTTCTGAGGCTTCACTCTTTGTCGGACAATCGTCAAACAGTCGGGGTAGTCCGTTGCCACAGGACCACGATAGTCCGATGGTGCTGTCGACCGGTTAAGAGGCCAGTCTGAGAAGTTGATCACCCAACGGCTGGCCGATTGGTCAGGTCGCGAATTCAGGTCTTCCCCGTTTAGGTACGGGAATAGCACCTGGCGGCTGCGTTGGCTCGTTCGGATCGAGGCCTGGACCTCATCCGGCTCGAGAGACGAAGCCCATGCCGTGGACATACCGATCCGATGAACGACAGGCCCGCGTTCGCGGCGAGTCGGTGTGGGGGGCCAGACACACGGGCAGGCGAGGCCAGCATTGGACCAATGCCCCGCACCTCGCATTCGTCAAGAACGTGGTTTCCTCGCCAGACGCCCTTTCTTACCCAGACATGAGCCACCTGAAGAGCGGCATCGCCGGGCCACGGTCGGCTGGAAACTGCCCTCGTAATGGAAAAGCCCTCCGAAACAAGCCAGTCAAGATCCAATCTCGCGAGTATCTCCTTGCGCGATCGTGTTCGTCGCCAGAAGGCCAGCCATGCCAGAGGGGCGTAGGAGCCTTGCAGCCCTTAGAAAGAAGTAGGCGCAGTAGTCAGCGTTGCCACGCTTCCCATCTGCCAAACGAGTCACGAGATAATCGCGGTAGTCAGTTCCCAAAGTTCCTGTGATTTTCGACCCTCCCATGGAACGGGGGATTGCCGACAAATGCATGAAACCCTGCCTCGCGACCAGAGACTTCAGGAAACTCAAGAGGCCAATGGAAGGGCGTTCTCTCTGGAGCCTTTGGGTTATGCAACAGCCCCGCTGCGATACCAGCGAGCCGCGACTGGCGTGTTCTGCGAACCTCCTCAGACACTTTCGTCACTGACGACATCGTGAAGAAGCGTTGGCACCTCACCTAGTTCCTGGTGATCCTCGCTCGCGCGGCTCGGAGTAGAAGCGAGTACCTCACCAACGAGGACGTCGCCTACGGTCCGGAGTACAGCTACTGTTTCGTCTGCCCGCCGCAGCAGTTGTGCCTTCCGTTCAGCATCACGAATATCAATGACCGGTAGCGCCTCGAGGGACTGTCGTAGGCTGTCTGACTCGCCCAAGGCTTGGTCGCACGCCTCCGCAACGCCCAGGTACCGACGAGGCTCATCCGAGTCGAGGGAAAAGTCTTTGATTTGGTCGACACTTGTGACACCGAGCAATGCATCACCGCACTTGATGGCATGGTCGACGAAGGTGAACGGGCGGTTCTTCTCCAGCGTCACCAGCCAGAGCGACAACTTGGCCATCTCCACGGCCATTGGGTTGACGTCGACTCCGTAGAGGCAACGGTCCGCGATGAGACGACGAGCCACCGCGAGCCGCTCGTCGAGGTCCTTGGGGATGATGCATTCGCTCGGGCGAGCCTCGGATAGCTCGCCCTCAGGGGTCACGACGACGTGGCCGGGGTTCTTCGCTTCCACCGCTCCCCAAGCTTCCACGAGCCGTTCGCTTAGAAATCGGCATGTCTGGACGAGAAAGGCCCCAGAACCGCAGGCCATATCGCACACCTTGAGAGAGAGGATGTCTCGTGCGGAATCGGAGTACCCACTCATCCTGCGGCTTCCCGTCCGCAGGGCCCATCGTAGACGAGCGGTTCTAGGGTGTACTGGACGATCGGTTCAGTGAGGCTTCGAGGTGTGTAGTGGGTCCCAGTGCTCCGACGATCCGAACCCTTCGTCGCGTAGACACTGCCTGCCGCGATCACGACCGGCAGGCCGTGGCTGTCTTCCCGTACCAGCCCTGCCCACCTCGAACGCGTTGCAGCAAGCTGGCGTCGTTCCCGCAGCTGACGAGCCAACGCGTATCGTCGGGCTCGATTTCGTATTCGAGCGCCTTCCCGACGGCGTTGCGTGACTTGCCGGTCTTCTCGACGAGGAAGTCGAGTAGCTGCTTCGTGTCCCCTTTTTCGAACGTCTTCCAACTCGTCGAGTGGAATCTCCGGCTCCTTCGGTCCAGCAAGCCCAATCACGTCGCTCTCGGCGCGAACGGCCGTGTGGTCTAGCAGGCTCTCGTACACGTGGCCGATCTGTTCAACGCCGAGTGCCTTGAACGACAGGCGCTGGGCTTCGGCGCCGCCCCCGCTGAGTCCCTGCACCTCGAGGAACTGGATCGAGCGCAGCAAGTCCAAGACGGTCGAGTCGCTAATGCGAAGCGGCTGGGCGGACACGTCGCGCCAGTTCGAACCGAGAGGTCGCCCTTCCAGGAACGGGTACCGGTCGGGTTCGAACAGGCCTCCGCCGTACGCTGGCAGACGGAGGCTCTCGTGCTCAATGCCTCCATGAACGGCGCGAAACGTGGCCAGCAGGCGATTCCATGCGGCGTGTCGGCGCTCCAGGACCTGCTCACCGAGCTTGTCTTCGTCGTCCTGAAGCTGCTCCAGCAGCGTCGAGGCGGCGTAGTTCTGCGCATAGAAGGGGTCCTCGATGGGCAGCAGGTTCTGCTCTTCCGCATAGAGCAGGAACACCAGCCGCATCATCACGGTCACCGCGCGCCGAATAGAGTTGCTTCTCGTCGAAACCCTCCAGCAGCTTGTGCTTGCGACTTGGTCGATGCTATCGATGGCCTGGACCAGGATCTCGACTGCGCGCCGCACCTGCTGGCCCAGGCGGTCCGTGACTTCTTGCTGGTCATTCGCGCTCGCTGCGTACAGGGCTTCGAGCGTCTCTTCGCCTGGGACGCCGAAGAGTCGACGCACGCCTAGCAGGCTGCGAAAGGCTCTGAGGGTGACGGGCTCTTCGAGCCAGAGTTCGGCCTGCCACGTCGCATAGCCAGCCGTCTCGCCCCGAGGAGCGTGGACGAGCATCCATTGTTCGCCGTTGGTGAGGAGGCCAAGACGGACGCCCTCACTCCCGGCGCCACGTAGAAGCTCAGTCATCCGCGTGGCCGGCGATGCCTTCCACTCGGCTTCTCCGAGCGGCTTCTCGAGGTCCTGATCGCGCGGAACGATCTGGATCAGTACGCGAGGGCGTCCAGCGTCCGGCCTACCGGCAGGGTTTACGATGACGAGGTCGGGGCGGAGTGTCTCATGGTGCTGCGCTACCGGCACGTCGAGGCTTTCGGTCAGCGCCTTCGGTTCGAGGATCACGTCCTTGGGCAATTCGAGCGTTCGCTGCAAGACCGCGAGCACCCACTTGCGATGAGCCTTCAGGTCTTCGCCCTCCTCCCTCCAATCCTCGTAGTGGCGCCGCAAGTCGGCGGAACGCGCCGGGTCATGGGGATCCAGACCCTGCGGAAAAATTCGGTCGAGCACGGGTAGCGAGAGAAAGGGTCCTGACACGTCCATGAGCCCAAGCCATTCGGCATGGTGGCGCGCGTTCGCGCTTCTCGGACGGAGCCGTCGCGCACTCATCGCCCGCCCCCCGCGAGACGCTCAGGCAAAAAAAAAGTCACCGCTACCGGGAAGAGCCGCGCCTTCGGATCGGCGTAACGTCGGCTGACCTGCTCTGCCTCTTTCTCGGAGCTCCTCTGGGATGGCTTTCAGACGGGCTTCCAGACTCCCGCGATTCAGCTCGAGCTGCTTCGACTCAATGAACGAGAACTCTCGCTGAGCCGGCGGCTCGGCCGCCAGTTCCCCACGGATAGTGCGGCCCAACTCGTCCAGAATGCGCTTTGAGATCTTCGATTTCGCGGTCCCGCTGTTCCGAAAGTTGCTTCTCGAGGCCCGCTGTGCGATCGCGCATGCGGGCGTCGAGTGCACTCATGACTGAGTCCTTGATATCGGCCAGAGCTTCTGGGATTGCGCCTGCGTGGCCTTCGTCGGCATCTCGTCCGTCGCAGCCCGCAGAACGGCGTCCACCTGCCCTACGTTCATTCGCCTGAAGTGCCCCTCTCGGAGAAAACCACCTGCTGTGACGATCTCCTCGTGTAGCCGGCGATCGTCTCCGCCAAGGACGACAAGTCGTGCATGTGCCACGACTGCGGCGGTGTCTAGCGCTTCATTCGGCACCACACGCGCAGTCACTCGGTGAAGCCCCTTTTCGTGGCTGCAGCGACCAGACTTCCGCACGGAGTAGTCGCTGCGCCATCTGGACCAGGCGATGGTTGAGATGTACGAGAACGACGTCGTCACGCCCAGCCGCGAGCTGGTGGTCGAAGACGATGGGCCGGATCTTCTGCGTGTGGGGATGCGCCAACCCCTCCGCGCAACGCGCCCACGTGCCGCGGAGCTTCGGCAGGTGGAACGCGGGAGAGATCCCAGGGATGTGGGCTTCCTTGAGTGGGGGCTGACCCGCGAGTTGAAGCGCGACCTCGACCACGGCTGCGGGCGGTTTCGGGTGAGACACGAAGCTCCCGACGAGACTCCTGCAGCCTGTCGCGCAGCTTCGCTATCTGGTCCCGGACGTTGCGCTCAAAGCGGTACATCTTTCGTGCCGCGGCGGCCTCTCGTTCTGCGACAGTTGTATCGAGACCGCTGTCATGCCCCAGCATCGCGCGTTGGACACGCTCAGCGATCACCGGGCCCACCTTCCCGAGGTCTTGCCGAATGTTCTCGACCTTCTGAGCCGCGCGCATCAGGAACTCCAGGTCGCCTTCGAGATCTCCGGGCTTGCCGATAGCTGACTTTCGCTCGTTCCAGCCCCTGCCGACGAAGTGATAGATGAGGACTGCCTTCGCCTTCTGGCCGTGCCTGTCGACGCGGCCGTTCCGCTGCTCGAGCCGGTTCGGGTTCCAAGGAATCTCGTAGTGGATGAGGCGATGACAGTGGTTCTGGAGATCGATGCCCTCGGACGCGGCGTCCGTAGCCAGCAGGATGCGGACCGGACGATTCTTTCGGATCCGCTTGAAAGGCGGCCTTGATCCGCTCTCGGTCATCCTTGTCCATGCCGCCGTAGAGCGTCGCCAATCGGTCCTGTGAGGCGAAACCATGGCGGGCGAGGAGATCGTGCAGCCATCTCTGGGTCGCGCGATACTCCGTGAAGATGATCACCCGTTCGTCGTTCCACTCGCCCTTGGAGCGCAGGGTCTCATCGAGCCACGCGAGCAGTTTCTTGGCCTTGGCATCGGCCCTGGCGCTCTCTTGTGCCGCCCAATCCTTGAGATCGCGGATGAGACCCCGCTCCTCGTCGCTCAGTCGCTGAAAGACCGTCGTGGCGCTCCCGACGACCTCGTCTTCGGTCGCCTCGTACAGCTCGTCGTCTGCGTAGTCTTCGTCAACCTTCGACAACTCACGCTTCAGACGTGCCCGTTGAACGACGCTCTTCTTTTCCGTCGCCCTTCGGATTCCCCGCAGGGTCTTCTCGTGCTCTGTCAGCGTGTGGAGGAATGCCGCCGGACTCGAGAACAAGCGCTTCTTCAGCAGCTTCAGGACGAACTCAGTGCCGAGGCTGACGGTATCGTCGTCACCCGTCTCCTGGCGGAGCTTGCAGTATCGCTGGAGCTTCCGATGCGCCGTCCTCTCGGCTTCCGTGTAGGACACCTCGATCGCCTCGAGCTTGCGTTCCGGGAATCGCTTCGTGCCGTCCCAGTTCAGGATCTCGGACTTGAGGCGATGCACGAGCACGACTTCCAGCTGGCGACGGTCCGGTTCCCTCGTGCGGGCGAATCGCTGGTTGTCCAAGAGCTCGAGGAGGGCCATGAAGCTCTCGACGTAGCCATTGTGGGGCGTCGCTGTGAGAAACAGTTTGTGCTCGAAGTTGGGCGCAAGGGTTCGAATGGCTTCCGTTCGATCCGAGTCGATCGGCGTAGTTGCCCGCGCTCGCTGGGGCGACGTTGTGCGCCTCGTCGACGATCAGGAGGTCGAAACGGCGGGGATAGACCGACTCGCCCGGTGCCGGCAGGACCTCACGCATGAGCCGCAGCGGGCGTTCTCGCTTCAGGAAGTCGATCGAGGTGATGAGCCGTGGGAAAGTGGGTCCAGGGGTTGACGTGGATGCCCCGGCGCCGCCGAAGCTCCTTCATCAAGTCGGAGTCGACGATGCGAAACTCGAGGCCGAACTTGTCCCGCATCTCGTCTTTCCACTTGATCTGCAGCGAGGACGGGCAGACGACCAGGATCGAGCGGACTCGGTGCCGCAGAATCAGCTCCTGCGCGACGAGCCCGGCCTCAATCGTCTTGCCAAGGCCAACGTCGTCGGCGATCAGCAGGTTGACCCTCGGCATCTGCAGCGCCCGGACGACCGGGTCGAGCTGGTAGTCCTCGATCGCGATGCCGCTCCGGAAGGGCGACTGAAGCGCGGGAGTGCCCGTAGCGGCGACTGCCCCCCAACGAACGGCGTCGAGAAAGGCGTCGAGCCTGGCGGGCTCGTCGAAGCCGGTCGGCTCGGGGAGCATCACCTTCTCGTGGGCGCGTGCTCCAGGCTCGACCTCCCAGATGACCTGGAGGTCGTCGCCGAGGCCGTCTTCCTCGACCGACGACAGTTTCACCAGGTGTTGCGGATCGGGAAAGGCCGTGTTCAGGGGATCCGGCGTCAGACCAGAGCGCTGGACGTCAGTCACAACCCATTGGCGACGGCGCACCTCGACGAGTTGACCCGGTTCTGGCACGGTAGCTAAGGCCACCTGGACACCTCCTGAGCAAAGACAGCAGTTTCGGCTAAGTGAAGAATATTACTGACGGGCCCTTCTTGCGCGTCGACTGGTGGGTTACTTAGGCGGGCACGCTCAGTTAGCGCCGCGAACGTCGACGAACCGCCCTGCTAACTCGGGCTGCAACTCTGGCAGGGTTATCGTGCTCCCACGCTCGCACTACCAACCACCCGGCCTCTGACAGCCGTGCATTCGTGTCCGCGTCCCGACGGCGATTGGCGTTGATTTTTTCCTGCCAGAACTGGGCGTTCGCCTTTGGCCATGTTGCGTGGATTGGGCACCCGTGCCAGAAGCAGCCGTCGACGAACACCGCGACCTGGGCCCGGCGAAACACGATGTCCGCACGGCGCGGCGAAACGCGCAGCGGCTTCGTGTCCACGGTGTATCGAAGACCGTCTGCATGGAGAAGACGCCGAATCCGAAGCTCGGCCGGGGTATCTCGTTGAGGGGTCGACTGCATCCGCCTTCGAACGACGGCGGACGATGCCGGCGGGCGTGCTGCAACCTGTGCTCCTGTGGCTGCTGTCGTGGTTCCCTGACGCCGTGAACCGACGCGAGCCGTCTTTGTGGCCATGTTCGGAGAGGGATCAGGCGCGCTTCCGCTGTCGGATTGGGAATTCTGCCGATGAAACGATGGCTGGAATCACCAGTCTTCCCAGTTCCACCATCAGGAGCGGAGGAACAGCGTTCCCAATGACCGTAGCGAGGGTCCCACGTCGTGTGTTGCGTACCGAACTGAAACCAATCGGGGAACGTCTGGAGGCGCGCGGCCTCATGGGGTGTCAGCGTCCTCCGGCGCCCCGGGTGCACAAAGCGCCCTTGCCCCATTGACCCAAACCCGGTGGTGATGGTCTGGGCTGGCAGCGTCCACCGCAAGCGGCCGTACATCGAGACGTAGCTGTGGTTCCCATCTTTATGGCACGCAGGTCGACGGGCATTCGGGAGGTCGTAAAGACCGTTCTCGAACAAGAAATGGATGCGCTTGGCATTCTCAGCGCTGGTAAGGCTTGGCGTGTCGTAGATGCCATGGTCACGCGTGGAGTTCAGGTCTCCGATTGCCCATCGAACGGTCCGATCGGGATGATTCGGCATCTCGTTGGCCAACTCCGACAGTACCCGCTCTGGTTCGACGCCCGGCAGTCTCGTTGCAAGGAGCACGAATCTCTTGCGGCGCTGGGGGACGCCGATTCTCCTTAGGTCCAGGACCTGCCCAGCCACCCTATACCCGGACGTGCTCGAGGGCTCGTGATGTCGTCCTCACGACTCCCGATCGGTCCCACTGAACCGGGGCGACGTTCTCGATTACCACGACTGCTGGGCAAAGCACCTCCGCCGCTCTGGCCATGCGCAAGTACAGGGCGTTCTTCGGATCCTGGCGCCGGGTATGGTTGTTGAGATCTGAATGCCCCTGGCATGGAGGTCCCCCCACCAGGATGTCCACACTACCCACGTCCTTGGTAAGACGCTGCTCTGAGGCAGTTAACCGGCCGCCGAGGAGCCCGTCGAACAAGTCGGCAATATCCGCCACGTTCGCGTTGGCATCCGGGAAATTCAATTGGTAGATCCGCAACGTGGCCGGATCGAGGTCCGCCGCCAGGGCGATATGGGCGCTACTGCCTGCTCGGCGGGCTGCTTCCTCTAGTCCGAGGGTCATGCCTCCACAGCCTGAGAAGAGGTCGACAATTCGCAATGGCGTGCCGCCGGGAACCGTCGCGGATCGGCGATTCGAACGTAGAAAAGACTGATCGGCCAGACACCAATTGCATGGGCTCATGACGCGGCATCGACCGCGTCCGACGCCGCGTCGCCGTCGAGGGAACATTACGGCTTCCACCGAGGCAGGATAGTCTGGCCGCTCTGTTTCGCCGACTCGAGAAGGCTCACAATCTCTTCGGTGCCGACCAACGAATCCGCCATCGCGGCGAGACTACTATTGTCGGTCCTCAGTAGCAAGGACCTGGCGCCACGAGGTCTGCGGGACCACTCGGTGAAGAGTCGTGCACCTGGTTCCATTCTGAGACGGCGAAGCGAGCACACTGTCAACTTTGGTCGTTGGTCGTCACCGCGCGGCTGCCTGGAGGAGGGCTGCTGGGGCGACTCGGCACGAGAGTAGGTGCGCGGCACAATCTCGCCGGCCGTAGACAACTGCCAATTGCCCAAACCTGCGCCCAAGTGACACGGCCTTGTGCTCGCTGATATCGAACACCATCAGGCTCTCTTCCGGAAGCCACGAGCTGTCAGCGGGAATACCACGCCCATTCAACCAGCTGAACCCCGCTGCCTCGACCACCTTCCGCAGTCGATCGTGGCGAGCCGCGTTCTCTCGAGGCGGCAGCGTTATCGACGCTGGGTTCCAGGCGCTCATGAATGCCCAAGTATGCGCCCTATAGGCTTCCAGCAGCTTGCGGAGGCGACGTCCGCGCTGACCCACTCTGATCGGTAGCGAGCCTCGGTCACTGTCCACAACGAAGGTCGTAGCGGTGTAAGCCTTCCACAGGCTGTGTTCCCTGGTCGTGACCTCGTGCACGTGACATAGGCCTCGGCAGTCGTCCTCGTTGTAGGTGAGGAGGTTCTGCCAATCGCGCTTCACTGTCCCGCCAACCATTCGGTAGCTTCCTGTGGCTGCGACGCGCAGCTGGGTGTGCTCGATCCATCTGGCCGGCGCTCGGTTCACTCGCTGCGACAAGGTTGGGTGGAACCCGGTTGCCGCAAAGTAGCTTTTCAGAGCCTCCCCATCGGGGCGCCACGTTGGCACGAACGCGTGTCGCCAGAGCTTCGCCGGCTGGATCGCGTTGACATAGCGCGTTTCGAGCGCCGATAGCTCTCGGCCAGTCAGGCCAGCGAACTCCCGAATCATCTCCTTGTCGTAGTTGCTCCACGCCACGATGGATCGGTCCTCCCGCTTGACGCGTTCCAGGAGCCTCCGGACAGCGACGTCAAAGGTATCGACTTTCAAGTGCCTTCTGGAAACCTGAGTCGTCTCGAGTCGTTCGTCGAGGTACCGACTGCACGAATTCCGCGCGGCCGCCCTCCTGCCACAGCTCGCCAAGAAGGACGGGTGGTCTATCCTTTCGACCTTCAAAATCAATGTAGACAAGTGGCTGCGTCGACATGTGTGCGGCGCGCTCTGCGTAAAATGGCTGATGCAACTAGCGTTCGGCAATAGGGGCTGGGACGGCCAGGGGCCTCGCGGCGAGACCTGTGTTCAATCCTTACTCGCCGGTCCGACCACGGCAGCAAACAATGGCAGGACGGCATGCCGCGCTCCCTGATCGAACTCGGTCCTGGTGATCCGTCGAAGGTCTTCGGCGAGCGATTGCTCGGCGTCGCCGATCTTGCCCAACAAATCGGCGTCATCTTCGGGCCGCGTGCGAACTGTCGCTTTGAATATGCCGCGCAGCAACTGTGCACGGTCGCCATCCTCGGCAGACACCGTGCTACCATCGGCCCGTACAACGTAACAGTGGAGCGTCAGACGGCCCTCGGACCAGGCGGCCTGCTCCATCCTGAGTGCCTGCTTCATGAGCACAACGACACCAAACGGGCACTGCAATTCGAGTGGCAAGTCGAAGTTCTTAGGCCAACGAATATGCGCGGCCCCGCACTCCGCTTCAGGAAATGCGACGCGGCGAAGAGCCGTAGTCACGGCCGGCACGTTCAAGCCAAGTTGCTGCGCGGTGGCATTGCCAGGGCCGTAGACTGGAGCCCCTGCATAGTCGCCGCAGGCGAATACACTGGTGCCATCGAAAGTCACAGCGCGAGCCTCCCGGCGCGCGCCTTTCACCTCACCTTCCTTCAATAGAAATCGCAGTACCGAGTAACCATCGACGGGGCGGGCCCCGGCGTGTTCGCACAGAAACTCGTACACGTCTTCCCAGACTGCGAGTCCTGGATTCAATCCTTGGATCTTCCTGTGCTCGGATGAGTACTTGTCGTGGAAGGCTTTCCACTTGGCGAACCCTTCCTGCACGAGCTGTCCGATCCTTTCGATGTCAACGCCATCTCCGCCATCCTGATGTCGCAGCAGCGCCTCTTGGAGCTCTTCTGGAGGAATCAGCGTCATCACTCGCGAGAAAAGCGCGTCAAAGCGGTCTGGCGCCACGAGCGCCCGGGTGATCATTCGAAGCTTCTGGTCCGCGACGGCGTAGGCCTCCTCCTCGCGGCTATTACGCATCACCAAGGTATCCAGCAGAATCGTCTCGCGCGAACCAAAGCGATGGACCCGGCCGACACGTTGCTCGAGTTCCATCGGGTTCCACGGCACATCAATGTGAACGAGGCGCCTCGCGACCTGCAGATTGATTCCTTCCCCTCCAGCCCTGGAGGACACTAGAAACTGGGGACCGTTTGGACGCCAGAAGCGGTCGATCTCTTCCTGGCGTACCTGGTCACTCTGACCCCCAATGATCACTGCTGGACGGACACCGTAAGTCCGCTCGAGATAGTGCGCGAAGGCCGTCACTGTCTCGATCGGTTGGGCGAACAAGACGACGCGATCATCACCAGCTGGCGTGAGCACGCGATCTCGGATCAGGTTCCACTTCGAATCGCCTGCCTCCCTCAGAACTGAAAGTCCAAGAGTGAGTAGTTCTTCGAGTCCGGCGTGATCGACCTCCGTGCTGAGGTGATCGTCTGATTCCTCCATGTCCTCGAGTTCGCCGCTCTCGTCCTGCAGTCCGATGTCTTTCCTGATTCTGTTGAGCAGCGCCTCAACTGGCTCGTCGAGCGCGCCATTTCGGTAAGGTCGGAGGGCCCTAAGCGCCGCTGTCAGGTTGCGCGTCTGTAGTGTCCATCCCGCACGAATCGCCTGCCGCACGAGGTAGCCCAGGCCCGCGTGTGGACTGGAGGCCGCCCACTGTAAGGCCTGCGCACAGCGCCATCCTGCCGCGCGCTTACCTGCGTCGCGTTCGTCGAGCACACCATAGGGGCTGTAGAACTCGTGGATCGCACGGAGCCAACGCCGGTAGAGCGGACCTGCGTCAAAAAGAACAGGGGGATTGACCTGCCGCCTTGGAAAAACCGGATTGCCATCCCAGTCTGTGACATCGTCCTTTGTCCGGTAGATGACGCGCCCCGTGACATCGCCGGCCATTTCGTCGGCGCGGCGAAGCAGCTCCAGCAGATTCTCGAATCGCGCCTGGTGTCCCTGATGCGGTGTCCCGCTCAAGAAGAGGACGCGCGCTTCGCCGTCCAACCTCGCGAAGAGGTCACGAACGAGCCGGTAGTTGTCTCTTGGACTGCCGCCGCCGGGCTCCCAGTCCGTGAGGTGATGACATTCATCCACGACCACGATGTCCCATGGACCGCTATTCAGCACCTGCTCAGAGTTCACGCCGTGTACAGCCTTGTGAATGCTGGCGACGACTAATTGATCTTCGAGCCGGGCATCCGGTCGGTCGCGGTCCATTGACGAAACGCCAAGTCAAGCCGGGCGAATTCCTTCCGCACGTTTCTGACCAGCCGTGCCGGCGCGAGATAGAGCACTCGAAGACGTGGATTAGCGGCAAGCAACTCCTGGATGCAGCAAACCGACCTCGACGGTCTTCCCGAGCCCGACTTCGTCCGCGATAAGACGCGCTTCAGCGCTGGCGTATCGAGAACATGCCGCACCAGACTCACTTGATGCGCCAGGGTGTTGACTTTGCGTGCGTCCAGTCGCCGCTGCGGGTCTTCTGACAGGAGGAAGAACGCTCGCAGCCGCGCGATGCTCCGTCGCGTCATCGAAGTCCAGGTCTCCCGTCTGGGATGCGGCCAACAGTCGGCTCGGCGGCGGCGCCGACTCGACTCGCTCCGCATCGATACCCATGTCAACGATCGGAACGGGGGCGATTTCCCCATCCGCCCAGAAGCGCCGCGGGGGACCAGCGAGATCGAGGGATCGAAGCCCCCACTCCTCATACCGTCGAAGAATGGCGAGGGGGACGACGTCGCCGGGGCGTCTCACGATCAGGATTCTGCCTTGACCGTCACGCCAGGTGCCCACGCCGAGTCTCATCAGGAAGGTGTGGACGGGACGAGATGACGCCGTCGCAAACCTCGAGGACTCCAGAGCGCTTTTTGTATCCGCTTTCTCGATACGTCGGCGGTGCGCCTGCAGGATGGCGTCGGCGGCGCTGTCTAGAGGATTCTCAAGATCCTTTCGAACGTGCTGCAGTTCGGACTCGACCTCCTTGAAGCACTGCAGCAGCAACGCGTTCGCGGCGTCAGCCGCCGCAGCCTGTACAGGTGTCCGCCAGGTCGTCGAAGAGGTCGAGGATCCGGTATTTGACCCCCGGCCGATGTCGTCGCCCTTCTGACAAATGCATTACATTTGCTCTTAATGGGCTCCTGGATCGCCGTCGCAAGCTCGTTTTTGACACGATCCCGAAGGCTATTGATGACGTCGCGACCAGCAATGTCGATTTGCTTGATATCGGCCCGGAGCGCCTCGAGCTGTGCGTCCAGCAGCCTTGGCGGGACGCGGGTGCCCTGGTCGCGGCACCAGGCCGCCAGATCGGTAACCATGCGCTCGCAGTCCGCCGCGAATTCCCGCGTCCTCTTCCGGATCTCCTGGATGACTGACTTGCCCCAGACCTCGGCCACGGGCTCGACGAATTTCCGAGCGAAATCGTCAGGGAGGTTGATATGTCTCGCCCCGTAGAACGTTCCCTCTCGCCTCACTGACGCGCGCAGGGTCGCCCAGTGAGCGTTCGGAGTCCCCGGAGATACTCGTTGATCTCGGTACGTGCGCTGTCTTTTGCCCGCATCACCAACGCTCCAATCCTCTCCGGCATAGTCTTCTTAAGAAACTCGCGAAATGACCCTGGCGAACCAGGAACTCCTTTCGCAGTGGCCCGAGCTCCTTCTCGAGCTCACTTTCCAGTGTCTTACTTCTTGCTCGGTATGTTCGTTGCCGGCCCATTGAGCCCTGACAAGCTCAATCCACGCGATGGTCTGCTCGACCCACGCCCGGATCGACTCGTCGCGGCGTCGACGGGCCTCCTCACGGCGCGCGACCACGACGTCCATCAGTCCTCGCTGCATCGTAGGGAACGCCGCTGCCCTCGGCGTCCCGGATGAATGGCAGGTCATCGGGGTCGTCGGCGAGAATTCTTCGGTACTCCGGAGCGGAGACCGGAAATACGAGCAGCTCGTCGCAGAGCTGTTGTATTACGGAGCGCTGCGCCTTCCGGACGTGCTCGTCCCCGGACTCCCACACCGCTTCGAGTTCCTGTCGCAGCTGGGAGCGGATCAGAGAGCGGGCCCGGTCGAACTGCTCCGCGAGGTGGTCGGCCTTTCTGCGGCTCCTGTCCTTCGCCCACTCGTCCTCGGCGACATCATCCAGCCGGGCCACAGCTACCGCGAGCACGACCGGGTCGTGGGAGCGCTCATCCGCCGAGAACAGCAAGCCGAGTGAGAAAATCGCTGGTGCGAAGCAGATCCGCAGACGACTCGGTGATACCAGCACGGTCGACTACCAGAACGACTGCCTTCGCCCTCTCATTAATCCATTTCCGTGTCACCTGCTTGTATGCATCTCCCGCACACACCGACTCCTGGGAGGTCGACCAGCATCATTCCGCTCTTGAGAAGCGGCGAGTCCCATAGTACCTGTAGTTTCTTGATCAACGGCGCCAGGAACCCTGACGCGTGCTCGTGCAGATCCCGGCGAAACCGAGAGGGGTCGCCGGTGAGCTCGCATCGATGGGTCTTGCCCGCCTTCGCAAGAGCCAGCGCGGTCTTGATACCACTGATGCGTTCCTGGTCTTCCGGCAAACGGAGGTGCTCCAGGCCCGCTTCATCCCAGCCGCCTCGCGCAGCGAGTCCACGAGATAGTCGAGTGGCGTTCGAGTCCTGGTTGCCCTTCACGAGCAGTTGCGCCTGTTTCCGGAACATCTCAAGTCGCTTGCGCACCTCCCCGTCGTCAGGCCCGTCTGGGTCGACAATTTCGGGCTCCGGTGCGAGCCTCGGACCCAAATTCTGCGGGACGTCCACGTCCGGCAGGCGACATCCCTGCCCGCCTTCAGAACTCGTAACGTGGGCGCGCTCCAGTGGAAAAATGATCCCCTGCCACAGATCGGGGCCGAGTGGTACTCGGCTTCGAAGACCGCAATATCGCCATATCGGACTTCCATCGCCAGCGCCGTCAGCGGCCCGATCCCCCCGGAGGGCAAGATGATTTCCTGACCTGCGACCAGCGCATTGATCAACGTGCTCTTGCCAACTCCAGAGGCTCCGAGAAAGCAGATCGCCAGGTCCTCCGTCACATTTCGATCGAGGTGCGAATCCGCGCGAGGGCGTCATCGAGTCCAGACACCTTGTCTGGCAGGTGCTCCGCAAGAAATGGGCGAACCCTTTCCGTGTGCCACCGCTCCAGCTGTTCAACTTGTTCGCTCATCGTGTAGGGTTCCTACGGCTCGGGAGCCATTCCGCTACAGATTCCCCATTGCCCGCGTCATGGCAGGAGATGCTCTCGGATGATCTCGTCCACCTTCGTGCTATCGAACCCACCGCGCTCGTCTGACTGAATCAGTTTGTCCTTCAGGCCGTGCTTTTCGTACCATGCGAGGCGGCGCGTGACGGAGGCGTCGTAGTCCGGGTTGCCGAGCATTCCCCAGTGCTCCCAATACCGTACATCCGGGCCATCAACTGTTTCGATTGGAATAGTGAAATCCGGCCGACGTATCGACCCGTCGGACGCCACCAGCTTGAATTCGTAGTGATAGGGGACTCAAGCTCCGCCAACCGGTTCGCGATGAGAAGCTCGGATTTCGACGCGACGAGTTCCCTGAGGAGAGTCTTATGGATCCGTCGTTCGGGTCGGTAGTCGTCGATCTCCTTGACTGCCTCTCGGAGGTGGTACAGAGACGTGTTCCGCCGGAATACTCAGATGAGCCCTGCCAGGCACCGCGCTCTAGTACTTTGAGGTCTCCGGGCGAACCTTGAACCAAAAGGTACAGCTTGCGCGTGAAGCGAGTTAGCGCCGTGTACAGGAGCTCTCTCGAGATTAGCAGCTGCCGCTCTTCAGCCGGCAAGACCAAGAGGACGCCGAAAAAATCGGAGCCCTGAGCTTTGTGAACGCTCATGGCGTATCCGAGATCCAGCCAATCCTCAGCCCATGCCTGATCGACTGTCACTGAGACGTTGGGGGACGTCTCAAAGCTGACCCGTGCGACACGGCGCTTCTGGAATTCGTCGATCTGGTAAACGAGTCCGAGCTCGCCGTTGGCAACGAACAGGTCCACGTTGCTCCGCGTGAGTCGATCCCAGGCCTTCTTTTCACGCTGCATTAGGCGTTTGTTCTGCGTTTGAAGCACCTTGTCATGCCGGACGTACCGACGGCCGGATACCTTTCCAAGCGTCTCTCGCCACTGTTGAAGCAGTTCCGCTCGTAGCAACTGTTGAATCTGGCGATTCAATTCATCCGAGCCGAAATACCCGGCCCGATAGGGCGAGAGGATCTGAAAGGCGTCAAGGCTCGGCGTGCAGTCTTTGCGACCAATACGATGGAGGGCGTCGAATGCCGAGCCAAACGCGAGTTCGGTGGACCTCGCCCCGCCTTCGGCTAGTAGTTCCTTGACGCACGTGTGAGCCAGCTGCGGAAGCTGTCGCCTGAGGTCGTGCTCGTCTGAAAAGAACCACACCCGAAGGTCTTCACCGAGCGCGCCCCCACTCCTCAGACGATCGAGCAACTCATCCCCCGCGATTCGGTCGGCTGATGCGGAGAATTGCTGCGCCAGTTGCAGCGCAATGCTGCCTTCGCGGATCTGGCGGACGTTGACTGAGAGCTCCGATAGACCTCCACCACTACCCCGGAGCTTGTCGACGATGTTCTTGAACGGAGCTCCCACACCGATCGGCGGTAGTTGTTGTTCGTCGCCGCAGAGGATGAGGCGCTCGACTTTGGTCCAGTCGAGTGCCCGAAATACCGTGGCCAACATCGGCACGTCGAGCATTGACGATTCGTCGATGACGACAGTGGTTGTGCCATCGACGACTGGAGTGCCATCGCGTCTCAGGCGAAATGTGGCCGGATCCATCCAGCTGTTGCGTACCAGGAAACCGTGGATGGTGAGGGGATCGAGATCTATGCCCGCCACATCCTTGATGCGTTTCTTGAGTCGAACCGCAGCCTTGCCGGTCGGTGCCAGGAGCAAGACTTTCGCTGGTCTTGATGACGACTGCAGCGCCTTGATGAAAGTCGCAACGACTGTTGTCTTTCCAGTGCCGGCTCCGCCAACAAGAACCGAGAGCGGCTGCGTCGCCAGACTATCCAGAGCCGCGACTTGACCGGTTCTGGCACGCCTCGCGACGGCATCGGGCAGTCCCATCATTGACGGCAGAAGCGGCAGCCAGTCGACGGCGTCCCATATCACAGGCTTCCGCCCGCGAAGCTTTGTGATCCGGTTCCGGATTTCGTCTTCGTCTGCCTTCTGGATGGGCAGCATCCAGCCCACCTGGTCCCCGTCTTTTACGACGGTGAGGCCTTCCTCGAAGAAGTCGAGATCGGCTGCCAACGTGAGCACGCCCAAGGGCATCCTCGCTCCGGGCAGCTGCAGCTCCTGCAGAAACTGGATCACGTCGCTCTGTGGCAGAAACGAGTGCCCACGGACCCTGGCTTCTCTCAGTCTGTTGAAGATTGCAGCTCGGATACGGCGACGGTCATTGGAGGCGAAGTCCTCGACCCCAGGAATCGCGGCACCCCCGCGAGTTTGTGGCAGAAAGATCCCGTTGTCGACTCGGTAGAACGGAATGGGATCGTCGTCCGGCGGGGCGTACTGTTCGATGATGAGGTACGGGTTCTCGACAACCTCAGACGCCGTGAAGGTGAGACCGGCGGCCCGCCGCTCATCGGGCGGAACCAAGTCGGCGCCGCAGATCCGCGACATCTGCTGGCTGGTCAGGTCCATGAGGCAGAGACGATCGAACAGAAGCGTCTTTACAGCCTCTGGCAGCGCACGAAGCGCGCGGCGGCAGTTGTCGAACTGGCGCCTCCAGCGGTCGTCAGTCTCTGTCGCGGAGTCCGCGATCCTGTCGAGAACGTATGCCCTTGGATCCTGGGCGCCCTTTCCGACAAGCTGCGCTCGCACGTAAAGCGTTGCCTGTTGGAACCCCAACGTCTCCAGCGCTGCCGCCATGCCAGGAAAGAGGCCGCGATTCTTCCAGGCGCGGTCAAGGGCAGTGCTGGCCCACGACAACTGCTTCGTCCAGTCCCACTCCACGGCGGCGCCGCCTCGTCCACGCTCCAAAGCGTCCGCGAGGTACTGCAGCAAAATTGTCGCCTCATCATCTGAGAACGCGCGGCAGACGTACTTGAAATGCCGGGACATGTCGTCAGGGATCTCGACGAGCACCGACTGAACATCTGCCCCGGTGTTCAGGTACCGCTCGTAGGGAATCCGACAGCCCCGGCCATCGCCAAACCCGTGAGTGAGGAAGCGGTTCCAAACCAGTACGCCGTAGCGATCGGCTCGGGTCCGTTCCATCCCCTCCCATTCGTGTTGCGCCGACACGGCATCGACCTCGGCAGCTCCTACGAGCACGTAACGCCTGCGTTCCGAATTCAGAGGGTTGTCGTAGTTCAAATAGAAGAAGACGAGTGACGATGGAGCGGCGAGGTCGCCGAAGAAGTCGCTTATGTTGCGCTGTGCCTCTTCTGGTGAAAAGCGATCCGCGAACTCAGCCGGCACTTCGTCGTCCGCTGTCTCTCGCCGAAACACTTGGTCGTAGGCCCAAGTGCCAACGGTGAAAGGCTTGATCGCGTCATCAACCGCCCTAACGGGGTTCTCTGGCGTGCTGAGAAATGACTTGGGCTCGTGTTGGTACGGCAGCGTCGCCGTCCCGCCAAATGTCTGGATAGTTCTCAAGCATGGGGGACGATACCCGCCGGCCCGCAGAGAGGCGCAAGGCTGAGAGCGCACCACCTCCTCCTCGGCATCAATCTTTCCCTCGCGAATGCCGTGGGCCTTGAGACCGTATTCCCCTGTGCAGAAGACGTTCGCAGACGGCCGATCGCACACGTGGCCATCCCAGCCGCGGTCATGCCACGGGAGACGCACGGAAAGGTGCTTCGCCATTCAACCTCGCGCATCGATACGACGGCCGGACGTAACGATGAGCCGCGACATTCTCATGGTTCATCGGCCGCTCGTATCTGACTTCCACAGCAAACTCGAAAAGCTTGTATACAGAGTTGCGTAACGTCCGCCGCGGGCAGATCCGCGTGATCAATCCATCGGTAGACGCGATACTTCGACAGTCGGAGGGCCAGTGCGAGTTCGTCATCACACCTACGGCTCGCGCTTTTGCCGAATATCTAGCTCGGCTGTGAAGTTGTTGACGACGGCTCCGGAGTCTAGCAGCGCAAAGCCCATCCGACAACGGTCGTCAACTGTTGCTGTCGCCCTGCGAGCCGTTCTACCGGGAGCGGTTGTTCCGTGGTTTAAGCATCCCGACACAAACGTCTGTCAGCACTTGGAGCGTCTTGCCAGGCACATCATTCAGTAAGCATGGTATCGAAACTACGCTGTTGCTGAAGCAAAGCAGTGCGTCACCAGCCGCGCGAGTCTCCACGAAGGACTCAACGATTTCTACTAGAAGCGGGAGCGCTTTCTCCAAGACTTCACGATCATTCGCATCATCTGGGCTCTTGCCACCGTGAAACGTGTTGTTTCTAACCGTGTACAGCACGTCCACGATCTGCCGCGTCAGCGACTCTTTGCGTGTGGCATCGCGCGAACCATCGTGGTAATCCTCAAAAGCCTGAGAATCGACTGGCGTCCAGACTGGGTGCTTCGGGTCGAGCGTGTAGCCTACATTCAAAACACCATTTAGGCGTTGACCATTGGCGTCACGCTCGATCGGCTGTCCATGCCATTGCGGTGTCCGGTACGCAAAGAATCGTGCACTTGGGTGCTCGATGAGCCGGCGCTTTAGATCGTCAGTGAACTCCTCGACCGCCATGCCTATCTGTTCCCGCTCCCGTGCGGGCGACACCTCAGGCACGTTGACCTGGCCCACGATACGCGTGCGAATCGAACCGTCTGCATTCGTACGAATGCGCGGCCTCAAGCCTCGTCGCTCAGCGACAACGATGTAGATGTTATTAAAGGCTGCCCAGTAGCATGTGAAAGCCTCCATGGGGTGAATCCGTCAACGCGCGAAGTGTCGCGCCATCGCGATCATCGAGTGAGCAACTGGGACTTCGTACTCGGCTATCTGCATCGTCGCCTCGCCAATTATTGAATAGCGTCGTCCGAGAATGGTCCAGGTCGCAGACTAACGAACGCGTTCGAGCTGCTGCCTCTGCCCTATGGGCATACCTCGCAACCGGTTGCAACACAGCGCCAACCGCGGTGGTCCGTCAATTGCCGCTTAGGCTGACAGGTGCGAAGGGTTAGTGACTCAGTTCTTGTTCCATAGTTCCCGCCAGTATTCTCGCGTGTTCGTGTCGGTCCGTGTCGAGCCGCAGTCTTTCGCAGCCGACTTTGCCTCAGTCTCGACGAACGTGTGAAAAGCGCCCGTGGGGAGTTTGAACACGATGTAGTTTCCCTTTGTGCCCTTGAACGTCTTCATCTCAAGCCCGATACCGGCCTTCTTGCCCTTGACTGTTTTTGGCATGGTGCCCTCATCTGAACAGAAGTGGCGCGCATTCTACCGGCAGGTGGCGCGTGCACCTTGCTTACCGTCCGTGCTAGGCCTGGCAAGCGTCAAGCCCATCGCTGGATGGGAACGCTACGGTGCGACTCTCACCGGCTGCCGGTGGGCTCAGGCTTGCGAGAGAGACGTTGACGCCCCTCGGCGACTAATGCTGTGAACCCATCGAAGTTTCGGACGTCCGTTCGACGCCCCTCAATCAACGCGCGTCGAACGAGCTCGCCAGGGTCGCGATCACCCTCCTGCGTCCATCGGTGGTGGGCTGTGTAGGGCCATTTCGAAAGTCTCTGAAGCTCGTCTGTACGCTCGGCGCGTCCCCTCAGCTCGTGACTCCAGCCGCCCAGCGACCACTCCCGAATAGAACTCGGCCAAGCCTTCAACAATCCCCAGATCCGTCTTGGCAAACGCTTCGGTCTGCCACCGAAAGCCATCGATATCCGCACCAAGATGCGTATAGGCGTGTGCGAGCTCGTGCGTCAGAACAACGACGGCGACCGATTCGACGTCACACCCAATCATCGCTGAAGCAATGCCAATCGGCATCCAATACAGGTGGACGATCGGTACCCGAAAGAAATACGCACCGAGGATGTCCTGCCCTATCGTGACCCACTTCTCACGTAGTTCAGCGGACGCTAGCGCCATCTGGATCTGCGTGGAGAACCGATGCGCGCGGCGGAGCTCATCTACATCGGCAGCAGGTTTGGCTCGCAGCACTGTAGTGATCCGGTCATGGTGCTCCGTCAGGAATGCGGTTACCACGAGCCGCTTGGTCGATTAATGACCGGTTCAACAGTACAAACGCCCACTCATTGAAATTCTTGAGCACATCGCGGAGAGGCATGGGGATTCCATCCACGACCCGCACCGGCACGGATTGCGTGCTGTCGGCCGTGGACAGCCGTAAGCCGGTTTCGTTACGGAGGTGATCGCGAATGCCGCTATTCCAGCGCTGAGCAGCGCGTTCGACAGCCGCCTTCGCGTCGATACCAGACGCTTGCAGGGCTTCGCCCCACGCCCGAGCGAGAGCGTCATCTTGCTCCCAATGCTCCAAGCGTCCAGGACTGTGTGCGTCGTACCTGCTGGAATCGCCCCAGGCGGCGTCGTCGTTCGTAACAGGAGTATCTACCGTTCCCATGGGTATTTGAAGGCTGAAAGGGTTCACGGATAATCCGCGAGTCTTAAAGAGGGCGCTGGGCCAGTCGCAGCATCAAAGCGCGAGCCTATTCAGTAAAGGAGAGCGAGCGACAAGGTCGAGGCTCCGCGATCCGCGCACAACGTCGCCGTCACAGTCAGCCTACAGTCT
>CAWDZE010000013.1:0-156087 GCA_963806705.1 Vicinamibacteria bacterium
CGCAGCTGCTGGATCCGGACCAGGTTGCCGGAGGGATCGCGGATGGCAAGTCGCGGACCCCCGTTAAGGCTGGTCGGTCGGCTCCTGCACGACCTTGACGTCGCCGGCCTGCAGCCGCTCGAAGGTGGCGTCGACATCCTTGGTGGCCAGCATGATGCGCGGCGTAGGTGCCCTTGGCCATCGTCTCGGTGAGATGCGCCGCTCCTCCTGGGTGATGCCGGATCGCCGACCGGCGGATGCAGGACGATGGCGGTGCCGGGCTGGTCGACGGGGCCGACCGTGATCCAGCGCATGCCCTCGTAGCCGACGTCGTTTGCGGACCTCGAAGCCAAGCGTGTGCAACTCGGGGGAGAGGGCCAAGAGGGCGGCGTCGGGGTAGTCGTGTGGGGAGGTAGCTCAAGTGAATGATGATGTTCCATGGCCGTACGGTAAGTGGGGCTACCTGACGGGCGCTTCTTGGATTCCCTGACCGGTCTGGTGACCCGTTTTGCGATGCACGGGGGCCTGCCACCGTCGAGCGAGGCCCCGTCGCGCTTGTAGACGCTCGGCGGCACCCCCCGACCAGCTCGGTGAAGCGGGTGCTGAAGGTGCCCAGCGGACGAGCTGCCGACCGCGAAGCACACGTCGGTCGGCGCTCATGTCGCCCCGGCGCAGCAGCGCCATGGCCCGCTCGATGCGCAGGGTCGATCAGGTTGAGCTGTACGGCGACTCGCCGTCGGCGGGACCGGAACTGGCCAGCGTGCAGCGGCGGACATGTTCGCGCCGCGGGCAAAGGCACGTCGACGTGGAGGGCTGCGCGTACTCCCGGTCGATCCGGTCGCGGACTCGGCGCAGTACTGCGAGGTCGCTCAGGTGCTGCGCTGCAGGTCTGCTGCTCACCCGCTCGATCGTGCCACGTCGCACGGCCGCTGCCTCACGCCCTGGTCAGGCCGGCGAGTCGCCGCCCGACGCGGCGAGGTGCACCCCGCGCCCGTCGCGATCGAAACCATCAGCACCTTCCGCCGGGCCGTCGAAGGCCGCGACGGCGTGCGGCGTCATCGTCGTGAACTCGGCGGCCTTCGCCGGCCTCGACGACGATCCGGCGGTCACCGAGCAGGATCAAGGGGCCTTGCATCATGCGGGTCGCGCTCTACCGTGCGGACCATGCACGAGCACGAACACGGCGAGCAGCGGTTCGACGCGGCGGCGCAGGCCGCCGAGTGGGACGCGCGGTACGGCGAGCGCGACGGGGCGATGTGGAGCGGGCGGCCGAACGGGCGGCTCGTCGCCGAGATCGCCGACCTCACCCCGGGCCGGGCGCTCGACGTCGGTTGTGGCGAGGGCGCCGACGCGATCTGGCTCGCTCGGCGCGGCTGGACGGTCACTGCGATCGACATCTCCGATGTCGCCGTCGGCCGGGCGCGGGAGGCCGCCGAGCTGGCCGGCGCCGCGGTCGAGTGGGTCTGCGGGGACGCCCTGCAGACGCCGTTCCCGGCCCGCTCGTTCGACCTGGTGTCGATGCAGTACCCGGCGCTGCCCAAGGCCGCCGGCGAGGCCGCGGTGCGGACGTTGCTCGACACCGTGCGCCCTGGCGGGTTGCTGCTCGCCGTCTACCACGACCTCGACGACGAACATCGCGAGCACATGAAGTCGCAGGGCTTCGACCCGGCGGACTACGTCGGTGCCGACGACCTCGCTCGGCTGCTCGGCGACGACTTCACCGTCGAGCTGCACGCGGTCGAGCCGCGCATCGACCCGCCCCCCGGCACCCCGCACATCGCCGACATCGTCCTGCGCGCCCGGCGTCGCTGACCACGCTACCGCGTCGCGTCTGTCCTGCCAGGCGGCCTCGGCCCGATCGTCGCCCACCGCCCCTCGTGGACGACGAACCCGGGTGGCGGGAACCGCAGCGGCTCGCCGGCGGGCGGCGCGGGCGGACGTCCACAGGAACGACGGGTACACGGTGTTGGCCCAGCCCTCGCCGTAGCCGGCGCCCGCCCGGCACGAGGCGTAGAAGGGCACGGGGTGGGCCGGGTTGCCGGGGTGGTCGAGGATGCAGCACCGCGCCCGCGTCGGCGCCCGACAGGTCGCACCAGCGCGAGGCGCCGGGCGCCACCCGGTCGTGCTCGTCGCCGTCGTCGAGGAGAAGTCGGGTGTCGGTCCAGTCGGACCGGCCCCGGAAGGCGAGGCCCGAGTAGCCACCCCACGTGCCGTCGTGCGGCGTGCGGTCGAGCACCGCATCGACGTCCGACGTGAGGGTCGTGTCCCAGTCGATGGCGTAGGCGGCGTCGTCGATCGGCACGTGGGCCAACCGCCGGTGTCTCGCAGGGCGATCGGTCTCGCGGTCCGGACGGACCCACTCCAGGTCGCCCACCAGGGAGTCGCCGTCCCGCCGGGGCGGGCCGACGTGGCGTTGCACGCCCCACCCCGTCGGGTCGAGCTCCCGCGGCCACTCCTCCCAGAAGTTGTCGCCGTCCACGTACTTCACCGCGAACCACAGGCCCCGCTGCCACGGGTGGTCCGGCGGCTCGACCTCGGTCAGCACCCGCCCCGACAGGGGTGGCCACCGGGTGGACGTGGGGCTTGCGGCGGTGATCCGCCACGTAGGTCCAGCCGCCGTCGCCGACCGGGAAGGTCCACGTGGCCGTCCGGTCCGTGCGGCGTCACCGCCCGCTCCACGACCTCGTCGAGCCGGTCGAGGAGCGGCGGCGAGCACGCGGCCTCGCCCGGCGGTCGGGTCGGGCTCCCAGGGGCGACCCGCGGCCGACGGCGCCCAGCCCGTCGCTCCCACACGAGGGCGACGTCGTGGCGGTAGGCGGGCACGGGGTCGCGGAAGGCGACCGACCCGAGGGCCTGGAGCGCGTCGTCCACCTCGAGGGCCAGCGGCGTCGCCGGCGGCCCAGAGCCGGTCGCGGAGGCCGAAGGCGTCGGGGGCGACGGCCGACAGGCCGAGCAGGTAGTCGCTGCCCCAGCGCACCATGTCGATGGCCAGGTCGTTGCCGGTCAGCACCAGGAACCCGGGCCGGACCTGGTCGCGCAGGGCCAGCCGGTCCCACTCGGGTGACCGGCGCAGCGAGGAGTGCTTGGCCCCGACGACGGTCGGGAGGTCGAGGATCGAGCGGAAGCGTCGAGGCCAGGCCAGATGCGCCCGTGGGGGTGGAACTGCCGGCCCAGCTCGAAGGCGAGCAGGCGGTCGACGTCTCGGCGAGCGCCCGGTGGGCGGGGCAGCCGTCGTCGCGCACGCGGCGAGGCCCGCGGACGGGAACAGCGATGGGCACCCCGCCCGCCTCGGCGACGGCCGCTGTCGTGCTGGTAGCCGGCGACGTCGAGCCCGGCACCGTCGGCATCGGCGGGGCGTCACGTGGGCGCCCGCGACGAACGTCCAGCCCGGCGCCGGCTCGCCGCCCGCGACGACCTCTGCGGCGGTGGCGAGCACGCGCCGGTGCTCGTCGGCGGTCGAGGGACGGCCCGTACCCGGTGTCCATGTTCACGGCAGGGACGAGCCCGGCGGCGACCGTGCGCTCGACCCCAGCCGCGAACGGCTCCCACGCCACCTGTCCGTCGGGGGCGAACGGGAGCAGCACGGCCGACATCCCGGTGACCCCCGACCCGGTCGCACGGGCGGGATGCGTGAGGACGCCGTCCGCGCATGCGTCCGAGGTCGGCGGCGACCACGGGGTGGAGCGCCGGCTCGCCGTGGGCGAAGCGGCGGACCTCCTCGACGAGCGAGCTCGGCGGCCATGCGATCAGCTCGGTCGCCCTGCGACCGGCCAGGTGCGGCGTCACCACGCAGCCCGGGAGGTGCAGCAGCGGGTGGCCGGCCGGCAGCGGCTCGGGGTCGGTGACGTCGAGCATGGCGGTGAGCCGGCCCGGCGCGCACCTCCGGCGACGAGGGCGTCGTGGTCGACCAGCGAGCCGCGGGCGGTGTTCACCAGGGTCGCCCCGTCCATCATCCGGGCGAGCTGCGGCCCCGCCGATCATGCGCTCGGTCTCGGGCAGGGCGGGGGCGTGGAGGCTCACGACGTCGCTAGGTGGCCGAGCAGCTCGTCGAGCTCGACCCGACCACGCCCAGCCGGGACCGCCTCGGTCCGGCGAGGAAGGGGTCGGCTGACCACCACCTCCAGGCGGTAGGGCGCGCAGGAGGCTCGATCACGGCCCGTCCGACGTGCGACGCACCGACCAGGCCGATCGCGCTGGCCCAGTTGCCCACCGGGTGCCGGCGGCGAGCCTCGGGGATCGTCGACGCCCGCGGCGCCGCTCCCGCTCGACGAACGCCGCCTTGTTGGCCCAGAGGATCGCGCCGACCGTGTACTCGGCGACCGGCACGGCGTTGGCGGCCGCCACCTGACGTGATGCGCTAGAGCCGGTCGAAGGCGCCGGGCGTGGCCACCTCGCGCAGGGTGCCCGGCCGCGTAGGCGAGCATCCGAGCCGCGGGGCCCGGGCCAGGAAGGCCTCGTCGATCGGGCGCAGCCCCAGTGGCCGAGCAGCACCTCGGCGGCGGCCGAGCACCTCGTCGGCCCGTCGCCGGGGGCAGGCCCTCGATCGCCTGGGGTCGAAGCAGCTCGGCGACGTCGGCGAGCGCGGCCATGTGCTCGGGCCGCAGGGCGAAGGGCTCGAGACCCGGGGTACATCGACAGGGCGACGGCGGGCGCGGACGTCACGGTCGACCCCCCGTGCCGCGCCGGCGGGCCTTGCGGGCTGCGACCAGCACCGCCCGCTCGGGCAGCGCCTTGTAGAAGGCGTCGTAGGGGTAGCACCCGACACCAGGCCCTGGCGGGGGGCGGTGGTGCAGTCGCTGAGGGTGCGGCAGATGCGTGCGGACGTCGAGCGGGCCGGCCGGCGAGGACGTCGGCGGCAGGTCGGGGTAGCTCAGGGCCATCCGGCCGTAGCCCGACACGGTCGGCGCCGCCGGCGCGCACCACGCGCCTGGGCGACGTGGGGCAGCCACTGCTGCGGTAGCTCAGACCCGGAGGCCACGACGACCAGGTCGGGGTGGGCGCCGGCTCAGCCGGCGGTCACCTGGAGCAGGCGGGCGACCTCGACCAGCGGGTCTCGCGGGCGGCAGGTAGCCGTCGGACGGCGGGAAGTCGCGGGCCGCTGGACGTGCGGGGCGTAGTACGGGCTGCCGGCGGTGACGCGACAGCAGCCCACGCCCCACGCCTCGGCAGCGTCGAGCAGGTCGTGGACCTCGGCGAGGTCGACGCCGAGGCCGGTGCCGTCGCCGCCGAAGGCGTAGCCGGTACCCGCCGGCCAGGCCTCGCGGGCTCGCCGCGGCCGTCGGCGCCCGGAGGAAGGGGACGAGGTCGAAGGCCGACAGCCGCAGGGCCAGCGCCCAGGCCCGGGCGCGCGGCTCGGATAGCCCTCGACGACCGTCGCGCAGGAACCGGGTGCGGCCGTCGAGGTCGCCGCCGTAGCGGCCGGGCCGGTCGACGGCGCCGACAGCAGCTCGTGGGCCAGGTAGCCGTGGCAGTGCTTCACGTCGACGAAGTCGAACCCGGCCTGCGGCGGCCAGCACGGCGGCCTCGACGTAGGCCGCGACCAGCGCGTCGAGCTCGGCGTCGTCGACCGCCAGCATCATCGTCGAGCGCGACGACGTCGAGGCCGCGCTGGGACCGTGGTTGCGTTCGCGGATCTTCGCGCCGAGGGGCTGGCCGGCCCCGAGCAGGCACGGGTGGTCCGTGCTACCAAGGGCGGCGCGCCGGCGGTGACCGACGGCCCCTTCGCCGAGGCCAAGGAATTCCTGGCGGGCTACTGGATCGTCGACGTGGAAACCACGGAGCAGGCGTACGAGATCGCCGCCCGCGCCTCGGCGGCCCCTGGCAAGGGCGGCGTCCCGCTCAACATGCCCATCGAGGTGCGCCAGGTGATGAGCGCGCCGCCCGTGGACCTGTGACGTGACCTTTCGTGACGAGCATCTGCTGCGCGATCTCGCGCCGCAGGTGCTCGGCGCCGTCGTCCGGCGCTTCGGCGACTTCTCCGCCGCGGAGGATGCCGTCCAGGAAGCGCTGATCGCGGCCACGGTGCAGTGGCCGTCAGAAGGCGTGCCGGACAACCCGCGCGGCTGGCTCATCCAGGTCGCCGCACGGCGCATGACCGATCACCTGCGCGCCGAGATGGCCCGGCGGCGGCGGGAGGCGGTCGTCGTCGCGGAGGCTCCACTCCATACGCAAGTTGCGCCCGCCCCGGATAGCGACGACCGCCCGCGCGAGGACGACTCGCTCATCCTGCTGTTCATGTGCTGTCACCCCTCGCTCACGCCGCCGTCGGCCATCGCGCTGACGCTGCGGGCGGTGGGAGGCCTGACGACGGCCGAGATCGCCAACGCGTTCCTGGTCCCCGAGGCCACGATGGCGCAGCGAATCAGCCGGGCGAAGCAGCGCATCAAGACCTCCGGCGTGCCATTCCGCATGCCGACCAGCCAGGAGCGCGCGGAGCGCCTGGCGGCGGTGCTGCACGTGCTCTACCTGATCTTCAACGAAGGCTACGCCAGCAGCATCGGCGCGAGCCTGCAGCGCAGCGATCTGGCAACCGAAGCGATTCGACTCACCCGGGGCGTGCACGTCCTGCTGCCCGACGATGGGGAGGTTGCGGGGCTGCTGGCGCTGATGCTGCTGACCGACGCGCGGCGGTTGGCGCGCAGCGGACCCGACGGCGAGCTGATTCCGCTGGCGGAGCAGGATCGCACGCGGTGGGATCGGCACGCGATCGCAGAGGGCATCGCGCTCATCAGCAAGACCCTCTCGAGAGGTTCGGTCGGCGCGTATCAGCTGCAGGCCGCCATCGCGGCGGTCCACGACGAGGCGGCGCGGGCCGAGGACACGGACTGGCCGCAGATCCTGGCGTTGTACGGCCTGCTCAAGCGCATGTCCGACAACCCGATGGTGACGCTGAATCACGCCATCGCCGCGGCCATGGTCAATGGCCCTCAGGCTGGATTGACGCTGCTCGAGGCGCTCGACGCCGACGAGCGCATCGCCGGACACTATCGCCTCGACGCCGTGCGCGCGCACCTGTTCGAGATGGCCGGGAATCGGGAGGCCGCAATCGCGCACTACCAGGCGGCCGCCGGGGCGACCGCGAGCGTTCCAGAACGGAATTACCTCACGACCAAGGCCGCCCGCCTTCGCAACCTTGGAGAATAAGAGTGCATTGCGAAATTCGCGGATGGGCGGGTCCTGCCGCCGGATCAGCCCCACCCGGTGCTCGCCGAAAAGCACGTGTCCCGGACGTCGGCTCCGCGCCGGGCGGGGCGCCCCGCTCCGGCGTCACCCGGCCATCCGTCAATTTCGCAACGCACTCTTAAACGGTTGCTTCGGCGAGGCAGCCCTTACTGCGGTCAGGTGCCTGGAGACAGCCCGTTGAGGATGACGCGCAGCGTGGAGGGTGTTGATTGTGTCGGCGGCATCAACACGATGAAGCGTTGACCGTCGCGAGCGACGTCGAAGGCCTCGATGGGGCCGATACCCTTCGCGAGAACCTGCGGCGGTCCGGGTTGAATCGCCATCGCCGGCGGCGAGACTGACACCCACGATTCCGCGGCGAGGATCGAGGAAATAGATCTCGCGGCCGTCGCCGCGCCATCGCGGCGCAAAGCCGCCGGCCGTCGAGACACGCACGGAGTCACCGCCGCGACCGAACGGCCTGACGTACACCTCGTTGCGGCCCGACACATTCGAGTCGTAGGCCAGCCAACGGCCGTCGGGTGAGAACGCCGGCGCCCCTTCGTCAAAGGGGGTCTGCACCAACGGCTCCTCCGTGGACGTCTCGACGCGCCACACCCAGATATCGCCATTCATGCCGTACGCGATGGCACGGCCGTCTGGCGCGGGTTCGGCGTCGTACTGCATGGGCAGCGCGGCGCCCGGCGGCCGGGTTGGCACGATCCACACCGGGGGCATGGCGTCGGCTATGGGCTTGCGAGCCACCCTTGGTGGATGATCCTCGCCGTCCCTGGACACCAGGACGGACCGGCCATCGGGCCACCAGGCCGGCCAGTTGTCCAGTACCTCGTCGTCTGTGACTCGAGTGGGCGTGTTGGTGCGGAGGTCGTGGACCCACACGTCGGTGGACCCTGCGTTGAGGACCCACTGACTGGCGGCAACGCGGGTTCCGTCGGGCGAGAGCCTGAAGGCGCCTGTCCATGGTGCCGGCGGCAAGGCATCCCCCAGGTCTTTCCCGTCGCGCGCGACCCAGGCAATCCGGCGCGGCGCGGCGATGGAGGGGCGGTAGACAATCGTTCCAGCTCCGGAAACGGAGAACGATGCCCCGGCCGTCCGCACGAAGTACTGCACGCCTTCGGCAACCACGCGCGCATCACCTGCGATCCGTCCGCCTGCGAGGTCGAATGCCTGCGCCAGGAGCGCGCCGTGGCGCACGTAGATCACTTGTCCCGATGGGTCGTACGCGACAGCCGACCGAATGTCGCCGACAGGCGTGAGTGCCGGTCGTGCGACGTCTCCGAGAAAGAGCCCAGCGCGCGAGCCGAGCAGGAAGCGGCGTCCGTCGGGGAGGAAGTGCGGCCACACAATACCCTTGCCGTCGATCGACGTCACGGCCTCCGGGGTGCCCCCGGTCGCGGCCACCCGCATGACGGCTTTGACCGCGCTATCGACGAACACGATCGAGTCGCCGACGCCCCAACTGCCGGCACGGTTCAGCGTGGCCGTCGTGCACAACTGCTCCACCACGTCGCCGTCAATCGCAACGCGCTTGAGCGACCCGGACGCAAAAAACGCGACGTGACGGCTCGTCGGAGACCAGAATGGGCCCGACGCGTTTTCCGTCCCCCGGAGCGGGCGCGTGCGAACCGTCTTGAACGTGTGAAGCCAGAGCTGGCTGACGTCGCCGGTCGTCAGCGGAAACACGACGTGCTGGCCATCCGGCGAGACCGCCACGGTCGACGCGACATCGACGACCTCCGGGAAGCAGCGAGCCCTCGGGAAGTTGTACTTCGAAAGCGAGCACAGGTGCCGCCGGCGATGGGACATGGGCGCCCGCGCGTCGGAATTGGAGGCCCAGCAAAGTGAGCGCGATCGCCAGGGCGCTCGTCCACGCGAGTCGCTCCGGCCAGCGGCTCGCGGCTCGAGTCGCCGGCGCGGGTGCGCTCGAACCCTCGGTGACGAGCGCGAGCGCGCGCGACACTTCGCCGGCGCCCTGCGGGCGGGCATCGGCATCCTTCTGAAGGCACTGCGCGATGATGCGTTCGAGCAGACCGGGCACGCCGGCCTGCACCGAGGAGGCCGGCGGGGGCTGTTCCGTCAGGAGCGCGCTGACGAGATCCGCCTGGCCCGAGGCCGCAAACGCGCGACGGCCGGTCGCCATCTCGTAGAGCACTGCCCCGAGCGCGAAGACATCGGAGCGCGCGTCGGCCTCGAGCCCGCGAACCTGCTCGGGGGCCATGTAGGGCAACGTGCCGATCACCGTGCCGGGGCCCGTGCTGCCAAACGACACCGTGCCCGTCTGCTCGAGGCTGCGCTCGTCGGCCAGTGCCCGCGCCAGTCCGAAGTCGAGGACCTTCACCCCGCTTTTCGAGAGGATCACATTGGCGGGCTTGAAGTCGCGGTGCACCACGCCCTGGAGGTGCGCCGCCTCCAGGCCGCGTGCCATGGCCTGTCCGAAATTGACGACGTCGCGGACCGGCAGCGGACCGCGCGCGATTCGCGCGGCGAGCGTCTCGCCCTCGACAAACTCCATCACCAGGAAAGCCTGGTCGTCTTCGCGGCCGACGTCATAGAGCGCGCAGACGTTCGGATGGTTCACGCGGGAAATGGTCTGGGCTTCGCGCTCGAAGCGGCGACGCCCCTCGTCGCGGTTCGACCATTCCGCGTTCACCACCTTCAGGGCGACGGTTCGATTGAGTCTCGTGTCGCGTGCGCGATACACCTCTCCCATGCCGCCGCTGCCAACGAGGCCGACGATTTCGTACGGGCCGAGGCGCCTACCTGGCAGAAGCGACATCAATTGTCGAGGACGCCAGGATTATATGGCAATGGCCGCTCGCCGGTTTGTCATCGAGCCCGAGCGCTACAATTCTCGCCATGAAGATTGCCACCGTCGATGACTTCGTGAAGCACAAGGTCGCACCAGAGCACCGGCCGATCGTGAAGCAACTGCGCGCGCTGATGAAGAAACATGCGCCCGCCGCCAGGGAAGGCATCAGCTACGGGATCCTCGCCTGGAAGATGAAACGCATGATCGCGGTCGTCAACGCGACGAAGCACCACATCACGTTCGCCTTTTCCGGCGGCGCGCATTTCGAGGACAAGTACGGGCTGCTCGAAGGCGTGGGCAAGGTCTCGAAGCACGTGAAGCTCACCAGCCTCGCGGACGTCAACGCCACTGCCCTGCGCTACTACATCAAGCAGGCCGTCGACTACGAGACCTCGGCCAGGTAGTTTCGGGCCGCTGTGGGCGTGACGCGCTGGGCGGGCCGCGGGCGTCCTGGCCGGCGGGCCGGTCGCAGCGCCGGACACCGGTCCTCGCCGCTGCCAGCGCGCAGACCCATGACGCGGCGGTGCTCCTCGAGCCGACCAAGGCTGCGGGTGTCTCGCAAAGCAAGCCGTGTTCGTGCATCGTCAGTTCCGGCTGCGGCGCGAGATACCCGCGGCCGTAGGCGCCCTCGCCAGCCGCCGCTCGCCGTGATCCCCGCCGCTGGCGTGTCGGGCCGCTGTGGGCGTGACGCGCTGTGGGGGCCGCGGGCGTCCTGGCCGGCGGGCCGGTCGCAGCGCCGGACACCGGTCCTCGCCGCTCTCGACCGCTGGCCGCTTGGGTCGCCCCGCGCGATCGGGCCGGGGCTCAGCCTGCGCTGGGTCCCACAGCTGCGGGCCGGTGTCAGGCGATCCAGGTCGGCGCTGCTCCAACGGCCCGGCGGCCAGGCCACCCGCGGCCTGCCGGCGCGCAGACCCATGACGCGGCGGTGCTCCTCGAGCCGACCAAGGCTGCGGGTGTCTCGCAAAGCAGCCGTGTTCGTGCACCGTCAGTGCCGGCTGCGGCGCGAGATACCCGCGGCCGTAGGCGCCCTCTCCAACCGCCGCTCGCCGTGATCCCCGCCGCTGGCGTTCGAGCCGCTGTGGTCGCGCTGTGCCGCGGGCGTCCTGGCCGGCGGGCCGGTCGCAGCGCCGGACACCGGTCCTCGCCGCTTCGACCGCTGGCCGCTTGGGTCGCCCCGCGCGATCGGGCCGGGGCTCAGCCTGCGCTGGGTCCCACAGCTGCGGGCCGGTGTCAGGCGATCCAGGTCGGCGCTGCTCCAACGGCCCGGCGGCCAGGCCACCCGCGGCCTGCCGGCGCGCAGACCCATGACGCGGCGGTGCTCCTCGAGCCGACCAAGGCTGCGGGTGTCTCGCAAAGCAGCCGTGTTCGTGCAGCGTCAGTTCCGGCTGCGGCGCGAGATACCCGCGGCCGTAGGCGCCCTCTCCAGCCGCCGCTCGCCGTGATCCCCGCCGCTGGCGTGTCGGGCCGCTGTGGGCGTGACGCGCTGAGCGGGCCGCGGGCGTCCTGGCCGGCGGGCCGGTCGCAGCGCCGGACACCGGTCCTCGCCGCCTGCGGCCGCTGGCCGCTTGGGTCGCCCCGCGCGATCGGGCCGGGGCTCAGCCTGCGCTGGGTCCCACAGCTGCGGGCCGGTGTCAGGCGATCCAGGTCGGCGCTGCTCCAACGGCCCGGCGGCCAGGCCACCCGCGGCCTGCCGGCGCGCAGACCTGACGCGGCGGTGCTCCTCGAGCCGACCAAGGCTGCGGTGTCTCGCAAAGCAGCCGTGTTCGTGCACCGTCAGTTCCGGCTGCGCCGCTAGGCGGCTGGCGCCGGCCGGCCATCGGTCAATCCCATCCGGACTCGCAGCACGTTGAAGTCGATGGGCTTGGTCAGATAGTCGTCGCACCCGTAGGCGACCGCACGCTGATGGTTCTCCTCATCGGCGTACGCGGTGATCATGTAGACCTTCAGGTGCGGATACCGGCTCTTCAGGGCCTTGAGCAGCTCGAGGCCGTTCATGCCGGGCATGTTGATGTCCGACAGGATCAGCACGATGTCGGCGACGCCGCGCTGCTCCAGCAGCTGCAGAGCAGCCTCGGCCGACAGGGCGAAGAACAACTCGATCTGGCCGGCCCGCACCTCGCGCCGGAACTTCTGCTGGAACAGCGTCCGGACATCCTCCTCGTCGTCGACGATGACGACCTTCATGACTTCACCCCCACCGCTGGCTGTCGGGCGGCTGTCTCGTCAAAGGCTGGCAGCCGGATGACGAACTCGGTGAACTCGCCTGAGGCCGTTTCGACGTCCAGTGTGCCGTGATGCTGCTGCACCACGATGTCGTGGCTGATCGACAGTCCCAGTCCGGTGCCCTGCCCCGTTGGCTTGGTCGTGAAGAACGGGTGGAAGATTCGCTCCAGCACGTCTGGCGGGATGCCGCCGCCGTTGTCGCGGATGCGGATCTCCACCACGTCGCGCTTCCGCAGAGTGCTGACGCGCAGCGTCGGCGAAAAACCGGCGCCATCGCCGGCCCGGTCCAGCGTCCGCTTGCGTTCGGTGGCGGCATAACACGCGTTGTTCACGATGTTCAGGAAGACGCGGCTCAGGTCTTGCGGCACGACGGGCAGCATGCCGACGACGGCATCGTAATCCCGCTCGATCGTCAGGTTGAACGATGAATCCTGCGCCCGCATGCCGTGATAGGACAGGTTGACGTACTCCTCGAGCAGGGCATTGACGTCAGTCGGCTGTCGATCGCCCGCCTGGCCGCGCGAGTGCAGCAGCATCCCGCGCACGATGCTGTCGGCGCGCCTGCCGTGCTCGTTGATCTTGGTGGCGTTGCGGACCAGGTCCTGCGCCAGGCTCTGCAGGGCCTCGTATGACTCCGCGCCGATGGCGGCGCGATGGGCGGCCAGCTCGTGCTGCAGCTCCCCGGCGAGCTCGATCGACAGCTCGGCAAAGTTGTTGACGAAGTTGAGCGGGTTCTTGATCTCGTGCGCGATGCCGGCGGTCAGCGCGCCCAGCGAGGCGAGCTTCTCCTGCACGACCAGCTGCTCCTGGGTGGCCTTGAGCCGGTCCAGCGTGCCGTTGAGGCGCCGGTAGGCTTCTGCGTTGTCGAGCGCGATGGTCGTGTAGGCCGCCAGGTTCCGCAGGATGTTGAGGTGGTACTCGCTGTAGACGTGCTTGCGGAAGCTCTGCGCCGTGATGACGCCGATGACCTTGTCCTTGTAGAGCAGCGGCAGGTACAGGATCGACGCCGTGCTGGCGCCTGCCACCGGGCCCACGTGGCCCTTCACGTAGTGCTCGCGCTCGCGGGCGAAGTCGCCGATGACGATCTCCTCACGCTGCCTGAAACACCGCACCGCGAGCCTGGTGTCGTCATCGAGGGCATAGGAAAACGGCGGCAGCGTCTCGCCGTTCTCCTTGGTCGCCGGAAAGTCGATCCGGTGCTCGGCGTCGTTGACCAGGCCGATGCCGAACACGGCCGCATCCATCAGCGCGTTCACGTTCTCGTAGACCGTCCCGATGATCTCCTCGATCGTGAGCTTCGCGGTGATGTCGCGGCCGATGCGGCCGAGCAGCTCGACGTTCTCGTTGGCCTGTTCGAGCTTCTGGTTCTGCTGCTGCAGCAGATCGGTCTTCTCCTGCACGGCCATCAGCGTGCGGGCCTTCAGAATCGCCGCCACTGCGTGCTCGCGGAACCGCGTGAGCCGGTGCAGGTCGGCGTTGCTGAACGCCTCGGCGTCGGCCATGTTGTCGAAGACGAGGATGCCCTCCAGGCGGCCCTTGAGCGCCACGGTCATCGCCAGCATCGCCCTGGGGACTCCGAGGTGCGCCAGCTTGTCGCCGGCGGCCAGTGCCGAAGCGGGGCGCACGATGTAGACGCCCTTCTCCACCCGCTCGGTGCCCTCGGCATACCGCCGCGTGACGTCGTCTTCGGTCAGCGTGACGCCGGCGAGCTTCTCGGCGTCGTAGCCGGTTTGCGCGGCGAAGAAGAAGTCGTCGCCGTGCACGTCGCGAATCAGGAAGGTGCCCTTCTCCGCCCTGGGAAACAGCTTCATGCCCTGCTCGAGCAGCGCGTGCAGCACGCTCTTGAGGCCCACCTCGCGGTTGATGGCCTTCACGATCTCGTCCAGCGTCTGGAGCTCCTCTGCCTGTGCCCGCACTTCGGTCTCGCGAAGCCGGATCTCCTTCGTGCGATCCGTCACCACCTGTTCGAGGCGGCGGCTCTCGGCCCGGAGCTTGCGCGTGCGAAGCCCGATGATGCCGAGGACCACGCCTCCGGCGGAAAGCAGCATGAGAAGCCGCGCCCACCACGTGGCGTACCACGGCGGTGTGATCACGAGTGCGTAGGCGGCCTCGGCGCCTTCGTAGTCGTAGAGGTTCTTCGCCTTCACCCGGAACCGGAAGTCACCGGGTGGAAGATTGGTGTAGTCGCGCTTCGACTCGGTCGTCCAGGGCGACCAGTGGCTGTCGAACCCTTCCAGCATCGACTGATATCGCGTCGAGTGCGGGTCGTCGTAGCTGGTGGACGCGAACTCGACGCGCAGCGCGTTGTCGCTCGGCGCGAGCCGGTGCAGCGTGGGCGCGGTGCCATTCTCGGTGGCGCCCCCGAAGAGCACGCGTCCGTCGTCGACCGTCACGCGTCGGATGATCGCCGCGTAGGGCGTCTTGTAGCTCTTGGTGACCGACGGGTCGTACCGGATCAGGCCATCGTCGCGGCCAAACCAGACCACGCCGTCGGTCTCGGGATAGATCTTGGCTGCCGCCAGATCCGCAAACCGCAGCAGCGCCGTCTTGTCGGATCGATAGGACCCATCGCTCTGCGCCCTGAAGACACCGGTTTCACGGCCGAAGTTGGTCCAGACGTTACCCAGGTGATCTTCGATGACGTTGGAGACGTCCTGCGTCCCGCCGACCGAGACGTCCTTCCAGCGGTCGTCTGGCGCAAAGCGTTGCGTGGACTCGTCGAATCGAAAGACGCCCTGCTTCATCACGAACACCACGCCGCCGGCCGCCAGGTACGCGGCCACGCCGTTGTCGCCGGCCAGGCCCTGCGCCTTGCCGAACCGATCGACCTTCGGGTTGTCGAGCGACGCGCCGTTGAACCGCAGGCGCAACACCCCCTGCGCCCCGGTCCCGAGCCAGAGCTCGCCGGGACGTGGCTCCGCGATCGTCTGCAGCGTCTCGCGCACGCCTGGCACACGGCCCTCGTCGGTCCAGCGACCCGCGTCGTCCAGGCGCATGGTGGCAAAACCGTCTTCGAGCGCGATCAGGAGCCGGCGGGGGTCGGCCTTCGAGAAGCGGATGGCGCCGGGCGAAAACGATGCGCCGACGTTGGGTTTGATGAGCCGTGCCCGGTCGCCCTCGATCTGGTGCAGGCCGGAGCCGTACCCGATCATCAGGACGTCGCCGTTGCTGGCCAGGGCCGTCGCCTGGGAGTTGCCTTCGCGAAAGCCCGTCACCTGCTTGAACAGGGAAGTCGCCGGGTCCAGGTAGAAGACGCCGACGCCGGTCGCGACGTAGAGCCTCCCCTTGTGCCGGATGACGTCGGACACCGAGCCGGACAGGCCCGCGCGGATGTCGAACCGCGTGAGCGGTGACGGCGTCTCGACCTGGCAGATCGCCCCCTCGAGCCCCAGCCAGACGTTCCCGCTTCGATCCCCGAAGATGGCCAGGCCGTTGTCGGCGGGCAGGCCGGTGTTGAGATTCATGTGGTGCAGGGCCCGTCCTGTGCGCGGGTCGAGGACCACCGCGCCGCCGCTTATCGTCGACAGCCCCAGCGTGCCGTCGGGCAGCACCGTGCCCTTGTAAAGCGTTTGCGCCTGCAGAAACGCGTCGACCTCGGTCCGGAAGGGCTGGAACGACTGCCCGTCGTAGCGGAACAGCCCGCGGTTGAACGTGCCGAGCAGCAAGTCCGGGCGGTCCGGGCTGCCTCCAAACGGCAGCAGCACGTGGACCCGCTCCTGCGCGAACTGCTCGCTGCCCGGGACCGTGCGCAACTCGTCGCCGGCCATGCGCTGCAGGCCGATGCCTTCGTGGTGGACGTAGTACGAGCCGGCCACGCTGAAGGCGTACAGAAACCGCCCGCTCGGCTTCCACGATTTCACCGTCCACCCGCTCGGGTGCGTCGGGTCGCCCTTCGGCGTGAAGCGCAGCAGGATCTCGCGGGCCTGGAAGTAGATGCCGTCTGACGTCACGTGCGCGGTCCAGACATCGTTGAACGCGCGGTCCTCCGGCTTCACATGTTCCAGCAGCGACACGTACTGGAGTTGTCCGTTCTGGTCGGGCGCCAGGTATCCGAGCTCGCCAGTGCTGCCGACGTACAGGCGCCCGTGCGCGTCTTTCGCGATGGCGCGTACGACGCTGCGGACTGCCGTCTCGATCAACCGCCAGGACGCACCGTCATACTCGATCAGCCCCAGGTTGTTGCCGACATAGATGACGCCGCGGTCGTCCTGCGCAAACGTCCAGCTCTGCCCCGACCCGCCATACTCCTTGGGGCTGTAGCACGTGAAGAAGGGGCGCCCAACCTCGCTGCCGCGCCCGGCCGAGACAGACCGCGATCCGGCAGGCGCCGGCGGCACGGGCCCCTGGGCGGAAGCCGCAGTGCAGGCGAGTGCGAGCAGACAGGCGAGGCGACCTATGTGCCTCATGAGGCGGCTGATCCCGGCGAGGAACCCAGAGCCCCGTGGAACGTCAGGCACATCGTCGTCATGTCATCGGCCTGCGCCGCTCCTGCCGAGAAGGCGTCCACGTCCCCGACGACGGAAGCGACAACCTGGTGGGCCGGCGCGCTGGTGAGGCGCGCCAGGCACGCCTCCAGACGCGCCTCTCCGTACTGTTCGTCGTCCGGGTTGACCGCCTCGCTGATGCCGTCGGTGAACAGCACCAGGCTGTCGCCGGGCTCGAGCTGTACGGTCGTGCGTTTGTAGTTGGCCTTGTCGAAGGCGCCGAGGAACAGGCCGCCGATGGCCGGCGTGGCGGTGATGCCACCGTCGCGGCCGAGGACGTACGGCGGGTTGTGGCCCGCGTTGGTGTACTCCACCACGCCCGTGCGGGTGTCGAGCACCCCATAGAAACACGTCACGAACATCGAAGCAATGCTCTCCGCGTACAGCGCGTCGTTGACCAGGCTCAGACAGGCGTCGGTCTCCAGCCCCCTGGCGCCGGTCACGCGCAGCATCGTGCGGCTGACCGCCATGAAGATCGCCGCCGGCACGCCTTTGCCCGTGACGTCGCCAATGGCAAACGCGAGATGGTGATCGTCGACGAAGAAGAAGTCGTAGAAGTCGCCGCCCACCGCGCGCGCGGGCCGCATGCTGGCGTGAACGGCGAATTCGTGGCGGGCCGGGTAGGGCGGGAAATCGCGATGGACGATCGACTCCTGGATGCGCCGGGCGACGTCGAGCTCTTTGTGCAGCGCGACGAGCCGATAGCGGTCCGCTTCGGCCTGCTTTCGGGCGCTCGCCTCGCGGACCGTCTTGTCGAGCGTGATCGCCAGATCCGAAAAGTCGATGGGCTTGGTGATGAAGTCGAACGCGCCGCGGTTGAGCGCCGTCCGGATGTTCGCCATGTCGCCGTACGCCGAGACGATCACGGCGCGCAGCATCGGGTACTGCTGGCTGAGGTTCGACAGCAGCGTCAGGCCATCCATGACCGGCATGTTGATGTCGGTCAGCACGACGTCGGTGTCTCCGTTGGCGCCCAGCTTGGCGAGGGCCTCCTGGCCGTTGCTCGCGAACACGAACTTCAGCGCCTTGTCGCGAATCTCCTTGCGGAACCGTTGCGTGATGAGCAGCTCGAGGTCCGGTTCGTCATCCACTACCAGGATCGTGTTGGCCATCAATCTCCTTGGCCGGCCGGTGGCGGGCCCTGCGCTCGAGGCTCGCGTCACCGAACCTCCGCGGTTACCACGCTAAGGCTGAGCTGGCGAGTGTATCAGAGGTGGAAAGGAGACGCGAGGCCGGGGCTCAGCCTGCGCTGGGTCCCATGGCTGCGGGCCGGTGTCAGGCGGTCCAGGTCGGCGCTGCTCCAACGGCCCGGCGGCCAGGCCACCCACGGCCTGCCGGCGCGCAGGCACCTGACGCGGCGGTGCTCCTCGAGCCGACCAAGGACGCGGGTGTCTCGCAAAGCAGCCGTGTTCGTGCACCGTCAGTTCCGGCTGCGGCGCGAGATACCCGCGGCCGTAGGCGCCCTCGCCAACCGCCGCTCGCTGTCATCCCCGTCGCGTGTGTTTCGAGCCGCTGTGGGCGTGACGCGCTCTGGGGCCGCGGGCGTCCTGGCCGGCGGGCCGGTCGCAGCGCCGGACACCGGTCCTCGCCGCTCTCGACCGCTGGCCGCTTGGGTCGCCCCGCGCGATCGGGCCGGGGCTCAGCCTGCGCTGGGTCCCACAGCTGCGGGCCGGTGTCGGCGATCCAGGTCGGCGCTGCTCCAACGGCCCGGCGGCCAGGCCACCCGCGGCCGTAGGCGCCCTCGCCAACCGCCGCTCGCCGTGATCCCCGCCGCTGGTGTTTCGAGCCGCTGTGGTCGTGACGCGCTTTGGGGGCCGCGGGCGTCCTGGCCGGCGGGCCGGTCGCAGCGCCGGACACCGGTCCTCGCCGCTCTCGACCGCTGGCCGCTTGGGTCGCCCCGCGCGATCGGGCCGGGGCTCAGCCTGCGCTGGGTCCCACAGCTGCGGGCCGGTGTCAGGCGATCCAGGTCGGCGCTGCTCCAACGGCCCGGCGGCCAGGCCACCCGCGGCCTGCCGGCGCGCAGACCCACGACGCGGCGGTGCTCCTCGAGCCGACCAAGGCTGCGGGTGTCTCGCAAAGCAGCCGTGTTCGTGCACCGTCAGTTCCGGCTGCGGCGCGAGATACCCGCGGCCGTAGGCGCCCTCGCCAACCGCCGCTCGCCGTGATCCCCGCCGCGTGGCGTGTCGGGCCGCTGTGGTCGTGACGCGCTTGGGGGCCGCGGGCGTCCTGGCCGGCGGGCCGGTCGCAGCGCCGGACACCGGTCCTCGCCGCTCTCGACCGCTGGCCGCTTGGGTCGCCCCGCGCGATCGGGCCGGGGCTCAGCCTGCGCTGGGTCCCACAGCTGCGGGCCGGTGTCAGGCGATCCAGGTCGGCGCTGCTCCAACGGCCCGGCGGCCAGGCCACCCGCGGCCTGCCGGCGCGCAGACCCACGACGCGGCGGTGCTCCTCGAGCCGACCAAGGCTGCGGGTGTCTCGCAAAGCAGCCGTGTTCGTGCACCGTCAGTTCCGGCTGCGGCGCGAGATACCCGCGGCCGTAGGCGCCCTCGCCAACCGCCTCTCGCACGCTGGCTGTCATCCCTGCCGCTTGTGTTGCAGCGACGAGTCCTCCCTTAGACTAGGCGGATGACTCGACGCGCGCCGTTGCTGCAATGCTTTATGGCCCTTGCCACCGCCTGCTCTGCGCCGCAGGCGCCACCGCTTGTGCCACCCAAACCGCTTGCGCTCACCGAGTTGCCGGCTGTCGACGCCACCGCGCTGATGACCGACACGCGCAAGCTGGCGTCCGACGAGTTCACCGGACGGGCGCCAGGCTCCCCGGGCGAGGAGCTCACCGTCAACTACCTCGTCGAGCAGTTCAAGGCGGCCGGCGCCGAGCCGGGCAATCCCGATGGCACGTGGGTGCAGAAGGTGCCGCTCGTCAGCCTCACGGCGACCGGCCTCTCGCCCCTGGTCGTCCAGAAGGGCGGGCGCTCGCAGTCGTTCAAGCCGCGCGACCAGGTCGTCGCCTTCAGCCAGCACGTCGCCGATGCAGTCGCGGTGAAGAACTCGGAGATCGTCTTCGTCGGGTACGGCGTCCAGGCGCCGGAATATCAGTGGGACGACTTCAAGGGCCTGGACGTCAAGGGCAAGACGCTCCTGGTCCTCGTCAGCGATCCCCCGGTGCCCGATCCGGCCAATCCCGACGCGCTCGATCCGAAGACGTTCGGCGGCAAGGCCATGACCTACTACGGCCGCTGGACCTACAAGTACGAGAAGGCCGCCGAGCTCGGCGCCGCCGCCGTGTTCATCGTCCACGAGACCGCGCCGGCCGGCTATCCGTTCAACGTCGTGCAGGGGTTCGGGGGCGAACGCTTCGACCTGGTGACGCCGGACAAGAACCTGGGCCGCGCGGCGATCCAGGGATGGCTGTCGCTCGAAGCCGCCACGGCGCTGCTGAAAGGCGCTGGCCAGGACTACCAGGCGCTGAAGGCGCGCGCCCGCACGCGCGAGTTCACCCCCGTCGCGCTGGGCATGACGGCCTCGATGTCCTTCAAGCAGAAGATGCGCAGCGTCGACTCGCGCAACGTCGTCGCGAAGGTCACCGGCGCCGACCCGGCGCTGAAGAACGAGTACGTCGTCTACACGGGGCACTGGGATCACTTCGGCGTCAGCACGCCCGTCAACGGCGACGACATCTACAACGGCGCGCGCGACAACGCGACCGGCACGGCGATGCTGCTGGAGTTCGCGCGGGCGTTCAAGAAGGCGAAGCCCGCCGCCAAACGCACGATCGTGTTCGTCTCGGTGACCGCGGAGGAGCAGGGCCTGCTCGGATCGGAGTACTACGCGAAGTTCCCGCTGTACCCGCTGGACAAGACGCTCGCCAACATCAACGTCGACGCCATGAACATCTGGGGCCGTACGAAAGACGTGACGATCGTCGGCCTGGGCAACTCGGATCTCGACACGTACGCGCGCGATGCGGCCGCCGAGCAGGGACGCGTGCTGAAGCCCGACTCGGAGCCGGAGAAAGGCTTCTACTACCGCTCGGATCACTTCAACTTCGCGAAGGTGGGCGTGCCCGCGCTCAACCCCGACCCGGGCGTGGATTTTGTCGGCAAGCCCGCCGGCTACGGCCAGCAGAAGCGCGACGAGTACACGACCCAGGCCTATCACCAGCCTTCCGACGAGGTGAAAGACTGGTGGGACCTGAGTGGCGCGGCCGAGGACGGCACACTCCTCTTCGCCGTCGGCTATCGCGTCGCCAACGCCGAGCGCTATCCGGAGTGGACGCCCGGCACTGAATTCCGAGCCGTGCGCGACAAGATGCTGAAGCGTTAGATCTGTGGATTTTCGGATTTCGAGATTTCTTTGCTCGGAATTGCCGCACACACTCGTTGCACTCTGAGCTGTGGGACAGGACGTGGTGGCGACAGCAGGGCGACCGGCGGCGCGGCGTAGCCGCGCTCACCGGCCGCTTCGCGGCCGCGCCGGTCGGCCCATGAGCGACTGCGGCGAGCAATTTCGAGGGACCGGAAATCCCGGAATCTCAGCATCCGCGGATCGTTAGACTAGAGGAAGTAGAACGTCATCGCCAGCTAACACCCTGCGCTACTTTCGTTCGGGCGCGGTCTGCTCCGGCGTCGTCACACCAGGCGGCAGCTCCAGGATTCGCATGTTCTTGTAATGGATCTCGGCGCCCTCGGCCTCGAGGCACAGATAGCCCTTCTTCCGATTCGAGCCGCTGATGCCGTTCACGAACTTGCCGTTCACCGACAGCTTGATCACGCCGTCGACGGCGACGACGTCGTAGACGTTCCACTCTCCGCGGCCCTTCGCCCGGTTCTCGATCGACTTGCTCCGCTCGCCGCGCGGGTTGTCGGGCACGGTCTTCACGTCTCCGACGCCCCACACCTCGCCATGCACGTACGCGATGGGCGGGACCACGCCGTTGCGTGTGTTGAGCCTGGGCCACTCGAGCTCGAGCATCTGCACCTCGACGCCGTCGGGCAGGCGATCGTCGGGCCGCGGGTTCGCGTTGCTCCACACGAACACGCCGGAGTTGCCGCCGGGCTCGAGGTGCATCCACTCGACGTGCAGCACGAAGTTCTCGAACATCTTCGCGGTGCACATCACGCCGATGGGCTTGCCCGTATTCACCAGCAGCCCATCACGCATCGTCCACGTGTCTGGCGCGGTGTTGATGTTCACCCAGCCGGTCAAGTCCTTGCCGTTGAACAGGTCCTGGAACTGCGGAGGCGGCTGCGCAACGACAGGCGCAGACAAGAGCGTCATCAGGCGTTGCGGCGAGTGCAATGCGTTTCATGAGTCTCCACGCCGGCTGGGGCGCGCAACGGTCCTGGTCACGCGATGGGCCGGGCTGGGATATGGTAGTCGCCATGCCACCTCATTCCCACCCCTCCCGCCGCTCGTTCATCCGCTCCGCCGGCGCCATTGCCACCGCCGCGTGGGCGTCGGGTCCGGCCATCCTCCGCGCCCAAAGTTCCCAGGCGCTTCGATTGGCGCTCATCGGCTGCGGGGGCCGTGGAGGTGACAACCTGGAATCGGTGGGCTCGGAGCACATCGCGGCGATCTGCGACGTGGACCGGACGACGCTCGACAAGGTGGCTGCCAAGTATCCCAAGGCGCGCAAGGACGTCGATTTCCGGCGCCTCTTCGACCATGCCGCCGAGTTCGACGCCGTCGTGGTCAGCACCGCCGAACACACGCACGCGTTTGCGACGCTGCCGGCCCTGCAGTTGAAGAAGCACGTCTATTGCGAGAAGCCGCTCACCTACAACGTGCAGGAGGCGCGCATCATCCGCGAAGCCGCGGCAGGGGCCGGCGTCGCGACGCAGATGGGCACGCAGATCCATGCAGGCGACAACTACCGTCGCGTGGTGGAGCTCGTGCAGTCAGGCGCAATCGGCGCGGTGACCGAGTGCCATGTCTGGGTCGCGCGCGCCTGGGGCCTGCACGCCAGCGAGGCCGACGCGAAGGCCGCGGCCGACATCGTGTTCGTGCAGGACCGCCCGGCGACGGTCGATCCCGTGCCTGCGGGCCTCGAATGGGATCTCTGGCTCGGCCCCGCGCCGGCGCGCCCGTTCAACCAGGTCTACGTGCCCGGGCCCAAGTGGTACCGGTGGTGGGACTTCGGCAACGGGACCATGAGCGACCTCGGGAGCCACTGGATCGATCTGCCGTTCTGGGCGCTGAAGTTGAAGGCGCCCTCGATCGATCGAAGCCAGCGGCCCGGCGCCGCACCCGGAGATCGCGCCGGCATCCATGCAGGCCCGCTACGAGTACCGCGCGTCGGGCGATCAGCCGGCGCTCTCGTTAACGTGGTATCAGGGCGCGAACAAGCCCGACATCTGGAAGCGCGGCGAGATCCCGCAGTGGCCAAGCGGCGTGCTCTTCATCGGCGACAAGGGGATGCTGCTGTCCGACTACGGCAAGCACGTGCTGCTGCCCGAGGCGACCTACAAGGACTTCACCCGTCCGCCGCAGTCGATCCCGAAGTCACTCGGCCACCACGAGGAATGGATCCACGCGTGCAAGACCGGCGCGCCCACCACGTGCCACTTCGGCTATGCCGGGCTGCTCACCGAGGCGAATCACCTGGGCAACGTCGCCTTCCGCACGGGGAAGAAGATCGAGTGGAATTCGGAGCAGATGCGCGTGACCAACACATCGGACGCGGACCGGTTCCTGCGCCGGTCGTACAGGGCAGGATGGAAATTGGCGTGACGCCGCGACGTGGGCCGCGGGCGTCCTGGCCGGCGGGCCGGTCGCAGCGCCGGACACCGGTCCTCGCCGCTCTCGACCGCTGGCCGCTTGGGTCGCCCCGCGCGATCGGGCCGGGGCTCAGCCTGCGCTGGCGCCCACCGCTGCGGGCCGGTGTCAGGCGATCCAGGTCGGCACTGCTCCAACGGCCCGGCGGCCAGGCCACCCGCGGCCTGCCGGCGCGCAGACCCACGACGCGGCGGTGCTCCTCGAGCCGACCAAGGCTGCGGGTGTCTCGCAAAGCAGCCGTGTTCGTGCACCGTCAGTTCCGGCTGCGGCGCGAGATACCCGCGGCCGTAGGCGCCCTCGCCAACCGCCTCCTCGCTGCTCGCCTGCGGTCATCCGCCGATCTGGGTTTCTAACCCGCCCACATGCGGCTATTTGGAATCGCGCGCCAATCCCTGCTTCTTCATCTCTTTCGCGGCTTCCTTGACCACCTCGGCGACGACCGCCGCGCCGGTCTTCGGGTTCTCGGTCTCGCTCATGCCGGCCCAGACCAGGGCATTCTTCGGAACGCTGTAGATGAGCGTCTCCAGCGACACGATGCGGTCGTTGCGAACGTAGCCCGGGTCGTAGATGGCGGTCCAGCTGTAGCTGTAGTAGCCCCAGAGCGTGCCGTAGTACGGCGCGCTCCATGAGCTAGGCTCGTACGTTTGCCGCTTCTCGTCGCTGATCACGCGGAATGCGACAACGCCCTCGACGCCGGCCTGTTCGTACCACACGCGCGCACGGTCGGCGTTCTGCAGCTCCTCGCGCGGCACAATCGTGTACGAGGCCACGCCCTGCATGCCGCGGGCGTTCAACTCACGGACCAGCGCCTCTTCACCGGAGATGCGCAACGACTCGTCCTTGTCGATGACGAGCGCGGCCACCTTCTTGCCGCCGAAGGTGATCGTGGCGGCCTCGGGCCCCTTCCACACGGACTTGAACCTGGTCTTGGCGGCGGTCGTGCCGACGAGCGCGACGACGAGAAGGGCCAGCAACAGCAAACGGCGGGTGAAAGTCATCGACCTCAGGATACTCCGGGAACGCGCTCGGGCCTGCAGACCGTCACGACGGACCCTTCCGCGAGAAACGCCGAGCTGGGTGCGGCGCCGAGCGCTTCGGCAAACCGATCGCCATACATCGCCGCGACGTCGCAGTCGAGTTCGGCCTCCGCGACATTCCACACTCGCCACGACGGATGGCGGACTTCGTACTCGATGGTGCTGCCGTCGCGTTGCGACGTGTAGCCCCAGTAGTGCTCGGTGATGAAGGCAGCCTCGCTGCCGGCCTCGAGCGCGCGCGGCGGACCGGCGGGTCTGACACCGATCGCGTTCCACCGTCCACGATGACGCCACGAGTACGCAACGCGTCCGGGATCGGTGACCGCAGGTACGTCCGGGGCCTCGCTCCGCATGCGGCAGGCGATGTACGGCTCGTTGTACGCGATCCGGGCAACCAGCGCGATCGCGCGCCGCGGCACGACCTCGCGGAGAAACGTCACCGCACGGCGCGCTTCGCCGTTCACCAGGCGCCGCACGTAGAACCTGAGGTTCACCTCGTCGAAGTCACGATGAAACGGGATCGGCATGCCGAGCACCCGGGTGTCCACGAAGCGGAACCCCACGACGCTGACCAGCGCCTCGCCGCGCCACAAATCGAGCTCGGTGCCCGCAGGGACGTGCGGGCGAAGGACTCCAGGATCGATGCGGAAGTTCAGCATCGACAGGTACCGCCACTCGGCGGTGAGAAACGGGCGATGGGACACGCGCTTTGGTCAGTAGGGCGGTGGACTGGCCAGCCAGAGGGTTCGGGACGCGTTGATGCCGTAGACGTCGACGCAATACGCGACTGCCGGCACGCCACCGGTCGCGTATGGCACCGCGAGGCTCGATTGGCCAATGTAACCAAAGCCGGCGGCTGCGACCACTTGCGAGGTCCAGCCAGCCCCGCGCGTGGCGACGACCAGCCCGTACCCGTCGGGCGTGACGAAGCTGACAATCGGGACGCCGTCGTGGACCAGCAGCGCGGGACGGAAACCGGCTCCCACCTGCTCGACCTGCCACACGCCGCCACTCTGGTGCCAGAATCGCACGGCGCCGATACCCGTCGGGCTGTCCACGATCCACGGACTGCCGCTCACCGGGTCGAATCCCAGGCGCGCCCAGGTTCCCGCGCCGCTGGTGACGTCATCGACGGTCTCGACCTGCCAGCTGCCAGAGACCTGGCGCGCGAGCCGCAGCGAGTCGGCAAACGTATCGCCGTTGGTGTCTGCCGCAAACGCGATGGCGGGATTGCCGGACGGGTCAAAGGCGAGCGAGCTGTATCGCACCCCTGGCGCGATGCTCGTCTTCGTCCACGTCGTGCCGCTGCGCCGCGCGAGCTTCAACGTCGACACGGCCGGCCCCTTCTTGGGTGTGGTCGTGAGGTAGTACGAGATGGCCGGCTCTCCCCCGTGGAACTCCAGCGAGGTGACGTCGTTTCGGGCGCCCGACTCGATGCTCTTGATGGTCCAGGTGGAGCCGCTGCGCTCGGCGTACTTCAGCGCGCCGCCCGCGTAGCTGACCGCCGGCTGGTTGCTCGCGTTGAACGCCAGGTCGATCCCGCGCGCGACATCCTTGCCGTCATCGACGGTTTGCACCTGCCAGGCGGAGTTGTTCCACCACCTCACCAACACATCGTTTTTGTCGCCATCGGAATAGGCGATGTAGAGATCGCCGGTGCCGTGCTGGAGCGCCGTCGCGTTGAAATACCCGAATCCCAGGGGGCCTCCGCTTGCCAGCGAGGACGTCGACCAGTACGCATGAAGCGTGACGACCGCCGCCAGCAACACGACACAGACAGATCCAACGACGCGGGGAGCGTTGCGCACGATGGCCTCCGGGAATGGACGAGTTTGTGAGAATCCTACGTCTGAATGGGGAAGCTCAGCAAGGGACTTCTCACACCCGGGAATGTTCAGACCCAAGTACCCTCTGTGTTCTCGGTGCCTCTGTGGCTGAATTCCTCTGCGGCCCTCTGTGGGTACCCGGCTACCACGTAAAACTGCCCGACGGCGGCGGCCACGCCCGCAGCAGCTGGCGCATCGTGATGATCTGCCCAAGGTGATGGGAGTTGTGCTGCGCGACATGCACCAACGCGTCGCGCACGGTGTAGCGCGCCAGCGGCCCGAATTCGATCGCCGGCGTTACCGGCCGGGACAGGCGCGCCTGGTCCTCCCCTATCTCCGCGGCACGCAGCAACCCGGCTCCGAACCGCCCGACCAGCGGCGGCCACCCTTCTGCCGACACCGCCGGCCAACCCGCCGCTGCCGAGGTGACCATCGGCAGCGCCGAGCCTTGGCAACGCCCGAGGAACCAGGCTTGCCAGAACTCCATGTGCGCCAGGATCGCCGCAACGCTGTGCAGACCTTCGGCCGGCGAGCGGACAGCATCCTCTGGTGTGATGGCATCCACAACATGAAGCGGCGGCATGTGGACGAACGGTTCGAGCATCATCTCGCGGATTGACATGCCTCTCACTTTACGCCCACTTCACGTCGCGCTGGATGACGGGCACCTGAAGAGGCGGAGCCGATAACTTATAGTGGGCGTCATGTTCCGTCTGGTCGCATCTGCCCTGGCGCTCTTTCTCCTCGCAGCGTCGTCCACCGAGGCCCAGCGAGCGGATCCCGCACAGTGGGAGGCGGCGATCCGGGCGTTCGAGAAGGCGGATGCCGCCGCACCACCGCCGAGCGGCGGCATCGTCTTCATCGGCAGTTCGAGCATCAGGCTCTGGACGTCGCTCTCGACGGACTTTCCGGGGATGCCGGTCCTCAACCGGGGGTTCGGCGGATCGCAGATTGCCCGAGGTCACCTTCTACGTCAGCCGAATCGTGACGCCCTATCGGCCGCGGCAGGTGATCGTCTATTGCGGCGGCAACGACATCAGCGCGGGCCGATCGGCGTCAGACGTACTGGCGGATTTTCAGGCGCTGGCGCGGGCCATTCAGGGCGGGACCCCGGCCGCGCGCATCGCCTACATCTCGATTGCGCCGAACCCGGAGCGGTGGGCGCAGATTGCGACCGTCAGGGCAGCCAACCAGGCGATCAAGGAGTGGATTGCGACCGATCCCCGGCTCACCTACATCGACGTCCATGCGGCCATGCTGGGACCCGACGGCCAGCCCAGGCCGGATATCTTCCTCGACGACCGTCTGCACATGAACCCGAAAGGCTACGCGATCTGGCGGGCCATCGTCGGGCCGCATCTACACTAACTCGGGTTCACTGGTTCACGGGTTCACTGGTTCACAGGTTCGGGGTTCACGGGTTCACAGGTTCACGGGTTCACAGGTTCATCGCACGATGTGCCAGGTGGTCTGGCGTCCTGCCGCGTACTGCACGGACTTGCCGTCGAACAGCGCCGTCTGTTCGAGTTTGATCTGCACGAACTGGCCGTTCCATTCAGGCACGGCAAACTTGACGTTGCCTTCGATGGCATAGGCGGTGTTGGGCGAAAGCGGCCACTCTCCGCTCACCGGCACGGCGCCCTGGTTGTCCCACATGCCAATGGACGGGCCGGCAGCGTGGCCGTGGTAGCCCACCGGATGCGTGTAGGTGCTGTGCCTCAGGCCCTCACGCTCGGCGGCGGCATGCGTGCGGGCGAAGATGTCGTTGCCGGTCCGGCCGGTCACGAACTCCGCCGTGAGCAGATCCTGCCAGCGATTGCCAGCCGCGAGGGCACGTGTCAGCCCCTCCGGCACGACGGTCTCCCCGCGACGGAGCACGTAACCCATCTCCTGCGTGTCGGTGTTGAGACGCAGGTAGGTGATGCCGACATCGCAGTGCAGCACGTCTCCCCGCTGAATGACGCCGCTGTCGCCGCAGAAAGGTGATTCGGCGGTGCATGGCGCGCCGGCCCACTGGCGGTCCACGTCGGGCGAGAACCACGTGGACAAACCCAGGTCCGTGAACCGCTGGCGGATGTACCACTCCACGTCGGCGGTCGTCGTGACGCCCGGCGTGATGAGCCGCTCCGAGAATGCCTCGGACACCACGCCGCGCGCGATGGCGACCATGTGCGCGTAGAGATCCAGTTCACGCTCGGTGCGCGTCTCCAGCCAGCGAACACACAACGCCTCGGCGCTGGCAGTGCGCGCGGAGAGGGCCGGGCCGAGCGCCTCCATCAGGCCATCGCGCAACCCGCCGGTGAGGCCGTCGCCGAAGGACCACTTGCGGCTGGTATTGATGCCGATGCGCTTTGGCTTTCGCTCGCCGACGATCTCGGCCAGCCTCGTCCATTGGCTCGCTTCGGTCCCCCCCTTCCACGCCGCGGTGTACCCGTCCATCGGGTAGCGGCTCACGGTCAGGATCTCGAGCGGCTGGCTTTCTCCCCGATCGAAGAAGACCAGCATGGACAACCGCCGCGCGTGGAACACCGGCGCGGGAACCAGTGAGAGGTACACGGGGTCTTCGACGTACTCGCGGTTGATCACGAGCCACATGTCAAAGCCTGTCTCGCGCATCAGCCTGGGCAGCAACGTCTTCAGGCGGTCCTCCAGAATCTGGTTGATGACCGCGGGCCGCTCACGTTCGGGAAGGATGTGTTGGGTGGCGAGAGCGATCTCGCGCCCCTGGGCTGGCGCCTGCGCGCCGGGACGAGCCCCGCACAGCGATCGCAATCAGCATCAGAGATAGACACACACGCACTCGCATCGGTGCATCCTAGCAGTCCGTGGTGCAAGTGTCGCTGCATTCGACACTGGCACCACGGACTGCTAGGGCTACAATGCCGGTGCCGACAAGGAGCATCCGCTGCGCATCCCGCTCATCGCCGCCGGCCTGGCCTGGCTGCTGTACTTCGTGCCTGGTGTCGCCGGCGCCTTTGGCGTCTTCATCGATGAGCTGTACTGACGTCTCGTGCGCCAAGCGCCTGGCGTGGGGCTACGTGGATCATCCGCCGCTTGCGCCCTTCGTGCTGCGCGGCGCGCTGGCGGTCTTCGGCGATTCGATAGTTGCGCTGCGGGTGCCGGCGGCGACCTGTGGCGCGCTGGTGGTCCTGCTCACCGGGTGGATTTCCGGTCGACTCGGCGCCTCGCGATACGGGCAGGCGATCGCGTGCGCCGCAGTCATCTCCTCGCCGCTGCTGCAGGTACTCTTCGGGTTCTACTCGATGAACGGCATCGAGTTGGTGCTGTGGCTGGGGCTTGGCGCCACGCTGATCGAGATCGAACGGCGGGGCGATGCGCGCTGGTGGCTGCTTTTCGGCGCGCTGGCAGGCGTAGCGCTGCTCACCAAGCACACGGTGACCACTTACGCCGCGGCGCTTGCAGTCGCCATTCTGCTCACACCCGCCCGCCGGCATCTGCGGAGTCCCTGGCTATGGACGGGCGCGGTCCTGGCGCTAGTCTTCGCGGCGCCAAACGCGCTCTGGCAGCACGCGCACGGATGGCCGTCGCTGGAGTTCTATCGCAACGCCGCGCTGTACAAGAACAACCCCGCATCGGCCGGCGAGATTCTCGTGCAGCAGGCGCTCTTCATGAGCCCCGGCGTCCTGCCAGTGACGCTTGCGGGGCTCGCCTGGCTGTGGCGACGCCCGGGCGCGCAGTTGCGCCACATCGCCATTCAATTCGCCGTCATGCTCGGGTTGCTGATGTGGTCGGCGCAGAGCCGGCCGGATCGGCTGGCCGGCCTCTACCCTCTGCTCTTTGCCGCCGGCGGCGTCTGGCTGGGCGAACTTGCCGCTCGGCGCGCCAGTGTTCGAATCGCGCTGCCGATCTGGATCGCGGCGTGGGGCCTGCTGCTGCTTCCGGTGGGCACGCCGCTGCTCTCGCCGGACCAGACGGCTGAGCACCTCGCACGTCTTGGAATCTCGCTCCAGTCCGAGCGCGGCGCGGGCAAGCGCACGGCCCTGCCCCAGTATTTTGCCGACCGGCTCGGATGGCCGCAGCTGGTCGACGATGTGGCGGCGGTGCGCGACACGCTGCCGCCGGAGGAGCAGACGAAGGTGGCGTTTTTCGCGCAGAGCTACGGGCAGGCCAGCGCGCTCGACTGGCTCGGCGAGCCGCGGCATCTGGCGCCGGTCTACGCAACCCACAACACGTGGTTCTACTGGGGCCCGCCCGCGACAAATCCCGAGGTGGCCATCGTGCTCGGCGACGACCGTGAGAGCCTGGAAGAGCTGTTTGGCGAAGTCACCCAGAGCCGGGTACACGAATGCGGGGCGTGCATGCCGTGGCGCAACAACATGCCCATCTGGATCGTAAGGAAACCGAAGGTCCAGCTGGCCGACAAGTGGCCTGGATGGAAGACGTTCGAGTAGCGCGGGCGCCCGCGAAACTTCCGGGTCGGCCGCGCGTATGATCTGTCTCGAGGAGCCCAACAGAGATGGTCGCAACCCTGAAGGCCGTGAAGTTTCTGTTCACCGCGCCCCTGATCCTGCTGATGCTGTTCGTCATCAACCTGATGACCTCGCCCGGCCACTGGTGGGTGCAGTGGGCGGCGCTCGGTCTGGGCATCGCGTGGTTCTGCAGCCTGCTGAAGGTGATTCGCGCGGTCATCGTGGCCGGCGGGCTGGCCGCACTCGGCACCTACCTGTACAGCCAGAAGCGCTAGACGCAACTCGAGCTGGCGCAGGCCGGTGCCTGCGCCACGGTCGAGCCGGGCAGTGTCCGTCGTCAAGACAGCCGCCCCCACTCCCACATCATCGAGCCGCCTGGATCGACGGCGCCGATCCGAGGACGCGCCGCATTGCGCCCAGAATCCCGGGTAACGTGCATCGGGGTCGCTGGCATTGCGGTTGCTCTCCGGATGGCAGAGTCGATCATGAACCGCCGCGCGACATACCACGCCGTGATTTCAGCACTGGTGCTCGTGTCGTGCGCGGAGGTCGCCAGCGCGCAACGCGCGACATCGACGTCGGCGCCCGCATCATCCGCGGCAGCGCCGGCTGGCACCGATGCCAACGGGGCTTCATATCAGGCGATCAGAGTGCTCGTGGCACGCAGCTCGAAGCTGAACAAAGTGGGCTGGCTGGAAGCCTCGACGACGTTCCGCCCGGGCTTCGGGATGACCTACACCGTGCTGCGTGAGGGCGGCGACAAGAGGATTCGCACCCGCGTGCTGCGTGAAGTGCTCGACAACGAAGTCAAGATGAGCACGCCGCCGCAGGCCAGCCGGATGGCGATCTCGGATGCGAACTACCAGATCGTCGGCGACGCCACGGGCCGGACGCTGCGCCTGGCTCCACGCCGGAAGGAAACCACGCTCATCGACGGCACCGCGGAGGTGGACGCTGGTGGCCGGCTGCAGAAAATCGAAGGCCGACTGGCCAAGTCGCCGTCGTTCTGGGTGCGATCGGTTGCCGTGCGCCGAATTTACCAGGCGGTCGCGGGACACGCGCTGCCGGTGCGGGTCGAGTCGGTGGCTGACGTGAAGCTTGCCGGCTCGTGCCAGTTCTCGATGTGGATCGACTACACCGCCGTCGACGGCATCCAGGTCGACCGCGCGGCGACGCGGCCCAGCCTCTCAGGAACCCCGTCGCACCTGTTGATTGCGCTGAACTGACGGGAACTGACTCTGTCGACGCTTGCGGATCGGCGTTGGGCAGCCGCACGATCATCACCACGCGGCCGCCGTCGGCCGGCTCGATGTCGACCACGCCGCCGTTGAGCTCGACGAGCTCTTTCGCCAGGGCGAGCCCGAAGTCGAACGGGCGCTTCGGGGCGCTGGTGTTGGTGTCCGCCACGTTCCGGTCGAAGGCTGCCCGGTCCGGCATCAGGCCTCCCCCGACAATGCTGATCACCACCTGGGTGCCGCCGGCGACGGTGACCTCCACGCTTTGATCGGGCGGCGTGTTCGCCGCGGCGTCGCCGAGAAGCACCATCAGCGCCTGCGCCAGACGCGGCGCATCCACGCTGGCCGATCCGTCGCCACGCACCTCGAGCCGGCAGCTCACGCGCCGGCTCTCGAAGAGGCGACGGGCGTCTTCCACGGCCGTCCGCATGACGGCGCCGATCGACACCACTCGCATCGACGGCGCGAGCAGGCCGCTGTCGAGCCGCCACAGGTCGAGCGCGATGCCCAGGCGCTCGGACAAATGCCGGGCGTGACGGAGGATCGTCTCGCCGGCGCGCGAGACGTCCTCGGGCGGCAACTGCCCGGCCTTCACGAGCTCGGCCCAGCTGACCACGACATTGAGCGAGGCGCGCAGGTCGTGCGCGACCTGCCGGATGAAGGCGTCGCTTGTGCGATCGGACTGCCGAGTCGGTCGTTCCACGTGTGGCCGATGAGTGCCCGCGGTCAATTGTTCGGGGCGCCTACCTGCGCCGGCCGCTTCAACAGGTTGTACTTCTTCAGCTTGCTGTACAGCGTCGGCCGGTAGACGCCGAGAATGGTGGCCGCCGCGCGCTTGTTCCACTGGGTCCGCTCGAGCGTGCGCAGAATCGCCATCCGCTCGATCTCCTCGAGCGTGTGATGCGCGGGAAACGGGTCGTCGCGTCCCATGTCGGGCTCGGCATCTCGCAGCGTGGCCGGCAGGTCGGCGACCTGGATCTGCGCCTCGGTGGCGACGATGACCGCGCGCTCGATGGCGTGCTCCAGCTCGCGCACGTTGCCTGGCCACCGGTGCCGCTGCAGCATGCGCGTCGCGTCAGGATGGATGCCGGTGACCGGCCGCTGATGCCGCGCCGCGTACAGCTCGAGGAAGTACTCGGCCAGCAGCGGGATGTCCGTGCTGCGCTCGCGCAACGGCGGGAGCGCCAGCGTGAAGGTGTTGATGCGGAAGTACAGATCCTGCCGCAGCTTCTTGTCGGCAAGCGCCGCGTCGAGATTGAGGTTGGTCGAGCAAATCAGGCGGAAGTCCGACTTGATCGGCCGCGTGCTGCCGACTGGCGTGAACTCGCGCTCCTGCAGCACGCGCAGCAGCTTGGCCTGCAGCGCCGCCGGCATCTCGCCGATCTCGTCGAGCAGCAGCGACCCGCCGTCGGCCAGCTCGATGACGCCGGGGCGATCGGCCAGGGCGCCGGTGAAGGAGCCGCGCTTGTGGCCGAAGAGCTCCGACTCGATGAGCTCGGAGGGAATGGCCGAGCAGTTGATCTTGATGAACGGCCCCTTGGCGCGCTTGCTGTTCTGGTGGAGGGCACTGGCCACCAGTTCCTTGCCCGTTCCGTTTTCTCCAACGATGAGCACGCTGGCATCGCTCGGCGCGACCTTGCGCACCAGCGTGAACAACTGCTTCATCTTGTCGCTGCGCGCGACCATGTCGTCAAGCGTCGCGTGGTCGTGCAGCTCGGACCTGAGGCGGCGGTTCTCGGCGGCCAGCGCAAGTTTTTCGGTCGCCTTGTCGAGCACGGCCAGCAGCAGCATCGCGTCGATGGGCTTCTCGATGAAACTGAACGCGCCGCCGTTCATGGCCTCGACGACCTTGGGCACGCTGCCGTAGCCGGTGATCATCACGACCTGCGTGTCCGGGACGACCGCGCGGAAGTCGCGCAGCAGGTCGAGCCCGTTGGCGTCGGGCAGCATCAGGTCCAGCAGCACGACATGGGGGCGCCAGGCCGTTACCTCCGATCGAGCCTCGTCGCCCGTGCCGGCGACGCGCACGTCAAAGCCCCGCGGCTTCAGGAGCAAGGTCAACGCCTCGGCGGCGTCGGGCTCATCGTCCACGACGAGGACACGCATCGAGTTCATCGGCATCCTTCCTTGAGTCGTTCTTACGCTGCCATGTACACCGTTGATGCCATCATGCGGCAGCAGAGGCATACACAACACGCGATTTCTGGCCAATTTTCGAGCAGCCAGCCGGACAACGGAAAGTCCGACGGGTCGCAGACTCAAGCGGTGTGCCAGCTGGACGGGTTTACCGGGTTGGGTCGGGTTGGGCCAGGTTGGGTCAGGTTGGTGAATGCAAGGTCACGGCTTGGAAGGCGGACGGAGGCGCGGCCGTGCGGCGGCGAAGCTATCCGCAGATTTTGAGATTTTCGGGATTCCCGGGCGCTGACGAACCCGCGCGACACCGGCCGCGCAGCGGCCGGTCGGTGAGACGAACAAAGGCACACCGATGAGAGCCATTTGATTCAGGGCTTTCATCGGTGTGCCTTCGTTCGTCTCACAGCCGCGGCTACGCCGCGGGTCGCGCAGGTTCCGCTGAAAACCGGGCCGCCGCGTGTTCGCTCCCCCGGCGCCAGGTGACGAGCAATTCCGAGTGACCGAATCCGCTCAATCCCGAAATCCGGGATCTGAAGGGAGGCGCTACTGGTCGTTCAGCCGCAGGTTGCTCGCGACGCGGCTGAATGCCGGCTGATAGCGGCTGGTCTCCTCTACCGGCACGATGGTCAGAATGTAGAACAGGCTGCCGTCGGCAAGAAACGTCGTGGTCACGCCGACGCGTTCCTGCGCGCCGTAGGGCGTGCGGTTCACCAGCTGGTTCTCGATCGCGACGCGCTGCGACAGGCGCGTCTGACGAGGCTCGGTCGCCTGCCGCAGGTTGGGGTTGCCCTGCGCCAGCGCGTTGAGCAGCGCGTCGGTCGACTCGACAAGGTCGCGCGATGCCGCCCTGGCGACGCCCAGCTCCACACCGTGCGTGAACACCGTCTCGCCGTTGATCTGACCGTAGGCGTTTTCCGGCACGAACTTCACGGCGCTGTTCGAGGTCACCGCCTGCCAGTTGGACGGCACGGCGGTCTGGAACAACTGGCCGCCGCGCACGCCGCGATAGGCGGTCGAGGGCGCGGGCACCGGGTCGCCGATGCGCCCAACCGAGGCAGGCGCGTTCTCGCCAGCGCCGCCCGCCCTGCCGCGCCCCAGGTCGGCCATCGACTTGGCCGGAGGCAGAGAGTCGAGCTCGCGCTTGATGCTCGCGAACTCGCGCGCGTCAGGCGCTGGCGCGATGCTCAGCCTGGCGGCCTCCTGCGCGATATACGTCGAGCGGTTGCCCGGATTCGGATGGCTGCTCATCCACTCCGGCCCGCCGCTGCCCTTGGCCTGCGCCTGAATCGTCTCGAACATGCGCGCCAGATCGCGCGGGTCGTAGCCGGCGCGCGCCATGATCTGCGCGCCCAGCAGGTCGGCCTGCTTCTCGTACTCGCGGCTGTACTTCATCAGCCACGTGCCCAGGCCGAACTGGCTGCCCTGGCTGATGACCTGCCCCCAGCCGCCGCCGACGACCGCGCCGGCGATGGCGCCGGCAAGCGCGCCGATCTGAAATCCCTGGGCCTTGGTGGCGTTGGCCGTTCCGTGCCGCAGCAGCACGTGACTGAGCTCGTGCGCCATGACACCGGCCACTTCACCTTCGCGTCCGGCGGCGTCGATCATGCCGCGATTCACGAACATGGGTCCGCCCGGCAGGGCAAACGCGTTGATTTCCTTCAGGTTGACCGGCGTGAAGGAATACTCGAACGCCGGCTGGCGATACTCGGGCGGTGTGGCCGCGACGAGGCGCCGGCCGAGATCGTCGAGGTAGTCGCGGACCTCGCGGTCGGTGATCAACGGGTACTGCTGCCGGACCTCGGCAGCGGCCTCCCGCCCGATCTGGACATCCTGTTCGGGCGTGTACTTGTTCTTGGGCGGCGTGATCTTCGTCTGCGCAGCCGCGGAGCTTGCGCCGACGGCAATCGCGACGGCCATGACCAGCGCCCGTGAGCGGCGGGCGCGACGATGGGTCGAAAGATGGCGAGTCATGTCCAGGGAGTCAGCAAAGATTGATCCGAATTTTCGGTCCTCGTTTCCGAGCCCGCAAGTGGCCAGCGCACAGGCAGTTAACCTCGGTTCGGCCCTATAACCTCGTGCATCGCGATCGAGCGGGTGCCGGCCACAATTGCGGACAGCAGATCCCAAATGGACGTTGGGCCATCACTATGGCGCGAAGGCGCGATGCTCTAGATGATCTCCAGCACATCTCTCCCCGGCAGCGCCGGAAACGCCGCGTGCGGTTCGGCCTGATACCAGTAGGCCACCGACGCGATGTCGTCCTGCAGCGGCAGGTAGCGACCGCCGGTGTGCCAGCCAAGGGCCTGGATGGTCACCTTGAGGTCCTGCTCGAAGCGGATCGGGTCCATGATGTGCCAGCGGTAGAGGCCGAAGCGCTGCTGCGACTGGTAGACGCCGTCTGGCCGAATCACCAGCGGCAAGCCTGAGTACCGGCGTCGAGAATTCCTGGTACTGCTTGGTCGCCTGGTTCTCGAAGTTGTACGAGCCGCAGAAGTAGTCCTCGGTGCCGGTGCCGCAGATGGTCGGGTAATCGGTGTCGCCATCGAGGAAGAACTTGATCTCGCCCTCGCCCCACCAGCCGGTGTTGTTGACGCCCCACGACATGTGCGTGCCGACGTACTGGCCCTCGCCCTTCACGCCCTCCACGATCGTGTAGTCCCGCTTGTACGGCACCGGGTTCGTCCGCCGGAACTGAGCATGCAGGTACCCCGCATCGTCGGCGACCTGGGTGAGCGAGTAGTCGACCTGGTAGTAGAGGGTCATCTCCTGGTCGGCGATGTTCTCCATCGTGATGCGGCACGACTTGCGAAACGGCATCACCCAGTAGCAGTTGAAGGCGCTGCCGGGATTCACCGCCACGGCCAGCGAGTTGATCTGCCCGTAGCGTCCCCAGCCGGACGCGAAGAAGTCGCCGACGGGCACTTCGATCGAAGGCGTCGTCTCGCCATCCCAGTAGACCCGGAGGATTGAGAAGCGCCAGTGCCCGGTGGGGGTCATCCAGATGTGTTGAATCGCGCCCGGCCCCGCGATCTCGGCAAGCGTGAACACCTGCTTGGGCGCGATCTTCACCGACGGCGAGATCTTCCAGCCCTGGCCCAGATCGCGGGCCGCGTTGGCGCCCGTGCCGGTCGTCGCGCGGCCGCCCTGCCCCTTGGCGCCGGTGAAGTTCTCGGGGCTGATGGACCGCGACCTGGCGCGCGACAGCCGGAAGAGATCGCCGACGCCCGTCGTGAGGCCGTCAAATGGCCTGGCCGCGCTCGCCTGCGCCGCCGCCCGACGAGGAAGAGCAAGGAGGCCGGTGGCCCCAAGGGCGGAGAAGAGCGCGCGACGGTTCACCTGATGCCTCCTATCTGCAATCGCAATCTGCAATCTGCAATCTGCAATCTGCAATCTGCAATCTGCAATCTGCAATCTGCAATCGTCATGTGCTCCTCGGCAACCCGGCAAGCAGCGTCTTCAAGGCCTCGAAGTCGACGGGCTTGACCAGGTGGTAGTCGAAGCCGGCGGTGATGGAGCGCCGGCGGTCCTCGTCCTGGCCCCAGCCGGTGAGCGCCACCAGCGTCACACGACGGCCGTGGCCGGCGTTGCGAATGCGGCGCGCGACTTCGTAGCCGTTGATGCCGGGCAAGCCCAGGTCCAGGACGACCACTTCGGGGTCGAACCGTTCGAACTGCTCGAGCGCGTCGAGCCCGTCGCGCGCGGCGACGACGCTTTGTCCGACGAGCGACAACAGGAGCACCAGCGAGTCGACGGCGTCCTTGTTGTCGTCGACCACGAGAATGCGGCGCGCCGGCATGTCGTCGGCGGTTGCCGTCGGAGCCGCCCCGGGAGCAGGCGTCTCGGCGACGCCGGCAGCCGCACGGGGAAGGCGCACGACAAACTCGCTCCCCTTCCCGGGGCCGTCGCTGAGCACCGTGACCGATCCGTCGTGCAGCTCGACCAGGCGGCGCACCAGCGTCAGCCCGATCCCCAGGCCGCCTTGCGCGCGCTCGAGCGAGCGGTCCGCCTGCACGAACAGGTCGAAGACGTACGGCAGCATGTCGGGCGCGATGCCGATGCCGCGGTCGCGCACCGCGACGACGACGTTATCGGCATCGGCGCTGGCGTCGACCGCGATGACGCCGCCCGGCTCCATGTACTTGGCGCCGTTGTTCAGCAGATTCGAGAACACCTGCGCCAGGCGCGTCAGGTCGGCGTCGAGCCATACGTCCTCGGCCGGCTGGTGCACGCGCAGCGTGTGCCGGTGTGCGTCGATGACAGGCTGGCTGGTCTCGATGGCGGCATGCAGCACGTCGGCGAGCCGCACGCGGCTCAGTCGCAGCTCCAGCTTCCCGCGGCTGACGCGCGAGACGTCGAGCAGGTCGTCCACCAGGTGGACCAGTTGCCCAACCTGCCGCTCGATCACCTTTCGGCTTTCGGCCAGGCGCACCGGGTCGGACTCGGCGCGCAGGACCTGCAAGGAGTTGCTGATGGGCGCCAGCGGGTTTCGCAGCTCGTGGGCGAGCGTCGCCAGGAATTCGTCCTTCCTCGCGTCGGTCGCACGAATCTCCTTGTACAAGGTCGAGTTCTCGAGCGCGATGGAGGCCATCTGCGCAATCTGCCTCAGCACCGCCCGATCGTCGTCGTCGAACCGGCCGTTCGACTTGTCGCTGCACTGGATGTAGCCCACGGGATGCCCCGCGCGCGTGGTGAGGGGAACCACGAGGTTTCCTTCCTCTTCGACCGCGGCCGCTGCCTCGAAGGTCACCTTGCAGCGGCGTGCCCCGAGGATACGGCGAGCCTCGCTGTCGATGACGCCCACGATGCTGTCCTGGGTGGTGGCGGCGTTGATGGTCAGCGACGCCGCCGCCACCTGCCGCATTCGCGCGGCCCACGACTGCTCGCGTGCCAGCGAGCGGTTCAGCGCGATCTCCGCCTTGCGCTCGTCGGTGACGTCGCGGAACACCAGCACGGCGCCAAGCACGACCCCGGCCGCCCCGCGAATCGGCGCGGCGCTGTCGGCGATTGGCCGTTCCGCCCCGTCCTTCGAGATGAGGACGGTGTGGTTGGCGAGCCCGACGACCACGCCGTCGCGCAGCGCGCGGATCACGGGGTTCTCCACGCCGTCGCGCGTGTCTTCGTTGACGACGTTGAAGACCTGCGCGAGCGGCAGGCCCCTGGCGTCCGCCTGAGACCAGCCGGTGAGCTGCTCGGCGACGGCGTTGAGCATGCTGACCGTGCCGGCCGGATCGGTGACGATCACGCCGTCGCCGATGCTGGCCAGCGTGACGCGGAGCTGTTCGCGTTCCCCGTAGAGCGCCGCGGCCACCGCGGCCAGCTGCTTGGCGTTGCGGCGGGCGGACCACACAAATGCCACCGTGATCACCACGCCCAGCAAGCCCGTGGCCCAGCCGGTCACCGTCGCCCGCTGATAGCTGCTCTCGGCCTCGGCCGCCCGCATCGCCAGCGCCTGTTGTTCGCGCGCTTGCATGCCGTGAATTTGCAGACGGATGGCGTCCATGGTCGCCTTGCTGCGGCCGGTCAGCACCAGCGCAACGGCGGCTTCGGGGCCCTGCGCCTGGTGAACCTCGATGGTCTCGCGCAGCTGCGACAGCTTGAGGTCGATGGCATCGCGCAACGCGGCGACGGCCCCCGCCTGCGCCGGGTTGTCGGCGACCAGCCCCGCCAGGTGTGCCATCTCGCCGTCCAGCTCCGCCACCGCCGAGTTGTACGGGTCGAGGTAGTTGGGGTGCCCGGTGATGAGGAACCCGCGCTCTCCGGTCTCGGCGTCCACGACGGAGGTCGACACGCGATCGAGCGCGTTGATGACCGAATGCGCCTGGGCGACGGCCTCGGTATTCCGGTACAGCGCCTGGGTACTTCGGTCGCGGATGACGATGTTGACCACCAGCAGGACGACGAGCAGCGCGCTGCCCGCGATGAGGCGTGGCCCAAACGTGGTCAGAGCGGACGGCATCAGTCCACCAGCGCCGCGTACATCAGCGTCGAGAACTGACCGAACAGGCCGTGCTGGTTGAAGGGGAAATGCTGCGCGAACACCAGCACGACCGTCTGCTCTTTCGGGTCCATGTTGAAGTACGTCGTCGCCGCGCCGCGCCCAGCCGAACTGGCCGACCGACCCCAGCGCGTCGCCCCTGGCCAGGTCGATGCGGACGCTGCCGCCGAGGCCAAACCCGTCGGACTGGCTCGGTCCTATGGTGGGCGGCGTCAGGTGATTCAAGTGATTGGCCATCATCAGCTCGACCGTCTTGCGCCCGAGGATCCGCACGCCGTCGAGCTCGCCGCCATTGAGCAGCATCTGCCCGAAACGCGCGTAGTCGCCGATCGTGGAGAACATCCCGGCGCCGCCAGCGGCAAACCCGCGGCCCGGTTCCGGATAGACGCCAGCCAGCTGCGTTTGCGGCACCTCGGTCAGCGCATCGGCCTTGTCGAGCGTGTATACCCTGGCCAGCCGGCCTCTCTTGGCTTCGGCGACGTCGTAGCTGGTGTCGTCCATTCCAAGCGGCTTCGTGATGCGCTGCTCTACGAACTGCTCGAATGGCATCCCCGACACCTTCTCGACGATCGCGCCAAGGACATCGATGCTCAAGCCGTAGCCGTACCGGGCGCCGGGCTGGAAAGCCAGGGGGAGCGTCGCCAGCTTGGCCACGAAGGCGTCCATCGACGGTGACTCCAGGATCTTGGCGTCACGGTAGATCTCGTCGATCGGTTCCTTGCCGAAGCCGTAGATGAGCCCCGATGTGTGCGTCAGCAGGTCCTTCACCGTCATCTGGCGCGTCGCATCCACCAGCTTCGGCCGCTTGGCGCTGCCGCCGGTGAACACCTTCATCTTCTCGAGCGCGGGCAGGAACTTGCCCACCTGGTCATCCAGCTTGAGGCGGCCTTCTTCGTACAGGATCATCACCGCGACGCTGGTGACGATCTTCGACATGGAGAAGATGCGGACGATCGTGTCCTTCTCCATTGGCAACTTCGCGCCGAGGTCGCGCGACCCGAACGTCTGCAAGTCCACGATCCGCCCATGGCGCGCGACCAGGCTGATGAGCCCGGCGTGCTTGCCCTCGTCGACGTGGCGCTTCAGCATCGCGTGAAGGCGTTCGAGGCGCTCCGGTGAAAATCCCTCCGATTCCGGCGTGCCAGACGGCAGCGGCTGCGCGAAGGCGGGGGCTGCGGCCAGGACCAACGCAACGACGAGTGGAATGAGCGCGCGAATCGGCATAGCGGCGATTCTATCAAGCAACCTGTAGAATGCCCCCAGGGGAGACGAGGATGCGATCTTTCGCGATGGCGGCGGTGGCGGTTGCGTTCATGGGAACAAGTATGGCGGCGGCACAAACCCGAGGAGTCACCAGGCAGGCGTGGGGGACCACCAGGACGGGCGAGGCCGTCGACCTCTATACGCTGACCAACGCCAGGGGCGCCTCGGTGCAGATTGCCACGCTTGGTGGCACGGTCGTCTCCATCAAGGTCCCCGACAAGGCAGGGGCGCTCGGCGACGTGGTGCTGGGCTTCGACTCGCTCGACGGGTATCTCGGCCCGCATCCGTTTTTTGGCGTCCTCGTGGGCCGCTACGGCAACCGCATCGGCAACGCGTCGTTCACGCTGGACGGCAAGGCCTACACACTGGCGAAGAACAACGGGGCCAACTCCCTGCACGGCGGGCTCAAGGGCTTCGACAAGTACGTCTGGAAGACGCGGGAAGTCCCCTCGGCCGACGGCCTGGCGCTGGAGTTGACGCACGTCAGCCCGGATGGCGACGAGGGGTTTCCCGGCGCGCTGTCGGTGACGGTGCGCTACACGTGGACCGACGCCAACGGCCTGCGCATCGACTACACGGCGACGACCGACAAACCCACGGTCGTGAACCTCACGAACCACGCGTACTTCAACCTGTCGGCCGGCGCCTCGCCGACGATCCTGGACCACACGCTGCAGGTGCTCGCCGACAAGTACACGCCGGTCGACAAGGGGCTGATCCCCACCGGCGAGCTGCGCGCGGTGGCGGGCACTCCGTTTGACTTCACCAAGGCACGGCGGGTCGGCGAGCTCATCGACGCCGACGACGAGCAGATCCGGTTTGGCGGAGGGTACGACCACAACTTCGTGTTCAGGCAGCCCCCAGGCACGTTGCGGATGGGCGCGCGCGTCGCCGATCCGGTCAGCGGCCGGACCATGGAGGTGGCCACCACCGAGCCGGGCGTGCAGTTCTACACCGGCAATTTCCTGGATGGATCGGTCAAGGGCCGCGGCGGCAAGCCCTACGTCAAGCGCAGCGGGTTGTGCCTGGAGACGCAGCACTACCCGGACTCGCCGAACAAGCCGGATTTCCCGTCGGTGGTGCTGCGCCCCGGCCAGACCTACAAGACGACCACGCGGTACACGTTCAGCACGGCCAAATAGCGTCCAGCGACCACGAAGGTCACGAAGGCGCGATGCCACGAAGGTCACGAAACGATTTATGGCCTTCGTGGTCTTCGTGTGATCCTTGGTGACCTTCGTGATTGTGCCGGCTAGTTGGTCCCCTTCCCGAACATCTTCCCGAAGAAATTCCCCGGCTTCCACGCCGGGTCCACCGGGTCGTCGGCAATCGCCCTGGCGACGGCGAGGTTTGCGCGGGTAAAACGCTCCACGGCGGGCAGGTCCATCGGCAGCGACAGGTCGTCGGTCGGCTTGTGATAGTGCGACGCCAGGAATCCGCCGAACACCTGCTGCCCGTTCACGGCCGGGTCTTTCGCGGTGAATCCCGGCATGAGGTACACCGCCGGGATGCCCTGCTTGACCAGCGAGGTACCTGGTCGCTGCGGACGAAGATGTTCTGCTCGGGCATCGGGTCGGGGCTCAACGTGTAGCCGAACTCCGCCACCGCCTTGCGCACGACGGCATCGAGCGTCGAGTTTTCCGAGCCGAAGGCGACGACGTCGCTGCTGGCCGCCATGAACACGGGCATGTCGAGGTTGACGTTGGCGACAATCCGGCCGGCCGCCTTGACCGGGTAGTGCGCGAAGTAGTCCGACCCGAGAAGCCCTTTCTCCTCCGCGGTGACCAGCACCACGAGCACCGAGCGCTTCGGCTTCACCGCCTGGCCGGCCAGGGCGCGCGCCACCTCGAGCACGATGGCGCTGCCGGTCGCGTTGTCGTACGCGCCGTTGTTGACGCGATCGCCGTCTCCCGACGGCTGCACACCCGTGTGATCGAGATGCGCGGTGAGCACGACCGAAGTGGCCGAAAGGGTGGGGTCGCTGCCCTTCAGCACGCCGACGACGTTGGGGCTCGAGACGCGCTTGTGTGTAGTCGCCGAGGCCAGGGTCACAGTGGCGGCAAGCGCCGCCCCGCCCGGCACGCCCTTGCGTCCGGCCTCCACTGCCTGATCGAACGTCAGGCGGGAGCCCTCGAACAAACGTGCTGAGCCCTGGGGGCTGAGGTAGGCCACTGCCTTCAACCGCTTCTCGGTCGGACCCGGCGTGCCGTCCGGATTCGCCCACGTCAGCGTGGGCCTGCCGAAAAACGTCTTCGCCTGTTCCCACGGGAAGCGCTTGGCGTCGTCCGGGCCCAGCACCGTGACCACGGCAGCGGCGCCGTGGTCGGCGGCGTTTTTCAGCTTGTGGTCCGTCGAGGCGTAGTACGCGCGTGGTTCGCTCGGCAGCTTGCCGGGTGCGTTCGAGAAGAGCGCGACAATCTTGCCCGTGACGTCGAGGCCGGCGTAGTCGTCGTGCCCGAACTCGGGCGCCGTGACCCCGAAGCCGGCGAAGACGACCGGCGCGGTCACTTCCGCAGCCGGGTGAATGGCGCTCGCGCCAACCAGGCCCTGGTCCGGCAGCGGCACGGCCGTCGTGGTACCTCCGATCGTCACACTCATTGACGTCGCGGTCGGCGTGCTTTCGATGAATGGCACCTGCTGGAAGTACGTGCCGTCGTCGGCTCCGGGAGCGTAGCCGGCGGCTTTGAGGACGGTGGCCACATAGCGGGCCGCCAGGTCGTAGCCTCGCGTGGCCGCCTCGCGGCCTTCGAGCAGGTCGTCGGCGAGGAACTCGACATCGGCGCGGATACGCGTCGCTGACACCTCCGGGGATTCAGGCGCCGGAACTGTCGCGCGTTGAGCGGAGATGTCCTGAAGATTCAGTAGCACCGCGAACGTGATCACAAGGGCGGCTGGTCGGAACATGCTCCCGATTCTACAAGCCTCGTTTTTCTCGTCCCACTGTTCGTCCCAACCGATGGGCTGGCGACGGCACTACGCCCGCGTCCGAACCGTCTACAATTTCAAGGTTGGCGCCCTGGCGCTGGACCTTTTCCTGTTTCCACTTCTCCTCTATCTGGAACCAAGACTGCTATGAGCACCCTGCGCAGACTACTTGTCGTCGTGCTGGCCCTGGTGGCGCTGGCGCCCGGCGTGGCGGGCCAGAGCCCTGCTGCCACGCAATCGGCCATTCCGAAACTCGAGTTCGAGAAGTACCACGCTGCCCAACGGCCTGCAGGTGATCCTGCACGTCGACCGGAAGCTGCCGATCGTGCATGTGAACCAGTGGTTCCACGTGGGTTCGAAAAACGAAAAGAGAGGGCGCACCGGGTTCGCGCACTTGTTCGAGCACCTGATGTTCCAGGGCTCGAAGAATGCCACGGGCGAGTACTTTGAGCACGCTGAGAAGGCCGGCGCGAACCTGGCCGAAGGCGGCGTCAATGGCACCACGGACAACGACCGTACGAACTATTTCGCGACGGTGCCATCGGGGAATCTCGAGAACCTGCTCTGGCTCGAATCGGATCGGCTGGCCACCCTGCTCGACGCGACCGACATCGAGAAACTCGACGAGCAGCGAAACGTCGTCAAGAACGAGCGGCGCCAGAGCCTCGAAAACCAGCCATACGGACGCTGGTATCCGCTGATGTTCGAAAACACCTTCGACAACGGCCATCCGTACTCGTGGCCGGTCATCGGCAGCATGGAAGACCTCTCGGCGGCGACGCTGGACGACGTGAAGGAGTTCTTCCGGCAGTACTACACGCCCAACAACCTGTCGCTGGTCATCGCGGGCGACTTCGATCCCGCTGAAGCCAAAAAGCTCGTCCAGAAGTACTTCGGGGACCTGCCCCCGGGCGTGCCGCTCGACCGGCCCGCCAGGAACGTCGCGACACTCGACGGCGAGCGCGTCGTCGAAGTGAACGACCGGGTCTCGCTCGAACGCGTCTACATCGGGTGGCCGGCGCCGGAATACTTTGCCGCGGATGATGCGGCTCTCGGCATCGCGGCGCGGATTCTGGCCGACGGGCTGTCGTCCCGGTTGAACAAGGCGCTGGTGTACGACAAGCCGCTGGCGACGCAGGTTTCCTCGTTCAATGGCACCGCCGAGATCGCCAGCGTGTTCGTGGTCCAGGCGACTGCACGACCGGGCACGTCGCTTGGTGAGATCGAGCAGGTCGTGTCGGCCGAGATCTCGCGCCTGGCGAAGGAGGGCCCGACGACCGCGGAGCTCGAACGGTCCAGGACCAAACAGGAGGCGGAGTTCATCTCGGGACTGGAACGCATCGGCGGGTTTGGCGGCAAGGCCGACGTGCTGAACCAGTACAACGTGTTCCTCGGCGACCCGAACAAGATCGAGGCCGACCTGGGCCGGTACCGCTCGCTCACGACGGCTGCGGTGCAGAAAGCGGTTGCGACGTGGCTCGACACGCCCAACCGCGTGGTGATCCGCTTCCACCCCGAGAAGGCCCAGCGTCCCGCCGATGCTCTGACGCTGGATCGCTCGACGATGCCTGCGCTTGGCGCGGATCGTCCGTTTGCGGCACCGAAGGTCGAGACAGCGAAGTTGCCCAACGGCCTCGAGCTGTTCGTAGTCGAGCGTCGCGACTTGCCCAAGGTCAACGTCACGCTGGTGACCCGCGCCGGCGCCGTGGGCGACCCTGCGGGCAAGGCTGGAGTTGCCAACTTCACTATCAGAGTCATCGACATGGGCACGACGACGCGCAAGGCCCTCGAGGTCGAAGAGAGTCTCGGCGATCTCGGCACGACACTGACTGGAGGCGCTGGCAGGGAGAGCGCGCGGCTGGGCCTTGACGTGCTGTCGCGCAACCTGTCGCCGGCCTTGGCCATCCTCGCTGACGTCGTGCAGAATCCGACCTTCCCCGAGGAGGAGATCGTGCGCGAGCGCAAGCGCGTTCTGGACGCGATCTCCCAGGCGGATCGCAGCGCCAACGCGCTCTACGGGCGCATACAGCCGATGCTGGCATTCGGCGTCGACCATCCGTATGGCCGTCCTGTGCAGGGGCTGAAGGGATCCGTCGAGAGCATCACGCGGGCCGACCTGGTGGCGTTTCACAAGGCACGGGTGAAGCCCGGATCCACGGCGATCGTGGTGGCTGGCGACATCTCGCTGGCCCAGGCCACGGAGCTCGTGACCAAGCACTTCGGCGCCTGGAGTGGCGGCGCGGCCGCGGCCATTACGATTCCGCCGGTGCCACCGGCCAAGGGCGGGCGGATCTATCTGGTCGACCGGCCCGATGCCGCGCAGACCGTCGTCGGGCAGTGGCTTCCCGGCCCGCCGCGCACCACGCCGGACTACGACGCGCTGAACCTGGTCGACGCGGTGTGGGGCGGCGGCGGGTTTGGCACACGGCTCAACCTGAACCTGCGCGAGGACAAGGCCTACTCGGTACGGCGTCGGGTCGAACTTCAACCTGATGCGCGCGGCGGGCAACTGGTCGGCCGCCGGCGGCGTGCAGACGGACAAGACCGCCGAGTCGATCGTCGAGTTCGACAAGGAGTTGAACGACCTGGCAGGGGCGCGACCGATCAGCGCCGATGAGCTGGCCGTCGCCAAGCAGCGGCGTGTGCGCGGCTACGCGCAGCAGTTCGAGTCGCTCGATCGGATCACGGGCGAGATCGCCAACCTGTGGGCGTGGGGTCTGCCGACCTCGGAGCTGCAGCGGGAGTACGACGCGACAAATGCGGTGACGCTCGAGCAGATCGCCGCGGCGTCGAAGAAATACGTGCAGCCCGGCCAGGCCTCGCTGCTGCTGGTCGGCGACCGCTCGAAGATCGAGGCCAAGGTCAAGGCGCTCAATCTCGGCGAGATCGTCCTGCTCGACACCGAGGGCAAGCCGGTCGCGACGACCGGAACACGGTAGCGCAGGCGTGGCCGGAATACGGCCGGGCTACAGCCCGGCCGTTTCGCTGTACGATTCGGGGATGCGCGGCGTAAGGCCCGCGCCCCTCTGGAGGATGGCGGTGAAGCTCTTGACGTTGGCTCTTCTTGGTGTATTCGCGGCTCCCCTGGCGACCGACGCGCAGACGCAGGCGCCGCTGCTCGACCGCGAGTTGTTCTTCGGCGACCCGGAGATTTCCGGCGCCCAGCTGTCGCCCGACGGACAGTACATCTCGTTTGTGAAGCCCTTCAACGGCACGCGCAACGTGTGGGTCAAGAAGGCGAGCGAGCCGTTCGCCTCCGCCAAGGTCATCACCAACGACACCAAGCGTCCGGTGACCCAATACTTCTGGGCCAAGGACAGCAAGTACGTGTTGTACGTGCAGGACCAGGGCGGCGACGAGAACTACAACGTCTACGCCGTGGATCCGTCGGCGGCGCCGGCGCCCGGACAAGACGTGCCGACGGCGCGCAACGTCACCGATGCCAAGGGCGCGCGAGCGCTCATCTACTCGGTGCCCAAGTCGGAGCCGGGCATCCTCTTCATCGGCCTCAACGACCGGGACAAGGCATGGCACGACCTGTACAGGCTCGAGATCGCGTCGGGCAAGCGCACGCTGCTCCGACAAAACACCGAGAAGATCGCCGGCTGGGTCTTCGACGAGGCGGGCAAGCTTCGCCTGGCGGCCCGCACGACCGACTCGGGCAGCACCGAGATCCTGCGCGTGGACGACACGGGGTTCACGCCCGTTTACACGTGCACGGTGTTCGAGAGCTGCGGTCCCGTCCGGTTCCACAAGGACGGCCAGCGCGTGTACATCGAGACCAGCAAGGGCGACGCCGACTTGTCCCGGCTCGTGCTGTTCGACCCGGCTACCGGCAAAGAAGACCTCGTCGAGACCGACCCTCTCAAGAAGGTGGACTTCGGGTCGGCGATCTTCTCCGACGTCAGCGACGAGCTGGTCGCGACGTCGTATCTCGATGACAAGCCGCGCTTCTATTTTCGCGACAAGGCGTTCGAATCCGACTTCCGGCTGATCGAGAAGAAGCTGCCCGGACGGACGATCACCATGGGGTCGCGCACGGCGGATGAACGGCTATGGATCGTCGGCTCGACCAGCGACGTCGAGCCGGGCGAGACGTTCCTGTTCGATCGCAAGACCAGGCAGCTGACCCTGCAGTACAAGGTTCGCGAGAAGCTGCCGCGCGAGGCGCTGTCGCCGATGACGCCGGTCCACTACGCGTCGAAAGACGGCCTCGACATCCCCGCTTACTTGACGATTCCCAAGGGCACATCAGGCAAGAACATGCCTGCCATCATCGTCCCGCACGGCGGGCCGTGGGCGCGCGACGACTGGGGGTACGACGGCATCGCGCAGTTCCTGTCCAACCGCGGCTACGTCGTGCTGCAGCCGAACTTCCGCGGTTCGACCGGCTACGGCAAGAAGTTCCTCAACGCCGGCAACAAGCAGTGGGGCGACCTGATGCAGGACGACCTCACGTGGGGCGCGAAGTACCTGGTTGCGCAGGGCATCGCCGATACCAAGCGTGTCGGTATCCTGGGCGGCTCCTACGGCGGCTACGCGACGCTGGCCGGTCTGGCCTTCACGCCGGACGTCTACGCGGCGGGCGTCTCGATTGTCGGGCCGTCGAACATCATCACGCTGCTCGACTCGATTCCGCCGTACTGGGAAGCGATCCGCACGGTCTTCAACGAGCGGCTGGGCAACCCCACCACGCCCGAGGGGCGCAAGCAGCTGGAACGGCAGTCGCCGATCAACTCCGCCAACAAGATCACGACGCCGCTCCTGGTGCTGCAAGGCGCCAACGACCCGCGCGTGAAGCAGGCCGAGTCTGATCAGATCGTCATCGCATTGCGCGATCGCGGTTTCCCGGTCGAGTACATCGTCGCGCCGGATGAGGGACACGGGTTTGCCCGGCCGGTCAACAACATGGCCGGCTTTGCGACGATCGAGAAGTTCCTCGGCAAGCACCTGGGCGGACGCTTCCAGGAATCGATGACGCCTGAAGTCGGCAAGCGATTGACGGAGATCACCGTCGACCCCAAGACCGTCGTTCTCACCAAGAAGGTCGACACGGCCAGCGTCGGCACTCCAAAGCCGGCCGTCGATCTGGCGCCGTCGACCGCAAACTTCAAGGCGACCATCGCCGTCAACGGCCAGACGATTCCCATGGACATCACCAGCACCGTGAAGGACGAAAACGGCGCCTGGGTGGCGTCGGATGCCGCCAAGACGCCGATGGGCGACATGCTGGACACGACCACGATCGAGAAGGGCACGCTCATCGTCAAGAAACGCTCGGTCTCACAGGGGCCCGTTTCGGTCGCGCTGGAGTTCGAGGGCAACAAGGCCACCGGCACCATGACGATAAACGGGCAGAGCAAGCCGGTGAGCGCCGATCTCGGCGGGGCGCTTTTTGCCGACGGCGCCGGCACGCACGCCGTGCTCGCCGCGCTGCCGCTGGCGGAAGGCTACCAGGCGACGTTCCGCAATTTCACCGTGCAGTCGCAGAAAGTCGCGCTCAAGCAGCTGAAGGTGGCCGGCGTGGAAGACGTCACGGTGCCGGCGGGCACCTTCAAGGCCTGGAAGGTGGAAGTGTCCAGCGCCGAAGGGGAACCAGGCGCGTCGACCGTCTGGATCGCCACCGACTCGCGCAAGGTCGTGAAGATCACCGCGACGCTGCCCCAGATGGGAGGGGCTGTACTGACTTCAGAGCTTCAGTAAATTGCAGATTGCAGATTGCAGATTGCAGATTCCGTCGGGGCAACGCCTCGGCTCGTGCCCAACGCGTCGAGTCAGCCAGGCCCATCTGTGTAATTTCTCAATCTGCAATCTGCAATCTGCAATCTGCAATCCTCAATGTCGTCGGACTCTCAAAACCACGTCCGTCAAGTACTCCGGACTCTCCAGCAGTCGTTCCCCGCCGCCGGTCACCGTTTCCTGCCGTTCGGTTCGACCCGTCCTCGCATTCGACCAGGTGGCGTCGTAGCGGCCGGCGGCCAGCGTCACGGTCAACTCGGTCTTCCCCGGCCCTTCGACGTAAATCAGGTACTGCCGGCCGGGCTCGGACAACGCGAAGGTCGTCGCACCGGGCGCGGACTTGACGACGTGGCTGTCAGGGCGCATCGCGACGAGCCCCGTGGCCTCGAGCGTTCGCTTGAGCACGCCAAGCTGCGAGCGCAGCGCGGCGCTGCCGCCGCCCGGCGCGTCGTTTTCAGCCGTTCCCTTCTCGAACCCGACGGCAAACGAATAGTCGAGGCCGTTGAAGACCGCGCCTCCGGCCATCAGGAAACGCCAGGCCTGCCGGCGATAGAGCGAGTCGTCGGGCCCGGCAAACCCCGTTTCGTCGAAGGCGAGCGGGCGATTGAGCCTCAGGTTCCACGTCACGCTCTCCGGCAGCGCGTAGTGGAAGTTCACGACCGACACCTGCGGAGCGACCTCGGTGAGGACGACGCCGGTGTTCGCGAAGCCTTGTGCGATCAGGTGGCGCCTGGGCAGGCGACGCTCCTGGTCGGCGATCCACTCGGCGACCCGCGCCTGCCACGCCAGCGAGGCCGCAGTGGCCACCTTCACCCGCTTGGGCCCCTTCGCGTCGGCGACCGGCGGGATCTCGCGGGTCTCGGGGCTGGTGGCGTCGGGCTCGTTCTGGATCTCGAAGTAGACGTTGTCGAACGCGTTGAGCTCGGCGACGACCTTGCGCACCATCGCTTCCTGGCGGACGAGCAGCCCGCCGTTGTCGAGCGTATGCACGTCGTCAGGGGCGACCGGCGCAAGTTCGTTGACGTTGTTGCCCGGGTGGAGCGGGCTCATGGTGCCCTTGCCGTACCAATTCGAGAACATCACGACCTCGACGACGATGCCCCGGGCGTCGGCCTTGGCGATGAAGTCCTTGAGGCGGGCAAAGTAGGCGGGGTCCCAGTGATCGAGGTCGAATTTCGGACCGCCGCCTGCAAAGCCATCGATCGAGCTCCTGGCCCACGGCGTGATGGCGCGGCCCCGGGCCGGGGCGAGTGTGTTGTAGCGGATCTTGAAGTCGCCCGGCTTCTCGAGATAGCTGCCGACGAACAGCCGCGTCAGGTTGAGGCCGTCTTTGGCGAGAGCGTCGAGGTAGACGTCGTACTTGAAGTCGAGGTTGATGACCGCGCCGTAGTGCTCGCCCGAAGTGACGAGCACGGTGGGCTTGCCGCGGAAAAGGAAGTAGTGGGGGTTCTGGGGGTGAAGGCGCAGGGGTTCGGCGGATGCCAGCCCCCGCGACAGCAACAGCACCGCGAACACAACCACGAAGGCGCGAAGGCGCGAGGGCACGACGGTCACTGGCCCAGAGCCTGTGCGAAGTCGTCAATCAGGTCGTCTGGATGCTCGAGGCCGATTGACACGCGAAGCAGGCTCTCCGGGGCACGCGTGTGCTCGCCTTCGACCGACGCGCGGTGCTCGATGAGCGTCTCCGGGCCGCCCAGGCTCGTCGCCCGCGTGATGAGCTTCAGCCGGTTCACCAGCGAGAACGCCTCGGCCCGCCCGCCGTGGACGTCAAGCGACAACATCCCGCCCGGCTGCCGCATCTGCCGGCTGGCGACTTCGTAGCCGGGGTCGGCCGACAATCCCGGGTAATACACCCGCGCGACGGCCGGGTGCGCCGCGAGAAACCCAGCCACCCGCTGCGCGCCTTCGACGTGTCCGCGCATGCGGTACGGCAGCGACCTCAGGCCGCGCAGCACCAGCCAGCAGTCAAACGGCGACGGCACGGCGCCCAGCGTCGTCTGGATGGACCTGATGCGCTCGAAGACCCCGTCCATGGAGCGCGCGACGACGACGCCGCCCAGCACGTCGGAGTGCCCGCCGAGGTACTTGGTGGTCGAGTGCATCACGAAATCCACGCCGAGCTCGAGCGGCCGCTGCAGCACCGGCGTCGCCCAGGTGTTGTCCACGACCGTGCGCGCGCCGATGGTCTTGGCGAGCGCGACCATCGCGACGATGTCGGTGACGTGCAGCCGGGGGTTCGACGGCGTCTCGATCCAGATGAGGCGCGTCGAGGGCGTGAGCGCCCGCTTGACCGCGCCGGGGTCGGTCATGTCGACGAAGGTCGTCTGCAACCCCCACCGCGCGAACTGCTCGCGCAGCATCGCGGGCGTGCCGTAGTACGCATCGTCGGGCGCGATGACGTGCGCGCCGGGATCGAGCGCCTGAAAGACCGCCGCCGTGGCGGCAGAGCCCGAGGCGAACGCCGCAGACGCTGCGCCGCCCTCCAGGGCCGCAAGCGCGGTCTCCAGCGCGTGGCGCGTGGGATTGCCCGATCGCGTGTAGTTGAATCCACGGGGATAGGTGCCGTCCTCGTGCCGCTCGAACGTCGTCGACAGATGGATGGCCGGGGTTATCGCGCGCGTGCCCTCGTCGATGCTGGCGCCAGCGTGAACGGCAAGTGTCTCGATGCGCATCCGCTGATTGTAGCGAGCTTCGGCTACAGTAGTCAGAATGCGTCGCGTCAGCCGGTTACTCCCTCTCGCGCTGCTCGTCCTGCTCGCCGCCTCGTGCCGGCAGGTCACGCCGCTGCCGGCGGACGCGCTGACGGACCTGGCGACGCTCGATCAGTTCCGTACGACCTTCAACGCGGATTCCCACAGGCCTCGACTGCTGGTCCTGCTGTCGCCGACGTGAGCCGAGTGCCTGGCTGGCGCCCGGTGGGTGCAGGATGACGTGCTGGCGAAGTACCCCGATCGCGACGTGGCCGTGACGGTGGTCTGGTTCAACATGGTGCGGACCGACTCTCGCGACCGCTGGCCGCGCAACGAGATCGTCGATAAGCGCGCACGCCACCTCTGGGACGCCGGCAAACTGGTGGGAACGGCGCTGGCGGGCCGCGACGAACTGGCCGACTGGCGGCCAGTGGCGTGGGATGCCTGGCTGCTGTATCCTGCGGGCACGACGTGGGACCAGACGCCCCCGGTGCCAGCGGCTCGGGGCAGGACGATCATTCGGACCAGGGCGTCGCTCGATGACGCAATGAGAGCGCTGCCGGTCGCGCCATGACCATCGCCAACTTCGGCAACGACGTGCTCGCGAGCCTGCCCGACCTGCCCCGATGGGTGGAGGCGCGCGGCATGCTCATGTCTCGCCGCGGGTTCGTCGTCGATACTGACGACGGCTGTCGATTGATATGCAGCCGCAAGGATCGTCTCGTCGTGCCGACGACGATCGAGTTGTCCGCGCTGCTTGAAACTACGGTCGCGCGCGAGGTGCCTGGCGCGTCGATCCTGCTGCAGGACGTGATGCTGCCGGCCGGCCGCTTCCATCTGCCCAACTGGAAGGCCGAAGCCGCGACCGTCTACACGCTTCCGCCGGATCGCGCGCGCGGGTGGCGCGTGCCGCACTGGCCGACCGCACCAGTGACCCTCGAGCAAATCGAGGCAGTCGAGGGGATGCCGCCGGCGCTTCGCGAGCGCTTGTGCGACGCCGTGGTCCACGCGCCCGTGTGGGCTGCCTCGATGGAGGGCAAGCCCGCCGCATTCGCGCACACCACGCATACCACCGAAAGCTGGTTCGACATCTTCGTCGAAACGCTCGAAGGCGCGCGGAACCAGGGCCTGGGCCGCGCCGCCGCGATGGGGATGATCGTGGACCGCATGCTTCACGGGCTGCGGCCGGTCTGGAGCGTCGTGAAGAGCAACGAGGCCGGCCACGGGCTGGCCCGGCGCCTGGGATTCGAACCGGTCGATCTGCTGTGGGTGCTCACCCGCGAGGAATGATCAAGGTCGAGCTCCACGCCCACACCTCAGACGATCCGGGCGACCGCATTCCTCACGACACGCACGCGCTGCTGGACCACGCGGCGCGGTTCGGCTACGGCGCGCTGGCCATCACGCTCCACAACCGCTGGTTCGATCCTGCCCCGCTTGGGGAGTACGCGGCCGCGCGCGGCATCTTACTGCTGAGCGGCATCGAGCAGACGATCGAGGGCAGGCACGTCCTGCTGATCAACGCGCCGCGCGAAGCCGGCGACGTGCGGTCGTTCGACGACGTACGGGCGCTGAAGCGGCAGACGCCAGGTGCGCTCGTTGTGGCGCCGCACCCGTTCTACCCGATCCCCAGCGCGCTTGGTGCGGCCCTGGATGAGATCGTCGACCTGGTCGACGCAGTCGAAGTCAACGCGATGTACACGATCGGCCTCGACTACAACCGCAAGGCCCGCGCCTGGGCCGCCCTCCATCACAAGACGCTGGTCGGCAATACCGACCTGCACCGGCTGGATCAGATCGGCACGACATGGAGCGAGGTGGACGCGCCGCCGGAGGCCGACGCCATCTGCGCGGCGATTCGCGCCGGGCGCGTCGTCGTGCGCACGCGTCCTCTCAGCTGGCCGCGCGCGGTGTGGACGATCGCGCGGATGGAACTTGGCGGCTCGGGCGGGGCACTTACGGTAAGAACCCTGGTTCACGGGTTCACGGGTTCACGGGTTCACGGGTTCACGGGTTCACGGGTTCACGGGTTCACGGGTTCACGGGTTCACAGGTTCACGCGTTCACGGGTCACAGGTTCACACAGGTTCACGGGTTGACGGTGAAGCCATGAGTTCCGAACCGGTGAACCCAAGAACCCCTGAACTTGTGAACCTATGAACCTGTGAACCTATGAACCTGTGAACCTGTGAACCCGGTTATTCATACCGAAGCGCATGCATGGGCTCCACCTGAGATGCGCGGTGCGCCGGGATGAAGCCTGCAATCAGCGCGACGATCGACAGCACGATGGCCGCGCCCACGAGCACCAGCGGGTCGTGGCCCTTCAGCTCGTAGAGCAGCGATTCGGCCAGCCGCGCCAGCCACACCGCGCCGCCAAGACCGATGAGTCCCCCCACCAGCGTCATCACCGCCACCTGGCGCAGCACCATGCCGCGCACCCGCGACGGCGCGGCGCCCAGCGCCATCCGCAGCCCGATCTCGCGCGTCCGCTGGGACACTGTGTACGCCAGCACGCCGTAGAGTCCAATCGCCGCAAGCAGCGTCGCCAGGCAGGCAAACGCCGCCGACAACAGGCTGATGAGCCGATCGAGGAACACGTTCTGCCGCACCTGCTGCGGCATCGTGCGCAGGTTCTCGAGCGGCAGGTTCGGGTCCAGCCGCGCCAGGACGCGCGGCAGCGTGGCAAGGAACTCCTCGGGATCGAGCGCCGTGCGCACGTACACCGACACCGATCCGACGCCATCGTCTTGCGCGTAGGGACGGAAGAAGAGCGGCGGAATCTTGTCCTTGACCTCGCTGTACTTGGCGTTCTGGACGAGCCCGACGATCTCGGTGTCGAGCTTGTCGTCGGGGCCCGATCCCATCAGCTTGCCGACGGCGTCGCGCCCGAGGTTGAACTTCTTCGTAAACTCCTCGTTGACGATCGCCACCTTCGGCGCCTTCAGGCTGTCGGCGCGGGTGAACTCCCGTCCGGCAATCAGCGGCACGCCCATCGTCTTGAAATAGCCGGCGCTGATCTCGTTGTAGCGCGCGTCGTTGTCGATGTCGGGGCCCGACTTGAAGCCCTGCACCTGCACGCTGCTGCCCCAGTTGCTGCCGCCCAGCGCGGGCACCAGCGACGAGGTCACGCTCGTCACGCCCGGCACCGCCGCCAGTTCGTCTTCCAGCCGCTCGAAGAGCGCCAGCGATCGCTCTGGCGTGTAGCCGTTCAACTCGGGAGAGATGCCGAAGGTGACCAGGTTGTCGATCTTCAGCCCGAGGTCGACGCGGCTGATGTTGAACAGGCTGCGAGTGAAGAGGCCCGCCGCGACCAGCAGTGCCATCGACAACGCGATTTGCGTGGTGGCAAGCGACGTGCGGAACCGTGCCGCGGCCTTGGTGCCGGTGGCCTTGCCCGACTGGCCCTTCAGTGCCGCCGAAAGGTCGGGCCGCGTCGAGTGCATGGCCGGGAACAGCCCGAAGAGCAGGCCCGTGCCGATCGTCAGCGCAGTCGCAAACAGCAGCACTTCCGTGTCGAGCGACAGTTGAATGAACTGCTGCGCGTCGTCGGGCAGCATCGAGACGATCAGATCCAGCGTCCATCGCGCGACCACCAGGCCGGCGACGCCGCCGAGCACCGCCAGGACCAGCGATTCGGTGAGCAACTGCATGACGAGCTGCCACCGGCTCGCGCCAAGCGACAGCCGCACGGCCATCTCGGAGGCACGAGAGGCCGCTCGCGCCAGCAGCAGGTTCGCGATGTTCGCGCAGGCGATGATCAGCACCAGGCCGGTCACGCCGAGCAGGAGCGTCAACGGACCCCTGGCTTCGCGGCTGACCGAGCTTTGCCCCCGCAGGCCGGGGGCCACCCCCACCTGGCGCGCCCTGAAGCGCTTCATCGTCTGCTCGCTCATCCCCTTCTGCAGCGGCGCGTCGACATCATTGATCAGCGCCTTGTAGGGCGCGTTGATGCCGGCCGAGGCCTGTTCGATCGAGACGCCCGGTTTCAGCCGTCCAAAGACGTACGCCCAGTAGCTGCGGCGATTCTCGAAGCCCTGGAAACCCGGCTCCATCAGCGCGCGAAGCGTGATCGGCACGAACACCTCGGGCTGCGAGCCCAGCGTGGTGCCGTCGAACCCGCGCGGCGCGACGCCGACGATGGTCAGGCTCTGTCCGTTGACGACCAACACGTCGTTCAGGACCGCCGGGTTGAGGCCAAAGCGCTGCTGCCAGTAGTTGAAGCTGAGCACGACGACGCGCGATTCGCCGGCCACACGGTCGTCGCCTTGCGCGAGCAGCCGGCCGAGAGCAGGCTGCACGCCAAGCATCGGGAAGTAGCTGCCCGACACGAGCATGCCCGAGCCCGACAGGGTCTGCCCTTTGTAAGCGAGGTTGGCCCCGAAAATGCGGTGCGCGGCCAGGGCGGTGAAGACGGTCTGCGCCTTTTCGAGGTCACGGAACATCGCGTAGCTGAAGACGTCCTCGCAGTCGCCCGCCTGGTTGCACGAGTTGCTGCCCGGCTTGGGGCCGGGCGCCGAGAGGTTCACCAGTTGTTCCGGGGCACGCACCGGGAGCGGCCGCAGCAGCATCTGGTTGAACAGCGAGAAGATGGCCGCCGTCGCCCCGATCCCGAGCGCCAGGGAGACGACGGCGACCACGGTGACAAATGGCGTGCGGAACAGCGTGCGGAAGGCGAGCTTGAGGTTTCGCATAAGTCGTGGGGTTAGACGTGGAAGCGCCGGCGCAAGTTTTGTGCGCCGGAACGGTCATCATTGCCGAAATCGCTCCAGCAGGACCCTGGCCGCAGCCTGGGCGACCGTGCGCTCCAGCGCGTCGAGATCGTCGGATCGGCCCGCAAAGTCCTCGACCCAGAGTTTGCGTCCCACCGCAGCGTCGACCAGCCGGATTTCCAGGCGAATGGCCTCCGCGTCGACGTGCGCCGTGCCTTCCATCACGACCCGGACGCCGAGTGCCCGTGCGATCTCGCTGACCGGCCGCTGCGGGTCGCGATACTGGAGAGCGCTGGTGTGGGCGGCCACGCCCAGCGCGGCAGTCCGCGCCAGTTCCGTCGTGACGCCGTCGGCGAGCCGGTCCGCCAGCCGCCGGTCGTCGTCACGCCCGGAAAACACGTGGAACGGCAGCACGGCGATGGTCACGACCGGGCCGGGCGACGCCACCCGGGCGGAAGTCGGCCAGAAGTACACCGTCGCCGCGAGAAGGACGGCGATGGCGACGATCGACCACCAGGGGATCGCACGCATCCCCACCCTCGCCGCCGCGGCTCCGGGTGCGGGCGATGCGGACGCGCGCTCGAAAGTCGGGGCGTAGCCGCCCTTGGCAAGCCGGATTCGCAGGGCGTCGCCGGCGCCATCGGTCTCGTAATACTCGGACAGCTTCGCCCGCAGACGCCGTGCCTCTACGCGGACAATCGAGTCCAGCCGCGGGTCGTACTCCGATGGACGATCGAACACTTCGACGCCCAGCAAGTACTCCTTGAGCTGGTCGCCCTGGCCATCGAGCGTCCGCTCGACAACGAATCGCAGCATCCGGCTGAGCCGCCCGGCGTTGACGAAGGCCTGGCTGGCCAGCACGTGTTCCAGGGCTGCGCGCACGTCGGCGGGATCGAGCTCCGGCATCGCTAGCGTGACTCTAACATTCGCCTTGCCTGTACGCCTGAGCTTGAGGCGTTGGCTCAAGCGTCCGTTCTACAACCACCACGATTCACGGTAACCTGCAGCGTCAGGCGCGCTGGTGGCTCGACCAGGGTACCGCCGTCGATCCGGCCGGTACGGGCACGGACGCGAGGGACTGATGGTGTTAACCAAGATCGCCTCCGCGGCGTTCGGCCTGTTTCTGGTTCTGGCTTCAATCGCGGACCTTCACGCCGAACGGCTCGCTGCGACGAAGTAACTCGACAGCCCACGGCCTCGCTCACCCCGAAGTCAGGAACATCGTTGCTGATTCCCGTGGCTTCGTCTGGTTCGCCACGCGGCTTGGGCTCAGCCGCTTCGACGGGCAGCGATTCCTCACATACGGCAGCGGCGAGGGCCTGCCGATTTCGTCGGTCAATCATCTTCTGGAAACGTCGCGCGGAGCGTACTGGGTTGCCACCAACGGTGGCGGCGTGTGCCGTCTGAACACCTCGACGTCGGGAAAAACGACGAACAGTATCAGCTCCCGCTTTTCCACATGTGCGGCTGGTGAGACGCCCGAGGTGAGCCGAGTGAATGTTCTCTACCAAGATCGCACCGGGCAGATCTGGGCCGGCACCGATGGAGGGCTGTCTCGCCTGTCCGAGGCGAACGGCAAGGCGCACTTGGAGCGGGTCGCGCTTGGCGTCCCATCGCGCCCCGATCGCGCGTTGCAGATCTGGGCGCTTGCGGAAGATTCGAATGGTTCGCTCTGGATGGGTACGTCGTGGGGACTGGTGAGGCGCCGAAACGATGGGCGGACGACCCACTACGGCATCCAGCCGCTGCGCGGCTTCGACACCGTACGGACCGTGCACCCGGATGGCCATAACCGGCTCTGGATTGGTCACGACACGGGGTTGATCGTCTTCCGTCCCGACGACGGTGACTCGAGCCGCCTTGATTCGCATGATCTTCAACTATCAGTCAATCCGGCATCGGCTCACGGCTTGATCGATTCTCCTGCCGGCCCGAGTGGAGCGATTCGATTCACGACCGCAGATGGACTTTCCGGTCAGAAAGTGCTGGCCCTGCATCTCTCACCTGAAGGTGACATGTGGATCGGAACCTCGCACGGTCTGACCCACTTCGACGGCGCGCGCTTCACACCCAATGTGGCGGCCCAGCGGCATTCCGTCGGCGCGATCGCGAAGGATCGTGCGGGACATCTCTGGATCAGCGGGGAGGACGGGGCGGTCAAGCTGGCCGCAACCGGGTTTGTCAGATACACGGAAGCCGACGGCATTGCCGAGTCCCCGATTCTCTCGGTGTTCGAGAGCCCGGCCGGTGAACTTCGGGTCGTGCTGCCGCGGCAGCTCGTCCATGGGTTCGATGGAACGCGATTCACAGCGGTTCGACCCAGTCGCTCCGCGGATCGGTTGGATGCGGACAGCCTGGGCGCGGCGATCCAGGATCGCGCCGGCGAGTGGTGGGTGCCTGGCGTTGCGGGGCTGTATCGCTTTCCGGCGGTTGACAGGTTGGAGAAACTGTCTCGCACTCGGCCGAAGGCGATTTACACGTCGAGAGATGGCCTGGCTGGTGAAGATTTCTATCGACTTCTGGAAGACTCGCGCGGTGACATCTGGATCGCCAGACGAGTCCCAACAGGGAGCGCTCTTACGCGATGGGAGCGGTCGACAGCCACGTTCCATCGATACTCTGAAAACGATGGCTTGCCCGCGTTCCGACGGGCGACCACCATTGCCGAGGACCGCTCGGGCAGTATCTGGGTAGGATTCTGGGGCGGTGGCCTCGCGCGGTACCGGAACGACCGTTTTACTCTGTTCGCCGAATCAGACGGCGCGCCGCCAAACATCGGTTCAGTCCATGTCGATCGGACCGGCCGACTCTGGATCGGAGGCGGCGATGGCCTCAGGCGTGTCGACGCTCCCGAATCCGACCGTCCAGCGTTTGTCCCCTACACCACGGCCCAGGGACTCACCAGCAATGCGGTGTACTCGATCACCGACGACCTCGAAGGACGCGTGTATCTCGGGATGACCTCCGGTGTCGACCGGCTCGATCCCCTGACCGGCGCTGTCAGGCACGTCGCTCTGCCAGACGGGCTGACGGGACGTGAGGTCGTGGTGGCGTTCTGCGATCGCCAGGGCACGCTCTGGTTCGGGACGTCTCGAGGCCTTGTGAGTCTCGTCCCGGCATCGGATCGCCCCGGTTCGCCCCCGACCGTGTTGATCGGCGGTCTGCGTATCTCCGGAGAACCGCGCTCGATTTCGGAGCTCGGGGAAACCCACGTGCAGGCACTCGAGCTGGCGTCGAACCAGAACCAGGTGCAGGTCGATTTCTTCAGCATCAGCACCGCTTCGCCGGTCGTCCGCTACCAGCACAAACTCGAGAATGCGGACGAGAAGTGGAGCGCGCCGACAGACCAGCGCAGCGTCAATTTCGCAAGCCTGTCTCCCGGACGCTACCGCTTCCTGGTTCGGGCGATCTCCGCCGATGGGCTCGTCAGTCCTGTACCCGCCAGCCTGGACTTCCGCATTGCGCCGCCGATCTGGCGTCGGTGGTGGTCTGTAAGTGCCGCGGCGCTGCTGTTGTCGATGGCGATGTACGCAATGCACCGGATCAGGGTCGCCCGCCTGCTCGAGCTGGAGCGTGTGCGCACTCGTATCGCGACCGATCTGCACGATGACATCGGCTCGAGCCTCACCCAGATCGCGATTCTCAGTGAAGTCGCGGAACGGCGGATGACGCAACCGGATCCGGCCGTCGTTCAGCCAATTTCACGCGTGTCCAGCATCTCGCGGGAGCTCGTGGATTCGATGAGTGACATCGTCTGGGCGATCGATCCGAAGCACGACCGACTGTTGGATCTGGCGGCACGCATGCGGCGGTTCGCGGCGGACATGCTGGCGACCAGCCGGATCGCGCTCAGATTCCGCTCGCCAGACGAGTTGCACGACGTGCCAATCGATGCCGACCAGCGCCGTCAGATGTTCCTCGTCTTCAAGGAAGCCGTGCACAACGCGGTGCGCCATTCACGGTGCACCGAGATCCAGGTCGACTTCGGACTGGAAGCGCGGCACGTCGTGCTGCGGGTCAGCGATGACGGCGAAGGCTTCGATCCTGACGGAGCAGCCGACGGCCACGGCCTGTCGAGCATGCGCGCGCGCACGCGCGCCATGGGCGGCCGCCTGGACATCACCTCACAGGCGGGTCACGGAACGACCGTGCGGTTCGACATTCCACTGGCCAGCAGCACGGCCGGCCTCCGAAAGGCGCGCTAGCAGCGAGCCGGCGCGATCCTGTCAGTATTGATGGGGTCGGTCACAGGCGACTTGTAGTATTTCCTGCTCGACGAGCCCGTGGTCATGCCTACCAACAGAAGCGCCTCGGACGAATCGAGGCCCGGTGCGCCTGTTCTCAAGATTGCCATCGTCGAGGATCAACGCGAGATCCGCGAGGGACTGGCGGCGCTGATCGACAGCACCGAGGGCTACCGGTGCACGGGCTGCTTCCGCTCGATGGAGGAAGCGCTCGCGCACATTGGCCGCGATCTTCCCGACGTGGCGTTGATCGATATCGGCCTGCCCGGCATGTCAGGAACGGCGGGCACGAGGCTGCTGAGAGAGCGCTATCCGAATGCTACTGCTGCTGATCCTGACCGTCTACGACGATGACGATCGGATCTTCGAGGCGCTGTGTGCGGGCGCCTGCGGATATCTGCTGAAGAAGACGCCGTCGGCCCGGCTGCTCGAGAGCCTGAAGGAAGCATGAACGGCGGCGCTCCGATGTCGCCGGAAGTGGCGCGGCGAGCCATCGGCCTGTTCCAGCGATTCCGGCCGCCGCAGCACGCGGAGTATCACCTGACGCCGCACGAAGTCCGCCTGCTCAAGATGCTCGTCCAGGGCCACAACTACACGAGCGCCGCCGCCGAGCTCGGCGTCAGCTTCAGCACGATCGCCTTCCACATGCAGAACATCTATCAGAAGCTGCAGGTGCACTCGAAGTCGGAGGCGGTCGCCAAGGCGCTTCTGGACGGGTTGCTCTGAGAATCAGCTTCCAGCTTGCAGGTCCCGGCTGCCAGCCTCCAGAAACGTTGAGGGGACTCTTCCCGCAACACTGAGGGGCACGTTCCTGGCAACGGTGATGGTGACCACGGCCTGGCGGGCCCATACAGTGCTGCGTGCGGCAATCTGCACTAGAGACGTCCTTTGCCATCGGGAGGATAGGGTCATGAGCAAGCGTCAATGCGGGAGGCTTTCTTCAACGGGCCTGGCTCTCGCGATCGCGCTTTCGATGAGCCAGTCAGCCTCCAGCACAGCGTTTCAGACGGCGCCTCGGCTCGACGTCATTGAATGGCCGAATCGCGAGTTCCGGACCATTCAGAGCGCCATCGACGCTCTGCCAGACGGCGGAACGTTGCGGTTCGCGGCGGGCGTCGTCACGACCGAGCCGCTGTTCGTGCGAGGCAAACGCATCGTCATCGAAGGCGCCGGGTCCGGGTGCGATGAACAGCATCAGTCGGGGAAACCGAAGCAGACCGTCAGCACCCATCTCGTCGGTCCGCGGGCAGACACCGTGGTGGAGTTCGGCGCGGTGCGGGGGCTCGTCAACTACACAAATGCAGGCCCCGGCACGCCTGTGGGGGGCGGCACGATACGAAACCTGCGGCTCTCGGGCTCGGACGCAGGAATCAGGGGAGCGGCGGACGGTGATGCCGGCGCCGGCGGCGGCGTCGTTGCGGAGGGTCTCTGCATCACCAACGCTGGCCGTGGTATCGCCTGGGCCGTTGGCTCGAACCTTTCGTTAAAGAACGTTCTCATTCAGGATGTGTTCTGGAACGGCGTTTCGATCTCACCGAGCCACGCGCTTGCGACGGCATCCTTCATCTTCTTCGGCGGCGTCACCGTGATAAACGCTGCGAACGCGTGCGTCTTCTACAACGACGTGCAGGCGGTGGCGGTGGTGACCAACAGCTTGTTCAACTTCTGCGGGACCAGCGGAACGATCGTGGCGTTGAACTCCAACATCTTCATCTCGGATACGAACATCATCGGCTCCCGCGGGCCCGGGATCGCGATGTCCGGAGGCAGCGCGTTCATTCAAGAGACCTTCATCAATGAAGCCACCGGGTTTGGCCTGCTGCTCCACAACGTGGTGCACGGCGATATCGAGGATGTTCATGTCAAGGACACGAAGGCGTTCATCACGGGGCCGCAGGCCGGGCTGTATGGGGATGGCGTAACGGTTGTCGGAGGTACTGCCAACGGGATGGTGTGGGTCACGGACTCTTTCATTGAAAACGGCCCTCACAGCGGTATCGCCAACTACGGTGGTTTCGTCACGGTCGGCGATTCGAAGCTCCAGTGCACCGTTTTCGATCTTCAAGGAGAAGTCCTGGGGACCACGAACTTCAGTTACACGGATCTTGGCGGGATGACGTGCGGCTGTCCTGCCAACGGCGCATGTGAGGCGGTGACCGCCTCCGGTCTTCAACCGCCTCCGCCGATTACGCAGATCCAGTGAAGAACCCTCAACACTGAGGGGAGCAATCCTGGCAACGCTGATGGTGACGCGGGGACGCGCCGGACCTATTCATAGCGTCGAATGATTGCAACGGCCGCGAAAGGAGTCCGTGATGCACAAGAAGGTTCCACGGGGAAGACGGCGCGCGACGCTTCTCGTGGCCACGACGCTCGTCGCGGCGGCGCATGCTCTTCCGGCCCAGCAGCCTCCGGCGCCACAGCCCCCTGCTTACACGATCAAGAACCTCGGCACACTGTGTGTCCCGACGCCGGAGCTCGGATGCGAGTCTGATTACAGCTTCGCCCGGGACGTGAACAACCTGGGGCAGGTCGTCGGAGGTTCCTCCGTTGTCCAGGAGAGTGGCGTCGTCTTTCAGCTCGTCACGGGCGCCTTTCGCACCGGCGCCGGTCAGCCGATCAATCCGTCCACCGACTTACTCCACTCGCCATTCGAGGAAGGGACTGCGTTTGCCATCAACGACAGCGGCCGGGCAGTGGGAACCCTCGCATCCGCCGTCTCCGAATCCCAGGCCTTCGTCGTTCCTGGAAACGGGCCGCTCGCCTTCCTCCCAGGAGCGTCCACCTGTCTCTTCTTCAAGCTTCCGTGTAGCGCCGCTTTCGGAATCAACAACTCAGCGACTGTCGTCGGCAGCGTTGTTATCGATATCGGGCCCGCGATCCAGCAGTGGCATGCCGCCCGCTGGACGTCCGTTCTGCAGGACCTTGGCGGCGTGGGGAGCGCGGCCTACGCCATCAACGATTTCGGCCTGACGGTAGGCCTTTCCTACGTGGGGATCGGCCGGCGAGCGGTGCTTTTCGCCGGCCTTTCTCCTCTAAGCCTCGGCACACTGGGAGGCAACGCGTGCGACTCGTGCGACAGCGTTGCCTATGGCGTCAACAACGGCGGAGCACAGGACCCCACGACGCGGACGACCGCACGAATCGTCGGAGAGTCAAGCCTGACGCCGACCGGCCCTCGTCATGGGTTTGTCTTCCTGCTCGGACCTGGCAGCCCGGGCATGCAGGATCTGGGGACGTTCTGCGCCGAAGGCGACTGCGACAGCACGGCCTTCGACATCAACGATGTCGGGCACATCGTCGGGAAATCGGAGATCGACCCGCCCTTCACACACGCCTTCCTCTACAAGAACAACCAGATGGTGGACCTCAATAGCGTGCTGGGGCCGACGGACCAGGCGGCGTGGGAGTTGGGCGAAGCGCGCGCGATCAACGATCTCGGCCAGATCGTCGGAACCGGCCAATTCCAGGGAAACCCGCGAGCGTTTCTGATGACGCCGCCGCTCAGTTCCATCTTCGACAACGTCTCGCAGCTAGTCGCGGTCGCTCTGAGCGGTCAGCCGCGCGGCACGAGCCAGAGTTTGCTGGCGATTCTGGAGGCGGCGCAGGACGCGATCGAGCGCGGCCAGAGCGAGGTTGCCAGTCTGCAACTCAACGCCTACGAGGACGAGGTACGCGCGCTGATACAGGGTCGGTCGCTGACCGAGATCCAGGCAACCAAGCTGCTGGCGGGCGCGACACTCATCCGGCGGGTGATGGAGGAGGAGCGAGCGCCTCGGGACTTGTCGCGACCCATCCCATGAAGAGCTGGTAGCCGAGCGCGAGAAGCGTGGCGCCGACGAACATACCCAGGATGCCCGCCGCGGCCATTCCGCCGAGTGCGCCGAGAAGGATTACCGGCATCGGCGCATCCACGCCGCGGCCGAGCATCATCGGCTTCAGCACGTTGTCAGTCATGCCGGCGACGACAAAGAGGATCGTGTAGAGGACGGCCGCGCCGGTGGCGTAGTTGCCGCTCCACCAGATGTAGCCGATGGCCGGCAGCGTGCCGACCAGCGCCGGCACCTGCGCGATGCCGAGCACCAGGACGATGACTGCCAGCACGCCTGCCCACGGTATGCCGGCGATGAGCAGGCAGATGCCGACGATGATGGCCTGCAGGAACGCGACGCCGAGCACTCCCTTGGCGACCGCGCGGATGGTGGCGGTGGACAGGTCGACGAATTCCGCTCCCCGCTTCCCGACGGCGACTGCCTCGAAGATCGAGTGGATCGCGCGCGCCCCCCCTTCGCCGTAGGCCATCATGATGCCGGCGACGGCGAGAGACGCGAGGAACTGTAACAGCCCGCCACCGATGCCGGCGACGAAACCGACCGCCGCCGCGGCCAGCTTGCCGACCTTCGGCTGCATGCTCTGCACCAGCGCGGGCAGATCAGTGTGCGCCTTCGTCCAGAGTGCGTGTACCTGCTCGCCGACCAGCGGCCACTCGGCGACGCCTTCTCTTGGCGGCGGCACCCGGAGCGTGTTGTTCTGCACGTCGTTGATCAGCCGGTGCACCGAGTCGCCGAGCGAGTTCATCAGGGCCGCGGTCGGCACGACGACCACTACGATTCCGAGCAGCACGAGCAGCGTCGCGGCCAGTCCCTGGCGGCCGCCGATTTTCGCGGCCACCGACTGATGCAGGGGGTAGAGAGTGACGGCCAGAATCAGCGCCCAGGTCATCAGGCTCAGGAACGGGGAGAACACCTGGAAGCAGATCACGGCCAAGGCCAGGACGAGGCCGGCGCGAATGAAGACTTCGAGAAGGAGGGCGGAGACTCGCCCTTCGAACTCCGGATCGGGATCGTGCCGTGTGCTCATAGGGTGTCCCCCCTGAGAGCCGAGGTGGATCAGGACGCCGAGGGTGCCTGGGCAACCGAAGTGAACGGCCGGGTAGCGGGGCTCGACAGCGGAACGGTGAGGAGAAGCCCAGCCGCTCGCCGCCGATGAAGCCGAGACCGCGGAGCGATATTACCGCGAGAACGAGACAGCGTCGGCGCGTTTCGTCGCGAGCTTGATTCCCGCGTAGCGCCGGAACACGGCCGACTCTGCATCTCATCTTTCAAACGAATGGGCCGTGCCCGAGGTTGTCACCGTGAGACACCTGCCGTTGTCACCGGGAAACGCCTGATTCGAGCCGTTGCGGCCGCTGCGATCGTCGTCAAACCGTGTGACTCCCTGGGAGGGGATGCACATGCCAACACCGATTCGACTCCTCGCCGCCGGTACGTTGACGCTCGCGTTGCTGACGATGACGCCACGCCGGGCGGAAGCGGGCCCGCCCGCGATTTGCCATCAATTCCAGACCGGCGGAGCGCCGTCGCTGCCGTGGGCGGACGGATCGGGCTGGCGCCGAAACGTTCCGACCTACGATCTGCAACGGCTCACCGACGACACGCTGCGGTTGCTGACGCCGGCGACGCCGGTGCTGGCGCGGATGGAGACGATCCGCCGCGCGACGATCTACGCGTCTACCGACGCGCGGGTTGCCAGCGAGTTGCTCTCGCGTGTGCTGGGACGCGCGCTCGACGGCGCCGCAAGCGGCGCGGCCAACCGCCAGGCGCTGTTTGACGCGGGCTACCTGGTCGAGTCGTACCGCCAGGCCAATCTGATCTACAAGTACGAGATGCTGCGCGGCGCTGAGAAGAACGCCTGGCAGCTGCGCGAGACGCCGAAGGGCCTCGACGGCTACTCGTGGATCGTCTCGGCCATCGCCATGGGCCCGATGGACCCGGAGATGGAGTTTGGCGCCTCCCGCGTGACCGAGGGCGCCTCCTCGCAAGCGCACGTGCGCAAGGCCATCACCGGAGCGCGCGCCGGCACTCCGCTCGCCGCGAACCTCGCGGCGTTCGGCTATCAGCCGGCGCAAGCGGCGAGGCGGTAGTCACGTGCGCGGGTCGGGTGCCGCACCCAGCACGCGGCACCCGGCACCTCTGATTTGTCCCACCCCAACCGTTTCTAATAGGATGGTGCGTGGGAGTCATCATATTCATGCCGACTGCTAATACCTTCGTCGACCAATGGGTCGACCAGGTCAGCGCTCTGACCACACCCGACCGCGTCGTTTTTTGCGATGGGTCCGAGGCCGAGCGCGACGGAATCACCGCTGAATGCCTCGCCTCCGGGGAGTTGGTCGCGCTCAACCAGCAGGCATTGCCCGGGTGCGTGCTCCATCGGAGCGCCACCCACGACGTCGCCCGGACGGAGCACCTCACGTTCATCAGCACCGCCAACGCCGACGCCGTCGGGCCGACCAACAACTGGATGGCGCCCGAGCAGGCGCGGGAGAAGCTGACGCCGCTTTTCCGGGGATCGATGGCCGGCAGGACGATGTATGTCGTGCCGTTTCTGATGGGCCCGCCCGGCTCGCGGTTTTCGAAAGTCGGCGTCGAGATCACCGACAGCCGGTACGTCGTGTTGAACATGCGGACGATGACCCGCGTCGGCGCGCTGGCCCTCGCCGCGCTCGACGGGTCCGACAACTTCACGCGCTGCCTGCACGCGCTCGGCGACCTGTCGCCCGAGCGGCGGTTCATCGTGCACTTCCCCGAAGAAAACGCCGTCTGGTCGATCGGGTCCGGCTACGGCGGCAACGCCCTGCTGGGCAAGAAGTGCCTCGGCCTGCGCCTGGCCAGCTGGATGGCGCACAAGGAAGGCTGGCTGGCCGAGCACATGCTGATTCTCGGCCTGCAGGCACCCAACGGCCGCGTGTACTACGTGACCGGCGCCTTCCCTTCCGCCTGCGGGAAGACCAACATGGCGATGCTGGTCCCCCCGAAATCCATGCCGGGCTGGAAGATCTGGACCGTCGGCGACGACATCGCGTGGCTGCGCCCCGGGGCTGATGGCCGTCTGTGGGCCGTGAACCCGGAGGCCGGGTTCTTCGGCGTTGCGCCAGGCACCAGCCGCAAGACCAACCCCACCGCGTTCGAGATGGTTCGCCGCAATACGATCTACACCAACGTCGCCTTGCGGCCCGACGGCACGACGTGGTGGGAAGGGCACGACGACCCGGCGCCGGCCACGGCCATCGACTGGCAGGGCAGACCGTGGACGCCGGCCTCCACCGAGAAGGCCGCGCATCCAAACAGCCGCTTCACGACGCCGGCCGCCGAGTGCGCGTCGCTCTCGCCGGAGTTTGCCAATCCCAACGGCGTGCCCATCGACGCCATCCTGTTCGGCGCCCGCCGTCAACGGCGCGTGCCGCTGGTGTACGAGGCGCGCAACTGGCAGCACGGCACGTTCCTCGGCGCGACGCTGTCGTCGGAGACCACGGCGGCCGCCACCGGCAAGGTGGGCGTCCTGCGGCGCGACCCGATGGCGATGCTGCCGTTTTGCGGCTACAACATGGGCGACTACTGGGGCCACTGGCTGGACGTCGGCCGCGGGCTCACGCGGCCGCCGCGTATTTTCCGCGTCAACTGGTTCCGCACGGGCGACGACGGAAAATTCCTGTGGCCAGGCTTCAGCGACAACCTGCGCGTGCTGAAGTGGATTCTCGAACGGTGCGACGGCGGCGGCGCCGCCGAGGAGACGCCAATCGGCCTCGTGCCCACTCCCGATGCCCTCGATCGCAACGGCCTGCGGCTCTCGGCGGAGACGCTCGCGCAGCTGCTGAGGGTGGACGCCGCCGAGTGGGTGGAAGCGGTCGAGGGACAGGAGCACTACCTGCGATCGTTCGGATCGCATCTGCCGGCCGGCATCCTCCAGGAGCACCTCGACCTCGCGCGCCGGATCCACGATGCGGTGGCGCCTGAAGGGTGGACCCGCTAGTCGCCGGAGCGGCGCCCGTGGGGGCCATGGTGCGTGCGGCACCTTCGGTTCCCACGGGCGCGGGAAAGGCAGATAATCAGCCGCATGGCTGATACGCGCGTGCCCCGAAGGCAGTTCCTCGCAACCAGCGTCGGCATGGCCGCGGCGGCCGTCGCGGCCCCACGGCCGGCGCGCGCCGCCGCCAACGACCGCATCGGCATTGGCCTTGTCGGCTGCGGCAGCCGCGGCACCTACCTGCTCGGCCAGGCGCTGGCAGCCGCGCCTGACGGGATTCAGCTGGTCGGCCTGTGCGACGTCTGGAGCCAGGCTCGAGAGAAACTCGCGGCGTCGATGGCAGAGCAGCTGCCGGGACAGACGCCGAAGCTGATGGCGCGCCATCAGGACCTTCTGAACACGCCGGGCCTCGACGCGGTGATCATCGCCACGCCCGACCATGCGCACTGCGGCGTGCTCGTCGATGCGGTGCGCGCCGGCAAGGACGCCTTCGTCGAAAAACCCCTCAGCGCGCGGCTGGAAGACGCGGTGCGCGCGCACGACATCGTGCAGGCCACCGACCGCATCGTCCAGGTCGGCACGCAGCGTCGCAGCAGCGCCTACTTCAAGGCGGCCGAAAGCTACGTGAGGTCAGGCGCGCTGGGACAGATCACCCGCGTCGAGACGGCGTGGAATCGCAACATCGCGAGCTGGAACCGGTCGGCCGATGCGGTCCGCCCGGAAGACGTGGACTGGGAGCAGTACCAGATGGACCTGCCCCGGCGCCCGTTCGATCCGGTGCGCTATCGCTGCTGGCAGTGGTACTGTACGGGTACACGACGGGCCTGGTCGGGCTGCTCGGCAGCCACATGATCGACGTCGCGCAATGGTTCCTCGACGACCCGTATCCGGCCTCGGCGGTGGCCATCGGCGGCAACCTGGCGTGGAAGGACGGGCGCGAGATCAGCGATACGGCCGAGTACGTGTTCGAATTTCCCAAGGCGTGGCTGCTGACGTTTTCCTCACGCCTCGGGTCGGGGCCGGAGGAAGACTTCGAGGTGTTCTACGGCAAGGACCGCAAGCTCGACTCGCGCAACTGGATCAGCCGCACCGCCGCCCACCGGCGGCCGGCCGACGCCAAGGACGTCACGCTTCCGATGCCGCCCGACGAGGGGCGCAGCCACGTCGGCAACTGGCTTGACTGCATGCGGTCGCGCCAGGCGCCCAACGCACCTATCCAGGTGGGCCTGGCACATGCCGTTGCCTGCTGCCTGGGTCGCGAGGCCGAACGGACCGGCCGTCGCGTCCGCTACGACGCCTCGGCTCGCCGAATCGTGGAGACCTGACGTCTTGCAAGGGCTGAAGCGCCGCCCCACACCACGGCATGTCGCGCGGCGTAGAATGGCGTCGCCCGGATGCGAAAGATCGACCTCACCAACTTCACGCTGGCGACCAGCGAGACCGCGCGACAGATCAACCGCCGCATCGCGCTGAACTTCGTCCGCCTCCACCAGCCGATGTCGCGCGCCGATCTGGCCCGTCAGTCGGGTTTGCAGCGCAGCACCGTGTCGGCCATCGTCGATCAGCTGATCGACGAAGGCTGGGTCACCGAAGGCGCCGTGGGGCGCTCGCCGCGCGGGCGGCGTCCGCGCAACCTCCATCTCAACGTCGAACGCGCCGGCATTCTCGGCGTCGAGCTGCGGCCCGAGATCACCACCATCGGCCTGGCGGGCGTGGACGCCCGCTTCATGGGGCAGGCGACGTTTTCGACGGCGGCGACACCCGAACGGTTCGTCGAGGACCTGGCCGCCGCAACGCAGCAACTGCGGCGCGCGCATCCGCGCGTGCTGTGCGAAGGCATGGGCGTCAGCCTTCCCGGCCGCGTCGACGACAGTGGCCGCCTGGTCTTCGCGCCGAACCTTGGGTGGGGACCGGTGCAGATCACGCAGATGATCGAGGCCGCGGTGGGCCTGCCGGTGAACGTCGAGAACGCGGCCAACGCGTGCGCGCTCGCCGAACTGTGGTTCGGGCGCCACCCCGAGCACATCCGCCACATCGTGGCGGTGACGGTATCGGAAGGCATCGGCGTGGGGCTGCTGCTCAACGGGCAACTGGTGCACGGCGCCAGCTCGATGGCCGGCGAGTTCGGCCACGTCAGCCTGGACGACGCGGGACCGCCCTGCCGTTGCGGGCGCCGCGGCTGCTGGGAACGCTACGCGTCCAATTCAGCAGCCGTGCAGCACTACCTGGCATCGACCGGCGCCCAGGCGCCTGGCGGGCCGGTGACGATGCGCCTCGAGGATCTGGCCCGGAGCGCGGAGAGCGGTGATCAGGCGGCCGTTGCCTCGCTGGATCGGATGGGCCGATATCTCGGCATGGGGCTGGCGAACCTGGCGACGGGCCTGGCTCCTGACGTCATCGTGGTCGTCGGCGAAGTCACGGCCATCTGGGATCGCATCGGTCCGCTGGTCGCCCAGATGATGAGCGCGCGCGTGCTCCCCAATATCCCGACACGCATCGTGGCCACCGACCCCAAGGCGCAGCCGCGCCTGCGCGGCGCGGTGACGCTGGTCGTACAGCAGCACTTCGGTGCGCCCGCCGTAGCGTAACGCAGCCACTGCCGACTGCAGACGCCGGGCTACCGGCTGCCGGTTTGTTCGGCGATTGCGCGCACCTTGGCCTCGTTGACGGTCACGCCAAGGCCGGGGCCCGTCGGCGGCGCCAGCGCGCCGTCCTTCGGCGTGAAGGGCGTGTCGACGACCGAGGCAGCGAGGAACTGCGGGCCGTTGAGGGCGCAGGGGCGCGCCTGTCCGAAGCTGCTGTAGAGGGCAAGCGTCGCGGCCAGCGAGACGTCCGGATCGGTGAGGCCGCTGCCGAGCCACATCAACCCGGCGTCGAGCAGCATCTCGATCTGACGCCGCGCGGCCAGCAACCCGCCGCAGCGGGCGTGCTTCATCGCGACGCCATCCAGCATGCCGAGCCTGATGAACTCGGCCAGTTCGTCCGGAGACACCACGCCTTCATCCATCAGGATCGGCAGCGCGCGCTGCCGCGCGAGCGCCTGATACCCCGCGATGCGGTTGGGCCGAATCGGCGCCTCGAGCACGGCCACACCGAGGTCGGCCAGCTTCGGCGCAATCGCCAGCGCCGTCTCGAGGTCGTACCCGCAATTGGCGTCGGCCCAGAGAAATCCCTCGGGCGCGGCGGACCGCACGCGGCGGCACAACTCGAGGTCGACTTTCGGGTCCGGCGCGACCTTCACGTTGAAGTGCCGGTATCCCTTCGCGCGTCCCGCCTCGATCAGCGTCTCGATCTCGTCGGGCGTTCGCGGGTTCACCGTCCAGCTGAGGGCGAGCGGCGCGCCCGGCGTCCGACCCCACAACCCGCTGACGGGAAGCCCGAGCCGGCGCGCGACAATATCGTGCAGCGCGAGATCCACGCCGGACTTGGCAATGGGCTGCCCGGTCGAGAAGGCGGGCGCGATGGCCCGGTTCATCACCGCATGGGCGCCGGCGATGTCGGCCGGGTCGCGCCCGACGAGCTCGGGCGCGAGGTATTTCTCGATCGTCCCGGTGGCCGTTTCGAGCGTCTCGTCGCTCCACTTGGGAATCGGGACGCTCTCGCCCCAGCCGATGCCGCCAAGGTCGTCGGTGATGCGAACGAGCACCGCCGGGCGCCCGGTTGGCGAGCCCTCGGGGCCCTCGAAGAACTTGAACCGCCCCTGCATCGGATAGCGCACCGGGAAGACATCGACGCGCGCGATTCGTGTCTTGCCTGCCGCGGGCGCCGCGGCGGCAAGGTCCGGGAAGGCGTATCCGGCTACGCCCGCGCCGAGCAACTCGAGCGCGGCGCGGCGCGAGAGAAGGGGTCGCACGGGGGAAATATATTGCAGATTGCAGATTGCAGATTGCAGATTGACGATTACGAATCACGCAGGTTTTGAGTCCCGGGTCACGAGGCTCCGAGGCGTCCGAGATAGTCGAGCACGGCGCGTGCGGGCTCGCCGCCCTCTCGCGCGTGATGGATCAGGCTGAGCCCGTGCGGTCCGCGCGACTGCAGCAACGCCGGATAGGCCGTGAGCATCGGCGTGACGATGTCGAGCCGGCCGAGCATCGCGGCAGTGAACAGGTCCATGCGCGCGCCCTGGCCAATCAGGAACTCCGCGATGTCGCGGCTCCCCATGTGGCTGGCGCCGCCGAGCCCCGTCTCGAAGTCGCCGCCGCCCCAGTCCCACGTCGCGTTGAGCAGGGCCGGGTGTTCGGCGAGCAGCGTCCTGGTGGCGCCGAAATCCGTGTGGGCCTTGCCGACGAACTCCCGTACCAGGCTCTGCGGCAGCGGAGCGGCACTCGGGGTTTGCGCTGAAGACGCCGGAGGCCGCGGGGACTGGGCGTGCAGGCGGGCGCCGGCAACGCCGGCGGTCCCCAGCGCGAGGACGTGGCGTCGTGACAGCTGGCGGGGATGCGGCATGATGACGACCTCCGGGCCGATCCTGTCACGAGCGGCCGATGGCGGCGCCGGCGCTCGTCCCAAGGCGCCGTGAACCGTCCCCGCGAAGTTGAGGGTGCCATTTCCCGTATCAACCGTCCTGCGTTACATTCCGTCGAAATCAGCGTCGGGCGTTATCGGCGCAATCCCGTAATCGTCAATCTGCAATCTGCAATCTGCAATCTGCAATTGAGGGACCCCATGAACCGACGTCAATGGCTCACGATGTTTGCCGCGGCGCTGGCGGCCGTGCGGTGGCCCCGGCACGCGCACGCGCAAGGCTCGTCCTACGTCAACGCGGTGCAATCGGCCTTCGCCGAGTTCGCTGCGGCAACGGCCTCGAAGGGACGGATTGCTCCAGCCAGCGAGCCCGGCGTGCCGCTCATCGTCTCCGGCACGCTGTTCCGCGCCGACGGCAGGACGCCGTTGGCCGGTGCGCTGGTCTTCGCGTATCACACCGACCGGGAGGGCCTGTACAACCCCAACCAGGCGACACATTCGTGGCGGCTGCGTGGCGCGGTGCGGACAGCCGCCGACGGCTCGTTCGAGTTCAAGACGATCAGGCCCGCGTCGTATCCGCAGACGCGGATCCCGCAGCACATTCACGTGGAACTGCAGACAGCCGACGGCAACTTTCACGCCGGGGAATGGCGCTTTGCCGACGATCCCCTACTCGACGCGTCCGAACGTGCGGAGTCGGAGCGCGCGGGCACGTTTGGATGGGTGCGGCCGGTCAGCGTCGCCGGCGCGGTGCACACGATCGACGTCAAGGTTCGCGTGAACCCGGATCGCGCGTTCAGTTAGCGTTGGACTTGGCGAAGCGCGGGCGCCGGTCGGTGTGCCCGCCGCGGGCGCGGACCTTGACGTAGACGGCTTCGATGGTCTGGCGGCTGACGACCCGCATGGCGATCTGATTCGCCAGCTGCTCGGTCTGGAGGTACGGGTGATGGGTGAAGATCCACACGTGCCCCAGTTCGTGTGCGATCACCGCGTCGAGTTCCTCGTCGGTCAACTCGCCGACGAAGGCGGCTTCCATGGACATCCGGAAGGTGTCGTGGCGTCCAGGCAGCGGTGCGACGGCCACCATGAGGGGATGCTGGTCGACAAGTTGCGCGATCACCTCGTGGGACAGGCCCAGCTTTCCCTTCATGACCTCGACCGACTCCTGGACACGCAGGCGCACCGGCGCGGTTTCACCGTCAGAGCCCGACGCCATTCCATGAGTGAGTGAAAGGCAGACTGCCAGCCCGACAGTCCAACACAGTCGAGGTGCGTTGTGTGTAGGAATTGCTCGGTCGTCGCGCATGTGCCAGGGAGCCTCCACGAATATAGCCTATCGGCGCGACGTCAACAATCTTTAGTTGCCGATCCGGGAAAAAATGACTGCGTAAGTTTCTCTGGCGCACGCGATGCTGAGCTTCGGCCACGAGTGAATTCCTCCGCATTTTCTATCAGGCGCACATGGCGTGGAGCTTGCCCCACAAAACCCTCGGAGGTTGTGCACAATGCGGATCACTCATCTAGCTTCGTTTGCTCTCGCTGCGAGCCTGTTGCTCGCGTGGCGCCTCATCCACCGCTCTGGCCCAGGACCGACCGGGTGCGCCGGGGAAGGCTGAAGACAAGGCCAAGGCCGAGACCGTTTCCGGCGAGCTCATGAAGGTCGACTCCGAAAAGAAGACGATCGCGGTCAAGCTGGCCGACGGCGCCGAATGGACCTTCAACTACACCGCCACGACCGAGATCACCGGCGACAAGAAGGGTGAACAGGGGCTGGCGACTTCGGAAGGCTCGAAGGTCGTCGTGCACTTCACATCGGCCGACGGCAAGAAGACGGCAACCAAGGTCGAGATTCAGCCGGCTATGGCCAAGTAGGTCCTGCCGCGTCTTTCGACCAAGCATCGCCGGCGGTCCCAATCCAGCGCTAAGTGCAGCTGTGAGGCCGTCGGCGATTTTTTTTGTGCGTTTCGTCATCGATTTAATCGCCCCGCTCTTCGCCCGCCCCGCTTTTCGTCCCCGCCACCACGCGTAATAGCGACACAGATGTACGTCGCGCACACCTGAGCCGCACGATCCGACGCCCCGATTTGCTGGCATGGGAGATGCTCCCTGGACCCGTAGGCATTTTCGGGGTTCGCCCCGGCACTCAGGAGTGATGATCATGACGAGGAATCAGTACGGGATCGCGTTGTCGATAGCACTACTGGCGGGCGCTTCCCTGTTTGCGCCGCCGCTTGCCGCGCAGCAGTCCACGCGATTTCGGGGAATGGACCTCAATCGTGACGGCGTCATCACGCGAGCGGAGTGGCGCGGCAACGAGGTGACGTTCCGGCAGCACGACCGCAACAGCGACGGAGTCCTGGCGGGTGAGGAGCTGCGCTACGCGGCCGACGACGGGCGCCTGCAGGACTTCGCGAGCTTGGATCTCGACGGCAACGGACACGTGACTGCGCAGGAATGGCGGCAGGCGTTTACACAGCTTGACGTCAACCGCGACGGCTCGCTCACCGAGGACGAGCTCTGGGTGCGCGATCGCGCGCCGGTCGTGAATACCCAGGCGTTCCAGGCCGGCCGCGACCGCGGCATCATCGACGGGCGCCAGGCCGGTCGCGAAGACGGCGCACGCCGCGTGTGGGACCTCGACGGCCAGCGCGAGCTCGAACAGGCCGACGCGGGCTATAACAACGGGCTCGGCCCGCGGGACCAGTACCAGGCGGGGTATCGCGAGGGGTTCCGGCAGGGGTATGGCGAAGGGTTCGGTCCGCGCCGCTGAATGCGGGCGGCGGGCGGCGCGTCAAAATACGCGCCGCCCGTTTCAGCAGCCTCAACTGTGAGGCGGCTCGCTGTTGACCGGCTCCGCCTTACGCACAGGAGGCCTGAACATCGCCTGAGCTCGGGTCGGTGCCGGGTCTCCGGTGAACGAGCCGAGGTTGACGGCCCTGCCGAGCCGAGCTGATTCGTACAGCGCTTCGACGATTCGCACGTCCTGGGCGCCTTCCTCGGCAGAGGGCTCCGGTTGCCTGCCTTTCAAGATGCAGTCAGAAAAGTAAATCAGCTCGGGCGCGAACTGATCGCCCTTCCTGCCGCGACGCCTCACGGTCTTGCCGTCGACTGTGACTTCACAGACCAGCGGCTCGGCGTACTGGTACGCGGGCTTCATGCGAATATCGCCCCTGGTGCCCACCAGGCGGAGCGACGAGACATCGGCCGCATCAAAGCTCGTCACGAAGGTCGCGACACGATCGCCCTCGAAGCGCAGGACGGCGGCTGTCGTCGCATCGATGCCAGGCATGGCTGCCGTGACGCCGTCTATCGAACAGGCCATGACGTCAACGGGCTCGCTTGCAAAGAACATCCGGGCCGCGTTGATGCAGTACACACCCAGGTCGTACAGCGTGCCGCCGCCGAGTTCGAACCTGGTGCGAATCCCTCCGGGCTTGGCTTGCATCGAAAACGCAGACGTGAAGTAGCGCAAATCGCCGAGGCGGCCTGAGCGAACCTGATCGAGGGCCCATAGCGTCAAACGCTCGAAGTGCAGGCGATACGCGGTCATGACGCGGACATCGGCCTCGCGGCAGGCTTCGATGATCCTGTCGCACTCGACGCCGGTGACCGCCAGCGGTTTCTCGCACAGCACATGAACGCCAGCACGCGCGGCGCGGATCGCGTACTCGGTGTGCATCGAGTTTGGCAACGCGATGTAGACCGCGTCGGCTTCCTCCAGGCATTGTTCGTACGCTTCGTAGCCTCCGCGTATCTCGACGCCGTACCGGTCGCCGAGCTCCGAGAGCTTCCGGGCATCGCTGCTGACGAGCGCGACGAGCTTCGAGTTCTTCGAGGCATGTGCGAACGCGGGCAGGACTGCCACCTGCGCGATATGGCCGAGTCCAACGACGGCGTACCGGACGGGTCCTTTCAGAGAACGTCGCGATCGAAGTCTAGTCATTTGGCATAGCTCCGCGGGGCCTGTTCGTCAACGACCGTGCACGAACGATGCCCGTCGGTAGCGTCAGACGGACCGAGATTGGTGTTAGTGCCGCGCTGGTTGAGTTTCCAATCAATACCGGGCCGTGTAAGTCCGTGGCGGCCTCTGGCGGGTCCGGTACGATAAGGCTCACGCTCGAGGTGACGGCGCCTGGCGAGCGCTTTGCTCTGTTCAGGTAAGGCTCCCTGCCTGAGGCTTCGCCATGAACTCACTCTTGAACGTCACGGCCGGACTGGCCGCGGCAGTCCTGGTCTTCGCCTCGCCCTCGAAGGCGCAGACGCCCACGACGCCGCCAAACGTCGCGGCCCCTCAGCCGACGCCGGCGCCCGCTCCGGCCGCGCAGACCTCCGCGCCAGTTACGCTCACTGGCTGTATCGAGCGTCCGAAGCCACAGAGCTACGACAGCGGAAAGACGCCGCCGCCGGCGAATGTGAACCCTGCGACGGCATACGTGCTGCGGTCCGAGCCTGCCGCCGGCGCCGCCGAGGGCCAGGGGGTCGTCTACAACCTCATCTCGACCGGGCCAGCCGTCCGCCTCGCGGAGCATATCGGTCACCGGGTACAACTCACCGGGACGCTGCGCGCGGCAACCAATCAACAGCCAGGCTTGTCGAACCAGGGTGTGTCGCCGGGCACGCCGAGCGGCTCGACGGGTATGGAGACGATGCCGAAGCCGGATCCGATGGCGGGCGCGCAGGCCGGCGTTCCCAGCGTGACGCAACCGATCTTCGTGGAGTCCCTGAAGATGTTGGACGGCGGCTGCAAAGGCTAGACCGAGCAGGACGAGGTCAGCGTTTCGCGGAGGTGAGCCGCCAGAACTGCGGCTCGGTCACCAGCGTGATCCGGTGGCCGGCCGTTCGCAGGCGCCTGATCTCCATCAGCTTCAGGCCGGCTTCCTTGCCCGCCGCCTGCTGCGCGTTCGGGCGCCCGCGCACGACGACGGTCGTCTTGCTCGACGGCCCGCCGTGCACGATCGCGCCGGCGCGGGCGGCGGCGGCCACCGCCTCGCGTCGAGGACGGGTGAGGATGCCGGTGAAGAACAGGTGCACGCCGCGCAGCGATCGCACGGCGCCGGCCTTGAGCGCGGACGGCGGATTGCGTAACGCGTCGATCAGGTGGTCGGCGGTTTCATACCGCTTCCGCCGCTCGCCTATGCAGCGGTGAATGATCTCTTTCAAGTGATCGCTGCAGGCCAGGTGCCTGATCTCGGCCGTGCGGACCCGCTCCCGCGCGTCGCCCTTGATCAACATGCCGAGCAATTGCCCAACCTGGTAGACGTCGTCACGCGCCTGCCACTTGGGCGCCGTGCCGGCCAGGATGTCGCTTGGCGCCGCAAACGGATTCAACGTGCGGGCCGTGACGCCGCGACGATCGGTTTGCGGCCGCGCGATGCCGAAGTCGCCGAGCTTCAACTTGCGTCCCTCGCAGACGAAGACATTGAGCGGCGTCAGGTCGCGGTGCAGCATCTGGCCGCGATGCAGCTTGCCCAGCACTTCCAGGATGCCGGCGATCTCGCGGCGCGCCGCCGCCTCGGTGAAGCCCTTCCCGTCGTGATGGAGGTGCGTGCTGAGGTCGCCGTGGCGCGCGTATTCGAGCGCCAGGCAGTAGAGCACGGTGCCATCGGCGCGGAGCAGAGGGAAGCGATCGTAGACCTGGATGGCGCGCGGGTGCTCGTGCAGCAGCTGCCCGAAATGCGCTTCGCGCAGCCAGCCGTCGATCCGAGTACTGACCTTGATGCACAGCACCTCGGGGACCAGTGGCGAGCGGCCCAGCCGCTTCGAGAGGTAGACCTGCCCGAAACCGCCTTCGCCGAGCAGGCGATCGACGCGGTAGCGCAACGCGGTTTCAGGGCTGACGAGCACCTCGTCGCGCACCAGCAGGTACGCAACGCGATCGGACCTGGACCGAACCGCCCGGGTGGTTCTCGTCGTCGCTCGAGTGAGATGCCTCACTTCGCCTGCTTCTGGGCCTTCAGCGCCAGCTCGGTCGCCAGAAACACGTGCGCCTGTGGCATCGACGTCTCCGTCCGATTGAGCACGTCGTCGACCAGGCGCTCGCCGTACGGCAGCTCGACGCCGCTGCAATCGACGACGCGCGTTTCCTTCTGGTCGACCAGAAACAGGTGGCTGCCGCCCGGACGGCCGCCGATGTCCACGTTCTTGCGGATTTCGATGAAGCCGTCGGTGCCCAGGACCGTGAGCCGGCCGTCCCCCCAGGTGCTCAGACCACCGGGAGTGAACCAGTCCACTCGCACGTAGCCGGTGCCGCCGTTGCCACGCACCATCGCGTCGCCGAAGTCCTCGAGCCCCGGGTACTGCGGGTGGTTGACGTTGCGCACCTGCGAGGCGACGACCTCCGCCTCGGTTGACCCGGTGAAGAACAGGAACTGGTCGAACTGGTGCGACCCGATGTCGCACAGGATGCCGCCATAGCTGTTGCGGTCGAAGAACCACGCGGGTCGAGTCTTCGGATTCATGCGGTGCGGCCCCAACCCGATGGTCTGCACGACCTTGCCGATCGCACCGGCCTTCACCAGCTCGCCGGCGCGCACGGTGGCGCGGTTCTCGTGGCGTTCGCTGTAGAGGATCGAGTAGATGCGCCTGGTCTCGGCCTGGACCTTCCGGACTTCAGCCAGTTGGTCGAGCGTGGTGATGCCAGGCTTGTCGACCATGAAGTCCTTGCCGTGGCGCATGACTTCGATGCCAAGGGGCGCACGCTCCTTTGCAATCGATGCGCTGACCACGAGCGCGATCGAGGAGTCGTCGAGGATCTCGCGTTGACTGCGGGCGAGGCGTGCCTGCGGAAACCGCTTGCTGAAGTCCGCGATGAGGTCCGGTTCAATCGCGAAGAACGACACCAGCTCGCCGCCGCCCCGAATGACGGACGCGACCTGGCTGTTGATGTGACCGTGATTGAGGCCGATGGCGGCAAACCGCAACCGCGACGGCCGCGCCGTCGCGGCCGGGGTCTGATCGGCCGCCAGTCCGCGCGGCCACGCCGACACAATGGCCGCGGTTGAGAGCGACGACTTCAGGAACTCGCGCCGGCCCTTGCGGATCGTGGTCATCCCACGATGTTATGGCGGGGCCGAGCGAGCCGGCAAGCCGCTGGAAGCTTCCGAACGAGCTGGTGTCGCCGAGCGGAACCCGCTCCTCGTTGGTCGGCCGTGCGACGGTGGGCCGCTTCACTACCGGCATCGCGACGACGATGTGCTCGAGCATCAGCGCGCGGTTCTCGCGCGTTCACGAACATCGGCAGGATCGCCGTCACGCCGGGCAATGCGTCGCCGACCGCGTGGTCGAGCTTGCGCCGATGCCATAATCGTCGGGTTCCCCGGTGAACTTCCTCCCATGGCGTCGGCGCACGACCTCACATTCGGGTCTTTTCGACTGGACCGTGTCCGCGGCCACCTCCGTACTGCCGCCGGCCCGGTGGCCTTGACGCCCAAGGCGCTGGCGGTTCTCGACTTCCTTGCCGAACATCCCGGCCAGCTGGTCACGAAGTGCGAGCTGCTCGACGCCGTCTGGCCCGGCGTGTTCGTCGCCGACGGCGTGCTGAAGGTCTGCGTGCGCGAGATCCGCCGCGCGCTGGGCGACGACGCGCGAACGCCACGCTTCATCGAGACCGCGCACCGCCGCGGCTATCGCTTCATCGCGACGGTGACACGCGAGCCCAACGAGGCGTCGCCCCGGACACACGAGCCCCCGGGTGTCGCGGTTCATTACGCGCGGAGCGGCGAGGTCAACATCGCGTATCAGGTGCTTGGTGACGGCCCCATCGACCTGGTCTTCGTCATGGGATGGGTCAGCCACCTCGAGTATTACTGGCGCGAGCCCTCGTTTGCGCGCTTCCTCGGCCGGCTGGCACGCATGTCGCGCCTGATCCTGTTCGACAAGCGCGGCACGGGCCTGTCGGACCCTGTCGGGGAGATGCCGACGCTCGAGCAGCGCATGGACGATGTGCGCGCTGTCATGGATGCCGTAGGGTCGCGACACGCGGTGTTGCTTGGCGTGTCGGAGGGCGGCCCGATGTGCGCGCTGTTTGCCGCCACGTATCCGGACCGCACCGATGCCCTCGTCATGGTCGGCACCTACGCCCGGCGCACGTGGGCGCCCGACTATCCGTGGGGGCCTACTCGAGAGTCACGCGAGGAGTTCTGCCGCGAGATCCTGGCGCGATGGGGCGGGCCGGTGGGCCTGGAAGAACGCGCGCCCAGTCGCGCCGACGATCCGGCCTTTCGCGACTGGTGGGCCACCTTTCTCCGCATGGGCGGCAGCCCCGCGGCGGCAGTCGCGTTGACGCGGATGAACGCGGAGATCGACATCCGATCGGTCCTGCCGACGGTGCGCGTGCCAACGCTGGTGCTGCATCGGACGGGCGACCGATGCCTTCGCGTCGACGAGGGCCGCTATGTCGCGAGCCTGATAGCCGGTGCGCGTTTCGTCGAGCTGCCGGGCGAGGATCATCTGCCGTTTGTCGGCGATCAAGACGCGATGCTCGATCAAATCGAGCTGTTCCTCTCCGCCGGACGCGAGCGCGCCGACCATTCCCGGGTCCTGGCGACGATCCTGTGCGTCGATACCGGCTGCGCCAACGACGCACGCGTGCACGCGCTGGTGGCGACCGAGGCGGCGCGTTTCGGTCACGCCTCAGTCCAGGCCGACGGCACCCGCCTGTTCGCGCTGTTTGATGGCCCGGCACGGGCGATCCGCTGTGGCTGCGCCATCAGCCTTGCTGCCCAGGTAGCGGCGGTGCCTGTCAGGGTCGGTCTGCATACGGGGGAATGCGATCTCGCCGCGGGCCTGGCCACCGGCCCGGTAGGGGAAGTCGGCGCCCGCATCGCGGCCCTGGCGCCGCCTGGCGACGTGCTGGTCTCCCGAACGGTCGTGGACCTGGTGGCCGGCTCGGGCCTGCAGTTCGTCGATCGTGGCATGCACCAGCTGGGCCATGGAGCCGAGCGGTGGCGCGTCTTTGCCGCGGACGCGCGCGACCAGGTCGGCGTCTGAGCGCCGTCACACTTCGGGTCTCACCGTTTTTTAACCTGCTGCTCATGATCCGCCCCGGACCGCTTGATAGAGTCCGGGCCGCGGGCGCTCGCGCGCCTGCCTCCCCGGCGAACCATTGAAAGGCAGGAGCAAGTTGAAGACACGATTCATCTGCATACTGGCCGCCTCGGCGGCCACGCTCTCACTGATTGTTTCGGCGCCGCTGGCGCTGCGCACGTACGCCGAAGGCCGCACGTCGGTCGACTTCGTGCCGCCGGCCGTGTTCCAGGCTGCCGGTCCCAGCACGGCGTCGCTGCAATCGACGATCGACGAGTTCCGAGCCGCACTCGGCGGCATCAACAACGCGAGCGGCGGCTCGCAGCCGACGGGCCGACGTGAGATCAACTGGGACGGCCTCGGAGCGACCGTGGCCGCAGAAGTGCCGACCCCCTTTACGGGGTTCCTCAACTCACGCGGCGGGCTCTTCACGACACCCGGCAGCGGCTTCGTGCAGTCGCCGCCGGATGGATTGGTGAGCACCTTCGGCAACCCGAGCTACGAGGTCGTGTTCAAGGCGTTCAGCCCGTTCCGGCTCTTCAGCCCCATCGGCAGCAACATCACCGACGTGGAGTTCTTCATTCCTGGCACTAACGGCGCGACCGCGGCCACGACCACCGGCTTCGCCGCGGTCTTCAGCGATGTGGATCAGCCCGACGGCAGCGGTCCGGCGCTCAAGCGCGGCAACCGCGGCGCCAGCACGCTGGTCGCGTACTACGACGCCGGGGGCGACCTGCTGTACAGCGGCTGGGTCGCGGCTTCGCCTGGCGACGGGGCCTTCTCGTTTCTCGGCGTCGTGTTTCCTGACGCGCGCGTGGCCCACGTCCGGATCACCGCGGGCGATACGGCACCCGGCGTGGACGACGAGGACAATCGCGACATCGTGATGATGGACGACTTCCTGTACGGCGAGCCGCGCCCGCTTCAGTAACCGCTTGCGACACGGGGACGGACTGGTCGAGAATCGCTCCCGTGCCGTCACAGATTCTGCTGATCACCGGCGATGCCGGCGAGAGCTACGAGTGTCTCTACGCCCGGCATCGCCTCCTCGAAGCCGGCTACCTGCCGGCCATCGCGGCGCCAAGCCGGCGGCGCCTGCACCTGGTCATCCACGACTTCGAACCCGGGTGGGACACCTACATCGAGCGCCAGGGCTATGGCGCCGACGCCGATCTGACGTTTGACGACGTGCGGGTGGACGACTACGCGGCCGTGCTGGTGCTCGGCGGGCGCGCGCCGGAGTACCTCCGCCACGACGCGCGCGTGCTGGAGATCGTCAGCGCATTCGACCGCGCCGGGAAGTGGATCTTCGGCATCTGCCACGGCGTGCAGATCCTCGCGGCCGCCGGCCTCGTGGTCGGCAAACGCGTCACGGCGTATGAGAACTGCCGCTGGGAGATCGAGGCGGCCGGCGCGACCTACGTCACCGACGAACAGGCCGTGCGGGACGGCCGCGTCGTCACCGGCCAGACCTGGCAGTCGCATCCCGAGTTCTACCGCCTCGTGTTCGAGTGCCTCACCAGCTGAACGCCACTGTTTGGGCATGGCGCGCGCGGCGGCTGGAGGATCCGCGGATTGCGCGGATTTATGGATTCTCTGGCGCCGGATCCCGAGCGACCCGCGGCAATGCCGCGGCAGTTGGACGAGCATAGTGTGTGGGAATGAGAGCCATGTGGTTCAGGAGACTCTCATTCCCACGCACGTTCTCGTCCACCCGACCGGCCGCTTCGCGGCCGGTGTCGCTCGGGTTCCGCTGTTCCTGGGCCGCCGCGAGCTGTCTGTGACAGTGGAGCGATGACAGCGATGACATCATGTCTGCGCCGAAGCAACATGCGCGGATTCTTCAAGGATCAGCGGGAAGCCGCAGCGAATTGCAGAGGCGACGTCAGGTGCCGTGGCAATCCAGGCGTCATCCGCGGCTCCTTCTCGGCAACGTCCCGGCTCGCTCCGGCGGCTGGCCTACTTGGCCGCGAAGCAGTAGAACAGCCCGTCGCCGCCGGTGCCGCGCAGGTTCTCCTGGCTGCAGCCGCGGGAGGGATGCGCGAAGTTCCACGACGTCGGATTGGCGCCGCCGCCCTGGCGATCGTGATGGCCGACAAGCGCGCTGCCCTCTCCACTGCCGGTCCAGTTGCCGCAGGTGGAGTCGCCAGCCGCCGTAGAGGCGGTGCCGTCGAGCGTGGTCCCCGTAAGGATGTCGTGCTTGTTCGGCGTGTCGCCGCGGCCGTTGACGACAGCGCCTTTCTCGGTAAGCGAGTTTTCCTTCGAGAGCTTGTTGGCGTCGCTGTGCAGATCCGCCACGCTGGTGGCGACGACGACCCCTTTGGCGTTGGCCCACGGACCGCTTCCGATGCGGTCCTTGGCGTTGACCGCCGGCTGGCTGCCGCTGGCCGTCGTGCTCAGATACGCTCGCCAGGTGCGGCCGCCGGCGCCCGCCGCGGCCGCCAGCGACTGGCAGTGCGCATCCGCGCCGGCGAGTCCGCCGAGATCCGCACCTTTACCCGGCCCCACGCTGGTGATGAAGAACCCCAGTTGCGGGGCTTGCGCCGCGGTGAGATGTCCCGACACCGCCGCCGCTATCCCGAATGCCAGGCCCGTGGCCAATCGACGTCGCATCGTTCCTCCTTTGAAAGCCAGGGCGGCATTCTACAGGAGGCCACGAGGTCAGGAGTTCCAAAGGAGATCAAGAGATCAGGAGTTGACAGGCCTTGCTGACGCGAGGCGTAGAATGGCCGGGTCGGAACCGCGGTTGGCGATGCACTCTCACGTCACCCCGACCTCGCTCGGACCATACGAAATCCTGTCGCTCATCGGCGCGGGCGGCGGCGGCGAGGTGTATCGAGCGTGGGACCCGCGTCTCGAGCGCCACGTCGCGTTGAAGATCCTTCACCGCCGTGCGGAGACCGATCCCGACCGCGTCCATCGTTTTGTGGCGGAGGCGCGGGCCGCCAGCGCCCTGAACCATCCCAACATCGTCACCGTGTTCGACGCCGCCGTCGACGATGCGGTCCCGTACATCGTGGCAGAGCTCGTCGATGGCCGGCCGCTCAGAGATGAGCTGGCGCGCGGGCCGGTTCCACTCAAGCGACTGCTGGACCTGGCGACGCAGATCGCCGACGGTCTGGCAGCCGCGCACGAGGCCGGCATCGTGCATCGCGATCTGAAGCCCGAGAACCTGATGGTCACCCGCGGCGGGCGCGTGAAGATCCTGGACTTCGGTCTGGCGCGAGGGGGCGGTTTCATCAGCCAGCCCGCCAGGGGTTCGGATCGCGACACCTTCGAGACCATGACCGACATGGCCCTTGGCGCCGGGACCGCGCCCTACATGAGCCCCGAGCAGGCACGTGGCGCCGCCACCGATTACCGGTCCGATCAATTCTCCCTGGGTCTCATCCTGTTCGAGATGTTGACCGGCCGCCCCGCGTACCGGCGCGCGACGCCCGAGGCGACGCTGGACGCCATCATCAACGAGGAATTGCCGCCGCTGTCGGGACTCAACTCACGCGTGCCGTTGCCACTCCAATGGCTCGTCGAACGGTGCCTTGCCAAGGAACCTGGCGAGCGCTACGTGAGCACGGCCGATCTGCAGCGGGATCTGAAGACGCTGCGCGATCGCCTCAGCGACGCGGTCTCACGTTCAGTGGATGCCGGCCCTGACGCCCCGGCCGGCCGGCTGCGGCTCGTCGCCTGGCTCGTCGCTGTAACGAGTGTGGGGCTGCTCATCGCGTACGCCCTCGGGAGGCCGGGCGCGGACCCGCCGCCCCTTCGGTTCGCACCGGTGACGTCGGAGGAGGGGTTCGAAGGCTTTCCGGTCTGGTCGCCCGACGGCCAGACGCTGGCGTACACGGCCGAGGTTCAAGGCGTGCTTCAGATTTTCACGCGGCGAGTCACGGCGCCGTCGGCGGCGATGGTGACCAAGGCTGCCTACGACTGCAAGTATCCCTTCTGGTCGCCCGACGGCAAACGTCTGTACTACGTGTCGCTCGCACGCGACCGCGACGGCATCTGGTCGGTCGGCGCCGCCGGGGGCACCCCGCAGGTCACCGTTGAGGATGCCACGCGCGGCGCGATCTCCCCCGATGGACGCACGCTTGCCATTCTTCGCGACGAGCAGCACGGCGACATTGTCGGCGCCGCGGCGCTGTACACGTCGTCGCCCGTGGGTAGCCCTCTCAAGAGACATCGGGGGCTCGGAGCGTTGCGGCTGGCTGAAGGAGCGCTCGCGTTTTCGCCTGACGGTCAAACGCTTGGGATCGTGGCCGTGCCGCGAACCATCGGACTGGCAGCCGAGCAGCGTGGATGGCAATTCTGGACCGTGCCAGTCGACTCGAACGCGCCGGCTCGCCGACGGCTCGCTGGCTGGACCGACGTGGTGCCCCGAGCGGCGAGCTTCTCCTGGCTGCCAGACGGCCGCCATGTCGTGCTCGCTGTCCGGACCGGGTCCACCCCTGGCTCACATCTCTGGGTGGCCGACCTCGAGCGCGATCGTGCCTGGCCGCTCACCGAAGGGCCAGGCACCGAGCACGACCCGTCGGTCTCGCCCTCGGGCGATCGGGTGGTCTTCACGGCCGGCGAGCCGGACTACGATCTGATGGAGGTTCCCCTCGACGCACCGGCGTCGCGGCGGATCATCGCAACGGCTCGGAGCGAGATGGATCCGTCGTGGTCGCCCGACGGCACCACGATGGCGTATGTGACCGATCGCCGCGGCCACGACGAGATCTGGCTCCACTCACGAAATCAACCTTGGGGCGATCGGCCTGTCATCACGCAGGCGGACTTCGGTGACGACAGGACGATCATGCTCGGCACACCGGCCTTCTCGCCCGACGGAAGCCGCCTGGCCTACCAACGCAACGCGAATGCGCCGATCTGGCCGCTGCGGATCTGGATCTCCCTCATCGCGGGCGGCCCACCCGTGCCGTTGCTGCCGGCGACGCACGAGGGGTATCAGAGCGCGCCCACATGGTCGCCCGACGGGGACTGGATCGCCTACACCGATTGGAAGGACGACCAGTGGCTGCTGGCCAAGGTCCGTGTGGGCAGCGGCGAGGCGCCGCTGGTGCTGCGCCGTGACGGGGTGCCAAACGCGACGCCCCGCTGGTCCCCGCGAGGCGACTGGATCACGTGGGAGACAAGCGCAGGATTCGCCGTGGTCTCCCCGGACGGATCGGCGGACCGCGTGTTGACCGACCAGCAGTGGCTGGTTCACGCCTGGTCGACGGATGGGACAACGGTTCTTGGCGTCTTGGAAACCGCTGAGCTGCACCTCGCTATTGTCGGCCTCGACGTGCGGGTGGGTACGCCCAGGATTCTGGCAGACCTGGGGCCGTCACCTCCGGTCAACAACCCACTTCGAGGGTTTGGCGTGGCCCATGACGGACGCTCGATCGTCACCTCGATCGTCCGCCCGCGGGGCGATCTCTGGCTGCTCGAGGGCCTCGGCGCTCGGCTCGATCCGGGGCGCGGATCGGTCCGGGCCGTGGCCCGCTAAAATCCCCATCAAATTCCCACGTTGCGCTGCTTGACTCACCCACGTCGCAGGCGTAGGTTCCATTCGATCGCCCGGAGGTCGCCATGCTTGGACGACTGCTCTGCGTCGGCATATTGCTCGCGACAGCTGCATTCGGGACCGTCGATCTCGATGCCTGTGGGGATAAGTTCCTCCGAATGGGGCGCAGCGCACGGCTCCGAGCCTACGCGGCTGTGCACCCGGCTTCGATTCTGATTCTCACGCCCGCGCGGGCCACGCCGTCCTCGATCAAACAGTTCGAGACGCTGCTGAAGCGGGCGGGGCACTCACCCCGCGCGGTGCCCCACGAGACGGACCTCGGACTGGCCATCGCTGGCGGGCCCTACGACGTCGTCATCGCCGCCTTCGCGGACACACACCAGGTGGAAGAGCTGCTGCGGTCGCTGCCGGTGCGTCCCGAGGTCCTGCCAATCCTGCACAAGCCCACACCGGAGATCGCCGCGGCCGCCGCGGCGGTGTATCACTGCAAGCTGCAGCCCGATGTCATGACGAAGCACGAAGCGCTGGCGGAGATCGATCACCTGATGGAGCGGCGGCTGGCGGCCCGCGGGGCTCCGGCAGCGAAGTGACGCGATGAGGTTCCGCGTCGCCCGCGTCATCGTCGCGTGGACCTGCCTGCAGACGGCCGCTGTCTCAGGTGTGCACGCGCAAGCCTGGGTGCCCCCGAAAGGGGAAGGGTCGGTCTCGATTCTCTACCAGGACCTGTTCGTCGAAGACCACTTGCGCGCAAATGGCACGCGCGAGGATCGAGGCCAGGTCAGTTCGCAGGGTCTGCTATTCGATGTGACGTACGGGGTCACCGATCGGCTGGCGGTCAACCTGGTGCTGCCCGCGGTGCGCGCGCGGTACAGCGGCAGGGCGCCGCATCCGAATCTGCAGGACAACGGGCGGGCCCATCTTGGATTTCAGGATGTTCGCTTTGGCGTGCGGTACAACCTCGTTCAAGGTCCCGTGACCATCACGCCGTTTGTCGGCACCAACGTGCCGTCACACTCGTATCAGACCTTTGCGCACGCGGCCTTCGGCCGCCGCGTCCGGGAGCTCGACGTCGGCGTGTACGTCGGCCGCCTCGTGTCGGCGCGACTGCCCAACGCGTTTGCCCAGGCACGGTATTCCTACAGCTTTGTCGAACGCATCGTAGGCGTACACCACGATCGCAGCAACCTGGACGTCGAACTTGGGTACTTCATCACTCCCGCGGTCCGGGCTTTCGTCCTGGGCGCCGGCCAGAAGACGCACGGGGGCATCGACCTGCCCGACGCCGGTTGGCGCGCGCTGCCACTGGCCCAGCAGCCCAATCACGATCGCATCGCGCGATCCGACATGCTCGATCTTGGCGGTGGCGTCCAGGTGTCCGTCAGCCGGTCCTTCGACGTCTTCGGCTCATATATGACGACATTGGCCGGCCGCAACGGTCACGCGTTGCAACGGGCTGTCACCGTCGGCGTGTCATGGAGCTTTGGCCAGGGCCTCAATCTCCCGGTGGAACCGAGCGATTCCGCCCGGCCCATGGTGCGCTGCTTGTGCCAGAAGGGGAAATAGCGGCCATCAGCCCGCCGGCGCCGTCTCGGTCGAGCCGGCCACGGGCGGAATACGAAAGGTGACCACGACCGACCCGAGCCTGATCTGGTCGCCGTCGCCGAGCGTGTGTGGAGCGTCGACACGGCGGTCGCGCACGAAGGTTCCGTTCTTGCTGCCGAGGTCCTCGACGGCAGCCTCCCCTGCGGCGATGACGATGCGGGCGTGGTGCCGAGACACACCGGGCGCATCGATCCACACCGTGGCGTCAGGAGCGCGCCCGAGGACGTTCTCACCGGGGGTGAGCCGCACCTGGCACCCCTCCCACACGACCCAGCAGGTGACAGGGCCCACAGGTACCTCGGGCACGTCGGACTCGTCCACATCGCCGATGAACCAGTAACCGAACCGGTGCATCGTTCGCAGATAGCGTGGCGCATCTGCGCTATCGCCGAGTGCGCGTCGTATCTCGGCGACGAGAGTGGCCAGGTTGGTCTCGAGCACGAACGTCGACGGCCAGAGCAGCTGGTGGAGCTCGCCTCTCGACATCGCCCGGTCCCTGTTGCGCACCAGCGCATGGAGAAGGTCGAACGCTTTCGGCGACAGATGGATCTCGCCGGCCGCACCCAGCAGCCGTCGTGTCGGCGAGTCCAGAGTCAGGCGGCCGAATCGATAAGTCACGCGGCCTCCATCGGCGGGCGCGTGTCGGTCGGCCCGGCACGCCTCCCGTCGATGCATTGTAGCGCCAGCGCTCGGACGAATTAGAACCCTTTGAAGAGGCAGTTGCCGGGGTTCGGCTGGTCCACGCGGATGGGCGCCGCGCGAGGCGCGAAGTAGACCACCACGTTTTTCGCCGGCGCGCCGCTTTCGTTGCGTGCGATGTGGGCGTGGTCGCCGACATCGAGAAATCCCTCACCGGCGGAGCGGATGGTCGGCTCACAGTTCGGGTCGTCCGAGTCGTAAAACGTCATCCTTCCCTGTGCAACCGAGATGAACACCGGGCCCGGGTGGCTGTGCCAGCCGCTCTGCCCGCCGGCCGCGAACTCGATAGTCTGGACGGCGATGTCGAGGTCCGGCGCGGCTTCGACCTCGACTTCCCAATTGATCGACTGGTCCACGCGTTTGACCTTGAATGGGTCCTCGAATGTCGCCCGGCCGATGAGCGTCGAGAGAGTCCCCGAACCCGTCGTTGCCCGGATCACGTGTCCCGACAGCAACGCCGCAACCGCGGTGGCGCTGATGGCGACCAACAATGTACGCGAGCGTGTCATGTCACACCTCCCAGGGGATTGGCATCCCATGGGAGACGAGGCTAGCGAGCGAGGCGCCGGAAGTCTTTGGGAAGGCGCGCGGATTTCATGGGGAAATGGTGGGGACCCAGAGATCAGGAGGTCAAAGAGGATTTGGACGAACCCTCTAGATCTCCTGATCTCCTAATCTCCTGTATAACTCGTGGCCTCCTGACCTCCTGTGAAGGCGATCAGAACCGCACCCGCACCCCCAGCTGCGCCTGGCGCGGATCGCCCAGGCCTTCCTGCACAGTTCCGTCGAAGTTGAAGATCAGGTTGGTCACCGAGGGCCGACGGATGTTCTTGCTGTTGGTCAGGTTGAACACTTCAAACACTGGCTCGAGACGCACCGACTTGGTCAGGTGGAAGGGACGCCCCACGCGGAAGTCCCACGTGAAGAACTCGTTGTCCTTGCGCAGCGTGTTGCGCAGGATGATGGTGCCGTTGTCCAGGATGCGATCCTGCGGCGTATCGCCGACCGAGACCGGCTGCGCGGTCCGCGACGAGACGCGGGTGTTGAAGTCGAACCCCTTGGCCGTCACCAGGAACCAGGCGTTGAAGCGGTGGCGCTGGTCGCGGTCGGAGTAGTTGTACTCGGGCGCCAGGTTGTTGGCCGCTGCATAGCGGAACGTGAACGGGTCGCGCTCGTTGTCGTCGTCGGACATGTCGCGTCCGATCGTGTAGTTCCACTGGAACTGGTAGTTCTGGGCGTACCGCTTGTTCATGCCGATGGTGAACGCGTCGTACTTCGCCTTGGCCGAGCTCTCGACGGTCGTCAGGTTCGTGACGCCGTTGAGGTTGTCGGCGCCAAGACCGGTGGACCAGGGCGAGTCAAACACCGCGTCGTTGCGGTTGATGAACCGCGTGACGTGCACCGTCTTGGAGTGGGTGAAGGTCGCAAAGACCGACAGGTTCGAGATGAGCTCGCGCTCGTAACTCAACGTGCCGGAGTAGGTGCGCGGGTTCTGGAAGTTCTTGTCGAACACGAAGACGTCCGGATGATCCGGGCTCGAAATCTCCGACTGCGGAATCAGGTTCGGCCAGGTGGGCGGCGTCACACCAAAGCCGTTGAAGAAGCTGGCCCGGAAGAGCGTCTGCCCTCTGGTGCCGTCGGTCGAACGCGTGCTGGCCATGTTCAGGCCGGGGATGCGCGCGTAGAAGATTCCGGCGCTGGCGCGGAGGACCTGCTTGCCATCGCCACCCGGATCCCAGGAAATTCCGAGGCGCGGCTGCCACATGCGCTTGTCCGACGGGATCGTGCCGTCGGACGGGAACGCCGGGTCGTCGAGGAACTCGCGGTAGAACAGTTCGTCCCGCGGCGTGATCATCTCGGGCTGGATCTGCGCCTCCCAGCGGACGCCGTACGAGATGGTGAGGTGCGTGTTGGGCTGCCACTTGTCCTGGATGAACAGTGCGGGCTCCACCTGCGGGATGTCCTGCGTGCCGGCCTCTTCGACCGTCAAGCCGCCGACGCCGGCCTGCTGTAGGTACAGGAGGAGCGGGCCGGTGATGTCTACGCCGGCGGGGCAGCTACCGGTCACGCTGGTCGAGCCGTCGGAACATTCCACATACCGCGGGCCGAGTTGCGCGTAATTGAGGAACCCCTGGGTGCTGCCGAACACATAGCGGCCGTTGGCGAACCCGATGAACGTCTGCGAGGAGTTGACGCGATTGAGCTCGAAGCCGGCTTTGAGCGTGTGGCGGCCCTTGATCCACGACACGCTGTCGACGATCTGGAACCGCGTGTCGTTGTACTCGACCGGGATGAAAAACGGCATGCCGAAGCGGTAGCCGCTGCCGAAGTCGAACGCCGTGTCGGGGAACGGCCGCGACTGGCCGCCTACGTTTGGCCCGCCGTACGGCCGTGGCCGATCCTCGCGCGCGTACTGAAACCGCAGCTCGTTCAGCATCGTGCTGGAGAGCGTCGTCGCCAGCGAGCCGGAGACCGCGTTGGAGAACCCTCGCTCGACCGCATTGGCGCTGCGGCCCCACGAATCGACGTCGAACGTGCCGTTCTGCTGCTCGCTCCAGGTGTAGTTGTACCGAATGGTGAACAGGTTCGACTCGTTCAGCTGGTAGTCGACCTTGCCGAGGAAGACGCGGGCTTCGTTGGTCCGGTCGATCGTGCCGTTCTCATTGGGACTGCCGAGGCCCGCGAAAAAGTCCACGACTCGCGGCTCGATGCGGTTCGGATTGAGCTGCTTGGTCTGGTCGAACTGCTGCTCGTCGTACGCCAGGAAGAAGAAGAGGCGATCCTTCTTCAGCGGGCCGCCGAACGTCGCGCCGTACTGCTGCTGGTCGTAGGGGAACTTCTCCCCGTCGGAGTTCGCCGATGACAGGCCGTCGGCCTTGAAGAAGAAGTGCGCCGATCCGTTCGGCGAATTGGTCCCCGACTTCGTGACGACGTTGATGAAGCCGGCGCCGCTCCGTCCAAACTCCGGCGCCGCGCCATCGGCGACGACGACCATCTCCTTGACCGCGTCCTGGTTGAAGGTGAAGGCCGGGCGCTGGCCGCCCCGCTGCTCGCCGAAAAACGGGTTGTTGAAGTCCGCGCCGTCGACCGCGATGTTGTTGTTGATGCCCTTCTGCCCGTTGACGCTGATCTCGTCGCCGTCGGGCCCCTGCACGATGGTGACTCCCGGGGTGAGCTGCATGAAGGCCAGGAAGTTCCGGCCGTTGTTGGGCAGGCCGCTCAACGTTGCCTGGTTGATGAGCGTGGACCGTTCGGCGCGCGTCGTCTCGACCACCGGCGAATCCGAGGTCACCGTGATCATTTCCTGCACGGAGGAGAGCTGCAGCACGATCGGGATGTTTGCGGTCTGGCCGACCACCAGCTCGATGCCCTCCTGCGTGTAGGTAGAGAAGCCCGCCAGGGCCACCGTCAGCCGATAGGTGCCAAGCGGCAGCAGCAGCCCGCGGAAGCGGCCGTCGCTGTCGGTGACCAGGTCGCGGGTGAAATTGGTCCCGGTGTTGACCAGGGTGACCGCGGCGCCGGGCAGCCGGCCGCCCGAGGCGTCCGACACGGTACCTTCGATCAACCCGGTCGTGGCTTGCGACTGGGCGAGCGCTCGAGGCGCAAGCGCGATCAAGCTGGCAAGCAGGACGGCAACGGTGACGCTGGCTTTCATCGTGGGGACACCTCCACACCGGCTGCGGGCGAACGCGCCGGGCCGCCCGTAGGGTGTAACAACGTGAGCGGTCTCGTCAATGCGTTCGTGACATATGTGCGAATTGGCGTGACCATTACGCTTGCACTCGCGTTCGAAGCCGTGCAGAGTTGGGCGCGTGTCACGCGCCCAAGACGCCGCCCCCGCCATCGGACAAACCACTGACGCAATTCTCCCAGCCGACCACGGCGCGCTGCCGCGCTGGGACGTGGCGGAGTTGCCGGCGCCGCCTCCATTCGGCCTCCGCAACCTGATGGCCGTCATCGGGCCGGGCGCGATCATGGCCGCCACCTCGATTGGCGGCGGCGAATGGCTGGTCGGACCGGCCGCGGCGGTCAAGTACTCGTCCTCGATCTTCCTCATCGCCACTGTCGCCATCCTCCTGCAGGTGATTTTCAATCTCGAGGCCATCCGCTACACGCTCTACACGGGCGAGCCGATTTACGGCGGCATCATGCGCCTCAAGCCCGGTCCGAAATTCTGGGCGGTCTTCTACTCGATCCTGGGGTTCTTCCAGCTCGGCTGGCCGGCCCTGGCCGGCAGCGCCGCGGCGACGCTGTTTGGCGCGTGGATGGGCCGCATGCCGGGCGCACCCGACCAGGCGTCCCAGGCGTGGATCACAACGGGGCTCATCCTCGCCGTGGTCTTCATCCTGTCGTTTGGCGGCACCATCGAGCGCATGCTCGAGTACTTCGCCTGGACGATGCTCGCGGTGGTGTTCCTGTTTCTGCTGACGGTCAACATCGCGTTTGTCCCGGCGTCCCATTGGTGGCAGACCTTCACGGGCTTTTTCAGCTTCTCGGGGCTGCCGAGGCCGATCGACTGGAGTCTCATCGGGGCCCTGGCGGCCACAGCGGGGTCGGGCGGTCTCGGCAACCTCACGGTCACCAACTGGATCCGCGACAAAGGCTTCGGCATGGGCTCGAAGGTCGGCGCGATCCCGAGCGCCGTCGGCGGACACGCCATCGCGCTCTCGCATGTCGGCACCGTGTTTCCGGCCACCGACGAGAACCTCGCGCGCTGGCGCGAGTGGATGCGCTACGTGCACGTCGATCAGCTCTGGGTGTGGGGGCTGTTCTGCTTTGTCGGGATGTTCCTCAACGTCAACCTCGCGACCGCCATCATCCCGCACGGCACCAACCTGCAGGGCCTGGCGGCCGGCGCGTATCAGGCCGAGTATCTGAGCAAGATCTGGCCGGGCTTCTGGTTCCTCACCCTGTTCAACGGCTTCTGGATCCTCTTCAAGACGCAGCTGGGCAACACCGACATCCTCGTGCGAACGGTGACCGACGCGCTGTGGATGTCGAGCCAGAAGGCCCGCGACTGGCGCCGCGGCATCGGGGCGATCTACTACGGCATCCTCGTGGCGTTCTCGGTGTGGGGCGTCATCGTGATCCGCTCGGCGTCGCCGTTTCAGCTCTTCAAGATCCTCGCGAACATGGCCGGCCTCGTGCTGCTCATCGCCGGTGTGCAGATCTTCCTGGTCAACCGGCGCTTCCTGCCAAAGGCCGTTCGACCGCCGCTGTGGCGCGAGATCGGCCTGCTGGCCTGCTCGGCCTTCTACGCGTTCTTTACCTACTTCGTCGCGCGCGATCTCCTGCGGTCGCTGCTCGGATAACTGACTTTCTGATCACGCCGTGGCAAAGGGGATCGGCCGGCTGGTTAGTGAACGCTTGGTTCTAGTGATCCGCGGATGATGAGATTCCGGGATTTCCGGTCCCTCGAAATTGCTCGCCGCAGTCAGCTGAGGCCGACCGGCGCGGCCGCGAAGCGGCCGGTCATCGCGACGAGCGTGTTCAGCAATTCCGAGCAAACAAATCTCGAAATCCGAAAATCCGCGGATCCTTCCCTGGACAGGCGCGAGCGCGTGCTCTAGCGGGTCGCGTCGACTGCGACGCTCAATGCCAGCGTCGCAGTCAGAGGCGTGGCGGGCCTGGCGTGCAGATTGTGAACCTGGAGCCTGGCCTGGATGGCGTGTGTGCCGGTTGGCGCGTCCGCACCGGCCCGCCCTCTCAGGACGGTCGTCGACTCGCGCGCAAGCACGGCATCATCCAGGTTCAGCCACGCCGGAAGGGACAAGGCGCGTGCGTCCAGGTCGATGGCGGACGCATTCCGCACCGCGACGGCGACATCGCCTCCCACCGCGACACGAGCCGGTTCAGCGGTGACCGATGCGTCCCACAATGCGGTCAGAAGCGCCGCATCGCCCCACACCTGACTGTCGAGCCACGCCAGCGTCCGCCGCGCCGAGAGCGCTTCCTTCAGCCCGTCCAGGTCTTTCGTGCGCGCAAAGACCAGGGTGATCGGCCGGTCGACCGACTTCAAGTGCGCCGGCATCGGCAAGTGGGCATCGCTGCATGCAAGCGGCGTGAGAAGCCGTTGGGCCGCCCACTCCAGGGCTTCGGGGTAGAAGCGGTCGCCGTTGACGACCTCGATGCCACTGAAGAGGCCCGCGTCAAACAACGCACCGATATGCGGGAACCACATCGCCGGCTTGTCCATGAATCCGGGATGGTTCCAGAAGGCAAACGCGCCTTGCGCCTTCGCGCGCGACAGCGCTTCGGCGAGATCGGGAGTGTCGAGGGCGTCGACATCCGTCGGAAAGAGCACGTTGAAGTGGGCGCTTCCCACTGGCCACTCGGACTTCACGCCGGGCGCCGGGCGTGTGATCTCGACGCCCGGCACCAGCAGCATCCCCAGGCTGGCAGCCACGGGCCGTGCAATCTCGAACGCCCGCAGGGCGCCGCCGGCGATGTCGGCCCTGTGAGGGCGATATTCGAGGTGTTCGGTGAGCGAGATCGCATCGAGCCCGTCGCGCCAGGCCTCGCGCACGTGAAGGGTCGGCCAGACCTCGCCGTCCGAGAACACGGAGTGCAGGTGAAAATCCGCCTTCAGCGTGACGTACCCCGGGATGTCCGGGATGGGACGCGGTCGGCGCCCCTCCTGTGCTGTCGCCGTGGCGACAAGAATGAGGCCCGTGCATACGGCCAGCGCACGTGCGCGCGCCACTACCGACATGCGCGTAACCTTATCGCCGCCCGCGACGTGTGGCAAACTTCAGCCGTCCGTGCCGCTCTCCACGATCGTCCACCGGATCGATCCGGTCATCGCCCAAATCGGCGGCGTCGCGCTCTGGTGGTACGGCCTCAGCTACACGCTCGGTTTTCTGCAGATCCACCTGTTCCTGATGCGCCGGCGCGACGCGCTGGCGCTGTCGGCGTCGGAGGTGACGTCGTTGAGCCTGTGGCTGTCCGTGGGCGTGCTCGTCGGCGGTCGCGCGGTGGAGGTGGCGTTTGACGAATGGCCCTTCTACAGGCAGCATCTCTCGCTCATCCCGGCCTACTGGCTCGGCGGAATGGCCACTCACGGGTTGCTGGCCGGAGCCGCGGTGGGGTCCGCATGCTTTGCCCGCCTCCATCGCAAGCCGCTTCTCGAGCTCGCCGACACTCTGGTCATTCCCGGCGCCCTGCTGATGGGGCTGGGCCGCATCGGCAACTTCATCGACGGTCAGATTGTCGGCAGCGTCACCCACTTGCCGTGGGGAGTCCTCTTCCCCGACGCCGAGCTCCCTCGCCACCCTGTCGTCCTGTACGACGCCGCGAAGAACCTGCTGCTCGTGCCCTACCTGCTGCACGTTCAGCGGACGAACCGGACGCCAGGCGCCGTCGCGGCGCGATTCGTGTTCTGGTACGCGTTTCCACGGATCTTCATCGACCTCGTGCGCGACTATCCCACGCATCGGCTGGCCCTGGGGACCGGGCAGACGTTGAACCTCGTGATGGCCGCGCTGGGTGCCGGGCTTCTCATCCGCTCGCGGCTCCGGCGGCTTGGACGGCTCCGCCTGCGTGCCGAGCCGACGAAGGTCGCAATGGCCGGGGCGCAACAACGACCCGCATCGCTCGCTCAGCGCCTGACGCTGGCGGCCGTGCTGGCGTTCTGCCTGGTGATCCCGAGCAATTGGACGCAGGACGTTCCGCTCCGCTACGGCAAGCGCCATCCTGGCCTGCATCACTCGTGGCTCTACCCCAGGCTGGCGACCACGCCGACCGTCTCACAGCCTCGTGCCGTGCCGCCAATCAAACGCATCGGCTCGCCGGAAGCTTCCTGCCTCGTAAACACAGGCAATCGTCTTGGCGTATGCTCAGCCCGACGGCTGTTCCCCGGCCAAGGGTGACCTTATGCATTCGTTGCGCGCCGCCAGATCTCTCTGCCTCGTGTTCGGGTTCATGCTGGCGGCGTTTTCCCAGCCTCCCGCTCAGCAACCACCTCCATCGGTTCCGTACGACCCGAGCGTCGGACAGCAAGGCAAGGACGTCGTCTGGGTGCCGACCAGCGAGAAGCTGGTCGAGACGATGCTCGACCTCGCGCAGGTCAAGGCCGACGACACCGTGATCGATCTGGGATCTGGCGACGGCCGCACGGTGATCGCCGCCGCCAAGCGAGGCGCGACCGCGCATGGCATCGAATACAACCCGGACCTGGTGGCGTTGTCGAAGACGCGCGCGGCCGAAGCCGGCGTCTCGGAGCGCGCGACGTTTACCGCGGAGGATCTGTTCGCCAGCGACTTCACCCGGGCCACCGTGATCACGATGTTCCTCCTGCCCGACATCAACCTGCGATTGCGGCCGCAGATCCTGGAGATGGCGCCGGGCACGCGCGTGGTCTCGAACACCTTCACGATGGGCGACTGGGACGCGGACCGGACCGAGACCATCACCGACTGCGTGAGCTGGTGTACGGCGCTGCTGTGGATCGTGCCGGCAAAAGTGCAGGGCACGTGGCAGACACCCGATGGGCCCTTGACACTCGAGCAGCAGTTTCAAAATGTGACGGGCACCCTGGGCAGCACGGCGATCTCGGCCGGACGGCTCAACGGCGACCAGATTCAGTTCCAGGCGGGCGATGTGAACTACGCGGGCCGCATCACTGGCGGCACGATCGAGGGCACGGTCAACGGAGGCCGGACGGGATCGTGGACCGCGACGCGTCAGTAAAGCTCGTCGCCGGCCTGCTGCTGCTTGCCGGGATTGCCGCGCCGTCGGCCCGTGGCGACGACGCCGAGCGACGGTTTCTCTACGTCGCCGCGCCCGGCATCCGCAACTACGTCGAGCACGGCGGGATCGGCATCCTCGTCTTCGACGTCGATGCCGGATACCGCTTCGTGCGGCGAATTCCCACCTTCGATGTCCCCGCCGGCAGCGCGCCCGAGAACATCAAGGGCATCGCGGCGCACGCCGGCACGAACCGGCTGTACATCACGACGCCGTTGCGGGTGGCGGCCTTCGACCTGACGACCGACCGGCTGGTGTGGAATCGCCAGTACCCTGGCGGCGCAGATCGCCTGGCGCTGTCGCCGGACGGCCGGCTGATCTACGTGCCTTCGTTCGAGGGGCCGCACTGGCACGCGGTTGACGCGGCCACCGGCGACATCATCGCAAAGGTCGTCACCGAGTCGGGCGCCCACAACACGATTTACGGGCCAGACGGTCGGCATGTCTATCTTGCGGGCCTCAAATCTCCGGTTCTGAACATCGCCGATCCGGCGACCCATGCCGTCACCGCCAGGGTCGGACCGTTCAGCCACTCGATCCGTCCGTTCACGATCAACGCCGCGCAGACGCGCGCCTACGTGAACGTCAACGAACTGCTCGGCTTCGAAGTCGGCGACATCACGACGGGCAGCATCCTCCATCGTGTGGAAGTGACGGGCTACCAGAAGGGCCCCGTGAAGCGCCACGGCTGCCCGAGCCACGGCATTGGCCTGACGCCTGACGAACGCGAGATCTGGCTGACCGACGGCGCCAACAGCATGCTGCACGTCTTCGACAACACCGTGGCGCCGCCGAAACAGGTCGCCAGCCTGGCGGTGCGCGATCAGCCGGGCTGGATCACATTCAGCATGGACGGCCGTCACGCCTATCCGTCCACCGGCGAGATCTTCGATACAGCCACCAGAAAGGTGATCGCGACGCTCACCGACGAAACCGGGCGGGCCGTCCAGAGCGAGAAGGTCGTGGAGGTCGTGTTTTCCGGCAGCCGCCCCATTCGCACCGGGGATCAGTTCGGCATCGGGCGCAAGCCATGAAGACGATTCTCGGCATCGGCGCGCACTACGACGACTGCGTCTTCGGCATCTCGGGTCTGCTGCTGAAGGCATTGCGCCAGCATCACCGCGTCGTCGTGCTCTCCCTCATCGGCGACTACAGGAACTGGAAGCCGGTGCAGGGGCGCGAACGCGAACTGGTCGACGGGACGGTTCGCCTGGGCAAGGAGTACGGCGTCGAGATGCGGTTTCTCGACTTCGCCGAGATGAAGTTCGACGTCACCGAGGCGGCCACGCGCGTGGTCGCCGAGGCGGTGGCCGACATCGCGGCCGATGTCGCCTTCACGCTCTGGCCGCACGACCAGCATCCCGATCACGAGCGCGCCTCGGGACTGGCGAAAGTCGCACTGGGCTTCGGCGACAGGCTGATCGACTCCGGCAAGCCCTTCAAGCGGCCCGAACGGGTCTACCAGTTCGACAACGGCCCACGGCACACCCTCGGCTTCGAGCCCAACACGTTTGTGGACGTCACCGACGAGTGGCCGCTGGCGATCGAGTGGCTGGGCAAGCTGATGGCGCTGATGCGGAACCAGCCGTTCGACAAGACCACGCTCGACGGCGCACAGAGAGCCAAGGAAGCGCTCGCGCTCTACCGCGGCCAGACCTGCGGGGTGAAGTACGCCGAAGCAGTCCGCAGCGTCAACGCCTACCCGCTCGACATCTTCTGATGGTGAGCGCGTCCCGCTACGCGCTTGCGCGCCTGTTTTTCAACGATCCGCGGATTAAGGGATTTCGAGATTCTCTTGCTCGGGATTGCTCGTCCCGCCTCCGCCACGGCTTCGGCCGGCTGTCGCGGACACGCGGCGGCCTGGAACAGCGGAACCCGAGCAACACCGGCCGCGCAGCGGCCGGTCGGTGAGACGAGAGCGGGCGCGGGAAGAGAGCCTGCCCGATTCAGAGGCTCTCATTCCCACGCCCGTTCTCGTCTCACTGCCGCGGCTTCGCCGCGGGTTGCTCGGGTTCCACAGCGCTCAGGAATCTCGTGAATCCCAGAATCCGCGGATCCTTATGCCGCCGCACCGGCGGAACTGAAGTTCCGGCCTGCGTACCGACAGTTCGACGCGCTTCAGTGCATCTCGACCTCGCACGTGCCGATCCCGCCGCGGTAGAAGTTGAACTGCACGTTCGGGTGATCGCTCAGCAGCGACATCGGGACCGCAGTATCCGGCACCCGCCTGGAGATCATCAGCGTCGTCAGGCGCTGGCCAAACGGGTTGTCGTGCTTGCCGGCGTGCCAGATCGACACCTTCTCGGCCTTCCAGGTCTCGACAGGGCCGACCGTGAGCGCCTGCGTCGGCACCAGGCTGACGTTGCCGCCGCCGCTGGTGCGGGCGTTCTGCGCGATCGTGAGCGGATGGAGATCCACCAGGCGCGTCGGCAGCGCGCGGTATTCCTGCGGCGTCGGCGGCGCATCGACGTAGCGGCCGTCGCGCCGTGGCGGGTCGTTGAACGCCCAGTGCTTGACGTCGCCCTGGCCGCCCTGCATCACCGCGCATCGCACACCGGCGTCCCAGCTCTTGCGGTAGGCCGCGGTGTCGGCCTTCGGAAAGTGGAGGTTCGCGTCGGGCATGCGCAGCTCCGTCCGGATGCGGTCGAAGCACAGCTCGCGGTCGGCCCTTTCGAATGACAACGGGTGCGTCGGCGACACTTCGCGCCCGTCGACGACCCACTCGTCCATGCCCCAGAAGTGCGCGTGGCGAAGCGACAGCCCCAGGTCGTTGACGATGCGCGCCACCAGCGGAAGCTGCTCGGTCGGACCGATGGGCCCGCAGATGCCGACCGGGGCGTCGGCAGTAGCCAATCCCCACGCGGTGATATATTCGAGCGCTTCAGCGAGGTAGAACTCCTCGAGCGTGTCGTAGAACACGACGCGGAAGCCGGCCCGGCTCAGGTGGCGCATGTCGTCGGGCGTCAGTCGCGCGGCGTCGGCGAGCAGATCGGCGTCAAGCGTGGTGTAGTCCCACCAGTCGGGAGCAATGGCGCTAGGTTTGCGCGGCATGTGATACAGCAGACACCAAACACCAGGAAATCTCAAACATGACACGTCCGCTTCGAGTGCTCGTCGCCGGCTGCGGCAACATGGGCGCCAGCCACGCCCGCGCCTACCACAAGATGCCCGAGTTCGAGATCGCGGGCCTTGTCAGCCGTGGCCCCGCCAGCCGCGGTGCGCTCAGCAAGGAACTGGGCGGCCTGCCCGAGTTCGGGGACTACTACCAGGCCCTCGAGGCCACGCGTCCCGACGTCGTGAGCGTCAACACCTATCCCGAAACGCACGGAGCTTACGCTCGGGCTGCCATCGAGGCTGGCTGCCACGTCTTCTGCGAGAAGCCCCTGGCGGAAACCGTCGAGCAAGCCCAGTCCATCGTCGACGCCGCACGTGCCGGCAATCGGAAACTGGTGGTCGGCTACATCCTGCGCGTTCATCCCGCGTGGGTGCGGTTCATCGAGATCGCCCGCACGCTTGGCAAGCCGCTGGTGATGCGGATGAACCTGAACCAGCAGAGCCACGGCCAGAACTGGACCTGGCACCGCAACCTCATGGACTCGATGAGCCCGATCGTCGACTGCGGCGTCCACTACGTCGATGTCATGTGCCAGATGACGCAGGCACGGCCCGTTCGCGTGTCGGCGATCGGCGCCCGGCTCACCGACGAGCTGAAGCCGGGCATGTACAACTACGGGCAGTTGCAGGTCACCTTCGACGACGGCTCGGTCGGCTGGTACGAAGCGGGCTGGGGGCCGATGATGAGCGAGGTCGCCTTCTTCGTGAAGGACGTCGTCGGGCCGAAGGGGTGCGTGTCGATCGTGAAGGACCCGAACGAGGCGACGGCTGCCGGCTCGGACGACATCGACAGCCACACCAAGACCAACTGCATCCGCCTGCACCGCAGCGCGCTCGACGCCGGCAATGAGTTTGTCAGCCCCGACGAGTTCATCAACACCGAGGACGAGCCCGATCACCAGGCGCTCTGCGATCGGGAGCAGGCGTACCTGTTGAGGGCGATTCTGGAAGACGTCGACCTGTCGGCGCACATGCACGACGCGGTGAACAGCCTGAGGATCGTGCTGGCCGCGGAGCAGAGTTTCCGCTCGGGCCAGGTCGTGGCGCTGTAGTTACAGGTTCTTCTCGTACTCGTCGTTGACGACGTAGCCGGCGCCAAGTGCCTCGGCCAGCGGATCCGCGTCGGCCGCGCACAGGCCGCGGTACAGGTGCCGGCGCCAGCCTTCCGCGTGGGTGAACCTGCCGGACATCGCGCCGACCTCGCGCGACATGTCGTCCATCTCGCGCACGTACGACGACATGTGTTGCGTGCCGGCCAGAAAGCGATCCTGGCTGCGGTGCGCCGACAGCGCCTTTCGCTTGATCTCATGGACACCCGCGGTGTCGACAAACGCGCCCGGCACGATTCGGCCTCGCAGCGGATCCCGGAGCCCGTGCGGCATGGCGTGGTAGATGGTGACGTCGGCGGCGACCGGACGTCGCGGAGGCGTGGTGCGGAAGTTGGGCATGCCGCGCACGAACGCGGCCGTCACGGCCAGGCGGCACGTCTCGGTGTGGTCTTCCATGTAGTCCTGCGGCGACGGCACCAGCAGCACCCGCGGAGCGACGGCACGCACGATCGCCGCCAGGCGGCGCAGGAGCGGCATCCCGTAGAGGATCGTGGCATCCGGCGTCAGGCTTGGATGAAAGCGCGCGCCGAGGATCCGTGCGGCGGCGCGGGCTTCGCCCGCCCGCAGCCGTGCGGTCGCCGCGGGGCCCAGCGTCAGCGAACCGCACGAGCCGTTGGCAAGCGTCATGTAGTGGGTGCGCCACCCTTCCTCCGCCAGGCGGCGGAGCGTCCCCGCCATGAGGAACTCGATGTCGTCGGGGTGGGCCGCAATGGCCAACGCGACGTTGGCGCCGGCTTTCACCACGACAGGGACACCGGCCGGCCTTCGCGCGCGGACTGATAAGCCGCCATTGCGACGACAAACGACTTGCGCGCCTCGTCGATGTTGGCCGGAGAGGGTCGACCTGATTCGAGGCAGTCGATCAGGTGGTCGAGCGGGAACGGCGTCACCGCGGAAAACGGCGGCTCCGCCTGGCGCTCGAACACCCAGTTGTCCGCGCCTGCCGAGAGCACCGCGCGTCCGGGGTCACGGAACCACTGGTCGATGTACTCACCCCGTGTGCCGACGACTTCGAGCCGCACGACGCTGTTGTGCTTGGGGGAAGGACCGGTGGGACGCGGTGCGTTGATGGTCCAGGCGGCTTCGAGCGTCGCGTGGACGCCGTTGGCGAAGGTGAACGTCGCCATCCCCCAATCTTCGACGGCGATGTCCTTGTGCACCAGGTTGGCTGTCTTCGCCTCGACGGTGACGATCTCGCTTGCCGCCAGCCAGCGAAACAGATCGATCCAGTAGATCCCCTCGTCGATGAACGCGCCGCCGGGCACCTGCGCCGGATCGACGAACCAGCCTGGCGTCCCGGACTGATACCAGTCCTCGGCAATCGACCAGCGGCTGGTCTGATGCAGGACGGCGACCTCGCCGAACTCACCGCGATCGATGCGCGCCTTGAGCGCGCCGGCGCGCAGCCGCATCAAACCCTGAAACGCGACACACGTGACCTTCGATGCGCGCACGGCGCTGACCATCCGGTCGGCCTCGGCCACGGTCATCGCCATGGGCTTGCCGAGAATGATGTGCTTGCCCGCCTGCGCCGCGCGAATCGCCAGGTCGGCAATCTCGGACACCGGCGCGGCTATGTGCACGATGTCGACGTCGTCGCGCGAGAGCACGGAGTCGTAGTCGACGTACGAGTCCACGCCAAACGCCGAGGCAAACGCCGCAAGCTGCGTCGGGTCGTGCCACGCGGAGGCGACCAGCGTCGCTTTCGGGTACTCGGGGAGCGCACGCGCCAGCCCGAAGGCGGAGTACCAATGTCCAAGGCCCAGCACGGCCACTCGCCACGGTCGTCGCATCTTGTGGTCCGGTCCCCCCACGTCAGCGTGCGCATGCTAGCACGCCGTGGTCGGTGTCCCGGTACAGCGATGCGTGACCGAAGCGCGGGATCCGGGGGCTGCTTCAGGACGTGAGCAGGCGCGCGAGCGTGCGGATGGCAGGGCGCAATACATCGGGCGGGTACCCGCAGGCGATGCGGATGCAGTTGCGATACTGCAGGTTTGCCGAGAATGCCGCACCCGGCAGAATGACAAGGCCGGCAGCGGCCGCCCGCGAAGCCACGTCGACGCCGTCGAAGCCATCGGGCAGCTGCACCCACAACACGAAGCCGCCCTCGGGGAGAGTCACGCGGGTGCCGGAGGGAAACGTGCGGAGCACTTCTTCGCGTGCCGCGTCAACGGCCCGCCACAACGCCACGCGCAGGTCCCGCAAATGCGTGTCGTAGCTGCCGGACTCGAGAAACTCGGCCATCGCCAGCTGCGGCAGCCGCGCGATGGCGACGCTGGAGAGCCCCTTCAGGTATTGAACCCTGGTCTGCCAACGTCCTGCGCAGGCCCATCCCAGGTTGAACCCCGGAGCGACGTAATGGGCCAGCGAGCAGCACTGCAGCACGAGCCCTGACGTGTCAAAGGCCTTCAATGCACGCGGGCGCGGGCCGGAGAACACGAGATCGCCAAACGTGTCGCTTTCTATGATCGGGACGTCGTTCTTCTCGGCGAACGCGACGATGCGCGCCTTGTGGTCGTCGGTGACGCAGTCCCCCATCGGGTTGTGGCAGGTCGCGTTGGTGACGATGGCCGCCACCCGGTGGCGGCTGACGGCCGCCTCGAGCAGTGTGAGATCGATGCCGCGTCGTGGCACGTGGGGAACTTCCACCGCGCGCAGGTGGAGAGACTCCAGCACCTGGAGCGTCTCGTAGCAGCTCGGGCTCTCGACCGCGACGACGTTGCCGGGGCTGGTGACGGCACGAATCGTCAGGTTCAACGCTTCGGTCGAGCCCGAGGTCACGACGACGTCGTCGGGCGAACAGGTCGCACCCTGGCGGAATACGAGCCGGGCGATCTGCCGGCGCAGCCGGAGGCTGCCACGGGGATCTTCGTACCGGACCGCGTGGTCGGAGAAGGCCGACAGCGCCAGGCGAATCGAGCGGTTCAGCCGGCGCATCGGCAGCAGCGCCGGACTCACGACTGCCGGGCCCAGGTCCAGCATTTCGCGGCGCGAGGCCGGCACGGCCCCTGCGCTGAGGCCGGCGACGCGCACCGCCACGGGGCCGCGCATCCGCGCGGTGACCTCGGGTGCGGGGCCGTCGGCCACCGGCGCACGGCTGACGTCAGTACCCCGACTTCGGGCGTGCGCGCACGTAGCCCTGCCGTTCGAGCCAGAGGTAACATCCGACTGCGGTGGCCGCGCTCACCTGGTGGGCGTCGCGGAGCTGGCGGATAGACGGCAGTCTGTCGCCCACGCGCAGCACACCCGCTCGCAGCTGTCGCTCGAAGCTCTTGGCCAGCCGCAGGTACTTGGGGCATCCCTCCGGCGTGAGACCAGACCCGGCGTTGACTTCCATCCCGCAACTGTACCGCACGGAGTCCTTACGGAACAGGTACACCAGCACAGGACAATCAGCGGTACAGACGCGATGGGACCAACGCCATTCAGCCCGCAAAGTCGCGGTCGGTGGCGCCCTGCTTGGACAGATGCGCGCAACGCCGTCGCGTGCGACCTGTGCGACAGTAGCGCGCGAGGGGCGACTCGGATGAAACCGTGGGAGACGCTCGGGCAAGCTCGCACGCCGGATGGCGCGACGATGACACTGACTCGAAGTGGCAGCGAACACGTCATCCGTGTGGACGGCCAGCACCTGATGTCGAGCCGCATGCACGGGTCCGAGGACCAGCTGGCAGCGATCGCATGCGAGCGCGCCCGCGCTCTGCCCCACCCGACAGTGCTCGTCGGCGGCCTTGGCATGGGTTTCACACTGCGCGCAACTCTGGACCGGCTTCCTGCCGGCGCGCGCGTGCTGGTCGTCGAGCTGCTCGCGGCCGTCGTCGTGTGGAACCGCAGCCTCCTCGGCGAGCTGGCCGGGCATCCGCTGGGCGATCCGCGGGTGTCGATCGAGGTCGCCGATGTCGGGGCCGTGATGCGCGCGAGCGCGGGACGATTCGACGCCATTCTGCTCGACGTGGACAACGGGCCGTCGGCATTCACCTCGTGGGACAACGACGGGCTCTACGACGCGCAGGGCCTGGCGAGCGCTCGGGCGGCGCTGACGCCCGGCGGCGTTCTGGCGGTGTGGTCGGCTAAGGACGACCGCCGCTTCCAGCAGCGGCTGCGCCAGGCGGGGTTCAGCGTCGAGGTCAAGCGCGTGCGCGGGCACATGAACAAGGGGCCGAGGCACGTGATCTTCGTCGGACGGAGCGACTAACAGGAGATACCGTGTTGAGAGTCAAGCCTTCGCCAAGCTCGCGTCGTAGGCGCGGCCGGACTTGAGGACGCCGAAGGCGACATGTATGAGTTTGCGCATCGCGGCGCCGATGATCAGCATCGGGGGCTTCCCGGCGCCGCGCAGGCGCCGCGCGAGCGACTGGAGACTCGGATTGAAGCGGATCGCGGCGATGGCCGGAAAGTAGAGGCCCTTGCGCAAGCGACCGGGGCCGAGTTTGCACATCACCCGGCGTCTCTCGTGCGTGCCTGAATCGTGCGGACGGGGCACGACGCCGGCAAACGCCGCGGCCTGGCGGGCTGAGGTGAAGGCTTTGGTAAAGAGTCCTCGGCTAAGAGGAGGGCCGCCGTTGCCTCACCGATCCCGGGGATGGTGGTCAGCAGATCGCGCTGGGCCCGCAGGCCCGGGTGCTGATCCATGTGCTGGCGGATCTGTTGACGGACGGTGTCGATCTGGCCCTCGAGGTGCGTCAAGACCGCCTCAATCGACTGCTGGACGGCCGGGGTGAGCCCGCCGGCCTGTGCGCGGTTGCGTTCGTCGGTCTGCATCCCCAGCAGTGCGTCGAGCCGGCGCACCAAGGCCTGCAGCTCGCGGATTTCCCGCGGCAACGGCGTCCAGAGGGGCGGATGTTCCTTGGCGGCATACTCCGCGATGACGTCGGCATCCACCGGATCGGTTTTCGCGCGCAACAGCCGACTCTTCGCGTAGTGGTGAATGATCGCGGGATTGAGGATGCTCACCTGATGGCCGGCCTCCACCAGCGTGGTGGCCAGCAGCTCGCCGTACGCGCCAGTCGCCTCGAGGCAGGCGTGCACGCGAGTAGCCCCATGACGCGCCAACCAGCCCAGCAGATCAGTGCATCCCGCTGGCGAATTCACGCAGGCCTTCCGGCGCCGGCGGCCATTGGCGAAGAGTAAGGTCACATGAAATGTCGCTTTGCCGATGTCGATGCCCAGCACGGCGTCCATCGTCGACTCCTTCTCGGGACGTCGTGCACGGTCAGCCTTGTGAATGCAGGCTCGCCTCCGGGGTGGAGGGGCCTTCGATACCGTTCGACCGGACGCCCGACGCTGAGCGCCGGGTGCTGATCTCCTGTGCAGGCTCATGATGGCCTCCGTTCAAGATCGGCATCCCGACGCTCACTACTCAAGCGTCCCTGAGTAGACTGCCAGGCTGGAGCCCAGTCAAGCAGTGGACGGAACATACAAGATCAGGAGGCTGGGAGAAATCACGAATGACCCGCGCCCTCGTCATCTTCGGCGACTCGGTGACCTGGGGCCAGGGATTACTGGACCCGCACAAGCTCGGAACCATGGTGGCCGCAGAACTCGGCTCCGCAGGCCATCTGGAGGTCGACATGCGAGCGCACTCCGGCACGGTCGTCGGCTCGCCGGACCTGACCGAGCTCGCCGCAGTCGATGGAGAGGTACCGGTCGGATTGCCAAGCCTCTTCGAGCAGGTACAGACGTTTCAGCCCTCACATCCGCCGGCGCTCGTGATCGTCAATGGCGGCATCAACGACGTGGACATTCGCCGCCTGCTGAATCCGTTCATGGACATCGGCCACCTGCGAGCGCTCGTGCGCAGGTACTGCGGCGACCGCATGCGGCTGCTGCTCAACCTGCTGCGCAGCCGGATCCGGGACGTGCCGATTGTCGTCGTGGGCTACTACCCCGTCCTCAGCAGCGAGAGCAATCCGTTTCGGCTGCCGTTCCTGCTCGAGGTCAACGGGGTGGGTTTGCCGCTGTTTGTTCCTCACGACCTGGTATTCGCGAAGATCGTCACGCAATGCGAGATGTTCTGGGAGGAATCCGATCGCGCGCTGCAGCGGGCCGTCAACACGTCGAATGCCGATGCCGGCGACCCGCGGGCGATCTTCGTCACGCCGGGATTCACGCGCAGAAACGCGACGTTCGCGCCCGAGCCCTGGCTCTGGGGGCTCAACGGGGACTTCACTCCCCAGGACGAGGTCATCGTCACCCGCCGGGCATCATGCGTCGCGGCCATCCCGGAGTTCGATGTCGTCGCGCGCGAGCAGTGCTTCAGGGCATCGGCCGGACACCCGAATGTCAGCGGAGCACGAGCTTATGCGACCGCCATCCTTGCGGCGATACATCCCTGACGGTCGCAATCCTGGCGGCTGCCGCCAAACGGGCTACGCCTCGACCGTGTAGATCTCCCGTTTGCCGTGGTCGACCAGCTCGTGATACCCCTTCATGATCTCTTCGAATTGCCTGGAGTCGTCGGCGCTCTGCCCCATCGTCATGAAGGCTTCGAGGCTCGGCGCCTCGATCTCGGCGACGACGGTCCAGTAGCGCTCGGCGCTGACGTCGGTCAGGATCCGCATCTTCCCCATGCCCTTGCTCTCGCCAAGTTTCTTCATCGCGAGGAACTTGTCGACCATGGGGCGCACCTTGCCGGGCTTGCAGTACATGATGTCGCGGATGAGCAGCATGAGCGTCTCCTCGAGGCTGCGGGGGAGAATTTCACCTTCGCAGATTCGCGAGCGCTGAAGCAAGCACAGCCAGCCTTCGTCCGGCGCCTACGTCGCGAACCCGTGTTGACGACGGTGCACCGGGCCGTCGAACATCTGCGACGACTTGAACAACTCGAACCGGCCGTCGGCGGCCACATCGCGGACGCGTGCGGCAAGCGCCGTCTGCTCCGCGGGTGTCATGGGCGAGAACGTGCGCGCCAGCGCGATGTCTTCCCGCAGCTGCTCCATCGACGTGATGCCGACGACTTGTGATGCCACCGGCTGGCTGAGCGCGTAGCGGTACGCGTCGGCCGCCGAGAGTCCGGCCTTTGCGGCGATGCCGGGCCCGCCGCCGAAGCCTTTCATCCCGATCACGCCGACGTTCTTCTTCAGGCACACCGGCACGACTTGCTTCTGGAAGCTGCGATAGTGAGCGTCCATCGCGTTGATGGGCATCTGGCTCGTCTCCCATTCGAAGGGCTTGTCGAGCATCGCCAGGTGAATCCGCGGGTCCTTGTGTCCCGTGAAGCCGATGTGGCGGACCTTGCCCGCCTTGTGCGCTTCGATGGCCGCCTTGATGCCGCCTTTCTCGAAGACCCAGTCGGGGTCGCTGTCGTAGATGATCTCGTGGAACTGCCACAGGTCGAGGTGATCGGTCTGCAGGCGCCGCAGGCTGTCGTCCAGGCACTTTTTCGAGCCCTCGTAGTCGCGCTCGCAGTTCTTCGTCATCAGGAAGACCTTGTCGCGCTTGCCGCCCGCAAGGGCCTTGCCCATCAGCTCCTCTGACCCGCCGTCGTGGTAGTCCCAGCAGTTGTCGAAGAAGGTGAGCCCCTCGTCGATCGCGGCATGCATGATCCGGATTGCCTCGGCGTCGTCGTTCAACGAGCCGATGTGCCAGCCGCCGAGACACAGGATCGACACGCGCTGCCCGGTACGCCCGAGCACCCTCGTAGGCAGTCCCGTCGCGGAGGCTGCGCTCTGGCTCGCGAGGACATCATGCGCGAGGGCGGCCATCGTGACGCCAGCTGCTGCGTGTCTTAGAAACTCACGTCGCGTCGTCGCATTTGTCGGCATGGCCCCCTCCTCGGTGCGGTGGTCGGTTCGACGTGCATCTTCGCGCGTTTCGCGCGCCGTGACCACGGTTGTTGCTGTCGAGGTAGCATCAGCATGTCGTCCTGGTGATTAGTCATCGCTGATTACGAAAAAAGTCGACGGAGGCGGAGACTTAAAGGGCACGCGGATCGAAGCTCAGCAAGAATAAATTGCTGAATGAAGGACCTTGGGCATTTTGACCTGTAGGCACCAAGATTGCTTCCGGCGATTTGTTCCCCAGATCTGCAAATCGCTGTGCGGGGGTGCTCAATGAGAATGGCCGTGCGACTCCTCTTGATGGTTGCCGTGGTCGGTTTGGTTGCCGGACCGGCTCAGGCTCACACCATCGCCGTTCGGGACGGCGGCGGCAGCACGCCCCTGTGCGGGGATTCGGGACTGCTGGGCGACTGGACGTCTCTGGAGGACGAGGGCGAGTTGGAGGACGGAGATCCGGCGGGAACGGAAAGCATCCTCAACAATTGCGGCGCGAACATCTTCTCGCTCGACCTCCAGTTCTCCGACGACGCCGACGGAGATCCGCTGACCCATCTGTCTCCAAATGGTCCCGTTGCCGACGCCAACACTATCTTCGACACGTTACAGGGCCTGGGCGACGGCACCTGGCGGTTCTTCAGCAGCCAGGGCAACTCGATCGCCTTCGAGGAGATCATCCCCTTCGGCCCCGAGGCCATCGCCTTGAGCCTGGTGATCGGACCAAACTTCCTTCTCGTCGTGGACCCCGACCCGGACGATCCGTTCGGCTTTTTCCGAATCGCCGGTTTCGGCACGGAACAGCTCGCCGCGGTGCCCGAGCCCGCCACGCTTCTTCTGCTCGGCACCGGCCTTGGGGGCGTGGCCGCGGCCGTGAAGCGGCGGCGGCGGCGCTGATTCGCGCCCTGGAGTCTACTTTCCTTCGAATTCCTTGACGAGTCGCTGAAACTGCGCGTCGGTCCAGAGCGGTTTCAGGTCCGGGTCGGTCTTGGCGAATGAGGCGGGATACCCCGCGCCGAAGGCCTTGCGCAACTGCGCCAGCGCGTCGCTGCGGCGGTTTGCGAAGAGGTGAACGCTGGCCTCCATGTACATGATCTCGACACTGCTCGCGTCGATGGCATGGGCATCCGCGATCAGGCGCGAGGCCTGGGCAACGTCCCCAATCTTCGCGTAGTACAGGGCGAGATTCGCCTTGGTCTCCGCGTTACGTGGATTGACCTCCAGCTCGTTGTACGCCAGGGCGATCGCTTTGTCGTACGTGGCTCTCGCCTTGGCCGTGTCTCCCGCCCACCGATAGCCGTCAGCAAGGTTCCCGACGAACGCACGCGCGCTGGGGTTGAGTTCGACGGCCTTCTCGTACGCCTGCACGGCATCGGCGTATCGTCCGAGCGACGTATAGGCGATGCCGAGATTGGTGTACGTGTCTGCGGTCGGCAGCAGTGCGTTGGCCTTCTGAAAAACCGGGATCGACTCCTCGAACCGGGCCGTTTGGAGATACGTGGCCCCAAGATTGTTCCAACCGTCGCCGTTATCGGGCTCGATTTCGACGACCTTCTTGTATGCGGCAATGGCCTCGTCGTAGTCGCCGAGGCCGAAATACGCCGTCCCAAGCGCGTTGTGGTTCTCCCAGTAGAACGGGTTGATGTCGACCGCCTTCCGATACATGGCGATCGCCTGCTTTGGCTGGCTGCCGGCAAGCAGCGCGCGACCGAGCTGCCGGTGCGCGTGGTCCGAATTCGGCGCCAGCTCCAGCGCGCGCTTCAGCACGACAATCGCCTCCGTAGTCTTGCCGGTCGTCAGGTAGGCCGCGCCCAGCGCGAGCTGAACCTCGAGGAGTTGCGCGTCGAGCCGCTGCGCCTGCTGAGCCGCGAACACGGCCTTGTCGGCCCAGAGCTGGTCTCGCGTGTCGCTGTATCTGCTCAGGTAGGCATCTGCCAGCCCCGCAAACGCAAGGGCAAACCGCGGGTCTTTGGTCAGCGCCCGCTCGTACGCCGTGATGGCGGCCTGGACATTCCTGGGATCGTTTTGCCCTCGCATGCCGTTGCGGCCGCGGAGATAGAGATCGTAGGCTTCGATGCTCTGCGTCGCCCGGGTCGCGGACCGGATGCGCTCATCGGTCCCAGGCGTGATCGAGAGCGCGGTGAGCAGCTGGGCGAATATCCCATCCTCGAGCGTCAGCAGGTCGCCGAGGACGCCGGTGAATTCCTGGGCCCAGAGACGCCTGCCATTCACCGTATCTTCCAGGTTGGCCACGATGCGAATGCGGTCGCCCTCGCCGCGAACGGTCCCGGTGAGGACCAGGTTGACGCCGAGATCGTGCCCGATCTTCGCGAGGGGCTGATCGCGATTGACGCGTTCGATCGAGGCGTTGGCGGCAACCCTCACGTCCTTCAGTTGAAAGAGCTTGGCCGACAGCGACTCCGATAACCCGTTTGCGATGTGCTCGAGCGCTCCACGATCACCCAGGACCCGGAATGGAAGCACGGCGACGATTTTCTGTTCGCTCGGGGAAGGGATGCCGGAGGGACGCTCCGCACCAGGCATCCATTTCAGGAGCGCCTGTCGGGTTCCAGGGACCGCCACCAGCACCGCGAGAGCGAGGAGGAGCAGAAGCGCGACGCCGCTGGCCGCGAGCAGACGATGCCTTGACGCACGGCGCGGCGGGGTGATGCTGACGCCCGAGATGGCGGTCGCCCTGCCGGTGGAGGGCACCGTTTCATGGCCATCAGGTGAAAGGCGCTCCAGCTCCTGAAGCAGCTCCGCAGTGGTCTGATGTCGAGCCGACGGGTCTGGCTGGAGGCACCGGACCACGATGCGATCGATTGCCTCGGGAATGAGCGGGTCAAGCGATCGCGGCGACGCTGGAGCGTGCTGCATGCGCGACATCAAGTCGGTGACCGCGCTCTGTGTGCCGGCGTGTCGGCGACCGAGCAGCATGTCATAGAGCATCAGGCCGAAGGCGTAGATGTCGGCGCGATGATCGACTGGATCACCCCGCGCCTGCTCGGGGGCCATGTACTCCATGGTGCCGATCACGGCACCAGCCATCGTCGCGCCGAAGGCGGTCGCTCCGGCAGCGGCCAATCGCGCGATGCCGAAGTCCATGATCAGCGCATGGTCCTCCTTGTCGACCATGATGTTGGCCGGCTTGAGATCGCGATGCACGATGCCGGCCTCGTGAGCCGACACAAGCCCCGCCGCGACTTGCCTGGCGATAGTCAGGGCTCGAGGCACCGGCAGGCGCCCCTCATGCTTCAGGATCGTCGCGAGGTCGGATCCCTCGATGTACGGCATCGTGATGTACTTGATGCCGTCGATCTCGCCGAGATCGTGAATGCGGACGACGTTCTTGTGGGTGACCTGGCGCGCGAGGAGGAGCTCGCGCTTGAAGCGCCGCTCGAGTTCGTGCGCGGCGTCAACGTCCTCCATCGTCTCGGGGCGAATGACCTTGACCGCGACGGCGACCTCCAGCACCTGGTCCCAGGCCTCATAGACGGCTCCCATTCCGCCTGCGCCGAGCAGGCGCCGGATGTGGTACCGGCTGCCGAAGTTCTGACCGACTTGAAGAGGACCGCTGGTCGCAAAGGGACCGGCGACCCCCGTTCGCGGTCGCGTGATGTCCCGATCACCCGACGCCCACGAGCCACCCGAGGACGAGCCGGACGGCGGTCCGGCACGCGTGCTCAATCGTGTGACATCGGCGGCAGGGTCGGGCGGGGGCGGCGGCGGGGTAAGGACGCCGGCGGCAACTGGAGGATGCTCGTCAACCGCCACCGACTTTCCGCATGCGGCGCAGCGGCCCGACGTAGCGCGCGCAGTTGCGCCGCAATGGGGGCAGGGGGTCGGATCTGGCACCGGGCTTCGGGGTAATTCCCCCTCGGATTATCTCAGAATACTCAGCGGCCGCCGAACGAAAGCTAGCTCATCCTGGCCGAGCTGAGCGTACCAGGCGAGGAGCCACCGGGCTGCTCGTGAGTACGGCAATGACACCCACCAGCACACAGGTCGCACCCAGCAGGGTGCCGGTCGGCAGTCGTTCGCCGAACACCACCGCACCGAGCGCGACCGCGATGGGCACTTCAGCCACTCCCATCATCAGCATCGCCGACGCGTCCATGCGCTGGAGCAGCCAGTAGTTCAACCAGAACGCGACGACGGAGGCGATGAGCGCAAGATACAAGAGCGCGACCCACGCAGCCGCCGACCAGCGCGCAGGCGTCGGCGGGCCCTCGAGGACGAGCCCAAGGCACGCGAGCGGGACGAGGCCGGCGAGCGACTGCAGAGCCGTGACGGCAGTCGGGGACAGATGATGGCCGTGAGTCTTCAGCCACACATAGGCAAACGCCACACAGACGGAGGCGCCGAAGACCGCGACGCCACCGAGAAGCGCGGCCTGGCCTGACGCGCGCGCCTCAGCGCCAAAAATGACGGCGACGCCGAGTATCCCCAGCGTGAGCGCGACGAGCTTGCGCGCGTTCACGCCCTCGGAGCCGAAGAACCAGCCGAACGCAAGTGCAAGCACGGGTGTGCCCGACAGCAGGATGGCCACGAGGCCAGACGGCACGAACTGCGCGCCCCAGAAGACGAGCCCGTAGTTGACGCCCAACAGCAACACGCCAGTGCCGCATACGGCGGCGACGTCACGGCCACTCATCGATTGCCAGTGCCCGCCGGCGATTGCCATCGGTGCGAGGACCGCAACTGCGATGGCCAGCCGGAGCCACGCAAACGTGAACGGCGGCAGGTCCTGGAGTCCCAGCCTGATGAAGGCAAACGTGCTGCTCCACAAAAGGCAGACCGTCAACCAGACGACAACGACGCGCGGGCTCATCGGTGGGGTTGTGGGGTTGTAGGATTGTAAGGCTGTAGAGTTTCTTCACCTTCACGCCTTCGGGACAATGCCGCCGACAAGCGCCGGGCTGCTGCTCTTTCGCAAGCACGAGGGACGGCTCGAGGTGTTCCTCGTTCATCCTGGCGGTCCCTTCTGGCGCAACAAGGACCTGGGCGCCTGGTCTATTCCCAAGGGCGAGTGCAAGCCGGGCGAAGACCCGCTCGGCGCCGCCCGGCGCGAATTTCACGAAGAAACGGGTTTCGACGTGGCCGGGCCATTCACGCCGCTTGCCCCCGTCAGGCAGGCCGGCGGGAAAACCGTACAGGCATGGGCGGCCGAGGCAGACATCGATCCGGCTCGCATCGTCAGCAACACCTTCACGATGGAGTGGCCGCCGCGCAGCGGCCGCCAACAGGAGTTCCCGGAGGTCGACCGTGCGGCCTGGTTTCCGCTGGAGGAAGCGCGACTCAGGATCCTGCCGCGCCAGGCACCGCTGCTCGATCAACTCGTGGCATGAATTACCGCCAGTGCCATCACAGGGTGTGCCGCTGTCGATTCCTGGCCGCCGCTGCGTCAAGAGAGTAGCCCGGCCAGCGAGCGGGCGGAAAAGGTGGGACCGAAATGAAGTACATACTGCTGATTTACGGGGACGAGCGCGTCTGGGCATCCATGAGCAAGGACGAGATGGAGAGGATCTACGCCGAGCACCGCGCCTTCGGTGAAGCCATGGGCAAAGCCGGCGTGATCAAGGGCGGATCCGAGCTCAAGCCGGTCTCGACGGCGACCAGCGTCAAGTTCTCCGGCGGCAAGCCCCGGACCGTCGATGGCCCGTTTGCCGAGACGAAAGAGCAGCTGGCCGGCTACTACGTCATCGAGACCGCCAATTTGGAAGACGCGCTGGCCTGGGCGGAGAAGATGCCGGGAATGACCCAGGGTACGGTCGAAGTACGGCCGCTGGCCGTCGAGGCCTGAATCCGCTCCGATGCTGCTGGGACGGATCATCGAGGAAGTCGTACGGACGGATGGCCGGCGTGTGCTCGCCGGCCTCATCCGCCTCACGGGAGACTTCGACGCCGCCGAAGACGCCCTTCAGGAGGCATACGCCCGTGCACTGACGGTCTGGCATCGCGACGGCGTCCCAGCCACCCCGGGCGCATGGCTCAACACGGTGGCGCGGCGGATCGCCATCGACCGGCTGCGGCGCAATCGCCTCACGCCGCTGCCCGAGGATCTGGAAGCCCCGCAGGTCGAGCTCGAAGAGCCAAACGAGATCGACGACGACCGCTTGCGGCTGCTGTTCACCTGCTGTCATCCCGCTCTCGCGCCGGAGGCACAGTGTGCGCTGGCGCTCCGGACGCTGGGCGGATTGACAACTCGCGAGATCGCGCGCGGCTTCATCGAGCCGGAGGCCACGACGGCGCAGCGGCTCGTGCGCGCCAAGCGCAAGATCCGCGAAGCCGGCATTCCCTTCGAGGTTCCGGCGCTTGCCAGGCTCCCCGAGCGCATAGACACCGTGCTCGGCGTGCTCTACCTGATCTTCAACGAGGGCTACGCAGCAACCGACGACGACTCGCTGCTCCGGCCCGACCTGGTGGCCGAAGCGATCCGGCTTGCGCGGCTGTCGGTAGAGCTGCTGCCGGCCGACGCAGAAGCTCGCGGCCTGCTGGCGCTGATGCTGCTCACCGACGCGCGCCGCGCCGCGCGCACGACCGGTGCGGGAGACCTGGTTCCGCTTGACGACCAGGATCGGTCGCAGTGGAATCGCGCGCAGATCGACGAAGGCGTGCGCATTCTCGATGATGCCCTGGCGATGCGGCGTCCGGGCCCGTACCAGACACAGGCGGCGATTGCCGCCCTGCACTCGACGGCGGCCACCGCGGGTGAGACGGATTGGCGCCAGATCAGCGCGCTCTATCAGGCCCTGCTCCGCCAGACGCCCACGCCCGTGATCGAGCTGAACCTCGCGGTGGCGCAGGGCATGGCCAACGGCCTCTCTCAGGCGCTCGAGGGCATCGCGCGGATCGAGGCCCGCGGCGACCTGTCGCGCTACCACCTGCTGCCGGCTGCCAAGGCGGACGTGTTGCGGCGCATGGGACGGCCCGGCCTGGCCGCCGGCGCGTATCGCGAGGCACTGGCGCTGGCGACCAATCCGGCCGAAAAGAGGTATTTGCAGAAGCGGTTGGCGGAATGCGCCGCCTCCGGAGCGGGTCAGATATTCACGCCCGGGGCACCGCCTGCCGATTAACGACGAGCAGCCATGTCCGACCTGCGCATCGACAAGCGGCGAGTGACGGCGACTCTCACCCTGACCGCGGGCGACCGCCTCGTTGGTTCGCTGTTTCTGGCCGACCAGGCCGAACACCACGCGGGGCCCGAGCGGCTGCTGGACCTGCTGAACGGCCCGCCGGGGTTTCTCCCCTTCGAGTCGGTGTCGGGGCCGGGCGATCGGCAGACACTGCTCATCAACCGCGCGTCCATCGCATTGGTCGAGACTGACTCGGCCCTGGACGACCTGGCCGACGACTACGCGTACCAGGTGGCCGTGAAGAAGTCCGTCCTGCTGCAGTTCGACAGCGGCGAGGAGCTTCGCGGGGTGCTGCGAGTCGAGCGTCCCGTCGGCCGCGACCGGCTGAGTGACGCGGTGCGCGACGATGCGGGCTTTCGCTACCTCGAGGCCGCCGGCGGCGTCCTTGCCGTCAACCTCGCGCACGTCGTGCGCATCACGCCCCTGGCTGAGTAACCGCGACTCCATGTCCTCTCCTGCGATCGACCACCTGCTTCGTGAGCTGTGCGCGCAGCGCGCTTCGGACCTCCACGTGTGCGTCGGAATGCCCCCGCTGATGCGGAAAGACGGCGATATCCAGCCGTTGACCAAAGACGCGGTCGAGCTCGACGCCGCCGCGGCGCTGGCCCTGCTTCAGGAGATCATGCCTCCAGCCAATCGCGCGGAGTTCGATGCGCGGCACGACACCGACTTCGCGCACGAGATCGAGGGGCTGGCCCGGTTCCGCGCCAACATCTTCGCCGACCGCCGGGGTATTGGCGGCGTCTTCCGTGCGATCCCGTCGGCGATCCTGTCGGCTGAAGCGCTCAACCTGTCGCCGCACATCCTGCAGCTCTGTCAACTCACCAAGGGCCTTGTGCTGGTCACCGGACCGACAGGGTCGGGCAAGTCGACGACGCTTTGCGCGATGGTCGACTACATCAACCGGCACCGGCACGAGCACATCATCACGATCGAGGACCCCATCGAGTTCGTGCACCCGAACAAATCCTGCCTGATCAACCAGCGCGAGGTCCGCACGCACACCGACTCGTTCAAGACGGCCCTGCGCGCGGCGTTGCGCGAGGACCCGGACATCGTGCTGGTGGGCGAGCTTCGGGACCTGGAAACCATCGCGATCGCGATCGAGACCGCGGAGACCGGCCACCTGGTGTTCGGCACGCTGCACACGACCACGGCCGCTTCCACCGTGGACCGCGTCATCGATCAGTTCCCGGCCGACCGCCAGTCGCAGGTTCGCGTGATGTTGTCCGAGTCGCTGAAGGGCGTCATCGCGCAGACGCTGTGCCGCAGGATTGGCGGCGGGCGCGCGGCCGCGCTCGAAGTGCTGCTGGTCAACTCCGCCATCTCCAACCTGATCCGCGAGGGCAAGACCTTCCAGCTGCCGTCGATGATGCAGGTCGGCAAGGCCAGCGGCATGGTCATGCTCAACGACGCGCTGCTCGAGCTGGTCAAGTCCAGGACCATCACGCGCGAGGAAGCGCTGCTCAAGAGCGTCGACAAGGCCGGCATGGAGACCGCGCTCAAGCGGGTCGGCGTCGCGGCCTGAGCGTACGCAGGGCGGAACGCCAGTCAGTACGTAGGCCGGAACTTCAGTTCCGGCTGTCACAGGTGTCGAGCTCGCTCATCGCGTCCGGACGAATGCGTCGCCGGTCCACGTGAAGACACACGCGGCAGTTTCCGCCTCGTCGACCGCCGATCCAAGACCTGCGCGCCGTAACGCGGGCGCCAGGCCATTGCGAAACACATAAGCGCCGCTGACGTTGTCGGTGGCGCCCACAAACGCAGCGGGTCCGCAGCCTGAGACGGGCGTCGTCATTGCGGCGGAGAGGATGCGATCCCGCTCCGAGGCCGCGCGCCGCCAGGGCGCCACGTGGGCGTAGGCACCGGCTGCCCACAGCGCGGCCACGCCGCACAGCGCCCAGCGGACGGGACGTGCGCGCGCGGACGCGAAAGGCGGCATGGCGCTCGCCACCAGCACAGACCATCCGGCTGACGGCAGATACAGGTATCGGCTGCCTTCAAGCGTCTTGGACACGAAGAACAGCGAGTGAACCGGCGCGACGCTCAGGATCACCCACGCCAGTCCGAAGACGGCAACGCGCGCTGCTGTGGTCGTCGTCTTCCGCACGAGGATGGTCCAGGCGCCAACCGCGACAGCCCAGGCCAGCACGATGCCGACAGGCGGCGCGGCTCGCAGCTCGTCGGCGGTCCAGGGCACTGCGAGCGTCCCGAAGGCCGTGGCGATGATCTCCTTGACAAGGTAGCGTGTCGGCGCGACGGCAAAGGTCCCCATGCTGGCCTGCACGCGCCACACACCGAATGCCGTCGCGACAACGGCACAGGCAACCAGCGTTCGAACGACGCCAGGTGCAGGGCGTGTACCGCGGGCCCACAGCGCAGCCGCTGCCAGCAGCGGCATCACGACCGCGGTTTCCTTTGAAAGCAGGCCCGCCAGCACGCAACCCAGAAGCACGGCGGGGTGACGGGCGTCGAGCGTCGCGAGGACGAACGCCAGCGACGCGGTCGTCATCAAGACGTCCTGGATGCCGGACGCCCATACGACGGCTTCGGCAGACGCCGGAAACAGCAGGAACAGCGCCGCCGCAAGAATCGCGGCGGTCGGATCCAGGCGCAGCCGCCGGGCGATGGCATGGACCAGCGCGCCGTTGGCGAGATGCAGCGTCATGCTGACGGCATGCGCAACAACCGGGCTCCACTTCGGCCCGACAGGGTCCAGTGCCTGCAGCAGCCACACCGGCAGCACTCGAAGCAAGCGCGATGGGCCCTGGCGCCAGCCCGCGCTGAAGTCGGCAAGCTCCAGCAGCACGAAGTCGTCGGACAGAAAGCCGACGGTCAGACTGCGGCCGTACGCAGCCAGCGTGACCGCCATCACCGCAGCGAGCCACCACCAGGAACGCGACGGCGGCGGCGCCTCACTCGGCGGCGGCGAACCCCGCCAGAGGGCCCCCGCCAGCCCGACGAGGAACGCAAACGCGAAAAGGAACCACGCGGTCTCGACGCGGTGTGGTTTCCACCCGGCGTTCACAAAGGCGTACGTCGACAATGCGAGCGCATACGTCGTGACGAGCCCGAAGGCCGTCCATCCAGGGTTGGCCAGGAGGCGACGCATCAGCGAGGGGGAGCGCTCAGAGACTCCAGCCCTTGCGGAACGCCGGCCGAATGAAGGGATCCGCCTCGGGGCAGTTGGAGGCGCGCATGCCGGCGCTGTCCCACTCGATAGTCTTGCCCGTCCTCAACGCGAGATTGCCGACGAGCAGCGCTTCGGTGAGACCAGCCGCATAGCTGAAGTTCGACAACGTGGTCCCCTTTCCGAGGCAGGCGTCGACCCACTCCTGATGGTGGCTGGCCACGCGCGGCACGGTGGGAGCCGACGGCGTCAGTCCCTCGAACTGCTTGCGAGGCAGGAGCACGAACATGTCCGCTTCGATCTGGCCGCCGTGCCAGGTCCGTGTGAACAACGTGCCCTTGGAGCCGATGACGAGCGAACCGCCGTCCCTCGTGATCAGTTTCTCTCCCTGAAAGAGATCCCGCGGCGGGAGCTTCCCGCCGTCATACCACGTCATCGTCACCGCGGGCCGTCCGTTGCGCGCGGGGAATCGCACCTCGAGGATGCTCCAGAGCGGCGCCGTTTCCTTCATCGCCGGGTCAATCAGCGAGGGCGAACAGTCCTTGACGACCACAGAGGCCGGCGCGCCGAGTTCAAGACCCCAGTACGCCGTGTCGAGGTTATGGATGCCCATGTCGCCGATGGCGCCGGTGCCGAAATCCCAGAAGCCGCGCCACTTGAACGGCACGTAGGCCTCGTTGTACGGACGTTCGGGTGCCGGACCCAGCCATACGTCCCAGTCAAGTCCTGCAGGAACCGGTTGCGAGTCGGCGGGACGCGTGACGCCTTGCGGCCACCAGCCGGCAGGCCTGTCGGTCCACACGTGCAACTCGGCGACCTCGCCGATGATCCCGGCGCGCAGCACCTCCACTGCGCGGCGGGTGCCTTCGTAGGCGTGGCCCTGCGTGCCCATCTGCGTCGCCACGCGGTGCTCGGCCGCCAGCCGTGCCATCTCGCGCGCCTCGAAGATGCTGTGCGCCAGCGGCTTCTCGCAGTAGACATGCTTGCCCCGCCGCATCGCGGAGGCCGCGATGACCGCGTGGTTGTGATCCGGCGTCGAGACGACGACGCCGTCGAAGGCGAGTGTCGCTCTCGAGCAGGCGCCGCCAGTCGGCAAACCGGGCGGCGTTCGGATAATTCTTGAACGCGTCGCCGGCCTGACGCGTATCGCAGTCGCAGATGGCGGCGATGTTGACCGCACCGATGGCGGCAATGGCCGCCAGGTTGGCTCCTCCCTGGCCGCCGGCGCCGATGATGGCGACGTTGAGCGGCGCGCCGCCCCGCGGCCGGGCCGGCGAAGTGGCGACCGGTTTGGGATCGGCCGAGCGGCAGGCAGAAAGGCCACCCGCCACGGCTGCGGCCGTGGCCAGAAATGCACGCCGGGTGACGGGGCGGGCGGGGCGCGATGGCTTCATCGAGCCGATGATACGCCCGTGCGTGACAGAATGGGCAGCACTTGCCCCTGCCGCCGCATCCCGTCGTTCAGGTAGCCGCCATCCGCAAGACCTACGGCCCGGTCGTCGCCGTCGACGAGATCACGTTCGACGTGTACGAGGGCGAGATCTTCGGCCTCATCGGTCCCAACGGCGCCGGCAAGACCACGACGATGGAGTGCGTGGAGGGATTGCGCAAGCCCGACAGGGGCGCCATCTCGGTGCTCGGGCTGGACCCGATTCGGGACGTCTACACCCTGCAGAATCGAATCGGCGTCCAGCTGCAGGAGGCGCAGCTCCAGAAGCGCATCAAGGTGCGGGAAGCCGTGGGTTTGTGGGCCTCGCTCTACAACAAGCCCGTTGACGGCATTCGTCTGCTCGAACAGCTCGGCTTGGCCGACAAGCGCGATGCCTGGTTCATGACACTGTCGGGAGGCCAGAAGCAGCGGCTGTTCATCGCGCTGGCGCTCATCAACGACCCCGAGGTCGTGTTTCTCGACGAGCTGACCACGGGGCTCGACCCGCAGGCGCGGCGCGCGATTTGGGGCCTGATCCGCGGCATCCGGGCTCGCGGCAAGACGGTGTTCCTGACGACCCACCTCATGGAGGAGGCCGAGCGCCTCTGCGATCGGGTGGCGATCATCGACCACGGCCTCATCGTCGACGTCGGCACTCCCGCCCAGCTCGTGCTTCGGCACTGCCCCGAACGCAGCGTGTACGTCACAACCGATGACCCGGCGACGATGGACAGAGTCGGCGCGATGCCCGGCGTCGCGTCGGTCGACCGCGACGGTTCGTGCCTCACGATTCGCGGCTCGGGCGCCAACCTGGTCACGCAGGTGATCGCCTGCCTGGCCGAGCACCGCATCCGGGTCGACGATTTCCGCACCGAGGTACCGACGCTCGAGGACGTGTTTCTCAAGTTGACGGGGCACTCGATTCGCGACTGAAGCCTCTTATGCTGCGCGGACTCTGGCAACTGACATGGCTCGAAATCAAGATCTTCGTGCGCGAGCCGCTGGGGGTGGTGGGGACCGTGCTCGTCCCGGTCGTGTTCTTCGTGGCGCTGGGGAAGGTGTTCGGCGGGCCTCTGGCGGCCGCGGAGAAAGATGCTCCGAGCGTGATGACGGTCGACCTGCCTATTCTCGCCTCGATGCTCATCGCGCTCAGCGCCGTGCTCTCGCTGGTCACGATCGTGTCCATCTACCGCGAGGGCGGCATCCTCAAGCGCCTGCGGGCGACGCCGCTTCGTCCCTACACGATTCTGAGCGCGCACGTCATCGTCAAGCTGATTCTGACGGCCGTGACATTTGGCGCGACGATGCTCGTGGGCCATCGGTACTACACCTTCGACGGCGACGTGCCCGTAGTGGCGTTCACGCTGGCGTTGATGTTCACCACGGTGAGCATCCTGTCGATCGGATTCCTGATTGCGAGCGTCGTCCCCACCGCGCGCTTCGCGCAACCCATCGGCTCGATCATCCTGTATCCGATGCTGGCGCTGTCCGGGCTCTTCATGCCGGTCGACACCCTGCCGCCGCTGCTGCAGGCCGCCTCGCGCGTGCTGCCGCTCACTTACGCCGTGTCGCTGCTCAGGGGAATCTGGACCGGCGAGGGATGGCTCGCGCACGGAAGCGACGCGGCCGTGCTGGCGCTGGTCTTTGCGGCATGCACGGCGCTGTCGGCCAGGGTCTTCCGGTGGGAGTAGCGGTGCCGCCCGTTCTCGTCTCACCGACCGGCCGCTGCCCGGCCGGTCCTCCGCACCTCATCCATCTGCGGAATCTGCGGATCCTTCCGTGACAGACGCACGGCGCACTACAATTCCCGAAGCGGCGGCGTGGACCACAAGGAGTGAACGATGAGCGGCGTACGGGTGCTGGTGGGAACTCGCAAGGGCGCGTTCGTCCTGACGTCGGACGCGAAGCGTCAGAAGTGGGACGTGAGCGGCCCGCACTTCGGGGGCTGGGAGATCTACCACATGAAAGGGTCCCCCGTGGACCCGAACCGGCTGTACGCGTCGCAGTCCACGGACTGGTTCGGGCAGCTGATGCAGCGATCAAGCGACGGCGGCAAGACATGGGAAGCCGTCGGCAACAAGTTCGCCTATGACGGCGAAACAGGCACGCACCAGTGGTACGACGGCACGCCGCATCCGTGGGAATTCAAGCGCGTGTGGCACCTCGAGCCGTCGCTGACCGACCCCGACACGGTCTACGCGGGTGTCGAGGACGCGGCGCTCTTCCGCACCACCGACGGCGGACAGACGTGGCACGAACTGCCGGGCCTGCGCACGCACGGCACCGGGTCGTCCTGGGCGCCGGGCGCCGGCGGGTTGTGCCTGCACACGGTCGTGCTGGATCCCACCAACGCGGGCCGGATCTTCGTGGCGATCTCGGCCGCAGGCGTGTTTCGCACCGACGATGGCGGCGCCACGTGGCGGCCCATCAACAAGGGGCTGCGATCCGAGGGCATCCCGAACCCGAACGCCGAGGTCGGTCACTGCGTGCACCGGATTGCCAGGCACCCGTGCACATCCCAAAGTGCTGTTCATGCAGAAGCACTGGGACGTCATGCGCAGCGACGACGGCGGCGACTCGTGGCGCGAGGTCAGCGGGAACCTGCCCACCGACTTCGGCTTCGTCATCGACGTCCACGCGCACGAACCCGAAACCGTCTACGTCGTGCCGATCAAGAGCGACTCGGAACACTATCCGCCGGATGGCAAGCTGCGCGTGTATCGCAGCCGCACGGGCGGTGAGGACTGGGAGGCGCTCACCAGGGGATTGCCCCAACGCGACTGCTACGTGAACGTGTTGCGCGACGCGATGTCGGTGGACGGGTTCGACCCGTGCGGCGTGTACTTCGGCACGACGGGCGGTCAGGTGTACGCGTCGGCCGATGCCGGCGACAACTGGACGCCAATCGTCCGCGATCTGCCGGCCGTCGTGTCGGTCGAGGCGCAGACGCTGCGATGACCGCACGCGAAAGCACGACGGCGATCCGCGTCGTCCTCCCCGCGCACCTGCGGACGCTGGCAAGGGTCAGCGACGAAGTGACGGTGGATGTCGACCGTCAGGTGACGCTGGGATCGGTGCTCGACGCCATCGAGACGCGCTACCCCGTGCTGCGCGGAACCATCCGCGATCAGGTGACACGGAAGCGCCGGCCTTTCGTGCGCTTCTACGCCTGCGAGGAAGATCTGTCACACGACCCGCCGGACACTCCCCTTCCCGAAGCGGTGGCGACCGGCGCCGAGCCATTACTCGTCGTCGGCGCGATGGCGGGCGGATAGCTGCACAATCGACACGGCCACCGCGCACTCTGTCGGATTTGTGAACACGGCCGCGGCAGGCGCCGCTACCTGCCCAATTCGCGCCCAACATCGCGGAATTCCCTTTCTTTCACCCGGCAATCCACCTCGACTGGGCTCGTTGTTCCCACGGTATGTGAATTGCCCTGACAGCTGAACAGGTGCGGTCGCTGCGCCGGCGGCTTCGAGCCGTCGACGCCCGGACACTATCAGGAGGGATCATGTCAGCACGGAAGCTGTTCGCGAGTGCGGCTCTTGCCGCACTGGTCGTTGGCGCGACGCCAGGTCGTGCATCAGCCGACTGGCTGTTCACGCCGTTTGTGGGCGCCGCGTTCGGCGGCAACGCCAACTTCGGCGACTTCAACAACTTCGACGATGAGTTCGAGCGTCGCGTGACCTTTGGCGGCTCGCTCGGCTGGATGGGCGCCGGCATCATCGGCGCCGAGATGGACTTCGGCTGGACACCCAACTTCTTCGAGAACACATCTGGCGACGCCGACTTCGACTTCGGGGACAGCAACGTGACCACGCTGATGGGCAACTTGATCCTGGGCGTCCCGCTTGGCGGCACGCATGGTTTTGGCATTCGTCCGTACGCGTCAGGCGGCGTCGGCCTCATCAGAACGCGCGTCGACGGCGGGACATTCTTCGACGACCTGACAACCAACGATTTCGGCATGAACGCAGGCGCCGGTCTGCATATGTTCTTCAGCGACAGCGTCGGCATCCGCGGAGACATTCGATACTTCCGTTCGCTGCAGGACGACGAGCCAGACGACGAGTTCGATATCGCGATCAGCGACTTCGACTTCTGGCGCGCGAGCGTCGGGGTCACGTTCCGTTTCGGCAACTAGTACCGGTTGCGGGCGGGCAGGCCTGCAATCACGGGGGTACGACTCATGAGCGTCTCAGGACAGGCCGTTCAGTACGTCCAGCGACGGATCGCGCGAAAGCTGGTGCGGGCGATCCCGTGGCTTGGCTCGCTGGTCGCGCTGGGCACGCTGGCGTCGTCCATCCGCCGGAAGGGCGCGCTGGGCGGCACCGCGGACACGGTCCTCGACTTCGTGCCGTTCGTGAGCGGCGTGAAGAACGCCGCCGAAATCCTCCGCGGCCGCGATCTCATCGCAGACAAGCCTGTCCGCCCCGCCCGGGTTTCGCCGGGCCTGAGGTAGCTTGTCAACGCTCACCTGGCGCGGGGCCCTTCGTCCGGGCCGGTGGGGACGATGACCTCGAAGTCCGAGCCCTTCACCCGCGAGAGGGATTCGAGCCCCTGGAAGCGGCGGTCGGGCGCGATGGACATCAGCCACTCGCTGCCGTTGTCGGCGACGAACATGCCGTAGCGCTTCAGCCCCTCGAGCACGGCGCGCGCATGAGGCGGAAAGCCCGACGTGTCGAAGTCCCGCCGCAAGCGCAGCCGCTCGCCCATGCGCGGAAGGTGCGGATCGGTGAGCGCGCTCGCAAAGTGCGTCGCCGGGTAGACGTAGGCCCGCCTGGTGCGCCGCACGGTCACGCGCATCGCGTGGCGCACCAGGCCGCGCGCGACCTCGTCATAGCGCACAACGGCCGGAAAGACCGGGAGCCCCGCGGCGTCGGATGACGTCCACCGCTCGGGTCTCAGCCGGTTCGAGCTCAGATCGAACGTCGATGCCTGGGAGGCTTCCCAGCCGGCGCCGGTGAGCCGCGCCTGCCAGAACTCGTGGAGCCGCTGGTTGCCAGGGTCCACGAGGATCAGGTGCCGGTCGCCGGTGCCTTCGCGTTGGAACTGCTCGAGCGTGACGCCAGGTTTCGGCAGCGCGCCCAGGTCTTCGTTGCGCGACAGCGGCCAGTTCTCGATCGGCGCGTTCGAGGGAATCGGAAAAGGACCCGGATCTGATTCCGCCGGATAGAGCGTCACCTTCACGGGCACCCGCGGTTGATCGGGCGGCACGATCACGAAGTTCATGTCCAGGTTGTAGCCAAGCGGCCGGTCGGCGCCGACGCTGGCGATGATGGCCGCCGAGTCGGGATGGACAGGCCGATCCGAGATGTCCTCGTTCCACGGGTTGTCGGCCGGGAAGATCTGCATGGCGCTGAGGATGCGATCGGCCTCAGGCGTGTCGAACACGACCGGCGCAGTCACGCGTGGCGCCTGGGAGATCGCTGTGGACGTCGCCATGGCGGCACACATCGCCGTCGCCAGCGCGATGGTCAGGCCCGGCCGCAGCGGTCCTCGTGCGTCTATCGATGAGTGCTTGTCTTCGTGCATTTCAGGATGCTAATGCGATTGACAGCACGAAGGGAAAGGATTACACACGTCGGCATGACGATGCCGGATGTGCCGGGACGCCGCCGATTCCTGCAGGCGTCGCTCGTCGGGTTGCCGCTGATTGCGCAAGGCGCCGGGGCCGCGAACCAGACACCGGCCGCCGGCACGCTGCGCGTGGTGTGCGTCGGCGGCCACCCGGACGATCCGGAATCGGGATGCGGCGGGACGCTGGCGCGGTATTCCGCGGCGGGACACAGCGTCACCGTCGTCTATCTCACTCGCGGCGAACGTGGCATCTCCGGGAAGTCGCTCGACGAAGCGGCGGCAATCCGCACGCGAGAGGCCGAGCAGGCCTGCCGGATCCTTGGCGCGAGCCCGCGATTTGCCGGGCAGATCGACGGCGCCACGGAGCTCAACGCGCAGCAGATCGATCGGATGACCGACCTGCTCAAGACCGAGCGTCCAGGCGTGCTCCTGACGCACTGGCCGGTCGATACACATCGAGACCACCAGGTCGCCAGCCTGTTGGCCATGCGGGCCTGGCTGGCGCTTGGCCAGGCGCTCCCGCTGTATTTTTTCGAGGTCAACGCAGGGCATCAGACGATGGCGTTCCGGCCAACTGACTACGTGGACATCACGCCGGTCGCCGACACCAAGCGCAGGGCCCTGGTCGCGCACGAAAGCCAGGACGGCGCCGCGATCGATCGCGTGCACCACGAGCCCATGGCGCGATTCCGCGGCCGCGAGATCGGCGTGACCTTCGCAGAAGCCTTCGTGCGCCTGTCGCGGGCCAAAGCCGGAAGCTTCCTGCCAGGGCTGTGAGATCGATGCGTCGAGGCTGCTGGCGGTGGCTGACATGCTTGATGCTGGTCGCCGCATGGCGCGCGACCGCACAGGCGCAGAGTGTCGAGGTCGCAGGCGGGTCGGGGCTTTCCACTGGTAAGGGAGAAGGCTCCTTCGCATCGAGCTATGCCCCGCCGTTTCCATTCGTCGAGCACACGGGCCTGGCCTCGCAGGAAGTAACCGCCGAGCGCGACGGCGCTCCGGTGATGTGGGCGTCGCTCACGTGGTTCCCGGCCGCGCACGTCGGTCTCGAGGGCCGTGTCGACTACAGGCGCAGCGGGCTGCACGGCGCCAACGGCCCCTACGTCGTGTCGATGACCTACATAGCCCGTCAGCCGCCCGACTTCATCGCTCGCGAGTATTCCTACGACAGCAGCGCCGACTGGCCCGACACGTCCGGCCACACGGGACAGTGGAACGCCACTGCAGCCGCGGTGCTGCGGGTGGGCGAGCCGAAGGGCCCGACGCTGCGGCTGCTGGCTGGCGGCGGCATCACGAACATCCGCGGGCGATTCGAGCCCGTGGGGTACACCACGTTCAGCCTTGGCGGGCACAGCGTGCTCGTCGTCGACGAGCACCGCCTCTCGATGCGGCTCGGCTCCGCAACGACGATTGGCCTGGCGGCCGGCGCCGAGCTCCTCGTGCCGGCCGGCGGGCACGCGGCGCTGGTGGTCGGATGGCGGCTGTTCGTTCCGCGTGAGATGGAGCTGGCTGTCACCGTCGACGGCCTCGCCGAATCCGATCAGGGCATCAACCCCTTGCAATTCGATGACGTGCAGCGCACGCTCGCCCCCTCACCGCTTCGGTGGCGGCCGGTGACATCGGACTTTTCCGCCGGTCTCGCCGTCCGCTTCTAGGTGCACATCGCGGTCAATGCCGCCTGCAGCATGGCGCGCGTATATCCGACGTTGTAGATCTCGCCGGAGAACCCGCCGCCACCCGGGTACTGGCTGGGGATCGACCCCCGCTCGCGGTCCACGTCGATCGCGCGCGGATGCTCCGGGTAGATGGCCCGCGGATACTTCTGCCGCACCAGCTCCCGCATGACCGCAAACATGTCGACCTGGCCCTCGTCGAGGAAGACCTCGGTGTAGTCGATCGAGGGCGTCCGCACGATGACGTTGCGGAAATGGACGTGGTTGATGCGGTCGCGCTCTCCGAGGTACCGGCACACCGCCACCGGGTCCTCCCCCAGCTCGCGCGTGACGCCGCAATCGAATGTCATGCCGTTGAACGGGCTCTTGACCAGGTCGAGGTATTCCTTCCAGTGAGCGAAGGTCGCCATCAGCTGCTCGGAGCCGCGGCTGAGCGGCACCGGCGGATCGTTGGGGTGCAGTGCCAGCCGTACCCCGGCCTTCTCGGCTTCGGGCACGACCGCTTTGAGGAAATGCTCCGCCCGCGTCAGCTGCTGGGCGCGGGTGTGCGTTCCGACGTCGTCTTTGGGCGGCAGCGCCTTCGACAGCTCGTAGTCGTAGGCCGTGTAGCCCGCTCCGGCGCGGCCCAGCTCCTCCTTGTAGCCCTCGACGAGACGGTGGGCGTAGAAGTTGTACTCGACGACCTTCAGCCCCACGCGGCCTGCAACACGAATCGAAGAGATGACGTGCCCGATCTGCTCGTCGGCGCCCGGTCGCCCCCAGATGACATCGTTGAAGCCGGAGATCATCATGTTGCAGATGGTGAGTCCGGCGGACTGGAAGCGTTCCATGCGGCCGCGGAGCTCGGCCTCGTCCCATGGGATCCTCGGGCCGCCCATGAGCACGGCGTCGACGCCAATCTGCTTCAGGCGCCGCATGCCTGCCGCGTCGGTGTTGGCGCCGGCACCCAGACAGATCCTCGGCGTGTGCGGCCCTTCGGCTGGCATCCGCTGAAACGCGGGCTGCGCTGCCGTCACGTCTGCCGCGCGTGTCAGCGTTGGCAGCAGCGCTGCTCCGCTCATCAACTGAAGCAACTGGCGGCGTGGTAGCGCTCGGGTCACAGGCGGGCTCCTTCGGTGCGGAGTGACGGGTCGGCGGTCAATCCTACACTGGAGGGCGGGGCGAGTTTCGCGCGGCGGGCCGCTGCAATGGACGCTATTTCTTGAGGGGCTTCTTGCGGGCAGGCGGCGGCTGTTCGTGCCTCAGCTCCGCGTCGATTCGAGGCTGGAGTTCGAGCACTTTCTCCAGGAGGCGGTCTGCCTTCTCGCGGCGCTGCCGGCCTTCTGCCCGCAGCGTCTCGATCTCCTTCCGCAGACGAGGACCATCACGCATGAGAAGCCACGTGTCCGGTGCGTGCCGCCTGAGCTGGCGGCGCGCTGCTGTCGCTGGGCCGGCTCGAATTGCGGACACACGCCGTGTAATTCCCGTCTCGCCGGTCGTGCGCTCGCGCCATGTGCCACTCCGGCCTGCAGCAGACCTCGCGGCAGAATTCGCCCTGATTTCCTGGGAATTTTGGACGACACCGCGGTCGCCGATGAAAGCCTGAACAAGTTCCGCGCTAGCCAGGTAGAACAAGAACCATGCCGGGACCGATTGGACGTGCGGCGACCTCATGCGAGTCGTGGGGTCATAGATCGAGGTCTGACACCGCGAGGTCGATGCGCTCCTGGCCGGTCTGCAATTCGAACGCTTCGCGGCGGCATAATGCCGTCCATGCGCACGCCACATGTCTCGCGGCGTCACTTCCTGCACGGCATCGGCGGCGTCGCGACGCTTGCCGCGACACGGCAGCCCGTGGCCTCCGCTGCCCAATCGTCACCGCCCGCACGCACGGGGTCGTTGACCGATGTCGGCGGCCTGCGTGTCGGGCATTTCACGGATCCCCGCCGCCCCACCGGTTGCACCGTCATTCTCTTTGACAAGCCCGCGACCGCGGGCGCCGACTACGACGGCTCCGCGCCCGGCGAATCGCTTGGCGTGGTGCTGCAGCCGGTGAGCCCGCTCGATCAGATTCACGGCATCTTCCTCACTGGCGGCGGCCCGATGGCGCTCGGCGCCACCTCCGGCGTCGTGCGGTTCCTCGAGGAGCGCCAGGTCGGCTACGACTGGGGCGTCCCCAACGTGCGCGTGCCCATCGTCGTCGGCGCGGTCATCGACGATCTTAGCAATCGGCGATGGCCGCATTCGCGTTGGGCCCGACGAGGCGTATCGAGCGTGCCAGGCGGCGTCGGCAGACCCGGTGGCAGAAGGCAGCGTCGGCGCGGGCACGGGCGCCACAGTCGGCAAGATGTTCGTGGGCCGCGGCATGGCTGGCATGAAAGGCGGCGTCGGCACCGCCTCGGCACGGCTGGGCGATGTCGTGATCGCGGCGATGGTCGTGCTCAACGCCGCCGGCGACATCGTGGACTGGCGCCAGGGAGCGATTGTCGCCGGCGCGCGAGCGGCGGATGGCCGCGGCTTCGCGCGCTCGGTGGACGTCCTGCGTCGTGACCTCGAGGCGCGAGGTGCGGCCCTGGCGCCGCTTGCCGACGAGCCGCTGCGTGCCACGACGCTCGCTGTCGTCGCGACCAATGTCGCGCTCAGCAAGACGCATCTCACCAAGCTCGCGATGATGGCCAATACCGGCGCCGCCAGGGCCATCAACCCCTACCACACGCAGGGTGACGGCGATCAGGTGCTGACTGTCTCGACGGGCCTCTCGAAGGCGAACGTCTCGCTCACCGCGCTTGGCGCGATCGCGGCCGAGGTCGTCGCCGACGCCATCCTTCGCGCGGCACGGACGGCCACAAGCGTCGCCGGGTGGACTGCAGTCAGGGATCTGTGATGCGCGCGCTCGCGCAGTACCTGTGGTCTCTTCGCGTCCCGCTGGTGAGCGGGGCGGCGCTGGTCGGCCTGCAATGGCTGGCGTTCCGCCCCGGCGCGACGCAACTGCTCTCCGGGATTTTCGACCCGGTCGCCGACTGGACCCTGGCCATCGTGACGGCGCTCGCGTTGTTCAACGCGTGGAGCATCGTCGTGATCGGGCGGCTGATCCTCGCTTATGGCGCAGATCGCCTGAGCCTGCCGAGGACCACGTGGCGGTTCTTCCCCGTCCCGAAGACCACGTGGATGCTCGGGGCGGTGCTGGCCCTGCCGGTCATCGGCCGGACATTCTGGTACGCCATGGCGGTCGCGCCTTCAGGCGTCGGCCGATTCCGGGGCATGCTTCTCGCCGCCCTCGTGGGGGCGGTGGTGGCGTGTGGGCTGCTCTTTGCGTCGCTGTGGCTCGGCGAGCGCATCGACCGCCAGGCCCCCCGCATCCGCACGCAGATCGGAGCGTCGGGGCTGTACCGACAGGTTTCTGGCCTGGTTCAGCCGGCGACGGTGGCTGAGTGCCGGCTTTATCGCGGTCGATCGCGAGGAGCGTTACCAGCCCCGGTTGGCACGTGGCCACGGACTCGCCTTTTTCCTCGCGCTGGCGTCGCTGGCACTCTATGTCGCCACGGGAGTCCTGACGCGCAACATCGACAACGTCCTGCTGGCGTCGGCACTCACCTATGTGCTGTTGCTGCAGCTCGTGCTGACCTGGGCCCTGGGCCTGGCTGCGTTCCTGCTCGATCGCACCCGCGTGCCGCTGGCCATCTACTTCGTGATCTGGATCGTCGTCGTCGACACCGTGATCGACAGGGTGTTCTCCACGGATCACATCTACCGCACGGTGGAACTGGCCGCTGCTCCTCCCACGCGCGCGACACCCTCCGAGCTGTTGAAAGGTCCCGAGCCGGCCGTGCTGATCGCGGTCTCCGGCGGAGGCATCCAGGCTGCCGCGTGGACCGCACGCGTGCTCACCGGTCTGAAAGAGGAGTCCGGGTTCGAGCCGCACGTCCGGTTCATCAGCGCCGTCTCGGGCGGCAGCGTCGGCGCGATGAACTTCCTCGCGTTTTCTCCCGACTGCGGTCCCGCTGTCGAACCGGGCACGCCTGACGTGCAATTCGACGCGAACACGGCGTCTGAAGCGTCAAGCCTGCATGCCGTCGGGCGCGGCCTGGTGTTCAAGGACCTGCCACGAACGGTGCTGCCTTTTTTCTCGACGCCCTATGTGGATCGCGGCTCGCAGCTCGAAGATGCGTGGAAGCGGGAAGCGCGTTTGCGAAAGCCGTACCCGGACGCGGCCGCACTTCTGTCGAGCTGGCGGCACAACGTGCCGCAACGACGATGCCCGGGCGTGGTGTTCAACTCAATGGCGGCCGAGACGGGGCAGCCGATGCTCTTTGCGACGGTGGCGCTCCCGGAGACCCTCAAGTCGTTCGACTTCTACGAGCACTATCAGGGCCGGGATGTGCCGGTGACCACGGCGGTCAGGCTGTCGTCCGGCTTTCCTTACGTGGCGCCGGCGGCTCGCGCCGACGCCGATGGCGCGAAGGGCCACTTCACGCACCTGGTCGACGGCGGCTACTTCGACAACTACGGCGTGGGCACGCTGTCGGCGTGGACGCACGCGGCCCTGATGGGCCTGGCGCCGGGAGAACGGCCGCCGCGGCTTCTCGTCATCGAAATCTGCGACTCGGAGTTCTGCAGCGGGCGCGAGCCTGGCGTCGTGCCCTCGGAGGGCGGCCCCCGTCGTGCCTGGCCGTATCAGCTCCTCGCGCCGCTCACGGCCGTCGTCGCGATGCGGACCGCGGCGCAGCAGGTGACCAACCGCACCTCGTTGCGTCTCCTGAAACAGGTACCTGGCAGGCGCACAACGTCTGCATCGAGTCGCTCGCGATGCCCTTCGGCCCCGGCGACGCGCCGCTTTCGTGGCACTTGACGGATCGGGAGAAGCAGGCCATTCGACGGGCCTGGACCCGCGCCGCTCCGGCTCACATCGCCTCGGTCAAGGCGTTCCTCGAGGGGCGATCCGCAGCCTGCACGACATAGCCTGAAGTCCTTGCCTCGCCCTCGTTTCCGAAGGCCGGTGCGTCCTACTTCGGCGCAGGCGGCGCGGCCGGCGGCTGATCGCTGTTGTAGATCGCGTAAGCCACCTTCCACACGCCGCCCACCTTCTTGAGGATGACCGCGTACTTGCCGGTGTCGCTCATGGCAGCCGCCTCGCCCGGCTTGATCGTCTGCTTATAGGCGCCCACATCGAATGCGGCGTTGCCGTGTGTGGCCGACTCCCAGTGTGTCAGCACGAAGGCGGTTGCCTTGGCGCCGGCGAACTGCTCGGTGTAGTACGCCTCAATCGCCGCGCGTCCTTTGACCGGCGGATGATTGGGTGGAAGCTCGACGCCGTCCTCGGTGTAGAGCGCGGCGATCGCCTTCACATCGCCGGCCAGAGTCGCCTTTGTGTAGTCGTCGGACACCTTCAGAACGGCTGGGTCGGCTGCCGCTGCGGTCTGCGCTCCGGCCACGGCAGGTCCAAGCCCGAGGCCGGCGAGTACCGAGGTTCGCGATGAGGAACGGACGCGGGAACAAACGCATGGCTCGTCTCCTGTTGTGATGTCGAACGGCCAGAGTTTCGCTCGCTGACGCCGACGCTATCGTGTCCCGCCAGCAGCCTTCTTGTAGGTGCCGATGGTCTCCGCTTTCTCGAGAATGTGTCCCTCCATCGCCGCTTCGAGCTGCGCCTTTGTCGGCTCGTGCAGGTCCGGCAGCTGGCAGTCGAGCGCATGGAGCCTGAAGAAATACCGATGACGTCCGATGGGAGGACACGGCCCGCCATAGCCCGTGCGCTCCCAGTCGTTCAGGCCGGACTGCGTGCCGGCAGGGAGCGTCGACAATCGCGAGGCCTGCGGCAGCCCATGCGCACTCGAAGGGATGTTGTAGAGAACCCAGTGCACCCAGATGCGCTGCGGATTTGCGGGGTCGGGCACGTCGGGGTCATCGACGATGAGAGCGAAGCTCCTGGTGCCTGCAGGCGCGTCGTGCCACTCGAGCGCCGGAGACACATCGTCTCCTTCACAGGTGAAGCGCGCCGGAATCGAGCCGTTGTGGGTGAAGTCCGTTGACGAGAGCCAGAGTGCCATGGCCTGCCTTCACCGCCTCAGACCTTCTGCCGAATAATCTGCAGCAGGTCGATCGGCAGCGGAAAGATGATCGTTGAGTTCTTCTCCGCGGAAATCTCCGTCAATGTCTGCAGGTACCGCAACGTGATCGCGAGCGGCTCCTGGTTCATGACCGCGGCTGCCTGCGAGAGCTTCTCTGAGGCGATCAACTCGCCTTCGGCGTGGATGATCTTCGCGCGCTTCTCGCGCTCGGCCTCGGCCTGCCTCGCGATCGCCCGCTGCATGTCGGCCGGCAGGTCCACGTGTTTCACTTCAACGGCCGACACTTTGACGCCCCACGGATCGGTCTGGTGGTCGAGGATCTGCTGAAGCTGCTGGTTCAGGCGCTCGCGCTGGGCGAGCAGGTCGTCGAGCTCGGCCTGCCCCAGCACGCTGCGCAACGTGGTCTGCGCAAGCTGTGACGTCGCGTAGTTGAAGTTCTCGACCTCCACGATCGCCATCCGGGGGTCGACGACCCGGAAGAACACGACGGCGTTCACCTTCACCGACACGTTGTCGCGGGTGATGATGTCTTGCGGCGGGACGTCCAGCACGACGGTGCGCAGGCTCACGCGCACCATCCGATCGATGGGCGCGAAGACCAGCACCACGCCTGGGCCCTTCGGCTGCGGCAGGAGCTTGCCGAGCCGGAAGATGACGCCGCGCTCGTACTCGCGCAGGATCTTGATCGAGCTCAGCACGTAGAACACGACCAGCAGGACGAAGACGGCACCTGGCGTCAACATCACGGGGCTCCTTTCGCGAGGTCGCTTTCCCGCGCCACGCGCAGCGTAAGGCCGTCCACGGCCACGATGGTGACCTCCTCGCCCTCGGCCAGGGGCGTTTCGGCCGTCGCGTTCCAGATCTCGCCGCGGACGGCGACCTGCGTCGGCCCGCCCGGCTCGAACGCCCCAAGCGCTCGCCCGCGCAGGCCGATCATGGCCGAGACACCTGTGCTGGCGGGCTGCCGGTGCGCACGCATCGCCAGCCGGCCAAGCACGAGCAGAATGACCGCCATGGCCAGCGCCACCGAGACAACCAGTGCCGGCCGGAGCGCGACGCCAGGTACCTCTCCGGGCAGCATGAGCGCTCCGACAGCCAGGCTCAGGATGCCGCCGAGACCCAGCACGCCAAAGCTGGGAACCTTGATCTCGATGATCAGCAGGGCGATTCCGAACACGATGAGCAGGAGGCCCGCGGTGCTCACCGGCACGAGCTGGAACGCGAAGAAGGCGAGCAGCAGGCAGAATCCCCCGACCACGCCGGGCACGATCGCGCCGGGATTCCACAACTCGACCGTCAAGCCGAGCGTGCCGAGCATGAGCAGCAGCGCCGCAACTTGCGGGTGCGCGATGGCGCTCAACACGCGCTGGCGCCTCGTCATCTCCATCTCGACGATGCGGGCGCCGGATGTCCGGATGGTCGTGGCGCGGCCGTCGAAACGCGTGACGCTGGCGCCATCCAGCTTCGCGAGCAGGTCACCGACGTCGCTGGCGACCAGGTCGATGAGGGGCGGAGACGCGGCCAGGGCCTCGCGATCGGTGAATGCGCGGCTGTCGAGAACGGCCTCGGCTGCCAGGGTGACGTTGCGCCGGCGGCTCTCGGCGAGCGACCTGGCCCACGCCGCCAGGTCCGACGCGACCTTCTTCGACATCGTCTCGTCCGGCTTGGCCTCCGACGTGACCTCTCCGGTCGAGACAGGATGGGCCGCGCCCATGTGGGTGCCCGGCGCCATCGCCGCGACGTCGGCGGCCAGCACCAGGATGAAGCCGGCCGACGCGGCGCGCGCCCCGGAGGGTCCGACCAGGACTGCGATGGGAGTGCGGGCCGCGATCATGCGGCTGACGATGGTCTGCGTGGAGTCCACCAGGCCGCCTGGTGTCCGGAGCGTGAAGACGAGCAGCGACGCCCGCTCGGCATCGGCGCGGTCGATGGCCGAGATCATGAACTCGGCGGTCACCGGGTGAATGATGCCGTCGACTTCCGCCGCATAGACCAGCGGCGCCGAATCGGCCGATCGCACGGCCGGCGCGACGGCGGCAGCGCTCAGCACGACGCCGACTGCGGCCAGCCAGTGCACGACGACGGCAGGCGCATCCCGGACAGGCACGATAACCTCCAGGACCGATCGCGTAAGTCGATCGCATGTACGCTATCGCAACCGTTCGCGCCTGTCCATCCGGGCGCTCGCCAACAGGCGGGAAGCAGTTATGCTACCGGCGAGGCGCCCGACCCATGAACCGAGTCACAGTCCTGCTCGCGATTGCGATGGCAACGTGTCTGACGGGGTTTCAGACTGCCAAACCCGACCCGGCGAAGTTCCTGACGCAGCCGCTCGTCAGCCACATCTACACGGCGGACCCGTCGGCCCACGTCTTCAAGGGCCGGATCTACATCTACCCCTCCCACGACTTCGAGGCCGGGGTGCCGGCCGACGACCTCGGCAGTCACTTCGCGATGCGCGATTACCACGTGCTCTCCATGGACTCGATTGGCGGCAAGGTCACCGACCACGGCGTCGCGCTGGACATCGCGAACGTGCCGTGGGCAGGCCGGCAGATGTGGGCTCCCGACGCCGCCGAAAAAGACGGCAAGTACTACTTCTACTTCCCTGCCAAGGACAAGCAGGACGTCTTCCGGATCGGCGTGGCGGTGAGCGACAACCCGGCGGGCCCGTTCACCGCGGAACCCAAAGCCATCGAGGGCTCGTACAGCATGGACCCGGCGGTGTTCAGGGACGCCGATGGCAAGTACTACATGTATTTCGGCGGCATCTGGGGCGGGCAGCTTCAGCGCTGGGCGACGGGCCAGTACAAGGCGGCCGACGTCTACCCCGCCGCCGATCAGCCAGCCCTCACGGCCAAGGTCGCGCTGATGCGCGCCGACATGAACGGCTTTGCGGAAAAGGTCCGCGACGTCGTCGTCATGGACGAGAAAGGCAAGCCGCTCACGGCAGGCGACAACAACCGCCGCTTCTTCGAGGCGTCGTGGGTGCACAAGTACGGGGGCAAGTACTACTTCTGGTACTCCACCGGCGACACGCACTTCATCGTCTACGCGACGGGCGACTCGCCCTACGGGCCCTTCACGTACCGTGGACGAATCCTGGAGCCTGTCCTGGGCTGGACCAACCACCACTCGATTGTCGAGGTCAACGGCAAGTGGTATCTCTTCTACCACGACGCGCAGAACTCGGGCGGGCAGACGCACCTGCGCAACGTCAAGGTGGTCGAGTTGAAGCACCGCGCCGACGGCACGATCGAGACCATTGACGCGTACCTGGATTGAAAAGGAGCGCCGATCATGATCTCCAGGCGCGAGTTCGTCGTATCGGTCGCGGGGCTGCCCCTCTGCGGTGGCGGTGAGGGCGCAGTCGCCGCCACCGCAACGGAGCGACGCAGTGCGGTTTGGTCTCCAGACCTTCAGCTTCCACGACTTGCCTCCGGCCGGCGACCCGCGACTGCTTCCGACGATCGTCGACAACATGGTCGAGATCGGCGTGCCCGAATGCGAGATCATGTCGGGCCACGTCGAGCCGTATGCCAGCTACACCACCGGGTGGTGGGTGCAGTCGCGACGGGCACCGGGATTTCAGAAGGTCCGCGAGGAGGCGCGCCAGTGGCGGCTGACGGTGCCGCTCGACTACTACCGCGAGGTGCAGCGGCGGTTCGACGCAGCCGGGCTCAGAATCCACCTGTACAACATCAACTTCAACGAGACCTTCACCGACCAGGAACGGGACCGCACGTTCGAGGCGGCGCGCGCGCTGGGTGTGGCCGGCATCAGCTCGTCAACGGTTCTGAGCGAGGCCCGGCGCCTGGTGCCCTTCGTCGAGCGGCACAAGATGTTCGTGGCCATGCACAACCACAACAACCTGGTCGATCCCGATCAATTCGCCACGCCGGCAAGCTTCGACAAGGCGCTCGCGATGTCGGACTATTTCAAAGTCACGCTCGACATCGGCCATTTCGTCGCGGGCAACAACGACCCGGTGGACTTCATCCGGACGCACCACGACCGGATCGTCAACATCCACATCCGCGATCGCAAGCGCAACAACGGGCCCAGCCGGCCGTTCGGCCAGGGCGACACCCCGATCAAAGAGGTGTTGCGGCTCATCAGAGACAACCAGTACCCGATTCGCTGCTATCTCGAGTACCGAGTACGGCTCGTTCCGCTTCCCGGTCGAGGAGGTCAAGAGATGTCTCGAGTACTGCCGGCAGGCGCTGGCGTAGCGCTCGGCGCACTCGTGGCGCTTCTCCCGGTTGTCTCGGGCGCGCAGGTCGTGCCCGGCAAGCCCGACGCCGGCGGCATGCCCGCGCCGACGGCCGCGCTCGAGCGCGGCCGGACGGTGTACGTCCTGAACACCTGTCACTTCTGCCACGGCGTGGACCTCACGAAGGCCACGATGGGTGCGGCTGTCCTGATGCACTCGGCGCTGGTCGGCGCCGACGAAAACGGCAACGTGATCGGCGCCATCGTCCGCGCCGGCATCCCCAACCTGCAGACGTCCATGCCGTCGTATCCGGACCTGACGAAGGACGAGATCGAGGACCTTGCGGCGTACATCCACTACCTGCGGCAACTCGGCAGGCACAAGGAGCTGACGCGCATGCCAGCGGCAGCCGGCGACGCCACGGCCGGTGGAACGTATTTCGCCGCCAACTGCGCCAGCTGCCACTCGGTGACCGGCGACCTCGAGGGCATCGCCTCGAAGCACGACGCGGCGGCGTTGAAGGCACGGGTGCTCGGCGAACCGCCGCCTGCGGCGCCAGACCAGCAAGGTCCGGTCGCGGCGGGACGGCTTCGGCACCTGACCCTGCTCGAAAGGTACACCGACGACGACGTGCGGAACATCGTGGCCCACCTGCAGCGGAGCACACGGTAGCGATCGACCAGGAAGCGGGGGCTACAGGTCGAGGCGTCGCGCGTTGGTTTCCGTCATCGGCCACATCAACGCCAGACCGACCAGGCCGTACATCATGATGTAGTAGGCGGGCGCCAGCGGCTGGCCGGAGGTGTCAATGAGCCACGCGGCCACCAGCGGCGCGGTGCCGCCGGCCAGCGCCAGCGTGACGCTGTAGGCCAGGCTCATCGACGTGACCCTGGTCCGCAGCGGGAAGATCTCGACCAGCATCGCGCCCTGAAGCCCGAGCGCCATGCCGAGCGGCACGGCCATCAGCAGCTGCCCGCCGATGAACAGGCGCGGCGACCCATAGAGCATCGCGTGAAGCGCTGCGTAGACCAGCGCCATCGTCACCACGGTCAGCGTCATCATCAGGCGCCGCCGTCCGACCTTGTCCGAAAGCCAGCCGCCCAGCGGCTTGGCGAAGAGCACGACGAACAGGCTCGCCGTATTCGCGAGCAGGAACACCTCACCGCCCTCACCGGTCAGGTGTTTCCGCCGCTCGACGGCGTACGTGAAGGTCAGGTAGTACGCGGCGTTGGTCATGGCCAGGATCCCGAAGGTCTGCACGATCGGTCGCCAGTCGGCCAGGATCGACGGCAGCAGCGGAGGACGGATCCCGGCAGCCTTGATGCCTTCGACCGACTCGTGAATGCCTCGGCGCAGCAGCCACCCGACCACGCACAGGCTGACGCTGGCGATGAACGGAATGCGCCAGCCCCAGGTGGACGCCTGCTCGGCGCCGAGCAACAGGTTGACCAGCCACGCCGATCCCGACCCGAGAATGAACCCCAGCGTGGTGCCCGCGGCGGTGGAACTGCTGATCAGGCCGCGCCATGCGGGCGAGGCCTGCTCGGTGGTGTAGACCATCGATCCTGTGAACTCGCCGCCAAGAGAGAACCCCTGAACGATGCGGAGCACCACGAGCAGCACCGGCGCCGCGACGCCGATCTGCGCGTAGGTCGGCAGCAGCCCGATCAGTAACGTCGCCCCGCCCATCAGCGCGATGGACAGCGTGAGCAGCGCGCGGCGTCCGATACGGTCGCCCACCATGCCGAGCACCAGGCTGCCAAACGGCCGCGCGCAGAAACCCAGCGCGAACACGGCGAAGGCAAGCAGTTGCTGAGCTGTGGGGCTTGACTGCGGAAAGAACTGACGGCCGATATCACTGGCAAAGTAGCCGTAGACGGCAAAGTCGAACCACTCGAGAACGTTGCCGATCAAGCCGGTCAGCGCGGTCCGAAGCGCGGATTGTGGCGGTGTGGCGACGGGAGTCTCTTCAGCGATCAACGACGGTCCATCCGTGGCGTGCCTTTCTCATGCCGCATCATATAGCCCAAAAGGGCGGAACAGGAACCGTGCACTGCGAGTTGTGCGGCCATGAATGGAACGAGCCCGAACGACGCAAGGTGCCGCGGTACCACGACTAGTTAGCGAGAGAGAGAGGTGCCGCGCCGCCGCGTCGGCCGCGGCGCGGTCACCTCGGCGAGCCGATCGAGCGGCTGCTAGCTGCAGCTCGACGACACCATCGTGACAGCCGTCACGTTCAAGGTCGGCGTGGCCGCCTGACCTTGTGTCGAACTCTGGTCGCTCGGGCGAGACGGGTCTGTGGAACTGGGCGGACTGGTACTGGACCCTGTGCGGGGCGTGGACATGCTGTCCAGCGTTCCTGTCACCTGGATCTTGTGGTTTACATGCTGACTCAGATCCACGCCAGCTCCCTGAGCTTTCAGGATATAGCTCGAGGCGGCTGCGCTCGAAGCCGCTGAACTGGCCGCGGGTGCGCTGCTGGGCGTCGAGGCTTTTGAGACAGCCTGCGCGTTGTTCAAGACGAACTGGCTGGAACTGCCAGAGGCAGCGGTCGTGCTGCCAGCTGAACCTCGAGCCAGACAACCCGTGAAGGTCACAGTGCGGGTATCAGACTGGGCCGCGGGCTGAGAGCTCGACGGTTGAGTGGATGGCTGCGAAGGTGTGGATGGCTGCGGGGTCTGAGCCATCGCGGTCATGCCCGCGATCGCGATGGCACCGCACACCGTGCAAACGTGCTTGGTCATTTCTACCTCCTGCCGGGCAGGGCATCTCGGCCTTGCCCTCGTGGCATGTGGGTGCAGATTCCGCGCCACGCAGGGCCGAACAGCCACGAAACCAAGTGGGCCTATGCGATGGCGATGCATTGGCCGTAGGGTGCAGCTTTGCCGTGGCCAGTCGCTGGCCACGAACCGAGCATCGGCAGAGCTGATCTGTGTCAGGAAACAAAACCACCGGATGTCGCCCCTACACTGTCGGCATCCCGTCAGGCGTCATCGACCAGCCGGAGCATGCTGGAGTCGAATCTCAACCTCCTGGCGTTCCCCCGACGACACGTCGAACTCCCGAGGCCACCGATCCTGCCCTGAAAGGACATAACCGGGCGGGGGCGTCGCCGTCGCGCGAACACGTGTGACACCGGTGCCGATGTGGCACCTGAAGGCCCCGTCGGGGGCTGTCAGTCCCTGCTGGCTCCAGGCTCCATCGACACCCACCACCGAGATCTTCAGCGCGGCGATGAACGCGCCTCCGTCATCGATTGCGACAAACACGATCGTCGCGGCCGAAACCGGCGTCGGGCCCGAGGACACGATGACGAGACACCCTGGCAGGGACAGCAACGCCATGACCGGCAGGACGAGGCGCCACGCTCGGGAGGGCCCGCGGTGCATGGACCTACTCTGCGCTCGATGGCGGCGTCTGTGCAACCGTCCAGAATCCAAATCCAAGTAGTCGCCTAATTGCTGCAGCGGAGGTCGACGTGGCACGGTCGAGTTCCGGGTGCTATGCTGCCCGGCACCCGATGCACGAGGTCCGATCCGGAGCCGTCGCGCTCGCGCTCGTGTGGAGTGCCCTGTTGGCCTCCAACGCGGTGGGACAGGCCGTCACGGGGACGATCCTCGGCACCGTCACTGACACTTCGGACGGAGTTGTTCCGCACACTCTCGTCACGATCACCCAGATCTCCACGGGCCTGAGCCGGTCGGTCACGACGGATCTCCGGGGCGAATACTCCGCGCCGCTGCTTGCCACAGGTCTGCACACCCTTCGGGCCGAGGCGCCGGGCTTTAAAGTCGCCACGGTGTCGGGCATCGAGGTCGGCGTCGACCAGAAGGCGCGAGTCGACCTCACGCTCGAGATCGGCGACGTGAGCGAGGCGGTCTCGGTTCAGGCGGGCAACCCGCTGGTGCAGCAATCCTCGTCAGAGGTGAGCGCGACGCTTGTCGAAGGCCAGATTCAGTCGCTTCCGCTGAACGGCCGCAATTTCGTCGTGTTGACGCGAACGCTTCCCGGCGTGGTCCGGGGCGTGCCCGGCGAGAACATCGACGGCGCCGGTTCGCTTGGATGGCGCCACTCGGCCTCCTTCTCCGCCAACGGCCAGCGCAATCGAGACAACAATTTCCTGCTGGATGGCCTGGACAACAACGAGGTCTGGCTCAATACGGTGGCCGTCTTTCCCAGCGTCGACGCGCTCGATGAGATGAAGGTTCAGACCGGCATCTACGCCGCGGAGTTCGGCCGCTCGCTTGGCGGCGTCGTGAGCCTGCAGACCAAGTCGGGCGCCAACACCTTTCGTGGCAGCGCGTTCGAGTTCCTGCGCAACGGCCGGTTCGACGCCAACGACTGGTTCAACAACCGGGCCGGACGTCCCAAGCCGGACTTCAGCCAGCACCAGTTCGGCGGGACCTTCGGCGGTCCTGTCTTCAGAAACCGGACGTTCTTCTTCGGCGACTACCAGGGCTGGCGGATCGATCAGGACCTGACGCTGGTCTCGACGGTGCCGAGCGACGCCATGCGCCGCGGCGACTTCTCGGAGCTGCGCCGGCTGATATACGACCCCCAGACGGGCCTGCCATTTCTCGCCAACCTGATTCCGGCCGATCGGATCGACGCTGCGGCGCGGAACGTCGTCGACCAGCTGTACCCGCGTGCCAATACCACCGGACGCCCAACGCTCGGCGGCCAGACAATCGACAACTACGTCGACAATCCCGAGCAGCGTCGCGTCGACGATCAGTTCGACGTCCGGATCGATCACGCGTTCAGCGAGGCGAACCGCGCGTTTGTCAGATACAGCCTCCAGGATGCCTGGCGGCGGGTCCCGCCCACGCTCCCCGAGGGGGATGGCGGCATCACCAGCGCGGGCACTTTCGACGTCGACGCCCAGAGCATCGCCGTCAACGACACGCACGTTTTCGGACCCCGCTGGCTCAACGAGTTGCGCTTCGGATGGAGCGCCATCGACCTGGGCTTCGTGAGGCCCGGATACGGGCAGAACATCGCCGACGAGGTCGGCATTCCAGGCATCAACCGCGATGAGCAGACCAGCGGCATGGTCACCATCGCGTTTGCCACGGGGGACATCCGTTCGGTGGGGTCGGGCGGCGGTCCAGGCACTGCCGACACCAGCGCGTTTCAGGTAACCGACAGCCTCACGCATGTGCGTGGACGCCACACGCTCAAGGCGGGAGGCAGCCTGATCACGCGGAAGCGGATCATCTACTCTTCCGACAACCCGCTGGGACTCTTCGGCCACGGGCCCAGCGTGACGTCGAATTGCGCAGGGCGACCGCCCAACTGCGCACCCGACCCGAATACCGGTTTTGCCTTCGCGGGCTTCATGCTCGGGCACCCACTCGTCTTCTTCCGCGCCCAGCTGGAAGCGCCATACACAGAGAGGCGCCCTGAATGGTCCGCCTACGTGCAAGACGACATGAGGGTGAGCGATCGACTGACACTCAATCTTGGATTGCGGTGGGATCTCTTCGTGCCCTATGTCGAAGATGACGACCGACAGTCGAACTTCGACACGTCAACCGGCCAGTTCGTAGTCGCCTCACCTGACGCGAACATTACCGGCGTCAAGGTCGGACGCCATCTGCAGACCTACTCGAAGTCGGATTTCGCTCCGAGGCTCGGCTTCGCGTATGACGTGCGAGGCACCGGTCGGACATTGCTGCGCGGCGGATTCGGGCAGTTCTGGAACACGCCACTCACCGGCACCGGTTCGTCGAAGGGACAGAATCCTCCCTTTCTGCTCTCGCAGACCCTCCAGAACCCGACGCCGTACGTGCCGAGCCTGACGCTGTCGAGTGCGGTAGCGCCGCCGACGCCGCAGACAGGCGGCAACTCCCGATCCAGCTTCGACACCAGCTTCCGCGATGGGTACGCGCAGCAGTGGTCGCTGAACGTCCAGCAGCAGTTCGACGCCAACTACATGCTCGAGGCCGGCTATGTCGGCTCGCGTGGCCGGCAGCTCGTCGTGTTTGTCGACGTCAACCAGGCGCCGGCGATGCTCGGCGTGACGAACCCGAACGTGAACCGGCCGTTCTTTGGGGTCAATCCAACGCTCGGCAGCGTCGCGCAGGCGCAGAGCGTGGGAACACTCGACTATCACGGCCTGCTCACGCGGCTGGTCAGGCGCTTCTCGGATGGGTTCTCGCTGTCGGTGTCCTACACGCTCGGCAAGGCCATCGACCTGGCCTCCGATACGGACGGCTTTTCTACGTTCCCCAACTCGTACGATCTCGCCTACAACCGCGCGCCGGCAAACTATGATGTCCGGCACGTCTTCACGGCCACTGGCGTCTACACGATCCCGTTCGCCCGCGACCACAAGCTCGGCGGCTGGCAGTTGAGCGGCCTCCTGCTGGCGCGCTCCGGCTATCCATTCACCGTCTTTCAGACGCAGGGCCCGACGTCGACCATCAGCTTCGCCGGTCCCGGGCAGCTCTATCGGCCGGATCGGATCGGGTCGGGCCTGGTGGACGACCCCACCGTGGATCGCTGGTTCGACACCGGCGCCTTCAGGGTGACCGCCGAGCCCACGGCCACGTTTGGCACCTCGGGGCGCAACATCCTGCGCGGGCCCGGCCAGTTCACGATTGACGCCGCGCTGGTGAAGATGACCAGGTTTTCGGCCATCGACACGGAGGTCCGGCTCGAGGCCTTCAATCTGCTGAATCATCCGGTGTTTGCCAACCCGGCAAGCAACATCCAGGCGGCCACCGCGGGGACGATCTCCAGCCTGATGCCTTTCACGCCCATGCGGCAGCTGCAGCTCGGGTTGAAGGTAAGATTCTGACCAGCGGGGCGCATCCCGAGCGGCCCGCAGCGGCCGACATGCGCCACCCACACTCCGCACCTCGAAGCGATGTCTCGCCATCACTGGTTCGAGCAGAGCTCGAGCGCATTCTGGGAAGCGAGCTATTTTCCCGTTCGGAACGGCTGTCTGCGTTTCTGCGCTACATCGTCGAAGCGACCCTGTCGGACCATGGCGACTCGCTCAAGGAGCACGTGATTGCCGTCGAGTTGTACGGCAAGAGCGCGGACTTCGACACCGCGGCCGACCCGATCGTCCGCGTCGATGCGCGCCGCCTGCGTGACAAGCTGCGCGAGTACTACGCGACGGCGCCCAGCGGCGGGATCGTCATCTCCGTGCCCAAGGGCAGCTACCTGCCGGTGTTCGAACCCCATGCCGTGGCGACGGGACCTCTGGCAGCCACACCACGGGCCTCGCGATGGTTGCCGACTGCGATCGCGCTCGTGTTGATCGGTGGAATGGTGTGGCTCGTGACGGCTCGGCTGACCCACCGATCCGCGCCGGCGTGGCGTCAGCTCACCGTGACGTCGTTTCCGGGCTCGGAAGAAGACCCGTACGTGTCGCCGGACGGCAACTTCGTCGTCTTCTCGTGGCCCGGGCCTGCGCCGAGCATCAACACGGACATCTGGGTGAAAGCTGTCGAAGGCGACGCCCTGCGGCAACTGACCAGCACGCCCGACGCGTCGGAGAAGTATCCGGTGTGGTCGCCCGATGGCCGGCATATCGCGTTCAACCGGATCGTGAACGGCGCGTCGAACGTGTATATGGTCTCGGCATTGGGCGGACCGGAACGACAGATCGGCGAGCGTGGGGGCGACGTCTCGTGGCTGCCGGACGGCCAGTCGCTCGTCATGAGCTCGCGAGCGTCGAACGGGCGCTCAGCGCTCGTCCATCACCGCCTCGAAACGGGAGAGCGGCGGCAGTTGACCGAAGCGCCGGCGGGATTCAGCGATTTTCGCCCACGGGTATCGCCAGATGGCAAGACGCTGGCCTTTCAGAGGCATGGCGACGGCCGGTCAGCGCTCTTCGTGACGACAATGGCGGGGGGCCAGCCGACCCTGCTCGGGGACTGGTACCGGGGCCCGCTGGGCGGGCTCTCGTGGACGCCGGACGGCCGGGAGATCCTCTTCGGGAGACCGGAAGTGAGTGGGCGGCGGATGGTGCGGGTCCCTGCCGGCGGCGGCGAACCTGTGGCCGTGGCGGCTGCGCCGCTCGGATCGGTCAACCCGTCGATGTCGCTGCCGCGCGCCGACGGCACCTTCCGGCTGGCGCTCTCGGGCGGGGTGGTCGACGTCGGCCTTCGCATGATCGATCTTCAAGCCCCTCGGCAGGGGGCCACCATCGCTGCGGCTGAGCCATTCTGCGACGCCACAAGAATGGACGTGCCCGGGCGGTTCTCACCCGATGGCGCTCACGTCGCGTTCGTGTCGGACAGGGGCGGCACCCAGCAGGTCTGGGTGGCGGGACGAGACGGGTCGGGGCTCCGGAGCGTCACCACGTTCACGGATGCGACGATCAACGTCAGCTCTTGGTCTCCCGACAACGAATTCGTGATCGTCGACGCCAACGTCGCCGGCAATACGGACATCTATGCCGTCCCGGTCAATGGCGGAACTGTTCGGCGGATGACGCAGGGACCGTCCGCGGAAACCGACGCCGAGTGGTCGCGCGACGGCCACTGGATCTACTACGCGTCCAACGAGTCCGGGCCGACGACCATCTGGAAGATGCCCGCCGGCGGCGGTGCACCCGTACGGCTCACGTCCGAGGTGGGCTTCGAGCCTCACGAATCGCCCGACGGGCGAACGCTCTATTTCGTCGACGCTCGACGGACTTATGGCCTGGGCCCGGTCGCCACACTCAAACAGATTCCGGTGGACGGTGGCACGTCGGCGGTCGTGGAGGCGCGTGTGATGCCCGGGGCGTGGGCCGTCACCGACACGGGGATCGTCTTTGTCGCCGGCCGCCCCAATCAGGACGTCTCGCACCAGCCGGACGTGCTGGCCGTTTACGACTTCGCCGAACGGCGCGTCCACCAACTGGGTGTTCTGCCCTTTCGCGTGACGCCGGCCGGCGCCAGCCGGTTCCTGACTGTGTCGCGGGACGGGCGATGGGCGGTGGCCAGTCACGTCGACAAGTGGGACCGCGACGTCCTCGTCATCGACAATTTCCGGTAGACGCCAACGCGGGCTGCTCTCAGTTCCGCGCCTATAATTGCAGCTGCCGGTGTTCAGGAGGCAGGATTATGAAGGTATTGGCTGTCTTGGCGGCGTTGTGCCTTGTGGTCTTGGTTGCTCAGCCGTTGGCTCAGGGTGCGCGTCCCTCGCACGCGGCGAAGCCCTCCCATCCCGCAACTCCTAAATCTGGTACCCACGGGAAGCCCGCGACCACCGGCGCGGCCGCGCACAAGCCTTCGTCGGTGCCGAAGAACCCGAAACTTGTCGCAAAGTTGCAGCCCTTGCTGCCAGGTGGCCTCAGCGTGGAACAAGCGGCGTCTGGGTTTGCGAATCAGGGCCAGTTCATCGCGGCGGTCCATGTGTCGCACAACCTCGGCATTCCCTTCAACGAGGTCAAGACCAAGGCGCTCAGTGATGGCGGAAGCCTTGGCAATGCCATTCACTCGTTGAAGCCGTCCGCTGATGCCGAGGCCGAACTGAAGCGCGCGAATCAACAGGCCGCAGACAATCTCAAGAAGTAGTGTCCGCCTGATGGCGGCGCGGCTCGTTCCGTGGTGTGTCCGTCTGGCACTCTGCCTGGTCGCCGTCCCCGCGTTGGCGCAACACCCTCACGGGAGCGCCGGGCTTTTCAAGAGCATGGGTGGGCAGGGGCCAGGCTGGAGGGGACGACGTGGTCCCCTCTTTCACTGGAACCGAAAAGGCGCCTGCCTCACTTGCACGTCTTGCCGCCAGGCTTGCCCGTACACTTGTTCGAACAACACTGGGAGTTCGACGTGCAGCTCGCCGCGACAGGGCTGCACGAGCCGCCGCTACCCGGGTTCAGGAAGGCCGCGACATTGGGATAGGTAGCCGCGAAAGCGCCGTCGACCGTGGCGTTGCTGGCCGAATCGCATGCATCGTTGACGTTGAAGCCGCAGGCCCCGTATAGCTGGCCGACGATCTGGCCGGCGCCGTTGACCACCGGCGAGCCGCTGCTACCGCCTTCGGTGCCCCCCAGAGTGTCCCTGCTGTAAATGAAGTCGCCGCGCGGCAGCGTTCGGCAGGTGGCTTTGGTGGTATCCACCCGCTGCTCAGAGTAGGCCTGCGGCGCGCCTTGGGGGTGGCTGATGCGATAGAGCGCCAGGCCGTTGTTGTTGGCGACCGGCGTGCTCAACCAGCCGAGATAGGTTTCGACGCCGTCCGCGCTGTCTGGCGTGGATGCCAGCCGCAGCAGCGAGTAGTCGCTGGAGCTGCTGGTCGCCATGATGGCCGCGCCCACGGTGTCGCCAGCGCTGGCGTAGGGTTGCGCGCAGTTGGGGCTGCTGCAGCCGGTGGCGTAATCGAAATAGGTTTCGAGGCTGGAGGCCTCGCCGCTGCTGCCAATGCAGTGGTTGGCGGTGAGGAAGTAGGGAATCGTCGTGGAGGTGTTGGTGTCGGCGATCAGGCCTCCCGTGCAGATGTAATGAAACGCCCCCGAGGCGAACAGGATGCTCGCCACCGCGTCCTTCGCGCCGTTGACGGCGGCGCTCGACATGCACCCCGCGTTGACGATGCAGCTGGCGTTATAGGAGCACAGATTCGAAGCCTGGGGTAGCGCCTCCAAGTTGTTCGCCTCGAAAGCGCCGAAGGGGCGACCGTGGCGTGGCGCCACGAAGCGCTGACCGAGCACTCCGGCCTCCTCGATGCGCAGTGGTGGCACGACCGCGGCGCCAGCCGGCTGCCGTAGCTGCAGCACCAGCCGGTCGCCGAACACGGTGTTGGTAAACAGCTCGCCGGTGCCGAGCGGGCCGCGGCCGGTGTACGGTCCGAACGCTTGGCCTGAGAGGTTGTACACGTAGAGCTCGGCGCCCTCCGGCAAATCGAGGCCGGTGAGGCGCACGCGCATGGCGATCGCGCCCGGCGCGCGCACTGCGGCAGTCCACACGAAACCGCCTTGGCCGTCCCCACGGGCCGCGCCGACGGCCAGCGGCCGGGTGCGTTCGTCGAGTCCCAGGGCCGAGGAGAAGTCCACGGTCCTGCCAATCGACTTGTTGACGCCGACCAGGTACTTACCGTTATTGCTGCCCGGCTCGTCGATAGTCTTGCGCTCGGCGGAAGACAGGGTAATCACGACCTCTTGGCGGAGCGCCTGCTCTACATGGCGTGCCGCCAGGGCGGTCTGCAGCGCTCCCATCGCGCGTTCACGGGTCGCAGGGTCGGCCGCGGTGCCCACTGTCTCGGGTAGCCCCTGGGGCTGCTGCGTGAGGAAGTCGGGCTGGGCGGGGGCCGTGGCGAATGGACCCGGAACTGCGACTCCTCCCGCGACGGCCAGGGCAAGCACCGTCAAGAAAGTCACTGCCTGGCTACGACTCGACATAAACCTCTCCTTTTCCCCGTCGGGCATCGGCACACCCGTATGGCAGTTCGGGCTCGGCGCGAGCCGCCCGTGAAGCCACCCGCAGCCTTGCCGACCCTGCCCCTCGTTGCGAGCATGAATTATATCAAAAAAACTCATGAGCGCTGGTTGCCGGTCAGTCTGCCCAATGCGGTTGCATGTTCCGCCCGAATCGAATTCGCTCGCCTGTCTGTAGAGCTGGACGCACCGTCGATCAGGAGATCGCGCCCAGCCCCGGCGATGATAGGTGGAGGCTGGCTGGTCGGGCGGGCGCTCGGCCGCGGAATCGCGAAGAGACCATGATCGAGATGTGAGGGGATGCCGATGGAGCCGAGTCTCTCGCTTCACACGTCGCTTGCGCTGCTCTTCGGTGAGCTCGTCAACGGGCCGGCCGCCGATGGCGCCTACATGCTGAACCCCGGCGATCCGGGATTGCTGCGATCCCTCGATGCCATCGACGCGGCGGCCGCCTCGCGTCCACCGGCGTCAGGCGCGGCCCCAATCGCCGCGCACGTCGATCACGTCTGCTACGGCCTCGACCTGATGAACCGCTGGAGCGACGGCGACCCCAATCCCTGGAGTGACGCGGACTGGACCGCCAGTTGGCGCGTCGGCGCGGTAACTGACACCGAATGGGCCCGGCTGCGTCATCGTCTGCTTGCGGCCGCGACTCGCTGGCAGGTGAGCCTGCAGACGCCGCGGGCTATGTCCGAGCAGGAGCTCAACGGCGTGATCGCCAGCGTCGCGCACCTGGCCTATCATCTCGGCGCCATCCGCCAGCTTGACCGATCGATGCGAGGTCCGAGCGCCGGCTGACCCGTGCGGCCCGGCGAAAGCGGTTATCCTTTCGCCCATGCAAACGGCCGCACTCGTCATTGGTGCAGCGAGCCCAATCGTGCGCCTGGTCTGGGCGGCCTGTCTTCTGGCCGCTGCGACGCTCCTGGTCCTCCACGGTGTGCGGATCGCAGCCGTCGTGGGTCTGCGCTGGTGGATGCCGGTGGCCGTGCTCGGCGCGGGGTGGATCGCCGACCTGGTGTCAGGTGTGGTCCACTGGGCCGCCGACACGTGGGGCCGCGACACGATGCCGGTCGTCGGCCAGCGGTTCCTGCGGCCCTTCCGCGTCCACCACGTCAATCCGGACGACTTCCTCCGGCGCGACTTCCTCGACTGCAACGGCGATGTCGCGATGCTGACGTTGCCGGCGCTGCTCGGCGCGTTCGCGCTGCCGCTCGACGCCGCAGGGGGCGCGGTGGCCGCCGTGCTCCTTGTCTCATTCGCCGCCTGGTCGCTGCCGACCAACCAGGTGCACCAGTGGGCGCACATGCCGCATCCACCGGCAGCCGTGCGATGGCTCCAGCGCCGGCGCCTGATCCTCAGTCCGGAGGCGCATCGGCAGCATCATCAATCGCCGTATGCGGTGAACTACTGCATCGCGACCGGCTGGTCCAATCGCTGGCTTACGCACATCGATGCATTCCGCCGGATCGAACGAGCGATCACGACGGCCATCGGCGTGCGGCCGCGAGTCGACGACCAGGTGTATGCCGGCGTCGACGACCGCTGACGAGCCGCCAACGCGCTCGCCCATGAGCTAGCCTCGCATCCGCATGACGACGGCCATCGCAGGGCGCTACCCATCCACGTGAGCACTCCCGGTGTGCTAGCATCCGCTTCTGATCCGACGTCACGTGGAGATCTGGAAATGTGGACGGGCAGGGTCGGGCTTCCGTTGCTTCTTCCGCTCTCGTTGTCGATAGCTTTCGGCACCTTCGTCAACACACGCCACGCGCAGAAGCCAGCCTCCTACAAACCGGTCATCCCGCGGACATGGGATGAGCAAGCACTCGCCAGCCTGGAAGTTCCGCTGGCCGACCCGACCCACAGTCCCACGCATATTTCGGCTGAAGACTACTATCGACTTCCTGTTCGGCCGATCTACAAGAGTTATCCCGCGTACGACGTCGACCACGAGCCGGCCGGCTATCGCGATTGGCTTCGACGGCAAGAGCCGGTTGTCCTGTGGGACGACGGCGCGCATCGCCCCAAGCTGGAGACCGAAGCAGACTGGATCAAGGCGGGCGAGATCGTCTTTGACGCACCGGTGCTGTTCTTCCCGGGTCTCACCAGCACTGCCGAAGAGAGTCGTGCCTTTGACGCAAAGACTGGCGACCTGAACGACAGCAGGGGCATCAGCCCGTTTGCGGACTACGTCATTCGGGAGCGGGGAAAAGTCGAGTTTGGTGAAGCGTCGTGCCGGGAATGCCATACGCGCGTCATGCCGGACGGCACGATCATCAAAGGCGCCCAGGGTAATCGGCCCGTAGAGCGGGTGGCGTACCTCGGGTTGGCTGACGATGCCGCGAAGGCCGAGGACAAAGAGAAATTCCTGGCCGCAGTCCGATTGGGACAGCGCAGATCGTTTGCAGCCCCGTGGCTGCGGCCAGACCCGAACGCGCGGCTCGAGCAATTCTCGGCGGCCGAAGTCGAGGCGATCCACTTCGCGATTCCAGCCGGCGTCTTCGCGCGTCAAGGCACGAGCCCTTTCTCACCGGCGAAGCTTCCCGACCTGATTGGAATCAGGCAGCGGCGTTACCTGGATGCCAGCGGCCTGGTGCGACATCGCGACATCGGCGACCTGATGCGCTATGCCGCCCTGAATCAGGGGATGGACATCCTGGCACGCTACGGCGATTTCGTTCCTGTGAGGATAGGCGAAGTCCTCGGAACGCCGGGCGGGTTCTTTGCAGAGACAACCCGGGCTCGCTATAGCGACGAGCAACTCTATGCGCTCGCGCTCTACATCTACTCGCTCGAGCCGCCGCCCAATCCCAACAAGTTCGATGCGGTGGCCGAGCGCGGCCAGCAGATCTTCGAGAGCGAGGGCTGTGACGTCTGTCACAGGCCCCCGCTCTACACCGACAACAAACTGAACCCTGCTTTGGGCTTTGCCGTGCCCGACGATCATTTCGGGAAGTTCCACATCCTGCGCGATTCCGTTGGCACCGATCCCAGCTTGGCGCTGACGACGCGGCGCGGGACGGGGTATTACAAGGTGCCGTCGCTGAAAGGCGTGTGGTATCGGGGCCCGTTCGAACACAACGGCTCGGTGGCGACGCTTGAAGACTGGTTCGATCCGCGCCGCCTGCGTGATGACTACGTGCCGACCGGCTGGAAGGGGTATGGCGTCAAGACTCGGGCCGTGAAGGGGCACGAGTTCGGGCTCGACCTGTCGGATGAAGACAGGAACGCGCTCATCGCCTTTCTGAAGACCTTGTGAGGGCGAAGAGGCAAATCGGCGCACCTGGCCCATTTCGAGCAGAGGACGAAAGCCCAGGCAGCCAGACGTGCCGCCTTCATCCCACGCTCCAGGACCGGCATGTCGAGCGGCAACACGAACCTTGTCGACGCCCATGCACCATCCACCGCCGCGGTCGGCTGGCCGCTGAGGCATGCCGCTTTCGGTCGCCGGCCCGCGAGGGTTTCGACTCGGCGAACGACGGTAATAGTCCTTGTCGTACCAGTCGCCGACCCATTCGAAGACGTTGCCCGCCATGTCGCGCAGTCCATAGCCGTTTGGCGGATAGCTGCCCACCTTCACAGAGCCGGTGCTGGCATAGTTCGCCTCACGCGGCGACATCAAGTCGCCATTGGGGTACGGCCGGCCGCGCAGTCCGCCACGCGCCGCGTATTCCCATTCGGCTTCGGAGGGCAGGCGCACGACACCCCCAGTCGTCTTCGTAATCCAATCGCAGTACGCCTTCGCATCCTCCCATGTGACGCCGACGACGGGATGGTCGTCGCTCCGGGCGCTCGAGCGACCTCTGGGGTGGCCCGTCGCGATCAGGAACGCGTTCCACTGCTTGAACGTCAGTTCGGTTTTTGCCATCCAGAATGCGTCGAGCGCCACGTCGTGCACGGGCTGCTCGTTGGGAGAGGCGAGATCGGAACTATCCCCCATCGCGAACTCCCCGGCGGGAATCGCGATGAACTCAACCCCGCCGACGG
>CAWDZE010000014.1:0-167821 GCA_963806705.1 Vicinamibacteria bacterium
TTGCTGACACCGTAATACAATCAAGGTTTCCGGAGGCCTTGATGTCTGCAACTGTCGGCACGAACGCTCCCGATTTCACCCTTCCCAACCAGGATCGCCAGCCGGTTACGCTCAGTTCGGCGGCGGGCAGAAACGTCGTGCTCGCGTTTTTTCCGGCGGCGTTCACGTCGGTGTGTCAAAAGGAGCTGTGCTACTTCCGCGACCAGCTCGCGAATTTCAACAGCGCCAACGCGACGGTCTACGGCATCAGCGTCGACACGCCGTTCACCCTCAAGGAATTTGCGAAGCAGAATGCGCTCACGTTCGACCTGTTGAGCGACTTCAACAAGGACGCCATCACCAAGTTCGACGTCTCCAACCCGGACATGCTCGGGTTGAAGGGCATCTCGCGGCGCGCGGTGTTCGTCATCGACGGCGGCGGCGTGATTCGCCATCGCGAAGTGACGGCGAGCCCGGGCGACGAGCCGAACTACCAGAAAGTCCACGAGGCGCTCGCCAAGCTCTGACCGGAACAGGTTCGGTCGGGTTAGGTCAGGTTTGGTCAGGTTCGGTCTGGTTGGTTGGTGCTGGTTGAGTTAGCGGTTCGGCCGCAACCACTTCACGGCGTCCAACCAGACCCAACCCGGCCCAACCTGACCCAACCCCCGGGCCGTGTTAATATATGAGAACCTGTTCATATATTCATGGCTACCGACACAACTCCGGCCAACCCCGACCTTTGCGACACGTTCCACGCCGATCCGGCGCGGGTGGCCGTCATTCGGGCCGGGCTGCCCACTGGAGCGACGCTCGAGTCGCTCGCCGAGACTTTCAAGGCCCTCGGGGACCCGACGCGCCTGCGGATGCTGACGGCGCTCGCCGAAGCCGAGCTCTGCGTCTGCGACCTGGCCACCCTGGTAGGAATCAGCGAGTCTGCGGCCTCCCACCAGCTCCGCCTGCTTCGCACGCTGCGCCTGGTCCGCTCGCGGCGAGAAGGCCGGATGGTCCACTACCGCCTCGACGACCACCACATCGTCGGTCTGCTGGCCCAGGGCCTCGACCACGTGGGCGAGGCCGGCAAGGGCCGGGAGCGTTGACCGTGCGCCCGGCGACAACCGCCTGCACGGTGTGCGAGATTCACGCCGAGTCGGTCTTCAAGGTCGAGGGGCTCGACTGCCACGAGGAAGTGGCGCTGCTCGAGCGCCGGTTCAAGCACCTGGCCGGCCTCGAGACCTTCAGTGCCGACATCGTTGCCGGCCGGCTGCGCGTGCAATACGACGCCGCGCGGCTGTCGACCGGCGCCATCGTCGGCGCCGTGGCCGATACGGGTATGCGGGCGTGGCTCGAACACGAAGAGCCTCGCGGCAGTGGAACGAGCGATCGACGCCAGCGGATGCTCGCCGTGTGCGGCGCGTTGCTGGCCGTGAGCCTGGCCGCCAATGCCGCCGGCGCGACGGCCCTCGCCCAGACTGCCGCGCTGCTGACCATCATGTCCGGCGGCGCGCCCTCGGTTCGCCGCGCTTGGAGCGCGCTCGGCCTTCGCACCTTCGACATCCACGTGCTGATGACGGTGGCCGTGGCCGGCGCCGTCGCGATTGGCGAATGGATGGAGGGCGCGAGCGTCGTCTTTCTGTTCGCGCTCGCGCAATACCTCGAATCGCGAAGCATGGAACGCGCGCGCCACGCCATCCGTGCGCTGATGGATCTGTCGCCGGCCGTGGCCACGGTCGTGCGAGAGGGGCTGGAGCGGCGCGTGGCGGCCGACGAAGTACGGGTCGGCGACCACGTGCGCGTGAGACCCGGCGAGAAGCTGCCGCTCGACGGCCGCGTCGTGTCCGGGGAAAGCGATGTCAACCAGGCGCCCATCACGGGCGAGTCGCTGCCGGTCGACAAGCGGCACGGCGACGAGGTGTTTGCCGGGTCGATCAACGGGCATGGCGCCCTCGAGATCGTCACGACGACGCTGCGGCGCGACACGACCCTCGCGCGCATCATCCATCTGGTCGAGACAGCCCAGGCCGAACGCGCGCCGGCGCAGACCTTCGTCGATCGATTCGCGCGCATCTACACGCCGGCCGTGATGGTGCTTGCCGCGCTGGTCGCCGTCGTGCCGCCCCTCGCTGGATGGGGGGACGCCGGCTCATGGTTCTACCGTGCGCTGGTGCTGCTCGTGATTGCGTGCCCGTGTGCGCTCGTGATCGCCACGCCCGTGGCCGTCGTATCGGCACTGGCCGCCGGGGCCCGGCGCGGCGTGCTCATCAAGGGCGGCGCGCAGATGGAGCGGCTGGCCTCGGTGCGCGGCCTCGCGTTTGACAAGACAGGCACGCTGACGCGCGGGACGCCGATGGTGGCCGATGTGGTCGCCGTCGACGGTGTGCCGGTCGAAGAAGTGCTGAGACTGGCTGCGGCGGTGAATCGGCACAGCGAGCATCCCATCGGCCGCGTGATCGCGCAGCAGGCCCGCGCGCGCGGCCTGAGTGCGCCCACGGTCACCTCGTTCAGGGCTGTGCCCGGACAAGGCGCGCAAGGCGACGTGGACGGCATGACCGTGCTCGTGGGCAGCCAGCGGCTGCTCGCTGATCGCGGTGTCGACGTGGCGGCCCTCGAGCAACCGTTGCAACTCGCGCGCGAGAGTGGCGCCACGACTGCGCTGGTGGCCCGGCAGGGCCGGCTGATTGGCTACGTCACGCTTGCCGACTCACCGCGCGAGTCGGCGCGCGGCGTGATCGACTTGCTGAGAAAGGGCGGCGTCGCGCGAATCGAGATGCTGACGGGCGATGGGATCGGCGCCGCGACGCGAGTGGCGGGCGAGGTGGGCGTCGACGCCGTGCGAGCCGAACTGCTGCCGCACGACAAAGTCGAGGCGGTCAAGGCGATGCGCGCCACGTGGGGCAGCGTCGCGATGGTCGGCGACGGCATCAATGACGCGCCGGCGCTGGCCGCCGCCGATGTGGGCATCGTCATGGGCGCCATCGGCAGCGATGCCGCCCTTGAAACGGCCGACGTCGCGCTGATGAGCGACGACCTGCCGAAGCTGCCATTCGCGTTGCGCCTGAGCCGCGCGGCCATGCGCACCATCCGCGCCAACATCGCGATTGCGCTCATCGTGAAAGTGATCTTCCTCGCGCTGGCGGTGGGCGGCTACACGTCGCTGTGGCTTGCGATCCTGGCCGACACGGGGACATCGCTGGTGGTCGTCGCAAACGGGTTGCGACTCCTCAGGACGACGTAGGCGGCAGACTGCGGTCCGCCTTCCCCTTTGACAGGTAAATGCGCGCGACGCGTAACCCGTCGAGCGCCTCGACGCGCAGCATGCGGCCCTCGACATCGAACCGGTCGCCCACACGCGCACGGCGACCCAGGCGCCCGAGCACGAACCCGCCCAGCGTGTTGTACGACTCCTCGTCGATGTGCAGCCCGAACTGCGCGTTGACGTCGGCTACGAGCGCCAGCCCGTCGATGAGCGCGGAGCCGTCGGCCAGCACGGTGATCCGCTCCCCGCCGCCAGGTCCTCCGACGATGCGTTCCATCAAGCCGGCGAACGTCACCAGGCCGGCAGTTCCGCCGAACTCGTCGATGACAATCGCGATTCCCGATCCCCGGCGATGCATCTCCGAGAGCAAATCGTCGGCGGTCAGCGTCTCCGGCACCGTGAAGGCCTCGCGCACGACGCTGGAAAGATCGACGGGCGGCTGCCCGCTTGCCACCAGGTGAAACAGGTCCGGGATGCTGAGGATGCCGATGATGTCGTCGATGCCCTTGCGGTAGACGGGTAGACGCGCGTGCCCGCCGCGGGCCGCTATCTCGGCGACCTCCGCAGCCGGCGTATCCACCGCCAGCGCGACCATCTCGGTGCGCGGCACCATGATCTGTCCCGCGGTCAGATCGGAGAACGCGAAGACGCGGTGCAGCATCTGCTCCTCTTCTTCCTCGAGCACCCCGGCTTCCTGCGAGGCCGTCACCAGCATCTTCAGCTCTTCTTCCGAGTGCACGAGTGAGTGGCCGCTGGGTGGCTTGAGCCCGAAGGACCGCACGACGATCGCGCCAAGGCCGTTGAGCATCAGGATGGGGACCCAGAAGGCCCGCATGAACAGCTCCGTTGGCCTGGCAACCAGCAGCGACACCATCTCGGACTGCTGGAGCGCTACCGTCTTGGGCGCCAGCTCGCCGAGCACGATGTGAAGGGCGGTGATGATCGCAAACGACAGCACGACGCTGACGGTGTGCGCCATGCCGACGGCCAGGTGGTCGCCAAGCAGCGCAAACACCGGCTCGAACACCTTGGCAAGCGCGGGCTCCCCGATCCAGCCCAGCGCCAGACTTGCCATCGTGATGCCCAGCTGCGTGGCCGCGATGTAGCTGTCCGGGTCGTTCAGCGCCCGCCGAACCGTCCGCGCGCCGCGATGTCCCTCCGCGATCAGCTGGTCGATGCGTGTCTTGCGCACCGTGACCAGCGAGAACTCGGCGGCGACGAAGAAACCGTTGGCGAAGACGAGCGCCAGTACGGCGATCAGGCCGAAGGCGATGCCTGTCGTGTCCATGCGGGGACTGTACCAAGATTGACGATTGCAGATTGCAGATTGCAGATTACGGGCTAGGCGCGGCGATTGTTGAAGAAATGCGCGTCCACGAACTCGTCGATGGCTTCCTGGTCCGGGCCCTCGACCCGATCGAACTGGAGCCCCATTCCCGTCCGGCGGTCGCACCACGCCACACGAGCCTCGACGTCGAGCTCGCGCTTGCCGCCGGGCAGGCGGAAGCGCAGACGCGCCCGCCCGCCGATCTCGAGCGGGCTGGTCGTTCGCACGGCGATGCCCCCCCGGCTCAGGTTCAACGTGAGTGCGGTGGCAATGGTGTTGCCGAAACGGTAGGCGATGGGAATGCCAAGCACGACCCGCGGGCTGCCGCGACGATTGAAGCTGTCGGGAAACAGGTGCGGCGCCAGCGACGGCAGGATGTGCTGAACCGCGCTATATTCGTTGATGTAGCCGGCGACGCCGAGGGAAGCGAGTTCGCGGACTTCGTTGGCGCTGCTGATGGTGCCGCTGAAGACCAGCAACGTGAGCCGGCCCTCGTCGATCTTGCGCAGACCGCGCACGAGATCGACGCCAGGCGCGTTGGGAAGCCGCAGATCGACGACGACGAGATCGATATGGTCCAGGTCGGCGCGCACCTTGGCGAGCAGTTCGACGGCGCTGCGCACGGTGATCGCCCGATGACCGGCTTGCTCGAGCGCAGTCTTGAAGCGGTCGCGCACAAAACCGGTGTCGTCGGCAATGACGACGGTCTTGGCGGACGTGGGGCCACTCGTCATCCTCTCTAGTATCGGAGAGCTGTCGCCAAATCGATAGCCTCGCGTTGCGCGCCGCCGCGGCTTCTCGCTATAATTTGAGCTTGTCTCGGCCGATTTTCTGTTATTAGTCATGCATTATCAGACAGTTACCAGACCCTGAGGACGCTCACGATGGCCACCTGCCCCAGCTGCGACGCCGATTTGGACTTCGACGAGTTCGAGGTCGACGAAGACGAGATCATTAGCTGCGGCGAGTGCAATGCCAGCCTGCGGGTGGCCAGCACGAGCCCTCTCGAACTCGAGGTTCTCGACGACGAAGACGACGACGACGACGACGACGAAGATGACGACGATGATGACCTCGACGATGACGACGAAGACGACGAGGACGCCGACGACGAGGAGGGCTTCGACGAGTGAGCGCACCAGGTGGGGTCACCTCCTCGCGTGAAGCCCGCTTGTATGCGGTGCTGGCGGACTACGAGTCGATCCTCGTCGCCTACAGTGGTGGTGTCGATAGCGCCTACCTCGCCTGGGCGGCCAGCCGCGCCCGGCCCGGTCAGGTGCTGTGCGTGACCGCCGACAGTCCCAGTTATCCGCGGCACCATCGCGACATCGCCGAGGCGATCGCGCGCCAGTTTCACCTGGCCCACGAGTTCGTGCATACCAGGGAGCTCGACCGGCCCGAGTACCGCGCCAACCCGTCCAACCGCTGCTATCACTGCAAGACCGAGCTGTACGAGCATTTGTCGCAGCTGGCCCACGACCGCGGCTTCAGCGTGATCGTCGATGGCAGCAACGCCGACGACCGCGGCGACTACCGGCCGGGACGGCAGGCAGCCCGCGAGTTCGGCGTGCGCAGCCCGCTCGACGAGGCCGAGCTGACCAAGGAAGAAATCCGTGCGCTTGCCCGGGAGGCCGGCTTGCCTGTCTGGGATGAGCCGGCCTCGGCGTGCCTGTCCTCGCGCATCCCGTACCAGAGCGAGGTGACCGAGGCCAAGCTGGCGACAATCGAGCAGGCCGAGGAGATCGTTCGCGCGCTCGGTTTCCGCGTGTTCCGCGTCCGCCATCACGACACGCTCGCGCGGCTCGAGATCGGCCGCGACGAAATGGCGCGCGCCCTCGAGCCGGAGATCAGCCAGGCGCTGGTCAGCAAGCTGAAGGCCATCGGCTACAAGTACGTCAGTCTCGATCTGCAGGGATATCGAACCGGCAGCCTCAACGAAGTGCTTCGCCTCCGACCTGTCTGACGCGTGCCGCTTCCCGACGGCGTCTGATCCCGTCGGCGGACCCCGGAACTGGCCGGTCTGGCGGCGCGACGGCGCCGGTCTCGGGCAAGGACTTCGGCCGACTTCGCGTGGCGGATTCACGTGCCGGTGGCCACGCTGGCCGCCGGTGGCGGTGTTGTCATGATTGCCACCGACGAAATCTCTCGTCCTGGGCGGCCGGCAGCGCCGACCGCCGAGAGTGGGACCGCGGCTGTCCGAGGTCGCGATCGCGCGTTGACAAGCGCAATTCCTGAATCAATACTTGTGCGGGTTCCCTAAACATCCTGCCCGCATCGTCTTGGAGTTGCCCATATGCCCGGTTCCCGACTGTCCCTCGCTGCGGCCCTCGTCGTCGCGATCGCACTGACTGCAGCCGGCTGCGCCAAGAAAGCTCCGGCGCCGGCCCCAGCACCCCCGCCGCCCCCGCCCGCACCGGTGGTGCCAGCGCCACCGCCACCGCCGTCACCACCACCGCCGCCAGCGCCTCCGGCAGCCCTCAACGAAGAGGAGTTGTTCGCGAAAAAGTCGCTGTCCGATCTCAACGCGGAGAAGCCGCTGACCGACGTGTTCTTCGCCCTCGATCAGTCGACGTTGCAGGACGAGGGGCGTGCGGCGCTGCAGAAGAACGCGGACTGGTTGCGCAAGTGGGGCTCGACCAAGATCACGCTCGAGGGCCACTGCGACAGCCGCGGCACGACGGAGTACAACCTGGCGCTCGGGGAACGGCGCGCGCAGGCGGCCAAGGACTACCTGGTCAGCCTTGGCATCGGCGCAGACCGGGTCCTGACGATCAGCAAGGGCAAGGAATCGCCCTTCTGCACGGAAGAGGCCGAGTCGTGCTGGTCACAGAACCGGCGCGGGCACTTCGTGATAACGGCGAAGTAGATTGACGATTGCAGATTGACGATTGACGATTGAGAATTTCGCAGATGGCTCGATGGCAATCCGCGTGATTTCTTATCTGCAATCGTCAATCTGCAATCTGCAATGATCGGGCAATTTCCCCTGCGGCCCGGCCCGGGTCCAACGCTCGTAGAATCGGCCGCCCAATCACCAGATAGTTCGCGCCTGCGGCCATGGCCTCGGCGGCCGACAGCGTGCGCGCCTGATCGTCGCCGGCGATGGCTGGCCCGCTGCGGATGCCGGGCGTGACGATCTGAAAACCCGGCCCGCACCGCGCGCGGATCACGCCGATCTCGTGCGCGGAAGCGACGACGCCATCGAGGCCTGCGTCCTGCGCCATCGCCGCCAGCGCGCCTACCTGCTCGGACAGCGGGCGCGACACGCCCACCGACGCCAGCGCCCGGTCGTCCAGGCTCGTGAGCACCGTGACCGCGATGACCAGTGGACGCTCGTCCTGACGTCCGGCCGCCTCCTCGGCGGCCTGCCGGGCCGCCTGCATCATCTTCAGCCCGCCGCTGGCGTGGACGTTCATCATCCAGACGCCGAGCGCCGTCGCGGCCCGCACGGCGCCAGCCACCGTGTTCGGGATGTCGTGGTACTTCAGGTCGAGGAAGACGCGATCGCCCCGCGCCGCCAGCTCGCGCACCAGCGTCGGGCCTTCCGACGTGAACAGCTGCTTTCCGATCTTGAGTCCGCCCACGTGGCCGCGCACGGTGTGCGCCGCCGCCAGGGCCTGCGCGGTCGTGTCCACGTCGAGCGCGACCAGAATCGGGTTCATGCGTGCGAGTGGGCCGGCGAAGTGTCTATGGTCCCGACCAGGTCGGCGATGCGGGCGATGCCGTGCCGGGTCATGTAGTCGCCGATGCCGGCGAGGATCTTGCCCCAGACGAACGGATCCACGAAGTTGGCGGTGCCGACCTGGACGGCGTCCGCGCCGGCGATGAAAAACTCCAGCGCATCGCGCGCATCCATGATGCCGCCCATGCCGATGATCGGGACCTTCACCTCGAGCCGGCACTCGTACACCATCCGCACGGCGATGGGACGGATGGCCGGCCCGCTGAGGCCGCCCAGGATGTTGGAGAGTTTTGGCCGCCTGGTCTCGACGTCGATGGCCATCGCGAGGAACGTGTTGACGAGCGAGATCGCATCGGCGCCGGCGTCCTCGGCCGCGCGCGCAAATGCCGCCGGGCTGGTGACGTTGGGCGTGAGCTTGGGAATCACCGGCAGGTGTGTGGCCTTCTTCACGGCGTTGACGACAGCGTAGGTGCCGTCGAGGCTGCACCCGAACTGGATGCCGCCTTCCTTGATGTTGGGGCACGAGATGTTGAGCTCGATGGCAGCCACGCCCTCGGCGTCGCTCAGGACACGCGCTACCTCCACGTACTCGTCCAGCGTGACGCCGCAGATATTGACGAACACCGTCGCGCCGCGCTCGCGAAGTTCGGGCAGCCGCTCCGAGACGAAGCGGTGCACGCCGATGCCCTGCAAGCCAATGGCATTCAACATCCCGCCCGGCGTCTCGACGATGCGAGGGGGCGGATGTCCCTCGCGCTCGCTGAGGAACAGGCCCTTCACGCAGACGCCGCCGAGCGAGCTGAGATCGACGACCTCGCCGTACTCGAGCCCGTAGCCAAAGCAGCCGCTGGCCGCGATGAGCGGGTTCTTGAGGGTGAGTGGCCCGAGGCGAACGGACAAATCCATGGCGTCAGTCCCAGACCAGGGTCGCGGCATCGAAGATAGGCCCGCCGATGCACGACCGGACGTGGTGGAAGCCGTGGGCGGCCTTGACCGGAACGACGCAGCTGTAACAGCCGCCCAGCCCGCAGCCCATGACGCGTTCCACCGACACCTCGCATCGGCAGCCGTACCGAGCGGCAAGCCGAGCGACAGCCGCCAGCATCGGTTCGGGGCCGCAGGCATGGAGTAAGACCTCGGGGCCTGCAGGACGCGCGGCCAGCGCGCGCTCGAGCGGAACGGTCACGCGGCCGCGCTCCCCGCGCGATCCGTCCTCGGTGCACAACACGAGCGCGACGCCGCGCTGCTCGAAGTAGTCCAGATAGAACAAGTCGGCATCGCGTCTCCCGCCGTAAAAGAGCGTGAGCCTCACACCGCGTCCGGCCAACTTCTCGGCAACCGTGCAGAACGGGGCCAGCCCGACACCGCCGGCGATCATCCAGACATCAGTGGTCGGATCCGGCAGGGTGAAGGCGCGCCCCAGCGGACCGAGGCACTGGACGCGCTGTCCGGCTTCGGCGTCGAAGATCTGGGAGGTCGTTATCCCAACGCGCTTGCTGAGAATCGAGACGCCGATGGGGTGGTTGCCGTCACGGAGGATCTCGAACACTGAAAACGGCCGGCGCAACAGCGGGTCGATGCTCCGATCGGGCTTCACCATCACGAACTGGCCGGGCTCGGTGGCGGCGGCAATCTCGGAGGCCTCTAGGCTCAGCACGTTGTAATCGGGGGAGAGACGGCGGTTCTCGATAACCCGCGCGTCGACGTCGAAGGGCACGGGGAAAGTATAACAAGTGGGCGGGTGCCGGGTGCCGGGTGCCTGGTGCCGGGTGCCTGGTGCCTGGTGTGCGGTGCCTGGTGCCACGTGCCCTTGTGCCGGGTGCGGCGCCTGAGGCGCGCAGCACCGCGCCCAGCACTCGGCCCCAGGCACCAGGCACGATCTAAGATCCCCCCGTGCGCTTTCTGCGGATGCTCTCCAACGCGATATTGGCCGGGGCCGTCGCCGCGGCCTACGTTGCCGCGCTCGTGTTGCATCTGAACCCCGCCATTCGACTGGACGATCCGGCGGCATGGCCGCTGGTCGGCGCCGTGCTGGTCGTCTACGGCGTCCACCTTGCCGTCGTCTTCTACGCGGTCATCGTCGCGCGCCAGGTGCTGTCGACCGAGGGTGTCTCACCCGGGTGGCTCAGCTATCGCGTGCTGGCCTGGTTCTGCGCTGCCGCCTCGACCGCCGCCGCGGCGTTGATGTGGCAGAACCTCTGGGGCTTCAGCGCCGCGCTCGACCCGGTCGCGACGCGCCATTTCTTCGTGGCGGCGGTGACGATGACCACGTGTGCCGCCGCGTGCGTCGTGCTGGGCGTGTTCAGGCTGTGGGCGGATCGTCCGGGCCGACTGGCGGCCAGCGCGTTCGGACTGGTCATGCTGGCCTCGATAGCCTTGCCGCTGGCCGCGCGCGGTGTGGGCGATTCATCCCGACTCGGCACGCGGCGCCTCGAGACATCGCCGGTCGTTGCGCCCGATACTGGCGCAGGCCGCGTCGTGCTGCTCGCGGTGGACGCGGCGTCGCTCGATTTCATCTCGCCGGCTGTCGCCGACGGAAAGCTTCCGAACTTCGGGCGCCTGCTCGATGCCGGCGCGTCGATGCACCTGGCCACGCTGCGGCCGACCCAACCCGGCCCGGTGTGGACGGCGGTGGCGACCGGCAAGCTGCCCTGGCGAAACGGCGTGCGTTCGGCGGCCACGTATCGCGCCGTCGCCGGCGGCGCCGCCGCCGACCTTCTGCCCGACTTCTGCTTCGCGCACGCGCTGGTGTCCTTCGGCCTGCTGACCGAGACGCTTCAGACCTCTGCCGCGCTTCTGGCGCAGCCTGTCTGGACGATTCTTGGTCGCGCGGGCCTGCAGTCGACCATCGTGCACGATGGCCGCTCACCTGGCCGGCACAACCGCTGGCCGGCACGCTCATCAGCGACGAGTTTCATCGCGCGTCGGACATCGCGCTGGCGCTTGACGAGCCGGGCCTCACCTATCCACCCGAACTGGCCTCGCGCCTGGCGCGCGTCTGGCACCCATCCGTGAACAGCTCGCCACAGGCCCTAGAGCCCGAGCACCCCGCGATTGGCGCGACGCCGCTGGCGCTCGATCGGTTCTACGTGGCGCTGGCCGACGCCCTTGCCGCAGAGACGCCAGTGCGGTTCACGGCTCTCCGGCTCCAGGGTCTCGATATCGTCGGGCACTACTTCCTGCGGTATGCAATGCCGCAGGCCTTTGGCGACGTCTCGGAGGAGGAGCGTGGCCGCTTCGGGCGCGTCTTCGAGCAGTACTACGCGTACGTCGATGCCGAGCTGGGCAGGCTTCTCGACCGGTTGCAGCCCGGCGACCTGCTGCTGGTGGTGTCGCCCTTCGGACTCGAGCCGCTGTCGCTGCCCAAGCGCCTGCTCGAGCGGACGATTGGCAACCCCAACATCAGCGGAACCCACGAACGCGCGCCCGACGGGTTCCTGCTGGCGTACGGCACGGCGGTGAAGCCGGGCCGCTATCCTCGCGGGTCGGTGGTCGATGTCACGCCGACCTTGCTCTACTACTACGGCCTGCCAATTGGCCGCGACATGGACGGCTACGCACGCACCGATATCTTCACGACGGCCTTCTCGGCCGAACGCCCGATAGCGTTCATACCGACGTACGAGAGGTGACCTGGTATCCACAACCGGCTGAACGCCGGCGGGGTGCACGCCATGCGCCCCTGGAAGTGATATAGTTGTCGGGCTCTTTAATCGCGGTCCCGAGAGATCGCAAAGAGGTCAGCCATGTCGCACGCCCCTGCACGCCCGCGCAATCCCCTCAATCCGCGTATTTTTCAATCGTCAATCGTCAATCGGCAATCGTCAATTGTCGAGCCGCTGCCATGCCTGTAGTCATGGACGCCGACCGCATGCAGCGGTCGCTGACGCGCATTGCCCATGAGATTGTCGAGCGCAATGGCGCGATCGAACAGGTCGCCATCGTCGGCATCCGCGAGCGGGGGGTGCCGCTGGCCCGCCGTCTCGCCAGGCGCCTGCACGAGATCACCGGACACGAGGTGCCGACCGGCGCACTCGACATCACGCTCTACCGTGACGACCTGATGCGACACGCCGTCGGGCCGCAGCCGCTCGTTCGGAGCACCGACATCCTCTTCGACATCGACGACCGGCTGATCCTGCTGGTCGACGACGTCCTCTATACCGGGCGGACGATCCGCGCCGCGCTCGACGCGCTGATCGATTTCGGCCGGCCGAAAGCCATTCAGCTCGCCGTCCTCATCGATCGGGGCCACCGCGAGCTGCCCATCAAGGCGGACTACGTCGGCAAGAACGTCCCCACCTCGCGACACGAAAGCGTCCAGGTGCGGCTCGAGGAGGTTGATGGTCATGACGATGTCCTCATCCAGACCGCGGGAGAATGACGCCGTGGCGGACGTCGTTTCCCGGACCGACGCGCCGACGACGAGGCTGAAGCACAAGCACCTGCTCGGCATCGCGGACCTGTCGCCGGAAGAGATCGTCCTCATCCTCGACACGGCGACGGCGATGCAGGAGATCGCACATCGGCCGATCAAGAAGGTGCCGACGCTCCGCGGCCGCACCGTCGTCAACCTGTTCTTCGAGCCGAGCACGCGGACCCGCACCTCGTTCGAGGTGGCCGAGAAGCGGCTGAGCGCCGACACGTTGAACGTCGCTATTGCGACCTCGAGCGTGGTCAAGGGCGAGACGCTGGTAGACACGGCCCTCAATCTCGAGGCCATGTCGCCGGACATGATCGTGATGCGGCACGCCAGCTCGGGCGCCTGCCATCTGCTGTCGCGGATTTGCAAGTCGAAGATCATCAACGCCGGCGACGGCATGCACGAACACCCCACGCAGGCGCTGCTCGATGCCTTCACGATTCGCAGTCACAAGGGCCGCTTGCGCGGCCTCAAGGTCGCCATCGTCGGCGACCTGCTCCATAGCCGGGTGCTGCGGTCGAACGTGCTGCTGCTGACGAAGCTGGGCGCCGACGTGTGGTTGTGCGGGCCGCCGACGCTGGTGCCGCCCGGCATCGATCGACTTGGCGTGACGGTGACCTCGAGCGTCGAGACCGCAGTTGCCGACGCCGACGTGATCATGATGCTGCGGATTCAACTCGAGCGTATGCAGGGGGCATTTTTTCCCTCTCAACGGGAGTACTTCCAGGTGTTCGGCATGACCGAGGAGCGTGTGCGGCTGGCGAGGCCCGACGCCATCATCATGCACCCCGGGCCGATGAACCGCGGAGTGGAGATCGCGTCCGAGGTGGCCGACGGATCGTCATCAGTGATTCTCGAACAGGTGGCCAACGGGGTGGCGGTGCGAATGGCCGTGCTGTACCTGCTGGCAGGCGGAGTGGAGCATGAAACGGCTGCTTAGAGGGGGGCGGGTCGTGGACCCCGCCAACGGCGTCGACGGCGCCTTCGACGTCCTGATCGACGGCGATCGCATCGGTCGCCTCGGTCGCGACCTGCCGGTGGACGACGGCACGCAGGTTATCGAGGTGCCGAAAGGGTTTGTCGTGGTGCCGGGTCTCATCGACATGCACGTGCATTTGCGCGAGCCGGGACAGGAGCACAAGGAGACGATCGCGACGGGCGCCCGATCGGCGGTGGCCGGCGGATTCACGGCGATGGCCTGCATGCCCAACACCACGCCGGTGAACGACAGCGCGAGCATCACCGAGTTGATGCTCAAGAAGGCCGCCGCGGCCGATCTCGCGCGGGTCTATCCGATTGGCGCCGTCTCACGCGGCAGCCAGGGCGAGCTGCTTGCCGACATCGCCGAGCTGCACCGGGCAGGCTGCTGCGCGATCTCCGATGACGGCAAGCCCGTGGCGACTGCGCTGCTGATGCGCCGGGCGCTGGAGTACGCCTCCATGTTCGACATGCCGGTCATCGATCACTGCGAGGACGTCTCGCTGAAAGGCGATGGCGTGGCGCACGAGGGCTTTATCGCCTCGACGCTGGGGCTGCGGGGGCTGCCGGCAGCTGCCGAGACCGTGATGGTCCAGAGGGATGTGACTCTGGCCGGGCTCACCGGCGGTCACTTTCACCTCGCACACATGAGCGTGCGCGGGGCGTTGCGGGCCGTCCGCGACGGCAAGGCCCAGGGATTCGCGGTCACGTGCGAGGTCGCGCCGCATCACTTCGTGCTCACCGACAAGTACCTGGAGTCGCCGATCCAGTACGACACCAACTGCAAGATGAACCCGCCGCTGCGGGAGCAGTCCGACGTCGACGCGATGATCGAGGGCATCGCCGACGGCAGCGTGGATGTCATCTCCACCGATCATGCGCCTCACCACTCCGACGAGAAACGCCAGGAGTTCGACCGCGCGCCATTTGGCATCGTGGGGCTCGAGACGTGCGTGCCGCTTGTGCTCGACCGGCTGGTGCACGCGGGCCACATCTCCCTGGCGCGCGCCATCGAGCTGCTGTCGGCGAATCCGGCAAGGATCATCAGGCGGCCAGGAGGGTCGCTGGCAGAAGGCCAGGTCGCCGATATCACCGTGCTGGCGCCGGATGCCACGGTCACCGTGGTCGCGTCGCAGTTGAAGTCGAAGTCCAGGAACACACCGTTTGACGGATGGACGCTGCGCGGCGCAGCGGCCGCCACCATCGTCGGCGGGCGAACCGTGTTCACCAACCCCGACGTCGCCGGCGCGGCGACGTTTGCGTGAGGGCGAGTCGAACGTGACCAGGAAGGACGACATCCGCCAGCGCGCGCTGGGCGAACTGCGGCGGTACGAGGTGCTGATGCTCGACGGGCACTTCGACTACGGCAACGGCTATCACGGGCCGGCCTACCTGAACCCACACCAGTTGCTGCGCTACCCGTCCACCATCTGGCGGCTGGCGCAGGACCTGTTGGACGTCGTGCCGGACGAGGTCACGGCTGCCGCCGACGTGGTGGCCGGGCCGCCGACTGGCGGCGCGCTGCTGGCGCACACGATTGCGGGGCTGCTCGACAGCCGTCGCAGCCTGACGCACCCGCCGTGCTCGTTTGCGCCGTTTGAAAAGAAGGGCAAGACGCCGTCGCTACGGCCGTTCTATCAGCACCTGGTCAAGGGCCGTCGCGTGCTGCTCGCCGACGACGTGCGCAACACGGGACAGATGGTGGCCGAGTGCGCGGACCGGATCCGCGAGGCCGGCGGCACGGTGCTCGCCGTCGTGTGCATCTGCGACCGGCTCGAGTCGATCGCCGATCCGGGTGCGCCCGTGTATCCGCTGGTCGAATACCCCGCGCCGCCGAACTACGCGGTCGAGAATTGTCCTCTTTGCAAGGCCGGGGTGGGGATAACGGCCTTCTAGCGCCACCGCACCTGGCACCCGGCACCCAGCACATGGCACCGCACTCGGCACCCGGCACCCGGCACTTGGCACTATTACGGCTCCGTACGCCACTCGAAGGGCTCTATTCCTCGTTCAACCACGAGCGATCTGCCACCGATCCGATCGAGCTCGTCCGGCCGTACGCGAATCCCCGCGACCGGGAGATCGCCGGCTTCATCGCCGCCGGCCTGGCCTTTGGCAACGTCGTCAGCGTGATGCAGTCGGTTGGGGCGGTGCTCACGCAAATGGGGCCCTCGCCCGCTGCCTACGTACGGCAGTTCGACCCTCGGGCCGACGCTGCCGCGTTTGCGACATTCGTCCACCGCTGGACGCGCGGCGTGGACGTCGTCGCGTTGTTGTGGGTGCTTCGGCAGATGCTCGACCGATCGGGATCGATCGAGGGGTTCTTCGCCGAGGGCGACGACCCGTCGGCGGCCGACATCGGCGACGGGCTTGAGTCGTTCACCACGCGCGCGCTTGCGCTGGACCTGAAACGTGCCTACGGACGCGTGCCCTCGAGGCCAGGCGTCGCCTATTTTTTCACCAGACCGTCGCAAGGCAGCGCCTGTAAGCGGTTGAACCTCTACCTGCGATGGATGGTGCGCCGAGACGCAGTGGATCTCGGCGTGTGGACGCGAGTCGACGCGGCCCGGCTGATCGTCCCGCTCGACACCCACGTCATCCGGCTTGGCCGCTGCCTGCGGCTGACGACCTACACGAGCGCGGGCTGGCGAATGGCCGCCGACATCACGCGCACGCTTCGAATGCTCGACCCTGGCGATCCCATCCGGTTCGACTTCTCGCTCTGCCACGTCGGGATGATGGGCAGTTGCGGGTTTGGCGAGAAGCGGGGGAGCCGGCGGTGCCCGCTCAAGGGAGTGTGCAGGCCGAACGGTCGCACCTCAGCGCCGCGATGACTCGACGCGGTGTCCACGGCGCGTCCTCACAGGTAGCTGAGCCAAACGCCGTGAGCCAACGCGCAAGAGCTCCCCGGGCTGTTTCCAGCCATGGGATCAGCAGGATCGTCGGACCGAGGGTCATCAACAGAAAGGCGAGCGACGCCGGATACTTGGCCCGGGTGAAGAAGATGCCCGGCGTCGGGCCGCCCGCAGGCAGGCCCGAATACACGCGCACGTGGTCGATGGCCATCAGGACCATGACGCCGCCGCGGATGATGTCGATCGACGCCAGGCGTCGGGTGGAGTCACGTGCCATTGTCCAGATTCAACCAGTTCGTGGAGCGATCCTCGAGTACGCAGCGAGCGTTGCCTCGACCATCCTCTCGACGCTGAAGTGGGACCTGACCCGCGCGCGTCCAGCATCGCCCATCCGCCTTCTGAGATCGCCGTCGTTCAGCAAGCCAACGATGGCGCCAGCCAGGGCCGGCGGGTCGTGTGGTGGCACGAGTATCCCGGTAACGCCATCGTCGATCACTTCTGGAATTCCGCCCACGCGCGTGCCGATGCACGCCTTCGCTGCGGCCATCGCGTCGAGCAGCGAGGTGCCAAGCCCCTCGGTCTCCGAGCTCATCACGAACATGTCGAAGCCCTTGATGAGGGGCAGGACATCGGCGCGAAACCCGGGCAGCACGACGTGCTTTTCCAGATGCAGCTGCTTCACCTGATGCTCGAGCTGCGGGCGCAGTTCGCCCTCGCCCAGGATCACCAGGCGCGCGTCGGGGACCTCGCGAATCACCACCGGCATCGCGTCGATGAGATGCCGCTGCCCCTTGTGCGCCACCAAGGCGGCGACGTTGCCGACAACCGGCGCGCCGTGCGGCAGCCAGAACGCCTCGTGAACGTTGGCGGCGTCGATCCCCGCCATCCGTTCGACATCGACGCCTTCATGCACCGTCACGATCTGGCCGGCGGCGATGCCGTCGTGAATCAGCAGGTCGCGAATCGCGTCCGACGAGGCGATGAAGAGATTCACCTGCCGGTACTTCCAGCGCGAGAACGAGTTTCGTTTCAGGCGGAAATCCACCCGCCGCGACACGACCAGGGGGGGTGCGGGTGTGTTCGTGAGCATCGACAGCGCCACCGACGCCATCGCGACGCCGTGGGGATCGTGTGCGTGGACGACGTCGGGCTTCAGCCGCGACAGGGCACGCGACAGCTTCCAGCCCGCCTTCAGATCGAGTTCGTGATCGGGCGCCAGCGGCAACAGCTCGAGGCCCTCGGCGGCCCGGCGCCGCAGCTCGCCGTTGGGATGCGCCACGAGCATCGTCCGATGCCCGGCGGCGCGCAGGCCGAGGATCGTCAGCAGTGCCTGGTTCTGGCCGCCTCTCCACGTGCGGGCGGTGTCGATGTGAAGACTGAACATGGCGGGCGGACTTCGGGCTAGGGTCTGCGCTGACGCTCCCACAGCTTCGCAAACTTGAGCATGACGTAGTACCAGTTCAGCAGCGACACCACCAGTCCAGTCGTGCCCTGACGGAAGCCGCCGCGCAAAACGTAGTTGCGCAGGAACGCCATCTCGGCGTGGCCGAGGATCCGGAAAGGGCCCGATCGGCGTCCGCGGTCGTAGAGCTCATTGGCCGCGATCGTCGTGTAGCGATCGATCGTGTCGAGGTGGTCGGCGATGTCGGCGTAGGGGTGATGGAGCAGCTCGCCGCGCAGCTTTTCGACCGGGCCTGCGACCCGCACGGACTCGTGCACGTGGACGCGCGTCCACTGCCCGGCGCGCCGGTCTGTACAGCCGCAGCTGCCAGTCGGGCCACCAGTCAGTGGAGCGGATCCACTGCCCGAGGTAGTTGGTCACGCGCGGCACGCGGTAGCCTCGGGCGGCCGGCTCGGATTTCAGCAGCTCGCGGATCTCGTCGCCCAGTGCCACGCCGACCCGTTCGTCGGCGTCGAGCGACAGGATCCAGTCGTGCGACGCCAGCGAGGCAGCGTAGTTCTTCTGGCTGGCGTAGCCATCCCAGGCGCGGGCCTCGACCGTGTCGGCGTGCCTGCGGGCGACCGCCAGCGTGTCGTCGGTGCTGCCCGAGTCCACGACGATGCGCTCGTCGGCCCAGGCGACAGATTGCAGCGCCTCGGCCAGCCGGTGTGCTTCGTTCCGGGTAATGACGGTGACCGAGACTTTCGGCACCGCGACACTGTAGCAGAGGGAGGGTGGTGGGGCTGTAAGGTTGAGGGTGTGGGGCCCGGCGCCCCACACCCCGCCGCCTTCTTACTGCGGTCCGCTTACGGCGCCTGCCACCGCACCTGTGACTGCGGCGCCCAGGGCGGTGGCAGGCGCGAAGTTGGCGCCGCCGCCGATCGGGGCAATCTGCACGGTCTCGAAGTCGACCTGCGACTGCGCGTAGTCGAGGACCGCACGCAGCGCCGTGCTTCTGGCCTGCGCCAGGTCGCGCTGCGCCTGGAAGACCTCGAAGCTGGTGGACATGCCCGCGGCAAACTTCTTCTCCTCGGCTTCCAGCCGGCGCTCGGCCAGCACGCGCGCTGCGCGGGTAGCCTCGACACGCTTCGAGTTGGCGACGAGCTGGCGGCCCGAGTCGCGCACCTGGGTGGCAATGTTCAACTCCAGCTGTCGCAGGCTGGTCTCGCTCTGGCTCTTCTCGATCCGCGTACGTGCCAGGCCGGCGTCTGCGTTGCTGTTGCCGATCGGATAAGTGACGTTGAGCGAGACGCGCCAGGTCGGGAAGTCGCCGGTGAAGATGTTGCTCACCACGTCTCCGTACGACCGCACCACCTCGTCGATGACCGGCGGCGGAAACAGCGGGCTGTCCGGATCGCGAATCAGCTGCGTGCCGCCCAGGCCCGTGGAGTTGTAGTCAAACCGCGCGTCAAGGCCCGGCAGCGTCTGGTTCTTGAAGTACTTGACGTTGTAGTCGGTGATCTCGAGCCGCTTCCGAGTCGCGATCAGATCGGTGCGCTCCTTGAGCGCGCGCTCGACGGCCCCCGTGACGTCCACCTCCTGCACGATCAGCTCCGGGGTGTCGGTCGGCTCGAGGCGCATGTTGAAGAAGCCCGGCGTCTTGGGATCGAAGATCAACGAGCGCAATTGGTCCTCGGCCTGGCCGATCGACGCCTCCGCCAGGATCACGGCTTCTTCGCGGCTGGCGACTTCAGACTCCGCCTGCACGATGTCGATGGGCGCCAGCGTGCCGATTTCGACGCGCGACCGCGTGTTGCGCAGCGATTCCTGCGCCAGATCCAGCGTCTGGCGCGCCACCTTCAGCGCGTTGATGGCATAGACGTAGTCCCAGTACGTGTTACGCACGGTCCGCGCCGTCAGCGCCACGGTCTGCTGGACGTCCACGTCGGCGATCTCACGGTTGACCCGCGACTCGAACAGCTGCTGCCGCACGGTGTCGAACTTGAAGTTCCGCAGCAGCGGCTGAGTGACGACGACGTCGAGGTTGCCCGTCAGCGTCGGGTTGAAGCTCGAAAATGCGTTGTTCGTCTCCTGGCGGCCGCTGTCGAATGCCACTATCGCCTCGGTGCCCCAGGGGAACAGCTTCGCGATGTTCGTGGTGAACCCGAAGTTGTCGGAGGTGATGGTCGTGTCGCCGCCCGACAGGAAGCTGCTCGGGGGCTGGTCCTGACTCTGCGTGAAGACGCCCGCGCCGAAACGGGGCACGTAGTTGGACAGGACCTGTGCGGTATTCAGGTCCTGCAGTGCGGGATTGAATCGCTCGATCTGAATCCCGAGGTTCTGCTCCAGCGCCAGCTTCACGGCGTCCTCGATCGACAACTGCTGCACGGGACCGGTCGGCTCGAGACCTCTGGCCGAGGGCGTCGTGGACGGCGGCACCTGCGCGGGCGGCTGGGCCGGCGCTTGGGCGGTCTGTCCGAAAGCGGCCGACGAGGCGCCAGCGACGAGCGCGCAGGCCAGTATCAGGCGCGCGCCGGGGCAGAGACGAAAGGACATGGGACAGTGCTCCACTAGGTAAGTCAGAAGATAGCTTCGCCCTTAGGGACGGATGGCCACGGAGGTTATAGACGGATGACCCCGTACCGGAGTTTCCCGAAACCGCGGGATTGTATACTACCGCGTTGGGGCGGCCCGCCAGAATCCCACAGGCGGGCACTGTTTGTTCCAATACCACGCACCCTGACGGAACGTTTACGTGACTCACGACGAGCTGATCGCCCTTTTCCGCCGCTCCGGCGCCTTGCTCGAGGGCCATTTCCGCCTCACCTCGGGCCTGCACAGCCCTCGATATCTGCAGTGTGCCCTGGTCCTTTCCGACCCATCAAACGCCGCCGTCCTGGCCGGGGCGCTGGCGCCCCAGGTCGCCTTGCTTGGCGCGACGGTGGTCCTGTCGCCGGCGCTTGGTGGCATCGTGATCGGCCACGAAATGGGGCGCGCACTGGGCATCCGCGCGATCTTCGCCGAGCGCCAGGACGGCAAGTTGACGTTGCGGCGCGGCTTCACGTTGGCTCCCGCCGACCGGGTGCTGGTGGTTGAAGACGTCGTCACCACCGGCGGCTCGACGCGCGAGACCATGGAGGCGGCTCGCGAGGCGGGGGCCGAGGTGGTTGGCGCGGCGTCGATCGTGGACCGAAGCGGCGGCAGCACCGATCTCGGCGTGCCCTATCACGCGCTCTTGCCGATGGCGGTTCCGACCTACGAACCTGCGGCATGCCCGTTGTGCGCCGAGGGCGTGCCGGTCGTGAAGCCAGGGAGCCGCGCGTGACCGTGACGCGAGTGCCCGAGTGCGGAACGTCAAGCTAACGGTTGCCTACGAGGGCACGTTGTTTGTCGGCTGGCAGCGGCAGGCCGAGGGCACGTCCATCCAGGGGCTGCTCGAAGCCATCCTCACCGCCATCGACGGCGCCCCGGTGTCGGTGGCCGGTGCCGGGCGCACGGATGCGGGCGTGCACGCGTTGGCGCAGATCGCCAGTTGCACGATCGCCAGCAGCCTCGACGCCGACACGCTGCGCCGCGCGTTGAACGCGCAGTTGCCTGCCGAGGTGCGCGTGCTCATGGTCGAGGACGTGCCGGCTGCGTTTCACGCCCGCTTCTCGGCGACAGGCAAGCGATACCGGTACGTGGTGGCCAACGGCCCCATCGTCAGCCCCTTCGCGGCCCGAAGCGCGTGGCATCTGACCGGATGGCTCGATCTGGCTACGATGCAGCAGGCCGCGGGCCACCTCGTTGGCACACACGACTTCTCGGCGTTCCAGTCCACGGGCGCCGATGTGGCCCACGCCAGCCGCACCGTCACTCTCGCCGAGGTGGCCGACCTCACCGATCGGCCACCATCGCCGCTGTCGGCTGGGGCCGTCCCGGGCGGACGCCTGTTGGCCTTCGAAGTCGCCGCCAACGGCTTCCTGCGCCACATGGTGCGCGCGCTGATGGGCACGCTGATCGAGGTCGGCCAGGGACGCCGGGATCCCGATCTGCGTGCCCTTCTGGCCTCGGAAAACAGGGCGCTGGCGGGCCCAACCGCTCCGGCGCACGGGCTCTGGTTGGTTGAGGTCGACTACTGATAAACTCAGCGTTTGGCTTTCTCGAGGAGTCGTGATGGCGCTTGACGAATTGCTGGCGTGGCTGCCGCCGGGGTCTCCCGAGGAGGCGCTCGCTCGTCAGGTCAACTTCGAACAACTTCCCGCGCACATCGCCATCATCATGGACGGCAACGGCCGCTGGGCCGCGCGCCGGCACCTGCCGCGCGTCGAGGGGCACCGGGCCGGCATCAACGCGGTCCGCGACGTCGTCGAAACCTCCGCCAGGTTGGGCGTCGAGGTGCTCACGCTCTACGCGTTTTCGACCGAGAACTGGAAGCGTCCCGAGGCCGAGGTCAGCATGCTGATGGCGCTGCTCAAGCGCTATCTGCGAATCGAGCTGGGCACGCTGCTGCAGAACAACATCCGGTTTCGGGTGATCGGGCGCGTGCAGGATCTGTCGCCGGACATCCAGCAGGAACTGGCCGACGCCGAGGCCCGCACGGCCGCCAACACGGGGCTGCTCTTCAACATCGCGCTCAACTACAGCGGCCGCGCCGAAATCACCGATGCGGTGCGGCGGATGATCGAATCGGGCGTCTCGCCGCGCGACGTGACCGAGCAGCGCGTGAGCGATTTCCTGTACACCGCTGGACAACCCGATCCCGATCTGCTGATCCGCACGAGCGGCGAGATGCGCGTCAGCAACTTCCTGCTGTGGCAGATCGCGTACGCCGAGATCTGGGTCACCGACACGTTCTGGCCCGACTTCCGCGCCCGACATCTGCTCGACGGGATCCTCGAGTTCCAGAAGCGTGACAGGCGGTATGGCGGCCTGAAGCCGTCGCGAGTCGCGACCCTCCGGTGACCCGCGTTCTGAGCGCGCTGACGCTGCTGGTGGTGATCGGCGGCACGGCCGCGTTTGCGCCGCCCGAAGGCCTGGTAATCATGGCAGTTGCCATCGCGAGCCTGGGGTTCATCGAGCTTGCGCGGCTGGGTGACGCCCTTGGCGCCCGCGTTCCGCGGGCACCGGGGCTGTTTCTGACAGCGCTGGTGTGTGTCTGTGCCGCCTGGCCAACCCTCTCGCTTGCGCCCGCAATGGTCGCGCTGCTGGTCGGAGCCGGCGTGGTCGCCGTGACCAGCGGCTCTCCCGATCGCGCGGGGGTCGGCGGTATTGCACTGACCGTTGCAGGCCCCCTCTATATTGGCCTGCCGCTCGGAGCGCTGATCAACATCGGCTGGACGCACAGTCGCGAAGCGGCGTTCCTGGTCGTGCTCACCGTCGTCGCCAGCGACAGCACGCAGTACTACGCGGGGCGACTGTTCGGGCGAACCCTGCTGGCGCCGGCTATCAGCCCGAAGAAGACCGTCGAGGGCGCTATCGGCGGATACGTAGGCGGCGCGGTGGCCATGGCGTGGCTGGGAGGCTTGTGGCTGCCAGCGATGCCGCTCGGGACCCGGCTTGTGCTGTCGCTCGTCCTGGTCACTCTCGGCATCGTCGGCGACCTGCTCGAGTCGGTGCTGAAACGTGCGGCGCAGGTGAAGGACAGCTCGCATGTCATCCCCGGCCACGGCGGCGTGCTCGATCGCATTGACGCCCTGCTGCTGGTGATTCCGGTCTACTACGTCGCGCTTCGCGTCGCGTCGAAAGGCGTGTTGTGAAGCGCATCGCGATTCTCGGATCGACTGGCTCCATCGGCACCAGCGCGCTCGCGGTCATCGACGCCTATCCCGATCGCCTGCGAGTTGTGGGGCTTGCAGCAGGGCGCAGCGTCGATGCCTTGTCGGCGCAGATTCAGCGATACCAACCGGCGATCGCAGGCATCGGCGAGCTATCGGCGGTCCACTCGCTGGCGGGTGCGGCGCCAGCCGGAACACGGGTCATCGGCGGAGCCGACGGCCTGATCGAGGTGGCCACGCATCCCGACGTCGACATCCTCCTGTGCGCGTCGTCGGGGACGACGGCGCTCGAGGCCGTGCTGGCGGCCATCGATGCCGGCAAGACCATCGCGCTCGCCAACAAGGAAGTGCTCGTGATGGCGGGAGAGCTGGTCACCAGGGCGGCCAGGGCCCGCGGCGTCGCGCTGCTGCCCGTGGACAGCGAGCACAACGCCATTCACCAGTGCCTGCACGGGCGAGGCGCCGCGGAGGTGCGTAAGCTGGTGCTGACCGCATCGGGCGGGCCGTTTCGCGCGTGGCCGGCCGAGCGCCTGCAGGCCGTGCGTCCGGAGGACGCGCTGCGCCATCCGACCTGGCAGATGGGGCGCAAGATCACCATCGACTCGGCGACGCTGATGAACAAGGGCCTCGAGGTCATCGAGGCGCACTGGCTGTTTGACGTGCCGGCAAGCCGAATCGACGTCGTCGTGCACCCCCAGTCAATCGTGCACTCGATGGTGGAGCTCACCGACGGCTCGACCATCGCGCAACTGGGCGTCACCGACATGCGGCTGCCGATTCAGTACGCGTTTTCGTATCCGGATCGGTGGGGGGCGCTGCTGCCCGCGCTGGACCTCACCAGGTGTGGCGCGCTCGAATTCGAGGCACCGGACACGGCCAGATTTCCGTGTCTGCGGCTCGCTTACGACGCGCTGGTCGCCGGCGGGACCATGCCCGTCGCACTCAATGCGGCCAACGAAGTGGCCGTGGACGCTTTTCTGGCGGGGAGACTGCCGTTTCCTGCCATTGCGCAGATCATCGAGCGGACGCTGTCGGCACATGATGTGCAACGGACCGATTCGCTTGCCAGCGTCCGCGAGGCGGACCGGCGGGCGCGCGAGTATTCCCGGGCACTGACCGGCAGCTTAGAATTGCCTGTGTAGGGGGCCGACGGTTGTGTTGACGACGCTGCTTTCTTTCGCTTTTGTGATCGGCGTGCTGGTTTTCGTCCACGAGCTGGGCCATTTCCTGGCGGCCCGGCGCGTCGGTGTGCGGGTTCTTGCCTTTTCCGTCGGCTTTGGTCCACGGCTGCTGGGCTTCACCCGCGGCGGCACCGAGTACAAGATTGCGGCCATTCCGCTTGGCGGCTTCGTGAAGATGGCCGGCGAGACGGTCGAGGATCAGCGCAGCGGCGCGCCCGACGAGTTCCTGTCGAAGAGCAAATGGGAGCGCTTTCAGGTGCTCATCGCCGGTCCGGCGATGAACATCATCCTGGCGGTGCTTGTCCTGTGGGTCGTGCTCGTCCAGGGCACCGACGTCCCCGCCTATCGGGACATGTCGCCGGTTGTCGGGGCCATCGCGGCCGATGCGCCCGCCTTGAAGGGGGATGTGCGGGTTGGCGACCGCATCCTTCGCGTTGACGACCGGCCAGTCGATACGTGGGACGAATTCCTGTTCGTGATCGCCGGCAAGGCGCGGCGCGAGGTCGCACTGCTCATCGAACGCGACGGGCAGCAGTTGACCAACCGCGTCGTGCCGACGGCGGAGGGCAAATACGAGATCGGCGACGTCGGAGTGTTTCCGGCGACTCATCCGCACATCCGATACGTGATGTCAGGCGACCCGGCCGAGAAGGCCGGTCTGCAGGGCGGCGACGTCATCCTGGCCATCAACGGCGAGACGGTGAGCTTCGCGCACCAGCTCCCGAAGCTGATCAGCAAACACGAGGGGCGCGAGATCACCGTTCAGTTCCTGCGCGACGGGCAAACGCGCGAAGTTGGAATCACGCCGGTCAAGCGCGAGCCCAACCTCTACGCCATCGGCGTCGCACCGCGCGATCAGTTCGTACGGATGGAACCGGGTGTGTTCGAAGCGCTGCGCCTGAGCTTCGTCCAGAACTGGGAGACCGCCGGCCTGATCTTCCGTACGCTGGGCGGGTTGTTCACCGGCGAGACCTCTCCGCGCCAGTTGATGGGCCCCGTAGGGATTGCCTCCCTCTCGGGCGAGTCGGCACAGGCCGGCATCATCCCGCTGCTCGGCTTGCTGGCCTCCATCAGCCTGAACCTCGGGCTGCTCAACCTGATGCCGATTCCCGTCCTCGACGGCGGACACATCCTCATCCTCCTGCTCGAGGGGCTCGCACGCCGGGACTTCAGCATGCGAATCAAAGAGCGGATGCTCTTTGCCGGCTTCGTCGTCCTGATGCTGCTGATGGTGACCGTCATCTACAACGACCTCACGCGCGTTCAGTGGGTCGAGAACCTGATGTTCTGGCGGTAGAAACGGCCCGCGGCCGGTCGCGGGCGTCAGATTCCCTGAGGACCTCACATGCTTCGTCTCGCTTCAGGCGCCCTGGTATTGGCGCTGTTCATGGCTCAGCTGCCCGCTTCGGCGCAAGCGCCTCCGATTCCTGCGCCCCCAACCCCATCGGTAACCGACAATGACGTGCAGCGTCTGCGTCAGGCTCTGGCCGATGCCACGTCGGAAGTTGAGCGCGTGAAGACTCGCGACGCGGCTGTCTCGGCGCGACTGTCGCGCGAGCTCGACGACTTGCGCGACGAAGTGGCGTACGTGCGCGTCAAGCTGCGCAAGGAAGGCCGCGTGCCGCGCGCCGAGTACTTCGACCTTCGCGATCGGATCGACGACCTGCGCTCGCGTGCGGGAGCCGACGTCGCCACCGCGGCCAGGCGCGAGCGGGAGCGAAGCGAGCGGGAGATACCGGTCGGCACCGAGATCGACGTGCGGCTGGCTGACGGCCTCAGCTCGGGCCGCAACCAGGTGGAGGATCGCTTCATCGCGACGACGGTCGTCGACCTGCAGCTGGGCGAGCGCGTGGTGATTCCGTCCGGGTCGGAGCTGCGCGGCATCGTGAGCGGCGTCGACAAGGCGGGCCGCGTGGACCGCAAGGCCGGCCTCACGCTCGCCTTCGATCGCATCACTCTCAACGGGCGCGAGCACGAGATTCGCGGCATCGTCACCGACACCATCGAGGGCAAAGGCGTGAAGGGCGAGGTCGCCAAGATCGGCACGGCCGCCGGCGCCGGAGCGATCATCGGCGGTATCCTCGGCGGGGTGAAGGGCGCGATTGCAGGGGTTCTGATTGGTGGCGGCGGGATCGTCGCGGCCACGCCGGGAAAGGACGTCGAGATCGCACCAGGCACGATCCTCCGCGTGCGGCTCGATCAGCCACCGGTCATCTAATTGCAGATTGCAGATTGCAGATTGCAGATTGCAGATTGCAGATTGTCGAATCACCGCAATCTTGAAATCTCAATCTGCAATCGTCAATCTGCAATTCTTCTGTAATGCGCTGCGATTGAATCGACGAGCGCGTCCAGCGTGTACTCGGCCGGCATGATCGAGACGCCGATGCCGAGCCGGCTGGCGGCCTCGGCCGTCACCGGGCCGCACACGGCGACGACGGTCTGTTGCAGCAGGTCGGCCGACTGCTCGGCCCCGAAAGTCGCGGCGAAGTTGCGCACGCTCGCCGCGCTGGTGAAAGTCACGACGTCCACCTCGCGGTCGAGGAGCATCCGGTAGAGATCGGGATCGCGCTCGGGATCGAGATCCGCCGGCAGCGCGCGATAGGCGACCACGTCGGTGACCTCGGCGCCGGCGGCCTCGAGCGCCTCTGCCAGGCGTTCGCGCCCCACATCGGCGCGCGGCAGCAGGAAGTGCTTGCCGGCCACTTTCTCGAACGCGTCGAGTGCAGCGACGACGCCTTCCGCCCGGAAGTCCGGCGGGATCAGGTCTACTGTCACGGCGTAACGCAGCAGCCGATCCCGCGCTGACGGCCCGACCGCGCACAACTTCACGCCCTTCAGCTCGCGCACATCGCGGCCGCCGCGATACAGCCGCTGCATGAACTGATCGACGGCGTTCACGCTGGTGAAGACAATCCAGTCCGCGGTCTCGACGGCGTCGATGGCGTTGTCTAGCGGCGCCCAGTCCTCTGGCGCCGCCATCCTGATCATCGGCGCGACGATCGGCTCGGCGCCGAGCGCCGCGAGGCGGTCCGACAGATCGGGAGCGTCCTCGCGGGGCCGGGTGACGGCTATGCGCTTGCCAAACAGCGGACGCTCGTCGAACCAGCGCAGGTGCTGCCGCAGCGCCGCGACTTTTCCGACGACGAGGATCGCGGGTCGCTTCGGCCGCGAAGCCTTGGTGAGCTCCGCCAGTTGCTCGAGGGTGCCGTCCACCGTCCGCTGGCCAGGGAGCGTGCCATCGTAGATGACCGCGGCGGCCTCGCTCTTGGGCCGCCCGTGCGACAGCAACGCGTCGAGGATCGCCGGCAGCTGCTTGGTGCCGGCGTAGCACACGATGGTGCCCTTGAGCTTGGCGAGCGCTGCCCAATCCACCTGCGGCGGGGTCTGGCTCTCGTCTTCGTGGCCGCGCACCAGCGTGAGCGTGTCTCCGGCACCTGGATAGGTGACCGGCACGCCGCCGTACGCGGGAAAGCCGATCGCTGCAGGGATGCCGGGCACGACCTCGAACGGGACGCCGTGTTCGTGGAGAAACAGCGCTTCCTCGCCGCCGCGATCGAAGACGAACGGGTCGCCCCACTTGAGGCGCGCGACGACGCGGCCTTCGCGGGCCTTCTCCACCAGCAGGTAGCTGATGGCCTCCTGCGCCATCGCTGCCGGCGCGGCGTTGCCGACGTCGATGCGCTCGGCATGCGCGGGCGCTTGTGCCACCAGCCGCGGATGGACGAGGTTGTCGTAGATCACGACGTCGGCCATCGCCAGGCACGCCAGGCCGCGCGCGGTGATCAGCCCGGGATCACCTGGCCCTGCCCCGATCAAGTACACCTTGCCGCGTGCCATGGCCGGCATCATACGACAGGTTGGCGTGCGATCTACGAGGTGGGTCCGTAGTACCCCTGCTTGGTGCGCGCGGTTGCGCCGCCCGCGGACTGGACGCGAACGACGATGCGGCGCCACGCGCCGTCGCGTTTGGGGTTCTTCGAGCTGTAGCCGACCATGTACTGGCTCGAGAGCTCGTCGGAAATCTGCTCGTAGATGCCCGTGAGCTCCGTCGCCGCGCGTGCGAAGTAGGCCTTCCCGCCTGTCTCCTGCGCCAGCTGGCGCAGGACGAAGTCCGATTCGTTGAACGAGCCCCGCGCTCGTTCCGGTCCGCGGCTGCGCAGGCCGATCGAGTAGATCGCGGTCTCCGACCGCTTGGCCAGCTCGAGCACCTCGTCGAAGCTCACGAGGCTCGATGTGTCTTCGCCGTCGGACAGCACGACGATGGCCTGGCGGCGGATGTCCTCGCTGCTGCGCGCCTGCACCTTCTTCAGTTCCTTCAGCGCGATGTAGATCGCGTTGTGCAGCGAGGTGGAACCGCCAGGCGACGTCTTGCGGATTGCCGTCTCGAGGTCCGCCACATTGCTGGTGAACGCCTGGGCGATCGACACGCGGCTGTCGAAGTCCACTACCTGCGCCAGGTCCAGCGTGCGAAGCTTGCGCGCAAAGCCCACCGCCGCCTCCTGCGCCGTGGTCAGCTTGTCTTCCATGCTCGCGCTGGTGTCGAGCAGCAGCGACAACGCGATGGGCAGGTTCGATCGGTTGAAGAAGGTCACCTCCTGCTTCACGCCGTCTTCGAATACCTGGAAGGCGCCCGGCTCGAGATCCGTGACGAACCGGCCGGTCTGATCGGCGACCGTGATGTTGAGCGACACCAGATCGACGCCGCTGCGAAACGAGGGTTGCTGCGCGGCCACGCGCACACGCGTTGACGGCGCCGCCAGCGCCAGCAGCAACGCCGCACACAGGGTCGCGACACGCCGCGTCACTTCTTCGCCCCGGTCTGCTTGTCTCGAACCAGCGTGCCTCGCGCGGTGAGTTCCGGCTTCTTGACAGCGACCTCGAACGACTTCGGCGGCACCAGCACACCGGGCCGGCCGTAGACGATCTTGTACTGATTGCCGAGGTCCTCGGCGACCTTCGCCAGCGCGTCGCCGTAGGCCATGCTCGACAGCAGGTCCTGCCGGCGTCCGCCGCTCATGCGAGGCCCCTCGTCGACGACCAGGGCGCGATCTCGCGCGTTGTCGTCGCGGATCGCCGCGTTCCCCCGGCTGGTGAGCACCAGCACGTGCACCGCGGCGCCGCTGTCCCGGATGGCGTCGAGTGTGTTCTGGTACGGCGTGTTGCTGAAGTCGGTGCCTTCACCGGTAATCACCACTACTGCTCGACGGGGATTCTCGCGCCGGCTGAGCCCGCGCAGCGTCTGGACCAGCGTGTCCTGGAAGACCATGCCGCTGCCCGGCTGCGCGAAGATCCTCTCAACGCCCTTCCTGGTCTCGGCGGCGCCCGACTGATAGTCCATGAGCACCGTGGGCCGATCGGCCATCCCGACAAGCGCGATGACGGCCTGCTGCTCGGCCATCTTCCCGAAGAACGCGTCAAGCGCCTTGCGAATGTCGAGGATGCCGGGCTGGCTGGCAAACGAGTTGTCGACGACAACGGCGAGGTCGATCGGATCGCTGGTGCGTCCGGCGCGCAGGACTTCGCGCAAGAGGCCGTCCTCCTTCACGCTGAAGTCGGCGACGTCGAGGCCGCCCACCGGATGGCCCGATTTGTCGAGCACGCTGACGTACGCCGTCTGCTCCGTGGTCTGAGCGTTGGCGGGGTGAACGAGGACTGCACCCGCCATCGCGGCGAGCAGCCAGACAGTCGTACGCATACAGCGAGACCTCGTGAGGGACGTGGCAGTCGTCCGCGGGGGGAAGTGCCGGCTCGAGCGAGTATAGGGGGAGGGGATTGGGCGGTCAAGCCCGGCTGCTCCCTGAACTTGTTGCAACAGTGAGACTTGTGGACGTAGGATCGCGGTAATGTCGAAGCGGATGCTCATCATGGTCCTGGCTCTGGTGCTGCTGGTGGCGGCTGGCGCGCTGGTCTATATCAATTCGACGTCGAAGACCCTTGCCGCGGCCGAGGACTGCGAGGACAAGCCCAAGCCCAAGGACGAATTCGCCCTTGCGGCCGAGTGCGACGCTGCGGGCGCACCCGCTGGGCCAGGGCGCCTCGCCAGCGCCTCCCGCAGCGGGCACAGGCAGTCACTGATGGCCTGGCGTCTCGGCCGTGAGCGTGGCCAGGACGTGACCTCACTGGCCAACCTGAGCTCGGCCGGGCTCGCCTTCGGCATGGCCGTCATCCTGGGCGCCGCCCTGGGCTACGGCGCAGATCGCCTCTTCGGATCGTCACCGTTCGGATTCCTGGCGGGATTCCTGCTCGGCCTGGTCGCCGGCGCCCTCAACGTGTTCCGCGCGGCAGGACTCTGGGGTAGGCGGAACTGACGATTTGCCCCGCCGCTGCTGCTCAAGCCGCGTAGTTTCTTAATCTGCAATCGCCAATCTGCCCTCTGCAATGTTTCTGCGTCAGTTCGAAAAGGATGCGCTCATTGCCTGCGTCGCCATGGCTCTTGCAGCGCTTCTGGCGCCGTTTGGCGGCCCGTGGGCGGCGCTCGGCGTCCTCGGGGGCGGGGCCCTGGCAGGGGTCAGTTACCGGGGGCTGAAGGCGGGGGTGTACGGGTCGATTGTGACAGGTTCGGGGCGCGGCGCGACGCTGGTGAAGTTTTTCACAAGGTATGCTATGCTGGCGGTCGCGGCGTACGTTATGCTGGCGCGTTTGCGCCTGCCCGCGTGGGCCGTCGCCGCAGGAGCGTCCTCGCTGATGGTGGCTGTCGTCAGTGCCGCCGCGCGGGCGTTCAGGTCGACTTCTGGTCGCGGGAATCCCAAATAGCACGTCGATGGAGAAGCTGCACCACGAACTCTGGATCACCCACGCCGTCAACGTGGTCTTCGGACCCGTTGCGGCGGCGATACTTCGCGCGTTCGGGCGCGACGTGCCCGCCGGCGCGCAGGTCATCCCCGACTATATCGCGATGCTGATCGTGATCGCGGTGGCGCTCACCGCGTTGTCGCTCTTCGTGCGTTCGCGGCTCAGCGTCGAGCATCCGGGCTCGCTGCAGATCGCCCTCGAGGATTTCGTCACCGGGTTCCAGGGACTGCTCGCCGATTTTGTCGGACCCAAGGGTCCCAACTACCTGCCCCTGGTCGCCTCGGTGTTCGTCGTCATCCTGTTGTCGAACCTCTCGGGCCTCGTGCCCGGCCTGATGGCGCCGACCACGAACTTGAACGTCACGCTGGGATGCGCGGTGACGGTGTGGGTGTACTACCACTATCAGGGCTTCAAGGAGCAGGGCGTCGTGGCGTACCTGAAGCATTTCGCGGTGCCGCCCGGGTCGCCGGTCGCGATGGCGCCCCTGATGCTCCTCATCGAGCTCATCGCCCATGGCGCGCGCGTCCTGTCGCTGTCGCTGCGCCTGTTCGGCAACATCTTCGGCGAGGAGCTCGTCATCATCATCCTCGCCAGCCTGGTGCCGTTCATCGTGCCGCTGCCGATGATGTTCCTGGGCCTGCTGACCGCCACGCTGCAGGCGCTGATCTTCGCCATCCTGACGATGGTGTATCTGGGGGGCGCGGTCGCGGTCGAACACAACGACGAGGCGCACCACTAGACAGCTCGAGTCGTTCGCAAACTGGTTTTTGGAGGAGGCTTTTCACGTGAGCACACGGTCCTTTGTCACTACCGCTCTCGTCCTCGTGACGATGGGTTTGGTCTCGCCGGTCTACGCGCAGGAGACCGCCGCGTCGGGCGGCGCCGCCGGCGTTTTGATCCAGTGGTCGATCATCACCGCCGGCTTTGCGCTGGGCATTGCAGCGCTGGGCGGCGCCCTCGGACAGGGCAAGGCCGTAGCCGCCGCGGTCGAGGCCATCGCGCGCAACCCGAGCGCGAGCAACGACATCCGTGCGAACCTGCTGCTGGGCCTCGTGCTGATCGAGTCGCTCGTCATCTACGTGCTGCTCATCTCGCTGATCCTGCTGTTCCTGCCGCCGTTTGGCACGCCAAAGGTCGGCTAACCTCCGGCTTCTGGCTACTGGCTCGAGCCTGATTTCGACGAAACACCGTGCCCGGTCCTGGTGGATTGGGCACGGTGTTTTTTTTGGCCTGCACCCCGTAGCCTGTAGCCTGTAGCCGGAATGCGTCTCACCGCGCTCGACGCCTGGCTGCTCCTGATGGCCTTTTTCTGGGGCAGCAACTTCACCGTCATCAAGGCGGCGCTCCGCGAGATGCCAGGGCCCGCGTTCAACGGCCTGCGGATGGTGCTCGCCTCGGTGGTGTTTCTCGGCCTCATCGCCTGGCGCGACGGTCTCGCGCGCTCGGTGCGCGCCATCCCCGCGCGAGACTGGCTCCCGATTCTGGGCCTCTCGGTGCTAGGCCACGGCCTCTACCAGTACCTGTTCATGGGCGGCGTCGCACGGACGTCGGCCAGCAACAGCGCGTTGATCTTCGGCTGCACCCCGATCACCGTGAGCCTGCTGTCGGCGTGGCTGGGTCACGAGCGCCCAGGCTGGACGCGGTGGGCCGGGGCGGTCGTGTCGCTGACCGGGATCTATCTTGTCGTTGGCCAGGGCGCCCGCCAGGGCACGTCGGCCCTGATCGGCGACGCGATGATCTTCGGCGCCATGTTGTGCTGGGCCGGCTACACGGTCGGAAGCAAGCCGCTCCTCTCGCGCTATTCACCGCTGTTCATTACCGGCCTGACCATGGCGATTGGCACCGCCGTCTACGCGCCCATCGCGCTGTTGTGGCTGCGCGAGGTCGACCTGGGCCGGTTGTCGACGCCCGCGTGGCTGGGCATCATCTACTCGGCGCTCTTCTCGCTGGTGGCGGCGTACGTGATTTGGTACACCGCCGTCCACAAGCTCGGCGGCGGGCGCACGTCGATGTATTCGAACGTCGTGCCGCTGGTCGCGATGGCGGTTGCCGCCATCGTGCTCCGGGAGCCGTTGACGGCGACAAAGCTCGCCGGCGCCGCGGCGATCCTTTCAGGCGTGGCGCTCACGCGGATCGAGCGCACGATCATCGCGACGCCGACCGAATCGTAGCCGTACGCGGGCTGACCAGCCTCCGCCAAGGCTACGGCGGTCCGCCGAAGCAATGCGAAGGCGGAAGCCCCCGCCGCCACAACCGAGGCGTCGGCATCGATCCTGCTAGAGTGATCCCGGAGTCGAGCCGAATGCGTAGCGTTTGCGTCCTGCTGTCCTCTCTGGGGTTCGGTGTGCTGCTTGCCTGCGGCGGCGGAGGGGACAGTCCTCCCTCCAACAACCTGCCGCGTAATCCTCTGCCACCTCCTCCAGTCACCAACCCGTGCGCTGCGGTCTCGGTTGAAGATGGCGATGTCAGCGGCGCGTTGGAGCTGAACACTGGGGCCCGCCGAAAGCGAGTCGACCGCGACCCGCGGGTTGCCGTCCCGCAACTGCTCTGGATGCACCAGGCGGCCCGGGCCCAGGGGCTCACCCAGGCGCTCGCCGCCGACCTGCCCGTCGACAACGAGGACGTCGGCGAGGTCGCGGTGCTCCAGGACAATGGCGATCTCATCGCGCGCGCCAACCGGTTCGACCTCAGTGATGTCTCGCTCCGCTTCACCCCCAACGGCGGCGGCTACGATCTCACCCGCGCCGATGGCGCCTTCAGGTCGCCGCTTGGCACGCGGCTCGTGCTCGAAGACGACGACTCGTCGGCGTTTGACGTGCCCTTCGCGTTCGCCTTCTACGGCGCCGCGCAACCACGCGGCTTTGTCAACTCGGACGGCAACATCACGTTCGGCGAGGGCGATTCGGCCAGCACGGACCGCAGCGTCACGCGATTCCTCGCCGGCGCGCCGCGGCTCTCGCCGTTCTTCGCCGATCTCGATCCGACCATGGGGAGCGGGCGCGTCTTCCTGGCGACCGGCCCGGACGCGGTGACCGTCACATGGTGCAACGTCCGCGGCTTCGACCTCACCGACACGGTGACGGTGCAGACGACGATGCTCCCCTCGGGTGTGGTCGAAGTGCGGTTTGCCGCCGTCGGTCTGAGCGACGCCGTCGTCGGCCTGTCGCCCGGCCGAACGGGACAGTTCTCGGCGGCCGACCTGAGCACGGCCGCCGGCAGCGCTGCGGCGGCGACGGCCCTGGGCGAGCGCTTCTCGGAGGAGACCGACATCGACATGGTCGCTGTCGCGCGCAAGTTTTATCAGACCCACCCCGACAGCTACGACCAGCTCGTCACGTGGACCGACACTCGCGTCGTGAGCGGCGACACCTTCGCGTTCGAGTCGACCGTCAAGAACGAGATCGGTGGCATCGGCACCAACATCTTCGACTCGGCGCAGGACTTCGGCAGCGCCGGCCGCCTTCGCAGCGTCGTGCTGATGGATGCCCTCACGAAGTACCCCTCGAGCCCCACCCAGCGTTTTCTCGGCGAGGACTCGACCATTAGCCTCCTCGGGCAGGAAAGCGGCCACCGCTGGCTGGCGTTCCTCCGCTTTCGAGACGCCGACGGCACTCGCTCGGACGAACTGCTCGGCCGCGAGCAGTCGCACTGGAGCTTCTTCTTCGACTCGGACGCCTCGTTCATGGAGGGCAACGACATCGAGGACCTCGGCGGCGGCTCGTTCCGCACCGTGGCCACCGTCAGCCGCTACAGCCTGCTGGACCAGTATGCGATGGGCCTGGTCGGCCCCTCCCAGGTGCCGCCGTTCTTCTACGTCGAAGCGCCCACCAATATCGTCCCCGATCGCGACCGGGAAGACTCGCCGCAAACCGGCGTGACGTTCAACGGCACGAAGCGTGAATTGCGGATTGACGATGTGATCGCGACGATGGGCCGCCGCGAGCCCTCGTCGGGTTCGAGCCCCCGAACCCATCGTCAGGCGTTCATCTACGTCGTGTCCAGCGGCCGGACGCTCGAGCAGGCGCAGGTGGACAAGCTCGATCGCATTCGGCGCGAGTGGACCACTGCGTTTCGGGCCGCCACCAGCAACCGCATGACGCTCGAGACGAGACTGCGCTGAGGAATCGACGATTGACGACTGGCGATTGACGATTACAAATTACGCAGATTGCGGATTACGATGGACGCCTCATGCGACGCGCCCTCGTCACCCTGGCCGGCCTCTTGTCGATGCCTGTCGCCGCGCTGGCGCAGGCGCCTGGATCTCCGCCGCTCACACTCGACCCGGTGCGGCTGGCCCTGATCGAGCCGCTGGTGCAGGAGGCGATCGCCGCCGGGCAGATTCCCGGCGCGGTCGTCGTTGCCGGCCGCGGAGACCAGGTGCTCTATCGGTTCGCATTCGGCCACCGTGCGGTGCAGCCCTCGCCGGAGGCCATGACCATCGACACGATCTTCGACGTTGCCTCGCTCACCAAGGTCGTGGCGACGACAACTGCCGTGATGGCGCTCGTCGAGGACGGCCGCATCCGGCTGACCGATCGCGTCAGCGTCTACGTCCCCGGCTTCGAGCGCTACGGCAAGGACAAGATCACGATTCGTCACTTGTTGACGCACGTCTCGGGCCTGCGGCCCGACCTCGACCTCGGCGTGGAGTTCGAGGGCGGGGCTGCCGAGGCGATCCGCCTCGCGCGCGAAGAGGTGCCGGTCGCCCCGCCCGGCGAGCGCTTCATCTATTCCGACATCGGCTTTTTCCTGCTTGGGCACATCGTCGAGGTCGTGTCGAAGCAGACATTGCCGGCGTTTGTCCAGTCGCGCGTCTTTGGCCCACTGGGGATGTCCGACACGACGTTTCTGCCGCCCGCCTCATTACAGGAGCGCATTGCGCCCACCGTGCCGTGTGCCCCTCTGGCCTGGCCATGCACGGCGCCGGTGTCGGCGATGCTGCGAGGAGTCGTCCACGATCCGACAGCCCGCAGGATGGGCGGCGTTGCGGGTCACGCGGGTCTGTTCAGCACCGGTGACGACCTGGCGATCTTCGCGCGCATGATCCTCGCCGGGGGCATCTGGAAAGGCGCACGGGTGCTGTCGCCTCTCACGGTTGCCGCGATGATTCGGCCGGCGACGCCGGAAGGCATGCAGCCGGTGCGCGGCCTGGGCTGGGACATCGACACCAGCTACTCCGCCAACCGCGGCGAGCTGTTGCCCATCGGATCGTTCGGACATACGGGGTTCACCGGCACGTCGATCTGGATCGACCCGCTCACCCGCACCTTCGTGATCCTCCTCACCAACCGCGTCCATCCCGCCGGAAAGGGGGACGCCACACCGTTGCGCGCGCGCCTGGCCAGCGTCGTGGCTTCGGCAATCACCGACGCGGTTGTGCCGCCGCACATGGCCGTGACGGGAACCGACTTCGGCGCTGGGCCGTCGCCGGGCCGGCCGCCGATTCCGGCGCCGGTTCAAACGGGCATCGACGTCCTGCGCGCCGAGGGATTCGCTCGGTTGAAGGGCAGGCGAATCGGCCTGGTGACCAACCACACCGGCCGTGCCGCCGACGGCTCGCCCACCATCGATCTGCTCTTCGCGCAGCCCGACCTCACGCTCGTCTCGCTCTTCAGCCCGGAACACGGCATTCGTGGCATCGTCGACGAGGACGTCCCGTCGTCGAAGGACGAGAAGACGGGCCTGGTCATCCACTCGCTGTACGGCCAGACGCGACGTCCGACCGACGAGATGCTTCAGGGCATCGACACGCTCGTCATCGATCTCCAGGACGTGGGCGTCCGCTTCTACACCTACGGCACGACGATGGCGTACGTGATGGAGGAGGCCGCGAAGCGGAAGATTCGAGTCGTCGTGCTGGACCGTCCGAACCCGACCGGCGGCTGGCAGATCGAGGGCCCCGCGCTCGACAAGGCAGCCATCGGCTTCACGGGCTACATCCCGTCGATGCCCACGCGGCACGGCATGACGCTGGGCGAACTGGCGAAGCTGTTCAACGTCGAAGCCAAGATCGGCTGCGACCTGGACGTGGTCGCGATGCGGCACTGGTCCCGCGACCGGTGGTTCGACGAGCTTGGTCTCGAGTGGATCAACCCGTCGCCGAACATGCGGAACCTGCTTCAGGCCACGCTATATCCCGGCATTGGCAGCATCGAGTACAGCAACCTCTCCGTGGGGCGGGGCACCGACACGCCCTTCGAGCAGATCGGCGCTCCGTGGATCGACGGCCGACGACTGGCCGCGCATCTCAACGCGCGCCGCCTGCCGGGCATTCGCACCTACCCCGTGTCCTTCACGCCTACCTCGAGCAAGTTCGCCGGAGAGCGCTGCCAGGGAGTGTTCTTCGTCGTCACCGATCGGGAGGCGCTCAAGCCGGTGCGCCTCGGCCTGGAAGTTGCAGCCGCGCTCTTCACGCTGCACCAGGGTGCCTTCGATCCCGGCCGCACGGCTATATTGCTGGGCTCGAGCGACGCGTTCGCGCGCGTCAGGACGGGAGAAGATCCCGCCGACGTCGCCTCGTCCTGGGCCGTCGCGGAGTCGCGATGGAGAACGCTCCGGGCGAAGTATTTGTTGTACTAACTTTCAGGACGACGATGGCGCATGACCGCTTCGGTCGCCGCTTGAGTTACGTCTTCCTCTGCGCGACCCCGTTCCTCGTGGCGATTGTTGCGACGGTGCGCGCCCTGCGCGTTCAGGGCGTGTATCACGCCATCGGGGGCCTGCTGTTCACTGCGATATCCATGGCAGTGTGGGCGCTGGGTGGGCGGGCGGTCAGACTAGCACCTGCTACCGCCTCCCCCGCTAGATTACCTCTCGTGCCTCACAAATGCTCGTAAAGTACTGATATAATTGTAATTATAGTTACATCAGGCGTAGTCAACGAGTGTCATGCAGTTGCGAGCAGCCAGCTACCTATCTGCTCCCTCGCAGCTTGTGAGGGGGGCAATGCCGACGAGGACGGAACTTCAACAGAGGCGTCCAGTCGCGCACTGAAACCGACGGACAAGCAAATCGACTGTTGGGTGAAAACGGTGCTAGCAGCAGGCCGTGGCAGTTCGACTTCGCGGGCTGCGTCACCTCGCGGGATGCGTGAACCCCGGTCGGCCGGGATGCCGCCGGACGATGTCGGAGATGTAGCCCCGCAGTCGGGCGCCGATCGCGTCGCGGCTGAACCCTGCCTCGATGTCCTTCCGCGCCCGCTCGCCGATGCGGCGCGCGAGACCGCGCTCCTCGTACACCCGGCGCATCAGCCCGGCGGCCTGTTCGAGATCCGGCTCGGCCCAGTGCGTGCCCTTGACGTAGGGGCCGGAATCGCGCTCGAGGACGACTGTCCGATAGCCGACCGGGAGGCTGTTGGTCAGCGTCATGAAGTCGGTGTTGCCCGAGTAGTGCGTGGCGATCACGGGCTTGCCGAGGGCCATGGCCTCGGCGATTGTGAGGCCGAAGCCCTCGGACCGGTGGAGCGACACATACGCATCGCAGGCGCCGACGAGTTCGTAGAGCTCCTGGCGTGTCAGATAGCTGTCAATCAGCCGCACCGGTGATCCCGCAATCTCCGCCCGCAGGGCGGCGAACGCCTCCGCGTCGAAATCCGAGTTGGTGCACTTGAGCACGAAGACGGCCCGGTCGTCCTGGCCGAAGGCCTGCTTGAACGCCCGCACGGCACCAAGAGGATTCTTCCGCTCGGCGAAGCTCAGGAAGTCGAACACGAAGAGGAACACGAATGCGTCCTCTGGCAGGTCGAACCGCGCTCGGTCCACGTCACCCAGTGCGGGCACCTCGACGACGTGCGGCATGCGGCGCACGGGCACCGGCGACACCGCGGAGAGGGCATCCACCGAGAACCGACTCGGCGTCCAGATTCTCGTCGAAGTGGTCGAATGCGCCGAGCCACGCATCGGGAAACTGCTCCTGCTCCCACACCCACACCCCGATGTTGTAGTGACCCACGAACCGCGATCGTCCGAGGTGCTCGACGATGCTAGGGGTCTGGTCGCAATTGACAACGATGAGGTTGATGTCGTAGTCGACGTCGGATGGCGAATCGTCGACGCTCGAGTCCTCCATTCGCGACCGCACGTCCAGGCTCAGCGTCGTGACCGTGCAGGGCAGCTTGGCCGCTTCCACCGCCTGGAGCAGGGCACGGGCGCTTTGCCCCATGCCGCTTTCGGTGCTGAGGTAGCCTAGGACGTTAACGCCGAGACGAGAGAGATCGATGTCATGCCTCGTGGGGCCGGCCACGGCGGTGGGGGAATCCTGGCCCGTCGCCAACGGCCGAACGCGCCGCTTGAGCCGGCGCGCGAAGTCGCGTCCGAAGACGCGCTTGACCGCCATCTTGGCGTACCAGGCCGTCTTCGACATGTAGATCTGCTTCACAATTCGCCGGGCTCGCTGGCGAGCGTCGAGCGAACCGTCCGCGGACTTCAGCAGGGGCCCCAGCGTGGTAAACAGGGCGGGCGAGAGCCGGTAGTGCTGCGTGCCATGGACCTCGAGCCATTCCGCGAACTCATCGATGTCGTCCCCGGACGGATCGGGGAACGCCATCTGCACGTCGGGGTCCGATTCCCACAAGTAGAAGAGCAGACGCGAAAGGCAGGGTGGCCGGCGGCGCGAGGCGCGGCTGTTCATCCAGCGCCAGAAGCTGTTGTCCGGCCCGGTGGCGAACGGATTGCCGAACCGCTCCGACGCCGAATCGAGCGACAGGTAAAAGGCCCTGGCGAGATCGGGAATCGCGACACCGTTGTCAAACTTGGCGTACGCGTAGGGCCAGTGGCGTGAGGTCTCGAACCCCGCTTCACGGATCAGCGACAGGTATCTCTCGAAGAGCGGACGCAGCTCCTGGCGGCCGGTCAGGGTGAATCGGTTCTGGTGCTTGGAGAGCTTGTCTGGGTAGTCCATCTCCACGCCACTGAAGTGGAAGAAACAGAGCGGCTCTCCGTTGACGCGGATCGGGTTGCCCATCTCGACCCGGCGCGCGTTGAGATTCCAGTAGGCGACGTTGTAGCCTGGGTGATGGATGATCCCGACCTCGGGGTGGAAGCCCGGCACCAGGTCCATCCACTTCTGATCGACGAACAGACCATCGTCAAGGCGCACGACACACCGATCGGCGAGCCGGGCCTGCCACCATCGCAGCAAACCCCGGACAGGCGGACGATTGGCGAGGGCGATGAAGCCGAGGTTGTAGGTGCCGACGCGAAGGATATCGACCTCGCCTGGAAACGCCCGATCGTCGATCGGTGCGGTGAGGTGAGGCGTCAGCAGAATGCTCTCGGCCTCGAGCCGCTCGCTGAGCAGATCGAGCTGACGTACGACCAGGATGTCAGGGTCGAGGTACACGAGCCGCTCGATCCCTTCGTGCTCCATCAGGTGCTCTAGGAAGAACGGCTTCACGGCGGTGTTGGCCTCCAGCACGGTGTACTGGAAAAGCAACGACGTGACGCTGGGAATGTTCTTCAGGTCCTCGACCACCACGAGCTCGAAGTCCTCTGTGGCCGGGACGAAGTAGTCGTCGACGCGATCCACGAGCAGCGTGAAGAACCTCCCTCCGGGATGGTGCTCGAGAAAGGACCGCGCCAGCACTCGCGCGTACGGCAGATAGTTCTTAGAGACGATCGTGCATCCGCTCAATGGAGGCACACGCGAGCTCATTGATGGGCCACACGACGATAGACTGCGAGCGTCTGCTCTGCAGTGCGCTGCCAGGAGAAGTCGCGACTCCGCTCCAGGCCTTGTCGCCTCAGAGCCAGTCTGAGTCCACTATCGCCGACGACCTTCGCGATCGCCCCCGCGAGGGCGTCGACATCCCGGGGATCGACGAGCATCGCCGCGTCGCCGGCGACTTCCGGCAGCGCCGAGCAATTGGAGGTGATGACCGGCGCCCCGCACGCCATGGCTTCCAGGACCGGTAGCCCGAACCCCTCGGCGAAGGACGGGTAGACGAACGCTTCCGCGTAGCTGTAGAGGAGCGCGAGGTCGCCGCGAGGCACCACGCCGAGCTGTCGGATCGACAGCTCCTTACTCGCTTGCGCGAGGCGCTCGTGGATGGCGCGATTCTTCCACCCTTCCGGACCCGCGATCACAAGGCTGATACCGTCCCGTATTGCGGTGGGCAGGCGGTGCATGGCATCCAGCAGGCCGATCAGATTCTTCCGCGGCTCGAGGCTTCCGACGGCCAGGATGTACGGACGCTCGATGCCGAGACGTTGCAACGCGCTCATCTTGCGCTCGGGGTTCTTCGGCGGCGCGAAGAACGGATCGGCGGCGGAGTGGATCACGTCGATGCGGTGTGCGGGCAGATCGAGCAACTCGACCGCCTGAGCCTTGCTGTGATGGGAGACAGCCACGATGGCCGAGGCACGGCAAGTAGCGAGCACGGTGGCCGACAGCGACGCCACCCGGTTATCGAGCGTATGATGATCCGGGTGAGACAGGAACGTCACGTCGTGCAGCGTCCAGACGATGGGGCATGGCCGCCCAGGGGGGAAGACCATGGCCGGGCCGTGGAAGACGTCGACGTCGCCCTCCATCGGGTAGCACCGATCCCCAACGACGACGTCGGAGCCACGTGAGCCGAGCAGCGCGGTCAACCGTTCCGCGTCGACGCTCTGTGCAGTCAGGTCGAAGACGGTGCACTGGATCGACGGACCACACTCGAGCAAGCCGCTCAGCAACAGCTCGGTGTAGCGCGCAATGCCGTCCGGCGCCCCGTGTAACTTGCTGATGTCGTAGCCCACCCGGATGGGCCGATCCGCAACCATCGTCAAGCGCCTCGCTCCGGCAAGAGCAGGGCTTCCCTGAGGTCCTGGATGTGTCCGAGCAGCTTGACGGTGGATGCAGCCGGCAGATCACCTTTGGCCAGGGCGAACTGAACCTCACGCTCCGCGAGGATCAGGCTATCGAGCTGAGCTCGGCGGTGGGTACGGTACTCCGATTCGCTCTCCTGGCGATCCAGTCGACGATGGATGCCGCCGATCTGGTCGTTGATCTCGCGCGACCTCGCCCGGGCACGCTGCACGACCCAGCCAATCGCGGCGGTCGCGATCACAAAGGCGAAAAGCGTGGCGAGGAGGAGATAGAACACTAGCAGGTCGGCTGGCATGCGAGAAGGTGCAGACCCGTCCATTCTTGTGTGTAACTCTAGAATAGTCTAGCCACTAGAGTTGATACAACATCAGATAGACCACCACGCCCGTCACCGACACGTACATCCAGATCGGCCACGCGATCTTCGCGATGCGCCGATGCCGCGCGTCGTCGCGCTTGAGCCCCCGAAAGAGTGTGACGAGCGCCAGGGGCACCACTGCGGCCGCGAGAATGATGTGCGAAATCAGTATCGCGAAATAGACGACCCTGATCGGCCCAACACCCAGAAACGGTTTCGAGCCCACGTTGGCGTGGTAGATCAGGTACGAGATCAGGAACAGCGTGGACGTCGCGAACGCGCCGATCATCGACGCGCGATGCCTGGAAATCTGACGCCGCCTGATGAAGTAGTAGCCCGCGAGCAGAAACAGCCCTGCGATGCCGTTGAGCGTGGCGTTGAGCGCGGGGAGGTCGGAGAGGGTAAGCACCGGCGTCAGCGTGCGTCGCGGCGCACGAGCACGATGCTCAGGCACATCGTGACGATGCCAAACAGCGCCACCACCAGCAGGCACAGGCTGAGCGAGGGCTCGCCAGCAAGCGGCGTCTGGCTCAACACGTGGCGAAGGGCGGCCACACCGTAGGTGAGCGGGTTGGCGGTCATCAGTCCCCGCACCCACGGCGCCGCGCCTGTGGCCGGAAAGGCTGCGCCCGACAGGATCCAGAGCGGCACCAGCCCGAGATTCATGATCGCGTGGAAGCCCTGGATCGAATCGAACTGCCAGGCGACGATGAACCCGAGCCCGCTCAGGGCGACCGACAGCAGTATCAGCACGCCAACAACCTGCACCACGACCTCCGGCGTCAGCGGGCGCACCGCAAACGGCGCGGCCACGAGAAAGATCGTCGCCTGCATCGTCGCCAGCGTCGCCGCCCCGAGGAGTTTGCCGGTGACGATGTCGATGCGGGAAACCGGGGCGGCCAGCACGCCTTGGAGAAATCCCTCGTGGCGGTCTTCGATGATCGAGACCGTCGAGAAGATTGCCGTGAACAGCACGATGAGCGCCAGCGTGCCAGGGTAGAAGTACTCGAGGTACCCGTTGATGAGCGGCGAGGCGGCCGGCCGGAACGACTGGCCGAAACCTGAGCCCAGCAGCAGCCAGAAGATGGCCGGCGATCCGATTGCGCCGATCACGCGGCTCGGCTGGCGGAAGAACCGAACCAGCTCGCGCTGCCAGAGGGTGAAGGCGGCAGGCGTCATTCGAATCGGCGCCCCGTGAAGTGGACGAACACGTCTTCCAGCGTCGGCCTGCCGAAGTGCACCGAACGAATCGCACCGGGAAACGCATCCACCAGCTCGGCCACGAACGTGTGCGCGTGGTCGTGCTCGACGCGTACCTCGTCATCAACGACCGCGGCCTTGGCCTGAAACCGCGCGGCGATGCGCGACGCCAGATCGGAGGGGTCCGCGGTTTGAAGGCGAATCACGTCGCCGCCCACCATCCGCGTCAACGTGTCCGGTGCGCCGTCGACGACCAGGCGGCCCTGGTCGAGCACGAACACGTGATCGGCGGCGGCGGCCTCGTCGAGCAGGTGCGTGGTGAGCACGATGGTGGTGCCGTCGCTGGCCCGAATGCCCGCCAGGTCGCGCCAGAGATCCCGTCGCACACCCGGGTCCAGGCCCGTCGTCGGCTCGTCCAGCAGCAGCAGCGACGGGCGCGTCATCAGCACCTTTGCGATCTCCGCGCGCCGCTTGAGGCCGCCGGAAAGGCGCGATACGACCTCCCGGGACCGATCGGTCAGGCCGACACGGACAAGGGCCTCGTCGATTCCAACCCGTAACGGCCGCCCTTGCAGCCCGTACAGGCGTCCGTGGTGCAGGAGGTTCTCGCGCACCGTGAGCCGCTGGTCGAGCGCCGGCGACTGGAAGACGACGCCGAGCCGACGCCGCACGGCGGCCGCATCAGTCCGTACATCGGCGCCGAACACCACGACCGAGCCTTCCGAGGCGCGCTGCAGCGTCGCGCAGATGCGAAACAGCGTGGACTTGCCGCCGCCGTTGGGCCCGAGCAGCGCGACAAACGTGCCTGGCGCGACCGTCAGCGACACGTCGTCGAGCGCGACGCGGCTGCCGTAGCGGTGTGTGAGATGACTTACTGCGAGCGCGGGTGCCACCTTACGCCCGATTGGCGAGCATCAGTACCCAGAGAACGGGCAGATAGATCAGCGTCGCGTAGAACAGATGCCGCGCGCGTTCCGGGGTGTGCTGCTGCGCAAACCGGATTGCCAGTGCGAGAGAAGCGAGGCCAAGCACCACGGCGCCGGCAAAGTAGATGCGGCCCGCGATGCCAATGGCCGTCGGCAGCATGCTCACCGGCACCAGCGCCGCGGCGTAGGCCACCATCTGGAACGCGGTGCTGCGGCCGTCGGGATCCTCGACCGGCAGTACACGGATGCCACCACGTTCGTAGTCGTCGCGGTAAAGCCAGGAGATGGCCAGGACGTGCGGCATCTGCCAGAAGAAGACGATGGCAAACAGCACCCATGCCTCTGGCGACAGCGTGTTGCGTGCCGCCGCCCAACCGATCACCGGCGGCAGCGCGCCAGGCACTGCGCCGACAACCGTGGCCAGCGATGTCACCTTCTTGAGCGGCGTGTAGATCAGCGCGTAGCTGACGAGCGTCGCCACGGCGACGAGCGCGGCCAGCCGGTTCGCGCCAAACCACAACTGCGCCAGCCCGACCGCCGAAAGCGCCGTCGCAAACCAGAACGCCTCGGTGGCGCCGATGCGGCCGTCCGGCAGCGGCCGCTGCATCGTCCGGCGCATGCGCGCGTCGACGTCGCGTTCGAGCAACTGGTTGAACGCGGCGGCGCCGCTGGCGACCAGGAACGTGCCGACGACCGTGTTGAACAACAAGGCCAGGTCGGTGCCGCCAAGGTTGCCCAGGTGGAAGCCAATCACCGTCGTGACCAGCACCAGCAGGTTCACCCGCGGCTTGATCAGCGTGACGTAATCGGCCCACGCACTCGTCGGGAGCACTGCCGTCTGGTCGGACTTTGTGGACATGCCGAAGCGTCAATTATATCGGGCTACTGCTTGCCGCCGGCTTCTCGAATCTTTCGCAGCACCCGGTCTTCCATCCACTGCGTGGACCACCAGTCCACGGGGCTTACGGGGTAACCCCCCACCAGCATCGTGAAGTGCAGGTGGTCGCCGCCGGCAAGGCCGGTCATCCCGCTGCGGCCCAGCCCCTGCCCCTTGTCCACGTCGTCGCCGGGCTTGACGTCGATGGCCGACAGGTGCGCGTAGAGCGACTGCACGCCCAGGCCGTGGTCCACGATCACGCAGTTGCCGTAGATACCCAGGTAGTCGGCGAAGGCGACCTTGCCGCGCGCGGCCGCAACGATGGGCACGGCTGCGGTGACCGCGAGATCGAAGCCCAGGTGCACCTGCTGATCGATCTCCTTGCCGGCATGAAAGTACGTGCGGTGATCGGCAAACGCGGCCTCGACCTGGGAGTTGCCCAGTTGCTGGAACACGCCCTGCCACAGCATCCCGGGCGCAGACTTGGAACCGATCCCGGCGATCGTCTCGGCGTTCTTGCGGCGCAGGTCTCCGTTGATCTTCAGAAATGCCGCGACCAGATCGTTCGGGTCGGCAACCTCACGCGCGAAGTCTGGAGTGTTTTCGAGGATTGCCGGGACGACGCGTTGGAGGAGCGTGTCGGCGACCTCGATGCGGCTCCTCCGGAACACTTTGGGGAACACGCGTGAGTCGATGTCGGCCGACGCGGTGTTGCCGGCCTCGTCGGTGGCAAACACTTTCATCGGCGTCGCAAGGTCCTGATCGTGCAGCAGGGCATAGACCGCGACACGCGCGGCCGGGTCGGCAATGCCCACCGCCGTCCCGGGGTACGCGGCATAGACGCGGTCGCCCACGCGAACGCCGGCCGTGACGTCATTCGGGGTCGCGCGGAACACCACGAACTCGCTGCCTCCGTGGTTGATGTAGTGGTGCATCGAGAGCACGGCGACGCGCGGGGGCTCCAATCGGACGCGCACCGGATGCGCGACCGAGGACGCCAGCGTGCGCACGCCGTAGAGCACCTGGCGCTCGGCCGCCACCAGGACGCGGGCGTCGCCCGTCTTGAGATCGGCAATCTCCTTCCGGGTCGCCGGCACGGTCACACGCACGCGATCCGGGCCGTCCTGGGTCAGGCCCGCGGCCCCGGGCTGGCTTAGCGCGAACAGGGGCGTCTGTTTGCCACCTTGTTCGAACGTCACGTCGAGCTTCGACAGCCGGCCTCCCGGCGTGCCGACCGTGATCTCGACCACTGCTCCCTGTCCCATCAGCGCCTTTGGCTTCTCGACTGTGATCACCGGGCCACCGTCGCGGCCCGACCACCAGTACGCGCCGCCGCCGCCGGCAATGGCCAGCAGAACCAGGATGAGCAGGAATTTACGCATGCGGGGACTGATTCTAACTCGTGCCCGGTGCCGGGTGCCCGGTGCCGAGTGCGGTGCCAGGTACCTGGTGCTGCGGGTACTGGATGCACTGGCTGGTTCGACCGGACCCGGGTTTGACTCGGTCCAGCCGGGGCCGATACAATCGATGGTTCCAGACCGCGCGTGCCGGTATCGTCTAGGGGTCAGGACACGTGGTTCTCAGCCACGGGACCGGGGTTCGAATCCCCGTACCGGTACCAAATAAGTCCATGGAAGTTCATCTAGCCGGGGTGTAGGAGAGGCGGCAGGTCGAGGCCGCGAGTGGTCTGTCGTCACCGAACTGCAACTCCTTTGTTCTTGCAGCATCCACTGTCGCTGTCGTCTATTTTTCTCCTACTTCCTTCGCCAGCTTCGCCCGCCACTCAGCGGCCTGGGCGGCCTTGCCCCAGCGTTCGTACAAAGTGACAACTCGGGTGGTCGCCGCCTGTGTCCGCTCGTGGCTTGCGCCGAACTGCTTCGTAATAATGGCGGCGCTTTCGATTAAGAGCGGTTCGGCGGCCGTGTACGCCTCTTCATCCGTCAGGCAGTCGCCGAGGAGGTTCTTGGTCGTGGCGACTTGCCAGTGGTCCGAGGGAAAGTGCTCGAGTTTGATCAGTAAGGCTTTGCGGAAGGCTGACTCGGCTTCCTTGAGCTTGTTCTGGCGCTTCAGCACACCGCCCAACATCTGTATGTCCCCGGCGACACTCGGGTTGTTCTCACCGAAAATCTGGGTGTCCAACTCAACGACGTTCCGGCAGTACTCTTCCGCTTTCAGCAGGTTGCCCATGTCCCGATAAACCACCGCGAGGTTACTCAGATTGGTAGCTATGACGGGATGGATATCGCCGAATGCCTTGCGATTAATGACGAGGGCCTCTTGAAGCAGCGGCTCCGCTTGAGGAGCTTTCCCTTGGCTGTTGTAGAGCAAGCCGATGTTATTGAGGGTTTGGGCAACGTACGGATGGTCGTTCCCGAGCCGTTTGCGGCGGATGGCAAGAGACTCGCGATACAAAGCCTCGCATTCCTCTCGTTTCGACCGCCGCTCCAACACAGCCGCCAAGTCGTTAAGCGCGTTCGCCAGCCACAGATCGTCACTGCCGACCACCTTCCGATACATGCCCAGCGATTCGCGCAGTGTTCGCTCGGCACCCGCCCAGTCCCCCGACGCGTATCGAACCTCGCCGAGTGTGAGGAGTGTTTCTGCGACGCGAGGATTTTCTTCTCCGAGACGCCTCCGTTGAATGTCGAGGGCTTCAAGGAGCATTCGCTCGGCTTCAATAAACGCGCCCTGTTGCCCCTTGATTGCGCCAATACTAATCAGCGTTGAAGCTACCTCAAGACTGTCTCGGCCGAAGGCGCCCTCCCGATAACGAAGCGCCTCATCGGCAAGCTGTGCGGCCGTGTCATACTTGCCGAGTTCCAAGTACACGCGCCCCATTGTGTCCATCAGCGTCGCTCGTACCTCAGGTTGGTCGCGTAGCTCCGTGCGCATCCGCTGCGACCCCCGGTCGAGTACCTCGCGTGCGGTGAGCTCCGGCCCTCGCCCCTCGAATGGATCAGAACCCTTGAACATGCCAACCAGAAACTCCGAGACCTGTCGCGCAACCGTGGCCTCACGATTGGCGCGATCGCGTTCGCGGGCGATCCGCTGCGCTTGTATGGTCATCGTCACGGCCAGAGCGACGAGGAGCAGAACGAAAGTGGCCGACGCACTGACGCCGAACCGGTGCCGTCGCACGAACTTCTTGGTCCGGTACGCCGCGCCGGGTGGCCCGGCCAAAACCGGCTCGTTCCGCAGGTGGCGCCGCACGTCGTTCGCCAGTCCTAGCGCCGTATCGTAGCGTCGCGTGCGGTCCTTCTCCAGCGCCTTCATCGTGATCCAGTCGAGGTCTCCGCGGAGCTGGCTGGCGAGGCGCGCAGGCTCGGTGTGACGGGTCCTCGCGGCCTCGGTCGATGCCGGTCCCTGCTGTCTGATGCGCGTGCTGGGGCGCGTCGGCTCCACCTCACGGATTGTGCGGCGAAGCTCGTCGAGACCCTTCTCCCGCAGCAGCTTCCCATCGAAAGGCAGTGCCCCCGTCAGCAATTCGTACAGGAGCACGCCGAGGGCGTACACGTCCGTGCGCGTGTCGATGTCGAGTCCCGTCAACTCTGCCTGCTCTGGGCTCATGTACTCGGGCGTGCCGATCAGCACGCCCAGTTCGGTGAACAGGGTGCGTTCGGTCAGGTGCTGCGTCGTCGCCTTCGCGATCCCGAAGTCGATGATCTTTGGCACCGGGTGGTCGTCTTGGAGCGTGACGAGCACATTCGAGGGCTTGAGGTCGCGATGGATGACCCCCTTTTGGTGCGCGTGCTGCACGGCTTCGCAGACGCGGATGAACAGTTCGAGCCGCGCCGCAATGCTCAGGCGGTACCGGTCGGCGTACGCCGTGATGGGCTCGCCCTTGACATATTCCATGGCGAAATATGGGCGCCCCTCCGGCGTGCTGCCGCCATCGAAGACCGTGGCGATGCCCGGATGGTCCATCACGGCCAGGGCCTGTCGCTCCGCCTCAAAGCGAGCGATCACCTGCGCGGTGTCCATTCCGGCCTTGATGATCTTCAGCGCGACGGATCGATGGACCGGCCGGGTCTGCTCAGCCAGCCACACCTCACCCATGCCGCCTTCGCCGAGCCGCTGGAGGAGGTAATAGGGACCTACAGTCGCGCCGGGCTGGGCCGAGGAGGAGAATCCTGTGATCGTGGGCGCGTTGGCGGGGGCAGGTGGATGCTGGTCCTCCATGGCGAGCCTCCCAGGGTGACACTCTACTACCGCCGGGGCGCGACTGACGCCGACGGGACGGAGTATACGCCCGGACTGATGCCCACCGGGGATCCTCGCGGTTCGAATCGCTCACCGAAACCACCGCGGAGCCGCTGCTCGCGCGGCGGCACCAGCGCCGACCTGCGCGGATCTGTGCACGCTAACGCGTCAGTTCGTGCAGAACTCTGTGCCGTGCGCTCTGGACCTGGGGGACAGGAACAGGATGAAGCGGGGCCGGGCCGGCCTCTGGAGGCTAGACACCGCGGCGCTCATTAAGAGGAAGCTCGACGACGAGCAGTACGGCGTGCTGATGATCCGCTGCAGCAACGGACGGACTTCATGCAGCTATTCCGGCAAAGACTGCCCTCCGCTTCGTTCCAGTCGATAGCTGAACGGGCGTGGCAGATGCTAGCACGGCCATTGGCGGTCGCGACCCGAGTTGACTGTAGGCTTGCCGACAGCCACAATCCCGCAATAGCCCCCGGCACGACACTGCCGACCAATGAGCCTCAGCCACGCTGATGGACCGAGTGGGATGAGGCGCCGGGCGACTCACATCCTCGATCGCATCGCCTCGATTCTCCCCACGGTCAAAGCGCGACTCGTCGCGCTCGTGCTCGTCGCCCTGGTGCCGGCGCTCGTCATCGTCGTGTACGACGAGTGGCTGGCCAGGGAGCGGGGCTTCGCCGCTCTGGCGGATCTGTCGACGCGGGTCGTCCGCTTGCTGCAGCGGGAGATGGACGACCGCATCACGCGGGGCGCGCACCGGCTTGCGACGCTGGCGGCGGATCCAGACGTCATCGCATCCACGCCCTTGGCAACGCGCAAGCTGGTCGATGCACTGCGCGAAGATCGGCTGTACAACAACCTGTTGCTCGCCGACGGCACGACCGGTGATGTGCGGGCCAGCGCCGTCCCGCTCGATCGGAAGGCCAGCGTCCACGAGCGGCTCGCGTTCGAGCGTGCCCGGCGCACACTCGACTTCGCGACCGGGGCCTTTCTTCCCGATCCGGCCACCCACGAACCCGGCCTCAATCTCGCCCAGCCCGTCGTCAACGAGCTCGGTGTTCTGACGTCCGTCGTCTTCGCGAGCATCGACCTCGACTGGGTGACGGGGTTCATCGAACGTTCCGGCCTTCCTCCGAGCACAGTGCTGACGGTTCTCGACGGTCAGGGCGTGGTCCAGTATCGCTCGGTCGATCTGGAGAAGTACGCCGGGAAGCACGCGGGGGAGTGGGCCACGGCGCTCGACACTGCGGGAAGCGTGCGGGGCCTCGCCGGCCTCGACGGCGTCGAGCGTCTGTACGTAGCAGAGCCGCTGGAGTTTCACGGACAGCATACGGGCACGCGGGTCACCCTCGGGATCGCCCTGGCTCCCTACCGCGCCGCCCTGAACGACATGCTCCTCCGCAACGTCGTGCTTCTGGGGACAGGGATGCTTCTCTGTGTCCTGATGGCCTGGCTTGTTAGCGAGGCGCTTTTCCTGCGAGAGGTTCGCCCGATCCTCGCCACGGCGCGCAAGGTGTCGGCCGGCGACCTCGGCGCCCGTACCGGCTTCGGTCACGAGCGTGGCGAACTGCGGGATCTGGGACGCGCGATCGACGACGCCGTGGCCGCGCAGCAGACGTCTCATCGCGACCTGGTGGCGGCTCGTGAACAGGCGGTGGAGGCGAATCGCGCAAAGGGGTCGTTCCTCGCGATGATGAGCCATGAAATCCGCACGCCGATGAACGCGATCATCAACATGAACGCGCTGGCTCTCGAGACCGATCTCCCGCCGAAAGCGCATCAATACATCAGCGTCGCCCATTCGTCCGCACGAAATCTGCTCGGCATCCTCAACGACGTCCTGGACTTCTCGAAGATCGACGCCGACAAGCTGCAGCTCGAGGACGCGCCATTCAGCGTCAGGGACGTGCTCGAGGAAGTAACCGAGACCTTCCGGGCGACGGTCATCCAGAAGCACGTCGAGCTCATCACGCACGCGGTCCCGGCGGTCCCCGACCGGCTCGTCGGCGACGCGCTTCGTTTCCGCCAGGTGCTTACGAACCTCGTCGGAAACGCGTTCAAGTTCACGCACGAGGGCGAGGTCGTTCTGAGAGTGGAACCCCTGACCACGGCCGACGTGAGCCAGGGCCATGTCGATCTGCGGGTCACCGTGCGGGATACGGGGATCGGAATTCCCGTGGAGCAGCAGGACAAGCTGTTTCAGGCGTTCACGCAAGCCGACAGCTCGACGTCTCGACAATACGGCGGCACCGGACTCGGGCTGGCGATCAGCCGGCGGCTGGCGAGGCTCATGGGCGGCGACCTCACCTTCGAGAGCGCCGCCGGCGCCGGGACGACGTTTTCCTTCACCGCCCGCTTCGCCATCGACGCGCAGAAAGCGGCGCCCGCGCGCGCCGTTCCTTCGACGCTCACGGAGCAGCCGGTGCTGGTCGTGGAGGATTCCCCGACCAGCCGGGAGCTGCTCGAGACGCTGTTCCGAAGCTGGTCGATTCCCGTGGTCTCCGTCGCGAGCGCGGAGGAAGGACTTGCGCTGCTCGAGCAGAAGAACCGCGAAGCCACGCCGGAGTCTTTTGGCCTCGTCGTCCTGGACTGGATGCTGCCTGGCATCGACGGGCTCGAGGCCGCCGAGCGCATCCGGAGCCGCGCCGAGACGCGGGCGCTGCCAATCATCGTGATCAGCGCCTACGCTGGAAAAGAGGAAGAGGCGCGCTGTGCCGCGCTCGGCGTCAACGTGTTCCTTCGGAAGCCGCTGACGGCGTCGTCCCTGTTCGACGCGCTCGGCGAATCGCAGGGCGTTCGCGTGCACGCCGCGCGGCGTGGACTCGAGGGGCCGCTCGAGCGTGAGTTCGAAGGCAGGCGGGCGCTTCTGGCCGAGGACAACGAGGCCAACCAGATGGTTGCGGTCGAGCTTCTCGAGCGTCTGGGGATGGCGCTCGACGTCGCCCACAATGGCCGGGAAGCGATCGCGATGGCACAGGACGCACCGACGAAGTACGACGCGATCCTGATGGACATGCAGATGCCCGAGCTCGACGGACTCGCGGCGACGCGGGCCCTGCGTTCCGATCCCCGGTTCGCGACGCTGCCCATCATCGCCATGACAGCGAACGCGATGAAAGTTGACCTCGACGCGTGTCTGGCCGCGGGAATGAACGATCACGTGACCAAGCCGATCGACCGCCGGAAGCTCGTCGCGACCTTGCGGCGCTGGCTGCCGGTACGGCCGGCCGAGGCCGCCGCCACTGTCGCGACCAGGAGTCAGGAGCGCGTGCTGGCAACATCCGTATCGGTGGCGGAGACCGACCCTTCGGGAGAGGACGGACCCGTGCTCGAAGGCGTCGATGTGAGCGGCACGCTGCGGCGTCTCGGGATCGAGCGTGCCAGCCTCGAACGGATGCTGCTGCGGTTCGCCGACGGACAGCGGGAGATTCTGGAGGCACTTCGCGCCGCTGTCGTGGCGGGCGATGCTGCGATGGCCGCAAGGCACGCGCACGCGATCGCCGGCGCCTCCGGCAATCTCGGGGCCGATGGGTTGCGCTCCGCCGCCAAGGCGCTCGAGCAGGCGGGTCGCGATGGCCGCGCGGACCTGACCGATCTCCTCGCGTTCGTCGAAGAGCGCGCGGCCGTGGTCTTCCGCTCGATCGAGACGCTGCGCCCGTCGGCACAGCGTGAGGCCGACACCGCGGCCCACCCGTTCGATCGCGTGATGGCCGGCGCCGCGCTCGGCCGCCTGACTACCGCCTTGGAGCACTACGACGTGTCGTCGGCGAGCGGAGCCCTGGCCGAGCTCGCCACGTCCGGGCTTCCGGCCTGGGCGGCCGATGACCTCGGACGTCTGCGTCGCTCGGTCGACGGCTACGAATACGACGAGGCGCAGGGAATCGCCTCACGTCTCCTCGCCCGTGTCAGCGGCGGGGAAGCCTGATATTGACAGCAAGGAACCGTGGTGAAAGACCTCTCCGACTGCCGGGTGCTCATCGTCGACGACGTCAAGGCGAACGTCGACGTGCTGGTCCAGGCACTCAGCGGTGAGTACAAGCTCTCTGTGGCGCTCGGCGGACAGCAGGCGCTCGACGCCGTCCGTCGGAGCCCGCCCGATCTGATTCTGCTCGACATCGTCATGCCGGATATCGACGGCTACGAGATCTGCCGGACGTTGCGAGCGGCGGCATCTACACGCGAGCTGCCAATCATGTTTCTCAGCTCCCTCGAGGATGTACAGGACAAGGCACGCGGGTTCGAGGTCGGCGGCAACGACTACCTGACGAAGCCGTTCGAGATCCTGGAAGTCAAGGCCCGTGTCCGTTCGCTCTTGAAGGCCAAGGCCTACGCAGAGGCCGTCAAGGCGGCGGCCGAGCGGGACCTCCGCATTGCCCACGAGATTCAGACGGGCCTTCTGCCGGCGAACATCCAAGCGCAGATTCAGGGCACGGGGCTGGACGTGCACGCGGTAATGGAGCCGGCGCGCCGGGTCGGCGGCGATCTCTTCGAGGTCCTGCGGCTCGGCCCCGACCGCGTGCTGGTCGCCGTGGGTGACGTATCGGGCAAAGGCATCACCGCCGCGCTCTTCATGGCCGTGGCCATGACGCTGCTTCGCAGCCTGGCGCGGCAGGGCCATACCCTCGAGGAGATTCTGCGTCAGCTGAACGACGAGCTGCTGGAACAGAATCCACGCGGCATGTTCGTGACGCTTCAGTGTCTGATATTCGATCTCGAGACGGGCTGCGTGACGTGCGCGAGCGCAGGACACCACGCCGCGGTCCGAATCAAGGCCGGGCAGGCGCCGCAGCTGGCCTTCACGTCGTGCGGACGCGTGCTCGGACTGCTGCCCGCCGACGACATCCCGAGCGAGACGCTGGAGCTCCAGCCTGGTGACACCTTCGTCCTCTTCACCGACGGCGTCAGCGAGGCGTTCGACGCGAACGACGATCTGTTCGGAGAGGACCGTCTGCTGGCGCACCTCCAAGCCTCATCGGGCCACAGCGCGCGTGACACGACTCTTGGCGTGCTCGAGGCCGTGCGGCGGCATGCTGCGGGCGCGCAGCAGTCCGACGACATCACGGTGGTATCTGTTCGCTACGCTGGCCGGCCGTGACACCTACCAGGCGCCGCGTTACTTGCCGCTGTCGGGGGCGACGCGAAGTACCCGCACTTTGGGTGGATGGGCTGCGATGCAGGCTCCGGCGATGCTGGGAGTACTCCAGGAGCCGGAGTCAGTTGCGGCGCTCCTTCATCGCACGGGCATGCGCGCGGCGTCAGTCAGCGAAGGTATCGCGCAGCTCCTGAACGAAGAGCCGCTCCCATCCTGAGGGCGCCGTCGCCTCCCGGGGCGGACCCGTGGGGCGCTCGCAAGCTGACGACGGTCCCCCGCTTCGGCTACTTCGGCGTGATCTTGGTGATCTTGTTGCCCTGGATGCCGAGGCCCGCCATCAGCCCCTTTTGCCCGAAGATGATCGCGTAGATGTCGTCCTTCATCGTGGTCGTCGTGGTGGTCTTCGCCATGCCCTCGTCGACGAGGACGACGCTGGGGCCGACACCGACCTCGAAACCGCTCGCCTTCTGAAACTCGTCGAGGGCCTTCGCGTTCATGAAGAACATGGCGTAGCCGTACGTCTGGCCGCCTGCCTGCAGCCCGAAGGACGCGCCGGTCGTCTTGTAGTAGGCAACCGCGGCCCCCTTCTGCAACAGCGTGCCTTCGCCGTACTGACCGCCGATGCCGAGGCCGGCCTTCGTGACTTTCGGGAACACGAGGATAGCCTGGGCCTTGGGCCCGATTGCCTTGGCCACCGGCACGCTGGCGTACAGCTGCTGCAGCGATGCCTTCGAATCAGAGGTGAGCTCGGCCGCCGCGGTCTTGCCCTTGTCCTGCGCGGCCGAAGGGTGAGCGGCACAAATGCACGCGACTGCGATGCCTGCGACCAGCGATGTTCTCATTGTCGTACTCCTGCACGTGATGATCGAGCCGACCTCCGGAATCGATTCCTGAGATGTCCGGCGAGCGGGCCCGTCAGTCTTGCCGCATCGCCGCGACGAGCTCTTTCGACCCCGAGCCCCAGCGTGAGACGGATCGGATTGCCTGAGTGAAGGGGACATCGAGCGGGTGCACACGTTCGCGAGCGAGGATGTACACAGCCCCGGCCAGCGGTGTCGGCACCGACGGCACGAACACCGTGAGCCGGCCATCGTCGAGCTCTTCGATGATGAAACACGGGACGAGCGCGTCCTCGAGCTCCACGAGTGCAGGCTTCCACGCCTTGTCGTCGCCGTCTTCCGCCAATCGCTGCGTCAGACTGCGCAGGAGCCCGTACCCCGGGAGCCGTTCGAAAAACACTCTCTCCAGTTTTTCGCGAGCCATTCGTCCGGCCTGAGTACGGACCGCTGCACCGACTAAGAAACAGGCGACCAGCACCAGCACCAGCGAGAAGAACTGCTCAGCGGGTAGCCAGTCGGGGAGCAGCACGGCGATCGGCCGTACCAAGCCGGCGGCCGACTGCATGCCCTTCAGCAGCAGCAACAACGCCAGGTAGAACGGAACCACGATGAACACGCCACCGACGACGGTGCTCGTAACGAGTTCGCGCGCGTGTTTCATCTGTTGTGGCCTCCGTGGAACACGGAATGGGTTTCAGGCCGCAGAACAAGACGACGGACCGCCCCAGAGAGCAGCGCGGCCCGTCGTCGAGGAGCCAATCCCGCTACCGCGTGGCGAGACGCCGCCTCATAGTGAGGCCCACCCCGGCCAGGAGTGAACCAAGGCCCACCAGACCGAGCAGCGGCAGTTTGCTGGCCGTCTTTGGCAGCGTCCTGGCCGGCTCGTCCGCCGCACTCGGAGCCGCAGCCGCCGGCGCGGCTGCCGACGGTGGCGCCGCTGGTGCGCCCGCGGGTGCGGCCTTGGCGAGAGTCGCCTGCACTTCCTTCTCCGTCAGCACCTTGGGCGGCATGGTCGTGACGATGGTCGCCGTCAGCTTGTCGTTGGCGCGGAAGTCCGAAATCTGCGCCGGCTGGCCGCCACGCATGATCTTGACGCCCCGCTTGTCGATGTCGCCCTGCGAGAACATCTTGATCTGATTGTCACTGGTGCGAACGATGATGCTCGTGCCCATCGCCTGCATGACGGTCCCGTTCTTCACCTCGGTGACGGTGACCGGCACCATGGTGGTCGTGGTAGTGATGGTCGCGGTGCCTGACATCCCCGGCTTCAGCTGGTGCACCGACAGCGACTGGCCATCGACGGTGAACCGGAAGTCGTCGGGCACGGTCAGTTCTTTCGTGCCCTCGGGCAAATTGACGACGAGCTTGTTGCCCTCCACCGAGATGACCTGGAACTTCTTGGTCTCCGTCGTCGATTGCGCCAGCGTCGCGCCGGCGGTCACGCCGACGAGCAGGCTACCCAACATCAGCCGAATCAGTGTTCGAGTCACAAATCCTCCTCTGACTTCCGTCTGCGAGTACCCACGTGCCTGAACCACACGCGGAACGATGAACGGCCTCTGGAACAGGAGATCGCCGCAGAACGTCGCACCAGTTCAGGGTTGTTGCGAACGAGCGGCGGCTGCCAGGCCCCCGGCACGCACTGCACGAACGATGTACCGCTGCGGCGCCGGGCCCACGTGGTAGAACGGGTAGCACGTGACCAGCGTTAGCGATCGCGTGGACGTCGCCTCGAGCACCGCCACGTCTTCCGGATACACGACCCACACGCGTTCGACGCGGTACACCTCCTCGCCTTGAAGCGTCTCGATCTCGATGGCATCGCCGGGGCCGACGTCCTTCAGGCCCCTGAAGAACCCGTCGCGGTGCCCGGCGATTCCGGAGTTGCCGTCCGTGCCGGGGAGCGCTGTGTCCTTGATGTGGCCAACCGCGCGATTGAGCGTGAAGTCGTCGGTGCCCGGCAGCACCGCCACTTCGAGCCCGACCTTGGGGACGCGCAGGACGGCCACCGGCGGCGGGGCCGGCTCCTTCAAGGAGCTTTGCCAGGCGCTGATGCGCTTGGGGTCCCAGAGGCTCAGGTCCAGCGCGGCAGCCGGCTGTGACTTGCCGGCCCGGACAGCTTGAAGGTCCGCGAAGCGCTCGAGATCGTGCCGGGCGCCGGTCGCACCTTCGATGCGCAGGGCGCCCCATGTCACCAGGCTGACAAGGCCGAAAGTCCAAGCCGCGCATTCGGCCAGCAGCCAGGCCCGCTCGTAGCGATTGGTCTCCACTGTCGAGCTGCGCCGGGGACGCTCCACTCGCGACGACCTCCTGCCGCGCGTGCTGGACGGATATCGGAGCCAGTCTCGCGAGGACGTCCAGCGTTTAACGCATGTCGCGTACCAGAACGGCCGATCGAGGATTTTGGCCGTTTGCAGGCTGTATTGCGGCCCTGGAACCTGGCGACTCCACGGGTTGACGGAGCACCTCCGGTATTCCGTGCGTAAGGATTACATCACACGGTCGAGGGAGCGGCCGCTTCAGTCAGGCCGATCGATCAGGACGAGACTTGCAAAAGAGGCAATAGCTGAGCTGAGGTCGAATGAGCTCGGTGGGCGCATCTTGAGCGTCCCTTCAGCGCGCATCGGCTTCGAGGGACGGACTGGCGCGCACGAAGGTGATCAATGCGTACCCTGATCCACTCTTTGCTTCGAACGATGGGGGCCGGCCCTTCTCCAGGTTCGGCGCGTTGTCGCAGATTGTGAGCCTGTCGCCGTCCAGGGCATAGATCCCCTTCCACGTCTTTCCCTTGTCGGTCCCTTCCGTGTGCTCGAAGTCAATGGCCGCCGGCCTGGCACTCGGAGTCACCCGGACGGTTCCGGCGTAGAGGGACTTGCCGTCCTTGGTCTGGATCCGGAAACGGCCGCCGTCAAACGAGAGTTGATGCCCCACGATGTCATCAATGATTTTGCCATCGCGTTCCGCCTTTATAGCGGTCCAGGATCCCTGCAGCCTCATTCCGCCTTCCTCGCCCCGCTGCGCGAGAACGGGAACAAACCCAGCGGCGACGATCAACCAGCACAACGCTGACGTCACTCGGTTCATGACGTTTCTCCAGTGCAGCCGAAAAAGCGCTCGCTACGCTGCAATCTCCGCAAGATAGTAGTAACACGGGAGGCGATGCCCGGCCGGGAGGCGGCCGACAGCTTGCCGACTTCCTCCTGCCGCTGGTTCTCCGTGGACGGCGCGCTCGAAGCACTACAGTCCGGCATGAATTGCACGGTCGCCTCCGGTGCGTGTTTGAGCAAACGCGAATCGATCGCTGAGCTTCCGGTTGGCATGCCTTCTGCCCGGTCCTTCGACGATGCTGACCCGACTTCGCTCCCGCTCGCTGGCATCGCGGACGCGAGCCCTTGTCGCGCTGGGTCTGGTGACCACGGCCGTGTCCTGCGCCGGCCCATTCAAGCTTAAGATGCCCGGCGCCGGCAACGAGGCCGAAAAGCGCTTGCGCATCGACGCCATCCGCCGTGCGGATGTGTGGCGGCCAACGCGGGTGGCGACTCTCGATCTCGAAAAAGGCCCGGATGTCTCCCGTGGGTTTGCGCCGCAGGCGACGGTGCAGTGCGACTACGTCGATGAAAAGCTGAGCGGCCGATCGCCGAAGTTCAGCTGCGCTCTGGGCCGGGGGGACAAGGTCAAAGTCAAGTACGGCAAGACCAACGGCGAGGTCTATGCCGAGGTCGCTGCGACGCGACTGCTCTGGGCGTTGGGGTTCGGGGCGGACCACGTGTACCCGGTTCGCGTGATCTGCCGGGGATGCCCGGGCGATCTCGAGGGCGCGCCGACGGCGAACCGGCGGCAGGCGCTGTTTGATCCCGCGGCGATCGAACGGAAGATGAAGGGCGCCGAGCTCGAGTGGAACGACACGACGGGCTGGTCGTGGTCCGAGCTCGATCTCGTCTCTGACGCCACCGCGTCGAAGCAGCACGCCGAGCGTGACGCGTTGAAGCTGCTGGCGGCGATGCTCCAGCACACCGACTCCAAGTCGCAGCAGCAACGGTTGATTTGTCTCGACGAGCCCTCGAAGAAGAACCCTACGACCTGCGAGCGCCCGTTCATGATGATCAACGACCTGGGGTTGACCTTCGGGCACTCGAACCTGCTGAATCGCAATTCCCAGGGCAGCGCCAACTTCGAGAAGTGGTCAGAGGAGCCTGTCTGGAAGAAGGCCGAGGAGTGCGAGGCCAACCTGGCGGGAGGGCTGACCAGCACGTTGAGGAACCCCGTCATCAGCGAAGCGGGACGGCGGTTTCTTGCCGGCCTGCTGGTGCAGCTGACCGATCAACAGCTGACGGATCTCTTCAAGGTCGCACGAATGCCGGCGCGTGTCCGGGCCGCCGAGAAGTCCGAGGGCGACTCGGTCCGAGAGTGGGTCGCCGCCTTCAAGGCCAAGCGCGATGAGATCGTGAACCATCGCTGTCCCAGCTGAGGGCCGGTTCCGCTCCTTTTCTGCTACCCTCGGGGCTCGTGCGCAAAGCCCTGATCGGGGCCGGCATCGGCCTGGCCGCCGCGTTCTGTGCCCTGCTCCTGGGTCGCCTTCCTTTCATCGAGGTCGTCGAGTTCAAGACGTACGACTGGCGCATGCGCGCAACCGCCGGATCGGCGGGCGCCAACGACGACATCGTCCTTGTCGCCATCGACGAAGAGAGCATTCGCGGCCTTGAACCCATAGTCGGCCGATGGCCGTGGCCGCGCCTGGTTCACGCGAGCGTGCTCGACTACCTTGCCCGGGCCCGGCCACGCGTCGTGCTCTACGACGTGCTGTTCACCGAGCACGACCGGACGAAGTTCTTCGTCCAGGACGAAGAATGGAGCGGCGCGAAATCTGACGACGAGTTGGCGGCGTCGGCGCGCCGCGTGCCGCTGGTGATTCCGGGCGACGCGGTACCAGAAGCGCTCGAAGGCGGCGCACGACCCAGCTCGCCCGGGGACATGCCGGGGGTGATGGCGGCATCCGCCAGCCAAGCCGAGGAGCGGCCTGTCTTCGCGCCGCCGATCACGCCCCTTGCCGCTGCCGCCCGTGCCGTGGCGCACAACTTCGCCGTGCTCGACCCCGACGGTCCATGGCGCCGGTACGTGCCCTTCGTGCGTAATCAGGGAAGAGCGATCCCGTCGCTGGCGGCCGCCACGGCCGCCGTGGCGCTCGGCACCGAACCAGGTCAGCTCCGGGTGGATGACCGTGGTCTGTGGGTGATCGGCCGGTTGCTGCCGCTTGCTTCTAGCGTGGTGCGCGGGCCAGCCGGCTCGCAGCGCACTGCCAGGCGCCTGCTGATCGACTATCGCAGCAGGCGTCCCGATGGCTCGTCGCCGTACCGCCGCCTCTCGTTCTACAAGCTGTTCTACTCGGAGCAGCAATTGATCGAGGGTCAGACGCCGGTCGTCGGTCCCGACGACCTGCGTGACAAGATTGTCATCGTGGGCGCGACTGCCGCGGCGCTCGATGATGTTTTCACGGTGCCGGTGGCAGCGGGGAAGGTAGGCGGTCTTGAAGTGCACGCCGCGGTGGTCGATGCGTTGCTCGCCGGACGGGCGCTGTCGCCGGTGTCCGCGCCTCGCGCCGTCGCGCTGACGATTGCCGCCGGTGTCACGCTTGGCGTCATCGGAGCGTTCGTGGGTCCGTGGATCACGACCGTCGTCGCGCTGACGCTGTGGGGCGCCATCACGGCGTTTGCGACCTGGCGGTTGGCCGCCGGCCAGTGGTACCCGCTCGTGGTGCCGCTGCTGGCGCTGGTGGTCGCGACTTTCGGCGATGTCGCCTACGAATACTTCGTCGAAGGCCGCGAGAAACGGCGGGTCAAGAAACTGTTTGTCCGCTACGTGTCCAAGGACGTCTTCGGGCAGTTGATGAAGAACCCAGCTGCCGCGAAGCTGGGCGGCCACCGGCGGCACATGACGGTACTTTTCTCCGACATCCGGGCGTTCACGTCGGTGTCCGAGAAAGGGGAGCCGGAAGCCATCGTCGCGCAGCTCAACGAGTACTTTTCCCGGATGGTGCCCATCGTCTTCGCGCACGAGGGCACGATCGACAAGTTCGTGGGCGACATGATCATGGCGCTGTTCGGCGCGCCGCTCGACGACCCCGACCACGCCGACCATGCGGTTGAAACCGCGTTGGCGATGTCGGCCGGACTCGCTCAGCTGAACCGGGAGTGGTCCACCGCCGGCAGGCCGCCGCTCGACATCGGCATCGGCATCAACACGGGCGACATGGTGGCCGGCAACCTCGGCTCCGAAGACATCATGAGCTACACCGTGATCGGCGACCAGGTGAACCTGGGCTCGCGGCTTGAGTCGCTGAACAAGGACTTCCACACGCGCGTGATCATCAGCGAGGCCACCAGGGCCGCGCTCAAGGGGCGCTATGATATCCGCGCGCTCGGCGAAGTGGTGGTAAAGGGCAAGTCCGTGCCCGTGAAGATTTTCTCGATCGTGCCGCCCCAGGCCGTGGTCGACGGCCTCAACGCGGAGTCCCTCTCGGCCGATAAATCCGGGAAGGCGGAACTCCCACCCGCTGATGGAGTTGGAAAGACATGAAGTTCAGGGTCATGGCCACGCTCGGCGCCGCGACGCTGGCCCTGCTCGGGCCCGGCAGCGGACTCAGCCCTGCCGACGAGCGGCCGGCCGGTCAGTTGGGGTCGGTGCTGAAGCGCGCGCAACAGATGCGCGACATTCAGATGACCGATGACGAGGAGACCAAGCTGGGTGAAGCCGTCAGCGAGCGCATCCGGCAGCGGTACGGCGTCGTGCAGGACCCGGCCGTTCACAAGTACGTGAGCCTGGTGGGGCGCGCGCTCACGCAAGCCAGCACGCGGCCCGGCCTTGAGTGGCGCTTCATCGTGCTCGACACCGACGGCGTCAATGCGCTCGCTGCGCCGGGCGGTCTGGTGCACATCACGCGCGGCGCGCTGTCGCTCATCAGGAGCGAGGCGGAGCTGGCCGGCGTGCTTGGCCACGAGATCATTCACGTCACCGAGAAGCACACCATCAAGGCGATCCAGAAGGGCAAGATGGTCCAGATCGGCGCGGATGAAACAGTTGGCAGTGCCGGCGTCTTCAACAAGCTGGTCGACAAGGCCACCGGAGTCGTCATGGCCGGTTTCGGTCGAGAGGAGGAGCTCGAGGCCGACCGCAAGGGCATCGTCATCGCCAACACCGTGGGTTACAACCCCAACGGCCTGAAAGACTTTCTGACGACGCTTGCCGACCGCAACAAGGCATCAACCGAAAAGCAGGGCCTCTTTGCCTCGCACCCCGAGATGAAGGAGCGATTCGACAAACTCGACGACACCGTCAAGACGAGCAAGCTCACGGCCATGGCCACCGTCGAGGAGCGCTACAAGACGCACGTCACCTACGCCCCGGTCGCCATCACCGCGATTGCCACCGTCGAGGAGGGCTCGGCGGGCCTTGCCGGTGGCGGCTCCGCCAAGGCGGAAGGCACGGCCAAGGACGGCGACAAGGGCGACGCCAAGGCCGAGGAGCCGAAGAAGAAGCGCGGGTTCGGACTCGGCCGACTCATCGCGCCGTCCAGTGGCGGCGAGAAACAAGCCAGCGAAACCACCGGTTCGTCGGCTGCGCGCGGCGTCGACACCGAGCGCAACGCCAAAGGCGGCGGCAACCCGAACCTCGTGCCGGTGACCGTGACGGCCGCCGATCTCGCCGCGTTCAAGAAGGACGGCAAGCTGAACTAGTGGCCTCTTTCCTCACTTCGCTTCCCGCACAGGTCGTGGCGGGCCTGATTCTGGTCGGGCTCGCCGGGGCCGTCCGTGCCTTCACGAACAACCGCGTCGTCCGCAGCCGCGTGCGCCTCACGATGGTGCTCGGGGTGCTCGGTGTCGGCATCAACGCCGTGTTGGCGGCCTCCGACATCGTGCGTCCGGACATGCGTCCGGTGTTCGTCTCGATCAGCCAGCTCCTGTTCGCCTACGCGCTGATCCACTTCGCCGTGCTGGTGCTGGTGAATCCGCTGCGTGCGGACCGCGTGCCGGACTACTTCCCGACCATCGTGCAGGACGTTCTCGTGTTTGTCCTGTTTGCGATGGTCGCGACGCTCGTGATGGAGGAGAAGTTCCTCACGACGTCGGCGGTGGGCGCGGTGGTGGCTGGACTGGCGCTGCAGGACACGCTGGGCAACCTGGTGTCCGGGCTGGCGATCCAGGTGGAGAAGCCGTTCCACGTCGGGCACTGGATCAGTTCGGGAAGCTGGGAAGGGGAGGTCGTCGAAATCACCTGGCGTGCGACCAAGCTGCGCACGCGTCACGGCAACCAGGTGATCGTGCCCAACGGCGAGCTGGCCAAGGCGGCGATCGTCAATTACTCGGAGCCGGCCTCGCCGACCCGCATCGAGGTCGAGGTCGGCACTTCGTACAACAACCCTCCCAACACCGTGAAGGCCGTGATCCTCGACGTGCTCGAGCGCGAGCCGCTCGTGCTCAAGTCACCCGCGCCGGTGGTGCACGTCATCAGCTTCGACGCGTCGTCGATCCTGCATCGCGCGCGGTTCTGGATTCAGCATTTCCCGATGGACGAGCTGATCACCGATCGCGTCCGCACTGGGATCTACTATGCCTTCAAGCGACATGGCATCGACATTCCGTTCCCGATCAACGTCGAGTACGGCGCCGACCTCCAGATCCCCGGCCAGGATCCGGCGGCGATTGCTGCCGCCGAGGATCTGCTGGCGGGAACCGACCTGTTCGGGCTGCTGTCCGCCGAAGATCGTCGCGCACTCGCGTCCGCCTCGCCGCTGCGGCTGTTTGGCGGCGGCGAAGCCATCGTCAGGCAAGGCGATGCGGGGCACTCCGCGTTTGTGGTCTGTGAGGGTCGGGTTCGTGTGAGTCTCGACCCAGGCGACGTCGAGTTGGCCGTGCTGGAACGTGGCGCGTACTTCGGCGAGATGTCGCTGCTCACCGGCGATCCGCGCACTGCGTGGGTGCGCGCGCTCGGCGACTGCACCGTCGTCGAGATCACGTCAGACGCGTTTCGGGCCTTCGTGCTGAACCAGCCGGCGCTGGTGGAACGCATCGGCGGCGTGATCGCCCAACGGCGCGCCGGCATTGCCCGCGCTCGGGCGACGGTCGCCAACGTCCCGCCGCCCGAGTCGGCCTCGAGCCTGGTGGCCCGGGTCAAACGCTTCTTTCACCTGTGATACGTCACCACGGCCAGCGCAACCCGCCGCTGTTGCCATAGCCGTAGCCGCGGTAGCCCTGGGCGTACCCACGCTCGAAGGCGTCCCGATACGCAGCCTTGTACCTGCTCACGGGATCCGTAGCGATCCTTGTAGCCGCGGTCGCCGTCGCGATACCAGTTGTGGCGGCGCGGGTCGTAGCGGTCGCCGTCTTTGGCGTCCTCGCTGCCCTTCTTTTCGCCCTCACGCAGGCCGCGGTCGTAGGCCTCGCCGTAGTAGCCGCCATAACCGCCATAGCCCCCGTAGCCGCCGCGACCAGAATTGGGATAGGTCGGGTATCGGCTGCCGTAACCGGGGTCACGCCGCGGCGTTGCCCGGCCGTTGCCATGTCCGTATGCGCCGTTGCCGTAGTAGCCCTGGTCGTAACCGGCCGCAAAACCTTGCCGGAACGACTGTCGGTAGTCGTTGCGGTTGCCGTACCGCGAGTTGTAGCCGTAGTTGCCGTCGCGGTAACGGCCGTGGCGGTCGTAGCCGTAGCGGTCGCGCCCACGCGCGTCAGCCTGCCCCTGGTCGTAGCCGGCGCGATAGCCGTTGTCGTAGGCTGCCTGGGATCCCCCGCGGTTTTGTCCCAATCCCCAGGCCCGGCCGTTCGGCTGGGCAATCGCCGTCGCCGAGCACGCGAGGCCGGCCACGACGACGAGGGCCGGGATCAAGCGTCGCCTTGCGATCATCGTCTTCGTCTCCCGAGGCAGGTGCAGCACCTGTCACGGGACGATTCAAGCGGGGTGCCAATCCGCAATCGGCGAGATTGCTGTGGAATTCGGCGGACGTCGAAGGACTTACATGCCGCACGCAGAGGACAACGCGGGAGTCGATCAGGACAGCTCGTGAACGCGAAGCCTACTTATAAGCTGTCTTCATCCAGCGGCGCGCTTCGTCAGCCGTCTCGGGATCGTTGCCCGCCTGGCCCAGACGAATCGCCTCGGCGTACGCGGCACGTGCGTCCGGCCGTCGTGCTTCGAGATCCGCCAGCTTGCCGACCTCGAGCTGCACGCGCGCCTCGACCCAGTCGCGCATGGGCAGGCCGGAGGCGCGAGTGAGATCGGCGCGCGCCGGCTCGAGCCGGCGCAACGCCAAGCGCGCCATGCCGCGCTTGTAGAACCACATCGCCTCTTCGCCGAATGCCCTGGGTCGCGGATCGGCCGGCAGGCCGTCGATGCCGACAGTTAGCAGACGGTCCGCCTCGGCGTACTGGCGCGCGCGGATCGCGGTCGCGCCAGCCTCGAGCCGCAGTATGCGGTTGCGCGGGAACCGCGACATCAATTGGCGGATCACAGCCAGCGCCTCTTCGAACCGGCCTTCCCGGTTGTAGAGGAGCATCAGCGCGAACTTCGCGTCCACCTGTGTGTCACCGGGATAAACAGCTGCCTCCTCGATCATGTGGAGGCCCCTGGACTTGTCGCCGCCAAACCCCACTATGTAGGCGACCCAGCGCGCCGGAAGCGCCAGCGTCGACACGACGTAGCGGTACGTCCCGACGGTCAGTCCCGCATCCTTGCGCGACGGGTCCAGTTCCAGCACGCGCTCGTGCGTGTCATAGGCGCGTTGCGCCGCGCGGAACGCGTTGCCGACGCGTCCCTCGACGGTTGCGGCGTATGAGGCCTGCAACCCGACGGCGGCGCCGACGTCGTAGAGCGCGCTCACGTCCTTGGGGTTTGCCGCCAGTCGACGCTCGGCCAGTTCGAGGGCCCGCGTCAGGTGCCGTCGAAACACCTCGGCGTCGGCGGCTGGCGGCTTCTCCAGCTTGAGGTCGCTGCGCGAAGCGCCGCCCATGTACTGGTCGACCGTGATGGACCCGCGCCGGAAGATGATGTGCAGCCACGTCGCCGTCGCCCGCGCGCGGTGCGTCGCCGAGTCGTTGGGCTCGAGCGCCAGCGCCTTGTCGAAGCTCGCGACGGCGTCAGCGTAGTCCAGGTTGTACGCCTGGGCGAATGCCTGCGATCGGAGTTGGGCCGCGGTCGGCGGCTGCGCCTGCGCGCCGGGGAGCCCTGTCATCAACAGAGCGCTCAAAGCGATCGGAAATAAAGGGCTCGACAGCACGTAAGTATGATCATGCCATGCGTCTCACGACTCTCGACGCTCACGTCGCCGGCGCCGCTGTTCGCCTGGTGACCTCCGGGCTGCCGCGAATCGAGGGCGCGTCGATGGCCGAACGCCGGCTCAGCTTCGAGAACACCGCGGGCGATGTGAGCCTTCTCCTGACACGGGAGCCCCGCGGCCACGCCGGCGTCGTGGGGGTCGTCCTGACCGAGGCCGACCGCCCCGACGCGGACGCCGGCATGCTGTTTTTCACTGGCGCCGGCAGTCGTCCGCTTTCGGGCCACGCGGCGATGGCGGCTGCTGCGCTGGCTCTCAACCACGGCCTGGTCGCGCCCCGACTGCCAGACCTGTTGCAGATCGACAGCGAGCCTGGCGCAGTCAGTGTTGGGGTGGCCGCGCGCGACTCCCAGCGACGTGTCCGGGCCGCGCGATTCGAGGGACCGCCCGCCGCGGTGTTGCGTGGCAACGTGCGCGTCACGACGAGCCGGCGCACCGTGCGTGCGGACGTCGCGTGGTCAGGCAGCGAGGTCGTCGCGATTGTCGAGGGCGAAGCTGCGGGCGTGCCGCTATCGTCGAGCCACACCTTGGAGCTTCGACGATCGGGGCTCGAGCTGATCACGACGCTCGGCGAGATGCTGACACTTACTCCGCCGGGTCACACCACGGCAGTGCCAGTCACCGCCTGCGCCTTTGTCGGGCCGGCCACCGCCCTCAACGCCGACCTCCGATCGGTCCTCGTGCGCAGCGACGGCACGGTCGGCCGGTCGCCCTCGGTGAGCGGCACTGCCGCGGTGTCAGTGGTGCTTGCCGCGATGGGTCTGCTTCCGCCTGGCACCCTGTGCCGGCACGAAAGCCTCTCCGGGACCTCCTGGACCGCCGAGGCGACGCCGAGTTCGCAGGACCTCCAGGCGCTCACCACGGTCGCCGTTACGGCAGAGGTGCATGCGACCGGCGCGCACGAGTTCGTCGTGGAAACCAGCGACCCGCTGACGCGCGGCGTGCTGTGGGTGTGACTAACCGCACAAAAATGTGACAAATGACGCGATTCCCTTGACAGGCTGAAAACGCGGTGCCTATATTCGGCCCACCGATCGCGGCGGGGGTAGACCGATGAGCAACAACGCGCGGGCAGCGGCAGGACTGGCGTTCCTGGTCCTGTTTGGGGGCACGCTGGCACGAGCCGACGAGCCGTTCTGGAATTCCCGCCCGCTGAGCCACTGGATTGGCGTCCTGAAGGCCGGCGATCTCGACGCCAGAACTGAAGCCGCGCGGGGCCTCACCGAGATCGCCATTGCCCACGGCGCGTCCGCAATCGTCCCGGCGCTTGCTCCGCTCATCGACGCGCTTCGCGCCGATGCCCCTGCACTCCGCGTGGCGGCGGCCACCGCGCTGCAACAGGCGGGTCCGCTCGGCGCGGAGGCCGTTCCGACGTTGCTCGAGTTGTTCGAACAGGACCCCGATGCCGGCGTGCGTGCGCACGCGGGGCTTGCCCTTTCGCAGGTGGCTCCCTCCGACCCCGCCGTGGTGGAATCGTGCGGCCGGGTCCTCGGTCGAGACGCCGACTCCAATGTACGCCAGGCCGCTGCCGCCTCGCTCGTGCAGGCGGGGCCCGCCGCGCAGGCCGTGCGGGTCGCACTGCACGGCGCGATGCGCGATGGCGACGCACTCGTGCGCGTGTTTTCCGCCGCCGCCGTGGGTCAGTGTGGCGAGACCAGTGCCGCCCTGCCGGTGCTGCTTGCCGGCTTGACGCACGAGGATCCCGCGGTGCGCGCCGAAGCGGCCGGCTTACTCGCCAATGTCGCGCCGGCCCACGCCGCCGCAGTGGCCCCTCTCATCTCGGCGCTGGCCGACGGCGACGCGCAGGTACGGCAGGCCGCGGCCGAGGCGCTCGGGCAAATCGGCCAGCCCGCCCAGCTTGCCCTCCAGCCCCTCTGGCGGCTGATACGCGATCCTGATGAAGCGGTGCGCGAAAGCGCGGTGCGGGCCATTCGCAGGATTCGCGACTGACGCGCGCGCGTTTCGGGTATCGTGAACGGCGCAACGTCGTGCGCCTTCACGGAGTCACTCATGCGTGCAATCGTCCGTCTCTCGAGCGTCCTGCTGCTGGCAGCGATCACCTCCGGCTGCATCACCGCGCTCACCAGCATCAAGCTGCGGCCCGACGGCAGCGGCACCATCGAGCAGACCCTCAGCATGAACGCCGCCGCAGCCGGCCAGTTTGCGGAGATGGCCGGCGGGTTCAGCGACGCCGCGCCAGGCGCCAAGAAGGGCGAGCCGCCCGAGCTCTTCTCCGAGAAGGACATGAAGGACGCCGCCGCGAAATACGGGGAGGGCGTTGTCTTCGTGTCGTCCAAGCCAATCAAGACAGCTGACCGCGTCGGCCGTGTCGCGACGTATCAGTTTGCCGACATCAGGACGTTGCGGATCGACCAGAAGCCTCAGACCGGCGACTTGCCGGGCACGTCGGGCAGCAAGGCCACGGAAGAGGTCCTCTTCCGTTTCGACAAGCAGCCCTCGGGCACGTCACAGCTCACCGTCGTCTTCCCGGAAGGCAAGCTCGAACAGGCACGCAAGGACGCGACGACCGACAACGACGGGAAGAAGAAGTCGATCGAGCCGGGCCAGCTCGAGATGATGAAGAAGCTCTTCGACGGCCTCAAGGTCGCGATCGACGTCGACGTGCTGGGCACCATCGTCAAGACCAACAGCCCCTACGTGCAGGGCTCCCGTGTGACGCTGCTCGAAATGGACTTCAGCCAGCTGTTGTCCAACGACCAGCTGCTGGCGCAGATTGGCGAACCCGGCTCGGTCGAGGAAGCCAAGCAGATGCTCAAGAATGTAAAGGGCTTCAAGATCAATCTCGATCGCGAGGTGACGATCGAATTCAAGTAGCGTTCGGCATCGAGCTACTTCATCGCAGCCAGCTTGCCCAGATCGGTCCGGCCAAGCGCGTCGTGCAGCACCCTGATGTCCTCGACGGCGCGGCCTTCGGCTTGCACCAGGAAACGCTTGCCGACGACGGCGTTGACCTCGCCCGACTTCCGGACCGTGTCCCACTTCTCCCACCCGGGCTCGCTGGCGACCTTCGTCGACTTCTCGTAGCCGTTCTGCGTTTCGCGTTCGTACCCGCTGGTGAGGAACATCGTGTACGGCGCAAGCAGCAGCTGGTGGAAGCCGGAGTCGACGATCTTCAGCTCGATGCGGCTGTCGCCCCTGGTGTACCGGACCTCGGCCTGCGAGAAGGCCACCGGCGAGGTCATCTTCTCTCCCGTCGGCTTGCCCTTCTCCCAGCCGGGCAGGTCGGGGAAAAGGGCCTGCAGTTCCCTGAAGTTCACCGGATCCACAGACTTGCCGTCGGCGCCCGCGGCGCTTGCGGCGCCGCCAAGGCCCTTGGCCATCGCCTCCAGGCCCTTGGCCACCTCTGCGCTGCCCGCCTCGCCCTGCTTGGCGGCCTCCCTGGCAGCCTCATCGAACTTCGCCGCGGCTTCCTTGATCTGCGCGGAGGCCGCCTCTGCCTGCTTCTGCTCTTCAGACTTGCCGCACGCCGCAGAGGCAATCAGAGCAACCGCGAGTGCCGCGCACAACGTCGCTCGCATCTTGATGACGCTCCTTGCTGGGGGACCGAAATCATAGCAGGCGCTGGCGGAACTGAAGTTCCGCCCTACGCACGCAGGCACGAACTTCAGTTCGGGCGCTGCATCACGCGCGCGCGGCTTTCAGGGCGGCGACGTACTGTCGCGCGAGCGCCGTGATCTGCGCGAAGTCGTCCGAGTCGATCGCCGCCTTCGACACCAGCTCGCCGCCGACGCCAACCGCCGCGGCGCCGGCCTTCACGAAGTCGCCGATGGTCTGCAGGTTCACGCCTCCCGTCGGGCAAAGTCGAATCTGAGGGAACGGACCCTTCAACGCTTTCAGGTACGACGCGCCGCCGACGTTGCTGGCTGGGAAGATCTTGATGATGTCTCCGCCCAGCGACCAGGCCGTGAAGACTTCGGTCGGTGTGAGGGCGCCGGGCAGGACGGCGACACCGCGGGCCTTGGCCACGGCGATCACCTCGGGCACCACGCACGGCGTCACGAGGAACTCGGCGCCTGCGTCGATTGCCCCTTCCGCCATGGGGCGGCTCGTCACGGTGCCGGCGCCGAGCAGGACCGATGTGCCGAACCGATGGGCGACAGTCCGAATCGCGTCCAGCGCGTCGGGCACGGTCATCGTGATCTCGAGCGTGCGAATGCCCCCGTCGACCAGCGCCTCGACGATGCGCAAGGCGATGGCCGCCGATTCCGCGCGGATGACGGGCACGAGGCCCTCAGACGTGAGCTGTTCGAGGACGTCGGCCTTGCCGCGGGTCGGGGAGGTCATGGCAGATTTTAGTGGCTCCACAGACTCCTCATCGACGTGTCGGCCAGCCGTTAGGTCGCGCGCACCGGCGGTCGGACCACCGCGCGCAAAAGTGCTCCGCGGTGCGCAACTGTATGACAGTGTGGCAGTTGGCCTGCCTTTCGCCAGTGGAAGAGTGGCGAGCCGTCACTTCATCCCATCATTGGCGGACGGCAGTTTGCGCCTCCAGGCGAACTTGCCTGGAGACCGCACCGTATCCCTAAGTGAACATCGTGACAGGAAGAAGGCAATCATGAATCGGTTCGACTGGACGTTCTCTGGCAGCGCGGAACTTGTGACCGGCTTGCTGCTGGCAGCCATCATCATCGTCGCGGCGCTCGCATAAGCCGCGTCTGGGGCGTGAAGACCCGACTGCGGTAGCCAGTAGCCCGTATGTGGCTATTGGGTGCCGCTGGTCGGTGCCAGGTAGCTCTTGCGCGCCCGCGCCGCCATCCCGATTTTCTTCACGCGCACTTCGAGCTTGTGCAGCTTGCCGTCGGTCGCCGGCGGGAATCCCAGCACGTACTGGCTGTGAAGTTCTTGCGCGACGCGGGTGAAGGTCGGTCCCAGATCGTCGGTCTTCTTCAGCTCGAAGTACCCGCCGCCGGTTTCGTCCGACAATTTCCTGAGTCCGCGATCCGGTTTCGTGCGCACGCGGTACTGCCCGTTGAAATACTCGCTCTCCAGCCCGATCGTGTAGATCATCACCTCGTCGGCGCGGGCCTGATCGAGCACCTTGCCCATGCCGATCTTGCTCGCCGTGTCGTCGCCGTCGGTGAACACCAGGACGACGCGGCGCCCTTGCACTTCCCGCAACTGCTGGATGCCCGCCTCGATCGCATCGTAGAGGCGCGTGGAGTTGCCGAATCCCAGCTCCTTGATCGCGGCGGCCAGCTCGTCGCGGTCCGACGTGAAGGTCGAGATCGGAAACTGGATCTTGTCGTTGAAGGCTCCCAGCATGCCGCGGTCTTCCGGCAGCAGACGGATCACGAATTGCTCGGCGGCGTCCTTCAGCAAGTCGAGCGCCAACGTCATGCTCCCGCTTGTGTCGAGCATCGCGACGACCGAGAAGGGCTCGGGCTCGTTGCTGAATAACGTCAGCGTCACCGGCTTGCCGTTGTCGAGCACCTCGAAGTCGTCGCGTCCCAGATCGGGCGCCAGGCGCTTGTCGGCGTCGACGACGGTGACATAGAGCGGCACCACCTGCGTGCCGGCCTTGAAGGTGGGCTGCTGGGCGGCAAGCGCCAGCGGCAGGGCGGCAAAGGCGGCGAAAACAAACACGAGCCCGCGGGACATCCTCATCACAACTCCACGGTCACTATCGCACAGTTAGGACGCCCGGCCCACCACGACGGTTCGGCTATACTCGTCACTTTTTGCGGAGGGTGCATGAGGCTGGCGACCGGTGTGATGGTGGCGCTGCTGCTGGTGACGGTCAGCGGCGCGGCCCAGGAGCTCTGGCCAGGCGCGACGTACGACACCGGGATCCCCACCATCAAGTCCGTGCTGGGACACGACTTCGGGGAGGAAGTCAGCTCACCCGACGAGATCGCCATCTACCTCAGGGCGCTCTCCGCTGCGGCACCCGATCGCACGCGCCTGGTCGAGTACGCCCGCACCTGGGAAGGCCGTCCACTGCACGTGCTGGCCATTGCCTCGTCCGCCCGCATGGGCCGCCTCGACCAGCTCAAGGCCGACCTCAAGCGTCTCGCCGACCCGCGCACGTTGTCGGCCGCCGACGAGTCGCGCCTGCTCGGCGAACTGCCCGTGGTGACGTGGCTGATGCACGCCGTCCACGGCAACGAGATCTCGTCTTCCGATGCCGCGCTGGCCGAGGCATATCACCTCCTGGCCGCGCGCGGCGACACGATGGTCGACACGATCCTTCGCGAGTCGATCGTGCTCATCGACCCGCTCCAGAACCCTGACGGTCGTTCGCGATTTCTCTTCCAGAACAAGCTGGGACGCGCGGCGACGCCGGATGGCGAGCGCCTGAGTGCGGAACACGACGAGCCGTGGCCCGGTGGCCGGTCGAACCACTATCTGTTCGACATGAATCGCGACTGGTTCGCGCAAACGCAGCCCGAGACCCGTGGCCGGCTGGCGGTCGCGCTCGATTACTTCCCGCACGTTGTCGTGGACCTGCACGAAATGGGCGGCGACTCGTCGTACTATTTCGCGCCGCCGGCCGATCCTCTCAACCCATTCATCACGCCCGACCAGATCCGCTGGCTCGAGACATTCGGCCGCGCCAACGCCGCGCGCTTCGACGATCGCGGCTTCGCGTACTTCATCCGCGAGGTGTACGACTCCTTCTATCCCGGGTACGGCGAGTCGTGGCCGATCTTCAACGGCGCCATCGGAATGACGTACGAGCAGGCGTCAGCACGTGGCCTGGTCTTCACCCGCGACGACGACACGACCCTGACCTATCGCCAAGGGGTCGTCCATCATTTCAACGCCGCCATCACGACCGCTTACACCGCGGCAGGCAATCGCGAGCGCCTGTTGCGGGACTTCCTCGAGTACCGCCGCTCCGCCATCGCCGAGGGCGAGAAAACGCCGGCGCGCGAGTACGTGCTGCTGCCGGGTAGCGACCCCGGAATGGCATTGCGGTTGGCGCGAAATCTGGCGGGGCAGGGCATCGACGTTCGCCTGGCGAGCGAGGCGTTCAAGGTCGGCACGCGCGATGTTCCCGCCGGCGCATACCTCGTCTCGGCGGCGCAGCCGTCCGGCCGGCTCGTCCGCAACCTGCTCGACACCCACGTGCCGCAGCCCGAGGCGTTCGTGAAAGAGCAGGATCGCCGGCGCAAGAAGCGCCTCGGCGATCAGATCTACGACGTGACGGGCTGGAGCCTGCCGGCCCTTTTCGATGTGGACGTCATCACGAGCGCGCAGCCGTTGACGCCCGCGTCAACGCCGGTCAGCGCGACCCCCGCGCCAGTCGCGGCCGCACTGCCCGCGGCCAAAGTCGCCTACCTCCTGCCGTGGGGGAGCGAGACGCCGGGCGCCGTGAACGCGCTGCTCCGGGCCGGCGTGAAGGTGCACCAGGCCAGCCGCAGCCTCACGATCGGCGCCAGGACCTATGCGGCAGGCACCGCGATCGTTCGCGTGGCCGAGCTCGGCGCCGGCCACCGCGAGACGTTGGCTGCCATCGTCGCGCGCCACGGCGTGCCAGTCGTCGCGCTGGACAGCGGATGGGTCGATCGCGGTGTGTCGCTCGGCTCGGGCGACGTCGCCGCGCTGAAGGTCCCGCGGGTCGTGCTGGCGTGGGACGCGCCGACGTCGAGTCTGTCTGCCGGGTGGACGCGTTACGTGCTCGAGCGCCGTTTCGGGTTCACGGTCAGCGCGGTGCGCGTCTCCTCGCTCGAGCGGTTCGACCTCGACAAGATCGACGTGCTGGTGCTGCCGCAGGGATCGTACGCCAACGCCTTCAACGACGACGCGGTGCGGAGGTTGCGAGAGTGGATGCGTGGCGGCGGCACCCTGGTGACGCTCGGCGAAGCCTCGCGGTGGGCGGCGGGCGAGAAGGTGGGCCTGCTCGATACTCGGCCCGAACTTCGCGGCGGCAAGCCTGACGTCGAAGAGAAGGACAAGAAGCCGACCGACCCGCCGCAGCCTTTCGACTACGACAAGGCCGTGCAGCCGGAACGCGAGCGCCCCGAGAACATCCCCGGTGCGGTGGTCCGCGTGCGGCTCGACCTGGAGCACTGGCTCGCATCCGGCACCGACGGCGAGATCCAGGCCATCGTCGAGGGCCAACGCGTATTTACGCCGCTCAAGCTCGACAAGGGCACCAACGTCGGCACGTACGCTGCCAAGGACAAGCTCGTGGTCGGCGGACTGGCGTGGGACGAGGCCCAATCGCAACTGGCGCAGAAGGCGTTTCTGATGCACCAGGCCGTCGGACGGGGCCACATCATCGCGTTTGCCGAAGAGCCGAACTACCGCGCGTTTACTGAAGCTACACAGCTCCTGTTTGCCAATGCGGTGCTGTTAGGTGTGGCGTATTAGTTGTTCACCGCGACCGACGGCGGTTCGCTATTCAAGGACGCCGCGACAGCCTCGGCCTTCCGCATGACGCGCAGGATGTTGAGGCTCAGAATCTTCTTGATGTCCTGGTCGGCATAGCCGCGGCGGAGAAGTTCCGCCGTCAGGGCCGGATACTTCGACACATCCTCCAACCCCTCGACGACGGTGTCGATGCCGTCGAAGTCGCCTCCGACGCCGATGTGATCGATGCCGGCGACCTTGCGGATGTGGTCGATGTGGTCGGCCACCATCGACAGCGTCGCCTTAGGCGCCGGATGCGTCTTCCGGTACTCGGCCACGGCGGCACGCAGCCTTTCCGGCTCGCCGGCGTACTGCTCCTGCAGCCTCGAGAACATCTCGTACTCCTCCATGTAGTTGGCCCCGGCAGCGGGCGCAATGAAGCTGGGCACGAAGGTCACCATCACAATCGCCGCCATTGGCCGGCAGCTGCTTCAGGATCTCGTCCGGCACGTTTCGCGGATGCGGGCAGACGCCCCGGGCAGACGAGTGCGAGAAGATCACCGGCGCGCGGGTGACGCGAAGGGCGTCGGCCATCGTATCGGCCGAGACGTGGCTGAGATCGACCAGCATCCCCAGCCGGTTCATCTCGCGCACGACCTCTTCGCCAAATGGCGACAACCCGCCAAGGGCCGGCTTGTCCGTGGCCGCATCGGCCCACGGCACGTTCTTGCTGTGCGTGAGCGTCATGTAACCCGCGCCGAGGGCGCGCATCATGCGCAGCGCCGCCAGCGATGAATCGATGGAGTGCCCGCCTTCCATCCCGATCATCGACGCGATCCTGCCTGCCTTGAAGGCCCGCTCCACGTCGTCTGCCGTTCGTGACGGCGCGAGCGCGTCCGGGTACTTCGCGATCATGCGGTGGACGATGTCGATCTGTTCGAGGGTCGCGCGGACGGCCTCCTTGCCCTGCATCGTGGAGGGGACGTAGACCGACCAGAACTGCCCGCCGACGCCGCCCGCGCTGAGGCGGGCGATATCGGTCATCAGCGACGGCTGCGCCTGCCGGATGTCCAGTACGTTCAAATCGCGGCCTGGGCTTTTCTCGCGCAGCGCCCACGGGTAGTCGTTGTGGCCGTCGATGACAGGGGCGGACTTGTGCAGCGCGGCGGCACGATCGGCGAGGCTCGAGGCGGATTGTGCCGGGAGGGCGGCGACGGCTGCAGCGATGATCGCGAGAGCAGTTCCAATTTGACGAAAGGTCATGGCGACATTCTATGGCCTGCTTCGATCTCGACGAGGACACGCTCCAACTCGGCGTTGTGCCATGGGCTCGACGGTGATCGACTACCTGCAGAGAGAGTGACCGCGCAGCCGGCGATGGTCCGACTCGGCGCGGCGGGCGACCGCCGCGACCGCCGGCGTGGGACCGCCAACCGACAGCCGGGGCGCAAGATCCTTCAACGAGTCGATCGCGGTCGCAAGCGCAGCGCAGTTGCGTTCGATGGCCGCCAGGCTGGTTGCCCAGTCCAGGGCTTCAAGGGACTGGGCGCCCCACCCGGGCCATGTGGGCGTGCGCGTCCAGCATTCCGCCGCGCGGATCATGTCACTGACGTTTTGAGAGACGCCTGCCGCCGTCCGCAAAGTCTGGCAGGCGGCGATTCCTCCGGCGCCCGCGGCGGCGGCCCCTCCGTAGGCCTCATACGCGGGCGGCAGGGAATAGGGGGTCGGGCCACCGCCTGGCGGCAGCGGGGCACTGCTGCCGGGATATGACGGCCCAGGCGGCGGGCCGCCAGGGCCCGACCCGGGATACGGGCCCGCAGAGGGCCCTGTGCCGATTGGCGCACTCACCGCTGGATAGGAATCCGGCCCAATCACGGGACGGCCCGTCGCGGCCGCGTCGGCCACGCGCAGCGCCATGTCAATCGACGCATCGCTGACCTCGCCTTGTCCGCTGGCAGCGCGGACGAGCGCGTTCAACTCGTCCTGCACTTCCGGCAGCCAGACGTCGAGCCCCGAGCGCCCACCTCGCGACTGAAGCTGCCCGAGCGCCCGTTGCACATCGGTCAGCCCGGCCAGGCGGTCTCGCGGCATCAGGCCAAACGGTGTGCGGTCCACCAGCCGGGCGTACCACACGTCCACGAGGACTCTCAGCGAGTCGATCAACTGGTCATCGGTCGCCGACGGCCCGAGCTGAGCCGAGGCGATTTGGGGGAACCCGATCGGAGCCGCTGCAGGTCGCGCCGGTCGGCCGCAAGGGCCAGCCCATCGGCCGGGTCGGCGACGTGCTGGCGCAGGTGGCGCACGAGGGCGACCTCGCGCTGTCGTTGTTCGAGGAGAATGGGGGAGGGCCCCTGGGCGAGCGACACGTCACCCGCGCACATGCAACAGGTCACAATCACGACGGCACGACGGCACGATGGCACGATGACAATCCTTATGGGCGCGGCGTGAATCCGATCGAATCGGCGAAATTCTCAATCGTCAATCTGCAATCTGCAATCTGCAATCTGCAATAGGATACCCCCCATGCCGGTCAAGCCTCCGACCGTCGTCACTGCCGAGTGGACGGGCGAGCTGGCGTTCGAGATTCGCGCCGGCGACCACGCGATTGTCACTGACGGCGACGCGGCGCAGGGACTATCGCCGGTGCAGTTGCTGGGCGCCGCGCTGGCCGGGTGCATGGCCACCGACGTCGCGCTCATCCTGACGCGCGGGCGCCAGCCCCTCAAGAATCTCGTCGTTACGCTGTCGGCGCGTCGGGCCGATCACGACCCTCACCGCGTTCTTGGTGTCCAGCTGCATTTCGCCGTGGGCGGCGACGTCAACCACGCGCAGCTCGACCGCGCCGTGCAGCTCTCGCGCGAAAAATATTGTTCGGTCTGGCACTCGATGCGTGAGGACATCACACTCGACGCCACGACGAGCATCGACCCCGGCTGCCTGAACCCGTGAGCGCGACGCCTGGTCAAGGCCGTCTCGGGTATCTGGACTGGCTGCGCGGCCTCACCGTGCTCGTGATGATCGAAGCGCACGCCTTCGATGCGTGGACCTTGCCGCAGGAGAAGGCCCGAGCCGCGTATGGCTGGTTGATGGTCCTGGGCGGCATGGCGGCTCCAGCCTTCCTGTTCATGGCCGGTATCGCCGTCGCGCTGGGCGCCGCTGCGCAGGTGCGCAGGGGCCGGTCGCCGACTGAGGCGGCCAGGCTCGTCGAACGTCGCGGCTGGCAGATTTTTCTCTACGCGTTTCTGTTCCGCTTCCAGTCGTACGCGCTCGGAGGGTTCTCGAACGCCGCTGGCCTGCTCAAGGTCGACATCCTGAACATCATGGGGCCGGCCATTGTCGCGGCGGCCTGCGTTTGGCGTCTGCCCGGGACCCGCTTGCGCCGTGCCCTGGTCCTGACAGCCGCCGCGGCGCTCATCTCGATGTCGACGCCTGCTATCCGCAACGCCGGATGGCTGCCGGCGTGGCCGGACCCGCTCGAGTGGTATATCAGGCCCGACCCCGGCAAGGGGACTTTCACCCTGTTTCCGTGGGCGGGGTTTGTCTTGGCGGGAGCGGTCCTGGGGCTGGCCCTGGACGGTGGGCGTGCTTGGGAGCCCTGGCGGCTCCAGGGGGCCATCGCCGCTGCAGGCATCGCCCTCGGGGCGGCGTCCTATTGGGCTGCGTGGCAGCCTGCGCTCTTCCCGAGCGCGCGGTTCTGGACCACCTCACCGTCGTTCTTCGGCTTGCGCGTCGGGCTGCTGGTCGTGATGGTCGCCGCGGCGTGGCTTTGGTCGGTCAGGCCATGGCCGCGACTCATCGACTCCCGACCGCTGGAGGTGCTGGGCGTCGGGTCGCTGTTTGTGTACTGGGTCCATGTCGAGCTTGTCTATGGGGGAGCCATGCTCCACCTCCGGCGCCAGCTCACCCTCGAGCAGGCCGCAGTGGCCTGGGTGCTCTTCACCGGAGGCATGTATTTGTTATTGCTGGGGTGGAACCATCTGGGCCCTGCCCGCGCCAAATTTCGTGAATCATTTCTAAACCCGTTGCTGTCAAGGGCTTAGTCCAGATAAGCTCGTTTGGATAGGCCCCGAAGCCCCGTCGGCTGCACGACCCTATGGTCATGCCCGGTTGAGATCGGCTGAAGGCGTCGATACAATCCCCGTCTTTTGAGGCCAAAGGCCACCAGGAACCCAGAGAGCCATGATCAACGTCGCGGCCATTCGGATGCAGCAGTTCGGGGTCCAGTTCTATCAGGCCTCGCTGACCGCCAAAGATATCGACAAGCTCGTCCGCTTCGAGGTCCTCAGTTACGCGGATCAGGCTCACCCGCCGGTCAGAGGCGGACGTCGGGGGGCCGGGCCCAAGATCAACTGGGATCTGCTCGAACAGCGCATCGCGTCGAGCGACCGCGCGTACCAGCGCCACATCATCCGCCGGAAGATCGACGAGCTGGTGCAGTACCACGAGCAGTGCCGGCAGGCGCGAGATCTGCCGTCGATCCCTGGCGCGGTCATCATCTCGTGCGACGAGAAGCTGAAGTTCGAGCCGGCGGAGGATGGCGCTTCGGTGGGCACGCTGAAGGTGCCCGAACGCGAAGGCATCCTGCGCGCGATCGACGGCCAGCACCGCCTGCTGGCGTTGCACGCCGCGCTCGAGCAGATCGGCGGAGAGTCGTTCACGGTGCCGGCCATCATCTTCGATCAGCTGCCCGAGGATCACATCGTGCAGATGTTCGTGACGATCAACGCCAAGCACACGCGGCTCAATGCCTCGCACCTGGTGTCGCTCTCGGGCCGCCAGCTGTATCGCGACGACAACCTGGCCGCCGCGCACGACATCGTCCGTGCGCTGAGCGATCGAGAGGACTCGCCGCTGTACCAGCAGATCAAACTGCTTGGCGTGGGCAGGGGCAAGGTCGCGCAGGCGCCGTTAGCCCAGGAACTCAAGAAGCTGTTCTCGGCCGACGCGTTTGGCACCGGTCGGAAGGCCGACGAGTTCCGCGAGGACTCGAAGAAGTTCTTCGTCAACTACCTCAAGCAGGTGGCGCAGGTGTTCGGCGCGGCCTGGAACGGCCGCAAGTACAGCATCCGCAGCGCGCCGGCTCTGCGCGCGTTCATTCGCGTGGCGCCCGATGTGATTCGCCGGCTCGACCAGGAGCGCGCGGACCGCTCGGATTATCGCGCCATTGGCCGCGTCATCGCGCCCTGGGGTCGACGAATCGGCGATCTGCGCTTCGAGACCGAGGGCGCATGGAAGCGCAATGGCTCGTCAGTGGAGCAGCTGGCAAAAGAGCTGCGGCTAGCCCTGCAGTATCCCGAAGGCGCTGGGCTCTAGTGTGTAGATTTCGAATGTAAGTTCGACACGAGTGTAAGACTGCGAACAGTTCCTGCTACGCACAACCGCAATGTGCGTGTGATTTTCCAGCAAGCGGACGCGGCATGCTCCTTGCTAAATAGGAGGACGTCAGCGGTCCGATATTACGGCAAGGGCGCCGTGATTGTGCTGGGGAGCCGGGCCGCCGGCAAAAGGGCATTGCGTGTTAACGCGGTGCCCTTTTCTTTTTGCGGTCAGACTTCTGCTCCGGGCGGGGCGACTTCTACGTGCACATCGATCTGAACGCCGATGTCGGTGAGGCCACCAACCCGCTCGAAGAACTGGTCGAGCTGGCACTGCTCGAGCTCGTCTCGTCGGCCAACGTCGCCTGTGGCGTTCATGCGGGCGACCGCGGCGCGATGCGCCGGCTGGTCTCGGTAGCGGCGGCCCACGGGCTCAACATCGGCGCGCACCCGGGCTATCCCGATCCCGAGCATCGCGGTCGCCGCGCGCTCGACTTGCCGCCCGAAGAAGTGCGACAGCTCGTCCGGGACCAGGTCGCCTCGCTTGCCGCCGTTGCCGCCGAACGCGGCGCGCGCCTCACGCACGTCAAACCACACGGCGCGCTGTACAACCAGGCGGTTTCAGACTCCACACTCGCTCATGCCATCGCGTTTGGCGTGAGAGATGTCGATCCGACGCTGCGACTAGTCGGGTTGTGCCGCTCACAGTTGCTCGAAGCGGGCATTGCCGCGGGTCTGCCGGTGTGGGGTGAAGCGTTTGTCGACCGCGCCTACCGACCCGACGGATCGCTGGTGCCGCGCAACCAGGCAGGAGCCGTCCACACTGATCCCGGTCTGGCCGTGACCCAGGCGCTCACGCTGCTGCTCACCGGCTTCGTGCGCGCCATCGACGGGGTCACGCGCGTCCCTGTGCAGCCCGACACGCTCTGCATCCACGCCGATACTCCCGGTGCCGTGGTGCTGGCCCGCCGGCTGCGCAGTGCGCTCACGGAAAAAGCCATCGGCATTGGCAGCGGCGTCGTCTACCGTCGGCGCCGTGGCGCCGTGTCCGCCCAACCGCTGACGCGCAACCCCTAACCCACCAGCCGCACCGCAGTGTTCTGGACAGACGCGACCCCACAGGCGCGACGAGCCCTTCTGGCGGCCGCGGCGGGCTGGATGCTCGACGCGATGGACGTGCTGCTGTACGCGTTTGTCCTCGACCACGTGCGCGCGGAGTTCGGGATCGACGATCGTATGAGCGGCCTGCTGCTGGCGCTGCCGCTGCTGGCCTCGGCCGTTGGCGGCGTGTTCTTCGGCTGGGTCGCAGACAGGCTCGGCCGCACGCGCGCGCTGATGGCGTCCATCCTTGTCTATTCGGTGGCCACCGCGGCCTGCGGCCTGGTCAGCAGCGTCTGGCAGTTGGCGGCCGCGCGCCTGCTGGTCGGCGTGGGAATGGGCGGCGAGTGGGCAACCGGTGCGGCCCTGGTCGCAGAGACGTGGCCGGCGCAGCACCGCGGCAAGGCGCTTGGCCTGATGCAAAGCGCCTGGGCAGTGGGCTACGCGGCGGCCGCCGGGCTCAATGCCGTCGTGCTGCCCGCGTTTGGCTGGCGTGCGGTTTTCCTGGCCGGCCTGCTGCCAGCGCTTGTCACGTTGTGGATTCGCCGGTCCGTCGAAGAGTCGCCGTTGTGGCTGGACGGTGCCCGAAAGGCGCAGCCCTCGGCGCTCTCTGATGTCCTCACCGGTCGTGGCGCCAGGCTGACGTGGACCATCGTCGCGATGAACGCCGCGACGATGTTTGCGTGGTGGGGACTGTTTTCGTGGATCCCGTCGTTTCTCGCGCGGCCGGTCGACCAGGGCGGGGCCGGCTTGTCGCTGTTGCGCTCGTCCACGTGGATCGTGCTGATGCAGGTCGGCATGTGGCTCGGCTACGTCAGCTTCGGCTTCATCGCCGACCGCGTGGGACGCAAGCGCGCCTACGTGACGTACCTGATTGCCGCGGCCTTCCTTGTTCCCGTCTACGCGACCTCGCGCCATCCAGCGGTCCTGCTGGCGCTGGGGCCGGTGGTGGCCTTCTTCGGGACGGGCTATTTCAGCGGGTTTGGAGCGGTGACGGCAGAGATCTTCCCCACGCAGATCCGTGCGACGGCTCAAGGCCTGACCTACAACCTTGGACGAGGCATCAGCGCTGCGGCGCCGTTCACCGTCGGCGCGCTGGCGGCGGTCTACGGTCTAGGGGCGGCGCTGCTCGTGACGAGTCTCGCGTTCCTCGTGGCGGCCACGCTGTGGATCTGGATCCCTGAAACCCGCGGGCGCGCGCTCTCCTGATGGCCGGAGAGCGCGCCCTCAGGCTTCAGCTCTGCGATCTCTCTGTCTCTGTGGCTGGCGATCTCTCTGTCTCTGTGGCGGATCGTTTCCCGCGTCCGCGCTGATACAGGAACGACACCGCGAGCAGCACCAATCCCACGCCGATGAATCCAAGAATTCGGTAGATCCCGCCAAGCGACGACAAGTCCACCAGGAAAACCTTCAGCACGGTCAAGCCAAACAGCGCCATCGCCAGATATCGCAGTGGCGCGAAATCGCGCACGAGGCCGACGCCGATGAACGCTGACGCCAGCACGGTCCAGATCACCGACAGCGCCAGGCTCGAGGCGAACCGCGCGTCAGCCGACTGATAACCTTTGAGGGACCAGTACGCGTCGTTGTGCGCCGAGCAGGCGACGACCACCAGCACGCTGGCGACGACGACCGCAAGCGTCGTGCCCGAAAGCGCGCGCTCCGCGTCCGCCCCCTCGATTCGGCGCCAGTACCACGCGACCGCGTAAAGCAGTCCGGCCAGGACCAACCCCATCACGAAGGCCTCGTGAGCGATGGGATGGAATACAGCCGGCGTTTCCGGTAACGAGAGTGCCAGGTATCGCACGACGGCCCAGGCGAGCAGTCCGCTGCCGCCCACGCGGAACCACCGCTCGCGCATCAGCAGGCCGATAGCCACCACCAGCGTGCCTTCGACCCCAATCCCCACCGTCAGCCACGGGCCGTCAAACTGCACTGCCAGGGCCACGGTGACGGCGCCAAGGGCGACCGCGAACGCGTTGAGCCCCGCGCGCCGGTCCTGATGCCAGAGCCGCCACGCCATTGCGCCATGCGCGGCAGCGATTGCCAGGCACAAGGTCGGCGCGCTCGCCAGCCAGACGTCCTCGACTGCCGCGTACATCGACGCGAGCAGTGCGTACCCGTTGGCGTGCTGCAGCACGTTGTCGCCCCGGTCCAACACGTGTTGATGGCGGAACACCCGGTCGAGCTGCGCCAGCGCATGCAGCGCAAAGAAGGCAATCGCCGTCACGACATTGGCCGTCAACCACCGGGACGTCTGATGCGAGTCGACCCAGGCCATCAACGGCAGCGCAACCGCAATCCAGGCGGCCCAGCGCCATACGGTCGAATCGGCCCGCACCGCAAGGCCTACCGAGACCATCGCCACGGCGATCAGATAGACCCAGACGGCCACGCCGTGGGGTTCGAGGATGCCGAGCGAGGTCACGTGGTAGAGCAGCGGTCCGGTCCCCAGGACGATCGACGAGAGGTGGCGCCAGCCGTGCCGCGCGAGCTGGGCACGCAGGATCAGCAGGAACAGCACGCAGAAGAGCGTCAGGAAGAGCTCCGTGCGCAGCCACTTGGCGGGCGCCGAGTACCGATCATCCACACGGCAATCGTGAAGATCGTGAAGCCGTAACTCAGAGCGTTCAGGCTGGGCCAGCCTTGCCGGTTCGCCAGATAGAGCGTGCCGACGACAAGCAGCGCGTCGTAGCTGAACAGCGTCAGCTGCGCGTCCTGACCGCCCCCGACGAGGAACGGCGTCGCAAATCCGCCGCCGACGGCCATCAGCGCCAGGCCAAGCGCCCGCTGCCGATCGGCCAGCGCGGCGGCACCACCGGTCAGCATGACGAGCAGCGCAAAGGTCGTCGTGCGTCCGATCAGGTCGTAGAAGCTGAACGCCGCGTAGATCGCCAGAAACAGCACGGCGAGTCCGCCGCCGGTGACGATCTGGCCGTAGGCGCTGTAGCCACGTTGGCTGAATCGCTGGCCGGCTCCGATCAGCACGGCGCCGGCCACTACGCCCAGCGCTACGCGCATCGATTCGGTAATCCATTCGTTGTCGAATGCGTACTTCAGGAAAAATGCGACGCCCAGCACCAGCACGATCGCGCCGACCCACAACATCAACCGCCCGCCGATTGCGTCTTCGAGCGACGTGGACTCGTCGCCTCGTGCTGCGGCCGGACCAGCCGGCTCGCCGACGAGAACAGGCAAAGGTAGTGGCGGCGTCATGACCGGCGGCGCCGAATCGAACGGTGGCGGCACGATTGGCGGCGTGACAATCGGCGGCGTGACAATCGACGGCGCGGCGGCACGTTCCGGTGCGGCTCCGAGCCTCGAGGCCTCCGCCGATTCCAGGGCGGCCAGTCTGGCCTGCACGTCGGCGAGCTCGCGCTTGACCCGGGACACTCGAAGCCACGAGACAGCCGGCAGAATCAGCCAGAGCCCCGCCGCAACCAGGAGAGTGCCAAAGCCGATCAGGATGAGGAGCACATCGTCTCCCAGGTTCATGACGGACCCGAGTGTAGCCTAATGGTTCGCAAGACCAGGCCTCCGGCGTCGGGATCTAGCGCGTATGGCCTCGGCGTCAGGCACTGACGAACCAAGCCTCGGGCTCCCCAACAGATCCGTGTAGTCTGTGTAATCTGCGGATGATTCCACTGCGCAATCCAAGCCAATCCGTCCTGCGTTTGACGATTGCGGCCATCGCCGTCCTGATGTCGTCCGCCTGCCTGGTCGTCTCACTGCAGCCGGTCTACGAGCCAGACACCATTGCGTTCGATCCGGCCCTCCTCGGTCCATGGATCGCCAGCGACGACGGCACCACCGTGTCGTTTGAACGGGCCGAGTGGCACTCCTATCACGTCACCATCGAGGAACGCGACGACCGCACGCGCCTGTCGGCGCGGCTCACCCGCGTGGGCGAGCAGTTGTACCTGGACGTGTCCCCGCTTGACGGCGCCGATGTCGCGCCGCTGCTGCTGCCGGTCCACGGCCTGTATCGCATCGAGCTCGGAGGCGACGAGCTCTTGCTGTCGGAGCTGAGCTACGAGCATTTCGAACGGATCGTGAAGGAGGGCACCTCTGGCCTGCCGATGGTCGTCGACGCGCGCAAAAACGTGGTGATCACCGCCAGCACGTCGGAGCTCCGCCGATGGCTGGTGGCGCATGCGGCTGACGAAGGCCTGTTTGCGGTGCCGACGACGCTGCGGCGCAAGGCCGCCGCCAGCCCTACGCCGCGCTGATGTGCTGCCGCACCAGTTCGCGGCGCAGGATCTTGCCGACCATCGTCTTGGGCAGCTCCGTGCGGAACTCGATCGCCGACGGGACCTTGTAGGACGCCAGCTTCTCCTTGCAGAGCCGCTGGAGGTCCTCGGCGGTGGCGGAGTGCCCCGCTCGCAGGACCACCCAGGCCTTCACCGATTCGCCCCGGGTGGCATCGGGCACGCCGGCGACGCCGACTTCGGCAATTGCGGGGTGGCTGGCGATCACTTCTTCGACCTCGCGCGGCCAGACCTGGTAGCCGCCCGGCTTGATCAGGTCCTTCTTTCGATCGGTCAGGAAGACGTAGCCGTCTTCGTCCATGTAGCCGATGTCGCCGGTGTGCAGCCAGATGTCGCCCTCGGCATCGGCTCGAAGCGCCTGCGCCGTCTCCGACGGGTTGTTCCAGTACCCGCGCATCAGTTGCGGCGCCCGCAGCAGCAATTCGCCTTCTTCACCGGGCCCGAGCGAGCGCAGGCCGGTCTCGACGTCGACGATCCGCGCTTCGACATCGGGCAGGGGCACTCCGATCGAGCCGATCTTGGCGCGGCCGCGCAGCGGGTTCACCAGGCACGCCATCATGCCCTCGGTGAGCGAATAGCCCTCGATGATCCGGCCGCCGGTGAGTGTCTCGAACTGCTCCTTGGTCGCCTTCATCAACGCCATTGCGCCGGAGAACGAGATCTTGATCGACGAGAAGTCGACCTTGCCCGCCCGGACGACGGGGCTGTTGAGCATGGCCTGGAACAGGGTCGGCACGCTGAGCATGAAGGCCGGGCGTGTCGCCTTGATCGTCTTCAGCACGTCGGCAAGATCGCGCGGGTTTGGCACGAGCGCCAGCGGGCTGCCGCTGGCCAGGCCGAGGCCGAAGGCGCCGACGTTGGCGTACACGTGAAACACCGGCAGCGGCACGAGAATCACATCTTTGCCGGCATCGAACTCGGCCTTGTTCCAGGTGTACAGCTGCAGCCCCGTGTACACGTAGGCCTTGTGCTGGCCGACCACGCCCTTGGGAGTGCCCGTCGTGCCGCCGCTTGCCAGGATCACCGCGTCGTCATCGGCGCCCACGGCCGCGCGGATCGGCTGTTGGCCTTTGTGCGTGGTCATCAGGTCGCGCAACCAGCGGTCCCCCGCCGAGAGCGTGATGCGATGGCCTTCCTTCTTCTCCTTGAAGAGCGTGAAGAGCAGCGACATCACCGGGGACAGGTATTCCTTGATGCTGGTCGCCACGACAATCTCGACGCCGGTGTGGGGCTGCGCGGCCTTGATGCGGTCGTAGAACTTCGTGAGCGCGACGACGACGCGCGCGCGGGTGTTGACGAGCGGCGGCACCAGCTCGTGATCGGTGTAGATGGGATTGAGCGCGACGACGACCGCGCCGAGCTTCCACAAGGCGAACTGCGCGATCGCAAACTGCGGGCAGTTGGGCAGCAGCAGCGCGACACGGTCGCCGCGGGTCACGCCAACCGACGCGAACCCGGCGGCGCAACTGTCACTGAGCGCGTCGAACTGCCGCCAGCTGATACGCTGCCCCTTGAAGAGCAGGGCCGCCCCGTCGGGGCGTTCTTTCACGTGCCGGTCGAGAAAGTCCACGAGCGTGCCACCCGGATACGGCGCCAGGGTGGTGGGCACCCCCGTGTCGTAGTGGGCCAGCCATGGGCGGGGCGACGACATGTCGGCCCACTGTACGGCGCGACGCGTCGCGGGATCAACACATCACGTGAACAGCATCGACAGAATCGCCTTCTGCGCGTGCAGGCGATTCTCCGCCTGGTCGAACACCACTGAGGTCGGGCTATCCAGCACAACGGACGAGACCTCCTCGCCACGGTGCGCTGGCAGGCAGTGCATGAAGAGCGCGCCCGGCTCGGCGCGAGCCATCAACCCTTCGTTGACCTGGTAGCCGGCAAAGGCACGGTCGCGTTCGCGCGACTCGTGTTCCTGGCCCATCGAGGTCCACACGTCGGTGTAGACCGCGCACGCCCCCTTCACGGCCTCCTTCGGGTCGGTGAACAGCCGAAGCGCCGCGCCGTGACGGGACAGCCAGGCCACCTGCGCCTGCACGCGCTCCGGCAGGACGTAGCCGTCGGGCGAGGCCAGGTGCACGTGCATGCCGGACATCGCCGCCGCCTGTGCAAGCGACGTCGCGACGTTGTTGCCGTCGCCGACGTAGGCGATGGTGCGCCCAGCCAGCCTGCCAAGGCGCTCCTGCAGCGTGAGCAGGTCGGCCACGGCCTGGCACGGGTGCTCCTCGTCTGTGAGCGCATTGACCACGCGTAGTCGCGGCGCGGCGGTGACGAACTCTTCGAGGATCTGCTGCGCGAAGGTGCGGATGACGACCGCGTCGACCCAGCGCTCGAGGTTACGCGCGACGTCGGCCGCCGACTCGCGGCCGCCAAGCGCCACGTCGGACGGAATGAGGATCGGATCGCCGCCGAGCTCCCGTACCGCGACCTCGAAGGTCACGCGCGTGCGCAGCGATGGCTTGTCGAACAGCAGCGCGACGTGCCGTCCCGAGAGCGGCGTCTCGAACCGTCGACGTCCGGCGGCCCGAGCCTGCTTGAGGCGCGCGGCCTCGGTGAGGCACGCGGCCAGTTCCTCCGGCGTCACCTCAGCCAGCGACAGGAACGAGCGCGTGCGGGGCGGCTGCGAGTGCCCCGCCCGTGTGGGGCGCGCCGCTTTGAGCGGCTGCACGCGCGCGCTCGTTCTGGCAGTGGTCGTTCGACTCATGTTCTATACTCCCCGTTGATCCGCACGTACTCGGCGCTCAAGTCGCACGTCCAGACGACAGCGTGTCCGGCCCCGCCGGTCCCCAGGTCTACATGGACGTCGACCTCGGCCTGCCGCAGGTACTCCGCCGCGGCCGGCGCCTGATCGTCAAACGGCTGGCCGCCCTCGAAGAGCACGATCGGCCCCACCTGCACGCGTGCGTGCTCGAGCACGAAGCGCGCGCCCGAACGGCCCGACGCCGACACCAGCCGGCCCCAGTTTGGATCCGCGCCGTGAACCGCGGTTTTCACCAGCGGCGAGTTGGCGATGGTCTTGGCGGCGCGCTTCGCGTCAGCCGTCGATTCGGCGCCCGTGACGTGGACCGCGACCAGCTTGGTAGCGCCTTCGCCGCCGCGCACAATCGCCAGCGCCAGGGCGCGCGCGACGGCCTCGAGGCCCTCCACAAACGCGCCGTAGCTCTGCTCGTCGATGGCAACGCTGCTGCTCCCGCTGGCCAGCGCGACAAACGTGTCGTTGGTGGAGCACTCGCCGTCCACCGTGATCGCGTTGAACGTGCGGTCGGTCACCTCGCGCAACGCGCGGTCGAGCAGCGCCGGCGTCACAGCCGCATCCGTCGTCACAAACGCCAGCATGGTCGCCATCATCGGCTCGATCATGCCCGCGCCTTTGGCGATGCCGCCCACACGGAATGTGCCAGCCGGCGTGTCCACCTGCACGGCGAACTCCTTGGGCCCCATGTCGGTGGTCATGATGCCGCGCGCGGCGTTGTGCCCGTCGCGGCTCAGCGCCGCAAGGGCGGCCGTCGCGCCGTTGACCACCTTGTCGACCGGCAGATGCACGCCGATGACGCCGGTCGACGAGACCAGCACCTGCTCGACGGGGCAGCCGACCAGACTGGCGACCGACATCACCGTCGCGCGCGTCGTCGCCAGCCCCTGGGCGCCGGTGCAGGCGTTCGCACAGCCGCTGTTGACGAGGATGGCGCGTGCAAAGCCGCCGCTGGCAGCGACGTGCTCGCGCGAGACCAGGACCGGGGCGGCCTGCACCTGGTTGGTCGTGAAGACCGCCGCGACCGACGCTGGCCGATCCGCGACGATGAGCGTGATGTCGAGCGCCCCGGACGCCTTGATGCCCGCCGACACCCCGGCGGCCGTGAACCCTTCAGGGGCGGTGATGCCGCCGGCAATCTCGGACACGCTCATGCGCGCCGCCCTTGCTCGGCCAGCTGCAGCCGCACCGCGTCCTGCCCGCACTGCCGGAAGAGCGTGCAGCCCGCGCAGTCGTGCGCGATCTTTTGAGGCAGCCACGCGTGCGGCACCAGCGAGTACCCGAGCCTCACGAAGTAGGCCGGGTCGTGCGTGAAGGCACAGACCGTGCGAAAGCCGGCCATGCGCGCCTCGTCTGCAATCGTGTCCACGAGCAGCCGGCCGAAGCCCAGGCCGCGCGCCTGCTCGTCCACCACCAGCGAACGCACCTCGGCGACCTCCCCCGAAAGCGGCGCCAGCTCCGCGCAGCCCATGACCTGCCGGCCATCGGTAATCATGAGAAAGCGATCCGCGTGCCTCGCGATCTCGTCTTGCGGGCGCGGAAGCAGACGGCCGGCCGCCTGATACTTCGCGATGAGGGCGTGGATCGCCGGCGCGTCTTCTGGCGTGGCGGGACGCAGCGCACCTCCAGTCACTCCCGGTCGTCCCGGAAATGCCGCTGTCAGCACTGCCCGAGCGGTCACTGCGCGCTCCTTTCGACCACTCCGAACGCACGGTCGAGACGGTCCATCGCTTCGTCGATCTCTGCGGTCGTGATCGTCAACGGCGGCAACAGACGAACCACTGTCTTGGCGGTCGCGTTGATCAGCAGCCCCAGCGGCCGCGCCGCGTCGACGACCTCGCTGCCAGGCCTGTCGATCTCGAGGCCGCGAATGAGGCCGGCGCCTCGGATCTCCGACACCATCGGATGCGAGGCGGCAATGGCCTGCAGGCGACGCTCGAAGTGCGCGCCGGCGGAGGTGACGTGGGCCAGCAGGCCGCCATCCAGCAGCTGGTCCACGAAGTACAACCCGGCACGGCAGGCCAGCAGGTTGCCGCCATATGTGCTGCCGTGATCCCCCGGCGCGACGGCGCGGCTCACGGACTCGCGCAGAAGCGCCGCGCCGATGGGAATGCCACCGCCGAGCGCCTTGCCAATCGAGATCAGATCGGGCTCGAGCCCGAGCGTCGTCGAGTAGAACGCGTGTCCCGTCCGTCCAAGGCCGCTCTGCACTTCGTCGGCGATGACCAGGGCTCCGGTCCGCGCGACCGCGGCCCGGATGGCTGCCACAAACGCCGCCGGCAGCGGGCGTACGCCGCCCTCGCCTTGAATAGGCTCCACGACGATGGCCGCCGTCTGGTCTGTGACGGCCGCTTCGAGCGCCGCCAGGTCGGCGGGATCCACAAACGTCACACCAGGGACCAGCGGCTCGAACGGCTCGCGGTAGTGCGGGTCCGCCGTAATCGACAAGGACCCGAACGTGCGACCGTGGAACGCCCGCGTCAGCGCCACGAACCTGGTTCGCTGCCGGTCGCCTTTCGTGTACCAGTAACGGCGCGCGAACTTCAGGCACGCCTCCATCGCCTCGGTGCCGCTGTTGCAGAAAAACGCGCGGTCGAGCCCTGACAGCCGTGCGAGCTTCTCGGACAACTCCGCCTGGAAAGGGTGGAAGAACAGGTTCGACGTGTGGATCAGGGTCGATGCCTGCTCGGCGATCACGCGAGCGAGTCCTGGATTTGCGTGGCCCAGGCTGGCGACGCCGACGCCCGACGTGAAGTCGAGGTAATCCTTGCCCTCGGTGTCCCACACCGAGGCGCCCTGGCCGCGCACCAGCACGACCGGCGCGCGCTTGTAGGTCTGCAGCACGTGCCGCGCCTCGGTGTCACGAACCTGATCGGCAAAGCTCTTGGTCATTTCAATGGATGTCACGGTCACGCCACCATGCGCGTGCCCGGCAACGACCTGTTGTCGCCGGACGGCGCTTCAAGAAGCGACGCGAGCGTCTGCGGCTCGCGTCCGTCCACCAGCACGACTTCCTCCACTCCGGCGGCAAGCGCCGCCATCGCCGCCCTCAGCTTGGCGATCATGCCGGCGCTGGCGACGCCGGATTGCACCATGGCCTCGGCCCCCGCGCGATCAAGATGCGCCACCGTATGGCCGCTGCTGTCGAGGACTCCCGGCGTCGCGCCGGCAATCACCAGTTGCCGCACCTGCAGCCGCCCGGCCAGGTGGCCAGCCAACGTATCGGCGTTGACGTTGAACAGCGTGCCGTCGCGCCCGACGCCGATGCTGCAGACAACCGGCAGATAACCGGCGGCAACCAGGTCGCGCAGCAGCGCCGGCGTCCCGTCTCCGATCGGCTGGCCGACCAGGCCGAGGTCGACCGTCTGGCCGTCGACGGCCACATGCGGCGCCGCTTTCTCGACGACGGCGAGTCCCGCGTCGGCGCCCGTCAGGCCAACGGCCCGGCCGCCAGCCGCCGTGATGGCGGCGACAAACCGCGTGTTGAGCGTCCCCGCCAGCACCTCCACCACCACGCCCATCGTCGGTTCGTCGGTGACGCGGAGGCCATCCACCTGGCGCCTCGGCACGCCGATGCGCGCAAGCGCGGCGTCAATCTCGCGGCCGCCGCCGTGGACGACCGCAAGGCGCGTCCGCTCGGCGACGCGGGCCAGCATCGACGCCAGCGCCGCGAGCCGCTCGGGCGCCTCGAGCAGCTCGCCGCCAAACTTGAGCACGGAAACAGCCTTCACAGCAGGCCCAGCCGCTCGTCGTACCCGAAGGCGACGTTGAAGTTCTGCACCGCCTGACCGGCGGCGCCCTTCAACAGGTTGTCGAGGCACGACACGACGACGAGCCGGCCAGTGGCGGCATCGAGCTTCCAGCCGATGTCGCAGAAGTTGGTGTGCGCGACGTGCTTGATGACCGGCAGATCGCCACCGCGCAGCCGGACAAACGGCGACTGGCTGTAGGCCGACGCGTACGCGTCGGCAATGTGGCGGTCGGTCGTGCCCGGCGCTACGCGCACGTAGATCGTCTCGAGCATGCCGCGGTCAATCGGCACCAGGTGCGGCACGAAAGTCACCGGGACGCCGAGCTCCTGCTCGATCTCGGCGGCGTGGCGGTGCGCGAAGACGCCGTACGCCGACAGACTTTCGTCGACCTCGCAGAAGTGCGTTCGCTCGCTGGGCGCCTTGCCGGCGCCGGACACCCCCGACTTGGCGTCGATGATGACGTCGCCGGCCACCAGGCCGGCCGTCACCAGCGGCGCCAGCGCCAGCACCGCCGCGGTGGGGTAGCAGCCTGCGCATGCGATCAGCCGCGCGGTGGGCAGCGCCGCGCGTGAGCGCTCGGTCATCCCATAAGCCGTGCCCTCTGGGAGCGACGTGACCGCGTGATACCAGCGGGCCCGGTCGCCATCGGCGCGCAGCCGAAAGGCGCCCGACAGGTCGAAGACGCGCCGGCCTCGCGCGACAAGGTTCGGCGCGATGTCGGCCGACGCATCTTCGGGCAGGGCGAGGAACACGACCTCGTTGGCCGCCAGCCGTTCGAAATCGTAGGGCTCGACCTCGCCGTTCCAGAGGCCCGACAGGGCAGGCAACGTTCTGCTGCCCGCAGCTTTCTGCGAGCCCATCGCGGTCTGCAGTGAGACGTGCGGGTGGCGGGCCAGCAGACGGACCAACTCCTGCCCCGAATACCCCGTCGCCCCGGCAATCCCGACCGTGTGCACCCTGCTTGACTCCTGCCCCGCCGATTTATCCAGCGGAGCGGATAAGTATACGGAAGTGGGCATGCCAGATCAAGCCACTTCTCCAAAATACCTAAGCTAGCCTATTGCGATCGCCCAGGAGCCACTGTATACTCATGCGTCTGGCTGCATAAACATGAAGGCGCGAAGGCAAGCTCTGATCCTCGAACTGCTCGGCAAGGAGCCAATTCGTAACCAGGAGCAATTGCGAAACGGGTTGAAAGCCCTGGGCGTAGCGGCCACCCAGGCGACGCTGTCGCGCGACATCAAGGAACTGGGACTGATGAAGCGCGCCTCCGACGGGGCGTATCAGCGGCCATCGGCTCCAGCCCCACCCGGGGGCTCGGCGGTGACCGGGCTGAGCCGAGCCGTCACCGAGTTTGTGACGCGAGTGGACCGGGTTCAGAACCTGATCGTGCTGCGCACGGGACCCGGTCAGGCGCATGCGGCCGCGATTGCGTTCGACCGCGCCCAGCTTGGGGAAGTCGTCGGCACGATTGCCGGCGACGACACGATTCTTGTCATAGCTCGTGATGGCACCGGCGCTCGTGATCTCGAGCTGCGGTTGAACGGACTGATTCGATAAATGAGAAAGCGTCTTGTCGTCGCCTACGGAGGCAGCCTTGACGGCGCCGCCGCCGTCTCGTTGCTGGCACACGAAGCGGATGTGGCCACGCTCACACTCGATCTGGGCCAGGGGATGGACCTCGAGCAGGTGCGCGACCAGGCGCGGGCGGCCGGCGCGCGCCGCGCGCACGTCGTCGATGCCCGGCGCGAGCTGGCCGGGCAGATTCTGCGGCCGGCGTTGACTGCGGGCGCCTTCGAGGCGGGCCCCCGGGCCATCGCCGTCACGCGGCCCGTCATCGCCGCGCATCTGGTCGCGGTCGCGCGCATGGAAGACGCGACCGAGGTCGCCCACGGCGCCTCGGGCGCGGACCGCGCCAGGATCGAGCGGTTGATCGCGGACCTTGCGCCGGAGTTGACCATCCATGCCTTGGCGGACACCAGTCGCGAGGATGCCGCCCCTCGCATCGACCAGAACCTCTGGGGCCGCACGGTGACAATGGGCGGGCCGGCCGACCAGTGGGAGCAGGCGCCTTCAGACGTCTTCACCCGCACCAGCGAGCCGCACACCTGCGCAGCCCAGCCGGCGATCGTGGAGATCGCGGTCGAACGCGGGGTGCCGGTGGCGGTCAACGGCGTGCCGCTCGACATCGACGAGCTCGTCGAGGTGGTCGACACCATTGCCGGCGACCACGGCGTCGGACGGTTCGACCAGGCGTCTGGGTCCGCCCGGGCGCTGGTAGAGGCCCCTGCGGCCGCCGTCCTGTCGGCCGCGATCGCCGAGCTGGCCTCGGCCAGTTTCGACCGCGATATGCTGGCGCTTCGGGGGCAGATGGCGCAGGCTTACGCGAGGCTGATCGATGAGGGTCGTTGGCACACGCCAGCGCGCGCCGCGCTCGACGCGTTCACCGCGGCCTCGTCGGGCCAAATGTCTGGCGCCGTCCGCCTGCTGCTGTTGCGCGGCGCCTGCCGCGTCGTAGGCCGCCGCGTCGGCGCCGCGGCCACCGAGTTGATCGCCGCCGGCGCCTGAAGGCCGTTGTCACGCGGCCCGAGGCCTGAGGCCCGAGGCTGTCGCGAAAGTTCACGAATTATGTCCACGCTCTGGTCCGGCCGCTTCGACAGCGAGCCGAACGCCGCGGTCTTCGACTTCGGCGCCTCGTTTCGTTTCGATCGCCGTTTGTTTGAAGACGACGTGCTCGGCAGCCTCGCATGGGCGCAGGCCCTGGCGACCGCCGGCGTGCTCTCCGGGGAAGAGGCGGCAGCCACGACGGCCGCGCTCACCGAGATCCTCGCCAGAGGCCAGGCCGACCCGTCCTGGGTGGCCGGTCCGGACGAAGACGTGCACTCGTTTGTCGAACGGCAGCTGGTGGAGCGCATTGGCGACACGGGCCGCCGGCTGCACACCGGTCGATCGCGAAACGAACAGGTCTCGCTCGATCTGCGCCTGTTTCTTCGGCGCCGCTCGGCCTCGCTTCAGGCGTCGGTGCGCCGGTTGATTGCAGCCTTCGTGTCGCTTGCGGAGCGCTGCGGCGATGCCCGCATGCCGGCCTACACCCACTTGCGCCGCGCGCAGCCCGTGCTGATCGCGCACTTCCTGCTCGCGCACGCCGCGGCGATGCGTCGCGACCACTCGCGGTTTGCGGCGGCGGCGTCTGAGGCCGATGCGCTGCCGCTGGGCTCTGGCGCGGTGGCCGGCACCAACTACGAGATCGACACCGCGACGCTCGCTCGAACCCTGGGCTTTTCGCGCGTCGTCGCCAACAGCATCGACGCGTCGGCAGACCGCGATTTCGTGTCGGCGTTCCTCCATGCGTGCGCGCTGGCGATGGTGCATCTGAGCCGCTTTGCCGAAGACATGGTGATCTTCAGCGGCGAGGAATACGGGTTCTTCGAGTTGTCGGACGCCTCGTCAACCGGCAGCAGCATGATGCCGCAGAAGAAGAACCCCGATCCGCTGGAACTGGTGCGCGGCAAGTCGGGCCGGGCCATCGGCCATCTCGCCGGGTGGCTCGCCACCATGAAGGGCCTGCCGAGCGGTTACAACAAGGACCTGCAGGAAGACAAGGAAGCCGTCTTCGACGCCGATCAGACCGTCACCGGATCGCTTGAAGCGGTGGCGATCGTCGTCGAGGGTCTGACGGTGCAGACCGAGCGGGCGGAGCGTGCCGCGGCCGGATTGCTGCTGGCGACCGACGTGGCCGACTATCTGGTTGGCAAGGGCCTGCCGTTTCGACGTGCGCACGAACTGGTGGCCGCGATGACCAGGCGGCTGCTGGCCCAAGGGCGCGACTTCGAATCGCTGCCGCTGGCGGAATGGCGTGGCTACTCGGAGTTGTTCGACGCCGATGTCATCGACCGGGTGACGACCAGGGCGTCGGTGGCGGCCCGCCGGACGCCTCAATCCACGCATCCCGAGGCAGTTCAGGCCTCGCTCAGGGAAATCAAGGACTGGCTGGCGCAGGCCTCTGAAGCCCGGCGTCCGTAGTCCGTAGCCGGCGGCCCCGGTTGTGCTAGACTCCTTTGGCCGCGGCAGACGCGGCCCTACCCATAAAACGAGCCTGTCAGGGGGCTTGATGCAGCAGCGCCAGCCTCGACTCGGCGATGTCGTGGACGATTACTGTCCGCGCGAGCGCCGGGTCACGAACCACGCCGTCGTCGCCATGGTGGGCGACGAGGTCAAACAGACGCGATGCACGACGTGCGACGCCGAGCACGACTACAAGCACGCCAAAGTGCCGCCCCAGCGGAAGAAGAAAGAGGTACCGGGGGCGCTGTATCAGCAGGTGCTCGACGGGATTCCGCGAGTGGTCCCGCCGGACCAGGCGCCTGACGACGAGCCGGAGACGGAGTCGGAGACCGCCATCGTGCAGGCAGAAAACGAGGCCGATGGCGAAGGCGCCGTTGCGCCGTTGGCAGCCGACGCCGCGCCACCCAGCGAGCATGAGGGGCCTGTTCATCGCCGGCTGATCCGTGCGACGTTGCCAAGGCTGCCTGGCGCCGAGCCGCCCGTGCGGCGCGAGCCCGAATTCACCATGCGCACCCCGGCTCATGGCCGGTCGGGAAAGCCGAAAAACGGCTTCCGGGGCGGTGGCATGCAGCGCGCCGGTGGGCAGGGACAGGGTCAAGGGCAGGGACAGGGCAACGCCCACGGCAACCGGGGCAAGCGGCACGGCCGCCCGGGGGGCGATGGTGCCTGGAACCGCTCGGGACAGCCGGGCTCGGGAGGCCGCGGTCCCGGGGGACAGCGCCCGGGGCGCGGCGACAAGAAGCGCTCGCGGTAGCGCGATTTCCGCGCTCGGTCGCCCCGACATTCCTATGCGACTGACGTCAAAGATTGGCGCGGCCATTACGTGTCTCGTGTGCCTGGTCCCGCCGCAGCCGCAGGTCAACGCGCAACAGGGGGCACCGTCGGGTCCGACGGTTCGGTACGAGCCCACCGCAGGAGTGCCGACGTTTGCGGTGCGCCCGCCGGTGCTGCGCGTCACCCCGGGCACCACGGTAGAATCGCGCACCTTCTCCAAGCCAGGTGACTACTACACGCCAGAGGGCGGCCCGTGGCCGGGTGAAGTGGGTCCCTTCTACATCGAAGGCGCCACGCCAGACGACACGCTGGTCGTGCGCGTCCTCAAAGTGCGGCCGAATCGCGACTCGGCGGTCTCGACCGTCGGTCCGTCACTGAGTGCCGTCGCCGGCGACTCACGGCTGAAGATCCTCAACGAGCCGATTCCGTCCAAGCGCTATCTCTGGCGGCTCGATCGCCAACGGATGGTCGGGATCCTCGACATCCCCAATTCGGCGAGCCGTCAGATCGAGCTGCCGCTGGTGCCGATGCTGGGCCGCGTCGCGGTGGCGCCCGGCGGCGAAGAGGCCTTCGGGGGACTGTGGCCCGGCAACTTCGGCGGCAACATGGACGCGTCGGACGTGCGCGAGGGGACCACCGTCTACCTGCCCATCTTCCACGAGGGCGCCTACTTCTACTTCGGCGACGGCCACGCGCTCCAGGGCGACGGCGAGATCTGCGGCTCGGGCCTCGAGACGACGATGGATGTCGCGTTGCGCTTTGAACTGATCAAGGGCCGCAAGATCGACTGGCCCCGATTCGAGGACGCGGAGCACCTCATGGTCGCCGGCAGCGGACGGCCGCTGGTGGACGCGTTCCGCATCGCGCAGGTCGAGCTGATCGAATGGCTGGTCGAGGATTACGGCTTCGACAAGCTCGACGCCTACCAGGTCGTCTCGCAAGCTGGCGTCACGCGCGTGGCCAACGTCGTCGATCCGAGTTTCACCGTCGTCGCGAAATTTCCAAAACGGCACCTGCCGGCGAAGGCCGCCGGCCGGTAGGGGTCGGGCCTTCGGACCGAGGCGGCCTCGCGGCTCGCGGTAGGATCAGGGGATGAACGACTTTTCGGGAAAGCACGGACTGGTCGTCGGTGTCGCCAACAAGCGGTCAATCGCGTGGGCGATTGCGAAAGCCGTTGCGGCCCAGGGTGCGCGGCTGGCGGTGACCTATCAGGGCGAACGCCTGGAAGAGAACGTGCGCGAGTTGTCGGCCGACCTGGCGGACCCGCTGATCCTTCCACTCGACGTGACCAGCGACGAACAGATCACCGAAGTCGCCGCCAGGTGCGACGCGACCTTCGGCGGGCTCGATTTCGTCGTGCACGGCGCGGCCTTCGCGCCGCGCGAGGCGGTGACGCGGCCGTTTCTGGAGACCTCGCGCGAGGGCTTTCGCGTCGCGCTCGACGTCAGCGCGTACTCGCTGGTAGCGCTTGCACGGGCGACCGCGCCGCTCATGGAAAAAAAGGGCGGCGGCAGCCTGCTGACGCTGACCTATCTGGGCAGCACCCGGGTGTTCCCGAACTACAACGTCATGGGTGTCGCCAAGGCCGCGCTCGAGTCGTCGGTCCGGTATCTCGCCGCGGAGCTGGGGCCAAAGGCGATTCGGGTGAATGCGATCTCGGCCGGCCCGATCAAGACGCTGGCCGCATCGGGAATCGGCGGCTTCTCGAGCATCCTGCAGGTGTACCGGGACAAGGCGCCGCTGCGGCGCAACACCGAGACCAGCGAGGTTGCCGACACGGCGGCGTTTCTGCTGGGGCCCGCGGGGCGGGGAGTCACCGGCGAGATCCTGCTCGTCGATGGGGGCTACAGCATCGTAGGACTGTAGGTCACCCCAGGCGCCCCAGCGGCCCGATCGCGCCTCGACTCCACAGGAACATCAGCAGCCCGTTGAGACCAACCAGCAGCACGCCGGCGGCTTGAATTGTCACGCGTAGCCGCGGACGGTGCGCCGTCGCTGTGAGAACCGCCGCCAGGCCCACCGCGAAGAACACCGTGCAGTTCACCAGCATTCGGTTACCGAACGTGTGCCCCTGCGAGACAAAATACCAGCTGCTGACGATGTAGACCTGCACGCCGACGCCGACGAGCCCGATACGAGCGTGCGGCCAGCCGCGGCGGGCGCCGATGACGAGGCCCGCAATCGCCAGCGCCACGATCGGCGCCCACCGTACCAGCCCTACGTCGGCCGCGATCAGCGTGTAGAGCAGCCACGGCGAGCGCCAGTAGGGGAACCCCTCGGCGAAGTACCCCGTCGTAAGTGGGTTGCCGAACAGGTGACAGTTCAACGCCAGCTGCGGCAGCACGCCGGCCAGCGCACCGGCGCCAAGCGCCACCCCGCGCGACATCATCGCGGGCGGTGTGCGGAACCGCGTCGTGATCAGGTCGAGCGCGGGAATCACAAGCAGCGCGGCATCCTGGTAGCGGACCGCGGCTGCCACGCCCGCGACGAGTCCCGTCACGAACCACTGCGCGAGGCTGTCGACGGCGCGCGTCCGCAGCCAGCGCCAGACGAGCAGGGCCGCGCAGCTCGCCGACAGCGCGTGCGAGAACAATGGCTCCAGCGTCGCGTAGAACAGCCACGGCGTGGCGCCGGCCACCAGCAGCGTCGCCCACCACCCGTCCTCGGAGGTGACGTCGGCCGTTGTCGTCACCCGCTGACAGCACCACAAGCCGAGCACGGCGTAGGCCGCAATCAGCAGACCGGACGCATATTGATATGTCCAACCGTAGCCGCTGACGTCGGCAGGCACGCCTGCAGCCGCGAGAGTGAGCGACCCCGCATACACCGCGAGGTAGGCGGGCAGGGTCAGCAGCGCCAGTCCGATTGGGTACTTGTTGATCACCTCGCCGGTGGCCGGGTTGCGCGGGGAGCGGTTGCCGATCTTCGGCCGGCCGGTCAGCGGCGACCGGGCCTGCTCGCTGAAGTACCGGATCTCGTTGACAGGATCGAAGTCGCGGTCGACGACGATCGAATGGAGGTGGGCAAAATGATAGATGCCGTCGCCCGATGCCAGGCTTGCCGTGGCGGCCACGCGCGCCGTCTGCCCCGCTGCCAGCACCAGCCAAACGGCCCCGAGCAGGTGTCCAGCGGCAGGACGCCAGGTCATAGCGTGGCCGCACGGGACGCGCCCCACTCCTCGATGCGAATCCGGTCGGCAGGCACGCCGATTTCGCCGAGCATCCGCGGTACTTCGTGGACGAGCGCTGCCGGGCCACACACGAAGCAGAGCGTCTCGTCGGGTCTCGCCGCCACGGCTTCCAGCTGCGCGCGGCTGATCCGCCCGCGGCTCCCCTGCCACATCCCGCGGGTTTCCCGGGTCGCGGTCTTCTCGTAGCGAATCCGCCCCTCACCCGCAAGCGTCGTCAACTCGTCGTCGAAGGCGAACTCTTCGGCGGTACGCGCGCTGTAGAGCACGCTCACCTCCGGCGCTTCCGGCGCGCCGAGCGCCTCGTGCAGCATCGCGCGCAGGGGTGCGATGCCCGAGCCGCCCGCGACAAACAGCACTGCGGGCTCGGTCAGCCTGTCTGGATAGAGAAATGTGCCGACCGGCCCGTCGAGCTCGACCGAGGTTCCCACGGAGAGCGACGGCAGGTGCGGCCCTGGCGATCCGTCGTCACCGAGGCCCATCAGGAGTTCGAGGTTGCCTGAACGCGCGGCTTCGTGCGGCCCAACCGCGATGGAGTACGGCCGCTTGAGGCCGGTGCCGGTCGCGCCGATGAGCACGGCCTGGCCGGCACTGAAAGCGAATGCGCGTGACAGCGCAATCTGCAGCAGGACGCTGCGTGGCGTGGCGCGCGAAACGCGGTCTATGACGGCAGGCAGCATGTGAGAGCAGGCCGCCCACGTGGCCGCGCCAGGTGCCGGCCCTGGGCTGGAGCCTTGGCGCCTCAGTGCGGCCGGTTCTCCGACGGCTGCGTGGGGATCTTAGCAAACACCGACCGCGGCTTGCCGTTCTCGGAGTCCTCGACGGGCTCGGTCGCCTGGCCCAGTCGCTGTGCTTTGCGCTGCGCCTTGTCCTGATACATCCGCTTGTCGGCCGTCGCCAGCAGGGTCTCGTACGCCTCGCCGTCGCGCGGGAACACGGCGTTGCCAAACGAGCTTCCGAGCTGGACGTAGCGGCCCGGCCGGACCTCAAACGCGATGTCCGCGATCGACTGTTGCAGCTCGCGCTGCTTCTGCTGGGCCTCCTCGGCGCCACAACCCGAGAGCACGACGACGAACTCATCGCCGGCGTAGCGAACGCAGATGTCGTACGGCCGGATCCCCGAGCGCAGGACACGCGCCACCTCGCGCAGGGCCTTGTCCCCCACGTGATGGCCATGCATGTCGTTGATCTCCTTGAACCCGTCGAGGTCCATCACCAGCAGGGAGACCTCGGTCTTCAAACGCTCGGCGCGCGCCAGCTCGCGCGTGAGGTGCACGAACATGAAGCGCGTGTTGGGAAGGCCGGTGAGCGGGTCGGTGAGCGAGTCGCGCTTGGTCTCCTCGAAGACGATCGAGTTGTTGACCACGCCGGCCGCCTGTTCGGAAACGCGATCCAGCAGGCGCCGATGGTCGTCGGTGAAGCGTCCCGGCTCGGTGTCATACACCGCAATCGCGCCGATCAGCCGATCGTTGAACACCAGCGGGCACACCAGCGCCGACTGCAGCGTCGTCTCGCCGCTGGCGCCGCTGGCCTCCAGGTCGGCGCTCGGCCGCGCGTTCACCAGCGGCCGCAGGTTGCGGCCCACCCAGCCGACCAGGCCCTGCCCGTTCTTCACGGCCAGCGGCTGCAGGATCTCCGCGTCAATGCCGGTGGCAAACCGGCACCGCAGCAGGTCGCCGGATTCCTCGTGCAGGAAGAGCGCGCAAGTGGTAAACGGCACGAGGCTGCTCAACTTCGACGAGATGAGCGCCATCGTGTCGGCGACGCCGAGGCTGGTGCCCATCGACTGCGCGATTTCGTAGAGCGCGTAGATCTCGCGATGCGCCAGCGCGATGTCCTGGAACATGCGCTTGGGCGCCTGGTCGACAGGCGCGGCGACGGACACGCCGCTGAGGGCCGCAAACGACAGCCGTCGCGCCGGTTCGATCTGCTGCCGCGCCTCGTCGTCGAGCGACGGCAGGTTCTCGACGAACAGATCGACCAGGTGCGGATCGAATGCAAAACCCGCCTCGGTCCGCAGGACGTCCAGCGCTTCACCCTTGCTGAGCGCGCGATGCGACGGCCGCTCCGACGTCAACGCGTCGAAATGATCGACGATGGCCAGGATCCGCGCGCCCAGCGGAATCTGCTCGCCCTTGAGCCCGGCCGGATACCCCTTGCCGTCCCACCGTTCGTGGTGGCCGTGGATGACCGGTGCGACCGGATACGGAAACGGCACCGTCGCGATGATCTCGGCGCCCACCTGCGGATGCACTTTCATCCGCTGGAACTCTTCGTCGGTCAGCGGCCCGGGCTTCGACAGGATGTGCTCGGGCACCGCGAGCTTGCCGATGTCGTGGAGCAGCGCCGCCGTCCGTATGCCCTGGACTTCGGCCGGCGACATGCCCGCCACGCGCGCCAGGCCCGCGGCATGCACCTGGACGCGCCGGATCCGCGAGGTCGCCGTCTGATCCTTGGCGTCAATGGCGAGTGCCAGCGCTTCGATCGTCGTCAGGTGCACGTGCGACATCTCGCCTGCCCGCCGCCGCTCGTGCTCCACGCGTTCGGAGTAGACGCGATAGGTCCGCTGAGTCAGGTACAACGGGCCCACGAGCAACGGCGTGAGCCAGGCGCCGTCGCCCGCCAGCAACACCGCAGCGGTTGCCGCAACGCCGCCGCCGACGATGTAGCTGAGCGCGCTCCATACGGCGTGCTCGTTCCACACCTTGGCCAGCGGCTCGCCGCTGGTGAGCGACACCGCAATGGCGGTGAGGAGCGTGTTCAACACGAAGTAGGTGAGCGCCGCGCCGAGGATGGCCTTCTCCTGACCGATCAACTCGGGCGCCGAAAACGCCACCTCGCCGCCGAGACCGAGAAAGACCAGCCCCGACGCCTTGGCCGTGACCGCAAGCGCGGCCATGCTGAAGGCCGTGCGGTGGAGCGGTGTGCGTGGCGACACGAAGACCGTGCTCTGGACCCAGGCGGCCACCGCGGCGATGATGAGCGTCGGATGCGGGCCCAGCAGGAGGAGCCCGGCAAAGGCAAAGGCAAACGACAGCGACATCGTCGCGCCCTGCAACGAGAACGGCAGATCGACCCGGAAAAGGGCTGCCCCAGACGCCCCCGCCAGCAGGGCCACGAACACGGGCCAGTGCGAGTAGCTGGCCGAGGTCTGGAACAGCAACGCGCCTCCGCCTGCCGCCATCACGAGCGCGAAAAATACCCGCGCGGCAAGAGGCAGGTCGGCGAATGTCGCCGGCAGTTCCGGTTGCCCCGAAACGTGTCGTGACCCTGTGAAAGGGCCGGTCAGCGCAAGGCTCATGAAATCGTCGGACGCGGTCCCTGGAAACCTTCGTCCAGTTCAAACGACCAAGCAATGGGACTGCCAAGCCCGGCACCCATTGGTGAGCAACAACTAAACCGCACCGTTTCAGTCATTTAACGGCAATACTTGAAGCGTCGGTCCCTGCCCGCCTGGCCCCTCGTCCAACCTCGCCGTGTCTCGAAGTAGCACGCAGGGTTGTGATCAGGCCGACAAATCTCGCCAGTTACACAGCAACTCGCCGATTCTTAATGTCTTGAAACGGAACAACGCGAGCGGAAGAGGGGCTGTAGGCCGATTATTCCCCGTCTTGGCGTGTGCCGTTTCGCGACGCTCGTGGGGGCTCGAGCTCGTATTCGTCGATCTTCCGGTAGAGGGTGCCCCGACTGATGTCGAGCACGCGGGCCGCCTCCTTCTTGTTCCATCTCACCGACTCGAGCACGCGCAGGACGTGCCCACGCTCGGCCTCTCGCAGCGACGGCAATCTGTCGCCCGCCGTCGTGGGGGTGACGGCAGAAGCGTGCAGGAACTCGATGTCGCTGGCGCGGATGACCGTTCCGGGCGACGACAGCGCCGCGCGCGACACCGTGCTCTCGAGCTCGCGGATGTTGCCCGGCCACGGATACGCGACCAGCTGGTCCGCAGCGTCCTTGCCGAAGCTCTTGGCGTCCAGCGGCAGGCCGTTGGCCGCACAGTAGCGCGCGAGGAAGCGTTGCGCAAGCACCGGAATGTCGGCCGGGCGTTCGCGCAGCGAAGGCAGCCGGATGGCAAACGCGTTGACGCGGTAGTAGAGGTCCTCGCGGAATCGCCCGTCGCGGACAAACAGATCCAGCGGCCGGTTTGTGGCCGAGATCAGGCGGAAATCCACCGAGATCGAGCGGTTGCCGCCCAGACGCTCGAATCGGCGTTCCTCGAGTACCCGCAGCAGCTTGGCCTGGGCGACGATGGACAGGTCCCCGATCTCGTCGAGGAAGAGCGTGCCGTCATTAGCCAGTTCGAGGCGGCCTGGCTTGCGATCGTGCGCGCCGGTGAAGGCGCCCTTTTCGTAGCCGAAGATCTCGGACTCAAACAGCGTGTCTGGCAGCGCCGCGCAGTTGACCGCCTGGAATTTCGCCTCGGATCGCCGGGACAGGTCGTGAATCATCCGTGCGACCAGTTCCTTGCCCGACCCGGTGGGGCCCAGAATCAGCACGGAGATGTCGGACTTGGCGGCCGTCCGAATCCACTCGAAGACGATCAGCATCTTCTCGTCGCGGCCGATCATCTCGCGGAAGCGCTGAACCGCCGGGGACTGGTCCTCGGTGGAGACTGTAGCTCGGCGTTCGAGGAATGCCTCGACCAGCGGGGCAATCGGTCCGCCCTGCCTGTGGAACTGATACCGGACAGGAGCGCCCGACAGGCGCCGGATGACGCCGAAATCGACGAGCTCGCCGACGCAGTTGGCGACGTCGAGCCGCAGGCGTCCGAAGGCGGCCATCAGGGCCTCGAGGTCGGGGGTGTCGTCGGGCCGCGCCGCCAGAAACCTCAGCAATCCCGCCCGAAGCGGGGACTGCACGAGTGTCTTGAACCGGCCCTCGAGGTCGGAAGGCGAATCGGGCTGGACGGCGGGCTGCACGATCAGGGTTATCGGATCGTGTCCAGTAACGGGACAGGCTGCAATCGTCAATCCCCCCTGCCGGCCTTGTAGTAGTCAGTCTGGAACCGCTCGATGAGCTCCTTCATCTCCATCGCGTCCCCCTTGTGATGGCCGCGGCAGTGGATGGCGTTGTGGCCTCCGGTGGTCTCGATGCACACGTGGGCGAACAGCATGTCGGTGTCGACCTTCACGGATGCAACGTGGGCGATGTTGATCGTCTGCTCGAGCTGGCCGAACCACTGTGGGGTGTAATGCACGACGCTGGTCGGCGTGATCTTCACCTGGGTGGGGAACAACCGGTTGCCTCGGCTCCAGCGGCTGGCGAGAAAGACGTGATCGCCGCTGATGCGTCCGGACTTGCGCAGCAGCCACCACGCGACCGCCACAAACGCCAGCAGGACGAGCCCGAGGCCGATGGTCAAAGGATCCATGGGGCGTAACACTGCACACCCCGCTGCCAGCGTGTCAAGCGCCCGAGCCTTGGGTGTACACTCACGAGTCGCTCACGAGTCGATCTCAAGGAGCCGCATCAGTGCCCCATCGTGCGCCAGGCGCGTCAGACGGCCGCAAGGGCCATTACCTCTCCGGCAAGCCCATCAAGTACTACCGCCCGCGCGGCAGCCAGGACCTCCGCGCGCTCGTCGACGATGGCTTCCAGGCGTTCAACGGGGCTCGGCTGTCCGAGGCGTGCCACATCTTCTCCGAGAAGATGCTGGACCCCGACAACGACACCACCATCGGCATCACCGTGGCCGGTGCGCTGACGCCGGCCGGGCTCGGCGGCTGCCTGATCGAGTTGATGGAGCGAGGGCTGGTGGACTTCGTCATCAGCACCGGCGCAAACCTCTATCACGACCTCCACTACGCGCTGAATTTCACCCTGCACCGCGGATCGCCATTTCTCGACGATCGGGATCTGTACGACGAGGGCGTGATCCGGATCTACGACGTTCTCTTTCCCGCCACGGTGTTGCTCGAGACCGACGCGTACGTGCGCGACTTCCTCGTGCGCTGCGGGATCGACGAGCCCATCTCGACCTCCGAGCTGCACGTGCGGCTCGGACAGGACTTGCTGTCGCGGCGCGAAGGCTGCGAGAACCACTCGGTGCTTGCCGCTGCCGCCAAGTACGGCGTGCCCATCTACACGTCGTCTCCCGGCGACAGCTCCATCGGGATGAACATCGCCTACCACGAGTTCATGAACAACAGCCGCCTGATGATCGACCCGAACAAGGACGTCAACGAGATCTGCGCCATCGTCCTCTCCGGGCACAAGAACGGCTGCGTGATCCTGGGCGGCGGCTCGCCGAAGAATTTCTACCTGCAGGCGCAGCCCACGCTCTGGGAGGTGTACGGAATCCAGAAGGGCGGCAACGAGTACTTCATCCAGTTCACCACCGATCAAGTGGTCTGGGGCGGACTGTCGGGCGCCACGCCCTCGGAGGCCGTCAGCTGGGGCAAGGTCAACCCTGGCGTGCTGCCCGACACGGTGGTGGCCTACGTGGATTCGACCATTGCGTTCCCGATTTTCTGCGAGTACGCGGTCGGCGCGCGCTTCGGCCGGCGAGAGCGACGCAACCTCATTGCCAGGCGCAGCGGGCTGCTGGCAACCTTGCGTGCCGAAGCCAAGGCGGCGGCCGTGTCGCGGCCGGCCGTGGGCGAGATCGAGACCATCGGCGATCTGGACAGGAAGACGTAGTAGAGGGGAAGTCCGGTGAGAACCCTCTTTGCGGAGCTGGCCGCGCGCGCCGGTCCCCCGACCGGGCCCCGCATCTATGCCGATGCCAACGTGCCGGCGGGCATCATCGCTTACATGCGGGAGGCCCTGCAGTGGGACGTGCTGTTTGTCGTCGAACACGACGACTTGCGGCGCGCCCCGGACCGGCGCCACTTCTTGTTGTCGAGACAACTCGGGCGAACGCTGGTGACGCTCGACCGCGACTATCTTGACGACCACATGTATCCGCCGAGTGAGACAAGCGGACTCATCGTGCTCTACGCGCCGACCGAACAGCTGTTGACCAGAACGCTGCAGCAGATCGACGAACGCATCTTCAAGGCCGCGCCGCCACCCGCATCGGGATTTCCGCTGCCCTTGCGCGGTCGAAAGCTCGTGGCAGATCCGGAGTGGGTTGACGCATGACCACGATACTGTCTGGCGGCGCCGTTGTGCTCGCCGATCGCGTGCTGGAGCCCGGCACGCTCGTCCTCGAGAGCGGGCGCATCGTGGAGGTCCGGCCGGGCCGTGCGCCGGCGGGCGACGGTGTCGTCGACGTGACCGGCCACGTGATCGTGCCCGGCTTCATCGACGTGCACGTGCATGGGGTCGAGGGGCAGGACACGCTGAGCACGGCCAACGCCGTGGCCGAGATCGCGCGCCGGCTGCCGCGCTACGGCGTCACGGGCTTTTGTCCCACGACGGTCGCGTGCGGGCCGGCTGAGCTGCGGCATCTGCTCGACGGCATTCGCGCGGCGCGGGCGACGCCGGTCGAGCGCAGCGCGCACGTGCTGCCGGCGCACCTCGAGAGCAACTTCATCGCGCCGGACTTCCGCGGCGCGCAGCCGCTCGCGTGCCTCCGCCGGCCGACGCCCGAGGTGCAGCCGGGGCCGAGTTCCGAGGCCGAGCCCTTTTCCGGCGCCGACATCCTCGGCGTGATCGCCAGCGCCCGCCAGCAGGTGGGCATCCTGACGATCGCGCCTGAACTGGACGGCCACCTCGACCTGATCCGCGACCTGGTCGGCCACGGTCATATCGTCTCCCTTGGACATTCGGGAGCGACCTTCGATCAGGGCCTGGCCGGCGTCGAGGCCGGTGGCCGGCACGCCACGCATCTGTTCAATCGCATGCCCCCTCTGTCGCATCGCGCGCCCGGCCTCATCGGCGCCGTGCTGTCACGGCCCGAAGTGCGCGCCGAGATTGTGTGCGATGGCTACCACGTGCATCCGGTCGTCGCCCGGACGGCGATTGCGGCCCTCGGCCGCGAGCGTGCGATGGCGATCACGGACGGCACCGCGGGGGCGGGACTGCCGGTGGGGTCGGTCGTGCCGCTTGGAAGCCACACGATCACGGTGACAGAGGACGCGTGTTTTCTGGCCGACGGAACGCTGGCCGGCAGCCGTCTCACGATGGACGGCGCCTTCCGGGTGTTGACTTCGCGGACGGGCCTCTCCCTGGTGGATGCCGCCTACATCTGTGCGACCACTCCCGCCAGGCAACTGGGGCTGACCAGGACCGGCGAGATCGCCGTGGGCATGTCGGCCGATCTCGCCGTCATGACGGGCGATTTCAAGGTCGTGGCGACCTATATCGACGGGGTGAAGGCGGCAGGCTGAGGGATAGCAGTCGTCCCAATCCCGGCCACCCGAGGAAACTCCGGGCGAGCCGGGCTCGTATCACCTGATCTGTGGAAGGGAGACCTGCAATGGCGAAGTTTCGCGCAGTGGCGCCCGCGCTGGTGGCTGCTGCCATCCTCGGGTCCGGATGCTCGATCAATCTGAGCGCCGAGCACTACATCGGCAAGGAAGAGAAGACGTTTGCCGTCACCGGCAAGCCCGAGTTGCTGCTCAAGACGTTTGACGGCTCCATCGACGTCACGACCTGGGACAAATCCGTTGTCGGCGTGACCATCGAGCGCCGGGCGGGAAGCCAGGCCGAGGCGGAGGCGCTGAAGGTCACGACCTCCCAGGACGGCAACCGCATCGTCGTCGAGGCCGTGCAGCCCGAGCGGAGTGTGCAGGTTGGCATTCACGTCGGCCGCTCGGTGAGGTTCGTCGTGTCGGTGCCCAGGAACACCGACTTGGTCGCTCGCACCGGCGATGGCTCGATTGCCGTGACGGGCGTGCACGGCAAGCTCGAGTTGAGGTCGGGAGACGGCAGCGTGACGGGCACCGGCCTTGACGGCGAAGTCGTAGCCAATACCGGTGACGGATCGGTCGCGCTCGACGGCGTCAAGGGCAAAGTCGACGTCAACACCGGCGACGGCAGCGTGCGCATTGCCGGCGCGCCGAGCGCGCTCAAGGCGCATACCGGCGACGGATCGGTGGCCCTCAATCTCGAGGCCGGCACCGCGATCACAGAGAACTGGGAGATCACCACCGGCGATGGCGGCGTCAGCGTCGAGTTGCCCGGCACCGTCAACGCCGAACTCGATGCGAGCACCGGCGATGGCACCATCCACGCCGGCGATTTCGGCCTCAAGACCGATGGCGACAGCAGGCACGAGCTTCGCGGCCGCATCGGCTCTGGCGGCCCGACGTTGAAGGTGCGCACCGGCGACGGCGGCATCACGATCGCGAAGAAGTAGTGGCGTAGGAGGTCGGATCGACGACGCCGGCCGCCACGAAGGCATCGCGCCGTTCCCTGCACTTGCTGCACGCGCCGCAGTGCAGGAACGGCGCACGTGAACCTGAAGAACCCCGCTCAATCGGATTCATGCACGACAGCGTGAGCTCGAAGGGCACGCCCAGTTCGACACCGCGCTGAATCACCTGCTCCTTGTGCAGGTCGCGATAGGGCGCGGCGATTTCCACCGACCAATCCAACCCCAACGACACGGCTTCGGCCATCGCGGCAAAAAACTCCGGCCGCGCATCGGGAAACGGGTTGCCCGACAGCGGCCCCAGCACGACGCGTGTCACGCGGTGCTGGGCGCACCACGTACCGGCTTTGGCGAGCAGCACGAGATTTCTGCCCGTCAGGTAGACGTCTTCGTCAGGCGTGTCGTAGGCCGGCGGCGTACCGCGAATGGCCCAGTGAGTCTGCGGGTACACATCACGCATCGTGAAGTGCAGCCGCTGCAGGCCACCGACGCGCCCGTCGTATGCCGGTGCTGAAAGAAGCCGTTCGGCCATCGCGACTTCGGCGGTTTCCCAGGCCAGACCGACGCTGACGTAGAGCGGATGCACACGCCCGCGCCTTGCCTCGTCGGCCGCCAGCACGGCGCTATCCAGCCCCGCCGAGAACAGCACAGCCGTTGCCTGTTCCGCCATGTCGCTCCATTCAACCCGATAGACCATCCAACCTGTAGAATGCTTCCAATGTACTCCGTTACCAAGAAAATCGAGTTCTGCTACGGCCATCGCCTGCTCGACTACGACGGCATCTGCAAGCACCCCCACGGCCACAACGCCGTGGCGGAGATCGAAGTCCGCACCGACACGCTCGATGGCCGCAACATGGTCTGCGACTTCAGCGACATCAAGCGTGTCGTGAAGGGGTGGATCGACGCCAAACTCGACCACCAGATGATCCTGCGCAAGGACGACCCGCTGGTGAAGCCGCTGCAGGCGCTCGGCGAGCCGATCTTCCTTGTCGACTCGAATCCGACCGTCGAGCTGATCGCAAAGACGATCTACGACCAGACCAGGCACGCAGGCTTCAACGTCGTGCGCGTCACGGTGTGGGAGACGCCGACGTCGTTTGCGACATTTTCCGGCGACTGATGCCGGCACTTTTCGTCTTCGACCTCGACGGCACGCTCGTCGACTCGGCGCAGGACCTGGCCGACGCCGGCAATGCCGTGCTCGAGATCTACGGGCGCCCCGTGCTGCCGCGCCAACAGATTGTCACCATGGTGGGCGATGGCGCGCGCGAGCTGGTCCGCCGCCTGATCGCGGCCGCGGGCATCGACAGGCCGCTCGACGAGGCGCTCGCGCAGTTCCTGGAGTGCTACGACCAGCGTCTGCTGGCGACGACGCGGCCGTACGACGGCGTGTTCACGGCACTGGAGGCGCTGGCGCCGGTGGCGCGCCTTGCCGTGCTCACCAATAAGCCCGAGGCGGCCACCCATCGGCTGCTCGAGGGACTCGAACTGCGGCACTACTTCAGCGACGTGATCGGCGGCGACTCGCCGTACGGCCGCAAGCCCGATCCGCGCGGGCTGTTCGCCCTGCTCGCGCGCGCCGATGTCGCGACCGAGAATGCGTTGATGGTCGGCGATTCGATGAACGACCTGCTGGTGGCCGAAGCCGCGTGCATTCCAATGTGCCTGGCACGCTACGGGTTCGGCTATCAGCTGATTGCGGAAGCCGATCGTCTTCGTGCGGCGCACACCATCGACGCCCCCGAGGAACTCATCGACCTCGTGCCGGTCAACTGACGCGGATCGTCGCTCGCGACTGCGCGGTCACCTGCGCTCGAGTCTGAGTACCTGGACGCCCGATGGCGGCAGCGCTACGGGCACGGCGACGCCCTCGGCCGTGCGTTTCAGCTCCACAGCCAACCCGCTGATCACGTCGGTCGCCGCGTAGCCGCCTTCGGGCCGCCGGAGTGTCACCACCGAGCGCGCCGCAACCCGGTCGTGATTGAAGATGAACAGCAGTGTCGCTGGTCCCGACTCGAGGTGCCGCGCTTCGATAGGACTGCCCGTCACGACCACGGGCGGCGTCGCACCGGCCCAGCCGACGAGCGCCGCGAAGAATCGTTCCGCGTCCGCCGACGGCGTGGATTGTGCGGCGGCGCTGACGTACGACCCCAACAGCAGCGTGCGCCCCTTGCCGAAGGTGGACATCACCGCCGCCGGAGACCCGTCGTCGAACTCGGCGACCACACGGGCCTGCGATGACACCGGTTCGAGTGTCTCCTTGTACCAGCGGCCTGGCAGCAGCTGGCCCTTGTCGAGGCCCGGCAGATCGGAGCTGGTCCAGCGGATCGCCGCGCCTTCCCTGGGCGAGGTCTCGATCGCGCTCTCGCGGGCGCCCATCACCTGCCACAACCCAAGCCCCGGGATGCGCTCCGACGCGTACCCACGCTCGTTGTTCCAGCCAAGGCGCGCCTCGGCGACCAGCGCGCCCCCGCCGCTGACGTAATCGGTGAGGGCCGGCACGGCCGCTTCGGGCAGCATCAGCGGGTAAGGGAAGTACACCAGCTTGTACGGGCGGAGCGTGACGGCCGAAAGGTGATCGATGTGCACGTAGTCGACCGGCACGTTGCGGGCCAGCAGCGCGCGATGTATGCCGAGCAGCGAGTCGCGTTCGATGCCGATCACCTCGCCCTGTGGCCCGCCGTAGGCTGTGTCACGCTGGCGACCCCCGACAAAATGCGCGAGCGGGTTGTAGATCACGGCCACGTCGGCGCGCGGAGGCCTGGCGTCGAGGAAGAGCGGTTGATTCTTGTCGACGACCCTCGCAATCGAGCCGGCAAGCTTCGCGCGTTCCGTGACTGAGCCATCGAGCTCGTTGAGGCCGAACCCGCCCGACTCGTAGCCCGAGTTCATCGGATACCAGGCGTAGTAGTTGATGGCCTTGGCCCCGCGCGACAGCGCCGTCCACGTCCACACGTTGAGATCCGATGCCGTCACGGTTGGACTGACATTCACCGCGATCGTGCCGAAGCCGCTCTGCAACTCGCCCACCCAGAAGCCCTGACGGCCGCCGTCGTAGCCAAATGATCGCGTGAAGTCGAAGAGTGCCGCCCGCCATGACGCGTCTCGATCGACAAACGCCGAGTGCTTCGGATAGAACGACGTTCCGTAGAAGTCCACCTTCCCGGCCATCGTCCAGTCGTCGGCCTGGCCTTCCCAGTGATGCGGCGACGCGAACAGTCCGACGCCTGCCGCGTGGCTGGTGACGATCGTCGACGGCGCCAGCTGTTTGACGGCTTGATAGCGATCGCGCAAGTCCTCGCCCAGCTTGTCGGCGATGAACGTCTTCCAGTCGATGTAGTCGGTGTAGGAAAGGATCGTGCTCATGCGGCCCGGCTCGACCTGGTCCCAGTTGCTGAACCGCCGGTACCATGCCTCGTTCAGTTTCTCGAGCGAGCCTGTACTTCGCTCTGCAGCCAGCCACGAAAGCGGCGAATCGTGTGCGGGCAGAAGCAGAACTCGGGGTTCGGGATCCACGTCGGGTTCGCCCAGTTGATCACGTGGGGCTCGCTCCAGAGGTCCCATCCAACAAAGGCAGGGCTGCGCCGCGAGCGGTTGGCCAACGCCGCGTAGAAGGCGTTGTCGGCTGTGCGCACGCCCGCGTGATCGCGGCAGTAGCCTGGAGAGGACTCGGGACGAATGACCTGCCCGTTCGACGAGACGAACATCGAATCGGGGAACTGCTCGCCCACCCACTGCGGCGCCGAGTCCATGTAGACCTGCAGGACCAGCTTGAGCCCCTCTTCTTCAGCGAGCTCCAGGAGCACGTCGAACGTCTCGAAGTCGTATTGACCTCGGGCCGGTTCGCCTGACGCCCAGTCGATCCACGCGCGAATCGTGTTGAAGCCGAGCGCCTTGATCTGCTTGACGTCCTTTCGCCAGCTCTCCTTTTTTGAGCGTGCCTGGCGCTCGATCATCGGCGCGCGAGCCTTGCCGCCGCCGTACCAGACCGCGACTGGGAAGAACCGCGTGGTATCTGGCGCCGGCTGCGCGGAGGTCGCAGCCCGCTGCGCCCACATCATGCCCGCGCTCGTCAGCAGAATCGCGACCGCGCAAAGCCCGGCGGAACGATGTCGTCCACGTTTCATGTCAGTCTCTGCGCGTTTTGAGGCAGGCAGTCGAGCACCATCGGGCACGAATATAGTCGAGGCGAGGGCTGGAGGCGCGGCCCGGGCGAGCGCGCTAGAACGGCAACTCGTACGAGAAGTATCCGAACAGTCCCGTGAAGGTCTCGTCATTGGCCCGGAAGACAGGCACCGCCAGGCCGACGACGATCTGCTTGTCGCCGATGTTCCACCCTCCACGTACGCCCGGCGAGATGGTGAAGGACGTGTTACGGTCGGTCGCGCCCGGGCCCGCCACCCCCTCGCGCCAGGTCACCACGCTCTCGAGCATCAGATTGAACATCGGACGCAGCCGGTAGATGGCGCTCCCGGCCACAAACGGGCTCGTGAGGCTGACATCTTCCGCCGGGGCAAAGCCCGCACTTGGAAACTCATCGGTCGGCAGGCTCGGAAACCAGGTCAGCCCGGCGTTGCCGTGCAGATAGAAGTCGCCAGCCTGCTTGCTGACCGGCAGGTTGAACTGCCAACCCCAGCCCCCGAATCCGAGACCGCGCTGCTCATCGCCCGAGGGGAGGAGCAGCGACACTCGCGGCGACATCGCCGGGCGGCCCGGGCCCTCCTCGAGCAGCTGGTAGCGATAGTTCACCAGTGTGTCGCCAACTCCGGTCTCTTCCGCGACGTTGACCAGCGTTGCCGTGTACGACAACTGGTGCTTCATCGACGGGGCGGGCCATTCCTGGGTGAACGCGATTGCCCACGCCCCGCCTTCTTCGCCCCGCAGTGCGCCGACGATGTTCTGAAAGACGCGCGGTTCCTGGTTGAAGGCCTCTTCGACGAAAAACGAGTTGTCGGTGATCGCGAAGGGCTCAGGCGCCGCAGCCTGCGAAGCAGGCGAAGGCAGCGCCTGCGCCCAGGCCGACGTCACCAGGGCCAGCACGAATACCGCCACTGACAAGACCTCCACGAGCAGCTTCGACGCGGCACGGGCGCCGATGGTGAGCGGCTCTGCGTCCTTGCACCGCACGCGCACGCTGTCGGCCGCTTCGTCGCGCGACTCGACGCGCAACTCCTGTCCCGGCTTCAGGTGGCTCTGCTCCAGGAAGCGGAGGAACGCCGCGTCCTGATCGGCCACGCGCCTGACCGACAACGGCACGCCCAACGGGCAGGTGAGCAGGCTGTGCAGCTCGCGTTCGGTGACGAAGCCCTCGGCGTTGGGAATCGGATCGCCGTGCGGATCGACTTCGGGGTGTCCCAACATCTCATCCATCCGCTCGATCAGCCGTTCGGAGACAACGTGCTCCAGCTTCTCGGCCTCGTCGTGCACCTCGTCCCAGCTCATCCCCATCACGCGCACCAGGAACAGCTCCACCAGCCGGTGCCTGCGAATCACCAGCCCAGCCAGGCGCTCACCGGCCGGCAGCAACCGGACGCCGACGTAGGGCTCGTAGTGCACCAGACCTGCCTCGTTGAGCGCCTTGACCATCGTGGTCGCGGTGCCCGGCGTGACCCCCATCGCCGAGGCAAGCTGCCCCATCCCGACCAGGTGGGTCGGATCGGAAAGCGTAAGTTGCTGCAGGTGAATGACTTTCAGGTAGTTCTCGACGGTGCTTGACGGCAGCATTAAGGGCAGTTCCTTGAAGTTTGAAGTATGGTAGCTTGACTTTTGGCAGCGGTCTAGTAGATATTTTGGTCAGTCAAAAAATGCGCTGGTCACTTTCCCGCCGTTCCTGGCTTCAGGCCGCCGGGCTCGGATCTCTCATCGGCACGGTCGGCGCGGTGCGTCGCATCGCCGGCCAGGCTGCCGATCCCTGCAGCGGTCAGGTGCTCGGACATGCCGGTCACGCGCTGGGCACCGTAGGCTCGGTTGATACGTCGCTGTTCGACCCGACGCGTACCTGCGGTCGTTCAACTTCTCGCACCTGCCTGACGATCAGCGAGCGCGGTTCTATCGCGAGACACCACGCCCCGATGGCTCGCTGCTGCGCGATACGAGATTTTCGCGGTCGATCGCGAGATTGAGATCGCGCCGGGCGTGAAGTTCCCGGCCTGGGCCTACAACGGCCAGGTGCCGGGTCCCACGATTCGCGCGACGCACGGCGACCTGGTCCGCGTGCACTTCGTCAACCAGGGCGCGCACCCGCACACGATTCACTTTCACGGCTGGCACCATCCGGACATGGACGGCTCGCTGCCCGCAGCACCAGGTGATGCCAGGCAAGGACTTCACTTACGAGTTCGAGGCGGACCCGTTCGGACTGCACCTGTACCACTGCCACGCGGTCCCGCTGAAGCGGCACATTCACAAAGGCCTCTACGGCACGTTCATCGTCGATCCGAAGGGCGCGGACCAGACACCACGCGACGAGTTCGTGATGATGATGAACGCGTTCGACACGAACTTCGACAACGAGAACGAGATCTACTCGGTCAACACCGTCGCGCACTATCACATGCACCACCCGATCCGGGTGACCGTGGGTAAGCCGGTGCGGATCTACCTGGTGAACATCACCGAGTTCGATCTGATCAACAGCTTCCACGTGCACGGCATGTTCTTCACGGTGAACCGCACGGGCACTGCCTCGGCGACCAGCGAGCTCACCGATACGCTGACGCTCTGCCAGGGCGAACGCGCCATGCTCGAGACCACGTTCCGCTACGCGGGCGACTTCATGTTCCACGCGCATCAGAGCGAGTTTGCGGAACTCGGCTGGATGGGATTCTTCCGCGCCTTGGAGGCTGGCCGTGACACCTGAGGCCTCGAGCACGCCGGCCACGACGACTGTGTCGGTCGCGTCGCGCGGCTCGCTGACGACGTGGGTGCTGGCCCTTGTGCCGCTGCTGCTGCTGGGCGGGCTGCTCCTGTGGATCGTGCGCAGCGGTCCGGCCGATGCCGTTCGCGGCGCGGGATATCCGCCGGTGGAGAAGCTGGCATTCCAGCGCGTCTCGCTCGGCTCCGACGGGATCACGGTCGACGTACTCAACGACGGGCCCGACCCCTCGACCATCGCACAGGTCGTCGTCGACGACGCCTTCTGGGCGTTCACGTCGGAGTCGTCGACCACGCTGGCGCATTTTGGAAGAACGCGACTGAAGATCCCGTACCCGTGGGTGCACGGCGAGACGCATGTCCTGCGTCTTGTCACCGCGACGGGCCTGACCTTCGATCACACGATTGCCGTCGCCGTGCCCACGCCGACTCCTTCGTCGTCGACGTTGTGGACGTTTGCCCTGATCGGGTTGTACGTCGGCGTGATTCCGGTGGCGATTGGGCTGTTGTGGTTCCCGCTGATGGGGCGGCTGGGCCGCCGGGGCCTCGATTTCGTGCTCGCGCTGACCATTGGCCTCCTGATGTTCCTGCTCGTCGATGCCGCAGCCGAGTCGCTCGAGTCGTCGGCCGCCGTGCCGGGCTCGTTTCAGGGCGTGGTGCTGGCCGTGTTTGCCGCCGCGGCGGCCTTTCTTGGCCTCGAGGCGTTTGGCAACTGGCTCCGCGATCGGCGGGCGTCGGCCCGCGCAGCCGGCGGCGCCGGCTCGGTGCTGGCGCTGCTCATCGCCGTTGGCATCGGCCTGCACAACTTCGGTGAGGGCCTGGCCATTGGCGCGGCTTTCGCCCTGGGCGAAGCGGCGCTGGGCAGCCTGCTGATCATCGGCTTCACGCTGCACAACACGACCGAGGGGCTTGCGATCGTCGCGCCGCTCTCGCGTGACTACCGCGACGGCACCCGGCCGCCGATCCCGACGCTGCTGCTCCTCGGGCTCATCGGCGGCGCGCCGACGATTGCCGGCGCCTGGCTCGGCGGCTTCGTGTATTCGCCGGTCTGGTCGGTGATTTTCCTGGCCCTGGGTGTAGGCGCGATCGCGCAGGTCACGGTCCAGATTCTCACGCAGGTCGCTTCAGACCGTCCCATCCTCCGATATCTCGGGACGGGGCCGGTGCTGGCCGGGCTGACGGCCGGATTCGCGGTGATGTATGTCACCGGCATGTTGATTGGGTGAACCGAACTTGACGATGCGAGCCAGGACGTGGACAGGTGTGACGATGATTGCGGCGGCGGTGGCCCTGGTGGTCGCGGCCGTCGTGGGCATCGCCGGCGCCCGCGAGGAGGTGCGTGAGATTCACCTCGCCGCCAGGGGCATGGCGTTCTATCTCGACTCCGATCCAGCCGCGCCCAACCCCACCATCGCCGTGCAGCGCGGCGAGCGCGTGCGCTTCGTCCTCCGCAACGAGACGCCCGGAATCGTTCACGACCTCGCGATCGCGACCTTTGGTGTCGGCCTGACGCCCATCGCTGTGGGGCAGGTCGCGGCGTTCGACCTCGAAGTGCCCGACCTGCCGGGACGACACGAGTACGCCTGCCGTCCCCATGCGGTCATGATGAAGGGCATCGTGGAGATTCGATAGTCTCGAGCCTTCAGTCAGTGTCACTCCGTTCGGACATCAGCACCCCGGCGGGCAAGTCTCCCTACGTCCGCCGCCTGTTCTCCGCCATCGCCGATCGCTACGACCTCATCACGCTCCTGCTCTCCTACGGGCAAGACGGCCGGTGGAAGCGGCGACTTGTCGGATTGGCCGGTCCGCTCCAGTGCCGCCGCGTGCTCGACTTGGCGTGCGGGACCGGCGACATCGCGCTGCTGGCGGCGGCTGCGGGCGCCGACGTCACGGCGCTCGACATCACGCCGCGGATGATCGCGCTGGCCCGGGTGAAGGCGCAGGCGCGCGGGGCGCGCACGCGATTCCTGGTCGGCGACATGACGGCCCTGCCGCTGCCCGATGGCTGCGTGGATCTGGTGACGACGGGATATGGCCTTCGCAACGTCCCCGACCTCGACGCGGCCCTTCGTGAGATCTACCGGGTTCTCAAGCCCGGGGGGCGTGTGTTGTCGCTCGACTTCAATCGCCCGTCGTGGCCGCCCCTCCGTCTCGCCTACCACGCCTACCTCACCGTCGTCGGCAGCGCGCTCGGCCTGGTGTTGCATGGCGACCCGGATACCTACCGCTACATCCCCGAGTCCATACGCCTCCACCCGGGGGCGCCGGCGGTGGTCGATCGCTTTCGGAATGCCGGCTTTGGCACCGCCCGGTGGCATCGCGTGCTGGGAGGGCTGCTGGCGATTCACGAGGCCGAGCGGGCGTGACGCAGTGTGCAGCGATGCGCCAGCCCTTGCATGTTTTTGCCCTTCAGCCTAAAGTCCAACCGCCGATCGCCCGAAAAATGCCTCGGGAGCCGTCCGTGCATCTCGTTGATTCCCTGTTGGCAGCAATCGTTCGAGAAGACGGGGAGTCGCTGGTGTTGCACGTCGGCGAGCGGCCCGTGGTCGTCTCATCACGTGGGCCGTCCGAGATCGCCTCGAGCGCCATGACGCTCGAGTCCATGGACGGGTTGCTGGCGGACTTGCTGAAGTCCGAGGCACGCCAGGCCCTGGCCGAATTTGGCGCCGTCGAGGCTGATGTGGCGCCGTCCTCGCTCGTGCCTGACGAGCGATTCACCGTCGTGGCCGCCCGTGGCGGCGACGACATATGGATTGAAATCCGCCGGCGACGCCCCACCGCCGGCTCGGCTCCCCAGCGCCCGAGCGAGGCCCCCATGCCAGCCGGACGCAACTCCGACGTACCGTCTCACCAGTCCGAACCGGCGGTCGTGCTGCCGTTGTCGCGCAACCCCGCGCGTGGCGGTGTACCTGCGCGCCAGGTTGCGCGGCTCACCGGGCTGGACCGGTTGCTGAAGCTGGCTGCGGCTCGGGGCGCCGAAGCGCTGTTCCTGTTCTCGCAGTCGCGGCCCTCGATCAGGGTCGACGGCGAAATTCACGCGCTCGAGGGCGAGGCTGTGCTCGGGCCGCTGGACGTCGAAGGCCTGATGTTCGAGGTGCTTCCCGAGCGGCCCGACGAGCCCCTGCCGTCAGGCAGCGAATGGATCTGCGACGTCAAGGACGTCGGCAAAGTGCGTTGCCTGTCGTTCAGGGACCACCGCGGGCCCGGCGGCATCTTCCGGATAATTCCCGCGCGCGTGGCCTCGGCCGACCAGCTCGGGCTGTCGCGCGAGATTCAGGCGCTGTGTGCCGAACCGGAAGGGCTGATCCTGGTTACCGGTCCGCGCGCCAGCGGCAAGTCCACCCTGCTGGCCGCGTTCGCGGATCTGGTCAACCGCACGCGCGGCGAGTACGTGATCACGCTCGAGACGCGCGTGAAGGTGCTGCACGACAGCCGCACCGGTCTCATCAGCCAGCGGGAAGTCCGCGGGAACACCGACGAGCTACTGGCGACCTTGCGCGGCGCGCTTCGCGAGAGCCCGGACGTTCTCGTGATCGAGGAACTGCGCTCGCCAGAGGTCGTGGCGGAAGCCATCGAGGCGGCCGGCTCGGGCCATCTGGTGATCTGCGGCCTGCCGGCGCCGAGCGCGCCGGAAGCCGTTGAACGCCTGCTCGACCTGTGTCCGCCGGAGCGGCGCGTGCAGCTTCAGGCGCTGGTCGCCAAGACGCTTCGCGGCGTCGTCGCGCAGGTGCTGCTGCGCAAGAGCGGCGGCGGGCGCGTCGCGGCGCGCGAGCTGCTGCTGGGCACGCCAGGTGTGAGCGGCCTGATTGCGGAGGGCAAGATCGCGCAACTGACGCTCGCGCTCGACAACGGCCGGCGTCACGGAATGGTGCCGCTGACCGACGCGCTGGTGGCCTTCGTGCAAAGCGGGGTCGTGGACGTGAAAGAGGCCTGGCGCCGTGCCAGCGACCGCGCCAGCCTGCTGAAACAGCTGAAGCGCGAAGGCATCGACACGTCGTTTACGGAACGGCTCGCCTGACTAGCGTTCGACCAGAACCTCGATCGCCTCCGCAATGGCGTCGAGCACATCCTGCTCCGTGAGGTCGCTGACCGTCGAGTCCGGCTTCAGCGGACGTTCCTCGCTCGTTGTCTCGCGCCCCTTCAGACGTTCGACTCGGACCAGCACTTGCGGGCGCGCGCCGGTCGTGTCCAGCCGCAGGTCGAGAAAGTCGTGGCTGGAGCGGTCCGAAACCAGCCGCACGCTGCCAGCGGGGGTGTTCACGGTAAAGGGGTAGCCTTCGGCCTTGAGGGCGCCAGCCGCCTGCTGGAACACCGGCACGGCCGCGTTCTGCAGGAACACCCCGTAGGCGGCGCTCATCTCGGTATTTCGCGCCCGCCGGTCGGCGGCCAGTCTCCTGGCGCGCTCGAGGCTGTCCTTGATGCGCCTGCGAACGTCGGAAGTTTCCATGTTTTCGGGCGCTCTCTATACGACGCGCGAGCGTCTCAACCGCTCAATTTCAGCCTCGGTCAGCCCAAACTCTTTCAGGACCGCGTCGGTGTCCTCGCCCAGCACCGGCGGCGCCGCGCGCACGCCTCCAGGCGTTGCGGAAAGCTTGACCGGCACCCCGAGTACCCGTGATCTCGCCGGCGGTTGCGTGTACCAGGCGCTCGATCATGCCACGAGCGGCCAGTTGGGCATCGGCCAGTGTCTCGTCGACCGTACGGACTGGTCCACACGGCACGCCGGCCGCGACGAGGCGTGCCGTCCAGCCCGCGCGGGTATCTGCGGCCAGGGCCTGCCGGATCGACGGTTCTAACGCGTGATAGTCGTGCACGCGACCGGCATTGGTCGCAAAGCGTGCGTCGGCTTCGAGCGCAGCGAGTCCGGCCACCCGGCAGAAGCGCACCCACTGCTCGTCGTTGCCGACGGCAAGCACCAAAGGGCCGTCCGCGGTTTCAAACGTGTCGTATGGCGCAATCGACGGATGCCGATTGCCGAGGCGGCCGGGCGAGGCGCCCGTGGCAAAGACGATTCCTGCCTGATAGGTCAGCAACGCCGCCACCGAGTCGAGCATCGCGACGTCGACGTGCTGTCCGCGGCCTGTCTGGTGTCGAGACAGCAGAGCCAGCAGCACGCCTTGCGCCGCGAACATGCCCGTCACTATGTCGGCGACGGCGACGCCCAGCCGATAGGCGGGGCCACCGGCGGGTCCGGTGATGCTCATCAGCCCGCCCTCACCCTGCAGCACTGCGTCGTAACCAGGCTCGGACGCACGAGGCCCCGTGTGGCCGTAGCCGGACAGCGACGCGTAGATGAGCCGCGGATGGGCTTGGGCCAGTGTCGGGTAATCCAGCCCCTGGCGGGCGAGCGTCCCAGGACGGAAGTTCTCGACGAGCACATCCGCGCGGCCGACGAGCGTGTTGAGCACGGCGCGGCCGGCCGGCGCCTTGAAGTCGAGTGTGATGCTCTGCTTGTTCCTGTTGATGCTGAGGAAATAGCTGCTCTCACCGGCCAGAAACGGGGGACCCCATGAGCGAGTGTCGTCGCCGCGCCCCGGTTGCTCGACCTTGATGACGCGCGCGCCCATGTCGCCGAGCAGCATGGTGCAGTACGGCCCGGACAGCACGCGGGTCAGGTCCAGCACGGTGACGCCTGAAAGCGGCCCGCCGGTCTTCTCAGCTACCATGGGACGTCAATCGTAGCCGTCAATCGTACGTAATCGTCAATCGTCAGTCTGCAATCGTCAATGATCAGAGTTCTCCTGTATACCGGCACCGGTTGACGCGCCTGCGACCTGGTGAAGGAGTTTCTTTCACGAGCAGAGGTGCCGTTTGTCGTGCGGGACGTCGATGAAGACGATGGGGCGTACGACGAGTTGTTGAGCCGGGGCTGGCGTGCGGTGCCGGTCACCGTCATCGGCGATCGCGCCATCAGGGGCTTCGACCCGGTGGCGCTTCGCGACGCGCTGCAGGCCGAGCGCGAGAACGGAAAGGAAGAATCCTGATGCGTGCCACTGCGACGTCGGTTGCGGCTGTCCTGCTCGCTGCCTCTTCGGCATGGGCTCAGCCGCCTCAAGGCCCCGCGCCGCCAACCGTCGTGACCAACGGCCGGGCGATCGTCAAGCGCGCGCCCGACCGCGCTTTCGTGTCGCTCTCCACCGAGACCCGCGCATCCAAGCCTGACCAGGCACAAAAGGACAACGCCCGCGCGATGGAGAAGGTCAGAGCGGAGCTCGGCGACCAGAAGATCCCGGCCGAGGCGATTCGCACGACCAGTTTCAACCTGCGAGAGGACGTGGACTGGGTGAACGGCAAACGCGTGCCGCGCGGCTACGTGGTGAGCAACGTCATCGAGGTCCGCGTCGACGCGCTCGACAGGCTCGGCGGGCTGCTCGACGAGGTCGTCCAGGCCGGCGCGACCTCGGTTGGCGGCATCCGGTTCGACCTCAAGGACCGCGATAACGCGGAGCGCGAGGCCTTGCGTCTGGCGGTGGCCGACGCGCGCGCGCGTGCCGAGGCGGCGGCATCCGGCGCCGGCGTCCGCATCGTGCGCGTGCAGACGATCGACGAGCAGGGGTCCCCGGAGAGCCCGCGCCCGATACCGATGATGCGGATGGAAGCGGCGATGGCCGCCGATGCGCCGCAGACACCCGTCGCCGCCGGCGAAATCGAGATCCAGGCCAACGTCCGGCTCACCGCCATTGTCGAACCCCGCTGAGCTACGTGCCAGGTATACGGGGCCAGGCCCCGTTAAGGGCGTTACCATGTCTTAACGGGGCCTGGCCCCCGTACGGAGTTACTCATGACACGTCAGCTTCGGTCGGGCGCCCTCGCCCTCGCCGCTCTCTTCATCGCCGGGTACGCCGCGGCACAGACCCCGTCGGTCGACGAACTCGTTTCCATGAATCTTGCCGCGCGCGGCGGGGAAGCGAAGCTCAAGTCGCTCAACTCGATGAAATTGACCGGCAGCGTCAACGTGCAGGGCATGGACATGCCCGTTACGGTGCTGACGAAGCGCCCGAACAAGATGAAGCAGGAAATGACGATGCAGGGGCAAAAGCTCGTACAGGCGTTCGACGGCGCGACCGTCTGGGGCATCAACCCGATGATGGGCAGCACCAGCCCTCGTGTCGTCGAGGGTCCGGCCGCCGACGCCCTGAAGACCCAGTCGCTCTTCGACGGCCCGCTCGTCGGCTACAAGGACCGCGGCGACACGCTCGAGGTCGTCGGTCCGGCCGATATCGAGGGCGCCAAGACCTGGAAGCTCAAGCTGACGCGCCAGGACGGCAAGTCGATGCACATCTTCATCGATGCGGCGACCGGTCTCGAGAAGCAGTGGACGGCCACCATGGACCAGAACGGCATGACGATGGAGATCGACACTTTGATATCGGACTATCAACCCACCGATGGCGTGATGGTTGCGCGAAGCCTTCGCTCGCTCATGGGCGGCCAGCAGGTCGCGGCCGTCAAGTTCGCGACCGTCGAGTTCAACCTTCCGGTCGACGACAGCGAATTCGCGATGCCAAAATAGATGCCTTGATGACGACCCCTTAACGGTCGTCATCCACCTTCAATCCGATCGACCGCATCAGCGCCAGCGCGTTGCTGGTGCGGACGACGCCTTCCCGCATGCGGTAGTCGAACCGCAACTGGCCCTCCTCGAACGTGTCGCTGAAGTGCACGTTGCGCGCGTGCACTCCCAGGTCCGAGACCACTTCGGCCAGCGCGAGGTCGTGCGTCGTTACCAGCCCGATCGCGCCTTTGTCCACCAGCCCCTGCACGATGCCGGCTGCGCCGAGCCGGCGGTCGTGCGAGTTGGTGCCCGCCAGCAGCTCGTCGAGCAGGAACAAGACCGGGATCGGACCGTTGGCCAGATCGACGATCTGTTTGAGTCGAGTGATCTCGGCGAAGAAACGCGACTTGCCGGCTTGCAGGGAATCCTGGATCCGGAGCGTCGCGCCGAGCGCGACCGGCGAGACGGAGAGCCTCCCGGCCCGGACCGGCGCGCCGGCCAGCGCCAACACGACGTTGACGCCCACCGTGCGGAGCAGCGTGCTCTTCCCCGACATGTTCGACCCCGACACGACCAGCACCCGCACGTCCGTACCCAGGGCGACGTCGTTGGCGACGACGCGAGGTGCCGGCAGCAGCGGATGCGCGAGCGCGATGCCGTCCACGACCGGTCCGCTGCCGACGATGGCCGGGAACGGATCGGCCGGGTGCTCGAAGGCGTAGCCGGAAAGCGAGCTCAGCGCCTCGAACTCCCCGGCGACCGCCACCCATTCCGACAGCGCCCCGCCGCTTTGCCGGCGCCACGACTCGATCGCCCACGCCAGTTGCGTGCCCCACAACAGGAGCAATGCGATGGGCGCAAAGATCTGGTTCTGCCGCGACTCGAGCAGGTCGACCAGCCGTGTGAGCTGTGCAATCCGATGCGACGCCGTGTCGCCGGTGGCCGCCAGCCGCGCGTGGAGCGCCGTCAGATGCGGCGCCGACACGCGCTCGGACTCGACGAGCGCCAGCACGTCGGACAGCAGGCGCAGGTGCCGGGCGGGCGCGTTCACCGACGCGATCACCTGGTGCACCCGAGTGCGCCAGACCATCGCGAAGCTCACGGAGATGGCAACGGTGAGCGCCACCCACGCCGGGCTGCCATCGAACGCAAAGCCGGCCGAGAGCGCCGCCACGTTGGTGACCGCCAGGCCCCTTGCGACGACGCGCGGCCAGCTTCCGGAAAGCAACGGCGGTTGCGCGCCCCAGCTCGCCAGGCCCTCCGTGTCGAGCCATGCCGAAATGCTGTCGCCGGTCAGCGCGAGCTGCTCGCGCAGATCCACGCGGCTGCGCAAGTCGTCCACGGCAGCCTGGCGCGCGCCGATCGTCGCCGGGTCGGCCGGCGCCAGCAGCCAGTAGGCCAGCGTCTGTTCCCCGGCGTGCAGCCGGGCCGCAGACAGGAGCTGGAAGATCGACCCCTGCCCGAACAGATCGAGGTCGGCGGCATAGGGGTGGTCGGAGGGCGCGTACGCCTCGCCGGTCGCACCAGTGCCGCTCCAGCGGTCCTCGATGCGGGCGAGCCCGCCCTCGTAGACGCTCACCGCGCGCCGCGCGCGGTCGAGCGCCGTCAGTACCCGATCGTGGATGACGGCGAGCGACAGGAACCCGGCGGCCGGGACCGCGAGCCACCAGCCCGACCAGAGGCCTGCCCAGAACGCGCCCCAACAGATGGCCGTCGCCAGCGCCGCCATGCCGAGCCGGCCGGAGGCCAGCCGGTCGTGTCGACGTTCCAGCACCGAGGCGGCGGCACGGCGGTCGGTCAGCCTGCCTCCGGTAGACCTCGGCCGGGTTGGGACAAGCGCCGGTCATTCCGCAGCCACTCTATCGCGAGCCTCAGGTGGCCTGACAGGTCGCCGGCATCCAACCCATATCGCCCAGGCATCGCGGCCAGAGGCTTTCTCTATTGGCGCCAGGCGTGGACTTGGGCCGACAATGGCCGTTCGCCTGAGATGAGAACCTGATGGCCATCGCCGTTCTCTACGAACATCCCGAGTGGTTCAAGCCGCTCTTTGCGAGCCTCGAGCGGCGGGGTCTGGCCTGGCTGCCCATCGACGCAGTCGCGCTTGCGTGGGATCCCACGGTCCACCCTGGCTTCGACCTGCTGGTCAACCGCATGAGCCCGTCGGCGTGGACACGCGGCCATGCGAATGCCATTCAATCCACGCTGGCCTATCTCCACTACGTCGAGCGCTGGGGCATTCCCATCGTCAACGGGCTGGACGCCTGGCGGCTCGAGATCTCGAAATCCGCGCAGCTGGATCTGTTCGAACGGCTCGGTGTGCCCTATCCCCGCGCGCGGGTCATCAACCACGCCTCACAGGCTGCGGCAGCGGCGGCAGGCTTGCGGTTCCCGATCGTCGTGAAGCCCAACATCGGGGGCAGCGGAGCGGGCATCCAGCGATTCGATGCGCCCGACGAGCTCCATCGCGCGGTCGAGGCCGGCGCCGTGGCCCTGGGGATGGACGACACCGCGCTGGTCCAGGAGTTTCTGCCGGCCGAGGGCGGCCACATCACCCGGCTCGAAATCCTGCAGCACGAGCTGCTCTACGCCATCCGGATCACGCCGCCCAGCGACCACGGCTTCAACCTCTGCCCGGCCGACATCTGTCAGGTCGACGCCCCGACGTCCCAGGCCCGAGGCGTGTTCGAGGCCTGTCCCGTCAAACCCGCCATGCAGATTGAGGCGACCACGGCCCCGGCCGAGGCGGTGGCCCAGGCCCTGGACATCTCCCGTGCCGCCGGTCTGGACGTCTGCGGCATCGAATTCCTTGTCGACCAGCGCGACGGGCGGCCCTATTTTTACGATGTGAACGCGCTTTCGAACTTCGTCACCGACGCCCCCCGGGTGGTCGGGTTCGACCCGTTCGAGCGGCTCGTCGATGCGATCGAGGCCATGGCGGGGGGAGTCGGCCCTGGGGCGCGGACCTTGGACCGGCTGCCGACCGCGAAGTAGAATCGGATTTTGGACCATGCGCGATGACGTTGCCTGTTGCCGGGGCCGTGGACCAATCCCGGCCACGGACCCTTCTCGACCTGGTAGGGAATACCCCCCTTCTGCGCCTGCGCCGTTTCGAGCGCGCTGACGGCCGGGTTCGTCTGTACGCCAAAGCCGAATGGCGGAACCCGGGCGGGTCGGTGAAGGATCGGGCGGCGGCGGCCATGATCCTCGATGGCGAGCGGCAGGGGCTGCTCACGCCGGGTAAGACCATCCTCGATGCCACTTCGGGCAACACCGGGATCGCCTACGCGATGATGGGCGCCGCGCGCGGCTATGCCGTGAAGCTGTGCATGCCCAGCAACGTCACGCCGGAGCGCAAGCGCATCCTGCGCGCGTACGGCGCCGAGCTCGTGCTCACGGACCCGATGGAGGGTTCCGACGGCGCCATCCGCAAGGTGCGTCAGCTCTTCGCCGACGATCCGGAGCCGTACCTACTATCCGGATCAGGTACAGCAACCCGGTCAACTGGCGCGCGCACTACGACACGACCGGTCCGGAGTTGCTCGCGCAAACCGAGGGCGCCATTACGCACTTCGTGGCCGGCCTCGGGACCGGCGGCACTTTCATGGGCATCGGCCGCTACTTCCGCGATCACGCGCCGCACGTCCGCCTGATCTCTGTGCAGCCGGAAACGGCGCTCCACGGTCTTGAAGGCCTCAAGCACATGGAATCGGCCATCGTCCCGCCCATCTACGATCCCTCTCTGGCCGACGAGGACGAACGCGCCGGCACCGAAGACTCGTTTACGCTCACGCGGCGCCTGGCGACGGAAGAGGGACTGCTGGTGGGGATTTCCAGCGGCGCGGCGCTGTCGGTCGGCCTCAGGGTCGCCGCACGCCTCGACGCGGGCGTCGTGGTGATGATCTTCTGCGACGGCGGCGAGAAATACCTGTCGGAGCGCTTCTGGGAAGAGCCGCCAGAGGGATCCTTTGTCGGAGGCGTGAACTGATGGCGCGCGCACTCAGGCTCGCCGCCAGCGTGGCCGACGCGATTCGTGCGCACGGCCGCGAGACGTACCCGCACGAATGCTGCGGTGCGCTGCTCGGCGCCGACGGCGTCGTCGGCGCGACCGTTGCTCTTCCGAACACCACCGAAGAAGGGCCCAGGCGCCGCTTCCTCGTGCGTCCGGGCGACTACCAGCAGGCCGAGCGGGCCGCCACGGGCGCCGGTCGCGAGTTGCTCGGGTTCTACCACTCGCATCCCGACCATCCGGCCCGGCCATCGCAGTACCGACCTCGACCACGCCTGGCCGTGGTTCTCTTACGTCATCGTTTCTGTCATGGCCGGCGAGCCCGGCGACCTGCGCTCCTGGACTCTCAGAGAAGATCGATCAGCGTTTGATGAAGAGTCGCTGACCGTTCAATCGTCAATCGTCAATCTTCAGTCGTCAATCTGACCATGGCCACCAAGATCAATATCCCCACGCCCCTTCGGCCCTTCACCGGCAAGCAGGACGTCGTCGAAGTCGATGGCGCCACGGTCGGTGAGTTGCTCGGACACCTGACGTCGAGGCACGAGGGGTTGAAGAAGCACCTCTATAACGACGAGGGCAAGCTCCGCAGCTTCGTCAACATCTACTTGAACGACGAAGACATCAGGTACCTCGATCGGGAGAAGACCGCGGTGAAGCCGGGCGACACCCTGAGCATCATCCCGTCGGTCGCCGGCGGCATCGGCGCGGCCGAGGCGCCGCCGGTGACGTTGAACGCCGACGAGATCAAGCGCTACAGCCGCCACCTGATCCTCCCTGAAGTGGGCATGGAAGGGCAGAAGAAGCTGAAGGCCGCGCGAGTGCTCTGCATCGGCGCGGGCGGCTTGGGCTCGCCCGTGGCGATGTATCTGGCGGCGGCGGGCGTCGGCACCATCGGCATCGTCGATTTCGACGTCGTCGATTTCAGCAACCTGCAGCGCCAGATCCTGCACGGCACGCCCGACGTCGGGCGGCCGAAGCTCCAGTCGGCCTCCGACCGGCTGCAGGCGCTCAACCCGAACGTGAAGATCGAGCTGTACGAGACGGCGCTGACATCGGAGAACGCGCTTCAGCTTTTCAAGGACTACGACGTCATCGTCGACGGCACCGACAACTTTCCGACGCGGTACCTGGTCAACGACGCGTGCGTGATCCTCGGCAAGCCGAACGCTTACGGCAGCATCTTCCGCTTCGAGGGCCAGGCATCCGTCTTTGGCACCAAGGAGGGGCCGTGCTATCGCTGCCTCTATCCGGAGCCGCCGCCGCCGGGGCTGGTGCCAAGCTGCGCCGAAGGCGGCGTCCTTGGCGTTCTGCCGGGGATCGTCGGCTGCATCCAGGCCAACGAGACGCTGAAGCTGATTCTCGGCGTCGGCGAGCCGCTGGTGGGCCGGTTCCTGGTGTTCGACGCGCTGCGGATGAAGTTCCGCGAGCTGAAACTGCGCAAGGATCCGGATTGCCCGGTGTGCGGCACTCACCCCACTGTCACCGCGCTCATCGACTACGAGCAGTTCTGCGGCGTGTCTCCGGCGCAGCAGACGGCGGCCGAGCCTGCCGGCGGCAGCGCGACCGAGATCACCGCGACGGACCTCAAGGCCCGCATGGATCGGGGCGAGGACGTGTTCGTGCTCGACGTCCGGGAGCCGCACGAGTACGAGATCAACCGCATCCCCGGCTCGACGCTGATCCCGCTGGGCGACCTGGCCGAGCGATTCGGCGAGCTCGACGCCAACCGCGAGATCATCACGCAGTGCAAGTCCGGCATGCGCAGCGCGCGGGCCGCAAGCTTGCTGCGCGAGCACGGGTTCAAGAACGTGAAGAACCTGAAGGGCGGCGTCCTCGCCTGGGTCGACCAGGTTGACCCGTCTCAGCCGAAATACTAAGGTTCACGGGTTCACGGGTTCACAGGTTCACAGGTTCATGCCCCTGAAGTTCCCGATCTACATGGACTACCACGCCAGCACGCCGGTGGACCCGCGTGCGCTGGAGGCCATGCTGCCGTACTTCTCGGTGCATTTCGGCAATGCGGCAAGCCGCACGCACGCTTTCGGCTGGAAGGCCGACGATGCTGTGGAGGCGGCGCGGCGCCAGGTGGCGGCGCTCATCGGCGCGAGCGCAAAAGAGATCGTCTTCACCAGCGGCGCGACCGAGTCGAACAACCTGGCGATCAAGGGGGTCGCCAGTGCGCTGCGGCCCAAGGGCAACCACATCATCACGCTGGAAACCGAGCACAAGGCCGTCCTCGACAGCTGCAAGCACATGCAGAAGGACGGCTTCGTCGTCACGACGCTGGGCGTGCGCCCCGACGGCCTCGTGGATCTCGCCGCGCTGCGCGCCGCGATTTCCGACAAGACGGTCCTCATCTCGGTGATGGCCGCCAACAACGAGATCGGGGTGCTGCAGCCAGTGCGGGAGATCGGGCTGATGGCACGGGACCGCGGCGTGGTGTTTCACTGCGACGCCGTGCAGGCGCTGGGCAAGGTGCCGTTTGACGTCAACGAGATCGCCGTCGATCTGGTCTCGATCACCGCGCACAAGATGTACGGGCCAAAGGGCGTGGGCGCGCTGTACGTGCGCAAGCAGAACCGGAAGCTCGAACTCGAGCCGCTCATCGACGGCGGCGGACACGAGCGCGGCTTGCGCGCGGGCACATTGAACGTCCCCGGCATCGTCGGCTTCGGCCGCGCCGCGCAGATTGCCAAGTCGGATCTCGAGAGCGAATCGCAACGCCTGCGGGAACTGCGCGACCGGTTGCTCCAGCGGCTGCGGGCCCGCGTGCCTGACCTCCACATCAACGGCTCGCTCGAGCATCGCCTGCCCAACAACCTGAACGTGAGCTTCCCTGACGTCGCGGGCGAAGCGTTGCTGGTCGGCATCGACGACATCTGCGTGTCGGCCGGGTCGGCCTGTTCGTCGGGCAGCGAAGAGCCGCCCTACGTGCTCAAGGCGCTTGGACTCGACCCCGATCTGGCCCGCGCTTCGATTCGCTTTGGCCTGGGCCGCTACACCTCGGAAGAAGAAGTGGACTACGCCGCCGGCAAGGTCGCCGATGTCGTCGAGCAGCTAAGGCAGATGACGGCGGAACGCAACCTGACCCAGCCTGACGCAACCAGGCAGAACCCGGCCGAACCTGTTCAATGAAGATTCACATCGCACACAGTCCCGATTCCGACGACGCGTTCATGTTCTACGGCCTCGCCAGCGGCAACGTGCCCAGCGGCGATTTCGAGCTCGTGCATGTGCTCTCGGACATCGAGACGCTCAATCGCGCGGCCTTCGAGGGCAAGTACGAGATCTCGGCCGTATCGTTTCACGCCTACGCGCACCTGACCGACAAGTACATCCTGCTGCCGCATGGCGCCAGCATGGGCGACAACTACGGGCCGATGGTCGTCGTACGCAGGGACTGGTCGCGCCAGAGCCCCGGAGGGGCGGCGGCGGACGGCCCGACCTCGCTCGATGGCGTCACCGTCGCGATTCCAGGCACGCTGACGACGGCTTTTCTGGCGCTGCGCTTGTACAAGCCGGATGTGAAGTACGTCGTGATGCCCTTTGACGAGATCCTCGAGGCGGTGCGCGACGGCAAGGCCGAGGCCGGGCTGTTGATCCACGAAGGCCAGCTCACCTACGAGCACGAAGGCCTGCGCAAGCTGGTCGACTTCGGCGAGTGGTGGGCCCAGCGCACGGACGGATTGCCGCTGCCGCTTGGCGGCAACATCATCCGCCGTGACCTCGGTCCAGAGCTCATCACGCGCCTGTCGCGTCTGCTCCACGACAGCATCGCGTACGGCCTCACGCACCGATCCGACGCCGTGACCCACGCGATGCAGTACGGCCGCGGGCTGGACCGCAAGGAGACCGACACGTTTGTCGGGATGTACGTCAACGACCTCACGCTCGACTACGGGGAGCGTGGACGGACCGCCGTGCTGCGGCTGCTTGGGGAGGCGTCGGAGAAAGGCTTGATTCCGCCGGTTGACGTGGTGTTCGCGGATTAGAGAAACTTCATGGCCTTCGCGGCCGCAATCACCTACACCGCTCGCCCGATGCAATCGTGCAGGCGCCGCACCCCTTCGGTCAACGAAGCCGGACCGGGCTGAAGGATGTAGACGGATTTGATCTCGTAGACGTGCCCGTGGCGCACGGCGTCAATCGCGTCCCATCCGGGCCGGCCGGTGATCCTCGCGCGCTTTACCGCCTTTCCACACCACGACGCGACGACGACCTCCGGATCGCGCCTGATCACCTCCGCGGGATCGACGATGCGGTCTTTCGCGAGCGCCGCGCCTGAAAGCTCCGGGAAGATGGGCGCGCCGCCGGCGATCTCGGCGAGCTCCTCGACCCACCGGATCCCTGAGATCAACGGGTCGTCCCATTCCTCGAAGTAGACGCGGGGTCGCCGCGGCCATGCCGCCGACGCCGCGCGAATCGACTCGAGGCCGAGTCGCAGTTGCTCCACCAGCTGCCGCGCGCGGTCTGCTCGGCCAACGATGCCGCCGACGACGAGAATCATCTGCAGGATCTCGTCCACCGACCGCTGGTTGAACGTGAACACGGGATAGCCACGACGGACCAGCTCGGCGGCGATGTCGGCCTGCAGGTCGGAGAACGCGAAGATCAGAATCGGGCCGCAGGGCCTCGATCTTGTCGAAGTTGGCGTTGATGAAGGCCGACACGCGCGGCTTCTTCCGCGCCTCCGGCGGCCGGACCGTGTAACCCGAGACGCCCACCACGCGGTCGCCCTCGCCGAGCAGGTAGAGCGTCTCGGTGGTCTCTTCGGTGAGGCAGATGATGCGGGACGGGTACATCGAGGCTCACAATTGCAATGGCGCGGCCCGCGCTAGAAAGCCCCCGGATGCAGCGCCTTCGCGAGGCGGCGCGTCGCGGCAGCGACGCGGGGACCGGCCGTCACCAGGTCCGTGCCGGTCAGCACGACTACGCGGTTGGCACGCACGGCAGGCAGCGCCGGCAACGCCTGCCAGGCGGTCAGGTCGACGGGGCCGTCGGCCTCGACGTGCAGCTCGATGATCACCTCTGGCGCGACGGCGAGCAGTGTCTCGCTGCTGGCTTGCACGGACTCGCGCTTCTCGGCGGCGAAGACGTTCACCGCTCCCGCGACGTCGAGCATGTCGTGCAGGAATCCCACACCGCCGCTGGCGTACAGGTTGCGAAGTGTTCCCGGCTCGCGGCCGAACACGAGCAGCGTTGCTGGCCGGCTGCGTCCGTTGACGCGCGCGCGGATGTCCGCCAGGTCGCGCTCGATCCCGCCTGCCACGTCATTGGCCCGCGCCGCGGTTCCCGTCCGATCGCCCAGCGCGCGGATCGTCGACGTCACTTCGGCCAACCCGCCGTGCTTGTACGAGAAGGCCGGAATCGCCGCCCGCGAAAGCTGTTGCTGCAGATCGTGCTGCGTGCCGTACACCACGACCAGGTCGGGCTGCAGGCCCAGAATGCGCTCGAGGTCGGGATCGAGCAGCGCGCCCACGCGCGGCAGCAGGTCGACTTCCGGAGGCTCGTGGTCGTAGCTGCTCACGGCGACCACGCGGGGCCCGGCGCCAATGGCATAGAGCATCTCGGTCGCCGCCGGCACGAGCGAGATGATGCGAGAGGGCAGCGTCTGTGCCGATGGAGCCCCCACGAGCCACAAGAGCCCGCACGCCGCCAGAATCAGCCGACGTGGCATCGTGACGTTCGTGAGGTCCTTCGTGACCTTCGTGATTGTGTATATGTCCACGTCAGGCACTCCGAATCAACAGCCACAGGAAGAACGGCCCCCCGATGAGCGCCGTGACGATGCCGACCGGCAACTCGATGGGCGCAATCACGGTGCGCGACACCAGGTCGCAGGCCACGAGAAACGCCGCGCCGAAGCCGAGCGAGGCGGGGACCACGAGCCGGTGATCGGCGCCGACGAGCAGCCGCACCAGGTGCGGGACGACGATGCCGACAAAGCCGATGGGCCCTCCGATGGACACCGCGGCGCCCGTGGCAAGCGACGCGCTGAAAAACGCGAGGCGCTGCACCCGCAGCACGTCCACGCCCCGGCTGGCAGCGTGGTCGTCGCCAAGCGCCAGCACGTTCAGTGCCCGCGGCAACCACAGGAAAATGCCGCACGCCACAACCAGCATCGGCAGCGCCGCGATCAGTGGCTCGTAGCTGGCGACGTCCAAATCACCCAGCAGCCACCGCAACGTCTGCATCGCGCGCGTCATGTCGGCGAAGTACTGCACCAGCAGAATCAGCGCGGAGAGCAACGAGTTGAGCGTCACCCCGGCCAGAAGCAGCACCGTCGTCGAAAAGCCCCGATGACGGGCCGCCGCGAGCAGGTACACGACCACGACCGCGCCAACGGCGCCCAGGAAGCTGGCCAGCGGGACCGTGGCCCACGCCGCGGCCGCCAGCGCGCCGCCGAATGTCAGCACGAGCATCGCGCCGAGCGCGGCGCCGGCAGAGATGCCCAGCGTGAAGGGCGTCGCCAGCGGATTGCGGAGCAACGCTTGAAAGACGACACCTGCCGAAGCCAGCGCGCCGCCGACCAGCGCCGCCGCCAGCACGCGGGGCAGTCGCGCGATGAAGAAGACCTGGGCGTCGACGTTGGTGGCCCAGGGCTGCGACCAGTCGAAGGCGCGCGTGAGGCTGATCGAGGTGCTGCCGAGGAGCGGCGCAAGCACGCACGACGCGATCGCCACGGCGAACGCGCCGATGGACACCGCGACCACGCGGGCGCGAACGGAACGGATGGGGACGGGGTGGGCTGGTTGCAAACCAGCCCCTGCGCCGGTGGTCATGGCCGACCCCTGCGCACCGGCACCACCACGAGATGGCCGGCTGCGTCGTGGAACCGCACGTCGGCGTGGATGCCGTACAGCTGCGCGACGGCGTCGGGTGTCAGGACGTCGGAGGTGGCGCCGGCCGCCACGATCTCGCCGTCGCGCAGCAGCACGAGCGTTTCGCACACCGAGGCCGCCAGGTTGAGGTCGTGTGTCGACAGCACCAGGCCGATTCCGCGTTGCCGATGCAGCGCCCGGAGCAGCTCCGCGATCTCCAGCTGGTAGCCGGGATCGAGCGACGCCGTCGGCTCATCGAGCAAGAGCAGCCCGGCTTGCTGTGCCAGGGCCGACGCGATGACCACGCGCTGCTGCTCGCCGCCGCTCAGCGTCGAGAACAGCCGCGTCGCAAACGCGTCGGTGCCCGTCGCCGCCAAAGCCTCGTGCGCGATGGCGAGGTCGGCATGGCTTTCCACCTCGAACGCGCCCAGGTGCGGGTAACGGCCCATGAGCGCCAGTTCGAGCACGGTGTAGTCGAATGCCGGATGGGTGTTCTGCGGGACCATCGCGATCCGCCGGGCCACCGCGCGCCGCGGCATCTGCGAAAGCGCAGTGCCGTCGAGCGTCACCGATCCGCTGGTTGGCGCAAGCACGCCCGCGAGCAGCTTGAGCAGCGTGGTCTTTCCGGAACCATTTGGCCCGATGACACCGAGGCGGGCGCCTGAGGCGACGTCGAGCGAGACATCGCGAACCACGGGACGGCCCGGAGGCGACCAGGCCCGTGGCGCGTAGGCAAACGAGAGGTTACGGGCGGAGATCAACACGGAGGCCGACCATGCCCAGGCGGCCCGGTGCCGGGTAGCCGAAGGCTTCCTCGGTACTGGCGATCGAGAAGGTTCAAGCCGCGGCCGAAGATCTCCACGTGTGGCGTGACGCGCCAGCTGGCGCCGGCATCGACCAACGTGAAGCCCGCGGCGGTGAACAGACCCCCGAAGGCGCCGAAGGACGGCTCGATGTCGAGCACCTCACCCCGGGCGCGAACCGTCGTGAAGGCGGAAAACGCCGATCGGGTCCATCCCAGGTCGACGGCACCCTGGTTGCGGGGACGGCGAATCAGCGGATCGCCCACCGTGAAGGGCGGCGGCGCGACGCCGGATTGGTCCACCGCGAGAATCTCCGTCGACATCCATGTGTAGGCGAGCCGCGCATGCACGCCGTGAGGTCCGCGCCAGACGCTTTCGAGCTCGAGCCCGCGCGCGCGCGCGTTGGAGATGTTGTCGGTGCGGTAGCGGCTGGCACCCGCAATCGAGGCGCCGACGGCGACGATCAGATCGTCGTATCGATTGAAGAAGGCCGTGGCCTCCACTGTCAGCTGAGGCAGCAGGACGTGGCTGACGCCGACGTCGGCGCTGCGGCTGCGTTCAGGTTCCAGGCTCGGGTTGTCGGTGAACGCGAGCTCGAAAGCGTCGGGCGGCCGGATGCCAGTGCCAAAGCTGGCACGCACGGTTGTGCGCGCCACACCGCCGCCGTCCTGCCACGCGACCAGGCGTCCAGCCAGTCGCGGGTTCACCGAGGTCACCGACTCGTCGTCAAACGCCGGTCGCGGAGCGAAGTCGTTCGGGTCGCCCTCGAGCGCGTTGCGGCGGATGGCGTCGGCGCGCAGCCCGGCGCTGAAGCTGGCACGCGCGCCCAGATCCTGGCGGACCTCCGCGAAGCCGCCAAAGTTGCTGCGCTCGATCGGCACTTCCTGAAACCGCTCGCCGGTGATGTACGTGCTGCGCGCGCGCTCGCCCTGGCCTTCGACGCCTGCGGTGAGGCCCGTCGTCGGTGTCAGCACGACGTCGGTCTGCGTGCGGAACGTGACGCGGCGGGTCTCGAAGAACGAGTCGCCGAAGCCGCTGTGATACCGGTTGTCCAGATCGGCCACCGTGACCTGCCAGCGCTGCTGAACGCGGCCCGCGAGCAGCGATCCCCACGGCAGACGTCCGTGCACGCCAAGCTGCCGCTGCGTGTCTTCGCCGCGCGACACGCGATCGACCGCCGTGTAGGCGCCGATCGGGTTGCTGCCGTAGGGCCCGGGATTGCCGCGCTCGGCGTCGATCCACCGGAAGTCCGCGCGCACTGCCGTCATCGCGCTCCTGGTCCACTCGAGGTGCCCCTGTGCCAGCGACTGCTCCCAGGCGTCGTTTGACACTGTCTCGCCGGTGGCTGGGGCGATGCCCGTGAAGCCGTCGCTCTGGTTCCGCTCGCCGCTGGCGCCAAACGACCACGTCCCGACAGTGCCGCGAGTCGCGCCGATCGCGCGCAGCGTCGCCTCTCCGCCGCCTTCGATCTGCCCCGAGACCGTCGGCCGGCCGCCCTGCTTCGTGGTCAGGTGCACGACGCCGCCGATCGCGTCGGCGCCGAAGACCGCGCTTTGCGGGCCGCGGACGATCTCGACCTGGTCGACATCGCCGAGCGGCAGCAGGCTGAAGTCGAAGCCGCCGCCGAAGCTGTTGACGCGAATGCCGTCGACCATCACCAGCGTGTAGTCCGATTCGCCGCCGCGCGGGAAGACCGAGGTCAGCGCGCCACGGCCGCCGTTGCGGCCAACGGCAAAGCCGGGCGTCGTCCGCAGGGCGTCCGCGACGTTTTCCAGTTGCCGTCCCTCGAGCTCGTCGGAGGCCACCACCGTGGTCGACGCGGGCGACTCAGAGCGGGGAAGTGGCACGGGAGCCGCGGAGACGACCACCGCTTCGGAGTATGGCGCGACGTGCAGCTGCAGTTCGAGCGGCGCCGTGCCGGCACCCGTGCGGACGGTCCGCGCCGGCGCGGCAAACCCGGGCGATTCGACCAGCACGCGGTAGCTCGCGTCGGCCAGGTCGACCACGGTGAATCGGCCCTCGGCATCGGTGGTCGTCGTGCGCACGCCCATGGGGCCATCGATCAGGACTGTAGCGCCGGGGACGGGCCGCCCGGACGGGTCGAGGACACGGCCGCTCAGCGATCCGGCATCAGCAGGCGGAGCAAGAGCAAGAACGAGGGCAAGGAAAATGGGCAGAGCCATCTTCACTCCTTTCGGCGTGCGATCGCGCCGAGGGAACGTGACGGCCCAGCGAACCAGGTCTCCTGACTTGCGGATCGTCGCGCAGCGCCCGCGCCTTCCCATGCCGTGCGGCACAGTGGCGGACCCCTGGGGTCGAGTAAAGGCGTGCGCTCCCCGTTTACAGTGGCGGCACCGTGTGGGTCTTCCACCCATCTTCGCTCAGTGCGCCGGGCAAGCGTCGGTTGTAACCGCGAAGTATAGCATGGCAGGATAAGGCGGCCCGGGCGCGCTCCGGCGGCCGATTCCGGGCCGCGGACTCTGGACTTCCGGCCCGAATTCGCGTATTCCAGTGGGCTGACGTCTTGGCACGTCCCGAGCCCCGAGGCCCGAGGTCTGGAGCCTGTATTTGCGAGCCCAGTCGGGCTTGGCGTAAGATCAGCGTTTGTGCTGAGCCACGGGATTTTTCCGCCCGCGGACCTGCAGCGTACGAGGAGAGCATGAGCAAGTCTTCGACCGTCACCGTCCGCGAGACCCCCGTTGCGCCGGTGGCCACCGCGTCGGTCGGCAGTCTGACGATTCATGGCGAGACGTTCCTGATCGAAACCGACCAGCGCGTGGAGTTGGTGGACCTGACCAACCGGATCATGGACTTCGCCCGGAAGTTCAATATCCGCGAGGGTCTGGTCAGCCTCTGGTCCATGCACACGACGTGCGCCGTGTTCATCAACGAGTTCCAGACGGCGCTGCTGACCGACATCAAGGCGTTCCTCGAGAAGATGGTCGCGCGCGACGAGGAATGGCTGCACAACAACCCCGATCACTCCGACTGCGATCGCATGAACGCCGACGCGCACCTGCGCGCGCTGCTGCTGGGTCACAGCCTCACGCTCCAGATCAGCGGCGGGGAAGTGGTGCTGGGGCAGTGGCAGCGGATCCTGATGGCCGAACTCGACGGCCCGCGGGCACGGACGTTACGCATACAGATCTTCGGAATTTCCTGACGTGCCTGGCGCTGCGTGCCGGGTGCCGGGTGCGGTGCTGAGTGCCGCGTGCTGAGTGCGGAGTGCGGAACGACGGTCTTTCGAGCGCGCGCCTCCGCCAGGCTGGCCTGCTCGGCCTCTCCGACAAGCTGACCGCAAACGAGCGGCTCACGCTGGCCGACGGCGTGAGACTGTTCGAGACGCCCGATCTGCTGGCCCTCGGTTGGCTGGCCAATCGCGAGCGCGAGCGGCGCCACGCAGGCAAGACGTTCTACAACTACAACATCCGCATCGAGGCCACCAACGTCTGCGTGGCCACGTGCCTGTTCTGTTCGTTCTCGCGGCTGCGGCCCGGCGACCCCGGCTCCTACACGCTGTCGCAGGAGCAGGCCTGGGACAAACTGCGGCAGCGTGCCCACCAGCCGCTGACGGAGGTCCACGTCGTCAACGGCCTGCATCCGGACCTGCCGTTTTCCTACTACACGGACCTGCTGTCGGGGTTCAAGCGCATCCGGCCCGAGATCCACCTGAAGTGCTTCACCGCCGTCGAGATCGCGTTTTTCAGCGACCTGTACGCGATGAGCGACGAGCAGGTGTTGCGCGAGTTGATGGCCGCCGGCCTGGACTCGCTGCCCGGTGGCGGCGCCGAGGTGTTCGCCGAGCGCGTGCGGCGAAAGATCTGTCACGACAAGGCCGATGCCGATCGCTGGCTCAGCATCCATCGCACGGCCCACCGGCTGGGGATGCGATCGAACGTCACGATGCTCTACGGCCACATCGAGACGCTCGAAGAGCGCGTCGATCACATGCTGCGCGCGCGGGCGCTGCAGGATGAGACCGGGGGCTTCCAGGCGTTCATCCCGCTGGCGTTTCATCCCGACAACAACCAGATGCGGAAGCTCCCGGCGCCGTCGGCCAACGACACGCTGCGCGTGCACGCCGTCGCCCGGTTGATGCTGGACAACATCCCGCACGTCAAGGCGTTCTGGATCGCGACCGGCGTCGGTGTGGCGCAGACGGCGCTGTGGTTTGGCGTCGACGACCTCGACGGCACCGTGCAGGAAGAAAAGATCTACCACATGGCTGGCACCGAGGCGCCCGAGTCGATGACCACCGCCGACCTGCAGCGGCTCATCCGTGCCGCGGGCCGCCAGCCGGTCGAACGGGATACCCTCTACAACATCGTCTGACGAACCAAGTTCACAGGTTCACGCGTTCACAGGTTCGCCGGTTCACGGTTCAGGTTCACCAGAGGCTCACAGGTTCAGAACCCAGTGAACCTGAACCCGTGAACCCGTGAACCGTGAACCCGTGCACCGTGAACCCGTGAACCCGTGAACCCGTGAACCCGTGAACCTGCTATACTCCGATCAGTCAGCGCCCAACGGCGATAGCCGCAACGGGAGTTGGCCTTTTTTGTCTCTCCAGATTGTGCAATGTTTCACAATCATGGGGGTTGAGATGCCCACCTATCTGCCGATGTTGAACGAGGTCGAGAAGGCCTCGATTGACGAACGTCAGCCGTTGCCCGACCGCTACCGCGGCCTCGACGACACGGAGATGGACCGCAGCATCGCAGCGGCGCGCGCGACGCTTGGCTCGCGGCTCCTCATCCTCGGCCACCACTATCAGCGCGACGAAGTGATCAAGTTCGCCGACTACGTCGGCGACTCGTTCAAGCTGTCGCGCTATTGCCGCACGCGCCCCGATGCGGAGTTCGTCGTCTTCTGCGGCGTGCACTTCATGGCCGAAAGCGCCGACGTGCTCTGCGCGCCGCATCAGCAGGTGATCCTGCCGGACCTGGCTGCCGGCTGCTCGATGTCGGACATGGCCGAGATCGGCCAGCTCGAAAACTGCTGGCGCGACCTCGAGGCCATGGGCGTGACCTCGGTCATTCCGGTCACCTACATCAACTCCTCGGCCGCGATCAAAGCTTTCGTCGGCGAGCACGGCGGCATCGTCTGCACGTCGGGCAACGCGGCCGGCGTGCTGAAATGGGCGTGGGAGCAGGGCGAGCGCATCCTGTTTCTGCCGGACCAGCATCTGGGCCGCAACACCGCCTACAAGATGGGCGTGCCGCTCGATCGCATGGTCGTGTGGGACCCCTACGAGTTTGACGGCGGGTTGGCTGCCGACGAGGCGCTCGCGGCGAAGCTGTTGCTGTGGAAGGGCCACTGCTCGGTCCACGAGCGCTTCACCGCGCAGCAGATCGCGATGGTTCGCGAGCAGCATCCCGGCGTGCGCGTGATCGTGCACCCCGAAGTGCCGTGGGACGTCGTGCAGGCGGCCGACGACAGCGGCTCCACCGAGTACATCCTGAAGCAGGTTCGCCAGAGCGCACCGGGCAGCACCTGGGCCGTGGGCACCGAGGTCCACCTCGTGAACCGGCTCGCGTACGAGGTCGCGCCGGAGAAGACCGTCATCTCGCTCGACCAGCTCGGATGCCTGTGCTCGACGATGTTCCGGGTGTCGCCGAATCACTTGCTGTGGATCCTCGAGGAGCTGATCGAGGGGCGCGTCCACAACCAGATCGAGGTCCCGGAGTCGCAGCAGCACTGGGTGCGCGTCGCGCTGGATCGGATGCTCGCCGTGGCCTAGAACTGGATTGCGTCCTGGAAGTGGTCTAGGATCGGTGGGTTATCGATCGAACGTCAGGAGACCACAGATGGCTCATCAGTTGCCTTCGCTGCCCTACGACTTCGGCGCGCTCGAACCCCACATCGACGCGCAGACGATGCAGATTCATCACGGCAAGCACCATCAGGCGTACGTCAACAACCTCAACGCCGCAATCGAGAAGCATCCCGAGCTCGGGAGCAAGTCGGTCGAGGACCTCGTCAAGAACCTGAGTGGTGTCCCTGAAGACATCCGCACGGCAGTCCGCAACAACGGCGGCGGTCATCTGAACCACTCGCTGTTCTGGAAATGGATGGCACCTGGCGCCGGCGGAGCGCCCTCGGGCGCGTTGGGGGAGGCGATCTCGAGCGCGTTTGGCAGCTTCGATGCCTTCAAGGACGCGTTTGGCAAGGCCGGCGTCGGACGGTTTGGCAGCGGCTGGGCGTGGCTGGTGGAGACCGGCGGGAAGCTGTCGATCGAGAGCACTCCGAACCAGGACAGCCCGATGATGGACGGCAAGAAGGCGATCCTGGGCCTCGACGTGTGGGAGCACGCTTACTACCTGAAGTACCAGAACCGGCGTCCCGATTACATCGGCGCGTGGTGGAACGTCGTGAACTGGGCGGAGGTCGCGAAGGCCTACGGGAAGTAGACACGCCTCCTGTAGGTGCGCGCGGCGCGCCCCTACAGGAGATCCAACGCTCGCTCGATCTCATCTGGTCCCGGAAATTCCTCCTGCGTCTCTCCCACGAAGACCGCTCGGATGACTCCGGTCCTGTCGATCACGAATAGCGCCGGTCGCGAGATGTTCCACGCGTCCAGCCCCAGCCGGTGCCACACGCCATAGAGTTTTGTGACCTCGCGCGACTCGTCCACGAGGATGTTGAAGGGCAGCCCCGTATCCTCGACGTAGCGTCGCACCGCGGCCGAGTTCTGCGCGACCACTGCGACGACAGAAACACCGCGCGCGGTGTACTGCGCCGACCGTTCTGCCAGTTCACCGAACCGGCGGCGACAGTTCGGTCACCAGGTGCCGCGATGAAACGCCAGCAGCACCGGCCCGCTGGCCAGGTACTCCGCCAGCGTGCGCCGGTCGCCCCGATTGGTCGGCAGCGAGAAATCGGGAGCCGTGGCGCCCGGCTTGAGGGTCGTGGAATGTTTGAGCATCAGAACAACGTCACTTCTACCACCGTTTCTGCGCCCACCCTCTCGACGTCCGCCGGAATCTCGAAGTAGCCGTCGGCGTGCGCCAGGCTCGTGATCTCGCCCGACCCCTTGAAGACGGGGATCGCCGCGGCGCCCTCGAGGCGGACGGGATAGATCTGATGCCGGCCGGCCGCCGACTCCACCTCGCTCGCCAGCCTCGCCAGCACGACGCGCTTGGGCGCCGGTGGCAGGTGCGCCATGCGGCGGAGGACCGGCGCCACCAGCAGGTAGGCGTTGGTGAGGCACGACACGGGATTGCCCGGCATGCCGAATACCGGCCGGCCCGCGACCGTCGCAAACACGGTGGGCTTGCCGGGCTTGAGCCGCAGCCCCTCGAAGTGCACGATGCCGGCCGCCGCGATGATCTCCAGCAGGAAGTCGCGGTCGCCCACCGACGTGCCGCCTGAAAACAGCACCATGTCCTCGCTCAGGCAGCGTGTGAACGCCTGCGTCAACGCCTCGCGGTCATCGCCCACTCGCGGAGCAACCACCGGCTCGCCGCCGTGCAGTCGAATCGCGGCCGCAAGCGCAGCCGTGTTGGAGTCGAAGATCTGCGCGGGTCCCAGCGAACCGCCCGGCGCGACGATCTCGTCGCCGGTCGAGAGAATCGCCACCGTGGGTCGCTGGTAGACGTCCACCGCGTCGAGCCCGAGCGCGGCGACGACGCCAAGCCGGGCAGGCGACAGCATCGTGCCCTCGGCGACGGCGATCTCGCCGGCCACCAGAATCGCTTCCGGCGCGTCCGACGTGCTGTCGCGGCGCCACGGGCTTCAACACAAGCACTGAGGGTCCCTCGGATGCCGAGTGCTCGACCATGACGACGGCGTCGGCGCCCTGAGGCAGGGGGGCGCCGGTTGCGATGCCCGCGCAGGTTCCCGCGACCACAGGCGTCGTGGGCGCGCGGCCCGTGTAGATCGTCTCGACCAGACGAAGCCGCACTGGCTGCTCGCGACTGGCGCCGGCCGTGTCGGCGGCGCGCACCGCGTAACCGTCCATCATCGACCGCGCGAATGGCGGCACGTCGCGGCTGGAAACCAGGTCTCGCGCCAGAACTCGCTGGTCTGCTGATTCGATCGCCACGCGCTCGACGCGCATCACCGGCTCGCCGTGGACGCTGAGCATCGCGCGCGCTTCTTCGACGGTGGCGAGTTGGCGGTCGGGGCGATAGGGCATCAGCGGCGAGCCTCGCGCACGAGGTGCCCCAGTTCCGGCAGCACGAGTTCCTCGAGGGCCAGCCTCACCGCGTGCTGCGAGCCCGGCAGGACGATGACGACCACCTGACCCACCAGTCCAGCCGTCGCTCGCGACAGCATCGCTGCGGCGCCTATCTGCTGGTAGCTGAGCGACCGGAACAGCTCGCCGAAACCGGGAAGGCGCCTGGTGAGCAATCCGTCCACGGCTTCAAACGTGCTGTCACGAGCGGTGATGCCCGTGCCGCCCGTCGTGATGACGACATCGACGAGCGCGCCGGACGCCAGATGTTGGACCGCCGCTCGGACCTCGTCGGCCTCGTCGCCGAGCAGCGTGCGGCCCGCCACCCGGTGCCCGGCGGCCTCGAGCAGTTCGACGATGGCCCGCCCGCTCGAATCCGTCTCGAGCGTGCGCGTGTCGCTGACCGTGATGACATGCACGGACACCGAGGCCGGAGCCTGCTGCCGATGCTCGGTGACGGACATCCGATCGATTGTAAGGTGCTTCTGGTTCTCCCCGAACGACCGGGAAAAACGTCGAGCCTATGGCGTCTGGACGGCCGGTTCAGGCATCCGTTCGAGCCCGACGAGCTTCCAGCCGCTGGCGAGTTTCCTGAAGTAGGCCTGGATCGGTTTCGCCCATGACGGCTGATCGGCGCTGGCGGCGTGAATGTCAACCCTGATGAACGTCCCCTGGATGAGGGGCAGTTCCGGCGGTGCCTGCATCTTCAACTCGCGGCTCGCCGTTTCGGCGAACCGTCGCGACGCGCCGGTGGCGTTGTCGAACACGTGCCACACGGCCGTGTACGACTCTGGCGCTGCCGCCAGGCCGAACTGGACCGCGGCATTGCCGAACGTCAACGTGCCCGTGCCATCCAGCGCCGGATCGACGATCGGGTTGATGCCGGCCAGATACGTGCGGCCTATCTTGTCACGGCGCTTGATCAGCACGTCGCCGAGATACTGCTCGGCGGCCGGATCGCCGAACTCACCGGTCTTGACGACCGCCCGTATCATGTCGTCGCTGAAAGCCATCACCCGCCGCGCGGCCCAGAACGCATCGTCGGCCCGCATTTCCAGGTACGCGGCCGTCGGCGTGTGGGGCTTCCATGTCGTGGGATCGAACGTGTCGCCTTCGAAGCGCCCGATCGCGGGGTACTCGGTGTAATCCGCCTTCTGCCACGGGCTCAGGGCAAAGCCGAACGTGAACAGCCGCCGGCGCGTCGCACCGCCCTCGTAGAAGTACTCGTAGCCTTCGTCCCAGTCGTGCGGGCCGTTGGCGCCGATGCCGAAGGTCGAGCCGACGTCCTGCAGATAGTGCCTGACGATGCCTCGGCCGTTTTCGGTCACGAGCGCATCGAGCGTGTTGCCTGCCTTCATGTCCGTCAGATTCGTCCACGCGCCGAACACGCGCAACGCGCGAAGCTCGCGCCGATGCTCGTGCGGGACGATGTCGTTGGGGTCGTCCGGACGTGTGCCCTCATAGCGGAAGCCGCCGAGGATCTTGCCCGGCAGCAGACGCGCCGCGGCGGCGCGATACGTGCCGTCCGGGTTCCGTGCCGCGCGTTCGAGGACCTCGTCCAGATCGCGACGGGTGAGGGGCGTGCGTTCACCCGAGGGCCGCCGGGTGGTGGCCGCCGGGTCGATTTCGACGTGCCTTGGGTCGACCGTGGTGAGGAACGTCTCCACCTGGTTGTAGCCCAGTGCCCAGAAGATCCGGTTGGCGATCGCCAGCGCGCCGGTGGCGCCCTCGGGGTTCGATGGCGGATCGAACGAGAGGAACCAGGTCTCGCCGTTGGCGCTTCGCGCGGTGAACCCGGGAGCAAAACCCGATGACTTCTCCCGGATGACCGTCCAGCGCTCTGCGGCAGGCGGCGGGCCCAGGTTGGTGCCGCGCAGCAGTTCCTCGACCGACAACTTCTGTGCGCCGATGCGGTTGGTGAACCAGCTGGAGTCCGGCACTTCGTCGATGGTGTTGATGTTGCCGGCGCGGGTGTTCGACGGCTTGCGCTTGGAGGTTGCAAACAGCTGGTACGACAGGTCGTACAGCAGGCCGATATCCCACGGCGCCACGCCGGAAGCGTCCCTGGGATCGGGCTCGCGGCTGATGGGGTCGTCGTCGTAGAACCGCGGCGACTGCGTGCCGACGGCGGCGACCGCCAGGGCGCAGACCAGGGCGCCAATGGCCGACGACAAGCGCATGGTCGCGCGCGTCAAAACGAGGCCTTTGACGAGAACACCACCACGAGCCCTTCGTTGCTCTTGGCGAACTCGATTCGCAGGGGTGTGGAAATCGGGCCATGCAGCCGGAAGCCCAGGCCGTAATCCTTCTTCATATCGTGGAAGTCGTTGAGGTCGCTGGCGCGGGCGGTGACCTTGCCGCCGTCGACAAACAGCGCCATGTCGAGGAACCTGTTGGCCAGCACGCGCCATTCCGCCTGCCACATCACGCTGTTGCGATCGCGGAACCGCCAGCTCGCGAACCCGCGCATCGACGATCCGCCGCCAAGGGCGGGCAGCATGAAGAACGGAACCACTTCGTCATCGCCGATATGGGTGGTCTCGACGCGCGCGCGCAACGAGAGCACCCAGGCATCGCGGAGCACCGGGATATGGTGGATCGCCTCGTACTCCATCTTCGTGAAGCTGTACGTGTCGTCGGTGTCGACGAACCGGTGCGCGGTGACGCCGTAGAACCCGCCTCGCCGTGCGTAGTCCGGGGCGATGCGCGAGTCGACCCCGGCGGTGCCCTGCACGTGGACGTAGGTCGGCGAGGCGCCAAGGCCTGGAAGCGTCTCGGGCGTGTAGACCTCGTCAACCGAAGGTGCGGACCCGCCGCCGCCTTCCTGCGTCCACTCGGAGAGCTCCAGTCCACCCCGCAGCAGGAACAGGCGCCGCGTCGGCCAGAAGTCGAGCGTGCCCGAGGCGTACGGCTGCGTGAACGAGTAGTTGGCGCGGGCCTCGTCCGAGGTGGGTCCCGTGCCGATCCCGTAGAAACCCACCGAAGTGGCCTCGCGCCACCCGCCGATAACCGACAACACGCCGCGCCTGTCGAACAGGCGCGGCGCCAGGAACTCGGCCTCGATTCGCTTGTACCCCGAGAAGGTGATGCTGCCCCGCACATCGATGGTGTTGTAGGAACTGACAAAGCGCCTGTAGCCCGCGCCGAGCGTGAAGCCGCCGCCGGCGTAGGCGCTCTCGAAGAACGGGTGCCAGTGCAGCCCCCCGCTGGTGAGGATGTCTTCGGCTTTGTCGATGGCGGCCTCGACCTTATTGGGTTCGTACGGCTTGACCACGGCTGACTTCTCGGCTTTGGCCTGCTCGATTGCCGCCGTACGGCTCGTGGTCGCCAGGTCCTGCGCCGCCAGCCGAGGCGTCAGGACCGCAGGGGCCAGGCACACCGCCACCGCGAGTGTGCGATGGCGGCATGAACTCAGGATACGCATATGAAAATATCGCCCGCGCGGCATGCTCTACTTCTTCGCCGGGTCCTCGACCGAAACAAGTGCTGCCGCCGTCCACGTGATGTCGACGCGGTCGCCGACCTTGACCTTGGACAGCATGGCCTTGTCCTCGACCCGGGAGCTGTACGACCACCCGTTAGGTCCCGTGAACGTGATCGAGGGCGATTTCTCGTCGACCTGGGTGATGGTCGCGGTGATGGTGCGCTGCCCGGCGACCGTGGCCGCGGGCCTTTCGCCCGTTCCCCTGGTGGTGCCGATCGTGCCTGTGTCGACGTCCTTCTCGCCCGGCGCCTTCAGGCGGATGACGATGTTCTCGTAGTACCGCGCTGTGACTTTGTCACCGACCTTGAGTTCGTTGAACCGCTTCATGTCCGGGCCCGCCGTCACCACGGTGTAGGTGCCGTCGGATTCCTTCAGCGTCACCGCACGCGTCGACTGGTCGATGGCTTCTATCGTCGCGGTGACAATCTCTGCCTCTCCCGTGAACGTCTTACTGACCTGCGCTACCGCGGGCAAGCTCATCAACAACACGCAGGTGACCCCTGCAAAGACGATCGACTCTCTCATTTGGTCTCTCCTTGGGTGGCTCGCAGTTGGCCAGATAGCTTACCTTGCCAGCGGGATCTCGGCCGCCAGACGCAGGTCCACCGCCTTGTTCAGCGCCATTTCCACCTGATACCAGCGGGCGGCCTTTGCCGCGGGCAGCACTCCGCGGATCTGTCCAAGCGCGCGCTTTACGAGTGCGAGGCGCTTTTCCTCGAGGGCCAGCGCACGGTCCGTCAGCTCGCTTGCCTTTTCGGGCGTGAGCGTCGTGTAGTTGGCCGCGTAGTCCTTGATGGCGGCGAACCGCTCCTCGCCGATCTTCAGGAGTTCCCCTTCGTACTGCTTGTAGACCGGCCAGAAGGCCGCCGACTCCGACGCGCTCAGCTCGAGCGCCGCGCCGATTACCTGCGACTTCTGGTTCTGTACGTCCGACCGCACGAGCTTCACATACTCGTCGAGATTGGCGGGCGGCGCCTGTGGCGCCGGTGTCGCCTGCTGCGCCTGCGCGCTACCCGAGCACGCCACCGCGAGCGCGGCGGCAGCGACTGCCAGGCGAATTGTCTGATACATAGGTTGGTCTCCTGTTCGGCACGGCCATCAACGTGAGTCGCGATTCTGTCTCAAGCTGTCGATACAGCCAACTCATCCATAACAGAAAACCTGTTACCTGCCGTACGCGACCAGCGGTAATACGGATTGCTCGCGTCGCGAGCCAGGACTGCCTGCAGGGCGCTGGTGGCTGCTTCCCGCTCGCCCGCGAGCGCGTAAAGCGCGGAACGGTAAAGGCGTGCGGGAACACGTCGAGGAACTGCGCACGAGCGAGCGCGATCTGCGTCGGGTCTGTCCGACGCCTGAATGTCCTTCCCGGATCCTGACGAGTAGACCAACCGTACCTCATGAGCCGTGCCGACGTGCCGGAGCAACAGACAGGCTGGGATAATATCCGACGCAGCCCACTCTTCTGTCTGAGCTGGCGCCATCGCTTGCCACATGCCGGTTCACCGCGCGCCTCCGCGCTCCAATCCGCCGTCGTCGTCGCGTGCCCTGACGCTCGGCGTTGTGCTCGCGCTCTCCGTCGGCTGCGGTCGTGAACCCGCCGCTCCGCAGCCTGCGGCACAACCCGCGACTCCATCGACGCATGTCGGGCAGCGCGTGTGCGCCGAGTGTCACGAGAGGGAAAGCGCGCTGTGGATGAATTCCGATCACCAGCGCGCGATGGAGCCGGCCGACCGGGCGGTCGGCGACTTCAAGAACGCGTCGTTGCTCTACAACGGCATCAGGTCGACCTTCACGACCAACGGCAATCGGCTGATGGCGCGCACCGACGGCCCCGGCGGCCAGATGCGCGACTACCAGGTCGCCTACACCTTCGGGATCACGCCATTACAGCAGTATCTCGTCGCGTTCCCCGGTGGCCGCTACCAGGCGTTGAACGTGGCCTGGGATTCGCGGCCGAAGGCTGCCGGGGGACAACGCTGGTTCCACCTGTACCCCGGGGAGAAGGTGAATCACCGCGACGTGCTGCACTGGACCGGCCCCGCGCAGAACTGGAATTTCATGTGCGCCGACTGCCACTCGACGAACCTGCAGAAGCGATACGACGCGGCCTCCGATCGCTACGCCACGACGTGGTCCGAGATCAACGTGTCGTGCGAGGCGTGCCACGGGCCCGGGTCGCGGCACGTGGAGTGGGCACGCAGGCCCGCGGCTGCTCGAACAGCCGATGCCGCGCTGAAGGGCCTCGTCTTCTCGATGAAGGACACGTCGGGGGGGCGCTGGATGCTGCCGGCCGGCGCGTCCATCGCCGGGCGAAGCGCGCCGCTTTCGTCGCGGCTCGAGGTCGAGACGTGCGCCCGCTGCCATGCGAGGGCCTCGCGCGTGTGGCAGACGTACGAGCACGGTCGGCCGCTGGCCGACACGCACCGCGTCGCGCTGCTCGATGAAGGCCTGTACGAAGCCGACGGCCAGATCCGCGATGAGGTCTACGAGTACGGGTCGTTCCTGCAGAGCAAGATGTACATGGCCGGCGTCACCTGTTCGAACTGCCACGACCCGCATAGCGACGCGCTGCGGCTTCCGGGCAACGCACTCTGTGGCCAATGTCACCTGCCGACGAAGTACGATCAGCCGTCGCATCATTTCCACACGGCCGGCACCTCCGGCGCCCAGTGCGTGTCCTGTCACATGCCGGAGCGGCGGTACATGGTCGTCGACGACCGGCGCGATCATTCGTTCCGAATCCCGCGGCCCGACGAGTCGGTGCGCCTTGGCACTCCGAATACCTGCACGTCCTGCCACACGAAGCGCTCGAACGCGTGGGCGGCCGCCGCGGTGGCGAAGTGGCACGGACCTGCCGCCGCGGCGCGGCCGTCGTTTGCGGCTGCATTTCACGCAGGGCGCATGCAGCAGCCGGAAGGAGCGTCGCAGCTCTCCTCGCTCGTTGCCGATCGCGCGCAACCGCCCATCGTCCGCGCGACCGCGTTGACCCTGCTGAGCCGCTACGCGGGCGCCGACACCATCGGCGCCATCGAAAGCGCCGCGCAGGATCCGGACGCGCTCGTGCGGCGCGCCGCCGCCGAGAGCTTGAATGCGATCGGCGACGGGGTCGCGCGCGCGCGGATCGGCGGCCGCCTGCTGGCCGACCCGGTGCGCGTCGTCCGCGTCGAGGCGATTTCGGCGCTCGTGGGCGTGCCGAGGACGTACTTCGCCGCCGCCGACCAGGCGGCGTTCGACAATGCCGTCATCGAGTTTCGCGAAGTGCAACGCGGCAACGCCGATCGCGCCGAGGCCCTCGTGAATCTCGGCACGTTCGAAGCGCAGCTCGGCCGAATGCCAGAGGCCGAGGCCGCCCTGCGTACGGCGATTGCCCGCCAGCCCCGGTTCGTGCCCGGGTACGTGAACCTGGCCGAGATCCTCCGCACGGGCGGCCGGGAGGCGGAAGCCGAACGCGCGCTTCGTGACGCCATCGCGGCGGTGCCGACAGCCGCCGGCGCGTACAACGCGCTCGGGCTTTCGCTCGCGCGCCAGCGCCGGATGCCCGAGGCGCTCGACGCGCTGGCCCGCGCCGCCGCGCTGGAGCCAGGCGAGCCGCGCTTCGCGTACGTGCTGGCCGTGGCTCAGTACGACACGGGCGCGAAGGCGACTGGCATCTCGACGCTCGAGCGTGCGCATCAGCGTCACCCGGCCGATCTCGACATCCTCCGCGCCTTGATTTCGTACGCGCTCGAGGCGCGCGACGTCGCGCGGGCGCGGCGATGGGCGCTCGAGCTGGCCGCCGCTGCTCCCGGCGATCCGCTCATTGCTCAGCTTCGTCAGCAGCGCGTCCTCGACTAACATGCCGTTGTTCGGAGGACATCAATGATCGCTGCCCGTGCTCTGCCACACCTCGCGCTGATCGTTTGCGCCACTGCAGTTGCGACGGGCGGCTGCTCCCGCGAGCCCAGCACACCTGAAGCCAAACGGCAGCGAGGAGATGAGATCGTCCGCGCGATGAGCGATCGCCTGGCACAGGCGACGACGTTCACGGTCGAAACCACCGATTCCCGCCAACGCAGCCGCGGCGGCCAGAAGGTCGCCGTCCGGACCACGAGACAGTTCACCGTGCGTCGACCCGATCGCATCGCAATGCGGATGACCGGCGATACCGACCTCAAAGGCTGGTATGACGGTCACAAGCTCACGCTCGTTTCGGACCGTCACAAGGTCTGGGTCCGGGTCAGGGCCGAGGCGACCATCGACGCGACCCTCGATCGGTTGGCCGAGCGTCTGGCCATGCCGATGCCGGTAGCCGACTTCATGTACAGCTCGCCCTACGATGCGCTCATCGGCACCGCATCCACGGGCGGCTACGTGGGGCGCGAGACCCTGGACGGCGTGGCCACCATCCACGTGGCCTACCAGCATCCAAGCGTGGACTGGGACCTCTGGCTGAACGAACAAGGCGATCCGCTGCCGAAGAAGTACCGCGTCACCGACAAGACCCTCACGCCGCCGCGCACGGTGGAGGTCGTCTTCAACAAATGGCAATTGGGCGCCGCGGTGGCCGACGCGTCGTTTGCGCCGGTGGTGCCAGCCGGCTACGAGCGCATACCGCTCGCGGTCCAGGCCGACGAGCCTGCCGCCGCTGCGGCCCCAGCCACGCCGTAACCATCCTTGGCCGCCAGGCACACGAAAGGCACGACATGAATTCGATCTCGAAGACCAGGCACACTGTGGCAGCGGCGCTGATTGGCGCGCTCGTCCTGCACGGCGCGGCCGATCTGCTGGCGCAGGCCCGCACCGCACGCCGAGGGGGCGCCGTCCAAACCGAGGAGGGTGGGGCCGCCGCCGGACGCCGCGGTGCCGCCGTGAAGACCGATGAAGGCGCCGCGGCCGTCGGACGTCATGGCGCCGCCGTGAAGACCGAAGAAGGCGTGCAGACGGTGTCGCGCCACGGCGCCGTAGGCGAAGGTGAGGAGATCGACGCCGCGGTCGGTCGCCGTGGGGCAGTTGTCGTCGGCGAGGAAGGCGCGGCGGCCGTCGGCCGCGCCGGTTATCGCGGCGGCGCCGTCGTCTACGAGGACAACGACGCGTGGAAGACGGCGGCCGGCGTGGCGGCCGGGGTCGCCGCGGGTATCGCCATCGGGACGATGCTGCGGAAGCCTCCGGCGCAGGCCACGCCTGTCGTCGTCAGCGACACGACCTATCACTACGACAACGGAACGTACTACTCGAAGGTGATGAGCGGCGGCGAGGTCGTCTACCAGGTCGTGGAGCCGCCTCCAGGTGCGATCATCGCGACGCTGCCGGCCGGCTGCACGCCGGCAAACGTGGGTGGGGTTGCGTATTCCAAGTGCGGGACGACGCACTATCAGAAGGTGTCCGCGGGGTACCAGGTCGTGGTGCCGAAGTGAAACCGGAGACCGTGGAGCGCTGCTGGGCCACGTTGCCTGCGGCGCTCCTGGTGCTGGTGGGTATCGGGCAACTGCGGCTCGCCCACACGGTGGGACTCAGCCCGTGGAAGGGTGGGGGCTTCGGGATGTTCGCAAGCCTCGACGCGCGCCCGTTCCGCTACGTGCGCATCTTCGTCGAGGCGCCGGAACGATCGGAAGAGCTGACCGTCCCTCCCTCGCTCGAGGCGCTGGCCGCTTCGGCGGAGCACCTGCCCGACGATCATCAGCTCGAGCAGCTCGCGCAGGGGGTCGTGGCCAGGGAACGACGCAAGCAGCGCCCCATCGCCAACGGGAGGCTGGAAGTGTGGCGGGTGGAGTTTGCGCCCGGGTCGCTGGCGCCGCGCGATCGCCTGGTGCGCACGTACACCTTCCATGCGGCTCCGTAGCTGGCTCGTACCCGGCGGGCCCACCGAACCCATCGACATCGCCCTCAGGCTCACACTCATCGTGCTGCTCCTGCGGCCGATGGGGCCGTGGTTCGTCGGCGCCTTCGTGCTCCTGCTCGCGCTCGTCGGTCTCCTTGGCGCCGGCCTGCGCGCGCCGGCGACCTGGCTCGCACTGGCAGCCCTGATTGCGACACGCCTCGTCGTCGACTGGCCGTTGCCGGACAACCACGTGTACCTGCTGACCTACTGGTGTCTGGGCATCGGGATCGGCCTCCGGCTCACCGAGCCGTCGCGGGCGATCGCGCAAACCGGGCGTCAGCTGCTGGCCCTTGCATTTGTGTTTGCGGTGTTGTGGAAGGCCGTGCTGTCGCCGGACTATCGCGACGGTCGATTCTTTGCCGTGACGCTGCTGACCGACGAGCGCTTCGTCGATTCGGTGCAGCTGCTTGCGGGATTGAGCGAAGCGCAACTCGACGAAAGCCGCGAGTACCTGAAGCCGTTGCCGGAGGGCGCTGAGCTTTTGCACCCGCCGCAGCTTCACGCCACACCTCGCTTCCAGAGGCTCGTTCAGGCGACGACGTGGGGCGGACTGGCGCTCGAGTCCGTCGTCGCCATCCTCTGGCTGGCGCCGATCCGCGGCCGCGCGCTCCTGCTGGCGCGGCACGGCGCGATACTGCTGTTCTGCCTGGCGACTTACGCGGTTGCGCCCGTGGCGGGTTTCGGCTGGCTGCTGCTCGTCATGGGGCTGGCCAACTCAGCAGTGGAACAGCGCGCGCTGCGGGCCGCCTACGTCGCCACCTTTTGCGTCGTGTTGCTCTACGCCGAGATCCCGTGGGCATCGCTCGCCGTGACCGGTCTGAAGCCATGAGATTGCGCGAGTGCGATCCTGGCTGGGACGGTCGGTGGAACGGAACGGCCGGTCTGGAGTAATTTCAGGGTAGGAGCAACGGTCGCAGGCGTCTGGGCGTAATACCAAGAGGGAGATTTCATGCGGAACACAACGTGGACGTTGATAGCGGGAACCGTCGCGGCCGGCGTGCTCTGGACGGCGACGCCGCAGGCGCAAACCAACCAGGAGAAACTCGAGATCGAGGCGTTCGCGGTGAACATGAGCAACATCGCGACGGGCTCGAACGCCCTGGTGCAGATTACGGTCAACGGGTGGTCGACGGCCGAAGAGCGTGAACGCCTGATCACGACCGTGCTCGAGAAGGGCTCGGACGCGCTGCTGCGCGAGCTGCAGAAGACGCCTGTCAAGGGACGCTTCCGGATCCCGACCGCGCGGCAGCCCGATCCACATCACCTGGCCCTCGGCCTCGACCTGCACTACGCCTGGCAGACCGCGCTCGACGACGGCGGGCGGCGCATCGTGATCGCCACCGATCGCTACATCGGATTCCAGGAAGCGCGTTCCCAGCCTCGCACCATCGACTACCCGATCACGCTGATGGAGATTCGCGTGGACAAGGCTGGCAACGGCCAAGGGAAGATGGCCGTGGCGACCAAGATCAGCTTCGACAAGAAGAAGAATCAGATCGAGCTCGAGAACTACTCGAGCGAGCCGGTGAGGTTGCAGAACGTCAAAGTGAAGGTGAAGACCTAAGAGCGCGTGCTACGGCTTTGGAATGCGGAGCGTCGCGCTGATCATCGCGCTTCCGCTGGCGGCGTAGAGGAGCGCCAGCGGATGCAGCCACGCCGGCCCGATCCGGTAGGCGCCAAGCCAGAGTTGTCCTTCGATTCGGCCGAGCGCCAGCGCGGCGGCCAGCAGCGCGACGATGAGGATGCTGGAAGGGATGGGTGTGCCCTCGAAGTACTTCACCTTGCCGGTGGCGCTGTCGGCGAGATCCGCGGCCGTGACGTTGAAGCGCGCCAGTCGGCTCACGCCGCACACGACGAAGAACGTCAGGCAGAGCATGTCCCATCCGCCCCGCAGGCCCAGCGTGTAACCAAACACGGCGGGCGCGACGCCAAACGAGATGACGTCGGCAAGCGAATCGAGATCGGCGCCGATCCTCGACTGGCGGCGGGTGTGGAGCCGCGCGACGTAGCCGTCGAGCACGTCGCACACCAGCGCAAGCACCATCAGCAGGCAGGCCACCCACAGCAGCCGCGTATCGCCGGACGCAAGGTGCTCGAGGCACAGGAAGATCGCGATGGTGCCGCAGCTGGCGTTGCCGATGGTCAGCGCATCTGCGGGCGTGTACGCACCGCAGCATCGACAGGTGGCGGCCGGGCGGCGGAGGCATGCCGTCAGCTTGACATACCGAAACGCTCCTGGAGCACGCAGGCGCTCAAGATCTGCATCAGGATCTGGTCGACTTGCGCTGTGTGCGTGGTCAACTGCGCGTGATCCTTTCCCCGGTCGACGCGGCGCGAAAGTGGAGCGGGTCTCGCAGGCTTTGCAATTCCCGGTAGTAATACAAGGCGGTCGGTCGCTTTCGCCTGAATTTCAGGTTCTTGAGAAACTCGATCTCCTCCGCGGTCGCATCACCGACCAGGGATGGATCCTGAAGGAAGACTTGGAGTCCTGGCTCCTCCTCGACGGGTGCGCCGGGTTCCCGTTCCACGAACTCGAATTTCTTCGGGTGTCCGGGCGCCAGGCGGCGGTTCAAGACAATCTCCATCCCGAAGGTCGCCAGGTCGATGTCCCAGGACTCGATTAGCGGATCGAGAAACGCGACGCAGTTTTCGGCCGACACGTTGAAGACGTCCGTCTCCAGGAACTCGAGGACGATGACGCGCATCTGCTCGTAGCTGCGGCCGCTGAGTCGAGCCACGAGGTGGATCCACGTTTCGTCTTCCAGCTCCTGTTTGGCCACGCGCTTCACCACGTCCAACAGTTTCTGGGTCACGAGGCGCTCAAGGGCGCTGAAGGGCTCCCTCTCGAATACCGCCCGGATTGACGTCTCCTTGCCCGGCGCACACTTGCGAAGAATGAGCTCGCGGACTTCCTTGAACAGGGGCGTAGGCGGGTCCGCCAGTTTTCGCTTCAAGGCTTCTTTGCGCTGAAGATCGGCCAGGCTCGCCAACTTCCCGGCGGGAAGCCGTAAGAACGTCTCCATCCGGTCGTAGATGTCGGTCCGCTCGGGCGCTGGAGGCCCCTTTTTCCCCGTCAGCAACTGGGAAATGTAGGACTGCGTCACCTGGGCGGCCGCAGCCAGATCTCTTTGTTCGGTTCCCAATTCCTTGAGCCGGTGCCTGATGATGAGCGGGAAATCCACGAGTCCTCCGGTGTTGATTAACTAGCTGCGATTAACCACACCAATTCTCTCATGCAGCGGGTTGACATTTGAAGTGAATAAACCTATACTAGTTAACTGGATTGCGGCCTGCCCCTCAGTCATCAGGTCATCTGAACTACTTCAGGTTATCTGCCTCCTCGTTTAAGGCAACACACCAACCGTGGAGGTTGTCATGTTTGCTCGCAGTGTTTCCTTCCATCTCAAGCCGGGTGGCGCGGCGCAGTTCACCCAACTCTTCGACAAAGACATCATCCCCGTGCTTCGGAAGCAGAAGGGGTTCCAGGACGAAATCGCGTTTATCGCCCCTGACGGAGCCGAGGCGGTGGGCATCAGCATGTGGGATCTGAAAGAAGACGCGGACACGTACGCCCGCGGCGCGTATCCCGGTGTACTGAAGGCGCTGGAGCAGTTCATAGAGGGCACGCCTCAGGTGCAGACGTACGAGGTGTGCAGTTCGACCTTCCACAAGCTTGCCGCTCGTGCGATTGCCTGACGCCGACACGCCGGATCGTTCCCGGGCGGGGGCGGCCACGGCCGCCCCTCCGCCCTTGCGCCTCGTCGTGCGCAAACCGAAAGAAGAAAGAGAGAAGAGTGTGAGTACCCCAACGATGCTGTCCAGCCGTAAGGTGATCGTCCCCGTATGGCTCGTTGTCTTCGCGTTGTTCGCGTTGTTCGCGTCGCCGATGACGTTCGCCACGGGCACGCTCCTGTTCGTCGCGGGGGTGGTGCCTCCGCTGATCATGCTCGTTCTGTGGAAGAAACATTCGCCCACGGTCGCCGAGGTGCTGCATCACGCTGAAGGGCCGCGAACAGAGCCATGACCCAGTTGGATGGATCGAGACCCGCCATGCCGCTGAAGGAGAGACCACCATGAGTACCGCTCGCATTCTTGCAACGTCCATCGCTTGGGTTTTGATTTCAGCGCCTGTGACCTCTGCACAGGATCTCTCCAAGTACCGCGAGTTTCAGTTGGGCACGAGCCTGGTTGTGGTCGCGCGCCAGGCGGGCATGGCCCCGGAGCCGCGCGTGCTCCAACAGCGTCCGGCCCTGATTCAAGAACTGATGTGGCAGCCCTCACCCATGCGCGGATCGTCGCCGCAAGGCGACTCTGTGAAGAAAGTGCTGTTCAGTTTTTACAACGGACAGCTCTTCCGCATCATCGTCAGCTATGACCGAGTAAGAACCGAAGGGCTGACGGGGGATGACATGGCCGAAGCGATTTCGGCGAAGTACGGCCTCGCGACGCTCCCCGCCACCCAGCCTGATGCCGTTGTTGCCTCCGGTCTCCGCCGGCACCGACAATCTGGCGCACTGGCAGGACTCGGGGCACCGCGATAAGACGACATCCTGGCGCGTTGGGGGGACTCACGGTCCTCGGTCCACCTCTTCCGATCCTCCTACCAGGCCACGTTTGGGCTGGTGATGTTTTCAAGGCCGCTGGATGTCCTGGCGCGCGCGGCGACCGTGGAAGCGGCACGGCTCGACGAGCAAGAGGCGCCTCAGCGAGAACTCGACCGTCAACAGAAACAGACTGAGGATGACCGCGTCAGCCAGGCGAGGTCCGTCAAGTGAACAGAGCAGCGTTTCGACCCTGAGGTGCAATGAATATGGTCCTCGACGACACTCGGCGACTCGAGCCGCCATCCATGGGTGCGAGATCCGGAGCGGTCCGCGTCGCGAAGCTCTGTCAGCGGTGTCCTCAGCCGGCTCGAACAGTTCGTGTGCGGGCTGGCCGGCCATGACGAGCTGTGGCGTTTCGAGCCCGCTCGGCTGTCGCTGTACTGCCCCCGGTGCAGCTATCAGTCAGCCGGCTGGGAGATCGGCTCGCCCCGCGTTGACAGACTGATCGTCGAGCGCGACAGGAGACACACGTCATGGCAAAGCAGATTGTGTACGGCGAGCAGGCGCGCCAGGCCGTCCTGCGCGGCATCAATCAGTTGGCCGACGCGGTGAAGGTCACACTCGGTCCGAAGGGCCGCAACGTCGTCCTGGACAAGAGGTTCGGATCGCCGACCATTACCAAGGACGGCGTGACCGTCGCCAAGGAGATCGATCTCAAAGACCCGCTCGAAAACATGGGTGCGCAGATGGCGCGTGAAGTCGCTAGCAAGACCTCTGATATCGCAGGGGATGGCACTACGACGGCCACCGTGCTTGCGCAGGCCATCTACCGCGAGGGTGCAAGAAACGTGGTCGCTGGCGCGAACCCGATGGACATCAAGCGCGGCATCGACCGAGCGGTTGAGGTGATCACCGCCGAACTCAAGAAGATGTCGAAGCCCGTCAGCGGCAACATGGTCGCCCAGGTGGGCACAATCTCGGCGAATAACGACGAGCCCATCGGCACGATCATCGCCGAGGCCATGGACAAGGTCGGCAAAGACGGGGTGATCACGGTCGAAGAGGCGAAGACGATTGAGACCTCGCTCGAGGTCGTCGAAGGGATGCAGTTCGACCGCGGGTATCTGTCGCCATACTTCGTGACCGATCCCGAGCGCATGGAAATCGTGCTCGAGGACCCGGTCATTCTCATCCATGAAAAGAGGATCTCGAGCCTGAAGGATCTGCTTCCGCTGCTCGAACGCGTCGCGCAAAGCGGCAAGCCGTTGCTGGTCATCGCCGAGGACGTGGAGGGCGAGGCGCTTGCGACGCTCGTCGTGAACAAGCTGCGCGGGACACTGAAGGTGGCTGCCGTCAAAGCGCCAGGCTACGGTGACCGGCGAAAGGCCATGCTGGAGGACGTCGCTATTCTCACTGGCGGCCGGGCGTTCACCGAAGACCTTGGCCTCAAACTCGAGAACCTGACGCTCGAAGATCTGGGCCGGGCGAAAAAGGTCACGATCGACAAAGACGACACGACGATCATCGAGGGCGCTGGCACCAAGCAGGCGATCGAGGGACGGATCAGGCAGATCCGGATGCAGATCGATGACACGACGTCGGACTACGATCGCGAGAAATTACAGGAGCGGCTGCGCGAAGCTCGTCGGCGGCGTCGCCTTGATCAAGGTGGGCGCCGCCACCGAGACCGAGATGAAGGAGAAGAAGGCCCGCATCGAGGACGCCATGCATGCCACCAAGGCGGCCGTTGAAGAGGGCATCGTCCCGGGCGGCGGCGTCGCGCTGCTCCGTGCGGCAAAAGGGCTTGCAGGGCTGAGGCTTGGCGGCGATCAACAGATCGGCGTCAACATCATCGCCCGCGCGATAGAAGAGCCGCTGCGCTGGATCGCCAACAACGCCGGCCAGGAAGGCTCGATCGTCGTCGCGAAGGTCAAGGACATGGGACCGGAGGAAGGCTTCAACGCGCTGACCGATACATACGAGAACCTGGTGCACGCCGGCGTCATCGACCCCACCAAGGTGGTGCGCTCAGCGCTCGAGAACTCGGCGTCCATCGCGTCGCTGCTGCTCACCACCGAGGCGCTCGTGTCCGAGATTCCCGAGAAGAAGGACGCGCAGGCGTCGGGCGCGGGTGGCATGGGCGGCATGGGCGGGATGTACTGACCAAAGATATCCGACGTGCCTGAGGTCCTGGACACTCGACTGTGCCGAATTGAGCAGTCCTTGCTCAAGCCAAGACGTACCATTGACGTGGCTTTCCTGGGCAATCCAATGTCACACACCGCCATCGCCGCACCCGACGTTCCGTCCCTCGTCCTTCCAAAGTCGTACGAAGGATCACCGTCACGCGAGGCAATCAGCCCCAGCCACTCTGGGTTGTGGCGAGGCCTTTCGGGTTGGGCAAAAGAGGCCCTGCTGCTGGTGGGAGTGGTCTGGCTGCTGCCGATCACCATTCTCGCCATCGGCATCCCGTTCGCGCTTGCCATCAACGGGCTGCTCCTCGCGGCTGGCTGGGTGTGGAAGCACTAGGGTAGGCGCGGCTCGCCCCTCTTGACCTGCCGCTCAGCGGTCGGTCGCGACAGCGACGACGGTGAATTCTACGTTGAGTGCGTCCTTGACCTTGACCACTCCACCCACACTCACGGGAGTGATTCCATAGTCGGTCTGCTTCACTTGAAATCGACCCCGTGCGGTCAGCGTCTCCGCCCGCGAGCTCGACGTGAACAGGGACCTTCAACGATCCGGTGACACCGTGCAGAGTGAGCCGTCCGGCGATCACGAGATCCGCCGCGCTGCCACTCCGCTTCTCCACGGATACCGACGTACTGGAAAACACGATGGTCGGGTAGCGGCCCACATCAAGCACCTTGTCGCTCAGCATCGTTTGCTGCACGGCGGGCACGTCGGCGGCAGGTTCTCCCTTGCCGGTCACTCTAAGGGCTGACGCATCGATCTCGAGCCGTAGCGTCGAGTGCGCGAGGTCCGCCGCGTCAAGGGTGACAAGGCCTCCAGCAACTGGCGCCGCGACCTCGTGCGTGTGCCCCGCGAATGACAAGACACCGGCCTTCCCTACGGCAATCAGCGCGCGGCTCTGGTCGGGGTTGATTTGATATGCGCGATCCGCCAGTGCCGATCTGAGCGATGTGCCAGTAAGCGTCGCGGCGAGTGCCCATGCTACGGCCGTGAGGCGGCTCCAAGATCTGTTCCACGGTTTGCGATTATGTTCCATGGTCGCTCACCTGCCGTCGCCCAGAGGGTCTCGATGTCCGACGAACATGAAGGCCCTCCTACGAGGGAGTTGCGCGTATGCTATGCCCTGCCTGCGCACGGACAGGCTTCACAACGCGGGCGAGACGAGGTGGAGACGCCATGGCTTTCGTAGCGACGCGCAGTGCGGGGATGATCGTTCTGGCAATTTATCTGATTGTCGTAGGGCTGGCAGGTCTTGTTGCCCTCGCTGTGCCATTGCCGGTTACGGCGGTGCTGGCGCTTATTGCCGGTGTCCTGATCTTGACCGGACGTTGACCGCGGCTCGCGCACGCCTTTCGTACGATCAGCTGTAGAGATTCGCGGCCAGAAACTCGTTGCGGAACTTCGCCTTGGGATCGTGCTGCGCGAGCAGTTGCTTGAACTCGTCACACTTCTCGTAACGTCGTTGCAGTTGCGCCGGCGCCAGCGTGAAGAGCTTGCCCCAGTGCGGCCTGACGCCAAACGGCGCCAGCTCGCGCTCGATCATCGGCAGCACCTTCCTGACGGACTCCCAATCCTGCTTCCACGTGAAGTGAATGGCCAGGCTCGGTTGCCTGTAGCAGGGGCTCATCCACAACTGGTCCGCATCGATCGTCCGCAACTCCGAGATCATCAGGTGCGGGCTCACGTGATCGCGCAGCCGCTCGACGGCAGCAATCGCGTCCACGGCGTTGCGGCGAGGCACGAAATATTCCGACTGCAGCTCCTTGCCGCTGCTGGGCGTGAAGCCCATGCGGAAGTGGGGCAGTCGCTCGTACCAGGGGCCAGGCACCCCCATCTGCTCGGTGCAGTGCTCGGCGGAGAGCTCGACGATCGGATGGACATTTGCGGTGGCCATCGGCGCCCCGTAGAACTCGGGCGTGGCGGTGAGCGTGGCGCCCTTCTCGATCCGGCGCTTGATCCACACTTCGTCGATCCGGCTGTGTTGCCAGGCGGTGAACAGGCTCACGCTGTAACCGGCCGCGACGATGTCCTCGAAGTGATCTCTCACCTGCGCCATCGGCAGATTCAGGTACACGTCCTGGCGCATCTCGAAGGCGGGTTGCACGTCGAGCGTTACCTTCGTGACCACGCCCAGCGCGCCGAGATTGACGACGCTGCCCTGAAACGTCGCGCCGTCCTTCTCGCGCGACAGGGTCAGGACATCGCCGTTAGCCGTGACGATCTCGAGCGCTGAGACCGCCGTCGCCAGGTTGCCGTTGGTGACGCCGGACCCGTGCGTGGCGGTCGCGCACGCGCCGGCGATGGAAATGTGAGGCAGCGACGCAAGGTTGTGCAGCGCGAAGCCCTGCCGATCGAGTTCCGGGCACAACTGGCCGTAGCTCATGCCGGCTTCGACGGTCACCGTCCGGGCGGTCCGATCGACCGCGACCACGCGCGCCATGTCTCGAACGGAGAGGAGGTTGTGGGTGCTGTCCGCGATCCCGTTGAAGCAATGGCGCGTGCCGAGCACCCTGAGGCGGTCGTGCTGCTTGACGAACGTCCGGACGTCTTCGAGCGAGTTGCGCGGTGCAGGCGGTCCGTGCTGTACCGGTAGTTGCCGGCCCAGTTGGTGAGCGGGTCCTGGGTCGCGCCGGCCGGCGTGCGACCAAACATGTGTGCCATGGTTGACCCGGAGAGGATCGTGGCGCATTGCGCGATGAACTGCCGCTTGGCGCGGTTCATAATTGGTTCGCCCATGATACTCCCGCACCGCATCCCACTCTTCGGCGCCATCGGCGTCCTCGTATCGGTTGGCGTGCTCCTCGGAGCTGCCGAGCCGCAGCCGTCGTCTGACGTCGTCGTTCCCCGTGGCGATGCGCGTCGATGCCAGCAGGTCGCCACGGCCCGTTGAAGCCGATCTGGCGGTTCTTCGGCGCCGACGAGCCCAACTACGCGTACATGAAGGACGGCCAGAAGCTGATCGCGCGAGCTCGGGCGGCTGGCGCCGCAGCAGGTCTTCTTCCGCACGCACAACCTGCTCACCTCCGGCGACGGCACGCCCGCGCTCAAGTGGGGGTCCACCAACGCCTACCGCGAGGACGCCCAGGGCAAGCCGATCTACGACTGGACGATCGTCGATCGCATCTTCGACACGTATCTGCAGCGAGGCGTCAAGCCGTACGTCCAGATCGGGTTCATGCCGAAGGATCTGTCGATCTCGCCCGAGCCATACCAGCACACCTGGACGCCTACGGCGAAGTACGAGGAGATCTACCGCGGCTGGGCCTACCCGCCCAGGGACTACACGAAGTGGGGCGACCTCGCGTACGCGTGGGCGAAGCACTGCGTCGAGAAGTACGGCCGCGCCGAGGTGGAGAAGTGGTACTGGCAAGTGTGGAACGAGGCCAACATCGGCTACTGGCGCGGCACGCCGGAGGAGTTCCGCAAGCTGCACGACTATGCGATCGACGGCGTGCGCCGCGCCCTGCCGACGGCGCGCGTGGGCGGCCCGGACACGGCCGGCCACGGCGGCCAGTTCACGCGCGATTTCCTCGAGCATGCCCTGCGAGGTGTGAACCACGCCACGGGTCGCGTCGGGCACGCCGCTCGACTTCGTCTCGTTCCACGCGAAGGGCCGCCCGACGTTTGCCGACGGCCACGTCCGCATGGGGATTGCCAATCAGCTCGCGACCATCGACGAGGGCTTCCGTATCATCGCGTCGTTTCCGGAGCTGAAGAGCACGCCCATCGTCATCGGCGAGTCCGACCCGGACGGCTGCGCCGCGTGCCAGGGCTCGCAGCTTGGCTACCGCAACACGACGATGTACTCGAGCTACACCGCGGCCGCCTTCGCGCGCACGCACGACCTCGCCGACCGGCACGGCGTCAACCTGGAAGGCGCGCTCACCTGGGCGTTCGAGTTCGAGGACCAGCCGTACTTCGCCGGCTTCCGCGTCCTGGCGACCAACGGCATCGACCAGCCGGTGATGAACGTGTTCCGCATGTTCAGCCGGATGGGCGGCGAGCGGCTGGCCGTGACCAGCGACGGCGCCGTGCCGCTCGACGCGATCGTCAACGGCGGCGTGCGCGACCGGCCCGACGTCGCGGCACTCGCCAGCCGCGACGACAGGCGCGTGACCATCCTGGCCTGGCACTACCACGACGACGATGTCGCGGGCCCGGCGGCCGACGTCACGCTGTCGATCGACGGGCTGGCCGATGAAGCAGGGACGTGCACGACTTCAGCACTTCCGCATCGACGCCGATCACAGCAACGCCTACACCGCATGGCAGCGCATGGGCTCGCCGCAGGCGCCAACGCCGGCGCAGTACGCGCAGCTCGAGAAGGCCGGGCAGCTCGAGGCGATGCCGGGGCCGGCGACGATCGACGTCGCCGACGCGCGCGCCACGCTGCGGTTCACGCTGCCGCGGCAGGCGGTGTCGCTGCTCGTCGTCGAGTGGTGAGCTGGACGCCGTTGTTGACAACGTGTCAGCCGAAGTGATATTCGGCGCTGCGTTTCGCGTGGTCCGGCCGCTGATCGATTCGAGAAGACGCCATGATCCCCACACGCAGTCGTCGCGGATTCCTGGAAGACCTTGGCAAGTCGGGGGCCGCGCTGGCGGCTGGTTCCTGGCTGGGCGGCATCGGGTATGCCGCGGCAACCGGTCCCGCGCGCGCCGTCGTCAATCAGGCGCGCTATCGGTCGGAATTGGACCGGCGCCTGCTCGGCGCCTTCCTGGAGCATCTTGGCAGGGCGATCTACACGGGCGTCTACGAACCGGACTCACCGCTGGCTGACAAGAACGGATTTCGCACCGACGTCATCGGGCAAGTCAAGGGACTCGGCGTGCCCCTCATGCGGTATCCCGGGGGGAATTTCGTGTCCGGGTACAACTGGCTCGATGGCGTCGGCCCGAAGAAGGCGCGGCCAACGGTGCTGGAGCGCGCCTGGAACTCGCTCGAGACGAATCAGTTCGGCACCAACGAATTCATCGACTGGTGCAAGCTGGTGGGCACCGAGCCGCTGCTGGGCATGAACTACGGCACCGGCACCGCGGAGATGGCGGTCGCCTACGTCGAGTACTGCAACGTCGACAAGGGCACCAGGTGGAGCGATCTGCGGCGGTCGCACGGGTACGAACAGCCGCACAACGTGCGCTACTGGTGCCTGGGCAACGAGATGGATGGTCCGTGGCAGATGGGCCACATGCCGGCGCGCGAATACGGCCGGAAAGCGCGCGACACGGCCCAGCAGATGCGCGTCATCGATCCCGGGCTGAACTGATCGCCTGCGGCTCCAGCAACCGAAACATGCCCACCTATCTCGTGTGGGATCGCGAGGTGCTCGAAGAGTGTTATGACCAGGTGGACGCGCATTTCCCTGCACTGCTACTACGGCAACACCACAGCAGCTCACCGGCAACAGCAGCGCCCGATACCTGGCGATGAATCTGGACATGGAGCTTCAGATTCACGAGATTGCGGCCGTTTGCGACTACGTGCAGGGCCTGCAGAAATCGCCCAAGCGGCTGTGGCTGTCCTTTGACGAGTGGAACGTCTGGTATCGCGCGCGCGGCGGAATCGACATGGATGGACAGCGGGGATTCGCGCCGAAGCTACTCGAGGAAGTCTACAACCTCGAAGACGCGTTGCTCGTCGGCGGCTTCGTCAACTCGCTGCTGCGGCACGTCCGACCGCGTCCGCCTTGGCTGCCTTGCCCAGATCCTCAACGTCATCGCCCCGCTGGTGACCAATTCGACGTCCGTGCTGCGTCAGAGCATCTACTTCCCCTACGCCTGGGCGCTGCAATACGCCCACGGCAGGGTCCTCGACCTGCAGGTGGAATCGGAAACCTATCCAATCAAGGCCGAGGGTTTGCAGGCCGATTTCGCCCGCGATGATCAGGTGCCCTTCCTGGACGTCGTCGCGACGATCAATCCGCAGAACGGGCAGGCGTGCGGTGCTGATGCTCAACCGGGATCTCGAGTCGGAGCGGGAGCTTGTACTCGAGTGGAGAGATCCGACGCCGACGCGCGTGCTGGCCTGCGAGACCCTGACGGGTCCCGATCTGAAGGCGTTCAACACGTTCGAGCAGCCGCAGCGTGTCGTGCCGCGCGCCCTCGACCCGCCCGCGGCGGGTTCCCGCATGACCTTCAAGCTCCCGGCCCGGTCGTACAGCGTGGCTCACATCGCCACGTCGTGACTGCGGACCGGTCGAGCGACACGGGAACCTGATGCTGCGCTGGCGCATCGCCTGCCTGGTCAGCGCGGCCATCGCCGTCAGCTATCTCGATCGCCAGACGCTGCCGGTGGCGATCAAGGCCATCGAGCAGGACATCCCCATCACCAACGAGCAGTTCTCGTTCCTGCAATCGAGCTTCCTGATCGCGTACGCGCTGATGTACGCCGGTGGCGGCAGGCTGATGGATGTCGTCGGGACCCGTGCGGGCTTCCTGATGATCATGCTGTTCTGGTCGCTGGCGTGCGCGAGCCATGGTCTGGCGACGAGCGTGGCGATGCTGGCCGTGAGCCGTTTGCTGCTCGGCATGGGCGAGGGCGGTGGCTTTCCTGCGGCCACGCGCGCCGTCGCCGAGTGGTTTCCCGTGCACGAGCGATCGACGGCCATGGGCATCATCAACGCCGGGACGGCGGTTGGCGGGGTCGTCGCGCCCCCGCTGATAGCGCTCGTGTTGAACTGGAGCGACTGGCGGACCGTGTTCTACCTGACCGGGCTCGTCGGCGTGGCCTGGACGGTCTGGTGGTGGCACGACTATTTTGTGCCCGCCGCGCATCCACGGCTCCATGCCGCCGAGAGGCAGTTGCTGGCCCCGGTCATCCATGTGAGCGGCGCCGACGAGGGCACGCCGAGCTGGCTGAGCCTCCTTCGGGTGCGGCAGACATGGGGAGTGGTCGTCGCGAAGTTCTTCAGTGACGCCGCGTGGTACTTCTACCTCTTCTGGCTCCCCAAGTATCTCTACGACGCCCGCGGATTCGACATCAAGGCGGTCGGCGCGTTCGCGTGGATTCCGTACGCGGCCGCCGGCGTGGGCTGCCTGGCCGGGGGCTGGCTGTCGAGTTGGTTGCTGACCCGGCACGTGCCGCTGAACCGGGCCCGCAAGATCGCTCTCGGCGCCAGTGCCGTGGTGATGCCCGCGATCGTCCTCGTGCCGGGTGTGCCGGTGGGATGGGCCCTGGCGATCTTCAGCCTCGCGTACTTCGGCCAGCAGTCGTGGTCGACCCTCGTGATGACCTTGCCCGCCGACATGTATCCGCGCCACGCCGTCGGCGCGGTGGCCGGCCTGGTCGGCTTCGGGGGAGCGATGGGCGGCGTCGTGTTCGGCCAGCTGGTCGGCTATCTGCTCGACCGCGGTTTCGGCTACGGCGTCGTCTTCATGCTGGCCGGATCGTTCCACGTGCTCGCCTTCGCGATCATCTGTGTGGCGATTCCGACCATCGGGCCGGTGTTGCTTTCCGTGTCGTCGCCTCGCCCCTCCACTAGCCGCACATGAGGCGGGCGCGGCCAGGCATCTGAGGCCGGCGCGGCGTGCCTGA
>CAWDZE010000015.1:0-397671 GCA_963806705.1 Vicinamibacteria bacterium
CTTGGCGGCCTCACGGCCTTGCCGTCTCTTGTCGCAGGCCGATACTTCCATTGCTTTGCTGCTGAGATCAACAACACATCGTAGACGGGATGAATACCCGTGACGAGTTTCACGGACCCGACGTCACCTTGCGCGCTCACGACGATATCGAGCACACCTGTTGACCGTGCCTGACTCGGCATCAGGTCGCGTGGCCATGGTGGAAGCGCCTGGCGGATGACAATCGGTGGGGTCGACGCCGTTTCGGCTTTGACTGATCGGGTGGGGCCTGCCGCTGCGAGCGCCTGTCGCGAAAAATCTGCGAAGCCCGTCGCGAGCGTATGTATGTCGGAGAGTTCAGACGCTGCCGCGGCCTCGCCACCTTCTTCCGCCAGCTGGCGGACGAGCGTGAATTCCCTGAGCGCCGCTTCATAATCTTCGCGTCGAACAGCGCCTTTCCCGCACGATAGTGCTGCTGCGCCACAGCCGGTCGCAATCGCGCACGCACATCGTCGACGAAGGCGCGCAGGCGCGGCGACAGGTCGGCACCAGGGCGGAACAAGGGATCAACCTGTACTGCCGGCCTCGATGCGTGCCTCTGCCTGGGGCCTGAGGCCCAGTGCGAAGAGGCACAACGCTTGGTAAAGTGCCCGGTCGCGCGCGAGCTGTAGCGGGATCGTGCGGGTCGATGGTTTCCATGACCGCGAGCGCCCTGTCGTATTCGGCAGACTGGTACAGCTGTCTGGATTCGACGAGAGGATCGAGGACCGGTCCCTGGCCGGCGCGCGCGGGCGACCACAGTAGCGAGCCCGTCAGGCAAACGAACACGGCGCTTGCGGCAGGCGTCGATGTTTCATCACTGCTATCCACCCATAGCACCTGAGCGACGTCAGGAGGCGTTCACCGTGAGTCCGTGGCCGACTGCCTCAAGTTGGCCGTCAGCCGCGTTGGAACATCGGCCTTGACGACGGTCGAGATCGTCCTCTCTCCGAGTTCCGGGTGGCGGAAGACAATCTCGTGCGGACCGATTGCAATCGGAAGGTTGCCGAGGGGCGTTTCGCCCACCGACTTGCCGTCGATCCACACTTCGGCCCACGGGACCGCATTCAAATGAATCGTGCTGCGTGGCGGCTCCACGCTAATCTGCTCGACTCCTTCGGACTGAAGCCGCACCTCCCGTGTGTGCCTGAATCCCGCCGCCTCGTTTACGAACTCGAGCGTATGCGCCCCTGCATTTAGCATGATCTGAGGACTGCGGCTGGTTCCAAGCAGCGTGCCGCTTTCATAGACATCGACCTCGATCGGCGAGGTGACCGCGATCCATCCGGCCGGCCTGGAGGCTGGCTGTAGCGGCGCAACCACTGACACGGTGTCGCCGCGGGCGACGAGTACCGTTTGCCGAAGCTCCATTAGCCCCGTCTCAGGACGATGCGGTATTCACCGGGCGCCACGCTCCCCAGGGTCTTCGGCGTAACGCCGTGATACCGACCATTGATGACGATTTTCGCGCCAGCCGGGGTGCTGCCGATGATGAGCCGCCCGCTTTCCGGCGACATGTCACTTGGCCGTCCACCTGAAGCCGCCTTGACCGCTGCGCGCACGACCGGTGCGGCCGGAACGGTTACACGTTGCCCATCTTTGCGATATCGCTCCCAATACCGTTCGCGGAGCGCCGAAGGCACCGGGGTGGCAGGGGCTGGTGACTGATTGGCGCGTGCACGCGGTATGGAAGTAGTGCGCTGACTGATCGGCTCGGACGGTCGCCGGAGGGTCCGGAAAATGAAAATTCCTTCCGTCACCGCCGTAACTGCCAGCACCACGAGGGCGGCAGGGACGGCGCGCAATCGAAGACGGCTCCAGCCATTCGCGCCTTCCTCGACCGGGTGGGATCTCCCTGAACGCTGGCTGAACGGGGGGCGCCGGAGGGACCCTAGGCACCCAGCGCATCGGCAGGCGTTTCGAGCGAGGCGAGCGTCCCGTCGTGGACGCGCAGAAGAATGCCGGACTGGAATCGACATTCCCTCCGCGTCCACGCCCTCCGCCGTCTCCGATTTGCCCGTCGCCGTGTCGGACTCAGGCGTAGGCTCGACCTCACAGGGCGCGCGCGTGCCTTCAAGAGGCTCTCGCGCGAACTCGATGACTTGGCTGCTCAGAACCTCGTCAGCTGGCGGCCACTCGAAAGCAGCGGCGCCGGGGTGCTTTGGTTCGCGGCCGCCGACATCTGTGTCATCCGCGTCGTCGACGCTGGTCGATAGGTTACCGCGCAAGGAGAACGACTTGCGCATTCCCCTCACTGCAGCCCAAGTCATAGGTACCGCCTCGGCTCTGGTCGAGCTAAATCGAAGGGAAGCTCTGCGGACAAGGAAAAGCGAAGGCTAGTGTAGCGAGACTGGCTCCGTTGAGGATGGGACCGGGATCCGGTTTTTAGTGGGAACTGTGGCTTACCTTCTCCGAGGAAGTGCGCGGCGGCCATCCCGTCTCGTGGCAAAATGCCGAGCTTCAGGGGCACGGTTCCGGGCATATCCAACGTCCGCGCTCCGAACGAAGGCAGGCGGCTACGCCGAGACGCTTTTGAGCCGTTGGCTAGCCTGCTGCGGTCCGCCAGCGTTTTGACCGCAAGTGCACGAGAGTTCGATTCACACAATCACACGGTGGTTCGCACGTCCACGGGTCGCTTGGAGCACCAGCCGTCCTCAGACGTCTTCCTCGTGACACTGGCCCCGCCTGGGGGTGACGGAGCCCACGACGGGCCAATAGAGTTCGACACGCCGCTCTTTCGGTCCCCGCCTTTCCGGACTAGCAGTGTCGCCGGGACGCCTGTCGCCATTCCACGCGAAACACTCTTCAACTGTTTACGACATTTCACGACATCTAGCGCATGTGGCCTTCTCATTCCGCCGGTCAGGACACGGCCAGAAATAGAAAAGCCCGCCGACCGGATGGCCAGCGGGCTTCGTTCGTTGCGCGTCGTTCGACCTTTCGTGTGCTCACCGTGTGCTCAACAACACACTAGACGGCACCACGGCAACCTTCAGGCCACTACAACTACTCTCGGGAATCTCGATTTGAAAATTGGTCGGGGCGAAAGGATTTGAACCTTCGACCCCTCGGTCCCGAACCGAGTGCTCTACCAGGCTGAGCCACGCCCCGACAGACCAGTGATGTTACACCACCGCTCGGACATTCGCCAAACGCCTGCGTCTACGAGGCATACGCCATGACCGGAACCGCCCGCAGGAACGGGCCAGGCGCCACTCGCCGCGGCGCCGCCACCGTCACAGGCGCCCCGAACAGCGACATCGGCCCTTCCCTGCCATTCCGTGCCTCGCGGGCGGTGCAGCACCCCCAGGCCCAGCGCAATCGCCACGCCCCCGCCGACCACCCACGGGCCGCCCACCACGACGTAGATGACGGTGCCCAGCAGCACGAGCAACGCGTTGGGGTTCAGGCGGTGGAAATCGACCATGGCGGCAGCCTCCTGCAGGTAGCGGTTTCACTCTGATTCAAGAACTCTTTGACACCGTTTCCCGTCGAAAGTTCCGAGCGGTCCGGAGACCCACCGAAAATGTCCTTCGCAGACCTGCTGGCCGACGCCAGGCACGCCATCCGCGCGTTTCTCAAGAGCCCCGGCTTCACTCTGGCCGCCGTCGGTGCGCTGGCGCTGGGCATCGGCGCCAACACCGCCATCTTCTCCATCGTCAACGCGGTGCTGCTCAAGCCCATCGGGTATCCCGACCCGGATCGCATGGTCATCTTCCAGACGACCTCGCCTCAGGGCAGCTTTTCCGGCGCGTCGCCGGCCAAGTTCACCCACTGGCGCCGCCAGGCCGACGTCGTCCAGGACGTCGCCGCCTACCGATCCAACATCGTCAATCTCACTGGCGCCGGGCTGCCTGAACAGCTGCGAGCCGAACAGGTGTCGGCCGAGTACTTCCAGCTCTTCGGTGTGCCCATCGTGATGGGACGGCCGTTCACCGCGGCCGAAGATCGGCCGGACCAGGCGCATGTCGCGCTGATGAGCCATGCGCTGTGGGTGCGTCGCTTCAATTCCGACCAGCAGATTCTGGGCAAGACCATCGAGCTCAGCGGCGAACCGCACGTCATCATCGGCATCGTCGGACCCGGGTTCGACTTCGGCGAGTTCGGTCCGCAGCCCGAGCTGTACATCCCGTTCCAGATAGACCCGCAGACGTCCGACCAGGGCCACTACTTTCAGGTCGCGGGACGACTCAAGGCCGGCGTCACGCTCGATCAGGCCAACGCCAGGCTGAAGCTTTCGGCAGCCGAGTACAAGCAGCAATATCCGACCGCCATCGACAACGACAGCGCGTTTGGCGCGCGGCTGCTGCAGGAAGAACTGGTCGCCGACGTCCGCTCCACGCTCTGGGTCCTGCTGGGCGCGGTTGCGCTGGTGCTGCTGATTGCGTGCGCCAACGTCGCCAACCTGCTGCTGGCCCGCGCGTCGGGGCGCAAGCGTGAAATTGCGATCCGTGCGGCGATCGGCGCGGGGCGCGGCCGCATCATCCGCCAGTTGCTGACCGAAAGCGTCCTGCTCTCGCTGGCCGGCGGCGTACTTGGCATGGCGCTGGGCATGGCGGGCATCCGCGCGCTGCTCGCCGTGAACACCGCTGGTCTCCCCCGTGTCGGCGAGGCCGGGTCGATCGTGACGCTCGATTGGCGGGTGCTGGCGTTCACGATGACCGTCTCGGTCATCACCGGGCTGGTGTTCGGATTGATCCCTGCCCTGCACGCGTCGCGGGCGGACCTGCACGCGACGCTCAAGGAAAGCAGCAGCCGGTCGGGCACCGGCTTTCAGCAGAACAAGACACGCTCGGTGCTCGTCGTGGCGGAGGTCGCTCTGGCGCTGGTGCTGCTCATCGGCTCGGCGCTGCTGGTACGGACCTTCGTGGCGTTGCGAAGCGTCGATCCGGGCTACGACGCCAGCGGCGTGCTGACGATGCGCATGTCGATGACTGGCGATCGGTACCTGAAGGCTGAAGCCGTCGAGCAGGCGGTGCGCGTCGGCGTCGACAAGATGATGGCGATCCCCGGCGTGCAACTGGCCAGCGCCACCTGCTGCGTGCCTCTCGAAGGCGGCTACGGCCTCGGCTTCACCATCGTTGGCCGTCCGCTCCCAGCCGACCAGCCGGTTCATGGAGGCGGCGCCTGGAACACCGTGTCGCCGGGCTACTTCGAAGTCTTCAAGATCCCGATCAAGCGCGGGCGCACGTTCAACACGCGCGATACCGCGGCGTCGCCGCCCGTCGTCATCATCAACGAAGCGATGGCACGGCAGTACTGGCCCAAGGGCGACCCGCTCAACGACCGGCTGACGATCGGCCGGGGAGGCATGCGAGAGTTCGCGGCCGAACCGGACCGCCAGATTATCGGCATCGTTGCCGACAGTCGCGACGGCGCGCTCAACGACGAGCCGGGGCCGAAGATGTGGGTCCCGCAGGCGCAGGTGCCGGATCTCGCCAACGCCCTCAACATCCGCATCACGCCCATGGCGTGGGTCGTCCGCACGGCCGGCGAGCCCTACGCGTTGAGCGGGCAGATTCAAGAGGCGCTGCGACAGACCACCGGCCTGCCGGTGTCGGACATCCGCACGATGACCGAGGTGGTCTCGCGCTCGACCTCGCGCCAGCGCTTCAACGCGTGGCTGATGACGGTGTTCGGGCTCTCGGCGCTTGCGCTGGCGGCGATCGGGATCTACGGGCTGATCGCGTACTCCGTCGAGCAGCGCACGCAGGAGATCGGCATACGGCTGGCGCTTGGGGCGGGAACCGGGCAGGTCCGGAAAATGGTGGTGAGCCAGGGAATGCGGCTGGCGCTCGCTGGCGTCGTCTTGGGCCTCGCGGCGGCCTTCGCGCTCGCCCGCTTCATCAGCAGCTTTCTCTTCGGCGTCCAGCAGTGGGACCCGGCGGTGTTCATCCTGACGCCGGTGGTGCTGGCCCTGGTGGCGCTGCTGGCCACGTGGATTCCGGCGCGGCGCGCCAGCATGGTCGATCCTATCGACGCGTTGCGCTACGAATAGGCAGGGCGAGGCCGTCAATCAGGCCCAACTGCGCGTGCGCCGTCATGTCGGGATGCAGCGGCGTCACCGACACGAAGCCTTCGCGGACCGCGACGTAGTCGGACTTGTCGTGGTCGTGCCAGTCGCACTGCACTTCGTCGATCCAGTAGTAGCTGCGCCCCCGGGGATCCACACGGGTCGTAATCGACGTCTCGTGGTTGCGCAGACCCTGGACGGTCGCGCGGTGTCCCTTCAGTTCGCCCGGCGGCACGTTGACGTTGAGGAACACGCGCGACGGCAGCGGCCGGGCGAACATCGCCTCGGCGACATCGGCTGCCACGTGCGCCGCCGGCCCGAAGTCGGCGCCAGGCACCCCGCCCAGTCCCAGCGACACGGCCAGCGCCGGAATCCCCAGCAGCGCGGCTTCGAGCGCCCCGGCCACCGTGCCCGAGTACGTCACGTCATCGCCCAGGTTGTAGCCCTTGTTGATGCCCGAGACGACCATGTCGGGCTGGGGGCCTTCGATGATCACCTTGAGGGCGATGTTCACGCAGTCGGTCGGCGTGCCGTCGACGGCATAGCGGTTGGACCCGAACGTCTCGATACGCAGGGGCCGGCGCAGCGTGAGCGCGTGGCCGATGGCGCTGGCCTCGGTAAGAGGCGCGACGACGATGACCTCGCCCAGCCGCTCGAGCGAGGCGGCCAGGGCATGAATCCCCGGCGAATGAATGCCGTCGTCGTTGGTGACCAGAATCCGTCGCATGTGCCTTCAGTGTAACAGCCCGTTCCCGAAGCCTCTGGTGCGCCTGAAGAACCGGGCTCGCATATAATCCGCACGCAATGGAATGGTGGCTGTGGTTGCTGCTCGGCCTGGTCCTGGCGGCGCTCGAACTGGCGTCGAGCGGGGGGTTCTATCTGATCTTCTTCGGCGTGTCGGCGATGTTCATCGGGCTGATGGGCGCCATCGGCCTGGCGGGTCCTGCCTGGCTGCAGTGGCTGGCCTTCACCATCCTCAGCGTGATCCTGCTGCTGGCCTTCAGGCGGCCGATCCTGCGCATGATGAACGTCGACACCGGCCCGGTCGACTCGCTGGTCGGCCAGTTCGCCACCGTCCTGGACGAGATTCAGCCGGGCGCCATCGGGCGCGCCGAACTGCGCGGCAGCACCTGGTCCGCGCGCAATCTCCACAGCGCCGATCTGGCGCGCGGGCAGCGCTGCCGCGTCGAACGGGTCGACGGGCTGATGCTGTTCCTTCTGCCTGAGTAGCTGCCGCCATGGATCTGATGTCCGGTACCATCATCGGCCTGATCGTTCTAGCGCTCTTCATGGTCATCCTGGTGGCCAAGACGGCTGTCGTCGTGCCACAGCAGGCGGCCTACGTCGTCGAACGTGTCGGCAAGTACGCGGGGACGCTCAATGCGGGCTTCCACATCCTGATCCCGTTTGTCGACGTCATCCGCTATCGCCACACGCTGAAGGAGCAGTCGATCGACATCCCGGCGCAGGTCTGCATCACCCGCGACAACGTCCAGGTGGGCGTAGACGGCGTGCTCTACATGAAGGTGCTGAACCCGGAACGCGCGTCCTACGGCATCTCGGACTACATGTTCGCGATCTCGCAGCTGGCGCAGACGACGCTGCGAAGCGAGGTCGGCAAGATCGATCTCGACAAGACGTTCGAAGAGCGCACGAACATCAACACGCAGGTCGTCACCGAGCTCGACAAGGCGTCCGAGCCGTGGGGCGTGAAGGTGCTGCGCTACGAGGTGAAGAGCATCACGCCGCCGCAGGACGTGCTGGCGGCGATGGAAAAGCAGATGCGCGCCGAGCGCGAGAAGCGCGCCGTGATCCTGACGTCTGAAGGCGTGCGCGACGCGGCCATCAACACCGCCGAAGGCGACAAGCAGCAGGCCATCAAGGCGTCGGAAGCGCAGCGCCAGCGCCAGATCAACGAGGCCGAAGGCCAGGCGTCGGCAATTCTCGCGGTCGCCACCGCAACGGCCGAAGGGATTCGGCGGGTGGCCGAAGCCATCAAGCTCGACGGCGGCACCGAGGCCGTGCAGCTTCGCGTCGCCGAGCAGTACATCGGCCAGTTCGGCAAGCTGGTCGAAGGCAGCACCAACCTCATCCTGCCGGCCAACGTCGCCGACGTCGGCAGCATGGTCGCGCTGGCGATGAACGTCTTCAAGCAGAGCGGTGGAGACGCGACGCCCCCCGCTGTGCCGCCCCCTACCTACCGCCGATAACAACCACGAGGGCGCTAAGGCCAGGCGGTCGGTACAATCGACCTATGGCCCTCAAGGACGTCCTCGAGTCGTCCGTGCGGCCCGGCACTCTGGTCGAGCCCCTGGATGAGCGGCGTATCCGGTGCGTGGCGTGCGGCCACGCATGTCCCCTGCCCGACGGCGCCGCGGGCGTCTGCAAAGTCAGGTTCAACCGTGGCGGGACGCTGTACGTGCCGTGGGGCTACGTCGGCGGCGTGCAGTGCGACCCGGTCGAGAAGAAGCCCTTCTTCCACGTGCTGCCGGGCAGCCTCGCGTACAGCTTCGGCATGCTGGGATGCGACCTGCACTGTGGGTATTGCCAGAACTGGGTGACCTCGCAGGCCCTCCGCGATCCCAGCGCCGTCGTCCCGCCGCGGTATACCGATCCTGAAACGCTGGTTCGCGAGGCGCAGCGATCAGGCGCGCGACTGCTGGTGTCCACGTACAACGAGCCGCTCATCACCGCCGAATGGGCGGTCGAGATCTTCACGCACGCCCGCCGGGCCGGACTGCTCACCGCGTTTGTCTCCAACGGCAACGCGACGCCCCAGGTGCTCGACTACCTGCAGCCCCACATCGACTGCTACAAGGTCGACCTCAAGTCGTTCGACGACAAGCACTATCGCCAGCTCGGCGGCCGTCTGGCGCCGATCCTCGAGACGATCGCCGCCTTGCACACACGTGGGATCTGGGTGGAAGTGGTGACGCTGCTCGTGCCGGGGTTCAACGACTCGGCAGCCGAGCTCGCCGCGCTGACGGAGTTTCTCGCCGGCGTCTCACCGGACATCCCCTGGCACGTCACCGCGTTTCACGCCGACTACCGGATGACCGATCGCCCCGACACGACGGCCCATCAGCTGATCGCTGCCGCCGCGATCGGACGGCAGAGCGGCCTGCGATACGTGTATGCGGGCAATCGCCCCGGCCGCGTGGGTGAGCTCGAAGACACGAAGTGCGGCGGCTGCGGCGCGACGCTGGTCGAGCGGCGAGGTTATGTGGTGGAGGCGAATCGTGTCAGCGATGGGCGCTGCTCGGCGTGCGGCCAGACGATGCCGGGAATCTGGACACCCGGCGCAACCCGACCGAACCTGACCCAACCTCGACCGAACCTGACCCAACCTGACCGAACCTGTCTATCCGCCGCGCGTGTGCATTTCCAGGTGCGGGTCGCGCTTCAGCGACGTGACTGGCACAAACGCCTTTCGCTCGGCCATTCGCAGTCGTTCCTCCGCGCCACGGTCGGCTCGCGCCTGCCAGGTCTCGATCAGCAACCGCGTGAGTTCCTCGTCGGAGGCGCCTCCCCGAAGCGGAGCGCGGAGGTCGGTTCCGGTCGTCGCGTACAGACACCGGTACCACATGCCGTCGGCGGTGAGGCGGCTGCGATCGCAGGTCGCGCAGAACGGCTCGGTCGTCGACGAGATGATCCCGATCACCTGACCGTTTGGCAGGCGGAAGCGCGCGGCCGGGGCCCAGTGCTCTTCTGGCAACGGTACCGGCACCCCGACTGTGCGCGCGAGCGACGTCAGCACGTCAGCCCGCGAGAAGACCTGCTCGGCCGTCCACCGTGTGGCGCCGCCGACATCCATGTACTCGATGAACCGGATCTCGGCGCCAAGCCGCGCGGCCTCGTGCACCAATGACTCGATTTCGTCCTCGTTGACGCCGCGCATGACGACGGTGTCGATCTTGAAGCCGGGAAACACGCGCGCGGCGTGCTCGAGGCCCTCGCGGACACGCGACAGTTCATCGGACCGCGTCAACGCCTTGAAGCGCTCGGGGTCGAGCGTGTCGAGACTCACGGTGATCCGCTGCAGCCCGGCCGCCTTCAATCGATCCGCCATGGGCGCCAGCAGAATGCCGTTGGTCGTCAGCGCCAGGTCGTCCCACCGCACGGCTTCGGCCAGTTGTGCCACCAGCACAGGTAGATCGCGACGCAGCAGCGGCTCGCCGCCGGTGAGCCTGAGACGTGTGGCGCCGGAGGTCGCAAACACGCGCGCCAGCCGGGTCGTCTCCTCGAAATCGAGGATGTCCTCCCGCGGCAGCCACGCGTAGTCGGCTTCGGGCATGCAGTAGTGGCATCGCAGGTTGCAGCGGTCGGTGACCGACAGCCGCAGGCTGGTCAGCGGACGCTCGTATCGATCAAGTGTCGCCACGGCGTGCCTAACGGCCCAACGCGCGCTTCATCTGCGCGTTGTGGCGGATGGTGTGGGCGGCGATCCAATCTCCGGCCTGTACCAGCGAGATCGTGCCGATGCGGGGGTGAGAGATCGTCAGGACCGAGCGCTCCTCCGTCAGGCCGGAAAACGCACTCTCGATTGCCTCGGCCGACTGACCAAGCGCGGCAAGGCTGGCCGTCCGCGTGGTGTCTACCGGTGGGTGCAGCGATTGCGGGGCGTTGAACGAATCGGTCAGGGCGGCCTGGATGTCGGCCCAGGGGCGCTCGACAAAGTCAGGAGGTGCGGGTTTGGCGCCGGGCCGCGCCCCACTGACGAGGCCGGCCAGCAGCATGTTGAACGTGGCGACGTGGGTGCCGATTTGTGCGGGGGTCCATCCGCCCGCCGCGGGCGGAGTGGCGGCTTCGCCGTCCGAGGCCGACTCGAGTCGCGCGACGAGGCGTGCATTGGCAACCCGAAAACCGGCCAGCACGCGCTCGACGCGCGAAGCAAGGGCGTCGGACATTTAGGCGCGGTCGGTGGCCGGCGCGCAGTACTGGTCGAAGGCCGCCATCAACTGACGGGCGATGAGGTCGGCCGACTGGCCTTCGATCTGCCGGCGCTCCATCATGAACACCAGCTGGCCGTCCTGAAGAAGGGCCACCGAGGGCGAGCTGGGCGGATAGCCCGTGAAGTAGCTGCGCGCGCGGTCGGTCGCCTCGACGTCGGCGCCGGCAAACACCGTCGTCAGGTGGTCGGGCTTGATATCGTGACCAAGCGCCATCGCGATGCCCGGCCGGGCTTTGCCCGCCGCGCAGCCGCAGACCGAGTTCACCACCACCAGCGTGGTGCCCTTGCGGGCCAACGCGGCGTCTACGGCGGCAACCGTTTTCAGCTCCTCGACACCCAGCTGAGTCAGCTCTTCGCGCATCGGCGCAACGAAATATTCAGGATATGACACAGTCGTTTGCTCCTCACTCATCTTGGATGCCGGACGTCAACTCAGGGCGGCACCCCAATCCCTCGTAGGATACCGTACGACGTGCCCACGTCGTGGTAAGCACCCGGCGGACCCGCGAGCGTATCGATATCGCACCGACCTCCACGATCCGACCTCCTGCAGTGGGATTCCGGGCTTTGGACCGATAAGATCGACATGAGGCCTGAGAACACCCGCGAAGCTGTCCGTGAGGGGCCATCTTCGCCGGTACGTGCCAGATACGAGCGATGCGCCTGCCGGCGGGCGCTGTGGACCTGAACTGAAGTGCCAATCTACGAGAAGCGATCGGTCATCGACACTCCCGCCCCCGCCCTGTTTGCCTGGCACACCCGCCCTGGCGCGTTCGAGCGGCTCGCACCTCCCTGGGAGCACCTGCGCGTTGTCTCGCGCCACGGCGGAATCAGCGACGGCAGCCGCCTGACGCTCGAGCTCCGACGAGGTCCGCTCAAGACGCGGTGGGAAGCCCTGCATCGAGACTTCATCGAGGGCCAGCAGTTCACCGACGTGCAGGTGGCCGGGCCGTTCAAACGCTGGGAGCACACCCACAGGGTCGAGCCAGCCGGCAGCGCCAAGGCGACGCTTATCGACCGCGTCGACTACGCGTTGCCATTTGGGCCCATCGGCGCCGTCGCGGGAGGGCCTTTTGCCCGTCGCATGCTGGATCGGCTGTTCGAGTTCCGTCACCGACGGATTGCCTCGGACCTGGGGAGGCACCTCGCGGTCGGGCGAGGGCGGCGCCTTCGCATCGTGCTGACCGGCCGAACCGGCTGGGTGCTCACACAACTGGCGGCCTTCCTCGGCACCGGCGGGCACGTCGTGCGGCTGTTTCCAACCAGCGAGGATCCTCGTACCCAGCCGTCGGAAGCCGCGTGGGGCCCGACACTCGTGCCTGATTTTGCGGCGCTGGAACAGGCCGACGCCGTCATTCACATGGGCCTGGGCGACCTGACAGGGCTCCTGAGCGCACTCGACGACCGCGGCAGCCGCGCGCGCACCGTGATTGCGTTGCCGACCCTGGCGCTGCCGAGCGCTGCACCGGTGACCGCCGACGCTCTGGAAACGGCCATCGGAAGGTCCGCGCGACGCGTGGCGGTGCTGCTGACGCCCGGTGTGCTGGCGGCCCGGCCCGCCCTTGAAGGCAGCGTGCCCCGCGATGCGCTGACGCCCTCGGTCGACGGCGCGCTGGTCGGCATGGACGACCTGATCGGCGCGACGTACTTCGCGCTGTGCGACGACAGCATCGGCGGGCTGATCGACGTGACCTTGCCGCGCACCGCGGCGACGGCGGCGCTGCCCTCGGCAATTGCGCGCTGGGTGGACGAGCTGCGCGTGCTCAAGCACCTCAGTCCAGACGCCCCGACGGCGCGTCGTATCACCGACCTGGGATTCACGCCGCTGAACCCCACGCTGGCCGATACGATACTGGCCGAGATCGGCTGGCCCCGTTAGGAGCCGCGGCGCAGGGGGGGGTAGCCGCACTGCCCTGCGACGGTTCGTGTCGATGCGGACCTGGACCGACTCTCCGCCGCTCTGGCAGGGAGGGCGACGATGCACAAGTCAGCGCTGATCGGCGCGACAGCCGCGACGGTCCTCGTGGGAGCCGTGATGGTGCGCCCGGCGTTTCAAGCCCCGCCCGTGCGCTCCGTGGAAGCGAAGATACTTCGTGAGTACGACGGGGCCTATCAATGGGGCCCGGACGCCTTCCTGTATCTTCAAATCTGGAGCGAGACCACAGGGGCGGATCAGCTCGTTGCATTCGATGAGTCCGGCGAGATTCGGACGCTGTATTTGACCGATCGCGATCGCTTCTTCTCCGGGCCAGGCCTGGCGATCCCGACCGCGATGGAGTCCCAGGTCGAGTTTCAACGCGACGGGACCGGCAAGATCGCATCTCTGACGTGGCGACGCGGCGACGCATCCCCACGTGTCGCGCGACGCGTCGCAATCGAGAAACGTGAAGACGTCCGTTTCTCAAACGGCGCCATTCAGTTGGCCGGGACGCTGATCGGTCCCAACACTGACGGACAACATCCCGCAATCATCCTCGTGCACGCCTCGGGGGCCGAAGATCGCGAGTACGTGCTGCCCCTGGCTCGGTTTCTGATTCGGCACGGCATCGCGGTCCTCGGGTACGACAAGCGGGGCGTGGGCGGTTCGACGGGCGACTGGAACACGGCGTCGTTTGACGACCTGGCCAGCGACGTGGTGGCCGCCTTCGAGTACTTGAAGACGCGCAAGGACATCGACCACACGCAAGTCGGCCTGCTGGGATGGAGCCAGGCCGGGTGGATCATGCCGCTGGCGGCCGTCCGTGCAAAACAGATCGCGTTTCTGATCAGCGTCTCTGGCGCGGGCGTGGCCGCTTCTGAGACCACGATCGATCAGGTGCAAAACGAGATGACGGCCCGGGGGATGCGACCCGAGGGAGTCGCGCAGCTGGTCGGACTCATGAAACTCCAGTACGCATTCGCACGAACGGGCGAGGGGTGGGCCGAGTACGCCGCGGCCCGCGAAGCCGTCGCGGCCCGGCTGGGTGGAAAACCGCCCGACACGTTCCCGGGGACACCTGATCATCCCTACTGGCAGTTCATCCGACGGCTGTACTTTTACGATCCTGCTCCGACTCTGCGTCAGCTCCAGGTGCCGACGCTCGCCCTCTTCGGCGAGCTGGACAACAACATCCTGGCGGAGAAGAACAAGGCTGCCTGGGAGGCAGCACTCAAAGCGGGCGGCAACCAGGACTACACTCTGCGAATTCTGCCGAAGGCCAATCACCTCCAGCTCGAGGCGAAGGTCGGAAGCAACGCGGAAATGGCGTCCTTGCAGCGATTCGTGCCGGACTACTCCGCGGCCGTCAAGGACTGGCTCGCAAAACGGGTCCGAGGCTTCGGCCCCATAACCGGAACCGCAAAGGACCGGTAAGCAACGCGAATAGACAGGCCAGACTGATAAACTGGCGTTATGGGTAAGACGCTCCTCCAGAAGGTGTGGGACGCCCACACCGTCCGACGGCTGCCGACCGGCCAGACGCAGCTCTTCATCGGCCTGCACCTGGTGCACGAGGTCACCAGCCCCCAGGCGTTCGACATGCTCAACGCACGGGGCTGGAAGGTCGCCTTTCCGCAGCGCACCTTCGCGACGGTCGATCATATCGTCCCGACGCGCGAGCGGCAGCGGCCGTTTCTCGACGTGATGGCCGAGCAGATGATGAGCGCGCTCGAGCGCAACTGCGTCGAGCATGGCATCCCGCTCTACAACATCGGCGACGCCCACCAGGGCATCGTCCACGTCATCGGCCCCGAGCTCGGGCTCACGCAGCCCGGCATGACGATCGCCTGCGGCGACAGCCACACATCGACACATGGAGCGTTCGGGTCGGTGGCATTCGGCATCGGCACCTCGCAAGTGCGCGACGTGCTGGCGAGCCAGTGCCTGGCGCTCGAGCCGTTGGGGGTGCGCCGCATCGACGTGACGGGCCGGCTTGCGCCGGGCGTGTACGCGAAGGATGTAATTCTCGAGATCATCCGGCGGCTGGGCGTCAAAGGCGGCGCCGGATACGCCTACGAGTACGGCGGCCCCGTCGTGGACCGCATGTCGATGGACGAGCGGATGACCATCTGCAACATGTCCATCGAGGGCGCCGCGCGCGTCGGCTACGTCAACCCCGACGACACGACGTTTGCGTTCCTCGAAGGGCGGGCCTTTGCCCCGCAGGGCGAGGCCTTCGATCACGCGTCCAGATACTGGCGAGCGCTGGCTTCAGACGCCGACGCGCGCTACGACGATCGGGTGACCATCGATGGCGACGTGCTCGAGCCCACGGTCACATGGGGGATCAACCCGGGCCAGTCGGTGCCGGTCAGCGGGCGCCTGCCCGATCCGCGCGAGGTCGGCGCCCACGATCGCGCCGGCGTCGAGGAGGCGCTGCAGTTCATGAGCTTCGATGCGGGCGCGCCGATCAGGGGCACGCGCATCGACGTGGCGTTCATCGGGTCGTGCACGAACAGCCGCCTGTCGGATCTGCGCGAGGCGGCGCGTGTCGTGCGAGGCCAACGCCTCGCGCCGCACGTGAAGGGGCTGGTCGTGCCCGGCTCGGACACCGTGCGGCAGGACGCCGAGCGCGAGGGGCTGCACGAGATCTTCCGCGAGGCTGGCTTCGAGTGGCGCGGCGCCGGCTGTTCGATGTGCCTGGCAATGAACCCCGACCGGCTACAGGGCCGCGAGGTGTGCGCCAGCTCGTCGAATCGCAATTTCAAGGGACGTCAGGGCAGCCCCACCGGGCGCACGTTGCTGATGTCTCCAGCGATGGTCGCCGCCGCCGCGGTGGCTGGCGAAGTGGTCGACGTCAGGCCCGTGCTTGCCAATCAAGGAGTGACGGCATGAGCGTCAGCCGCATCGAGCGTGTCTCGGGTCGGGCGTTGCCGCTTCGCGGCCACGACATCGACACCGACCGCATCATCCCCGCGCGGTACTTGAAGTCCGTCTCGTTCGAAGGCCTCGAGCGTCACGTGTTCGCCGATGACCGCAGCGATCCGGCCCATGCCTTCAACCAGCCGCAGTACCAGGGCGCGGGAGTGCTGCTCGTGAACCGCAACTTCGGCTGCGGCAGCTCGCGCGAGCACGCGCCACAGGCGCTGCAGCGCTGGGGCATCAGCGCCGTAGTCGGCGAGGGCTACTCGGAGATCTTCTTCGGCAACAGCGTGCAACTGGGACTCCCCTGCCTGACCGTCTCGCACGACGACATCGAGCGGCTGATGTCCGCGGTGGAAGCCGATCCGGCGTTGGTCCTCGAGGTCGACGTCGCAGGGCTCGCCGTGCGCGCCGGCGATATGCGCGTGCACGGCGCACGATGCCGGCCTCCGCACACGAAGCGCTGGTGACGGGTCTCTGGGACGGCACCGGCCTGCTGCTGGCCGACTTTGATCAGGTGCGCGCGCTTGCAGACACACTCCCGTACGTAACCGGCCGCTGGTAGTAGCCTTCGCTGTAGGCCCGCACTTAGTTCGGGCGTTTCCGGCCAGTGCGCACTCCACCATGCTGTGAACTACTGCTGCGACAACGCCACCACGGGTTCACTCGGGCCGCCCGCCGCGCCGGTCCCACGCACGCGACCAGCGAGGTGGCGCCGAGGATGCCGATGGCCGCGACCATGACCATCGGGTCGAGCGCGCCGACGCCGTAGAGCTGCGACGCGATCACGCCGCGCAGGACGACCGCCCCGACCAGTCCACCGGCCAGGCCCATCGCCACGAGCAGCGGCGCCTTCGCTCATGACCAGCCGAAGAATGCCGGCGTGTCGCTGCCGAGCGCCATCCGGATGCCGATCTCGCGCGTCCGCTGGCTGACTTGGTACGCCAGCACGCCATACAAGCCCGACCGACGCCAGCAGCAGCGCGACGAGGCCAAACGCCAGCGACAACAGCATCGGCGCGCGCCGCGGGTTCAGCGACTTCTCGACGCGCTCGGACATCGTGAAGACGTCGAACGCCTGCATCTCCGGATCGATCTCCGCGCAGCACGCGCTGAACCGCGGCCGTCGTGCGCCGGCGGACCTCGCCGCGGCTCCTGATCGGCGAAGCCAATGCCGCGCGGCGGGGACTGCGCAAGTACGGCATGTAGTACGCGCCGGCCCGTGCGTTCTCGCCTTCGATGAGGCCCTTCAGCTTGACGGTCCCGACCACGCCAACCACCTGCATGCCATATCACGCCGGGCCCGGGCTTCACGACGTCCTCGGGCCGTTGAGGCAGGTACATGCGGCGGCCGACGGGATCGGCATTCGGCCAGAACTTCTTGGCCAGCTGCTCGTCGACGATCACGACGCGCAGGCGACTTCGGCCGTGTCGGAATCGGTGAAGAATCGCCCGCGCTTCAAGCGGCACGTGCAACGCTTCGAGATAGCCGGGCGTCACGTAGAGCTGATTGGGCGAGACGACCGACTCTCCCGGCGCCGTGCGCGTAGCCTTCGGCGATGATCACGCTGCTGCTGCCGTCCCAGCTGAATGGCAGGAAGTCGTCTGGCGCCGGCGGCCTCGATGCCAGGCAGCGCCCGGATGCGCTCCAGCGCGCGGCTGGTGTAGGCCGCGCAGAGCCGCGTCGTCCGGGTACTTGGACTGTCAGCGGGCTGACCCGGCCGGTCAGGACGTGTTCGGCGATGAAGCCCGGATTCACGCCGAGCAGGCGCTGGAAGCTGGCCAGCAGGAGCCCGCCGCCGATCAGGAGCACAAAGGCCAGCGCGACCTGCGACACGACCAGGCCGCGACGAACGAGTCGCGCGTCCGCGGCCGGCCGTGCCCGTCCGGCTGTCTTCACGCAGGATGTTGCTCAGGTTCACTCGCGCCAGCTGCACCGCCGGCAGCGATGCCGATCGACAATGCCGAGCACGACGGCCAGGCCCGAGCGTGAAGGCCAGCACCGTGCCGTCCATCCGGATCTCGTGGGCGCGCGGGAAGATCGGCCAGGCCCAGCGATGGCCAGTGCGTCCAGGCTCCAGAAGCCCGACGAGCAGGCCGAGCGCGCCGCCGAGAACGGTCAGCAGCAGGTCGTCTCGGTGACCAGCTGCCGCGCGACGCGGCCGCGCGCCGCGCCAAGCGCGTTGCGCGTCGCCAGCTCCTTCAACCGCCCGCTGGCGCGCACCAGCGACAGGTTCGTGATGTTCACCGCCGCGATGAGCACGACAAACAGCACGCCGCCCCACAGCAACTGCAAGCGCCGCGCGGACGTCGCGCACCATGTCGGCGGCAAACGGCACGAGCGCGTGTGATAGCCCGCATTGATCAGCGCCGCTCTTGAGCGGGCCCGCGCGCTCGAGGTTGACCGACGTTCAGCGCGTCGACGCGGGCCTGCGCCTGCTCCAGCGTCGCGCCGTCAGCCAGCCGGCGCGATCTGAATCGTGGTTCTGGCTGTAGCGGCTGTCCTCGGCTTGCTGCTCTGGCGTGAACGCCAGCGGGACCCAGACGCGGATGTCGGGATCGCGGAAGGTGAAGTCTTCGGGCAGCGACGCCGACGACGACGTACGGCTCGTCGTTCAGGCGAAGCTGGCGGCCGACCACGCCATCGAGCCCGCCGGGCTGCCGTGCCGCAAACGCCTGGCTGAGCACCGCGACCTTGTCCTTGCCCGGTCGTCCCTTCGTCCTCGGTGAAGAAGCGGCCCGCGGACGCGGCTTGGTGCGCAGCACCCTGAAGAACGACGGGCGTGACGTTCATCGCCGCGACGCCTTCGGCGCCGGCGCCCTGCCCGACGCGGAACCCGCCGTCTGGTACAGCGCCACCGAGTCGAACACGTCGGTCAGCGGCACGCGGTCGAGATAGTTGGGCACCGACGTGCCGGCGCGCTCGACCCCGGCGCCGGGAAAGCCGTCGAACATGAAGACCAGGCGGCCCGACTCGGGGTACGGCAGCGGCCGAAGCAGGACGGACCGGACGACGGTGAAGATGGCGGTGTTGGCGCCCAGGCAAATGGCCAGAGTCAGGATCACGGCTGCGGCATACGCGCGATCCTTGCGCAGCATCCGAAACGCGAAGAGCAGGTCCTGGCGGAGTACGTCCATAAAGCACCTCTACGAGGTTCTGGGGTTCACAGGTTCTCATGGTTCACAGGTTCGGGTTCACAGGTTCACGCGTTCTGCGGTTCAGATTCGACCGAACCTGTGGACCTCGGAACTCGTGAACCCCTGAACCGGAACCCGTGAACCCCAGAACTTGTGAACCCGTGAACCCTAGCTTTCCGGATGATGTTGTTTGGCGACGTGCAGGAACGCCTGTGCGGCGTGGCTCATCTCCCCACCCTTACGGTAGACCAGCCGCAGTTGCCGCGCCAGTCGGACCTGCTGGACCCTGACCGCGGCGAGGCTGCCGCGCGACAACTCGGACAGCGCGCACCGCTTGGGCAGCAGCGCGACGCCCATCTTCATCTCGACCGCGCGCTTGATCGCCTCCAGGCTCGGCAGCGCGACCTGGATGTTGATGGGCGCGTGCTTCTGCTCGAAGGTGCGAAGGACGCGCTCGCGGGCCGGCGACGGGTCGTTGTGGGCGATGACGGTCTCGCGTCCGAACTCGGCCAGCGTCACGTCCTTCCGTCCCGCCAGCGCGTGCTGGGGATGGACGAGCATCACCAGATCGTCGGGCCCGAGCGACAGCGTCAGCAACCCGCGCTCGGCCGGCAGAAACGTGATCACGCCGAAGTCCAGGCTGCCTTGCACGACCTCGACGCCTACCTGCCGCGACGGCACGCGTCGCACATCGACCTGAATCTCGGGGTGCGCCTGACGGAAGCGACCGACCAGCGGGAGCAGCGCGTGCACGGCGGCTTCGTTGGCGCCGACGAGCACCCGGCCGCGACGCAGGTCGCGCAGCTCGCGCACGGCGACTTCGGCTTCCTCGCTGAGGCGCATGAGACGCTGCGCGTATTCGCGCAGCACACGGCCCGCCTCGGTCAACGCGCCCTGCTTGGAGGACCGGTCGAACAGCCGCTCGCCCAGTTCCTCTTCGAGCCGCCGGATGGCCTGGCTCACGGCCGGCTGGGTGCGGTGCAGCTTGGCGGCCGCACGCGAGAAGCTGCGCTCGCCGGCGACGGTGAGGAAAACCTGCAGTTCGGAGAGTTCCATCGGTGCCAACTGCCCCTGACCCTGCGCCCGCCGGTTGTCGACTGGCATAACAGGTCATTATCAAAGCGTAAGAACTATAGACTTGACTGCATAGTCACGGCAATCCGAAAATCGAAGGCGGAGGCCTCATGGCTGCTGACCGTATCGTCATCTTCGACACCACGCTGCGCGACGGCGAGCAGGCGCCAGGCTTCTCGCTGCGCGTGTCCGAGAAGCTCCAGCTGGCCCGGCAGCTGGACGCTCTGGGCGTGGATATCATCGAAGCGGGCTTTCCGATCGCTTCCGAAGCCGACGCCGAGGCCGTGCGCGCCATCGCCGCCGAAGTGCCCCGTCCGGTGACCGCCGCCCTGGCCCGATGCCGCCCGGAAGACGTCGAGCGGGCCGGCGAGTCCCTCAAGGCGGCGGCACGCAGCCGCATTCACACCTTCATCGCGACCTCCGACCTGCACCTGGAAAAGAAGCTGCACATCAGCCGCGAGGAGTGTCTGCAGGCGGCCATCGCCGCCGTGACCCAGGCTCGCGGGTACACCGACAACGTCCAGTTCTCAGCGGAGGACGCCACGCGCACCGACCTCGACTTTCTGTGCAGGGTCGTCGAGTCGGTTATCAAGGCAGGCGCCACCACGGTCAACCTGCCTGACACAGTGGGCTACTCAACGCCCGACGAAATCTACGAGTTCTTCCACGCCATCCTCTCCCGCGTCCCCAACGCCGACAAAGCCATCTTCAGCGCGCACTGCCACGACGACCTCGGGCTGGCCGTCGCCAACACGCTGGCGGCGCTGCGCGCCGGTGCGCGCCAGGTGGAGTGCACGATCAACGGCATCGGCGAACGCGCGGGCAACGCCTCGCTCGAAGAGATCGTGATGGCCACCAAGGTGCGCCAGGACCGCCTGCCGTACGGCACCGACGTGGTCACCGAGCAGATTTTCGCCGCCAGCCAGATGCTGACGCGCCTCACAGGCGAAGCCGTGCAGGCCAACAAGGCGATCGTCGGACGCAACGCCTTCGCGCACGAGGCAGGAATCCACCAGGACGGCATGCTGAAGGACCGTCGCACCTACGAGATCATGCGGCCCGAAGACGTCGGCGTGCCAGCGACGACGCTCGTGCTCGGCAAGCACTCGGGACGCCACGCCGTGCACCATCGCGTGCAGCAGCTCGGCCTCGAAGCTCGATCGTCTCGAGCTCGATCGGCTGTATCGCCGGATGGTCGCGCTGGCAGATCAGCAGAAGACCGTGTCGGACGCCGAACTCCTGCAGATGATCACCGACCTGCGACAGTCGCCCGAATCGGTGGCCGCAACCCCGATCGGCCACAAGCATGGGCCGGGGACCGAGGAGGTGGGTTACGGGCACGGGGTGTGAATGCATCTCCACATCTCCCTGATTCCTGGCGACGGCGTCGGTCCCGAAGTCGTGGCGGCCGCGTGCGATGTTCTCGATGTGGTCGCGTCCCGGTTTGGGCACACGGTCGAGCGGCCGTCGTACCTGATGGGAGGTGCGGCATTGCGCGCCGGCCGTCCGGCGCTTCCCCCTGAGACGCTGGAAGGTTGCCTGGCGAGCACGGCAACGCTGATGGGGGCCGTGGGCGATCCGGCCTTCGATCACCTGCCGTCGAAGGAACGTCCGGAAGGCGGTCTGCTCGCGCTGCGCAAGGGTCTCGGCGTCTTCGCCAACCTGCGTCCGACCCGGATCTGGCCCGGGTTGGAAGACGCCGCGCCGCTCCGGCCCGAAATCGCCCGAGGAGCCGACCTGCTGATCGTCAGGGAACTGACCGGTGGCCTCTACTTCGGCGAGCCGCGCCAGATCGACCGTGCGCGCGGCGAGGCCTTCAACACGATGCGCTACACGACGCCCGAGATCGAGCGCATCGCGCATGTGGCCTTCAAGTCAGCGCAGGGCAGACGCAAGCACGTCACCTCCGTCGACAAGGCTAATGTGCTCGAGACCTCTCAGCTGTGGCGCGCCGTCGTCAACGAGGTCGCGAAGGGCTATCCCGGCGTCACGCTCGACCACATGTACGTCGACTCGTGCGCCATGGCGCTTGTGACGCGGCCATCCCGCTTCGACGTGGTCCTTACCGAGAACCTCTTCGGCGACATCCTCTCGGACGAGGCGGCCGTGATTGCAGGCTCTATCGGGCTGTTGCCATCGGCCAGCCTTGGCAATGGCCCTGGACTCTACGAGCCCGTCCATGGGTCGGCGCCCGACATCGCCGGTCAGGACAAGGCCAACCCGCTCGGCACGATCGCGTCGCTGGCGTTGCTCTTCCGCCACAGCCTGAACCTGCCCGATGAGGCGGCAGCCATCGAGCGTGCGATCGAGACGACGCTCGAGGCGGGCGACCGCACGGCCGACCTGCTGGGGGCGACGCCTGCGCTGGGGTGCCGTCAGATGGGCACGCGGGTCGCCGCACGCATCTAGTACCGGTCGCTCCCCGTCGCCCTGACGGCGGATCGTCACTCTGCGCGGGCCTCCACGGGCCGGCGTATTGTCGTTGGCGCGCGCCGATTTAGCCCGGCCGCAACGTCAGCGACGCGCTCGACCGCCGTTCAACGCGTTGAGCACGCCCTCGATCCGCGCCAGGCGCCGATCGATCGAGTCGAGCTGCTCGGCGATGCCCGGCGCCGCCTCAGGTGAGTCTCGCCCTTCCACCGTCTGCTCAAGCTGTCGGTTTTCTGCCTCCAGCGCCTGCCGCTCGGCAGCTCGGCGAGCGATGACGTCGATCTGCCCAAGGGTGAACGGCTTGGTCAGATAGTCATAGGCGCCCAGACGCACTGCGCGGACAGCCGAGTCCACCGAGGCGTAGCCCGTCACGATGATCACCGCCACCGAGGGGTTGGCGGCCTTGGCGGCCTTGAGCACGCCAAGTCCGTCTATACCAGGCAGTTGCAGGTCGCTGATGACGAGTCCATACTTGGTTGGGTTGCGGGTGATGTCGGCGACCGCCTCGGTCCCGTCGGCTGCGGACGACACCTCGTGGCCAGCCTCCCGGAAGTACTCGACCAACAGATCGCGGACGTCGGGCTCGTCATCGACGACGAGCACATGGGCGGGTCGGTGAATCATCTGAGGCATGCGATTGCTCAACGCCGGACGCGTACTTCATTAGGGTAGTCGGCAGATCGGGCCGGAATCTTGAGGACCGAGCCCATCGGCAGTGGTCTTCGGACCACTGGGGAGTCGCCTTGTGGTTGCTGGATCAGCTACGGCTATAATGCCCTATCCTCCCGCAGCGCGTTACCAAGGATGCCTAACCGGCGTCCGCTCAGGACTTTATGTCTGTTCGTACCCAGCCCTGCGTTCTCATCGTCGATGACGACGACGCCCTTCGCGAACTAATCGCCGAGCATCTCACAGGTGAGGGGTTCGTCGTGGCCCAGGCCCCGACCGGCGCCGACGCCCTGGATCGCTTGAAGGCTTTCGCCTACGACGGCCTGGTTATCGATCTCAAGTTGCCCGACGCCGACGGCCTCGACATCCTGAATGCCGCCATGACGCGGTACCCGGACGTCGTCGCGGTGGTAATGACCGGGTTTGGCGGTGTCGAGGAAGCCGTGGCCGCCATCAAGCGGGGAGCCATCGACTTTTTCATCAAGCCGGTGCAGTTGGCGCAGTTGTCGCGCGTGCTGGCCGCGGCCATCAACGAGCCGCGCCTGCGCCAGGAGAATGCCGAACTGCGGGCACAGCTTCGCGACCGCTACCGTTTCGACAACGTGGTCGGCCAAAGCGGCGCGATGCAGCAGGTGTTCCAGAGCCTCGAACTGGTAGCGCCGATGAACAGCACCGTGCTGATCCAGGGCGAGACTGGCACCGGCAAGGAACTCATCGCGCGAACGATTCACCACAACAGCCCGCGTGCCGACCACCGGTTCGTCGCTTTCAACGCCGCCGCCATTCCCGAACCGCTGGCCGAGGCCGAACTGTTTGGCCACGCCAGGGGCGCCTTCACCGGAGCCATCGCCAGCCGCGTTGGACGCTTCGAGCTCGCGCACCGCGGCACGCTCTTCATCGACGAAGTCGCGCTGATGAGCATGTCGCTTCAGGCCAAGCTCCTGCGCGCGCTGCAGGAACGCGAGGTCGAACGTGTGGGCGAATCCCGGCCCATCAAGTTCGACGCCCGGGTCGTGGCCGCCACGAACATGGAATTGAAGAAGATGGTGAAGGAGGGTACGTTCCGCGAGGACCTTTACTACCGTCTCAACGTCATCCCGGTCACGCTGCCACCCCTGCGCGAGCGTCGCGAGGACATCGCGCTCATCGCCAGGCACTTCGTCGGCAAGTCGTGCAAGTCGAACAACCTCCCGCTCAAGACGTTGACGCAGGAAGCAGTGAGGGCGTTGATGAGCTACACCTGGCCGGGCAACATCCGGCAACTGGAAAATGCCATCGAGCACGCCGTCGCGATGAGCGGGCCGGAGCGCGAGATCGCCCCGTCGACGCTGCCAGCCGACGTCCTGGAGTCGAGCGGTTCGCTGCTGATGCCGACCGTGGCGATTCCAGATGAGGGGCTGAACTTCCAGTCCGTCGTCTCACAACTCGAACGCGATCTCATCACGCGCTGCCTCGAGAAGACGGGCGGCAACAAGCGGCAGGCGGCTCGACTCCTTCAATTGAGCCGCACCACGCTCATCGACAAGCTGCATCGGCTGAACATCGCCGCGGCGCCTGAAACGGTCGTCAACTAGGCTCCAGATTCCGTTCGACCGCGAAGGCGTTACCCCGGCCACGCCACGACAAATGTCGTGGTCCCTGGGCCGGCGTCGTGCAGCGTGAGCAGTCCCCCGGACTGGCCGGCTAACGCACGCGCCACTGGCAGCCCGAGGCCAACGACGCGTTCATCCGTTCGCGTGGTGAAGAACGGTTCGAAGATGCGTTCCCTCAGCGCCTCTGGCACGCCGTGTCCTGTATCGCGCACGGCAAGCCGGACAACCCCGTTCTCCCGCGCCACGCCTATCTGCAACTGACGTTGGGGCTGATTGGCCAGCGCTTCTTCGGCATTGAGGACGAGATTGAGCAACACCTGCAGCACCGCGCGTCCATCGCCGGTGATGAAGACTGGCTCCGGTGGCAGCTCGGCCGTCGCCATGATGCCGGCCCGTCCCAGGTTGTAACGTCGGAGCGCGAGCGTCTGTTCGGCCAGGTCCGACAGGTTGACCGCGCCTGTCTCCTGGCCCGGTTCGCGCGTGTAAGTGACCACTTGACGGATCGCGGCCGTGGCCTTGTCGGCCTGGCCGCCGATCTTCTTAATGCGAGCCAGCGCGTCTGCCGGCACGTCGGTCCGGTCCCCCAGCAACTCGACCAGGCCGCTCACGATCTGCAGCGAGTTGTTCAACTCGTGGGCCAGGCTGGCGACCATACGGGCCGCTGTGGCCAGCCGGTTGATCTGACGTAGTTGGGCAAAATCGAGTCCCGGTGGCGAGGTGAACTCGTCAGCCATTCAAGTCACCGTCCAAAGCGTCGATGCTCCCTACCTCTCAATGCGCAGCGTGATGTAGAGCAGTTCGGCGTCGCGCTCTACTTGCAGCACGACGGCATCGCCGACCTTCAGCGCGTCCACGGCCGACCGCAGATCGGGCAGCGTCCGGACGGCGTGGCCGTTAACGGCGTGAATGACGTCGCCGGCAGTGAGTTGCCCGTCCGAGCCGGGTACGGCCTCCCCGCTGGCGCCGGCCACGACAACGCCCGACGCCACGCGGAGATCGGGTAGCATCGCGGCCAGCTCGGACGTCATCGACAATCCCAATACTCCGAGCCGCGGAATCAGATGGTCTTCGGGTCGCGCCAGCGAGCTGAATCGGTACGGGTCGTCCTCGCGCTCGACGACGGGCACCGCCAGCGTGAGGCCGGTTCCCCGGCGTTCGAGATCGAGGCGCACCGTGTCGCCGACAGCGCGGCTGTACAAGTTGACTTGCAGCTGACGGCCGTTCTCCATCGGCTTGCCGTCGAGCCTGAGCACGACGTCGCCGACCTCTGCTCCGGCCTTCGAAGCCGGCCCTCCAGGATAGACGTCGCTCAGGACGACGCCGGCGTCGCGTCCGAGCTGAAGCCCCTCGGCCAGCAGCGGCGTGATGGTTTGCGCCCTCACGCCAATCTCTCCGCGCCGCACGCGCCCGAACTGGCGAATCTGCTCGAAGACGCGCCGCACGATGTTGCTCGGCGCGGCGAACCCCAGCCCCTCGTTTCCGCCCGACTGGGTCAGAATCATCGTGTTGATCCCGACAATCTGGCCTTCCAGGTTGACCAGCGGCCCGCCGCTGTTGCCTGGGTTGATGGGCGCGTCGGTCTGCAGATAGACCATGGGATCTTCGGATTCGAGCTGGCGCGCGATGGCGCTGACGACGCCGAGCGTGACGGAGCTGTTGAGGCCCAGGGGGCTGCCAAACGCCATCACGATCTGCCCCGGACGGACGCTATCTGAATCCGCAAAGGTCAGCGCCGGCAGGTCTTTCTCGGATACCTTGACGACGGCCAGATCGGTCTCATCGTCGAGAGCCACCAGTTGCGCGCCCACGAGGCGCGGTCGTGGCCGCACCAGCGAGCGGCCGGGTACGCCCGAGTCGCGCACAGGCAACTCCACCTGGATGCGGTGCGCGCCCTGCACGACGTGCGCGTTGGTGACGATGTAGCCGCTGGCATCGACGATGACCCCGGAGCCGGCGCCTCGAGACGGCGCGACCAGCACGCCCCGCTCGCCATCGGCCCGATCCGCGGTGGCGTAGCCAAGCGTCAGCACCTGCACCACCGACGGACCAACGCGTTCGGCCAGCCGCTCCAGTTGCTGGCTGGCGTCCCTCAGGTCCACCAGGGCGGTCGCCCTCGTGGCCGTCTGTTGCGGCGCCGGGCCCCTGGGCCCGCAGTCAGCTTCCTTCGCGCCGGCGGCCAGTGCCGCGACGACCAGGGGCGCCATCAGCGCGCGTTTCAAGAAGGGCGGAACGACTAGAATGGCCATATGCACGCGTGGCATGACATCTACGTGGACGACCACCTGATCGAAAAGGCGTTTCCGGTGGTCATCGAAGTGCCGATGGGCAGCAAGAACAAGTACGAGTTGGACAAGGAAACGGGGCTGCTGAAGCTCGACCGGGTACTTTACAGTGCCGTCCATTATCCTGCGAATTACGGCTTCATCCCACGGACTTTTTGCGAAGACGGCGATCCACTGGACGCCCTCGTGCTCGGCCAGGAGCCCGTCAACCCTCTGACGATGATGGACGCGCGTGCCATCGGCGTGATGCGAATGCGCGATGAAAAGGGGCTGGACGACAAAATCATCGCGGTGAGCGTCAAGGACCCCGCCGTTTCAGATTACATGGACCATACGCAGTTGCCGGCCCACCTGCTGCGCGAGATCCGGCGCTTCTTCGAGGACTACAAGACGCTCGAACACAAGCAGGTCGTCGTCGAGGACTTCATGGGCCCGCTCGATGCGATCCGCATCGTCCGCGAGGGGCTCGACATGTATCGGAAGCTGCGTCGCGGCGAGCTCGGCAAACTGTAGAGCGCCTTCGGTGCCCTTCAAGACCATCATCGAGCCGTTCCGCATCAAGTCGGTCGAGGCGTTGCACTTCACCGACGAGGCCACGCGCGTCCGCGCGCTGGCGGAGGCCGGCGGCAACGTGTTCCTGCTGCGCGGCGACGATGTCCTGATCGACCTGCTCACCGATTCGGGCACCGGCGCGATGTCGGCGGCGCAGTGGGGCGCGTTGATGCAGGGCGACGAGTCGTACGCCGGCAGCCGATCGTTTTATCGCTTCCAGTCCGTCGTGCACGATCTCACTGGCTTCCGGCACGTCATTCCCACCCATCAGGGCCGCGCGGCCGAACGGATTCTCTTCGAGTCGATCCTGACAGCGGGCGACGTCGTGCCCAACAACAACCACTTCGACACCACGCGTGCCAATATCGAAGTGGAAGGCGCCGAGGCGCGCGACCTCGTGATCGCAGAAGGCCGCGTGCCCTCGCTGGTCCACCCGTTCAAGGGCAATGTGGATCTGGCTGCGCTCGAGCGGACGCTCGACGCCGACGGCGATCGAGTGCCGCTGGTGATGGTCACCGTCACCAACAACTCCGGCGGCGGCCAACCCGTGTCGCTCGAGAACCTGCGCGGAGTCCGCGCCCTCTGCGATCGGTTCGACAAGCCGTTGTTCCTCGATGCCTGCCGGTTCGCCGAAAACGCCTGGTTCATCAAGCAGCGCGAGGCCGGTCAGGCCGACCAGACGCCCAAGGCGATCGCGCGCGCGATGTTCGGCCTGGCCGACGGCTGCACGATGTCGGCGAAGAAGGATGGCCTCTCCAACATCGGCGGCTTCCTGGCGCTCAACGACGACGCGTGGGCCGAGAAGGCACGGACGCTGCTGATCCTGACGGAGGGCTTCCCCACCTACGGCGGGCTCGCAGGCTACGATCTCGAGGCAATCGCGCGCGGCCTCGAAGAGGTCGTCGAAGAGCCGTACCTCCGGTACCGTATTCGTTCGGCGGAGTACCTTGCGGAAAAACTGCTGGCCGCCGGCGTGCCCATTCTTCAGCCGGCTGGCGGGCACGCGATCTATCTGGACGCGCGGGCGCTCCTGCCTCACATCCCGCCGCTCGAGTACCCGGGCATCGCGCTGGTGAACGCCCTCTACGTCACCGGCGGAGTCCGCGCGGTTGAGATTGGCACCGTGATGTTCGGCCGCCGGCAGGACGGCACCGAAGCGCCGGCGCCGATGGACCTGGTGCGGCTGGCGCTGCCTCGGCGGGTCTACACCCAGTCGCACATCGACTACGTCGCCGAAGTGGTGATTGCCGTCTCCCAACAGCGGCAGGCCTTGCGGGGCTACCGGATCGCGTCGGCGCCGGCCGCGCTGCGTCATTTCACCGCCCGGTTCGAGCAAATTGGCTGAGCAGGTGCGGCCGGACCGTCGAGGAAAGTGTCCGATTCTGGGACGCCCGGGTCCCAGCCTCCGGACAGATCGGGCCGTTACCGGCGGGACCGGGTGCCTCCTAAGCAACACTTGCGACGCCACTTACGTCGAAGCATCCTGGGTGGCACAAAACGTGGTCTATCATCCTGGGAAGATGCCCGCGGTGGGGCTCACCGCCGCTCAGGCTCGAGCGTCATAATCAGGTTGATTTCAGCGACATGGATATTCCCCGTTCACCGGCGATCGCGAAGCAGAAGAAGGTCAAGCGCATCATTTTTGGCGTGGCCGCCCTGCTGGTCGGCGTGCTGGTCACGGTCGGCCTCGCGCAGTTGAAGCCGGCAGCGCCAACCGTAGAGGCCGCCACGACCTGGCGCGACTCGGCCAAGCGCGGCCCGATGCTGCGGCAGGTCCGCGGTCCGGGCACGCTCGTGCCCGAGGACATCCGGTGGGTCACCGCGGCCACCGAGGCCACGGTCGAGCGCATCGTCACGCTGCCGAGCGCCAACGTCATCAAGGCCGACACCATCATCCTCGAGCTGCGCGACGAGACTGTGTTGCAGGAGCTGCTCGACGCCGAGCTGCAGTTGCGAGGGGCCGAGGCCGATCTCGCCAGCCTCAAGGTGCGCCTCAACAACGAACTGCTCGAGCAGCAATCACAGGCCGCCAACATCCAGGGCCAGTATCACAAGGCGAAGATTCAGGCGGAAGCCAACGAGCGACTGTCCAAGGAAGGCCTCCAGTCATCCGTCCTCACGCGAATCTCACAAGTGGAGGCCGAGGAACTGGCCAACCGCCATCGCATCGAGACCGAACGCCTCGAGATTCGCTCGGGCTCGACGGAGGCGCAACTGGCCGCCGAGCAGGCACGTGTGGCCCAGCGCAGGGCGCTATACGACCTACGACGGAGTCAAGCCGACGCCTTGAGAGTGCGCGCCGGCCTCGAGGGCGTGCTGCAGGTTGTGCCGGTGCAGGTGGGCCAGCGCGTGCCGGCCGGTACCAACCTGGCCCGCGTGGCCGTTCCGGGCCGCCTGAAGGCCGAACTGCGGATTCCTGAAACGCAGGCCAGGGACATCGAAATCGGCCAGCGCGCCACCGTCGACACGCGCAATGGCGAGGTCGAGGGCCGCGTGGCCCGCATCGACCCGGCGGCCCAGAATGGCACCGTGTTGGTGGACGTCACCTTTACCGGCCCCCTGCCGCGCGGCGCTCGTCCGGACCTGAGCGTCGATGGCACGGTGGAACTCGAGCGGCTGGATAACGTCCTCTATGTCGGGCGTCCGGCGTTCGGGCAGGAACAGGGCACCATCAGCCTGTTCAAGGTGACAGCCGGCACGTGTCAGGCGCCCGAGGAGGCTCAGCGGATCCAGGTGAAGTTGGGCCGCAGTTCCGTGAACACGGTCGAGATCCTGTCGGGGCTCGCCGCGGGCGACTGCGTGATCTTGTCGGACATGTCGGCATGGGACGGACGCGATCGCGTCAAGCTACGATAACTTCCGAAGAACGAGGAGAGTCCATGAGCACTCCGTCAGATGTGCTGATCAAGCTGGAAGGCGTCACCAAGGTGTTCTACACCGACGAGGTCGAGACGCACGCGCTCGCCGGCATCCACCTGGAGATCAAGAACGGCGAGTACCTGGCCATCGCCGGGCCGTCGGGCTGCGGCAAGTCGACGCTGCTGTCGATTCTGGGCCTGCTCGACACGCCGTCTGACGGCGTCTACATGCTCAACGGCCGCCCGGTGGCGAACCTCACCGCGGCGGAGCGCGCGCGGACCCGCAATCGCGAGATCGGGTTCATCTTCCAGAGCTTCAACCTCATTGGCGACCTGACGGTGTACGAGAACGTCGAGCTGCCGCTCACCTACCGGGGCATGAAGCCGGCCGAGCGCAGAAAGCGGGCTGAAGAGGCCCTCGAGAAGGTCGGCATGGCGCATCGGGCGCGGCACCTGCCGAGCCAGTTGTCGGGCGGCCAGCAGCAGCGCGTGGCCGTCGCCCGCGCTGTAGGCGGCAACCCGTCGATCCTGCTGGCCGACGAACCGACCGGCAACCTGGACTCGAAAAACGGCGAGGCCGTGATGCAGCTCCTGCAGGAATTGCACCGGGGCGGCGCGACCATCGGCATGGTCACCCACGACCCGCGCTACGCCAGGCACGCGGACCGTTCGATCCACCTCTTCGACGGCCGCATCGTCGAAGAGAACGTCGCCGAGACGATCTAGACGGCATTGCAGATTGCAGATTGCCGATTGCAGATTACGGTTCTTCGCCTGCTCGCCAAGTCTGCAATCTGCAATCTACAATCTGCAATTACATGAATCCGATCATCAGTCTCAAGAACATCGAGAAGTCGTACCAGGCAGGCGTGCAGCGCACGTATGTCCTGCGTCGCGTGTCGCTCGATTTCAAGCCCGGCGAGTTCGCCTCGATCATGGGGCCGTCGGGCGCCGGCAAGTCCACGCTGCTGCACATCCTGGGCATGCACGACGCCGCGTGGACCGGCGAGTACTTCCTGCACGGCGAGCCCATTCACGCGCTCGGCAAGCGCGATCGCGCCGACCTGCAGAAGAAGCACATCGGGTTCGTGTTCCAGGCGTATCACCTGCTGGACCACCTCACGGTGTACGAGAACCTCGACATGCCGCTCTCCTATCGCGACATCAAGAAGAAGGAGCGCGATAGCCTGGTCTGCGACATGCTCGACCGCTTTCAGATCGTCGGCAAGAAGGACCTGTACCCGGCACAACTCTCCGGTGGACAGCAACAGCTGGTTGCCGTCGCGCGCGCGCTCATCTCGAAGCCGACGATCATCCTGGCCGACGAGCCCACCGGCAATCTCCACTCCGACCAGGGCCGCGAGATCATGGAGCTGTTCCAGCAGCTCAACGCCGAAGGCACGACCATCATCCAGGTCACGCATTCCGAGGTGAACGCGTCCTTTGGCCACCGCGTCGTGCGGCTCAAGGACGGGTGGCTGGTGAACGACTGATGGCGTCAGACACAGCGGCTACACGCGCCACCGTCGCCAGCGAGGTCCTGCAGAAAGCGCGGATCCTGCTGGCCGACGACCAACCCGACGTCCTGCAGGCGCTGCGCCTGCTGCTCAAGGCGGAAGGGTGCGACATCGACACGGCGACGTCGCCTGCGGGCGTGCTCGCTGCCGTCGACGCCCGCGACTTCGACGTCGCGCTCATCGACCTCAACTACACGCGCGATACGACCTCGGGCCTCGAGGGGCTGTCCCTGCTCTCGAAACTGCAGGCGCTCGACACGCCCATGCCGGTGATCGTGATGACGGCATGGGGCACGGTGGAGCTGGCGGTCGAGGCCATGCGACGCGGCGCGCGGGACTTCATCCAGAAGCCCTGGGACAACGAGCGCGTGCTCGCGGTCGTCCGCACGCAGGTCGAACTGGCTCGCGCGCTGCGGCGCAGCCAGCGGCTCGAGGCCGAAAACCGCGTGCTGCGCGACCAGGGCACGAACCGGCCCACTCTGATCGCCGAGTCGGTGGCCATGCGCCCCGTGCTCGACCTGATTGCCAGGGTGGGCCCGGCCGATGCCAACGTCCTGCTCACCGGCGAGAACGGGACGGGCAAGGGCACGGTCGCGCAATCGCTGCACGCGGTGTCGGGCCGCGCAGGACGCGCGCTGGTCACGGTCAACGCCGGCGGCCTGTCGGAAGGGTTGTTCGAAAGCGAGCTGTTCGGCCATGTGAAGGGCGCGTTCACCGACGCCAAGAGCGATCGAGTGGGCCGCTTCGAGCTGGCCGAGGGTGGGACGCTGTTTCTCGACGAGATCGCGAACATCTCGCTGAACCTGCAGGCCAAGCTGCTGCGCGTGCTCGAGACCGGCGAGTTCGAGCGAGTGGGCAGCTCGCGCACGCGCCGCGCCAACGTGCGCATCATCTCGGCGACCAACGCGGACCTCAACGCCGAGGTTGCGGCGGGCCGTTTCCGGCAGGACCTGCTCTTCCGCCTGAACACCATCGAGATTCCGATGCCGCCGCTGCGCGATCGCCGCGAAGACATCCCGCTGCTGGCGCGCCACTTCCTCGCACAGCACGCCCAGCGCTATCGCAAGCGCCTCTCCGGGTTCGACCCGGCAGCGATGCAGCTGCTGCTCGACCATGCCTGGCCCGGGAACGTTCGCGAACTCGACCACGCCGTCGAGCGTGCGGTTCTGATGGCGCAGGCAGAGCAGGTGCAGGCGCGCGACCTGGGCTTGCGCGCCGCCCGCGACGCGACCGCCCGCATCGAAGACATGAGCCTGGAAGAGGTCGAAGGCTTCCTCATCAAGAAGGCCCTGGCCCGATACGATGGCAACGTCAGCCAGGCGGCCAAGGCACTGGGTCTGAGCCGCAGCGCGCTCTACCGGCGGCTTCAACGATTCGGACTATAGGTGCCAGGCACTGTTAAGAATGTTAACGTGCCACTCCGCTTAACATTCTCAACAGTAGCTGGCACCTCGCGATGACCTGGCTGACCCACGACCGCCGTGTGTGGCTGATGGCCCTTGGCGCGGGCCTGCCCGGCACGGCCATCGCGCTCATCCTCCTCTGGCGCGGCGATTTCTCATCGAAGGTCCAGTGGACCTTGACCCTGTTCATAGTCGGGCTCTGGTGGGGCGTCTCGGTCGCGCTGCGCGACCGCGTCGTCTACCCCCTGCAGACGCTGTCGAATCTGCTGGCGGCCCTGCGCGAGGAGGATTTCTCGATCCGCGCGCGCGGGCAGCGGCGCAACGATCCGCTGGGCGAAGTGCTCATCGAGATGAACGCGCTGGCCGACACGTTGCGCGAACAGCGGCTGGGCGCGCTCGAAGCCACATCGCTGCTGCGCGCCGTCATGGAGGAGATTCCCGTGGCGGTCTTCGCTTTCGATCCCGATCGTCGCCTGCGCGTCGTCAACCGCGCCGGGGAGCGGTTGCTGGCCAGGCCCCTCGAGCGGCTTCTGGGACGGACCGCCGACGAGCTCGGGCTGGCGCAGTGCCTCACGATGAGCGGCCCCACCAGCGCAAGCCTGACGTTCCCCGGCGGGACCGGGCGGTGGGAAGTGCGCAGCGGCCATTTCAGGCAGGGCGGCATCCCGCTCGAGTTGCTGGTCATGACTGATGTGAGCCGCTCGCTGCGCGACGAAGAGCGCCAGGCCTGGCAGCGTCTCATCCGAGTCATCGGCCACGAGATCAACAATTCGCTGGCCCCGATCAAGTCCATCGCCAACAGCCTTGAACGCCTCGTCGTGCGCGACCCCAAGCCCGCCGACTGGGAGGGCGACATGCGCGACGGACTGCAGGTGATAGGGGGCCGCGCCGAATCGCTCGGACGCTTCACCGCGGCCTACGCGCAGCTGGCTCGCCTGCCGGCGCCGACAATCGAGCCAATTCCGCTCCCGGCGCTGGTGGCCCGTGTAGCCGGGCTCGAACGGCGTCTTGCCGTTCGTGTCGATGGCGGCCCGAAAGTGATCGTGAACGCCGACGCGGCTCAACTCGAGCAGCTGCTCATCAACCTTGTCCGGAATGCGGCCGATGCCGCGCAGATCACCGCAGGTGGCGTCCACGTGGGCTGGGGTCTCTCCGACGGCCGCGTGCGCGTGTGGGTGGAAGACGAGGGGCCAGGGGTGTCGAACCCGGCGAACCTGTTCGTGCCGTTCTTCACGACCAAGCCTGGAGGCTCGGGTATCGGGCTCGTCCTGTGCCGCCAGATCGCGGAAGCGCACGGCGGCACCGTGACGCTCGATAACCGCCTGCCGGGGCCGGGCTGCCGCGCGGAGCTCGTGTTGCCGCTGGACTAAGGCGTCACCTGGCGAAGAACAGCAAGTACGTCCACGGCAACACGGCCATCGACAGATAAAGCAGCGTCAGAAGGCCGAGCGTGCGGTGCAGCCCCAGCAGGTGCAGCACCATCGAGCAGACGATCGCCAGGGTCTTGGCCACGGTAACGCTCGGGCCGACGCCGTGATGTTTCATGTAGTAGGCGATGATCGGATTGCCCTCGGACAGTCCGAACGCCGCCACGCCGAGGTACGTGAAAATGCCGTCGAGCAGTTGGGCCGCGAGGAAAACAAGGATGACGGAATTGCCAAACGCTTCCTCGCTGAAGATGCGGGGAGAGTTGGGCGGTGCGAGGACAGTCACCCAGGAGCCTCGAGCAGGTAGCACGGGACGGGCGGGGGCGGACGCTAGGCCGCCGCCCCGATCGGTACGCGGCGGATGAACGGCGCCGGCAGCCCGTAGACCAGAATCGTGCCGTACTGGACCAGGATCCACACCGTCGCCGCGATGCCGATGACCAGGAACGCGGCCTTGGCCGCGCGACGCAGCCACTCGCGTGTCTCGTCGCTCGTCGCCGACAGCGTCGGCGCCACCATCACCATGTCCCGGGTCATCGTCGCTGCCTGCATCGGAGTCTCACCTTTTGGTAATCGCGTCAGTCAGTTTCGTTCGTGCCGACGCCCTCGACAGGGGCAAGGACGATGCCCGCTCTTACGGATTCGTCGACCAAGCTTACATATTCCGCTAACTGCTTCACAATAGGTCTGTTAAGGATTACGTATCCGTCAGGGCACGCCGGGAAGGCTCAGCGACTGCGACCGACGAGTCTTGGCAAGGCCAGACGAATCGCCATGAATTCATGGGATTCTTGGACGATGCCCCGCCCGGCCCCGACGCGGGCCGGAGCGCCGATTACAGAATCGTAGGTTTTCGACAGAGTTGTCAGACGTGGAGAGCTACTCGGAACCGGCAATCTTGTGGCGCCTTCGCCATCCCAAAGGCGACCGGGCGCGCGCGACTCTCATACCCGGCTCGCCGGAGAGCACGCTCGTGTTCTTCCTGAACGACCGTCTGGACCGGGGCGAGAACTTCGCAGAATGGGCACAGGCAATCGCCCGTGCGGATGCCGTTCGCCAGGAATTGCTCGAACAGGGTTGGAACGTCGAGGGGTGACCCCTCAGGCCCTCCGGGGGCCGTCGTCATCGGCCCGATCGTCGTCGAGCCTCGGCGGCAGGCCTGGAAGGGTGCCGTTGCCGGCCTGCAAACCAACCAGATAGGCCGCGTGCTCGAAGCGCTCGTGATGACGGGTGATGGCCTCGAACAGTTCGCGGAGGAGCGGGCGGTCGTCGGAACGCAGCCGCTGTTCGACCTTGGAGTAGAGATCGGTGTAACGGGCCTGCGAACCGGCCACGTCGAGCAGCTTGTTGGCCTGGACGTCGATCTGCTGCCCCACCTCGTCGAAGCGGGGAAAGCGCCGCCAGTTGCTGTTGCCCGCCGGCTGGACGGGGACTGACCGCGCGAACCGGATAACGTCGGCCATCGATACCCTCCTGCCCAATGGTAGCGCAGGAGGCATGGCCTGGATGGGCTAACTCGGCTTACCACACACGAACGCGTCCGGTGTCGACGTGCACGAAGTCCGAGCCGGGGTAGAAACCCACGCCGCCTTGCGCCAGGGCCAGGGCTTTGTCGCGCACACGCGTCAGCTTCTCGCCGGGCAAGCGAATGTCGATCGCCTTGCCCTCCATGTGGAGGCTGTACTTGGCGACTCCTGCGCTGTGAGCCCGAAGCGTCGAGTTCGTGCGCGGCGAGCGATAGCCCGAGATCACATGAAACGGCTCGGTCGTCCCCACCGAGCGCGCCAGCGAGTGCAACAGGTCGAGCAGCTTCGGATCGATGACATGGACGTCGCTCGTGCGGAAGTCTCGCAGGAGCTCGTTCACTTTGAGCAGACTCTGAGCGTTATAGCCTCCCGCGCCGGCGTAGATCAGATCGAGGGTCTCGCCGGTGTGGGTATGGACAAACGCCAGCCGCCGATCGCCGCCAATGGCTGTGGCCCCGAAAGCGTCGCCGGCAAACACGGCGCCCACCGCGGCACCCGCGAGCATGCCTAGAGCGCGCCGTCGCGACAGACGCGGCGGCCCATCGAAATCACGGTCGATCATCGGTTTGTCTGTGATGTCCGGGCGGAAGAACTGCGAGGCCCGAACGCCTTCAGTATAACGCACTGATCCTGAGATTCCACGCTGGTGCGGACGAGTTTCATGCGGCACGATTTACACCCCTGCAGCCCAGCCATACCGCCCCGCGGATCGAACCCTTCCCCACTCGCGCTCGCCGAATGTCTTCTGTCAGAGGCGCTTATCTGCGTCGCGCTCGAAGAGCCGCCCACGGCATTTCGATTGCCCTGTCCGCAGCGGGGAGGAACGACCATGAGACTGGCCAGCAGCAGAGTTTGGACGCTCACTTGTGCGGTCGTGCTTGCGGCCGCATTCACGGTTTCAGCCCAAGAGCCGCAGCCAGGCGTGTCATTGCCGGCAACGGTGGTGCCAGCCGCGGCGCTGGACGCGATGATGGCCGATCAAGTGCGCGCCGACGAGGCAAACCGTCAGCTCGTGCGCGACGTGCTGAATCGCAGCGAGGTGCGCGAAGTCGCCAGCAAAGCAGGCCTCGATCTCGAGCGGGCAAAGCAGGCGGTGTCCACACTCGGCGGCGTCGAGTTGCAGGAGATTGCAGCGCATGCGCGCCATGTCGACGCCGGCCTGTCTGGCGGCGCCTCGACGGTTGTGATCTCGACGACGACCATCATCATCATCCTGCTCGTCGTGATCCTGCTCATCGTCGCGATCGACTGAGGCGGTGATGCGTCGTTGCACGCGCTGGTGCGGATTCGCGCTGACCGCAGCGCGGATCCTGGCACCCGAACAGGTTGCCGCGCAGCCATCCGCACGCGCGCTGAACGTCCCGTACGTCGCGCAGTCGGAAGCTATGTGCGGCGGCGCCGCGTCCGCGATGGTGCTGCGTTATTGGGGCGAGCGCAGGGTCGGCGCCGAAGACTTCCTGCCCCTGCTGAACGACAGAAGCGACGGCATCGACGCCAGGGTGCTGGTTGACGCGCTGATCGAACGGGGGTGGCGTGCGCTCGCCTTCACGGGCACAGTCTCGAGCATCGCAGATCACCTCAGCCGCCAGCGGCCCGTCATCACGCTGATCGCCATTGCGCCTCGCCGCTTCCACTACGTGGTTGTCGTCGAGATCACCGACTCCCTGGTCGTCTATCACGACCCGGCAGGCCGCCCGTTTCAGACGATGGCGAAAGCCGACTTCGAGAACGCCTGGTCCGCCTCGTCACGATGGTCGCTCCTCGTGTTGCCGGGCCAGACAGCGGCTCGTAACCATGCGACATCCGATCCAGCACCGACGATTCCCGACGCATGTCGGTCGGAGCTGGCGCAAGCTGCCAGCGCTGCCGCGCGACGCCAGTTCGACCGCGCCGAACAACTCATCGACGCCGCGCGCATCGAGTGTCCGACCGCTGCCGCGCCCCTGCGCGAGCTGGCGGGCCTGCGTTTGCTCCAGTCGCGAGCGGCAGACGCCGTGCCGCTGGCGCAGGCAGCCGTTGCTCTGGACTCCTCGGATGGTCACGCCTGGAGGATGCTGGGCACGGCGGAATTCCTTCAACGGAACCAGGCCGCTGCATTGAGCGCCTGGAACCACACCAGCGAACCCGTAAACGACCTGGTGCGCGTCGAGGGCCTGAGGCGAACCCGGCACCGAGTGGTGACCGACCGGATAGGCCTGGCCCCTGGCGGATTGCTGACTTCGCCGGACCTCGAGCGCGCCCGCCGCAGGCTCTCCGAGCTGCCCGCCGGGGGTCCCTCACGCGTGGACATCGCGCCAGTTGGCGCTGGCCTTGTCGAGGTTCACGCCGCGGTGCTCGAGCGGCCGCTGATCCCGACGACGCCGCTCGCCCTCGGGACACTCGGCGTCCGCGCGCTGGCCACCCGCGAGGCTATCTGGCAGGTGGCCAGTCCGACGGGCAGCGGCGAACGCTTCGATGTCACCGCGCGCTGGTGGGAGGCCCGGCCTGCCATCGCCGTCGCCCTGACCGTTCCTGTTCACTCCCGGCTCGTCAGCGGTGTCGTCCGGGTCGGGGGAAGCGTCGAGCGCGAGTCGTTCGGGTCGGCAAGCGGAGGCGGCACTCCGCAGATCGAAGATCGCCGCTCGGCCGTCGCAGGCATCTCGGATTGGGCCACGCCGAACCTGCGGTGGGACGTCGCGGCGCGCGTGGACCGCTGGAGTGGTGGCCCGGCGACGCTCGGTATGGGCGGCGCCCTCGAGCGACGCGTCGGAAATACTGCGGCCGTCAGGCTGCAAGGCGACGTGTGGCCGGCCGGCGGCTTCGGCGTCACGTCGATGGGCGCCCGCTGGCGCCGGTCGGCTGACGCTGACAATCTGCTCGCGTCTGTAACAGCGACCGTGGCCAGCCGCGAAGCTCCGCGTGCCTTGTGGAACGGCGCCGGTACGGGCCACGGCCGGCGGCTCCTCCTGCGCGCACACCCGCTGCTCGACCAGGGCGTAATCGTCGGCGACGCATTCGGCCGACGGCTCGTCCACGTCGGCGTCGAGTGGCGTCATCGCCTCGCCTCGCTTGGTCCTCTGACGCTGCAACTGGCGACCTTTGGCGAAGCGGCGGCCGCATCCCACGGCGATGAGCCTTCGAGTCGCCATCTGGATGCTGGCGTCGGCCTGCGAGTGCGCGTGCCGGGCGAGGGCGCGCTACGGCTTGACTACGCGCGCGGACTCGACGATGGCAGGCAGGCCGTGTCGGTCGGGTGGGAACTGCCGTGGCCGACATGGCCGTGATACAACTCACGCATGTCGTCGCCGACGTCGATTGCCGCTGCTGAAGCCGGATGGGCCGGACACCCTCGCGGGCTCGCGACCCTCTTTCTGACGGAGATGTGGGAGCGCTTCAGCTACTACGGCATGCGCGCCTTCCTCATCCTCTACATGACCGCGCCGGCGGCCGCCGGCGGTCTGGGCCTGGCCGTCGCCGATGCGGCGTCGATCTACGGCACCTACACGGGGAGCGTCTGGGGCGCCGCGATCGTTGGCGGCTTTGTCGCCGATCGCTTTCTCGGCGCCTATCGAAGCGTGCTGGCCGGAGGGATCATCATCGCCCTCGGGCACGTCGCGCTGGCGTTCAAGGCCCTCACCTTCTTCTATCTCGGGTTGGGGCTGATCGTCGTTGGAACAGGACTCCTGAAGCCCAACATCAGCACGATCGTGGGCGCGCTCTACCGCGAAGGCGACAGTCGCCGGGACGCCGGGTTTTCCGTCTTCTACATGGGCATCAACCTCGGCGCCTTTCTGGGGCCGCTCATCGCGGGATACGTCGCGCAGCGCGTCGACTGGCATCTTGGCTTTGGATGCGCCGCTGTCGGCATGACGTTTGGCGTCGTGCAATACGTGATGGGCAAGCGCCACCTGGCACCCGCCATCGAGCGCCTGTCGGCCAGGCACGCACCGACCACGCCGACCGGGGCTCCCACGACGGCTCCGTCGGTGACAGCCGCAGAGTGGGCACGCATCGGCGCCATCGTCGTCTTCTTCCTCTTCGCAACGATCTTCTGGGGCGCGTACGAGCAGGCCGCCTCGACGCTGAGCCTGTTTGGCGACCGTTACACCCGGCACGAGGTGTTCGGGTTCGACTTCCCGTCCTCCTGGTTCCAGCTCGTTCAACCTGTCGCCGTGATCATCCTGGCGCCGGTATTCGCCTGGCTCTGGCTTCGTCTCGGTCGGCTCGAGCCATCGAGCCCCGCCAAGTTCGCGTTCGGCCTCGCGTTTGTCGGGATCTCGTTCCTGATGTTGCTTCCCGCGGCGTCGCTGGCACAAGGCGGCGTGGGCATCCGCGTCAGTCCGTGGTGGCTGATCGCGGCGCTCTTCGTTACCGAGTTCGGGGAGTTGTGCGTGAGCCCAGTCGGGCTCAGCCTCGTCACCAAACTGTCGCCGGTGCGCCTGGTTGGATTGATGATGGGCGTCTGGATGCTGTCCAACTCGGCCGGCAACAAGCTGGCTGGATGGGCGGCGGGCTTTTTCGGATCCGTCCCGCTCACCGAAATCTTTGGAACGGTCGCCGCCGTCACCATCGGCGCGTCCGTCGTCATGTTTCTGCTCGTGAAACCGGTGCGCAGAATGATGGGCGGCGTGCTGTAGTCGAGGTCGCTCGCCGCCAATCGCCAGCCAGCCCCACCTCGTGCGTGCATTCCTGCCCTCTATAGCCCAGCAGGGCCATCTCGTGGAACGTGGATCCCGGGTCTTGGATCAAGCAGGTCGTCGCGATCCAAGAAACCGGGCCAGACCTGCGCAGCGCGCCGATTTAAACAAACTAGCCGCGGATTCTTTTTCCAATCACTCGCTGCGTTTTTGCATATCATACGCAGCGTCGGCGCGGTCCGGCGATTTCTCGCAGCACTGAACTTTTGATCGCCGCGGCCGGCTCGAGGGAGGGCTTGTGACTCTTCTACTCAGGAAGGTCGTCGTTACCGCGTTCGTTCTATTGGCACTCGCGTGGGCACTGCCTGCGGGGCCCAGGTGCTCTACGGCGGCGTTGTCGGCAACGTCGAAGACTCCAGCGGCGCCACGCTGCCGGGTGCGACGGTGACGCTCACGAACAAGGGGACGGGGCACGTCCAGAGCAACGGTGACGGGCGAGACGGGCTCGTTCACGTTCACGAACGTGCAGGCGGGCACCTACACGTGAAGGTCAGCCTGCAGGGCTTCAAGGAGGCCGTGCGGACCGACGTGCCGGTCACGGTCAATACCGTGAGCCGCGTGGACTCGCGGCTGGAGTTGGGCGCCCTGACCGAGTCGATCACGGTCGTCTCCGAGACGTCGCTGCTGCAGACCGACAAGGCCGACACGCACACCGAGCTGAATTCGGCAGCGATCACGACTCTCCCGCTGGCCCAGAACCGCAACTACCAGTCGCTGATCAACCTCGTGCCGGGCGCCACACCAGGCGTGCAGCAGAACAGCGAAGTCGACACGCCGGGCCGGGCGCTCAGCACGAACGTCAACGGCATGGACCGGAACACCAACGGGACCAAGACCGACGGCGCCACCAACGTGAACATCTGGCTGCCGCACCACACCATGTACGTCGTCGCCGGCCGAGACGATTGATACCGTGAACGTGAGCACGAGCAATTTCGACGCCGAGCAGGGCAACGCCGGCGGCGCCGCGATCACGGTCATCACCAAGTCGGGCACCAACGAGTTCAGGGGCTCGGCGTTCGCGTTCTACAACAACCAGAATTTCAACGCCAGGCCCTACTTCGCTACCGAGAAGCCGAATGCCAGCTCGCATATCGACGGGGTGACGCTGGGCGGGCCGATCATGAAGAACAAGCTGTTCTTCTTCGGCGCCTGGGAAGGCCAGTACCAGAAGACGCCGCAGCAGATCTTCTACAATGTGCCTCCCTCGGCCCTGCGGCGCGGCGACTTCAGCCAGGCCATGAACGCCGACGGCACGCTGCAGATCATCTACGACCCGACCACCGGCGACCCCCTGACGGGTGCTGGCCGGACGCAATTCCCGGGCAACATCATTCCGGATGATCGCATCAGCGACATCGCCAAGGAGATTCAGGAGCTGTACCCGGCTCCCAACAACGCCGGCACCCAGGGCTCCACCAACGTCGGCGGCCAGGCCGTCTTTCGCAACTTCGTGCGGCAGCAGGACCGGAAGTTCGACCGGAACAACTACGACTTCAAGGTCAACTACAACCTGTCGGCGTCGGCCAGATTTGGGGCAAGTACTCGCGGATGGGCGCCAGCGTCACCTCCCCGCAGAGGGGCCTCGGCTACGACGGGTCGATCATCGGTGACACCACGGTTCAGATGTGGACGTTCGGCGACACGTGGACGATCAGCCCGACGATGGTCTTCGACGCGACGTTTGGCTACGCGAAGATGAACCACGAGTCGACCGAACCCGACTCTGCCCGCCTCGGCAACTTCGGGCTGGACACGCTCGGCATCCATGGGCATGAACGGCGGCGCGAACTTCAGCAGTGACCCGCGTTACGCCGGGATCCCGGCGATCAGCCCGGGCGGTTGCTGTACGAACTGGGGCGGCACCGGCATCTGGGACACCCTTGGCACCGTAAACACCTGGGATCCGGTGGAGCGCGACGAGCGCACCTACGCATTTGCCAGCAACCTGACCAAGCTCAAGGGCGCACACGAGTTGCGGTTCGGCTACTCGCTGAACAAGCTGAGGATGGACCACTGGCAGCCGGAATTGGGGTACGGTCCGCGCGGCTGGATGCAGTCGGCGCCCAACGCCACGGCCAGCCCCACCGGCCAGACGTCTTCCGACATCTTCAACGGCTATGCGTCCTTCCTGCTCGGCCTCATGGGAACTACCGGCACAAGCGTCCAGTACGAGCTGATGACCACGCGCGAGTGGCAGCACAACTTCTACGCTCGTGACCGGTGGCAGGTGGGCGACAAGCTGACGCTCGACCTCGGCTTGCGGTACCAGGACTACCCGCTCATGCAGCGGGCGGACCGCGGCATCGAAAAAGTCCTGGGCGCCGACGACCTCGCCAGCGCGCGGGCACTCGCGTCGAATGGCGCCGCGTTGACGGCCGATTCCAGTGGCACGTTGCGTCCGACAGTGCTGCTCGGCGGCATGGGCCAGGTCCCGACCGACCTCGGCGTCACGGTGAGCAAGACCCTGTTTGCTCCGCGTCTCGGCGCCGTGTACCGGATCAACGACGACAACGTGTTCCGCACCGGCTACGGGGTCACCTACAACCCGCTGCCGTTCTCGCGCCCCCTGCGCGGCTTCTACCCGCTGACGCTGGCATCGGCGTTCTACTCCCCCGACACGTTCCAGTGGTCCACGACGCTGGAACAGGGCATTCCGAACGTCACAGGTCCCGACCTGAGCTCGGGCCGGCTGGCGCTGACGCCCGACTACCTGATGCGCACGCCGGCCGGCGACGTGTCGCGCAGCCGCATCCATTCGTGGAACGTGTCGTACGAGCGCCGGCTGCCCTACGACCTCGCGGTGGACGTCGCGTACGTCGGCACCGCGAAAAACGGCGGCTTCACCGATATCGACGCCAACGCGTCGGACGTGATGGGTGGTGGAAACGCCAGCCGGCCGCTGACTCCATCCGCGGCAACCAGTCGCTCCTGCTGTGGGGGCCATTTGCGAAGTCGCGTTACCACTCGCTGCAGGTGGCCCTCAACCGGCCATTCAAGAACGGATTGATGCTGAAAGGCGCCTACACGCTGTCGAAGGCCAAGAACGAGGTCGACGACGACGGGTGGAGCCAGTTGACCTACAACGCGCCGAGCCTGCGCGATCGCAACTTCGCGCTCGCCGGGTACGACCGCCCGCACATGCTCCAGATGGCCTTCGTCTATGAGTTGCCGTACAAGACGTCCAACGGCAAGGACATCGCGCATCTGATCCTTGGCGATTGGCAGCTCAACGGCATCTACAGCGCTGTGTCCGGCACGCCGTTCACCGTGACCGCGGATGGCACCCAGCTCAACATGCCAGGCAACCCGCAGACGGCGGACTTGAACGGCGATTACGAGATCATCGGCGATCACGCCGATGACGGGCCGTTCTTCGACCCGGATTCGTTCAGCCAGCCGCAGGGGGTCAGGCTCGGCAATACCGGACGCAATCAGTTCCGCGGTCCCGGCTACTGGAACATGGACCTGTCGATCTTCCGCGCGTTCCCGATCGGTGCCGGCGGCAAGAAGATCGAGTTCAGGACGGAGTTCTTCAACCTGACCAACACGCCGAAGTGGGGAAATCCCGACGGTAACGTCAACAGCGGGACCTTCGGCCACACCTACACCGTCGGCGACGGCCGCAACGACTCGGGTAGCGGCGAGCGCCAGATCCGCTTCGGGCTCAGGTTCCAGTTCTAACAGTCACAGGGACAAGCATCACGCCGGCGGGGACTCTGGTCGCCGCCGGCGTTCGTTCGTACAGACGCCATTGCCGCGTGCCCGAGGCGCTCGTGTATCCTCGGTTGATGCGGTTCCCGCGGGCCGTCGCTGCCCGTCTGACGGTCGGGTTTGCGCTCATCTCGGGCGCCGGGCTGCAGGCGCCTCGACGCGTGCTGGGGATCGTCTTCACGGTGTGGCTGCTCGCTGGTTGCTGCATGGCAGGTGCAGCCGAAGCGGCGCAGGCCGCCGACGCGCTCGCCGCGCGCGCTGCGCAGGGCGCAGCCGCGCTCCGGGCGTCGCGCTTTGAGGAAGCCGCGGCGATCTATGGCGAACTGGTGGACCAACGGCCGAAGGATGCCGGCCTGCTCCTGAATCTCGGGATGGCGCGCTACATGGCCGGGCGGCATGGGGAGGCCATCGCCCCGCTCCAGAAGGCGCTGACGCTCGACCCATCGCTCGCGCCGGCATCGCTCTTCCTCGGCGGAGCGCTGCTCGACACCGGGCGCGTGCAGGACGCCGTGGCGCCGCTGCGCAAGGCGGTGACCGCGATGCCCGACAACGCGGACGCACGTGACATGCTGGCGCGTGCGTACCTCGCCCTCTCGAAATTCGCCAACGCCGCCACCCAGTACCCGGGCACTGACCGGACTTCAACCCGACAACCCGGGCGCCTGGTACGGGATGGCCAGGAGTTACGAGGGGATCGCCGAGACGACGCTGACCGCGCTCCAGACATCGTCGCCAGACTCGCCCCTGCTCGAGCTGGTCGTGGCCGACGTGGCGGTGGCGCAGGACAAGTTCCCGGCGGCGCTCGCCATCTATCGTCGGGTCCTCGCCGGTACGCCGTTGGTCGGCGGGCTGCACGAGGCGGTCGCGGACCTCTATGAGCAGGCGGGATACCCGGACTGGGCCGCCGCGGAACGCGCGAAAATCAAGCGCCGGACGCCCGCCGATTGCGCGGCTCGAGCTGCGGAGTGCCATTTCCTGGCAGGGCGCATCCGCGAGGCGCTGGCCGCCGCGCTCGCATCGCCGACGCCGGTGGGCCGATACTGGGCGATTCGCGCGGGCAACCGACTGGCCACCGAAGCCGTGCGGCATCTCGAGATGCTGCCGCCTTCAGTCGAGCTTCACTTCATCCGCGCCGACATCGCGCAGTCGCGTGGGCTGCACACGGAATCGGTAAAGGAGATGCGCGCGGCGCTGGCCCTGGCTCCCGGCGATCCGGCCGTCGAAATCGCACTGGCAGAGGCACTGCTGCACGCGCACGATTTGAAAGGGGCGATCCCGCTGCTGGAGCGCTTGAATCGCGATCGCCCCGGCGACGCGTCGCTGCTGCTGATGCTCGGTGACGCGCTAGTCGAGGAACAGCAGCTGGATCGCGCGATTCCCGTGCTCGAGCGCGCTGCAAAGGCACCTGACGCCCTCCCGCACGCAGGGGCTTCACTCGGCCGTGCCTACGTCCAGGCGGGACGCTACGAAGACTCGCTGCCGTTTCTTCAGGCGGCGGCTAAGACCGACGAGGACGGCGACGTGCACTACCAGCTGGCGCGAGCCTACCAGGCGCTGCAGCGGCCGGCAGAAGCTGCAGAAGCGATGACGGTCTACCAGCGAAAGAAGGGTCGCGAGGCGGCGCCGTCGCCAGACGCCGCACCAGAGGCGGTGCTAACGCCGCCCGAATGATGTCGCCGATGAAGACCGACGTGCTTGTGCTCGCGTGCCTGCTCGTGACGGTACCCGCGGGGACGCCGATGGTCCTGGCGCAAGCCACACCCGCGCCGGGCCAATCAGCGGAAGCGTCCACGAGAGTCGCTTTCGAGGCGCTGGGTCGTCAGGCGGACGAGGCCCGCGTGGCCGGCCGCATCGACGAGGCGGTCGCGCTGTACAAGCGGGCAGTCGCACAACAGCCGTCATGGACCGCGGGCTACTGGTTCCTCGGGACCATCTACTACGACACCGACCGACACGGCGAGTGCCGGGACGCCTTCACACACGTGGTCAAGGAGGAACCCGAACACGGTGCTGCCTGGGCGTTCCTGGGGCTGTGCGAATTCAAGCTCCGGGAGTACGCGGCGGCGCTCGATCACCTCTCGAAAGCGCGGCACCTCGGCGTTGGCGACGACGCAAGCTTCGTGGCCGTCGTCGGCTATCACCGTAGCATCCTGCTGGCGCGGTTCGAGCAGTTCGAGCGCGCCTACGAGGTCGATGCGGCGTTTGTGAGGGGCGGCAATGCCAGCCCTGAGATCCTCGACGCCCTTGGCATCGCGATGCTCCGGCTGCCGCTGCTTCCCGACGAGGTGCCACCGGAGCAGCGAGAGCTCGTCAGGCTCGCCGGCAGGGCGGCGGCGTACGGGATCGGCATGATGAAAGCAGAGGCACGGGAGGCTTTCGACCAACTCGTGACGCGCTATCCCAACACGACTGGCGTGCGTTTCCTCTATGGGAACTTCCTGCTGGCGCAGGAACGTCCCGACGAAGCGCTGGAGCAATTCCGGATCGAGGTCGCTCGCTCGGCGGACCACGTGCCCGCGCGCCTGCAGCTGGTCCAGGAACTCCTCAAACGGGGCGAATTCGAGGCGGCCACGCCCTACGCAACCGAGGCCGCCCGCCTGGCGCCCGGCAACTTCGTGGCTCGTAAAGTCCTCGGGCAGATCAAACTGCAGGCGGGTGACGCGACCGGGGCCATCGCGGAACTGGAAGAGGCGCGCACACTCGAGCCGTCGAGTCCGAGCGTGCGCTTTCACCTCGCGCGCGCATACCAGCGCGCGGGTCGCACCGCCGACGCCGAACGCGAGCGCACCGAGTTCCGGCGCCTCGAGAAGCTGCAGCAGATCCAGCGCGGCGGCGCCAATGCGGCTGGCGGGGATCTCCAGGAGGAGAGCCCGCAGTAATCACATCGATCGGATGCGCTGCAGCAACTGCTCCGCACGCGGCTCATTTGGACTGCGCCGCAGTGTCTCTAGGGCCCAGCGTTCGGCCTCCTGGCGGCGCCCGAGGCCCGCCAGCGTTTCCGCCAGCAGGTACGGGCCCTCGATGGCGTCGGCTTTGGCATTGGCCGCCCGCTCGAAGGCGGCAAGCGCAGCGCCAACCCTGCCCCCTTGCCGCTCGAGCAGGCCCAGGTTGACCCACGCCCCGAGCGACTCCGGATACGCCGCAACCTCGGCGCGATACTCGCGAGCCGCGACCGCCCGTTGACCGCGCTGCTCGGCCAGGACGCCAAGGTTGAAGTGGAGCCCGGGTTGGGTCCCTCCAAGCGCGACCGCCTGCCTCAGCGCCTCCTCAGCAAGGTCGAGTCGGTTCAGTTCCACGGCGACGCTGCCCAGGCCGATCCGCGCCGCAGCAAGGCGTGGAGCGACGGCGACGGCGCGCTGGTAGAACGCGAGGGACTTCTCCCGATCGCCGCGCTCATGGGACAGCTCGCCCAGGTTGAGGAGTGCCTTGAGGTTCTCAGGGTCGAGCGCCAGCACTCGTTCGAACCCCGTGGCGGCGTCGTCGGGACGGCCCGCGGCTCGAAACGCGAAGGCGAGGTCGAGCACGGCGATGACAGACTCCGGGTCGAGGGCGACCGCACGTTTGGCTGCCTTGACGGCCCCCTGCGCGTCATGGCGGCGGAAGTACACCGAAGAGAGCGCGACATAGACGGCGGGATTCTCCGGGTCCTTCAGCGCCAGCGCCTCGAGCCGTCTGGCGGCATCGTCGAGCCGCCCTGCATCGCGATCGGCCTGCCCTTGCAGCAATTCCTGGAGCAGCGCGAGTCCGTCTTTTGGATCCGGCCGAGGGCCGGTGCGCCGTGCCTGGGCCGTATCGGCCCCGCCCACGTAGCCCAGGGCGCGCAGCCGCGCAAGGGCCTCCGGATCGAGCGTCGCCGGCGTGGGCTCGTCGCCGGCCTTCAGGAGCCTCATGGACTCGAGGTGCCTGGCGAGGGTGGCAACGACGCGCGGATGCTCGGCCGACACGTCGTGGAGTTGCTTTGGATCCTGCCGCAGGTCGTAAAGCTCGGGCCGCGGCGCGCGGACGAACTTCCAGCGCCTCGTCTCCAACGCGACCAGCTCGCTCCAGTTGTACCGAAACCGAGGGTAGTAGGTCTCCGCGTAGGATACTGGGCCGGCGAGCGCATCGGGCGTATCGGCCGGAGGCGAACCTGCGGCTGAAACGGACTCCTGCGCCACCATTGGCAGCAGGCTCACGCCGTCAAGTCCGGACGGCACGGGCAGCCCAACCAGGTCGAGCACCGTCGGTGTGACGTCCACGAGGCGGGCCAGGCCGCCGACGCGCCGCCCGGCCAGCGGCAGATCTTGCGATCCGAGCGTCGCGCCCGGTGGTGGCGCGATGATCAACGGCACGTCGAGCGTGGCCCCATAGAGGAAGATGCCGTGGGTTGGCTCGCCGTGGTCGCCCAGCGATTCGCCGTGATCGGACAGGTAGACAATCACGGTGTTGCGACGCAGTCCCAGCGTGTCGAGCGCCGCCAGAAACCGCGCGATTTGGGAATCGGCGTACATGACCTCGCCGGCGTAGGCGGTCGGCGCGCGGCGGCGGTAAGCGTCCGCCGGCACGTACGGGTCGTGCGGATCGTAGAGGTGAACCCAGAGGTAGAACGGGCGCTTCGCGCGCCGTGGCTGCCGCAGCCAGGCGACCGCCGCCTCCACTACCGGTTCCGCGGGTCGTTCGACGTCGGTAAGGGAGCGGCCCTCGAGCCCGGCATAGTCGAAGGAGTCGTCGTAGGTCTCGTGACCCTGACCAATGCCCCAGCGGGAATGGAGTACGTAGGACGAGACGAACCCAGCGGTCCGGTAGCCGGCCGCCTGAAAATGCTCCGCAAGGGTGGTGGCGTCCTGTCCCAGGACGAAGCCCGCATTGTCGCGCACGGCGTGGTGCGGAGGGTAGAGCCCCGTGAACAGCGACGCGTGAGAAGGCAGCGTCAGCGGCACCTGCGAGACAGCGTGGTCGAACACCACGCCCTCCCCCGCCAACCTCGAGGCCGCGGCCGTCTCGAACGGCGCGCCGTAAGGTGCGAGGTGATCGCGACGCAACGTGTCGATGGAGATCACGACGACGTTGGCCTGGGTGAATCGAGCGCCCTCCGCCGGCGCATGGACCGGTGTCCGAATGCCGCCCGCGAGCGCGCCGCCGGCTGGTCCGGTTGACGCGGTTGGGGCGCCCAGGCGGCGCGGTAAGCGAAGGCGGCGATCAGGCACGCCACCGCGGCGAGCGCCGCGGCAAACCACGTCTTCACACGCTCACCCTGTCCTGCTGCGGTTTCGATACAACGCCGGATCGGCTGCTGCGGCCATCCGGTTGACATCGAGCCGGCCGCCCAGGAATCGATCGACGCGGCGTGCGGTGTCCTCGGGCCGCGCCAGCGTATCGCTGTAGTCGACCACGAGCGTGGTGACCGACCGGTGCCCGCGCAGGAGTCGCAGCGTCTCCTCGACGTGCGTCTGGTACAACTGCTTGACACGCTCGTTCCGACCGTCGTCTTGCGGGGCCCCTCGGTCCGCCAGCATCTTGTTCTGGGACAGGATCACCTCGTCGAGGTTGCGCTGCATGAAGATCACGTGGTAGTCGTTGCTTTGCGGAAGCCATCGCACTAACGGCGACACGATCTTGACGGCCTTTCCACGCGCGCCGGCGAGCCACGCCGGCAGCGGGCCCTTGTCGAGGTCCTTTACGGCCTCGAACTCGAAATACCCTTTCGGGTTGCTGCCATCCGGCGTCCTCACGGCGTCGGTCACAATCTCCAGCCCGCCTGCCTGCAGCATCTGCATCATCATCGAGGTGCCAGAGCGCGGAAGGCCTGAGACGACCACGATTGGCCGTCCGTATCGGAGTCGCCGCACGAATCGCGCAAGTGCGCCCATGGTCACCGATCTCAACTGGTCACGCCGCCTGTGACCAATAGCCTGTCCTGTAGAATAGCGCCAACGATGTCGTTGCGACGTGCGCAGCTTCCGCGGGACGCACAGGGTTTCGCCGTGTTCCTGACCGGACTGTCTGGATCCGGTAAATCGACGATAGCGTGTGCGCTTGGTTCCATGTTGACGAAGATGACGGGCCGGCCCGTGACACTGCTCGACGGCGACATCGTTCGTCAGCACCTGTCATCCGAGCTCGGCTACACACGCGAGCACCGCGATCTCAACGTCGTGCGCGTCGGGTGGGTCGCCTCGGAAATCGTCCGCCACGGAGGGATTGCCATCTGTGCGCTCATCGCTCCCTACGATGCGGCGCGCAGACAAGTGCGGGACATGATCGAGCCGCTGGGCGGCTTTCTTCTCGTGCACGTGGCCACGCCGCTCGAGGCCTGCGAGGCCCGCGACAGCAAGGGCCATTACGCGAGGGCCCGGACGGGGTTGCTCCCGAACTTCACCGGAGTCTCGGATCCCTACGAGTCGCCGGCCGACGCGGCGCTGACCCTCGACACGCGGCACGCGTCGGTGGACGAGTCGTGCGCCCTCATCCTGGCGATGCTCACGTCGGAGGGATACCTGAGGCAGCGGCCATGAGCGGGTACCTGCTGACACATCTCAAGCAGCTCGAGGCCGAGAGCATCCACATCATTCGGGAGGTGGCGGCCGAGTTCGACAACCCGGTGATGTTGTACTCCATCGGCAAGGACTCGTCGGTCATGGTGCGCCTCGCCATGAAGGCCTTCCACCCGGGTCCGCTGCCGTTCCCGCTGCTGCACATCGATACCGGCTGGAAGTTCCGCGACATGATCACGTTTCGCGACGCTTTCTGCCGCGAGCACGGCCTTCGGCTGATCGTGCACACCAACGATTCGCCTGAAGCGCGGGCGCTGCATCCCGCGACGTCCGGCAGCAAGGTGTGGACCGACGTCATGAAGACGCAGGCCCTCCTCCAGGCGCTCACCGCCGGCGGGTTCGACGCGGCGTTTGGCGGGGCCCGGCGCGACGAGGAGAAATCGCGTGCCAAGGAGCGCGTCTACTCGTTTCGCGATCAGTACCACCAGTGGGATCCCAAGAACCAGCGGCCCGAGCTCTGGAACCTTTACAACGGGCGAATCCACAAGGGCGAGAGTATTCGCGTGTTCCCTCTTTCGAATTGGACGGAGCTCGACGTCTGGCAGTACGTGCACCTCGAGCACATCCCCGTGGTGCCGCTCTATTTCGCCGCCCCGCGCCCGGTCGTCGAGCGTGACGGCAACCTGATCATGGTCGACGACGAGCGCCTTCCCCTCGGTCCCGGCGAGCAGCCGCAAAGCCGCGTGGTACGGTTCCGCACGCTCGGCTGTTACCCGTTCAGCGGGGCCGTGGAGTCCTCGGCGACGACGTTGCCAGCCATCATCCAGGAGATGCTGCTCGCGCGGACCTCCGAGCGGCAGGGCCGGATGATCGACTACGACGAAGCCGGCTCGATGGAGCAGAAGAAGAAGGAGGGCTACTTCTGATGCTTCCCGACTCCGCGCTCATCGCCACCGACATCGACGGGTATCTGGCCCAGCACGAGCGGAAGGAACTCGTCCGGTTTCTCACGTGCGGCAGCGTTGACGACGGGAAGAGCACCCTTATCGGCAGGCTGCTGTACGACACCCAGGCCATATACGACGATCAACTGGCAGCGGTCAGAAAGGACAGCGAGCGGCGAGGCAGCACCGGTGGCGATCTCGATCTCTCGCTGCTGACCGATGGGCTGAGGGCGGAGCGGGAACAGGGCATCACGATCGACGTCGCCTACCGCTACTTTTCGACGACGCGCCGCAAGTTCATCGTTGCCGACACGCCTGGCCACGAGCAGTACACCCGCAACATGGCCACCGGGGCGTCCACATGCGATGTCGCCATCATCCTGGTCGACGCGCGGACCGGCGTGGCCCGCCAGACCCGGCGTCACAGCTTCATCGCGTCGCTGCTCGGCATTCGGCACGTCATCGTCGCCATCAACAAGATGGACCTTGTGGACTACTCGGAGGAGGTCTTTGACCGCATTACGGAGGCCTACGGGGCGTTTGCTGCCAAGCTCGAGTTCACCGATCTGCGGTTCATTCCGGTGTCGGCGTTGCACGGAGACAACGTGGTCGAACCGAGCGGCAAGATGGCCTGGTATCGTGGCGAGACGCTCCTGCACTACCTCGACACGGTTCACGTCTCGTCGGACCGGAACCTCATCGATTTCCGCTTTCCCGTTCAGTACGTCAATCGGCCGCACCTGGACTTCCGAGGCTTCGCGGGGACCATCGCGTCCGGAGTGGTGCGGCCGGGAGACGAGGTCGTGGCACTGCCATCGGGAGCGCGCAGCCGCGTGCGAACGGTGGTCACCGGAGAGGGCGAGCAGCAAGAGGCGTTCGCGCCGATGGCGATCACGCTGACGCTCACCGATGAGATCGATGTGAGCCGTGGCGACATGCTCGTGCGGCCCGAGAATCTGCCACGTGTCGATCGCAACCTTGATGCGATGGTCGTCTGGATGGCAGACGAGGCGCTTCGGCCCGGACGCCAGTACCTGGATCAAACACGCGGGCAGCCTCGTGACCGGCACCGTCGCATCTTTGCGATATCGCATCGACGTCAACAGCCTCCAGCGTCAGGACGCCTCGGCGCTGCAGATGAACGAGGTGGGACGCTGCGTCCTCACGCTCAGTCGCCCGGTGGCGTTTGACGCCTACCGCCAGAACCGTGCGACGGGAGCGTTCATCCTGATCGATCGCCTCAGCAACGGCACGGTGGGCGCCGGGATGATCGTGGACCGTTCAAACGCCCCAGGGTTCCTGCGGGACAACTGGGATGACGACACGTTCGCCGCGATGCAGGCGCTGCGCTCATCGCAGGTCACCTCCGCGGAGCGTGCGGCCCGCGTAGGGCACGCGCCGCTCACCGTCCTTCTGACCGGTCTGCCAGGTTCGGGAAAGACGACGATCGCGTACGCGCTCGAACGCCGGCTTTTCGAGATGGGCCGCGCTGTGACGGTCCTGGATGGACGGCAGATGCGGACGACCATCAGCAAGGGTCTGGGGTTCACCGCGGCCGAACGATCCGAGAACCTGCGCCGTGCCATCGACGTGGCGCGGTTCATGAACGAGGCCGGGTTGATCTGCATCTGCGCCTTCGTCGCGCCGAGTGCAGCCGTTCGGGAGCGGGCGCGGCAGGCCGTCGCGAGCGAACGTTTCGTCGAGATCCACCTCTCGGCGCCAATCGAGACCTGCCGTGCGAGGGAAGAGACCGGCAGCTACGCGCGCGCGGACGCTGGCGAACTCCTCGATTTTCCTGGCGTGAGTGCGCCCTACGACGTGCCTGTCGCACCCGACCTGTCTCTCGACACCGCGACCCTCACGGTTGCCGAGTGCGTCGATCGGATCGTGGCGGTGCTGGCTGAGCGGCTCGACCGCCGATGACCAATCAACGGGGCGGTCGCCGACGGCCTGTCGGGCGGGCGGCCGCGATCGCCGCCTGTGTGCTCGTGCTGGTCATCAGCGCGCCGCAGTCCGCGGATGCGTACATCGGACCCGGCGCGGGCTTCGCCCTGCTGTCGTCGTTCCTCGCGCTCTTCACCACGGCACTTGCCGCGCTGGTGTCCCTGCTCTTCTGGCCGTTCCGCATGTTCTGGCGGCGCCTGCGCGGAGGCAAACCGCCGCGCGCCCTGATCCGCCGGCTCATCATCGTCGGCCTGGACGGCCAGGACCCCGCGCTCACCGACCGGTTCATGGAGCAGGGCCTGCTGCCGAATTTCAAGAAGCTCGCGGAGGCTGGCTGCTATCGACGACTGCGGACGACATTCCCGTCTGTATCGCCCGTTGCATGGTCGTCATTCAGCACCGGCACCCAGCCCGGGCGGCACAACATCTTCGACTTCCTGGACCGCGACCGCCGAACGTACCTGCCTCTTCTGTCGTCTGCGCACGTCGGTCGCGTCGAGCGGTACTTCAGGCTGGGGCCCTACCGCATACCCCGCGGGCGGCCCGAACTGCGCCTGCTGCGCAAGTCCAGGCCGTTCTGGGCCATCCTCGGCCAACACCGTATCTGGAGCACGATCCTCCGCGTTCCCGTCACGTTTCCGCCGGATCGCTTCTACGGCGCGGAGCTGAGCGCGATGTCGGTCCCCGACCTGCTCGGGACACAGGGGACCTTCGTGCTGTTCACGACGAGACCGGCTGGCGAGCGGTTCAAGGAGGGCGGCATTCGAGTCCCCGTGACCGTCCAGGGTAACCGCATCGACACGGCTGTCCAGGGTCCGGAAAATCCCTTCGCTGCCGACGCACGGCCTCTCGAGGTGAAGCTTGGCATCGTGCTCGACCGAACCCGACAGCAGGTTGAGGTTTCGACCGGCGGCTCGCGGATCGCGCTTACGCCTGGACGGTTGAGCGACTGGGTCACCCTGCGGTTCCCGGCTGCGCCACTGGTCGGCGTGTCGGGGATTACCCGTCTGCTCGTACTCGAGATGGCACGACCACTTCTCGATGTACATGTCGCCCATCAACATCGATCCCGAGAAGCCAGCGATGCCGGTCTCTCACCCGCTCTACTACTCGATGTACCTGGCAAAGCGAATTGGCCCCTATGCCACGCTCGGCCTGGCCGAAGACACCTGGGCGCTCAACGAAGGCGTGACCGACGAAGGCGTCTTTCTGCAGCAGGCGTACGACATCGACCGCGAGCGCCAGGACATGTTCTTCTCGGCCCTGAGCAGGCTGCGCAAGGGCGCCCTGGTGTGCGTGTTCGATGCCACCGATCGGATCCAGCACATGTTCTGGCGGTATCTCGACCCGGCTCATCCGGCACGCAGCGCCGAGCCGAGCCGCCATCAGGAGGCTATCGCAGACCTGTATCGGCACAACGACGCGCTGGTCGGTCGCGTCATGCAGCAGTTGGACGAGCGCGATGTGCTGATGGTGGTGTCGGATCACGGATTCAACTCGTTTCGGCGGGGTGTGAACCTCAACGGCTGGCTGCACCGCGAGGGCTATCTGGTGCTCAAGCCGGGCAGCGATGGCCGCGTTGAATGGCTGCGCGACGTGGACTGGTCCGCCACCAGGGCCTACTGCGTCGGCCTCACCGGCATGTTCCTCAACATGAAGGGGCGGGAGGCCCAGGGCGTCGTCGAGCCGGGCGCGGACGCGACAGCATTGAAGGCGGAGCTGATCGCGAAGCTCAACGGGTTGGTCGACGCCGAGAGCGGCGCGATCGCCATTCGCGAGGTGTTCGACACCGCGAGACTCTATGCGGGGCCGTACGTCGCCAACGCGCCGGACCTGCTGATCGGCTACAACGCGGGGTACCGCGCCTCGTGGGACGGCGCGACGGGGATTGTCGCCAGTCCGGTGTTCGCCGACAACACCAGGGCCTGGAGCGGCGACCACTGCATCGATCCCCGCCTCGTGCCGGGCGTGCTCTTTTGCAACCGATCAATTGAGACCGCGGAGCCGGCGCTCATCGACATCGCACCAACGGCCCTTCGGCTATTTGGCATCGAACCGCCCGCCTACATGGACGGGCGGCCGTTGTCTGGTCTGGTATGAGACGCGGGAGCGCTCTGTCGCTGGTCAGTCGCCTTTGTGTCGTGGTGCTCCTCGCCTCGTCGGGATGCGGAGGGCCGCATCACCGGACGATCGGCCGGCGCGTGATCGTGCTGGGGCTCGACGGGCTGGACTTCAATCTGACGAAGGATCTGATGGCGCGCGGCCGGCTGCCGCACTTTGCACAGGTGGCCGCACGAGGCGGGTTCGCGCCGCTTGGCACAACGGTCCCGCCGCAGAGCCCGGTTGCCTGGTCCTCCTTCATCACGGGTCTCGACCCGGGGGGCCACGGGATCTTCGACTTCATCCACCGCGACCCGAAGACGATGACCCCGTACCTGTCGACGACCAGGACCGAGCCGCCCCGCCATTTTGTCTCTCTGGGCAGGTGGCAACTCCCGCTGACCGCAGGACGGGTGGAACTGCTCAGAAAGAGCGGGGCCTTCTGGGACCTGCTCGAAGCGCACGGCATCGACACGACGATCGTGCGCATGCCTGCCAACTTTCCTCCCTCCGGGAGCGCCACGCGGGAGCTGAGCGGGATGGGGACACCCGACCTGCTCGGCACGTACGGGACGTTCTCGTTTTACACCTCGGATCCGCTCGAGGCAGGTGGCGCCGTCGCGGGAGGGACCATTTACCCCGTCCAGGTCCGTGGCGGCCTGGTGCGCGGCACGCTCGAAGGTCCCGACGACCCGTTGCTGAGGCGTCCAGAAAAGGTCAAGGCCGACTTTGTCGCGTACATCGATGCCTCGCGGACCTACGCGAAGATCGTCATTGGGGGCCAGGAGCGGCTGTTGCGTGTAGGCGAGTGGAGCGACTGGGTGCCCATCACGTTCGAACTCGCGTGGGGACAGGTCCGCGCTCAATGCCGGCTCTATCTGAAGCAGATCGCACCCGACTTCGCCTTGTACGTGAGCCCGCTGAACCTCGATCCGCTGGCGCCGGCGCTGCCGGTGTCGACGCCGGGCACGTATGCGGCGGATCTGGCACGTGCCACCGGGCGCTTCTACACCCAGGGCATGCCCGAGGACACCAAGGGCCTCAAGACGGGAGTGCTGACGGCATCGGAATTCCTCCAGCAGGCGCGGATCGCCGCCGATGAAACCGAACGACAATACCGCTACGTTCTCGATCGGTTCACCGACGGCTTTCTGTTCTATTACTTCGGCAACGTCGACCAGGTGTCACACATGATGTGGCGCCCCATGGATCCACAGCATCCAGCCTACGATTCCGTGGTCGACCCGCAGTACCGCTCCGTCGTGGAGGACCTGTACGCGGAGATGGACGCTATCGTCGGTCGAACCCTTGTCTCGCTTGGTCCCAACGATCTTCTCGTCGTCATGTCGGACCACGGATTCGCCTCGTGGCGGCGCGCCTTCAACCTGAACACATGGCTGCGTGACAACGGCTACCTGGCGCTCCGGCGGGGCCGTCGCGCAGGGCCGGCCGCCTCGTTTGCCGACATCGACTGGTCAGTAACGCGTGCGTACGGACTGGGGCTGAACGGGCTCTACATCAACCTCCGGGGACGCGAGTCATCGGGTATCGTCGACCCAGGCGCACGGGACGCGTTGGTGCGAGAGATCAGCGACAAGCTCCTACGAGAGATCGACCCTCACACGGGAACGCCGGCCGTCACCCGTACCTTCCGCCGCGAGGAGACCTACACGCTGACCGGGAACGAGGAAATCGCCCCGGATATCACTGTCGGCTACGCGAAGGGCACGCGGGCGTCCGATGAGTCCGCGCTTGGCGGCGTGCCGGCCGAGGTCATCATGGACAACGTCGGGGCCTGGACCGGGGATCACTGCATGGATCCCGACGCAGTGCCGGGCATCCTTCTGACCACCAGGCCGCTCGGCACGCCGGTGGCGAACCTGCGGGAGCTGGCGTCGGCCCTGCTGACGGAGCTTGGCATCGATGGGTTCCCGTCGAAGAGCAAGGAGCAATGAACGATGTTCGGATCATCCATAAAGCTCGACAAGGCCCTGCTCGCCAGAGTCAAGCGTTACTCGGATCTGGCTGGCTACTCCTCGGTGGAAGAGTTCATCACGCACGCGCTGGAGAAAGAGATCGCGCAGCTCGAGAAGGCCGAGAGCGACGACGAAATCAAGAAGCGGCTGAAAGGGCTCGGCTACATTTCGTAGGCGCGATGTGATCGCGATGAACCGGGTGCTGACGCGGCTCTTCGACCTGGCCATGTTGCCGCTCGACCGCCTTGCGCCGATGACCGGCCTGGTCCTGGTGTCGCTCGCCACGGCTGTCGCAGTCCTGTTGGCGTTCAAGTGGACCTCCGACCAGCCGGCGCTCAAGGCGGCGAAACGGGCGATGCAGGCAGCGATCTTCGAGATGCGGCTGTTCAACGACGACCTGCCGGCCTTGTTTCGAGCACAAGGCGAGGCGCTCCGCCACACGCTGCGTTATCTGCGTCTTTCCATTGTGCCGTCCCTGTGGCTCATGGTGCCGATGCTGGCGCTGCTGCTGCACATGGAATTCCGTTTCGGCTACACAGGCCTGACGATCGGAGAGGGGGCGCTCGTGAAGGTCCGATTCGCCGATGCCCCGCTGCCGGCCTCGCTGGAAGCGCCAGATGCCGTCGCTGTCGAGACGCCAGGGGTGTTGTTCCCATCCGATCGTGAGATCGCCTGGCGAATCAGACCCCGCGCAACGGGGTCGTACGAGCTGCGCGTCAACATGGGAAGCACCGTGGTCAGCAAGACGCTGGTGGTGTCCGACGCGGTGGCGCGACGATCGCCAGTCCGGCCCCCGAGCGATTTGGTGAATCAGCTGCTCTACCCTTCCGAACCACCGCTGCCGAGCCGTTTGGGTCTTACCGCGATTACGATTGCCTACCCACGGCGCGCCTACTCCGTCGCTGGCTGGAACATCGGATGGTCGGGCGCGTACCTGGCGCTCACGCTGGCTTTTGCACTGCTGCTGAAGCGACCGGTCGGCGTGACGATGTGAGGGGACGAAGCGCGACGGTTACCCCCCGCGCCGGTCACCGTGAACTGCGCGCGCTTGATGCCGCCTCTGTCACCGTCACCACCCGGTTCACCGGGACGTCCTCGAGTACCTGCGTGGCGCCGCTGGGCCACGCGATCTCGATCCTGGGCGCCTTCGCGACGTCGCCCAGGCCGAAATGCACTCCGAAATTGCTCGCCGACGCGTAGCCAACGGCCGTGGTCATCTGGTTGGCCTGCGCGCCGAGCCGCACCCGCGCCCCGATTCCGTCGCGATTGCTCGCGCGGCCGACCAGCTTCAGCGTGATCCACCCGCGTGTGCCAGGGCTCACGTTGCGCAGCAGTTGCGCGCGGTCACCGAGCACGGTCGTGACGAGGTCGAGACGGCCGTCACCGTCGAAATCGCCCACCCCGATCCCGCGGTTTGCTCTCGGCACCTGGAAGTCCGGGCCGGCGGCCATCGACACGTCTTCGAATCGCGTGCCGGCATTTCTGAAGACCCGGTTCGCCTGCCTGTAAGTCGTCGCCTCGAACTCCTCGATCCGGTCGTTGGCGTGCGAGTTGGCAGCGACAAGGTCCTTCCAACCGTCGTTGTCCAGGTCCAGGAACCCCGCAGCCCACCCGCTCATGCGCGCTGTCGCCGACCCCAACCCGCTCGCATAGGTCACGTCGCGGAAGAACTTGCCCTTTTCGTTCTTGAAGAGCGGAAAGGTCTCACCGGTCAGCGCCGTAAGGACGACGTCGGGCCAGCCATCGTTGTCGTAGTCGCGGAAGTCCGTGCCCATGCCCGACACCGGCCTCCCGTGCGCCGGAACGGCGACGCCGGCGAGCAGCGCCACGTCTTCGAAGGTGCCATCGCCACGGTTGTGAAAGAGAAAGTTGGGGACGGCGTCGTTGGTGACGAAGATGTCGGTGAACCCGTCGCCGTCATAGTCGGCAAATGCGACGCTCATGCCCTTGCCAATCGACGCTCCGATGCGCGCCTTGCCTGAGACGTCCTCGAAGGTCCCGTCGTGCCGGTTTCGGTACAGCGCGTTGGCCAAGCCGCGGTAGTGCTTCGGATGGCAGTAAACCCGGAGGTCGCGTCCGCGGTCGCCGCAGAACTTGTTGGCCTGTGGCGTCCAGTCCACGTAGTTGACGACGAAGAGATCCAGCCAGCCGTCGTTGTCGTAGTCGAGCCAGCCCGCGGCGACCGACCACGCGTAGTTCCTGATGCCGGCCGCAGCGGTCGCGTCGGTGAACGTGCCGTTGCCGGCGTTGCGCAGCAACTGGTTGCGCTGCACGCCCGCTACGAAGAGATCCTCGTGGCCGTCGTTGTCATAGTCGCCGACAGCGGCCCCGGTCGTGTACCCGAGGCCCTGCACTCCCGCCTTCTCGGTCACGTCGGCGAATCGGAATCCACCCTCGTTCCGGTAGAGGCGATTCCAGTCGGCCGGCGCCTCCTTCCGGAGCGACGGGAGCGACGCGCCGTTGGTGAAGAAGATGTCTGGGCGCCCGTCGTCGTCATAGTCGAAGACAGCCACGCCGCCTGCCATTGTCTCGACCATGTGCTTGTCGGGTGTGGCGTGCTGCTGCAGGACGAACGCGAGGCGCGAGGCCTCGGTCACGTTCTCGAACCGGATGGCGCCCCCCTGGTCCGAAATGCTGGCCGAGTGGACGATCGCGGCGGCCGGGACGATGACGAGGCTGGGAAGCCATCGCCGGAGAGCAAGACCGATCTTGGGTAAAGTGGCGCTCATATCGACTGTTCGATGATGCTATAGTTCGCCCCGCAAACATAGGTCGCCAGATCGGGGGAGCAATGATGAGGATTCGCGTCGCGGCCCTGCTCACGATGGTGTTCGCCATGGGAATGGCCGTCGGGAGCCAGACGCCGAAATCGCCTGAGGGACTGTTGATGAAGTCCGCCGTCTTCCTCTGGGAGGCGACTGCCCCGCGGCCGACCGACAAGGGCGCCGTGCGAAGCGTCTTCCGAGCCCCATCGATCACACTCGATGAGCTCGAGTACCACATCACGACGCTCAACCCCAACCAGTCGCCGCACCCTCCCCATCAGCATGTCAACGAGGAAGTGATCATCGTCAAGGAAGGCGCCGTCGAGGCATTCGTCAACGGCGCGTGGACGCCCGTGACAACCGGCTCGTTGATTTTCTTCGCATCCAACGTCCCGCACACCGTGCGCAACGTCGGGTCGGTGGCGGCCACCTATCACGTCGTCAACTGGAAGACGCCGGGGCTGGCGCAGAAGGCGACGGGCGCCAAGTGATGGGACGCGGTCTTGCCGGGATCGTGGCGGCACTCGGTGTCGCACTGGCAGCACCCGCGGCCTCGGCGCAAACTGCCGTCGGGTATTTCGAGGGATCCGGCGACGTCGGCTCTCCGGCGCTTCCCGGCTCCACGACCTACGACGCCAGGGCGCAGGCCTACACCATCGTCGGCGGCGGCACGAACATGTGGGCCACCCGCGACGAATTCCAGTTTGCGTGGCGCAAGATGACCGGCGACTTCATCGTCCGCACGCACGCCTCGTTTGTCGGAGCCGGTGTCGACCCGCACAGAAAGATCGGCTGGATTGTGCGCAAGAGCCTCGAGGCCGACTCCGCGTATGTCGATGCGGCCATTCACGGTGACGGGCTGACGTCGCTGCAGTTCCGCAAGAAGTCTGGCGGCACGACCGAGCAGGTCGAGTCGACACTCAAAGCACCCGACGTCATTCAACTCGAGCGCCGCGGAGGCACCTACACGATGTCCGTGGCCCGCTTCGGCGAGCCGTTCACCGTGACTTCCACGTCGGCAGTCGACCTGGGCGACGATGTGTACGTCGGCTTGTTCGTGTGCTCGCACAATCCGCAGGTGCGGGAGACGGCCGTCTTCAGCAACGTCCGGATCGTGGTGCCCCCCAAAGCCGGATGGACGCCGTATCGGGACTACATCGGAAGCAATCTGGAGATCATGACGGTGGCCACCGGTGCGCGGACGGTGCTGCACACCTCGCCGATTTCGCTGCAAGCGCCGAATTGGACGACAAATGGCAAGGAGCTCATCTACAACAGCGCCGGCAAGCTGTTCCGGCTCGACCTGGCCACGCGCGCGGTCACCGAGATGAACACCGGCTTTGCAACGCGGAACAACAACGACCACGTGCTCTCGTTCGACGGGACGTTGATGGGCATCAGCCACCACAGCGCCGACGACAGCGGCCGGTCCGTCATCTACACGCTGCCCTCGACCGGCGGCACGCCGAAACGCATCACCGTCAACTCGCCCTCGGTACTTCCATAGCTGGTCGCCGGACAGCAAATGGCTCATCTACACCGGGCTGCGCAACAACGCACTCGACATCTACAAGATCTCGGCCGACGGCGGCGACGAGATTCGCTTGACGACCTCCGACGGCGTCGACGACGGCTCCGAGTACACGCCGGACGGCCAGTGGATCTACTTCAACTCCACGCGGGCCGGGCGGATGCAGATCTGGAAGATGAAGCCGGACGGCAGCGAGCAGACGCAGGTTACCAGCGACGAGTTCAACAACTGGTTTCCGCACATCGCGCCCGATGGCAAGTCGATGGTGGTGATCTCATACGGGCAGGACGTCGTTGCCGGCGACCACCCGTTTTACAAGCAGGTGTACCTGCGTCACCTGCAGCTGGACGGGAGCAATCCGAAGGTGATCGCGTATCTCTACGGCGGCCAAGGCACAATCAACGTGCCGTCGTGGTCGCCCGACGGGAAGCAGATTGCGTTTGTGAGCAACACGGCGCTGCCAGCGCCGCACTGATGGGCCCGGCTAGCCCGCGCTTTCAGCGATGGCCGTCCACAATCGCGGCGACGGTGTGCTCCAGAGCCTGCCGGACGTAGGCAACGTCGCTGGCATGCTCCGGGCTCACGCGGAGCTGGAGTCCGATTGGCGCCGGACGCGCGTCGGTGGTGACCGTGAAGTGAAGCAGCACGGGGGCATCGGTCGCCTTGCTGGCCTCATCGAGGTTCCGATTCGCGGTCACAGTGACGACAGAGTAGGTCTGCCCGGCGTGGGTGAATTCGTGGCCCTCGAGCTCGGCCAGCGAATCGAGAATGTCAGCCATGAGTGCCTTCCCTTTCCCTGGGTGCGATGCACAGCCTCACGGAGGACGAAATTTGGTCGGGACGGCGAGATTCGAACTCGCGACCCCCTGAACCCCATTCAGGTGCGCTACCAGGCTGCGCTACGTCCCGTTCCCTGGCGGGTGGTTCTTGTTACGACGCGGCCTTACGGCGCTTGGTCGTCGTCTTGCGCGATGTCCCGACTGGCGCCGCGCCATCGTCGGCCGCCGCCGCCGGGGTGGGCGTCGTGGCCAGCCTGCCTTTGCTGCTGCGCGGCTGACTGAGCAGCGTCAGCAGCGCCCGCAGTCCGTTCCTCACCGCCATCACGCGCTTGCGCGCGTCGGCGTTGAGCGCCGCAGCCCGTGTCGGTTTCCGCGGCTCGTCGTCAAACGGCAGCTCATCGCTGGGCTGTCGTTCCTGCTCCAGCTTCCGCCGGGCGCCGGCAAGCGTCAGACCCTCGACGAATACGAGCTGCTTGATGCGCAGCACGCGCTCGAGATCGGACGGCCGGTAGAGCCTCGGCCCGCCGGGGTTTTTCACGACCCCGAGGTCGGAAAACTCCATCTCCCACGTGCGCAACACGTACGCCTGCACCTGCGCTCGTTCGCAGACGTCAGCGGCCTTCAGCCACGTGCGCTTCGAGGAGTCGGCAACTGCCTGGGCCATCAGCGATACGGTCGGCCGCCGAGGGGAGCGCCGACTGGGAAGTATAGCATTACAATCCGCCAGTGGCCGCGTGTACGTCCTGCAATCAGCCCCTGTCCGACACGGCCCGGTTCTGCCCGCACTGCGCAACGCCGGTAGCGTTCGCTGACCAGCCCACTGACTTCGTCGAGCCCGATACCAGAGCCACCGACGGCCCCCACGGCTTATCGCCCGTGCGGCCGCCGTCGAATCGGCCACGGCATCCATCAGGATGGCTGTCGTCGCCGGGGGTCGACCACGGCCGCTTCGAGCCGGGCACCGTAATCGGCGAAAGGTATCGCATCATCGCGCGACTCGGCCAGGGCGGCATGGGCGAGGTCTACCGGGCCGACGACCTCAAGCTCGGGCAACCGCTCGCGTTGAAGTTCCTGCCGGCGACCCTCGAGCATGATCCGGTGCGACTGACGCAGTTCCACAACGAAGTGCGGCTCGCCCGCCAGATCGCTCACAAGAACGTCTGCCGGATGTACGACATCGGTGAAGCCGACGGCCTGCCGTTCCTGACAATGGAGTATGTCGACGGAGAGGATCTGTCGACGCTGCTTCGACGCATCGGCCGGTTGCCCGAGGACAAGGCACTCGACATCGCCAGACAGCTCTGCGCCGGGCTGGCCGCGGCACACGAGCGCGGGGTCCTGCATCGCGACCTGAAGCCAGCCAACGTCATGATCGACGGCAACGGCCAGGTGCGGATCACCGACTTCGGCCTGGCCGCGATCGTGGGCCAGGTGGACCAGGTCCGCGTGGGCACACCAGCCTACATGGCCCCCGAACAGCTCGGCGGCAAGGACGTGTCGATCCAAAGCGACCTGTACGCGCTGGGGCTCGTTCTCTACGAAGTCTTCACGGGGCGCCGGGTGTACACGGCCCAGAACGTCGGCGAGCTCGTCCGGCAACATCAAGACGCCGTCATCACCCCGCCATCGGCCATCGTCCGCGATCTCGACGCCGGCATCGAGCCTGCGATCTTGCGCTGCCTCGATCCCGAGCCAGCCCGGCGTCCGCGCTCTGCCCTGGCGGTGGCGGCCAGTCTGCCGGGTGGCGACCCGCTTGCCGCTGCGCTTGCGGCCGGCGAGACGCCGTCGCCAGAGATGGTCGCAGCGGCCGGTGAGCGTAAGGCCGCATCGATGACAGCGGTCGCAATCGCAACTGCCGCCTTGCTCGGGCTGCTGGCCGTGGGCGTCGGGTTGATGGCGAGCAAGCAACTGTCCAACCGCGTGCCGTTCGACAAGCCGCCGGCTGTACTCGTCGACCGCGCACAACAGGCCTTGTCGGCGCTTGGGTACGCGGCCCTGCCGGTCGACACGCACTGGGGCTTCTACACCGACGGTGACTACCTGCAGTACGTCCGTGAGCACACCGAATACGCGCGCGTGCGGGACCCGTTTGCAACGCGACCCAACGGTCTTCTGTTCTTCTACCGCACCAGTCCACGGCGCATGGTTCCGTACAACGTCGTCGGGGCCGTTTCGCTTTCAGATCCGCCGCTGGTCATCACCGACATGACGGTGGTCGCGCTGGACCCCCTCGGCCGGCTCGAGTCGTTTCACGCCATCCCTCCCCAGCACGATCCGCAGGCGGCGCCCGCGCCGCCGCCCGACTGGAGCGTCGTGTTCCGCCTGGCCGGCCTCGATCAGGCGCGGTTCACGCCAGCTGCGCCCGAGTGGCTCCCGCGCGGCGAGGCCGACACGCGCATGGCGTGGACGGGCACTTCGGCAGACCGGCCTGAAACACCGTTACGGCTGGAGGCCGCGTCGTGGCGGGGCCGCATCAGCTTCTTCCAGACGGTCTGGCCCTGGACGCGTGCGACGCGCATGCAGGAAACGCCGGTCAGCCAGGCCATGCGGATGACGAGCGCGCTCAATGTCTCGTTCTTCTTCGTCTTGCTGATGTCCGCGCTCGTCGTGTCACGCAAGAACGTCAAAGCCGGTCGCGGCAATCATCGTGGCGCGTTGCGTCTGGTGGCAATTGCGGCCGTGGGCCAACTCATTACCTGGATGTTGAACGACCCTCATGGCGGCGACCCGCAGATAGAGCTCGACCGTTTCTTCCAGACGGTGGGAGAGGCGCTGTTTGCCGGCGGCCTGCTCTATGTGATGTACCTCGCGCTCGAGCCTGCGGTGCGCCGGTATTGGCCTGACAGCCTGCTCGGGTGGACGCGGCTCGTGCACGGCCAGGTCGTCGATGCGCGCGTGGGCCGCGATGTCCTTGTCGGTCTGGCAGGCGGCGCGGTGATTGTCGTCCTGTTCGGGATACGCTGGCCGCTCCAGGCCGCCCTTGGCCACGATGGCCCGGCGGTGGAAATGGGCAACCCACGTGTCTTTGAGGGCCCCGGCTATCTGCTCGGGCTCTTCTCGTCGCTCTTCGCCTTCCAGGCCACCTTCAACGCCATGTGGTGCGTCTTCGCAATTGTTGGATTGAAGCGCCTGCTGAAGCGGATGTGGCTGGTGGCCATCACCGCGTCGCTTTTCTTCACGTTGGTGGCAGCAAGCGGTATTTACACTGACCAGCCCGGATTCTTCTGGCTGCATTTCGCGACGGCGATCACGGTCGTCAGCGTCATCATCGTGGTAGCAATCCGCTTTGGACTCCTCGCTGCGGTCGCGACGTTCCTGGTGACGCTCTGGACGACGAACATCCCGTGGACCACGGCAACCGATAGGTGGGACTTTCCTCTCACGGCGCTCGCCTTCGGCCTGCTCGCCGCTGTCGCCGTGTTCGGCGCCTGGGCGGCCCGCACTGCCGTCGCCCCTAGCCACAGAGGCGCCGAGAGACTTTAGCCACAGAGGCACGGAGCACTCAGCGCGTTTCTATTCGGTCACGGGGACACGAAGAGTCAGAGCGTTCTTGGTTAGAGACTCGTGACCGTGTCTTCACGAACGCGGTCCGTTTCTCCTAAAGTCAAGTCTCTGTGTCCTCTGTGTCTCTGTGGCCAGATCCTCCGTGGCTAGTCGCCCCTGCGGGCCCGGCGACGCACCTCGATGCGGATCGGCGTGCCAACGAAGCCGAATTTCTCGCGCAGCTGATTCAGCAGAAAGCGCTGATACGAGAAGTGGAACGACGTCGCGACGTTGGTGAAGAACACGAACGTGGGCGGCGCCACGCTGGTCTGCGCCGCATAGAGAATGCGAACCTGCCTGCGCGTAGGGCTGGCCGGCGGATGCACGGCCGTCACGTCCCGCACGAACCGGTTGAGCTCGGGCGTCGGCACGCGCTTCATTCGAGACGCTGCCACCTTGTCGACGGTCTCGAGAAGCCTGGGTGTGCGCTCCCCGGTGGCGGCCGAGATGTGCAGCACCGGCGCGTAGTCGAGAAACTTCAACTGGCGGCGCAGCTTCTCGTCGAACTCCTTGTAGAAGTCCGCGCCGTGCTGCTTCATCAGGTCCCACTTGTTGGCGGCAATGACGATGCCGCAGCCCAGCCGGTCGGCTTCGCCGGCAATCGCGGCATCCTGGTCGGTGGCTCCCTGCGAAGCGTCCACGACCATCACGACGACATCGGCGTGCTGGATCGCGCGCCGCGCCACGAGCACGCTCAATGACTCCAGCGGTCCGCTTTGCCCCACCCGGCCTGCACGGCGAATCCCGGCGGTGTCGACGATGCGGTAGTCGCGCTTCTGCCATTTCAGCAACGTGTCCACCGCGTCTCGCGTGGTGCCTGGCATCTCGCTGACGAGCATCCGCTCCTCGCGCAGCAAGCGGTTGACCAGCGACGACTTGCCGGCGTTGGGGCGGCCGATGACCGCGATGGAGATTTCCTTGGGGGGCTGATCGCGCGGCGCCGCGCCGGCCTCCGTCGCGGTTGCGCCGCCATCGGTCCCTTTGCGAATCCTGCGCGCGATCTCGTCGAGCAGGTCGCTGATGCCCAGCCCGTGCTCTGCGGAGATCTCGAACATCGGATCGATGCCCAGTTCGTAGAACTGCATCGTCGCTTCGCGAGCCTTCTTGGCGTCTATCTTGTTGACCACGGCGAGGATGGGCGAACCGCTGGCTCGCAGCTGCTTCACGATGTCCAGGTCGCCGGGCACCAGGCCATGTTGGCCGTCGAGGACGACGACGAGGAGGTCGGCTCGGGTAATCGCCTCCTTCCCCTTTTCTGCAACCATCTGCTGCAGCGGGTCTTCGGTCGCTCCGAACATGCCGCCGGTATCAAGTAGCGTGAACGACGCGCTCTGCCATTGCACGACCTGCGCGATCACGTCGCGGGTCGTTCCCGGCACCGGCGTCACGATTGAGCGACGTGTGCCCGTGATCCTGTTGAACAGCGTGGACTTGCCCACGTTGGGGCGGCCGACCAGGACGACCAGGGGAAGCGAGCGAGGCACGTGGGGACGATTGTAGCGTGCGCTTCCGGCGCGAACCGGGAGGTCGGACCGCGGCAAATCGTGAGTGCCATAGAGGGAGGCGCGCGTCTGCTGGGGAACGCCGAATTTGACACGCTAAGTGCTTCTGTTTATGCTAGTTACCAAGCGTGACTGGTTCCCGAGCATGATCAAGCTGGACATCGTCAACGAAGTCTCGAAGATCGCCGACATCACCAAAGTGAAGGCCGAGCTTGCGGTCGATGCCGTGTTTGACGCGATGCGCGTATCGATGCAGCGCGGCGAACGCATCGAGCTGCGAGGGTTCGGCGTGTTCCAGGTGAAGCCGCGCAAGCGCGGCATCGGCCGTAACCCACGGACCGGCAAGGAGGTGCGCATCCCGCCTGGCCGCACCATCCGCTTCAAGCCCGGCAAGGAACTTCAGAACATCAGTTAGCGGCCGGACTGGATCCCACGTCCAGGTCGACTTGCCGCCGGCTCTTCGCGTGACAGAACTCGACCCCGTGACTCCGACATCGCCTTCTGATGGGGCATTGGGACCAGTGTGGGAGCCGGTCGCCCCCGCGATTCACCCAAAATTCCAGGATCGCGTGTGGCTGCATACGCTGCTGTTCGCGTTGACCGCCCTGACGACCACTATGACCGGGCTCGAGCACTACGCCGCGTTCTTGAGCGACTTCGGCGCCAACGACGTCTCGGCTGGATGGGCGTCGATCGGCTACGGCGCGTGGTACAGCGCGACGATACTGGCCATCCTGGGCGCCCACGAAATGGGGCATTACCTGGCCTGCCGCTACTACCGAATCGACGCCACTCTGCCCTTCTTCATTCCGATGCTGGGGGTGCTGACCGGCACCTTCGGGGCGGTGATTCGGATTCGCGAGCCAATCCTGTACAAGCGCGCTCTCTTCGACATCGGCATCGCCGGGCCGATTGCCGGCTTCCTTGTGGCAGTGCCGGTCCTCTTTGCGGGCCTCTGGCTGTCGACCCTGGTTCCGCTGCCGCAGCACTTCTCCGGCTTGGAACTCGGCGAGCCGCTGCTGTTCAAGGCCGCGGCGTGGCTGATGTGGGGCACCCCGCCCAGCGGTCTCGCGCTGAACATGCACCCGATGGCGTTTGCCGCCTGGTTCGGCCTGTTGGCTACGGCCCTGAATCTGTTTCCGATTGCCCAACTCGACGGCGGCCATATCGCGTACGCCGTCTTCGGCCCCCGAGCCACCTACATCACTTACGCCTCGCTGGGCACGGCGTTGGTCTTGACGACCGTGTCATTGAGCTGGATCGTCTGGACGGCGATGATCGTCGCGATGCTTTTCATCGCCGGCGCCCGCCACCCCCGCGTGATGGACGAGCTCGTGCCTCTCGATCGCACCAGGCTCTGGCTGGCGGCGTTTGCGCTGCTGATTCTCGTGCTGTGCTTCACGCCGGCCCCCATCGAACTCCTTGACCTGGTTCGGAAGTAGCGCTCCCCGATCCGTTACAGCATTCCCATTGGATCGACGTCGACAGTCACGCGCCGCCGCAACTCCGGCAACGACTCCAGGGCCGCGCGCATCGCCGCACGCGTCGCCGTGCGATGCCGAGTCTTCAGGAAGATTTGCGCGCGGTATTCGCCCCGCAATTTGGCCAGCGGCGCTGGGGCCGGCCCGAGCACCGCGAAGCTGCCACGGGCGCCCTGCAGGAGGCGGCCACCCAGATCCGAGGCGTCCTGCATGGCCTGTGCGTAGGTGCGCCCACGGATGACGAGGCTCACCAGCCCGACGGCCGGCGGGTACGCCATCGCCTTGCGGTACCGCAGCTCTTCCTTGAAGAACCCCTCGTAGTCCTGGCGCGTCGCCAACTGGATGCTGTAGTGGTCTGGATGGATGGTCTGGATGATGGCTTCTCCAGCCTGCACTCCGCGGCCGGCGCGACCGGCCACCTGCGTGAGCAGCTGGAACGTCCTTTCGGCGGCGCGGAAATCCGCCAGGCCAAGCCCGAGATCGGCAGACACAACCCCGACCAGCGTCACGCGAGGAAAGTCGTGACCCTTGGCGATCATCTGGGTGCCCACCAGCAGGTCGAGATCGCCGCGTCCAAAGCGCGACAGCATGTCCTGGATCGCGCCCCGCTTCTGCATCGTGTCGCGGTCCACGCGTCCGGCCCGAATGCCCGGGAATAGGCGCTCTACCTCGGTCAAAACGCGGTCGGTGCCGAAGCCAAGCTGCTCCAGGTACGGCGCAGCGCACTTCACGCAGGCGCCAGGAACGCGCATCGAGTAGTTGCAGTAGTGGCACACGGCGCGCGAGGGCCCGTGAGCTCGCCGATGCACCGTGAGGGTCACGCTGCAGTTCGGGCACTCCAGGATGTGTCCGCATTGGCGGCACAGCACGCTGGTGGCGTATCCTCGACGATTGAGCAGGAGCAGCGTCTGCTCCCCTGCACTCAGCCGCGCCCCAATTGCCTCCGTCAGGGCCGCGCTGAGCACGACATCGGGACCCGAAACCGCGTACTCCTCGCGAAGATCGACGATGCGGACGCTGGCGAGCGGCCGGTCGAGGACGCGTCGTGACAGCGCCACGCGCTGGTACCGCCCCTCCGCCGCATTGAAGGCCGTCTCCATCGCCGGCGTCGCCGATCCCAGCACGACCAGCGCACGTGCCTCTCGCGCGCGCACGACCGCGACGTCTCGCCCGTTGTAGCGCGGCGTCTCCTCCTGCTTGTAGGACCCGTCGTGCTCCTCGTCGACGACAAGCAGTCCCAGCCGGTCGAGAGGCGCGAAGACGGCCGAGCGTGTGCCCACGACCAGGTCGACCTCGCCTCGCCGGATGCGATACCACTGATCGTGCCGCTCGCCGTCGGCCAGGCCGCTGTGTTGAATGGCCACGCGGTCGCCGAAGGCCGCCCGGAATTGCGCGGCGACCTGTGGCGTCAGGGCGATCTCCGGCACGAGGATCAGCACGCGGCGGCCTTGCGCGATGGTGTGACGGGCCAGGCGCACGTACAGCTCGGTCTTACCGCTGCCGGTAACGCCGTGCACCAGCGCCGCATGGTAGCCGCCGCTATCGAGCAAGCCCACCAGCGTCGAGAGCGCCGTCGCCTGCTCTTCGGTCAACGCGCGTGTCTCGTCGCGATCGACAGCCGGCGCGGCGCCTCCCGCAAACGGATCCCGCTCGCTCACTTCCTCGCGCAGGTGGACGAGCCCGCGGCTCGCGAGGCGTCGCAGCGTGCCAAGGTCGACGCCGTGCTCCCGAAGCGCACCGACGATCTGGGGTTGGCCGGTAGCCGCCAGCGCCGCCAGGGCAGCCTGCTGGCGGGGGCCCAGCGTCGCTTCCGGCGTGATGCTCTGCGCCGCCGCAAGGCTGGCGCCCGCCGGAGTGAGAGTTGCGATGACCGTCGTGCGAAACGCCCTGGCGCGGCCCGTCATCGTCGTGACTCGTTCGATGAGGCCGTCGCGTTCGAGTGACGCCACGACCGCGTCGGCCCGTCCGCGAAGCGTCTTCGGGCCCTTCACCAGATGGGTCAGCACCTCAGCCCGCGGCCCGTCATCCGGCCCCGGGAGGGTTGCCCGACCGGAGGCCGTGAGGCGGTAGCGGCGCTGGCTCTCGACCCAGGCGCCCGGCGGCATGGCCGCCGCCAGCGTGTCGCCAGGCCCGGCCAGGTAGTAGTCCGACACCCAGAGGGCGAGGTCAACGATCGCATCCGGGAGGAACGGCTCTTCGTCGAGGACCTCGATCAGATCCTTGACGTCGCCTTCGGCCGCCGCGACATCGGTCGAGACGACCAGGCCGGTCAACGTGCGAGTGCCCAGCGGAACCAGCACCCGCGCGCCCCTGGCAGGGCGGCGCATCTCTGGCGGCACACGATAGGTCAGGAGCGGGAGCGCTGGAACCGGGACGGCGACGGAGGCGAACATCCGCGGAACAGCCAAATCTGCAATCGTCAATCTGCCGTCGTCAGTTTCTTCATGACCATCTTCATGTCTTCCCACACCTCGCGTTTCGCGGCGGGGTTCCGCAGCAGATAGGACGGGTGAAAGGTCGGCATGACGGCGACGCCGCCGAGGGTGTGGAACTGCCCTCGCAGCCGCGAGATCGGCGTCTCGGTCTGGAGCAGCGTCTGCGCGGCGAACTTGCCCAGCGCGACGATGACGGTCGGCTGAATAGAGGCGATCTGCGCCTGCAGGAACGGCGAACACGCCTCGATCTCGTCGGGCTCCGGGTTCCTGTTGCCCGGCGGACGGCACTTGACGACGTTGGCGATGTAGACGTCTTCGCGCTCGAGGCCCATGGCCTTGATGATCTGCGTGAGCAGTTGGCCGGCTCGACCCACGAAGGGCTCCCCCTGCTCGTCTTCGTCGGCGCCCGGACCTTCGCCGACAAACATCAGGCGCGCTTCGGGATTGCCGACACCGAATACGATGTTGGTTCGCCCGGGGTGCAGCTTGCAGCGACGACAGTCACCGAGGTCGGTCCGGATCTCGGTGAGGCTGATGATGCCGGACAACGCTTCGCTACGTGCGAACTCCCTGGGTTCTTCAGGAGCTTCGGCGGCTTCGGGCTCCCGGGGGCTCTTCCCACGAACACGCCACGAGGGATCCGCAGAAACCCCGTCCACGCCGATGTCTTTCAGGTAGCGCAGGTGCGCAGCCAGATCGCGTGCGGTGCTCATGCCCGGGCTTCGGCGGACTGTCGAGCGAGCCACTGCTCGAGCCGATCGGCAAGCACCGCGGCAATGGCGGCCTTCGAGACCCTGGGAATGTGCTCGTCGGCGTCTGATCCGATGATGGTCACGGCGTTGGCGTCGACGTCAAAGCCGATATCCCCTCTCGACACGTCGTTGGCAACGATGACGTCGATGCCCTTCCGCAGGCGCTTGGCACGCGCGCGCGCGACGACGTCCTCGGTCTCGGCGGCAAATCCCACGAGCAGCGGCGCCGTCCGGCCCTCGCGCGCGCGCCACGCAGCGACGTCGGCCAGGATATCCGGCGTCGCCCGGAGCCGCACGCTGAGCGTCTCGTCGGCGTGCGCGATCTTCTGCGCGGCGACCTGATCGGGACTGTAGTTGGCGACGGCGGCCGCCATCACCAGGGCATCGGCCTGCGGCACGGCGGCAAGCACGGCGCGATGCATCTGGTCGGCCGACCGGACGCGAATCGCCGATGCCACGGCCGGAAGTTCGATCGCCGTGGGTCCGGTGATCAGCGTGACCCTGGCGCCGCGGCGGGCCAGCTCGCCGGCAATCGCGTAGCCCATCCGGCCGCTCGACCGGTTGCCGATGAAGCGCACCGGGTCGAGGTCCTCGAAGGTCGGACCGGCGGTCACCACGACGTTTCTGCCAACCAGGTTCTGCCGGCGAGTGAGCACCGCCTCGGCCGCTTCGACGATCGCGTCGGCTTCCGCCAACCGTCCCTTGCCAATCCACCCGCAGGCCAGGTATCCCTCGCCCGGGTCCACAAACATCACGCCACGCGACGACAGCGCCTTCACGTTCTGCTGAACGGCCGGATGCGCCAGCATGTTGGTGTTCATGGCCGGCGCCAGGAGCACCGGTGCGGTGGTGGCCAGATACAGCGACGACAGGAAATCGTCGGCGATGCCGTGCGCGAACTTGCCGATGGTGTTTGCGGTGGCGGGCACCACCAGCAGCAGGCCGATATCCGACGCAATGGCGATGTGCTCGATGTCGGCATTTGCGCCCGGCCTCCACTGGCCCGTGATGACGCGCCGGCGGGTGATGGCCTCGAAGGTGACCTCGCCGACGAACCGCCTGGCGTTGCGGGTCATCAGCGCGACGACGTCGTGCCCGCGCTTTTGCAGGCCGCGAGCCACCTCGACAGCCTTGTAGGCTCCGATGCCGCCGGTGACGCCGAGCGCAATGAGTGCCATGGCTAACTCGCGGAATGTGTCGATGACCGCCGAGGCAACCGGACCCATGCGCGGGCGCCGGGCACGCTCGGCCTGAACGATGCAGCAGAGCCGGCCCACGGCCGGATCGACCTCGTCGTTGATCACGACGTAGTCGTACTCGGCAACAGCCCCCACCTCGCTGCGCGCGACCTCGAGCCTGCGCTGGATAGCCACCTCGCTGTCCTTGCTGCGGTGCCGCAGCCGCTCCTCGAGCACCGCGTACGACGGAGGCAACACGAACACGCCGACGCTGTCGAACCCTCGCAACCGCACTTGCCTGGCGCCCTGCACGTCGATGACCAGCACGAGGTCCTGGCCGCCGGCCAGCACACGCTCGGTCTCGCTGGCCGACGTGCCGTAGTAGTTGCCGAAGACGTCGGCGAACTCGAGAAAGTCGCCCGCGGCGATCATCGCGTCGAACCGCTCGCGGCTGATGAAATTATAGTCCACCCCGTCCGCCTCGCCGGGACGCGGACTGCGCGACGTGAACGACCGTGACAAGACAAGGTCTGGAACGACCTGCACGAGGCGTTCGACCAGCGTGGTCTTGCCGGTGCCCGACGGGGCCGAGACGATGAACAACCGGCCGCGGCCGGAACGCTCACTCGACATTCTGAACCTGCTCCCGCATCTTCTCGAGCTCCGCCTTGGCCGTCACGACGAGTTCCGACGCCGCGTTGCCATCGGCCTTCGACCCGATCGTGTTGATCTCCCGATTCATCTCCTGCAGCAGGAAGTCGAGCTTGCGCCCGCACGGCTCCGGGGCGTCGGTGAGCGCCGTCCAGTGGACGACGTGCGCGCGGAACCGCGTGATCTCCTCGCTGATGTCCGATCGGCTCACGAGGCGCACGATCTCCTGCGCGACCAAGGCGCGGTCGAGCGGCAGGTCGCTGGTCAACTCCGACACGCGCAGGGCCAGCCGCTCCTGCAGGCTCTGCTGTCCCGCCGCGGCCGCCGCCGCAATCCGCTCGATGAGCTCGGCCATCGCCTGCCGGCGGGCGTCCAGGTCCCGCTGAAGCTGCTGCCCTTCGTGGACGCGCATCCGGCCCAACTCCGTGAGCGCGTCCTGGACGGCCTGATCGACCGCGTGCCCGATGGCCTCGCTGATCCCGGCGTCCGGCACTGCGGGCTGCTCACGAATCGAGATCGCATGCGGCAGGCGCAGCAGATCGCCAGGCGTCAGGTGCCCGGCAATCACGCCACGCAACCTGGCGCGTTCGAGCGCAGCCTCGAGCGCTGTGACAAAGGCCTCGTTGAGTTCGACGTGCGGCACGGCCGCCTGCCGCGGCTGCACGCTGACGCCCAGCTCGATCCTTCCGCGGGCCACGGCCTGCTGCACCAGCGCACGAATGCGCGTCTCGCGGTCGGCCAGCGACTGCGGCAGCCGCAGCTGGACATCGAGGAATCGGTGGTTGACGGCGCGGACGGTGACACTGACGGTCGCCCGTTCGTCTTCGCGCGTCAGCGCCGCAAATCCGGTCATGCTCGTGATCATTCGGACTCGGTCCTCGCTCTGCGGCCCTCTTGCGCGGCGGCCAGCGGCAACATTGGCCGGTCACCCGGCTTGCGCCCCTCCAGCAATTGCAGCTCGTACAGCCTGGCATACAGGCTGCCGCTTCGGGCCAGCAAGTCATCGTGTCGCCCCACCTCGACGATTCGCCCGCGGTCCATGACCAGAATCGCATCGGCACGGCGAATGGTCGACAGCCGGTGCGCGATCACGAAAGAGGTGCGATTCTTCATCAGGTTGACGAGCGCTTCCTGCACCAGTTGCTCTGACTCGGTGTCGAGCGACGAGGTCGCTTCGTCGAGGATCAACAGCGGCGAATCCTTCAGCAACGCGCGAGCGATGGCCAGACGCTGCCGCTGTCCGCCTGACAGACGCTGCCCTCGCTCGCCGATCGTGGTCCGGTAGCCCTCTGGGAGCGCCTGGATGAAATCGTGGGCATGCGCAGCCCGGGCTGCGGCCTCAATCGCCTCGCGCGGCGCATCGGGACGTCCGTATGCGATGTTGTGCGCGATGGTGTCGTCAAACAGCACCGTCTCCTGAGTCACGATGCCAATCTGCGCGCGGACCGATGCCAGCGTGACGTCACGGATATCCACGCCGTCGACGCGGATGGCGCCCCCCGTGACGTCGTAGAAGCGTGGGATCAAGTTGACCAGCGTCGTCTTGCCCGCGCCGCTGCGGCCCACAATCGCGATCATCTGGCCGGCGTGCGCGGTGAAGCTCACCCCCCGCAAGATGGGTCTGCCGTGGCCGTCGTCGTACGCGAAGACGACGTCCTCAAACGCCAGCGTGCGCTGAAATGGTGCCAGACCGGCCGCGCCGGGCTTTTCGACTACCTCGGTGTGGCGATCGAGCACTTCGAAGACGCGCTCGGCCGCTGCGATCGCCTGCTGAAGGCTCGCATTGACGCGGCTCAGCTTCTTCACGGGGCCGTACATCAGCAGCAGCGCCGCTATGAACGCCGCAAACTCGCCGGTCGTGAGCCGGCCGGCCGCGATCTCGCGGCTGCCGTAGTACAGCGCGCCGGCAATGGCGAACCCGCCGAGCAGTTCCATGAGCGGCGGCAGGATGGAGACGATCGAGGTGACCGTCATGCTCGTGCGATAAAGCTGCGAAGAGGCTGCGGAAAACCGGGCCGCCTCGCGACGCTCCGCCCCAAAGGCCTTGACGATTCTGTGGCCTGAAAACGACTCGGCCGCGACGTGCGAGAGGTGCTCGAGCGCTTCCTGACTGCGGCGGGTCGTCCTGCGGAGACGCCGCCCCAGCTTGGCCAGCGGGTACACGATGATCGGCGCCCCCGTCACGCACACCAGCGCGAGGCGCGCGTCGTACCAGAACAGCAGCCCCGCGTAGCCGATGAGGGCCAGACCTTCCTGCAGCAGGTCGCCGATGGTCTCGGCCACCACGTGCTGCACCTGGCCGACGTCGCTGGTGATTCTCGACAGCAGCTGGCCGGTCGAGCGGCGCGCGAAAAAGCCCGCCGACTGCTCGAGCATGTGCGAGTGCAGCCGGTTGCGCAGGTCGCGCACCACCCGCTGGCCGACATCGGCCATCAGGTAGTTGGAGAAATACCCGCCGAGACCCTTGAAGAGATAGGCGAGCACGACAATCAGCGCCGCCTGTCCCACCTGCTCCTGCCTGGGCAGCACGCTGTCGAGAATGACCTTGATCTGCAGGGGGAGCAGCGCCGATGCCGCGGCGTACACGAGCATCGCCGCAATCGCCCAGATTAGCCGCAGGCGATAGGGAGCCGCGTAGCGGAGGAGCCGAAGGAGTGCGTTCACTCGGTGAAGCGGTACTTCAGCAGCACCCACAGCGCGACGACGCCGTCGCGCCACGTAATCTTCTTGCCTTCGTCGTAGTTCCGGCCGTCGTACGTGATTGGCACCTGGTACACCCGGTAGTCGCGCTTGAAGATCTTCGCCGTCAGCTCGGGCTCGATCCCGAAACGGTCGGATTTCAAGGTCATCGACCGGAGCACCTCGACCCGCATCACCTTGTAGCAGGTCTCCATGTCGGTCAGCATCGTGTTGTACAGGACGTTGGTCAGGAACGTCAGAAACACGTTGCCGACGTAGTGAGAGAACAGGAAGACGCGGTGCCGGCCGATGAATCGCGACCCGTACACCACGTCGGCCCGGCCCTGGCAGATGAGCTCGATCAGTTCGGGGTATCCTCGGGCGAGTACTCGAGGTCGGCGTCCTGGATGACGACGATCTCGCCGGTGACCTCGCCAAAGCCTCGACGCAGCGCCGCGCCCTTGCCCTGGTTCCTCTCCTGGAGGATCAACCTGAAGCGGTGCTGCTGCTCGAGAGCTGCCAGGATGTCGCGCGTGCCGTCGGTCGAACCGTCATCGACCACGATCAGCTGGACTCGCACCGGCTGGGCCAGTACCCGGCCGACGATCTCTTCAATCGTCGCCCGCTCATTGTAGACGGGCATCACGACCGACAGCAGGGGGTCCCTCAGAATCCCGCGCAATCCCGCCATCAGCGTCCGATCGAGTAGTACGTAAAGCCCTGCTCCTTCATCAGCGCGGGGCTGTAGATGTTGCGGCCATCGAAGATGACCGGCGACTTGAGCAGCTTGCGCATCTTCGCGAAATCGGGCTCGCGGAACTCGTTCCACTCGGTGACGATCGCCAGAGCGTCGGCGCCCTTGAGCGCGTCGTAACTGCGGTCCGTCAACGCCACTTTCGAGCCGAAAATCCCCTTGGCCACCTTCATCGCTTCCGGATCGAAGGCTTGCACCTTCGCGCCGGCGGCGAGCAGCCGCTCGACGATCGTGATTGCCGGCGCCTCGCGCATGTCGTCGGTCCGCGGCTTGAACGCGAGCCCCCACAGCGCGACGGTCCTGCCCTTGAGCGAGCCGAAGTGCTTGACCATCTTGTCGACCAGGCGCGCCTTCTGGCGCTTGTTCACGGCTTCGACCGCATCGAGGATCTTGAACTCGTAGCCTTCCTTGCCCGAAAAGTGGACGATCGCCTGGACGTCCTTGGGAAAGCAGCTTCCGCCGTAGCCGACCCCGGGAAAGAGAAACGACGTGCCGATGCGGCGATCCGACCCAACGGCCCGACGGACGTCGTCCACGTCGGCGCCAAAGAGCTCGCAGACGTTCGCGATCTCGTTCATGAACGAGATCTTGGTCGCCAGCAGCGCATTTGCCGCGTACTTGCACAACTCTGCGCTGGCACAGTCCATCACCATCACCGGCGCCCCGGTGCGCGTGAACGGCGCGTAGAGATCCTGCATGACGCGCCGTGCCTTGTCGTCCTCGGCGCCAATGACGACTCGATCGGGCTTGAGGAAGTCCTCGACCGCGGCGCCCTGCTTCAGGAACTCGGGATTGCTGACGACGCTGAAGGGATGGGTCGTTTCCCGGCGGATGACCTCACGAACCTTGGCGGCCGTCCCGACGGGTACAGTGCTCTTGTCGACGACGACTTTGTAGCCGTTCATGGCGCGCGCCACGTCGCGCGCGACGTCGAGCACGTGCCGCAGATCGGCCGAGCCGTCCTCTCCTTGCGGTGTGCCGACGGCGATGAAAACGATCTCGGATGCCCTGACAGCCTTGGCAAGCTGTGTCGTGAAGGTGAGGCGCTTCCTCTTGACGTTGCGCTGCACCAGTTCTTCCAGGCCCGGCTCGTAGATAGGCATGCGCCCGCGCCGCAGCATCCGCACCTTGGCGTCGAGCTTGTCCACGCAAATCACGTCGTTGCCCGTCTCGGCCAGGCATGCTCCAACGACCAGACCCACATACCCGGTTCCGACGACGGCAATCTTCATCCCGCGCTAGGCTCCCTGCGAAGAAACAGCCACAAAACGCTAAACGCTACCACAGCGCACAAAACGGTGTCAACATACTGATACTCAAGGACTTCTGGGATCAGCGCCGCTGACGCGGGCTCGCGGATTCCGTGCTAGCCTCCCTGCCGTGAACCTGTTGCTGGACTACCGGCCGGCACTGACGCGGCGAACCGGAGTCGGCGAGTACGCGCACGAGCTGTCCGCGGCGCTGAGCCGAACGGCCAGGCCGCAGGACCGCCTCACGCTCTTCACCAGCTCGTGGCGCGATAGACCCGACCCGTCGCTTCGTGACTGGCCGGCGGTCACGGTGGTCGACCGTCGGGTGCCGGTGCGGTTGCTCAATTGGGCGTGGCATCGTCGTCAGTGGCCGCCGATTGAATGGCTGACGGGGCCAGTCGACGTCGCTGTCTCGATGCATCCGCTGGTGCTGCCCACCCGGGACGCCCATCGAGTCATCACGATCCACGACCTCGATTTCCTGCGCCATCCGGAACGCACGACTGCAGAGATCCGGCGCGACTACTCGGGACTGGTTCGCGATCACGCGAAACAGGCGGCGCTGGTCGTCGTCAACTCCACCGACACCGCGCGCGCGGTCCAGCTCGAGCTGCAGGTTCCATCCGAGCGCATCGTCTTGTGCCGTCCGGGCTTGCCGGGCTGGATCGGACGGCCGGCGGCCCGGCTCGAGCCTCGCCCGGGCTACGTGCTGTTTGTCGGGACGCTCGAGCCGCGCAAGAACATCGGCACACTGCTCGACGCGTGGACGCTGCTCGTGAAGCGCCTCCCCAGCCTGCCAAAGCTGCGGCTGGCCGGTGCGGCGCCGCCCGAGGCCGGCACGTGGCTCGCCCGGCTGCAGGTGCCGCCGCTTGCCGGCAAAGTCGAATATGTCGGCTACATCCCCGATGCCGCACGGCGTGAGGTGTACGCCGGGGCTCGCCTGCTCGTGCTGCCCTCCTGGCACGAGGGCTTTGGACTGCCCGCTCTCGAGGCGATGGCGCTGGGAGTGCCCGTCGTCGTCTCCAATCGCGGCGCGCTTCCCGAAGTCGTGGGAGATGCTGGAGTGCTGGTGCCGCCCGACGACGCCCGTGGGCTTGCGGCCGCCATCGAGTCGGTGCTGTGTGACCCGCTCAAAGCGTCCGCGATGAGCGCACGAGGTCTCGTGCAGGCCGCGGGATTCACCTGGGACGCCGCCGCCGTGCGACTGCGCGACGCCTTCGACCAACTGCCTCCGGTTCGGGCGAACGTGTGATGCGTATTGGAGTCGACGCCAGGGAACTGAGCGATCACGCGACAGGCGTAGGCCGGTACCTCCAGCGTCTGCTGCACGAGTGGGCGATGTCGGCCGTGCCACATCAGTGGACCCTGTACTCGCCGGACGGCCGTTTGTCGGTGCCACCAGCGCTCGATGCCGAAGTGGCGATCGTGCCTGGCAAAGGCAACACCTGGTGGGAGCAGGGCGCGCTGGCGCGAGCCGTGCGGCGGGACCGGCCGGGGTTGTTCTTCGCGCCGGGCTACACGGCGCCGCTCGGGATCGGCGTGCCGCTGGTTGTCACGATCCACGACGTGTCGTTTGCGGCACACCCCGAATGGTTCCGCTGGCGCGAGGGACTGCGGCGTCGATGGCTTGCGCGATTGTCCGCCCAAAGGGCGCGCGTGGTTCTCACGGTCTCAGAGTTCTCGCGAGGCGAGATCGTGAGATATCTGGGGATCCCGCCAGACCGCGTTCGCCCGATTCCCCACGGAGTGGGGATGGCCAGCGTTATTGACCGCGACGTGTCGCGCGAGCCTCTGGTTCTCTTCGTCGGATCGATCTTCAACCGCCGCCAACTGCCCGCGTTGGTCGACGGCTTCGCGCTGCTGGCCCAACGGCGCCCCGACGTCCGGCTCGAGATCGTCGGCGCCAATCGCACTCATCCGCTGGTGGACCTGCACGCGCTGGCTGCCGCTGCGGCGCCAGGCCGGATCCGGGTGCGTGACTGGGTCGATGACAACGAGCTGCGATCGCTGTACCAGCGGGCATCTGTATTCGCGTTCCTGTCCGAGTACGAGGGCTTCGGCCTCACGCCCGTCGAAGCGCTGGCGTCCGGAATTCCGCCGGTCGTCCTCGATACGACTGTCGCGCGCGAGGTCCTGGCGGACGCCGCGCTCTACGTCGCCGCGCCCAAGGGTCACCTGGTCGCCGACGCGCTCAGCGACGCGCTTGGCCCCAGCACCGAACGAGTGCGGGTGTTGCGCGCAGCGCCCGCCGTGCTCTCGCGATACGACTGGCGCCGGACCGCCGCCGCGACACTGGCCGTGCTCGAGGAGGCGGCCAAGTCATGACTCGCCTGGCGATCGTCATCGTCTCGTTCAACGCACGCGAAGACCTGGTAGGCACACTCGCGAGCCTGACAGACGCGCCGCCTGCGGCGTCGCACGAGATCGTCGTGGTCGACAACGCCTCGACCGATGGGGCGCCCGCGCTGGTGCGCGAACGTTTCCCGATGGTGCGCGTGATCGACGCTGGCGGCAACCTCGGGTTCGCACGCGCCACCAACATCGGGATCCGGGCCACGACGAGCGAGTTCGTGCTGCTGCTCAACCCTGACACGATGGTGGCCGCGGGAGCGCTCGACGCAATGGTGGCCCGCATCAGCGAACTGCGGGGCGTCGACGCGATCGGGCCACGCCTGGTCGACCTCGAGGGGCGCGCGGAGTTGTCCTTCGGCGCGATGTACAGCCCCTGGTCTGAAGCACGGCGCAAGCTCGCGCTCGCTCTTGACGCACGTGGCGTTGCCCTTTTGCGCCGCTGGATCGACCGCGCAACACGCCGCGAGCGGGTAGTCGATTGGGTGAGCGGGGCGTGCCTGCTCGTGCGGCGCAGCGCTGGGGACGCGGCAGGCTGGCTGGACGAGCGCTACTTCATGTATGCGGAGGACGTCGATTTCTGCGCGGCCCTGCGCAAGGCCGGCGGACAGGTGCGGTTCACGCCCGTCGCGGAAATCGTCCACTTGCGCGGCCGGTCCGGGCGCACCAGTCCGGGGCCAACTCTCGAGGCCTGGCGCGCCAGCCACCTGGCGTTTTACCGCAAACACCTGCCGCACTGGGCCGGCCTGCTCGAGTGGTATCTGAAGCGCACCTGATCCTGGCTACTTCGGCACGGCCCACACGCCGAGCCGGGCCTCTCTGGCTTCCCTCTCGATGCGCTTGAACTCGTCGAGTCGCGCGATTGGCACCGACTCGTCGACCCGCGCCTTGCCCTCGCGAAGCAGCTCGCTGTTGACGAGCGTTCCGTCAGCCAGAAACACATACACCCGGGGCACATCGGCGCGGCCGCCGGCGTCATCGAACTCGAGGGTGACGTCCTTGCCGAGGACCAGCTTTCTCAGGTAGTCCCGGGCCCCTCGATTGCGCGAGAGGTTCAGGCGACCGCCAATGACGGCCGGCGGCGGGCTGTTCGGACCCGACCGCGGCGGCGGCGTCGGCCCGGTGCTGCCGATTCGAAGCGCCGGATCCAATCCGGCGATGCCCGCAAGGCGCACCTTGCCCACACCCGAGACCACGAGCGTGTCCTGAGCCTGAACCGTGGTGACCTTCTGAGCGTCCGCGGTGGCCGATGTGCCCGCAAGCACCAGCACCATGCCAGCGATGACCCGCAACATGCCCCACCTCAAGTATCATTTCCTCCTGTGAAAGTCGCTATCGATGCCCGCAAGCTCCACGACTTCGGCATCGGCACCTACATTCGCAACATCCTGCGGCAGCTGGCGCGGATCGATCGGCAGACCGAGTACATCCTCATCTGCCAGCCGAAAGACCGCGAACTGTCCCTCTCGCTTGGCGAGAACTTTCGCGCGGCCATAGACTCTTCGCCCCCCTACTCGCTGCGCGAGCAGATTTCGATTCCCTGGACCCTGGTACACACGCGGGCCAACATGCTGCACGAGCCGCACTACGTGCTGCCCCCCCTGGCGGTGTGCCGGTCGGTCGTGACGATCCACGACTGCATTCACCTGCGCTTTCCGCAGTACCTCCCCAACAGGGCGGCACTGACCTACGCACGGGCACAGATGGGGTCCGCGGCCCGGCGCTCCGATCGCATCCTGACGGTGTCCGAGGCGTCCAAGCGCGACATCCTCGAGTTCTTCGACGTGCCGCCGGAAAAGATCACCGTCATCCACAATGCCATCGACGAGCACTTCGCCACGGCGCCCCCTGAAGAGGCCATGCAGCGCGTGGCGGAACGATACCAGCTGCAGGACAAGTTCGTCCTCTACGTCGGCAACGTGAAGCCGCACAAGAATCTCGAGCGGCTGCTCGACGCGTTTCATCTGCTGCGCAAGACCTCGGGGCTCGAGGACGTGAAGCTGGTCATCATCGGCGATGAGATCTCCAAGTACGCCGCCCTGCGCCGCGCGACCCACAGGTACAACCTGCACAAGTTCGTTCGCTTCCTCGGGTTCCTTCCCGACGAGACGCTTGCCATCGTCTATCGCCTTGCGGGCGTGTTCGTCTTCCCCTCGCTCTACGAGGGGTTCGGCCTGCCTCCACTCGAGGCCATGGCCAGCGGTACTCCCGTGGTGACGTCCAACGTCTCGTCGCTGCCAGAGGTCGTCGGCGATGCGGCGCTGCTGGTTGACCCGACTGACCCGGTCTCCATTGCCGACGCCATGCGGCGCGTCCTCACCGACCCCATCCTGGCCGCAGAGTTGTCCGCCAGGGGCCTCGCCCGGGCTCGCACGTTCTCGTGGGAACAGGCCGCCGTGCGGATCCGCGACATCTATCAGGACGTGGGCCGGTCGTGAAAGCAGCCCTCGTTCACGACTGGCTCACCGGCATGCGCGGCGGCGAGAAGGCCCTCGAGGTCCTCTGTGAGCTGCTGCCCGAGGCCGACCTGCTCACGCTGGTCCACGTCCCCGGCCGGGTGTCGCCCACGATCGCCAGCCATCGCATCCGGTCCTCGCTCGTCCAGCGCCTGCCGCTGGTCGACCGGCTCTACCGTCACTACCTGCCGCTCTTCCCGTTTGCCATCGAGCAGTTTGACCTCGACGACGTCGACCTGGTGGTCAGTTCGAGTCACTGCGCTGCCAAATCGGTCGTGCCGAGGCCTGGCGCCCGGCACCTCTGCTATTGCTTCACGCCGATGCGGTACGCCTGGGACCAATTCGGCCACTACTTCGGCCCCGATCGGGTGGGGACGGCGGCCAGCACGCTGGCGCGACCGGTTCTGGCCGGGCTAGCCCGCTGGGACCGGCGCACGGCGAGCCGCGTTGACCGCTATGTGGCTATTTCACATTATGTTGCGGGCCGAATCCGCCGATACTATAATCGTCAGTCGGACGTTGTGTACCCGCCCGTGGACACCGAGTTCTTCCAACCGGATGGACGGGTCCCGGAAGGTTACCTGCTCATAGTGTCTGCCCTGGTGCCCTACAAGCGAATCGACTTGGCGATCGACGCCGCCCGCCTCGCCGGCCTGCCCCTCCGCATCGTCGGCGAGGGGCCGGAACGCGAGCGCCTCCGCGCGCAGGCGGCCGATGCGGCCGTGGAATTGCTGGGCCACCAGACCGACGACGAGATTCGAAACCTGTATCGCGGAGCCTCAGCCGTAGTGCTGCCTGGGGAGGAAGACTTCGGCATCGTCCCGGTCGAAGCCCAGGCCTGCGGACGCCCCGTGGTCGCGCTGGCCCGCGGCGGTGCGCTCGAGACCGTTCGCGACGGCGTGACCGGCGTCCTCGTGCCCGAGCCGACTGCCGAGGGATTTGCCGAAGCGTTTGCCTCCCTGCCCCGGCGTTGGTTCAACACAGACGTCATTCGTCGTCACGCCGAAGGCTTCGGCCGGGCGCGCTTCGCACGCCAGATGCGCGAGGTCATCGATCAGACCGCCGGGGCGCCCGAGGGCACGCGGTGGTAAGGCGGCACAATCGCCTGCTCGTCGCCTTCTACGTCTGTTCAGACGCGATTCTCGGCGTGGCGGCCTTCGTGCTGGCCTACGTGCTGCGCTTCGAGAGCGGCCTCATCCCGATCTTCAAGGGCTATCCGCCGTTCAGTCAGTACGTCAACGTCCTGCCGTTTGTGGGCGTGCTGGTGCCGTTTGCCTTCCATGTTCAAGGCCTCTATCGCCTGCGGCGCGGCCGGTCGCGCGTGGACGACTTCTTCGCGGTCTTCGTCGGCAGCATCCTCGCCGTAGTCTTCGGCATCGTCGCCACGCTGTACTTTCAGGCGTATTACGTGCCGGACGAGCTCAAGGACCGCGGCGCGTACGAAGTGTCGCAGCTGGTCTGGGGCATTTTCCTTGTCCTCAACGTCCTGCTGACGTTTGCGTCACGCGAGCTCGTGCGCGAAGCGCTCGAGCGGCGCTGGCGCGCGGGCATCGGCCTCAAGCGCATCCTGATTGCCGGCTCCGGCGAGCTGGGACGGCTGGTCGCCGACAAGGTCCTGGAGCACCGCGAGCTGGGTTACCACATCGTCGGCTTCGTGGACGACCGCGCCGGCGGCGACTACCTCGGACATCGTGGACTGCCGATTCTGGGAACGCTCGATGAGGCCGGCGACATCGCGCTGCGCGAACGCGTGGACCACCTCTACGTCGCACTGCCGGCCGAAGAACATATCCGGATGCTGCAGCTGCTCGACGTGATCGGGCGCGAGATGATCGACGTCAAGGTCGTCCCCGATCTCCTGCAGGTGATCGCACTGCGAGCGCGTCTCGAGGATCTGGACGGCATTCCAATCGTCAACATCAACGACGTGCCGCTGCAAGGCTTCAACGCGTTTGTGAAACGCGCGCTGGACTTCGTGCTGTCGGCAACGGCCCTGCTGTGCCTGGCCCTCCCGTTCGCGCTGGTGGCGCTGCTGATTCGCCGCACGTCGCCAGGCGCGATTTTCTACCGCCAGGAGCGGATGGGGCTCGACGGCAAGCCGTTCACGATTTATAAGTTCAGGTCGATGTACCAGGACGCCGAGAGCGAGACCGGGCCCATCTGGGCGCGCGACAACGACCCGCGCTGCACGCCGGTCGGCCGCTTACTTCGCCGGACAAACGTCGACGAACTTCCTCAACTCTGGAACGTGCTTCGCGGCGACATGTCGCTGGTGGGCCCCCGGCCCGAGCGGCCGTACTTCGTGCATCAGTTCAAGCAGCGTATCCCGCAGTACATGCTGCGCCACAAAGTGCGCGCCGGCCTGACCGGCTGGGCGCAGGTCAACGGCTGGCGCGGCAACACGTCGATCGAAAAGCGCATCGAATACGATCTCTATTACATCGAGAACTGGTCGGTCGCGCTCGATATCAAGATCATGTGGCTGACGGTGTTGAAGGGCTTCTTCCAGAAGCACGCTTACTGAACTGCCGATTGCAGTCGTCACCATGAAAAAGCGTGTCGTTATCACCGGCGCCGCCGGCTTCATAGGGTCGCACCTGGCCGAGACGCTGCTCGACCGTGGCTATGCCGTCACCGGCATCGACAACCTGCTGACCGGAGACATCGCCAACATCGCGCACCTGGCGGGCCATCCCGACTTCCAGTTCATCAAACACAACGTCACCGACTACATCTACATCGACGGGCCCGTGGACTACGTGCTGCACTGGGCCAGTCCGGCGAGCCCGATCGACTACCTCGAGCTGCCGATTCCCACTCTCAAGGTCGGGGCGCTCGGCACCCACAAGGCGCTGGGGCTGGCCAAGGCCAAGGGCGCGCGCTTCGTGCTCGCGTCAACTTCCGAGGTGTACGGCGACCCGCTCGAGCACCCGCAGAAGGAGTCCTACTGGGGCAACGTCAACCCCATCGGCCCGCGCGGTGTGTACGACGAGGCCAAGCGCTTCGCCGAGGCGATGACCGTCGCCTACCATCGCTACCACGGCCTCGACAGCAAGATCGTCCGGATCTTCAACACCTACGGCCCGCGCATGCGGGTGCGCGACGGCCGCGCGGTTCCGGCCTTCATCTCGCAGGCGCTGCGCAACGAAGACGTCACCATCTTCGGCGACGGCAGCCAGACGCGCAGTTTCACGTACATCTCGGATCTGGTCGACGGGATCATCCGGCTGATGCTGTCGGACGTCAACGACCCGGTCAACATCGGCAACCCGCGCGAGATGACCTTGAAGGCGCTCGCCGAGACGATCGTCCGGATGACCGGATCCAGCAGCAAACTGGTCTATCGGGCTCTGCCTGAGGACGACCCGAAGGTGCGACAGCCCGACATCACGCGCGCCCGGACCCTGCTCGGCTGGGAACCGAAGGTGAACGTCGAAGACGGTCTGAAGATCACGATCGAATACTTCAGAACCAAGGTCTGAATTCGTCGTCAATTCTTCAGTGCGTCTGCAATCGCTTTCTCAGCGAGCGGGCGCATGACGTCATAGCCCGCCTTGTTCGGGTGGAGGCCGTCGTCGTTCAGCTCGGGCCGAAGGGTGCCGGCGGGCGTGGCCATCGCGGTGAAGTAGTCGAGATAGTGGACTCTGCCGGGCGCGCCTTCGCGGTCCTGGGCGGACGCGAATTGTGCGAGCCGCGCGTTGATGGACTTCAGCAGTTCCAGCGGCTTGCCGCGCGAACGGATCAGCGGCTGGCCGTTGGCGTCGGTCTTGTCGTCGGCGACCGGCAGAATGGACGCGAGAACTACGCGGATGCCTCTCAAGTGGGCCAGTTGAGTCATCGTCACCAGGTTGTCCATCAACTGGTCCGGCGTGACCGGGCCCGCGTTGCCGGCCAGATCGTTGGTACCGGCCAGAATCACCACGACGCTCGGCGACAGCCCAAGCACGTCGGCCCGGAACCGCAGCAGCATCTGCGCGGTCGTCTGCCCGCCAATGCCACGATTCACGTACGGCCGCCCGGGAAAGAATCCGCCCGACTGCGGCAGGGACCACCGGTCGGTGATCGAGTCGCCGAAGAACACGACCCGGGACTCGCCGGAGGCTGCCGGCGCCAGAGCGCGATTGGCCTCCGCGTAGCGCGAAAGCCGCCCGAAGTCGGATGTGACAAACGCATAGCAGGCCAGGCGCTCTTCCCCGTCGAACCGCGTGCATCCGTTGGGCCAGATCGGATATTTCCATTCGGCGGGAGGAGGCGCCCACTGGCCGGGGAAGGCCGGGGCCGGCGGCGTCTGAGTGACAGGCGTCTGCCGTGCGGCGAGACCTGGCGCAAGCGCGACCAGCAGCGCGAGGGCCAGCAATCGGGTCCTGACTGTCACGGGTCCTCCGAAGCGAAGTGGGCCCATACCGTACCACAGCGCGAAGCGCAGGACGGCAGGTCTGCCTTAGAGCGCGTCGCGCTACGAGTTGATGACGCGGGTCGCGTGCGCGACGTAATGCAGCGCCGAGAGCACCGTGATGACGGCAGAGAGGACGACCGCGGTCGACACCACGGCCTCGCCACCTCCTGCGTAGTTGGCCGTGAGCACGGCCACACAGGTCGCGATGTAGACCGCGGTGGCGGTCTTCCCCAGCAGCGACGGCACAAAGGTCTTGCGGCCAATCGCCAGATTGACGACCGCGACGGTCAGGACGATGGCGAGGTCGCGGCTGATGACTAGAATCGTGAGCCACAGCGGCAAGCGAAAGCGCAGGCCGCTTTCGGGCACGGTCAATACGACGAACGCGCTGACGAGCAACAGCTTGTCGGCCATCGGGTCGAGCCAGGCGCCCAGGGTCGTCTTCTGCCCGGCCCGACGGGCGATCAGCCCATCGAGCGCGTCGGTAATTCCCGCCGTGAGGAACGTGATGAGGGCCCAGCCGATCCGGCCGTACAGCACCTGGATCACGAACGCTGGAATCAGCAGCATTCGCAAGAGCGTGAGCTGGTTGGCGACGGTCAGGTGCGTCATGGCTCGCTCATCGCTGATCGCGCCCGGCCAGGGGGCCGGCAAGACGCTGCAATCGTGACACAGCTTCCAGCAGTTCCTGACCCGAGACCACTCGCGTGGGAGCAAAGCCGTTGACCGGGGCCTCGAGCACACCGGCGGCCGTGGCCCGCGCTGCCGCGGCGTAGGCAGGATGCTCCCGTGGCAGATCGGTGAATTCCGGGGCCGCGCGGTGCCAGGCCTCGGCACGCCGATCGCCCTGGCCGGCCAGCAAGTCGAGCGCTCGCGAAAGCGCCTGTGCGAGCCCGGCACGCTGCACCACCCCCGCGGGCTGGAATGTGTGATTGGGAAATGCGTCGAGGACTCCGGCGCGCACCGTCGCGACGATCCAGGGTCGGGCCCAGTGCCCGCGCAAGTCGGTGATGACCGGAGTGGCACGGGTCGGCGCACGCGCCAGTAAACCAGGCACTCGCAGCGCCAGTGCGGCGGCCAGGTCGGCGCGCGTGGCCTCGGGCCTGGCCGCCAGTGTCTGGAACGCCTCGGGCAGACGCGCGAGGTCGGCGCGCTCGCGCGCGCGAGCCAGACGCGCCTCGACGTCGGCCGATGGCTCGAGCTTCAGCGCCGCCTCGTAGCTGGCAATCGCGCCAACGTAATCCCCAGCCTCCTCTCGCGTTTCCGCCAGCAGAACGTGCGTCGCGCGATCCTCCGGGTCCAGCTCGAGGGCCCGACCCAGGTGGGCGTCGGCCTCGGCGGAGAGCCCGGCTCGACGTTCGACGCTGGCGAGCTCGCGATAGAGCACGGCGCTCTCCGGCGACACACGAAGCGCCGCTTCGTAGGCCGCTCGCGCGTCCTCCCATCGCTGCTCTTTCGCAAGGGCGCGCGCGTGTTCAACGGTGTCTTCGACGACGCGGAACCGCAGTGTCTCGATCCTCGGCGCGAGCGTCAGTTGTGGATCGGCCTGCTGTGCGGCCTCGAAGCTGGCCAGCGCGTCAGCCGGTCGCTCGAGCGCAAGCAGCGCCTGGCCCCTGCCCACCAGCGCCGCCGCCATCGACGGAGCGGCCGTCAGCGCGTCATCGAACCTCGATACCGCGCGTTCGGCGTCCTGGCGTGCCAACGCCACGTACCCAAGACCGGCCAGGGCAGCGGCTGTCCCAGGCGCCACCTTCAACACGCGGGCGTACGTTCGGTCGGCGCCGCCGGTATTACCTGCCTGCAGCTGATTCCACGCGGTGTGAAGATCGGCCGCGACGGCCGGCGGCGCGGCCGGGGGCACCGATGGTGGGAGAAACTCCGGAAACCGTGGCGCCGAGGCGACGGTCGCAGGCGTTTTCGGCGCGCACGCCACCACCACGGAGAGGCCCAACAGCAGAATGGCCAGACGTCGGCTCACGCCGTCTCCGCCATGCGGCGGGCACGCCCCATCCGATCGAGCACGCGCCGCGGCACATCCGCTTCAATCGCGAGGCGATTGTCGGTCTCGATGTGCTGAATCACGCGCGCGTCGCGGTAGAGTCGCGCCACCTGCGCGCGGTCGGTGTCCGACCGGGGATCGAACTCCAGCGTCACGCGCTGCACGTCGAGCGAGAGTCGCGCGGCGATTGCCTCGAGCAACTCGTCGCGCCCGGCGCCGGTCCGCGCCGAGATGAAGAGCGCCTGCTGATCGGAGGCCTGCAGGCGGCGCAGCTCGTCCGTGCCGAGCAGGTCGCACTTGTTGTAGACGTTGACGCGCGGCACATCCGCGGCCTCGACCTCCGTCAGCACGCTGCGGACGGCGGCCATGTGCCGCTCGCGTTCGGGGCTGGCCGCGTCGATCACGTGCAGAACGAGATCGGCCTCGGCGACTTCTTCCAGCGTCGCGCGAAACGCCGCGACCAGTGTGTGCGGCAGCCGATCGATGAAGCCGACCGTGTCGGAAATCAGCAACTCGCGCCGATCGGGAAGACGCACCCGGCGCACCAGCGGGTCCAGCGTCACAAACAGCGCGTTGCTGGCTTCTGCGCCCTCGCGGGTCAGCAGGTTGAAAAGCGTCGTCTTGCCCGCATTGGTGTAGCCGACCAGGGCCACCGTGGGCATCGCCTGCTTCTGCCGCCGCTCGCGCAGCTGGGCCCGGCGACGCCGCACTTCGTCGATCGCCTTGCCGATGTGGTGAATACGTGTGCGGATGCGGCGCCGGTCGGTTTCGAGCTTGGTTTCACCAGGGCCCCGCGTGCCGATGCCGCCGCCCAGCCGCGACAACGCGAGGCTCGAACCGGCGAGCCTCGGGAGGAGATATTCGAGCTGGGCCAGCTCGACCTGCCACTTGCCTTCGCGCGTCTTCGCACGCCGGGCGAAGATGTCGAGGATCAACTGCGTCCGATCGACGGTCTTCAGGCCGGTGATGGTTTCGATCTGCCGCAGCTGCGCCGGCGACAGCTCGTGATCGAAAATCACGACGTCGACGCTGGCCTCCGCGCACGCGGCCGCAAGCATCTCGAGCTTGCCGCGGCCGAGAAATGTCGCCGCGTCGGGTCGCGCGCGTTCCTGCGATACACGCAGCACCACCTGCGCGCCGGCGGCCTCGGCCAGGCCAGCCAACTCGTCCATTGATTGCTCTGCGGCGAGACGGCGGTTAGCTCCGGCAATCAGTCCCACAAGCGCGGCACGTTCACGGGGGAGAGCAGACGCCACAGGCATCAAAGTCGCGGGATGGGCTGGCTAGGACGGGGTACGAAGGAATTCTAACACGCGGCTCCACGGCAGCGCGCCTTCGCGCAGCAGTTGGATCCCGCCTGTGGCAGCGTCGACCATCGTCGAGGCAGGCCCACCAGGTGATGGTCCGGCGTCGACCAGCACAGCGACATCGGGCAACGCGAGTGCGACCTCGTCAGGCGAGGACGTCGAGGTGCGCCCACTCGCATTGGCGCTCGTCGCCGTGATTGGATGGCCGCACGCCTCGGCCAACGCCCGCGCCACGGGATGGTCGGGCACACGGATCCCCACCAGGCCAGACGCGGATCGCGCAAGCGGCGCCACCGGGCCTCGCGCCCGCAAGACCAGCGTCAGGGGGCCCGGCCAGAACCGATCCGCGAGACGTCGCGCCTCGCCGGTGACTTCGGCGACTTCCGACGTTTGTGCGAGGCTTGCGCCAATGAGCGCTACCGTTCGATCGGCGCTTCGCCCCTTGAGCGCAAACAGCGCTTCGAGCGCGGCCTCGGATCGCGGATCGACAGCCAAACCGTACAGAGTGTCGGTGGGAAAGGCAACGACCTGGCCGCGACGGATGGCCTCGACCGCAGACGTCAACTGCGGCACGAGCGGCCGCTCCGGTTCAATGATGATGCGAATCATGCAATCTGATATTCACTACGCGTCCTCTACCAGAGGCCCCGTCGTCTCCTTCACGGGCTCTCCCATCGTTCGCAGGACGATGGTGGCAAGAACGAGCAGCATGCCGACGTTGACCAGGAACACCGACCGAAGACCAATGCGTGCCAGCAGTCCCGCCACCATCGGGCTGACGGCAATGCCAACCAGCGACGCACTTGTCAGGAAGCCGAACCCCGTCGCCCGCACGGTCTCCGGCAGATTCGCCGCCGCCGCAGTGTAGGCAGCCGTCATGGCGGCCCCGATGGCAAGTCCGAATACGGCCGATGCCAGGCCGAGCGGGATGGAGCTGGGAGCGTAACCCATGGCAAGCGTCGCCACCGCGGCCAGCAGCGCCGCCCGGCTGATGACGAGCCGGCTGCTCCACATTCTCAGCAGCCGGGCACAGAAGTGATGGCCGAGTGCAGCGCTGCAGGCGATGATTGAGAACACGACGCCGGAGACGAGCGCGGCTCGAGACCCGAGCGGCTCCATGGCGGCGATGTACAGCGGCAGGATCGGCCCGAAGCTCCGGTCAACGAACTGGAACCCGAAGATCACCACCATCAGCAGGAGGAAGTTCTCGAAGGCGAGCGCGCTGCGGAATGTCACAGCACCGCCGACCGAGGCCTTCTCGGCCCGGGCAGCCGACGGCGTTTCAGTGTACATCCACAGCACGAGGACGAACGCGACGGCGTAGAAAACCGCAGTCACGAAAAACGTCGCGCGCAAGCCGACGATGCCCGCCACGAGCGCGCCGATGACCGGACCGAGCGCAGGGCCAAGCCGCTGCGCCGTCTGCACGAGGCCAATTGACTGCGCGAGCTTGCCCGGTGGCGCCGACTCGGCAGCCATGGCCAGGCACAACGCGCCGTAACCCGCAAAAAACCCCTGCAGCACCCGCAAAGCAAAGAGGTGCCACGGCGCGGTGGCAAACGCCATCGCCGCCATGATGATGATGAAGCTGAAGAGCGATCGTGCGACCATCAACCGCCGGCCGAAGCGATCCGCGAGCCGGCCCCAGAGCGGCGCGAACACCGCCGTCATCGCCGGTGTCACGCCAAGGGTGACGCCGGTCCAGGCCGCGATCACGCCCACATCGGTCACGCCCATCTGGCTGATGTAGATCGGCAGAAACGGCATCACCAGCGTGAAGCCGGTGAACCCGATGAAGACCGCCGCCGTCAACGCGGTGAGGTTGCGCCGCCAGACCCGTTCGGCGTCGGCCCCGGACATGCGTCAGAAGCGGATGGGGCCCGCGTTGCCCTGGCTGACGTGGATGCTGTCCACGAAGCGGATCTGCCACGGCGAGCTCTGCATGATGACCGAGGCTGTGCGCGTGCCGTCGCGAAAGAATCGCACGCCCTTCATCAACGCGCCTTCCGTCACCCCCGTGGCCGCAAAGATCAGGTGCTTGCCCGGCGCCAGATCGGCCGCCCGATAGATCCGCCGGGTGTCGGTGATGCCCATGGCCGCGCATCGCGCCTCGTCTTCCGGCGTCTTGACGACGAGCCGCGCGTAGATGTCGCCGTTGAGGCATCGCATCGCAACGGCAGTGAGCACGCCTTCCGGCGCCCCGCCGGTGCCCATCACCACGTGCACACCGGTGCCAGCCACCGCCGCGACGATGGCCGCCGACAGATCGCCGTCGCCGATCAGCTTGATCCGTGCGCCGGTGGCGCGGATATCTGCAATCAGTTGAGCGTGCCTGGGCCGGTCGAGCACCGTGATAACCAGGTCGTCGACATCGCGGGCCAATGACTTCGCGATCGCCTTCAGGTTGTCTGCGACCGGGGCGTCGAGGTCGACCACGTCGCGCGAGGGCGGCGGGACGACCAGCTTCTCCATGTACAGGTCAGGCGCATGGAGCAGACCGCCGCGTTCCGAGGCGGCCAGCACGGCGACCGAGCCCGGCGCACCGGTGGCGCAGAGGTTAGTGCCCTCGAGAGGATCGACGGCGATGTCCACCTGCGGAGCGCCCAGCCCGCCACGCCCGTTGACGACGTTGGCCAGGCCGACCTTTTCGCCGATGAACAACATCGGCGCCTCGTCGCGCTCGCCCTCGCCGATCACGATGGTGCCGTTGATGGGCACCGAGTCGAGCTCGCGCCGCATCGCCGTCACCGCCGCCTGGTCCGCCTTGGTGCCGTCACCCTGGCCCATCGTCTGCGCACAGGCGATGGCGGCTTGCTCGACGACGCGGAGGAACTCGAGCGAGAGGTCGGCGTCCATGGAGTGCGCTACCGGGTCACGGCCTGCCCGTAGGCCGGTAGCTCGCAGCGTGTCGCCTTGTCGTGACGGAAGCCGAGCACATAGTCGGCCTGCATCAGCGTGTGCACTTCGCGCGTGCCCTCGTAGATGACCGCGCCCTTGCAGTTTCGATAGAACCGGCCCACCGGGTACTCGTCGGAGTAGCCGTTGGCGCCGTGCACCTGAACAGCGTCGCCCGCCGCGCGCTCGGATGCGACGGTCGAAAACCACTTGGCCAGGCTGGTCTCGCGCGTGTTGCGCCGGCCTTCGTTCTTCAGGAAGCCGGACTGCAGCCACAGAAGGCGCGATATCTGGTAGTCCGACTCCATGTTGGCGATCATCTGCTTCACCAGTTGATGGTTCGCGATGAGCTCGCCGAACGTCTTGCGCTGCAACGCGTACTTCGACGCCGCGTCGCGGCAGGCGCGGATCAACCCGGTTGCACCGGCCGCCACGGTATAGCGGCCCTGGTCCAATGCGAACATGGCGATCTTGAAGCCCTCGCCGGGCTGACCGAGCACGTTGCTCTCGGGTACCTCAACTTCGTCCATCTTGAAGTAGCCGGTGTTGCCCGCGAGGATGCCCCACTTCTCCTTCAAGGTGCCACTTGAAAAACCCTTGAAACCGCGCTCGACGATGAAGGCCGAGATGCCAGAGATGTCGCGCTGCTTCTTCTTTTCGAGATCCGACCAGGCAAAGACGAGGAAGTTGTCCGCGACGTCGGCCAGCGAAATCCACATTTTCTCGCCCGACAACAAGTAGCGGTCGCCCGTCTTGACGGCCACCGACTGGATGCCCCGGACGTCGCTGCCGGCGGCCGGTTCGGTGAGCCCATAGGTGGCGATCTTCTTGCCCTGGGCCTGCGGGACCAGATACCGCTGCTTCTGATCCTCGGTCCCCCAGGTGAGCAGCGAGAGGCAGTTCAGGCCGGCGTGCACCGACATGATGACGCGGAGCGACGTGTCGATGTATTCGAGTTCCTCGCTGGCCAGGCCCAGCGAGATGTAGTCCATGCCGGCGCCGCCGGTACTCGACTGGCACCGAGATGCCCAGCAGGCCGAGATCGGCCATCTGCGGCAGGATGTCCTTGTCGAAGCGGTGAGCGCGGTCGAGTTCCTTGATGCGCGGCGCAATCTCGCGCGCGCCCCACTCGCGGACGGTCTGCTCGAGCAGGCGTTGTTCGTCGGTCAGGTCGAGGTTAATCATGGTTAATGGAAAAGCGGATTGACAATTGACGCTTACGAAAAAATGACGCGGAGCCAACTGGCCAGGTCAATGTACTACAGCCGCTCAGTTTCGGTCGATTCGCACGCCGGCGCCCCGTCCGAGACCGAGGGACTCCGCGGCGCTGCCGCCGTTAAGGGCAATCTCCAGGTGGTCGGTGCTGCCAAACAGCGCGCAGATCGCGCCGGCCGGCGCCTCGGCATAGGTCGCCACGAGCCGATCGACGCCCCGCCCGTCGATAGCGATCTGGACGCTGCCGTCCTGCCGGAACAGCTCGAAGCGCTTGCGGTCGATATTGGTCACCAGGTTCCCGAAGCGATCGACCCGCAACACCTGCCCGGCGAGGCGCTGGTCGCCTATCTCCGGCTCGGGCACCTCCAGCACGTGCCACTGTGAGACCGGACGGCCCATGGCCGTCAGCTCAATGCCTTTGGCCAGCCAGCCAGCCGCCGGCGCAAACCGGTCGCGGCCCTCGAAGGTCTTGCTCACGGTCGGCCGCGCGTACCGTCGCTCGGTCAGGTCGACGACCTTTCGCGGGCGGACCTCGTGGAAGACGAGCGACAAGACTCCGTTGTCCGGCGCGACGAACCGGTAGTCGCCGGTGTCGGCAACCAGGCCCCGTCGGGCCGAGCCCACGCCGGGGTCCACGACGACCAGGAAGATCGTGCCGGCCGGGAAGTATCGGTAACAGGCGGCCAGTTCGAGCGCCGCGGTGAGGACGTCGTGCGGCGGGATTTCGTGGGTGATGTCAACCAGCGTCGCGTCGGGGCAAAGCGACAGCAGGACGCCCTTGAGGGTGCCGGCATAGTGGTCGGCGTTGCCGAAATCTGTGAGAAGCGCGATCGTCGGGCGTGCCACCAAGCCTCCGGGGCCGAACCTGGCCGCCAGCGTGGCTCGGGGCAAACGGCGGGTCAGCCGCCCGACGTGCCCCCGGACAGGTAAGCGGGTTTGCGGAAGAGTATCTCCCGCAGGTGCGTCTGGAGCAGAAACGAATCCGACACGCGCAGGCCTTCGAACAGCTTGATGATGTCGCGGTTCTGGAGCACCCGCGACCTTGTGCGGACAGCGCCGTACGGCCGATGCCTGAGCGTCTGCTCGTCTACCACGACAAACTTCGTGAAGGTCGTCTCGCGTGTCGCCGCGGTGCTGAAAAACCCGAGCAGCGCGCCGTCCACCGCCAGGACCCTCGTCAATTGCGCCGCCACGGCCTGCGCCGCCATCGGCGGCAGAAAATCAATCAAATCCCAGCAGAGAATGCCGTCGACGCTGCGATCCTCCTGGGAGAACCGCTCGGTGAAAAACGCGGCCAATGCTTCGTCGCCGTGCGGCCGCTGCCGCTCCACGTCAGCGTAGAGATCCTCGACGAGAATCTTGCACCCCAGTTGCTCGCCGAAGAACGAGACGTTGGCGCCAATCACGGGCCCGAGATCGAGCAGCACCGGATTGGGACGGCTTGTGAGCGTCGCCAGAAACTTCCGAAGCGCCTTGGTGGGAAACTGCGCGCCCGGCGCCGCGGGCGCCGCAACCGGCGAGGTCGGCGCGACCTCATCGGCGGGGCGTTTGGCACCCAGCCGGCCCAGCAACCCGCCCCACCCGCGTTCCGGCGTTTCGCCTGCCACGCTCGTCTCACCGCGACAAGGCACGCGCGCCACGGTGACGCACGCACCTCGCCTCGAACCGGTTCACGGCCGCGCCTAGGCTCCGACCTTCTGTGCGCCCGACGGATTTGCCACCGGGGCTGCCCCAGACGACGGCGGCGGAGGCGCGGGCGCCGGAGGCTTGGCCTCGACCTTCCGTTCCGGAGTGGCGCCGGCTGCCTGCGAGCGCTTCATGTCCACGCTGCCCCGGAAATGCGCCCCTTCGGCGATCGCGACCCGGGGCGAGACGATGTCGCCGTCGACCGAGCCGTTGTCACGAATGTCGACCTTCTCGGTGCCGGTGACGTTGCCCACGACCTCGCCGAGCACGATCACGGACTTGGCAAACACGGCGGCCTTGATGCGACCGTTGCTGCCAATGGTCAGCACGTGATCCTTGAGCTCGATCTTGCCCTCGACGTGACCTTCAATCGTCAGGTCCTCGCTGCCGTTGAGTTCGCCTTTGATGACGACCGATTTGCCGATATGCACGACATCCCTCGCTCCCGCCGTGCGGGTCTCGAAGCCAGTTGGGGAGACAGCCGGGGCGGCCGGTACTGCCGGAGTCGCCGGAACGGCCGGAGTTGGCGCCGTCGGCGGCTTGACCGCCTCGTCACGCTTCCACATGTGTATGACCTCCAATGAAACCAGCTGCGCCCACTCGCCGCGCATCGGCGAGCCACGGGCCGGCCGGAGTCAGGAACTGCGGCGTGCCGGGGAACCTCAAGCTGCGAGTATAGGCAACGGGCGAAAGCATTGTCTAGCCGTTTTATTGCTGAGGGTTAGCGGCGATGCTATGATCGCACCCAGTCGTGCGGATCTACTTCGACCACAACGCCACGACGCCCCTTCATCCTGCGGTACTCGAGGCCATGACCGAGGCGCTTGCCGACGATTTCGGCAATGCGTCCAGCGTGCATGCCTTTGGGCAAAAGGCCAAAGCCGACCTGGACCTGGCCCGGGGGCGTGTGGCCGCACTCGTCGGCGCCGAGCCTAACGACCTGGTCTGGACGGCGGGGGGGACCGAGGCGGACAACTTCGCCGTCCGCGGCATCGCCGAGGCGCTCGAATCGCGGGGGCGCACGCACCTGGTCGCCAGCGCGATCGAACACGAAGCGGTGCTCAACACGTGCAAGCACCTGGCGCGCCGCGGCTGGACGCTGACGCTGGTGGACCCCGACCGGGAGGGCGTGGTCAGTCCCGACGCGCTGCGCGAGGCGATCACGTCGCAAACCGCTCTGGTGTCGGTGATGCACGCCAACAACGAAATCGGGACCATCCAGCCCATCGTTGAACTGGCCGCGGTCGCACACGAGGCCGGCGCGGTGTTTCACACCGACGCCGTCCAGACCGTGGGCAAGCTGGAAGTGGACGTAGAAGCCCTGGGCGCGGACCTGCTGTCGCTTTCGGGCCACAAGTTTGGCGGCCCCAAGGGCACTGGCGCGCTATGGATTCGACGCGGCACGCGCATCGCGCCGATTCTGACGGGCGGCCGCCACGAGCGTAACCGCCGCGCGGGCACGGAGAACGTTCCCGCGGTAGTCGGCCTCGGCGTCGCCGCGGTCGAGGCCCGCCGCAATCTCGCCGCTCACCAGCGCGGCGTCGGACGGCTACGCGATCGGCTGGAGGCCGGCATCCTGTCGAGCGTCTCCGGGACGGTGGTCAATGGAGACCCAATCCGGCGGGTACACAACACCACCAACATCAGCTTCGAGCGGGTCGAGGCCGAGTCGCTGCTCATCGCGCTCGATCTCGAAGGCATCGCCGTGTCGACCGGGTCGGCGTGCTCGTCTGGAACGCTCGAGCCTTCCCACGTGCTCAAGGCGATGCGATTGCCTCCAAGCCGCACGCAGGGCGCTCTTCGGTTCAGCCTCGGACCTACCAACACCGAGGCCGAAGTTGACCATGTACTGCGGGTGCTGCCGGCCGTGGTGGACAAGTTACGCTCGTTGACCCGGATGCCGGTGTCCCGATCGCGGGCCTCTTCGTAGCCGCCAATCGTCAATGCGAATAGTTGTTGCGATGTCCGGGGGCGTCGACTCGTCGGTCGCCGCCGCGCGGCTGGCCGACGCCGGCCACGACGTGGTTGGACTCTCCATGCAGCTGTACGACCAGCGCGAGGGGATGCCCCACAGCTTCGGACGCTGCTGCACGCTCGACGACCTGCACGACGCGCGCCGCGTCGCCTCGGCAATCGGCATCCCCCACTACGTCCTCAACCTCGAACGCCAGTTCCAGGCCACCGTCGTCGACAACTTCGTGAACGAATACGCCGCCGGGCGTACCCCGATCCCCTGCAGCCACTGCAACAGCGACCTGAAGTTCGCCACGCTGGTCGACCGCGCGGCAGGATTTGGTGCGGATGTCGTCGCCACTGGTCACTACGCCCGGGTCGAGCGCACCATCGACGGGCGGTTCCGCCTGCTGCGAGGTAAGGACCCGCAAAAGGACCAGTCCTACTTCCTGTTCGCTTTGACCCAGGCGCAGTTGGCTCACGCGGCGTTTCCCGTCGGAGAGTTGAACAAGTCCGAGGTGCGGGAGTACGCCCACGCACGGGGCCTGCCGGTCGCCGACAAGCCGGACAGCCAGGAGATCTGTTTCGTCCCGGACGGCGACTACGCGAGGTTCGTCGAGCAGCGACTGCCCGACGGGGACCGCGGTGGCGTCATCACCAACGCGGAAGGCCACGTCCTTGGCCGTCACGACGGGGTCCATCGCTACACGGTCGGACAGCGCAAAGGCCTGCGCCTGTCCTCGACGACGCCGCTCTATGTGCTGGAAATCAAGCCGGACTCCCGCACGGTCGTCGTGGGCGACCGGGAGTCGCTCGAGACGCGCCAGTGCGAAGTGCAGGAGGTCAACTGGACCGCGGGGTTGCCGCCCTCAGGCGCGGTTCGCGTCGGAGTTCAAATCCGGCATCGCCACGAGCCGGCCGCAGGCGTCGTTACACCGACTGGGGCAGGAGGCGCGAAGGTGACCTTCGAGGTGCCCCAGCGCGCGGTTACGCCGGGACAGGCGGCGGTGTTCTACGACGGCGACGAAGTGGTCGGCGGCGGGTGGATAGCGAACCCGTAGCTACGCTGTCGTTTCTTCCCGCCGGGTGTGCGCATGGTGCTCGAGGAAACGCTCGGCATCCATGGCAGCCATGCAACCCGACCCTGCCGCGGTTATCGCCTGCCGGTAGGTGAAGTCCTGCACGTCCCCGCAGGCGAACACGCCCTCGACCGTGGTCTTCGTGCCGTTGGTGAGAACGTAGCCGGTCGGGTTCAGGTCGAGCTGTCCGGTGAACAGGCTGGTATTGGGGGTGTGGCCGATCGCGACGAACACTCCGTCCACCGCGAGAGGGGTTATCGCGTCGGTGACCAGGTTTCGCAGCGTCACGCCCGTGACCTCGCCTTTGTCGACGTCGTGAATCTGCTCGACTACGGTGTTCCAGATGAACTCGATCTTCGCGTTGGCAAACGCCTTGTCCTGCATCACTTTCGAAGCGCGCAGCTTGTCGCGCCGGTGGACCACGTAGACCTTCGACGCAAACCGCGTGAGGAAGATGGCTTCCTCCATGGCGGTGTCGCCGCCGCCGACGACGACGATCGGCCGGTTCTTGAAAAACGCGCCGTCACACGTCGCGCAGCTCGAGACGCCGCGACCGACAAGCTTCTTCTCCGACGGCAGACCGAGCCACTGCGCGGACGCACCGGTGGCGATGATGAGCGTCTCGGCGCGGTACTCCTTGTCCGACAGGCTCACGCGAAACGGTCTGGTCGACAGGTCGACCGATTCGACATGCCCCTGGATGACCCGAGCGCCGAAGCGCTCAGCCTGGACGCGCATCTCCTGAATCAGGTCGGGGCCCATGATGCCGTCACGGTACCCCGGCCAGTTTTCGACCATCGTCGTGATCATCAGCTGGCCGCCGGCCTCGAGTCCCTCGATGACCAGCGGTTTGAGGTTGGCGCGTGCGGTGTACAGCGCGGCCGTCAGGCCGGCCGGGCCCGAGCCGATGATGACGACCGGAAGGACGTCGCTCACAGGTGTTTCTCGATCAGCAGCGTCAGCTGGTCACGGGTCACCTGTGCGCCGACGACCGAATCGACGACCTGCCCGCCTTTGAAGATGAGGAGGGTCGGGATGCCGCGAACCGAGTATTGGGCCGGCGTGCGGGGGTTGTCGTCGACATTGAGCTTGCCGATGACGGCCCGGCCGTCGAAGTCGGCTGCCAGCGCATCCACCGTGGGCGCGATTCTCTTACAGGGGCCGCACCACTCCGCCCAGAAATCCACCAGAACCGGCCGCGCCGCCTGCAGCACGTCGGCGCTGAAGTTGCCGTCTGTAAACGTCTGTACCTTTTCAGCCGCCATGGTCGCTCCGTAAACGCTCTTATCTGAGGCCTGCCGGCATCCCGCCGGCAAGCGCAACAGCCCATCATCGCCCCTTTCGGGGCGCGGGGCCAGCCCTGGTCCGCGATTCCGCCAGAGCGGCGCACACTCTATCAGATGCCTGCGGGTGTCATGAACGGCCCCATGCTATTGTGCCGACCACGCATGCTGCCCAGCGACCGCCCCCGCCCTGTCCGCCCCGAAACGCGAGAGCTGGCGGAACTGCGGGCGCTGAAAACCCGGCTCCCGGAGCTGGCTCCGGCCATCGACATGCAGGTCGAGTTCGTGGAGTTGCATCGTCGTATCCAGCTGCGGGTGTCCACGCCGTCTCCAGTTCCGCCGGCTGAGCGCCAGTCGCGTCTCGGGCAGGGACGCCGGGCGCTCGAGCTTGCCGATGTGCCCATCGAGTGGGCAGACGCTGGCCTGGCGGCTCGACAGACTGCCGACATCCTTCATCGTCACGAAGCGATCGACTCGGCGGATCACCGGAGTCTGGTCGCCCTCGTGCGGGAGGGGGCCGACCTGGCGCCCCTGGTCCGGGCCTGGTATGCGGAGACGGCGCAGGGGCCTGCCACCCAGACGCCACCCTCCATCCGGCCACCGATGCTCGACGACGTTCTGCAGCTGGCATTGCGGCCGTTCTTCGGGCGGGCCGTCGAAGTGGCCGAGCGCGGGGTTGATCTGGCAGGCTGGGGCCGGCCGTGGTGTCCCTTCTGCGGGGCGGCTCCCGACCTGGCGGTGTATCTCGACGATGAACACCGGCAACTCATCTGCAGCCGCTGCATCGGCCGCTGGGACTGGGAGTCGGTGGGGTGCCCGTGGTGTCCAACGCGGGACCGACGATTGCTGCCGACTTTCACGAGCCCGGACCGGCGATATCGGCTCTGTGCCTGCGATGGCTGTCGGCGCTACCTGAAGGCCTACAACGCCAACAAAGCCCCGCGACCTGTGATGCCGGTCGTCGACGCGATCGCAACGCTGCCGCTTGACGCGGCGGCGGTTCAGCGGGGTTATGTCGGAGTGTGAGGGCTATTCCTGAGGCTGCGGCGCCGGTTGTGGCGTCGAGCTCAGCAGGTTGAGTGCTGACTTGTTCGAGAGCCAGTTGAACAGGTGACGCGTCTCCATGAAGCGTCCCGCGTTGGACCGGGCGCCGAGCACGACGACCGCCACCTGCTGGTTGGTCTGCGGCAGCCGAAGCAGGGTCGCCAGGCAGTAACCCGCCTGGCTGATGAATCCGGTCTTGCCGCCGCGAACGTCCACGTCGCCTTTCGCCACCAGCTGGTTCGTGTTGTTGATGTTCACCACGCGCCGGCTCGTCAGCACCGTGTGGTGCGCCTTGCGCATGATGGACGACACGCGCTCGTCGTTGCTGGCAAACGCGATGAGCCGCGCCATGTCGTACGCTGACGAGACGTTGGCCGAAAGCAATCCCGACGAGTCCGCGTACGTCGTGTGTTCGAGGCCGAGTTCCAGCGCCTTCTCGTTCATTCGGTTCACGAAGCCCTGGGCGCCAACCGGAGAGGTTCGCGCGAGCGCACGAGCGGCCGCGTTGTCGGAGGCCACCAGCGTGAGATGCAGCAGGTCGTCGATGGTCACGCGCTCGCCGGCGCGGAGATAGGTGTGGTTCGCGCGGCTCACATCGGCGCGTTCGATGGTGACTTCACGCGTCAGATCGGGATTGCTCTCGAAAATGACCGACGCGGTCATGACTTTCGTGATGCTGGCGATGGACCGCGGGTCCTGGGAATTGGATTCCCACAGCACCTCGTTGGTCTCGGGGTTGTAGATGATCGCAGCCGCGGCGCGCACGTCGGGCACCAGTTCGCCCGAATCGTTCGTCTTGAAGCGAGGTTCGGCGACCTCACGCCATTGGCGGCCTCGAGCGGCAGCCCTGGCGCGCGCCAGGCGCGCACGACGTGAACGCGAAGCGCTCGCCGAATACCGACGAGGTTGAGATTTGGGTTTGGCGACGCGCTTGCTGGCACCCGTTTTGGTGAGCTGAGCGGTCGCGGCAGGAGACGCGGCAGCCACAAACTCGACGGCGGGGCCGACGAGTCCAAAGCTCAACACCACGACACACACACGGGCAACGCGTCGGAACCTCTGCTGCACCGGCTGACTTCCCTCCTGCTGATTGTCTCGATCGGGTCATCGGCATCATAGCAAAGAACCTATAGTCTGCAAAGACTTACCCGATGCTTTGGCGCCGACAGGTCTTGCCCCCGCCAGAACAATCTGCCGTTCCCGGAAGGTCGCCGGAACAAAATCCAAGCGCTTGGCGTCCGAAATCCAACACAAGACCGTTTTTTGACACAGAACTGATACAGCGACAGGACATTCTGTCGCTCGTGCCGATGTGCCTGACCGCGTGGGGGCGTAACGTCCTGGCCGACAATCGCCGGGCTTTGCGCGGATCGGCACGAGTCACGTCATCTGCTTGCAGGTCGTCAGGTTGGGCGGAAGTCCTGCGGCACGACTGTTGCTATTTGCGCAGTTGTCGGGAAGGGGTCGCCAAATGAGCCTGGTCCGCTTACTCGGTTTCAAGACGCTCGGGTGTGGGTGTCTTGCCGGGCACTATCGCGAGCTCGCCACGAGCCGCGAAATCGCGTACATCGAAGAGAAGGGCGCCGCTTGCTGCGTGCACGGACACCGTCGCAATCACACGGTGATGCCCGAGCGCACGGCGAGAACCGCCGTGACCGTGCTGACAGCACGCGCCTCCTAGCTGGCGCGTGGCCGCGACCAGCGGGCGCCACGCCCGCCGCGGACACGGTATGATCGTCGGTCCGTGACCCCGCGACCGTACGCCGTTCTCACATCGCCTCGCGCGACCCTCCGATTCTTCCTCGGCGATTGTCTCGAGTTGATGCCGGCCTTCCCCGCCGCGTCGCTCGATGTGGTCGTGACCTCGCCGCCCTACAACCTCGGGATTCGTTACCGAAGCTACGCCGATCGCCTGCCGCGGCAGCGCTATCTGGATTGGACCGGCGCGTGGGTTGCGGCAACCGCGCGCTGGCTTCGGCCCGAGGGCTCGCTCTTTCTCAATGTCGGCGCCAAACCCACCGACCCGTGGACGGCCATCGACATCGCCCAGGCGGCACGGCCGCACCTGCACCTCCAAAACACCCTGCACTGGATAAAGTCGATCGCCATCGATCGCGACAGCGCCGGCGCAGGCGCGGGCCTGGAGCGCGACATCGCTGTTGGGCACTACAAGCCGATCAACAGCCGGCGGTTCGTAAACGACTGCCATGAATTCATCTTTCAGTTCAGTCCGTCGGGGCGCGTCGAACTAGACCGGCTGGCTCTGGGGGTGCCCTACCAGGACCCCTCCAACGTCGCGCGCTGGCAGGCCGCTGGCGGCGGGACGCGCTGCCGGGGGAACACATGGTTCATGCCGTACGACACGATTCAGAGCCGCGACAAGGACCGGCCGCATCCGGCGACCTTTCCGCCGCGGCTGCCCGAGTACCTGCCTTCGCCTGCACGGCCTGGATCGCATCTCGACCGTTGCCGATCCGTTCCTCGGATTGGGCAGCACCGCCGTCGCGTGCGCGACACTGGGTGTCGACTTCGTTGGCATTGAGCTGGACCGGGGCTACCTGGACGAGGCGATCGAGCGAACACGGGCCGCGTTGAACGGATCGCTCCGCCGCCGCCGCGCCAAGGCAAAGCGACCGAGCCGGCGGACCCGCCGGCAACATTTGTAGGTTGACCGCCCGTAGCCGCCGGGTAGAGTCCCGAAACGCAGCGCTACTTGGACGCCTTGGGCTCGGGTGGCGGCTTGATGGAGTACGACTTTCGCGACCAGATGTCCAGGTTGGGCCGCTTTGCCTTCACTTCGATCTTGCGCGTGCGCTTCAAGGGATCGGGGTTGCTCGAGTAGTAGCCAAGGACGTAATAGTCGCTGCTCTCGGCGTCGATCCGCTTCAGGGACTTGTCGAAGTCGTTCTGGTTGATCACCGCAAACCCGCCCGTTTCCTCGGCGATGACGCGCAGGCTGTCCTGCGACTTCCGGATATGGTTGTTCCACTCCGTCATGTCCACTTGCTCGTCCAGGTCGCCCCCGGCCACCAGCCCGCGCGGGTCGATCGTGTAGAAAGTGGCGTTGGCCCGGTTGGCGGCTCGCGTCAGTTCCGACAACTCCCGTGCGAGGTCCGCGTCGGCAAACTGGTTGCTCGACCGGGTGAACGGGTCGTATTCCATAGCGGGATTCTGGCCATACCGCTCGTTCTTCATGCCGACGATGTTGGGATCGCCGAACCTGGAACCCTCAAACGGGTTGAAGTCGTAGCCGTTGCTGACATAGATGATTGCCTTCCGGCGGTTCTGCACTTTCGAGAGGTTGCCGACGATATCGTAGGCGGTTGAAAACGCCACGTGCGCCCGGTACTTCAGTTCGCTGTTGCCGTTTGGCCCCTGCGGTCCCTGGATGACCTCGCTCGGCTTGAGCGCGCTGCCTGCAATCTTCTTTATCGCCTCGTCCATTCGCTTCTTGTCGTAGGTGAGGTCGATGGCAATCGACGAGGTCCCCGTGGACACGACGCCGAACATGTCGCCTTCGTGCAGCAGCATCTTGTTCATCTTGTCGAACAGCTGCCGGATCCGCGACGTGTCGCGGAAATTCATGTGAAGGTCGTCGACGAAGAACAGGAAGATTCGGCCTGCAGCGTCGTTGGTCGGACGTGCCTGGGGCAGGATGATGCCTTCCTGCGGGGGTGGGGTCGGTGGGGCCTGCAGGTTGTAGGTGCGACCGCCATGCACTAGCTGCACCGACGCCACCTCCTGCTTGACGCCATCCTCGAAGACGTCGAACTCTTCCTTGGTGAGGTCGGCCACGAACTGACCGGTGCCGTCGCGCACGATCACGTCGGTCGTCACCAAGTCGATAAAGGCGCGGAAAGTCGGGCGCTGGGCCGCCGGATCGGCGGGCGGCTGGGCCGGGGCCTGTCCCGCAGGTGTCTGCGCCGCCAGAGTCGCGGTGGTCAGAACCAGCGCCGACAGCAGCGAAGACGAGCGACTGAACAGCGTTCGCATACAGAAAGTATATCGCGCCCTGATGCCCGGAGCGGGCTGACGCGGCCCTCGGTTTGGACGAGCGCTCGAGGCGGCTGGCCGGACCGATTACTCGTCTCCCGGGTCGTCGCCCGGGCCGTCATCGGGACCGTCGTCTTCGCCGTCGGATTCCGGCTCACTGCCGGCATCCAGGTCGCCGACGACAGCGGGAGTATCTGCGGACCCATCCACGCTCGGTTGTGCCGTCGCCGAGTCCGGTCGCCGGCGGCGACGCCGGCGACGGCGGCCGACGATGCGATGGAGTTCGAGCAAAGTCGCATCGACGGCGGCAAGCCCTGCCGTGACGTCCGATTCAGTGACCCACCCGTCGGGATCGACGGCGGCGGCCTGGTCTCGAAGTGCCTCGAGTCGTGCCGGGTCTCCTCCGCGCGCAGAAATTCGCGCCAGGATCTCCGCATGTCGCGCTCGCAGCACGGTCAACTGCTCCGCCCCAAGCATGCGTTCGACTACCGCCGGCGCGCTTGCGTGGTGCTCTGGCACCGCTGGACCAACGACAGGAGCGTCAAAAACTCGAACGAACCGCCGAACCGGCGCAGAAGCGTCTGGAGCCGCAACCGGTTGGACGGACAGTTCCACGACCGGGGCCGCGGGGGGTGGGCTGGCGGCGTCCACGGGTGCGCGCTCAGTCGGCGCCGGTGCTGAAAAGGCCGCGGCGCGCGGCTGGGACGGAGTCGCGGCGTCTCGGCGACTCTCGCGGACGGGTCGCCGCTCGAAACGTCGCGCCGGCCGCGCCTCGCGCGGGTCTCGAGCCTCGGGCGCAGCAGGCGGCTTGGTGGTGAGTATCCGGTCCCAGTCGAACTCGACGTCGGGGTGCTGTTGCTCGAGGACCCGAATCGCGTCCTCGTCAAACGCCGCGCGTCCGACCTTCACGTGGGGCGGCGAGCGAAACCAGTAAAGCAGCCGCGGCTGGTCCGGCCCTGTGCGACGCCTGGACGAATGGAGCAGGTATGTGCTCTCGTAGCCGCGCCGGTCGCGCGAGAATCGCAGAATAGGCACGCTTACTTACGCTTGGCCGTCGGTTTGGCAACCGGCTTGGCGACCTGTCTGGCGGCGGGCTTGGCGGTCGCCTTGGCGGACTTTGCTGCCAGTCGGCCGTTGGCGGCCTGTGTCGAGGACTTGGACGTGCCCGCCGCGGCACGTCCCGTCGTCTTGACGGTCGGCTTTGAAGCAGGTCTGGCAGCAGCCTTCGAAGCCGGCTTGATGACGGGTTTGCTGCCGGTCCTGGCGGCCGGCCCCCGAGGCGGCGCGACCTTCGAAGCCGAGCCCTTTGCGGCACCGGCGCTGCTTGCGGGCTTGGCGGAAGCCACGGGAGCCGACTTGATCGAAGTCGGCTTGACGGTTGCTGGCTTCGCCTTCACGGGAATCACCCGCTGCGCTGGGGCAGATGGCGTCTTGGCGGCAGGTTTGACGGCAGGCAGGGCGGGAGTCGCCGCGCGCGCCGGAATCGTCTTGTTGCCGTGGGCATTTGTCGCCGACTTGGCAGGCAGCGTGGGCTCGGCCTTGACGACCGGCTCTTCCACTGCCGTCTCCGGCTCGAGCGGCAACGCCACGCGGATGCTCGCCACGGAGACCGTTCTGGGCGGCGCGGAACCCCTGCCACCTCTGGAGCCGCTGACCGGGTGAAAGAGCGTGAACTTGAACTGCTCACCGACCTGGTGGTACGACCAGATCTCGGTGACGTTGATCTTGTAGTCGTGGCTCAGCCGCCGCGCGACGTCGACGGAATTGATCGGCACGTATAAGTGGAATGGCACCCGCAACTTGGCCAGGTGCGCCCACTGTGCCATCGCCTCCAGGTGGTTCACCGACTCACCGGTTTCGACCTCGACGACCGCGACGACCTTCTTGCCCTTTTCGAGCGAGTAGACGACCGCATCGGGGTACTCTTTGCGGCTGCCGGTCCCGACCGACGCGTTCTGCTCGGAGCCCGGATTGATGCCGACTTCGACCTTGCGCTTCTGCAAGTCCTGTTGGAGCAGTCGGATGACACGGTCGTGCTCGAGCTGCTCGCGGACGGGACGAACCAGAATCGGGCTCAATCGGGCCTCCGACGCCACTTATGGACGTAAACAAATCGCATACTATACACGAACGTCCAGGTAACACTTCCCGCCCGAGTCGAGGACCAGCTGACTGATGCGTAACCGCTCGCTCGTTCTTGCACCCGCCGCATTTCTGACGCTCGCCCTATGGTTGCCACAGGCGCCGTCCGCTCAATCTTCGACAACGTTGCAAGGGGTCTCCCCCGCCATCACGGCGCTGCTCACGGACATCCGGAAGGCCGACCGGGGCCAGTTGGCGGTATCCGAAGAGGACGGCCGTTTCCTGCGGCTGCTGGTCACGTCCAGCGGCAGCAAGCGAGCGCTCGAAATCGGCGCTGCCAGTGGGTATAGCGCCATCTGGATCGGACTCGGCCTGCGCGAGACCGGCGGACGGCTGGTGACCATCGAATACGACCCGCAGCGTGCCAAGGAGGCGCAGGCCAATATCGCCAAGGCCGGGCTCTCCGACATCGTGCAGGTCGTTGCCGGCGACGCCTTCGCCGCGATCCCCGGCATCCAGGGACAGTTCGACTTCGTCTTCCTGGACGCGTGGAAGCGCGACTACCAGCGCTTCTTCGACATGGTTTACCCGCGCATGCCGGTTCGCGGGCTGTTTGTCGCGCACAACGTATTGAACAAGAAGAGCGAGATGGGCGACTTCCTGGCGACCATCGAAACGCATCCGAACCTGTTCACGACCATCGTCGCCCCGTCTGGCGAGGGCGTGTCTGTCTCGGTGAAGCGCAAGTAACTCTTACCGCAAAAAGGAGTCTGCGTGCGCCCGGTGCACATCATCGGCGTGCCACTCGACCTCGGTGGCGGCCGACGCGGGGTCGACATGGGCCCCTCGGCGTTCCGCATCGCCGGCCTCGGCGAGCGGATTGCCGCGCTTGGGTGCCCGGTCGTGGACAAGGGAGACCTCGAGGTGCCGATCCCGGAGACGCGGCACGTCGGCGACCCGCGCCGCAAGTACATAGGCGACATTGCCACCGTCTGCACGGCGCTCTTCGACGGCGCACGAGCAGCCCTGGCCGAGGGCGCGCTGCCGCTGGTGCTCGGGGGGGATCACAGCCTTGCGGCCGGTTCGGTCGCCGCCACCTCGGCGTACGTCAGGGGCCGGGGCGAGCCCTTCGGCCTGATCTGGGTCGACGCGCATGGCGACATGAACACGCCGGCCAGCACAGAATCGGGCAACGTCCATGGCATGCCGCTCTCCGCCTTGCTCGGCCCGGAACCCGTCGAACTGGCTGCACTTGGCGGATTCAGTCCGGCGATCGTACCGGACCGCGTCGTGCTCATCGGCGTGCGGAACCTGGACGATCAGGAGAAGCAGCGCGTCCGGGACTCACGCATTCACGTCTTTACAATGAAGGACATTGACCGCGCCGGCATCGCGGCGGTCATGGAGCAGGCCCTCGCCATGGCAGGCAGCGCCAGCGACGGCCTGCACGTTTCCTTCGATCTGGATGTCTGCGACCCGGGGATCGCGCCAGGTGTCGGCACGCCGGTCAAAGGCGGCCTCGACTACCGCGAGGCGCACATGGTGATGGAAATGCTCGCCGATTCCGGGCGAGTGCGCGCGCTCGACATGGTCGAGGTGAACCCGACGCTCGATGTCAGAAACAGCACGGCCGAACTCGGCACCGAACTGGTATTGTCGGCCCTGGGCATGAAGATCCTGTAGCGCGGGGTGTCATACCCGCTTCGACGAGGGAGAATAGAAGTCATGCGCGTACGAGCTCTTGCTTGTCTGGCGATCGCCTTGATCGTGACGGTAGTGTCGATGTCGGCGCAGCCACCCGGAAGTCCCCACGAGACCGTCACGGCCACTGTCGACGGGGCCAAAGTCGGCATCACGTACGGCCGGCCGTACATGCGCGGCCGGAAGATCGTAGGCGGCCTCGTGCCGTACGGGCGCGTGTGGCGCACCGGCGCCGACGAGTCGACGACGCTCACAACCGACGCGCCCCTCGTGATCGGCGGCGCGGCGGTGCCGGCCGGGAAGGTCAGCCTTTACACACTGCCCGGGCCGCAGGGCTGGAAGCTGATCATCAACAAACAGACGGGCCAGTGGGGCACGGAGTACAACGAGGCCCAAGACCTGGCGCGGGTGGACATGACCGCCCGTGCGCTGACGTCCCCGGTCGATCAGTTCACGATCAAGATTGAGGGCGGGCAGATCAAGTTGGCGTGGGAACTGACCGAAGTGTCAGTTGCCGTAAAGAAAGGTTAAATTGATGATTGACGATTGACGATCAAAGGATGCCGTCGGGATGCACCCGCACCTTTAATCTGCAATCGTCAATTTCAAACGCCGATTACGTCGGTCAGTTCCTTGACGGCCGCGGCCGACTTGGCCAGCGCGACCTTCTCGTCGCCGGTGAGTTCGATCTCGATAATCTGCTCGACGCCCTTGGCACCGAGTTTGACGGGCACGCCAACAAACAGGTCGTTGATGCCGTACTCCCCCTGCAGGAACACCGAGCAGGGCACGATCTTCTTCTTGTCCTTGAGGATAATCTCGACCATCTCGGCGGCCGCCGAACCCGGCGCGTACCACGCGCTGGTGCCGACCAGTTTGGTGATCTCGGCGCCCCCGTTGGCGGTGCGGTCGCAGATGGCCTTGATCCGATCCTCGGACAGCAACTTCGTGATGGGGATACCCGCCACCGTCGAGTAGCGAGGCAGCGGCACCATCGTGTCGCCGTGGCCGCCGAGCACGAAGGCGTGGATGTTCTCCACCGACACGTTCAGCTCCATCGCCAGGAACGCGCGCATGCGCGCCGAGTCGAGGATGCCGGCCATGCCGATCACCCGCTCGCGAGGAAAGCCCGACAGCCGGTAAACCGCCTGACACATGGCATCGAGCGGGTTGGCGACTGGCACGATGATCGCGTCCGGACAGTGCCGGACGATCTGCTCGGTCACCTGCTGCATGATCTTGTAGTTGACCTGCAGCAGATCGTCGCGGCTCATGCCGGGCTTGCGCGGCACGCCGGAGGTGATGACCACGACGTCGGACCCGGCGGCATCGGCGAAGTCGCCGCCGCCGATCAGACGCGCGTCCGACCCTTCAATCGGGTTGGCCTGATACATGTCGAGCGCCAGCCCGCTCGCCTTCTGATCCGCGATGTCGATTACCACGACATCGGCCAGTTCCTTGACGGCGATGGCGCGGGCGACCGTCGCTCCGACGTTGCCCGCCCCGCCGATGACAGTGACTTTCCGGTTCATCTAGCGTCTCCCCGGGATCTGCAACAGTAATCCCTGCAATCCCTTAATCGTCAATCTGCAATCTGCAATCTGCAATTACATGTTGGCAATGATGGCGTCGGCAAACTGCGACGTCCTGAGCTCGGTAGCGCCATCCATAAGGCGCGCGAGGTCGTAGGTCACAGATTTCTTCTGGATCGACTGCGCGATGCCATTTGTGATGAGTCGGCCGGCCTCGTGCCAACCCAGGTGCTCGAGCATCATCACGCCCGACAGGATCACTGACGACGGGTTGATGACGTCTTTACCGGCGTACTTGGGGGCGGTGCCGTGTGTCGCTTCGAAAAACGCGATGTCGTCGCCGATATTGGCACCAGGCGCCATACCCAGTCCGCCGACCTGTGCCGCGCAGGCATCCGACAGGTAGTCGCCGTTGAGGTTTGGCGTGGCAAAGACGCTGTAGTCTGCGGTTCGCGTGAGGATCTGCTGGAAGACGCTATCGGCGATGCGATCGTTGATGACGACCCTGCCCTCCTTCGACGCGCCTTCGTACACCTCGTCCTCGGTGACGATCTGATCGCGGAACTCGGCCTTGGCAACCTCGTACCCCCAGTCACGGAAGGCGCCTTCGGTGAACTTCATGATGTTGCCCTTGTGCATGAGCGTGACGGTCGGACGCTTGTGCTCGATGGCGTACTTGATGGCCATGCGCACAAGGCGCTTGCTGGCCGTCTCGGACATCGGCTTGATGCCGATGCCGGAATCGGTCGGCAGGCGTTTGCCCATCTCGCGCGACAGGAACTCGATCAGCTTCTGGGCCTGCGGCGTGCCCTTGGCAAACTCGATGCCGGCGTACACGTCCTCGGTGTTCTCGCGAAAGATGACGACGTTCATCTTTTCCGGATGCTTCACCGGCGCCGGAGTGCCGGTGAAGTAGCGCACCGGACGGACGCACGCATACAGATCGAGCACTTGCCGAAGCGTGACGTTCAGGCTGCGGATGCCGCCGCCCACCGGCGTCGTCAGCGGGCCCTTGATGGCGATCTTGTACGTCTTGACGGCTTCGAGCGTGTCGTTGGGCAGCCACTCGCCCGTCAGATCCTTGGCCTTTTCTCCCGCCAGAATCTCGAACCAGACGAGCCGCCGGCTGCCGCCAAACGCTTTGTGCACGGCTGCGTCGAAGACCCGAACGCTGGCGCGCCAGATATCGGGGCCGGTGCCGTCCCCTTCGATGAACGGGATAATCGGATCATCGGGTACGACCAGCAGTCCCTGCTTGCGTGTGAGCGGCGTGCCATCAACCGGCGGCGTCAAGTGCGTGAACTGTGGCATGTTCCTTCCCTGCTCGAGTGCTGCGTGCGGTGCCCGCCGCGCGTCGTTGTGCGGTTAGGGCGTCTCCCCGGCACCGTTACCGGATGTTCACAGATGCTTGTGGAAAAGTCTGTGGAAAAGTCGGTGCTTGCGGCCCTGTTCCACGGCACTGCGGCACGTCAACTGCGGTTTGCACCATGGTGGGGCAAAGCGCGTCACTAGACGTGTCGGCTCTTGTCCTCCGGGCCCGAACGTCAGATTATACTTGAACCGTTTTGTCACGCGACGTCGTCTGCCCAATCTGCCTCGCTTGCAACATTCTCCCGAGCGCCTTCGATGAAAATTGTGATTGCTGATGATCTGCCGCGGTCCGCTGTTGCCTTGCTCAATGAACAATCCGGCTGGGTCGTCGATGCGACCCCTGGCCGGCCGCTGCCCGAACTGCTGGCCGCCGTGGCCGATACCGACGCGCTCATCGTGCGCAGCGCGACGAAGGTGACTCGCGAGGTCATCGCCGCCGCGCCGGCGCTGCGCGTGATCGCACGCGCCGGGACCGGCGTGGACAACGTCGACCTGGACGCTGCCAGCGCCCGCGGCATCATCGTCATGAACGCGCCAGGCGCCAACAGCATCAGCGTCGCCGAGTTGGCGATGGGCCAGCTGCTCGCGCTTGCGCGTCACCTTCCGGCCGCCGACGCGGCGATGAAGGCGCGAAAGTGGGAGAAGAAGAAGTTTGCCGGCGGCGAGCTCCGCGGCAAGACGCTCGGCATCGTCGGCCTCGGACGCATCGGACAGGAGGTGGCGGCCCGCGCGCGGTCCTTCGAGATGCAAATCGTCGCCCACGACCCGTTCATCTCGGCGGAGCTGGCCGCGCAGGTCGGCGCGAAGCTCGGCACGCTCGACGAAGTCTTTGCAGCGGCCGACTATCTCACCCTGCATCTGCCGGTGACGCCGCAGACCAGGCACCTGGTCAATGCCGAGCGACTTGCCAGGGCGAAAAAGGGGATCCGCATCATCAACACTGCCCGCGGCGAGCTGATCGACGATGCGGCCCTTGCCGCCGCGCTCGACAGCGGACAGGTGGGTGGCGCCGCCCTGGACGTCTTCCAGCAGGAGCCGCCCACCGACTGGTCGCTGGCCGAGCGGCCCACCGTCGTCGCTTCGCCGCACATCGCCGCGTCCACTGGCGAGGCGCAGGAACTTGTTGGTGTGGAAACTGCAGCAGCCGTCCGCGACTACTTGCGCGACGGCATCATCCGAAACGCGGTGAACTTCCCGTCGCTATCGGCCGACGATTTTCGTCGGCTGCAGCCCTGGATCGTGCTGGCCGAGCGCCTCGGGTCTCTGGTGGCGCAGATGGGCGAGGCGCGAACGACAGGCGTGGGCGTCAGGTACTACGGGGAACTGGCAACCGGCCGCAGTGACGTGCTCTCGAGCGCGGTCCTTGTGGGCCTCTTCCAGCACATCCTCTCTGGCGGCGTGACGGCGGTCAATGCCAAGGCCGTGGCCACCGAACGCGGCATCGAGGTCGTCGAGTCCCGCAGCTCGCGCGTCCGCAACTTCACCAGCCTGCTGTCGGTGAAGCTGCACACCAGCGCCGGCGAGCGCTGGGTCGAGGGCACCATCTTCGAGCACGGCGGGCCTCGCCTCGTGCTGGTCGACGGCGTTCCCGTCGAGGCGCCGCTTTCTGGCACCCAGATCGTGATTCAGAACAACGACCAGCCCGGCGTCATCGGCGCGGTGGGCACGGTGCTCGGCCGTCACCAGGTCAACATCGCCAACTTCGCGCTCGGCCGTGGCCCCGCCGGTGCGCTTGGCGTGGTGTCGGTTGACGAGGCGGAGCGGGTCACCGACGAGGTGCTTGGCGAGTTGCGGGCGATTCCAGCGGTGCGATCCGCCGAGGTCGTGCGCCTAGGGTAACGCCAGCCGCACAGGCCGCTCGCCCACCGCGTCGGTCAGGTCCACCGCCTCTTCGCCAACGCTGACGACGCGAAAGCGTCCGGCGACGACTTCGCCGACGCCGGCCATCACAAGATCGCTGCCAACCGACAGCACGGCGACCCTGGTGCCGTCGGTCAACGTGACGAACCCCAGGAGACGCAGCGCCGGTTGCGCCAGCGGGAGCGGCAGCACCGGCAGCCCGTCGGGTGGCGGCAGCGGCGCGTGCGCCGACTGACTCCCGCCACCGCCATTGGTCCCGCCCGACCCGGCGAACCTGAACGGGTTCCTGCCCGTCGGCGACAACGGCGTCTGCGCGTCGAGCATGCGGTGCAGCCCCTCGACGGTCAGATCGGGTGCCGCCACTGCGGGCACCGGCGCACGCTGGGGAGGGGGCTGGTCGGCCGGGCTGCACGCCGCAAGCGCCAGTATCGCGGCGGCACTCCCCCGCATCGCCGTCATGCGTGCTCTGCCCACCCGCGCATCCTAGCATTCGTCGGCTGCGGCCCTGGCCGCTGCGGCGCGCGAGGCGCTCGCTTCGGCCCATCGAGGCACTGTGTTATGATTCGACGTGCTCCCGGTTCCTGCCCCCGAGCATTCGGTTCGTCCTTCGGCCGTTGTTGTCATTCCAGCCCGCTACGAATCGTCCCGCTTCCCTGGTAAGCCGCTCGCGCTGATTGCCGGTACGCCGATGATCGAGCACGTCTATCGTCGCGCCCGTCAGGCGCGCGGCGTGAGCCGCGTGCTCGTGGCTACCGACGACGACCGGATCGCACGCGTGGTGACCGCGTTCGGGGGCGAGGCCGTCATGACGAGCGGCACGCATCCGACAGGCACTGATCGGCTGGCGGAAGTCGCCGCCGGGCTGGACTGCGACATCATCGTCAACGTGCAGGGCGACGAGCCATTGGTCACGCCGGCCATGATCGAACAGGCCATGGCACCGCTTTCCGCCGATGCCACTGCCGTCATGAGTTCCCTGCGCACCCGGCTCACCAGCCGCGCGGAATACCTCGATCCCAACGTCGTGAAAGTCGTCGTCGATCGACACGACGTCGCGCTGTACTTTTCACGCTCGCCGATTCCGTACGCCCGCGATGGCGCCCCGCAGGGCGGCCTGCAGGCGTTGGGCTGGCGCCACATCGGCATGTATGCCTACCGGCGTACGTTTCTGGGCATTTACACCAGCCTCCCGCCGACCCCGCTCGAGCAAAGCGAGCGGCTCGAGCAACTCCGCGCACTCGAACACGGCTACAGCATCATCGTGCCAGAGACTCCGTACCGGTCCGTCGGCGTGGACACGCCATCGGATCTGGCCGAGGTCGAAGCCATGGTCGTCGCAGCCGCTGGAAGCAGTCACAAGGGACACCCGACACGATGACGAACGAGACCACGAAACCGACGAAATACATCTTCGTAACTGGCGGCGTGGTGTCGTCGCTCGGCAAGGGGCTGGCCGCGGCCTCGATTGGAAGCCTGCTCGAAGGGCACGGCTATCGGGTCACCCTGCAGAAGTTCGACCCCTACATCAATGTGGATCCGGGCACGATGAGCCCGTTTCAGCACGGCGAGGTGTACGTTACAGACGACGGAGCCGAGACCGACCTCGACCTCGGGCACTACGAGCGGTTCACGAGCATGGTGCCCACCCGGAACAACAACTGGACGACCGGCAAGATCTACCTGTCGGTCATCCAGAAGGAACGGCGCGGCGATTACCTCGGCGGCACCGTACAGGTCATTCCCCACATCACCAACGAGATCAAGGACAGCATCCGCGGCGTCTCGCGCGACGTCGACATCGTTATTGTCGAGATCGGCGGGACCGTCGGCGACATCGAGAGCCTCCCCTTCCTCGAGGCCATTCGCCAGTTCCGCCAGGACGCGGGGCGCGACAACACTATTTATATCCATCTCACGCTGGTGCCGTTCATCGGCACGGCGGGCGAGGTGAAGACCAAACCCACGCAACACAGCGTCCGCGACCTTCGCTCGATCGGCATCCAGCCCGACATCCTGCTCTGCCGCACGGATCGGCCGCTCTCGCGCGATGTGAAGCAGAAGATCGCGCTCTTCTGCGACGTCGACGAGGAAGCCGTCATCACCGCGCGCGACGTCGACACGATCTACGAGGTGCCGATGGCGTTGGCCTCCGAGGGCATCGATCGGATCATCCTCAAGCTCCTCCATCTCGACCAGACCGAGCGGCACATCGAGGCCTGGGAGCAGCTGGTCGCACGTATCAAGCACCCGGACGACGAGCTGACGATCCACGTCGTCGGGAAGTACGTCGGCTACGAGGACTCCTACAAGAGCCTGAACGAAGCGCTCTACCACGGCGGCTTCGCGCACAGACTGAAGGTCAACATCCAGTGGGTCGAGTCTGAAGCCCTGGAGGAGCCCGGCGGCGAGCGGCTGCTCGACGGAGCGCACGGCATCCTGGTGCCCGGTGGCTTCGGCAACCGCGGCACCCGCGGCATGATGAAAGCCGCCCAGATCGCGCGGAGCCGAGGCATCCCGTACTTCGGCATCTGCTACGGCTTCCAGTGGGCGACGGTAGAGTTTGCGCGGAACGTCGCCGGGTTGACCGATGCCGACTCGACCGAGTGCGATCCCGAGACGCCGCACAAGGTGATCTACAAGTTGCGCGACCTGTTGGGGATCGAAGATCTGGGCGGCACCATGCGCCTGGGCCAGTACGCCTGCGAGCTCACGCCGGGGTCGCTGGCGCACCAGATTTACGGGACAACCCACATCTCGGAACGGCACCGTCACCGCTACGAGTTCAACTGCCTGTACGAGCAGGCACTTACCGAGCGCGGCCTTCAGATTTCAGGAAAGTCCCCGGACGGCAAGTTCGTCGAGATCGCCGAGTTGCCGGGACATCCCTGGTACGTCGCGGTGCAGTTCCACCCCGAGTTCAAGTCCAAGCCCCTGGCACCGCATCCGTTGTTTGCCAGTTTCGTGGGCGCCTCTTATCGCCACAAGAAAGGCACCACGGTCCCGACGCTGGCCGAAGGGGTCGTGGGGTGAGGGCACCGTGTATGATCGTCGGATGCCGCCTGTCCACATCGGGTCGCTGACGCTCGGTGGCGGGGCACCGCTGCTGGTCATCACCGGCCCGTGCGTCATTGAAAGCGAATCGCACGCGCTCGAGACCGCGCGCGCGGTGAAGTCCATCGCGGCCGACGTCGGGTTGCCCGTGGTCTTCAAGGCGTCGTTCGACAAGGCGAATCGCACGTCGATCCAGTCGTTCCGGGGACCCGGTCTGGCCCAGGGCCTGGCTGTCCTGGAGCGCGTGAAGTCGGACACGGGGCTGCCGGTTCTGACCGATATCCACGAGGCCGATCAGGCGGCGCCGGTCGCCGAGGTGGCCGACGTACTGCAAATCCCCGCGTTTTTGTGCCGCCAGACCGACCTGCTGGTGGCCGCCGCGCGGACCGGGCGCGCCGTGAACATCAAGAAGGGCCAGTTCCTGGCGCCTCGGGACATCAGGCACGCAGTCGCGAAGATCACCGACGCCGGCAACACCAACGTCTTCGTCACGGAACGCGGCACGTCATTTGGCTACAACAACCTGGTCGTCGACATGCGCGCCTTCCCCATGATGCGTGCGCTGGGCGTGCCGGTCGTCTTTGACGTCACGCACAGCCTGCAGCTGCCAGGCGCCGGCGACGGGGTGACCTCCGGCCTGGCCGAGTACATCGACCCGCTGGCACGGGCCGGCGTTGCGGCCGGCGTCGACGGCGTGTTTCTGGAAGTCCACGAGGACCCGTCACGCGCCAAGAGCGACGCGCAGAATGCCTTGCGACTCGACTTGCTGGCGCCATTGCTGAGGAAGCTCAAGGCTATCGATGCCATCGCCCGAGCGTCCTGATCGCCCGACGGGCGCCGTCATGCCCGACCTCTCGCTGGCGCGCAAGGTCTTGCAGACCGAGGCCGCGGCCATCCTCGCGCTGGTCGACCGCCTCGACGCCCGTTTCGTCCGTGCCGTGGACCTGCTCCGGGATTGCCGTGGCCGCGTCGTCGTCACCGGCATGGGCAAGTCGGGCATCATCGCGAGGAAGATCGCCGCGACGCTGGCCAGCACTGGGACGCCCGCGTTCTTCCTGCATCCCGCCGAAGCGATTCACGGCGACCTTGGCGTGATTCAGGCCGGCGACATTGTCGTCGCCCTGTCCCACAGTGGCGAGACAGACGAGATTCTTCGCCTGCTCGAGACCATCCGGCGCGGCGGCGCGGGAATCATCGCGCTCACGGGGCATCCAGGCTCGACCCTGGGCCAGTTTGCCGACGTCACGCTCGACTGTCACGTCGCCGAAGAGGCATGCCCGCTCAACCTCGTCCCGACGGCCAGCACCACGGCCGCTCTGGCGCTCGGCGACGCGCTGGCGATGACGCTCCTGGTCGAGAAAGGCTTCCGCGCCGAGGACTTCGCAAACCTTCACCCCGGCGGCAAGTTGGGCAAGCGTCTGATGCGGGTCGAGCAACTGATGCACGCTGGCGACGACATCCCGCAAGTCGACAAGACGACGTCGATGCGCGACGTCATCTACGAGATGTCACGCAAGGGGCTCGGCATGACGTGCGTGACCTCGGGCGGAGACCTCGTGGGCATCATCACCGACGGGGACCTGCGCCGGCGCATGACGACGACTCCAAACGTCCTGGACCTGCGCGCTGCCGATGTGATGACGACCAGCCCGGTCACCATCCCTCCTCACCTGCTGGCGGTAGAAGCGCTCAACCTGATGGAGCGTCGGAAGATCACGTCGGTCATCGTCAGCGCGGGCGCCGCCATTCAGGGCGTCGTGCACCTGCACGACCTGTGGCGCACGGAGGCCATCTGACATGGCCCTCACGCTGATCGAACGCGCACGTCGCGTGCGCCTGGTGCTCCTCGACGTCGACGGCGTCCTCACCGACGGCAAGATCCTCCTTCATGCCGACGGCACCGAGTCCAAGACATTCGACATCCGAGACGGAACGGGTATCGTCCTGGCACAGAAAGCGGGCGTTCGTGTCGGGCTGCTGTCGGCACGCCAGTCGGCGTCGACGACCGAGCGGGCCAATCAGCTCCGCATCACGATCGTCCGTCAGGGCGCGCTGGACAAGCTGACCACGTACGAGGCCCTGCTCGCCGAGCTCGGGCTCGAAGACGACGACGTCGCGTTCATGGGGGACGACTTGCTCGACCTGCCCGTTCTCGCCCGGGTCGGCCTGGCCGCCGCTCCCGCCGACGCGGCGCCCGAGGTGAGAGCCGTCGCGCACTGGGTTAGCCGGTCGGGGGGCGGCGACGGCGCGGTCCGCGAGCTGGCCGAAGTAGTCCTCAAGTCCCAGGGTCGCTGGAATGCGCTGGTGTCCGAATGGACACCGGCACCCACACAGCCATGACCGTGTACCTCCCGATGCTCGTCGCCCTGGTGGCCCTGCTGGCCGGCCTGGCCATCGGCAAGGCGTGGGAGCGGTACAAGCTGCGTGATGGACAATGGATCGATCGGCGAAAGGCACGCGAATCTCCGCACTTCATCGTCGGGCTCGACCTGGTGGTCGCCAACCAGATCGATCAGGCCATCGACGAGTTGTCGCGTGCAGCGTGGCTCGACGAAGACGCGCTGGAGATTCACCTCGTGCTGGGCAACCTCTATCGCGAGAAGGGCCAGGTGGGCCGAGCCATCAACATCCACCAGGGGCTGTTGCAGCGGCAGCACCTCAAGACGCTCGAGCACGCCTACATCCTGCTGTGCCTTGGCCTCGACTTTCGCCGGGGTGGTTTCGTCGACCGCGCCCACGAAGCTTTCAAGGAAGTGCTCCGGCTCGATCCAAAGAACCGGCACGCGCTGATTCAGCTCGAGAAGCTGCACGAGGAGCAGCACCAGTGGGCTGAGGCATACGATATCCGGCAGCAGCTCTCGGAAATCGACGCCGCCGGGCCGCTGCGGACACGTGACAACGCCATCCTCGCATTCCTCGAACACGAGCTGGGAGACGAGGCGTCAAAGGCCGGCGATCGCGCGGAAGCTGCGCGCCGGTTTGCCGCGGCGATCGAGCGCGACCAGGCGGCCGCGCCCGCCTATCTGAGCCTGGGCGACGTCAAGCTGCACGACGGCGACGTCGCCGGGGCCATCGCCGCGTGGGAGGACCTCATCGAGGCCTCGCCCGACCGGGCGTATCTCGCTTTCGACCGGCTGCAGGCAGCGTACACCACACAAGGCACACCACAGCGGTTTCCCGATCTGTGCCGGCGGCTGATCGCCGCCAACTCACAGGACTGGCGCGCGCGATTGGCGCTGGCACGTCATCGCAGCGCGGCCGGCGACGCCGGGACAGCCCTCGAATTGCTCTTCGAGGCGCTTTCCCATAACCCACACGCGCTGATGATCCACCAGGAGATCTGGCAGGCGCTGTCGGCCCTCGGGCGCAACCCCCAGTTGATCGAGCGCTATCTCGGGCTGACGCGAGACGCCGTTTTCTATGTGGACCCGCACGTCTGCGTACGCTGCCGCTACCGGAGCACCGAACTGCTCTGGCAGTGCCCGCAATGCCACGAGTGGAATACCTTCATCGAAGAGCGCATCGCGCCCGCCAAAGACGACCAACAGCTAAGTGCCTAGTAGCTGCAGCGCGCAGTCTCAGGGCGCGCGGTCGGCTCGCAGGCGGCTGAGAAGCTCTTCGACTTGCCGCTCTGTCTCCGCACGCGAGCCGGTCGTCCAGATCACCTCGTCGGCGAGCACGACCTTCTCGGCTATCGGCCACTGAGCGTCCAGCCGTGTGCGCGCCTCGGCCTCGGAAATGCCGTCTCGCGAAAGCACGCGGCGCAGTTGCTCGTCGGGCGGGCAGGCCACGACGACAACCCGATCGAAGTCCACCTGGTGACCCGTCTCGAACAGGAGGGGGATGTCGGCGAACGCCAGGCGCGTGTCGCGCGGGAGTTTTTCGAGCCAGGCCTGGATGGCGGCGTAGACTGCGGGATGCACGATCTGCTCGAGGTCGCGGCGCGCCTGCGGATCCGAGAACACAACGGCTGCCAGGGCGCCGCGGTCGAGCGAGCCATCCGCATCGAGCATGGCGCGGCCGAAACGCTTGGCGACAGCCTCGAGGCCAGGGCTCCCCGGCGCAACGACTTCCCGAGCCAGGACATCGGCGTCGATCGTGGGTACGTGCCGCGCCTGCAACATGCGCAGGACGGTGCTCTTGCCGGTCGCGATGCCGCCGGTCAGCGCGACGCGGACCATCCGGCCCTCGCCTCAGCGGCCGTCACCGTGTTCTGCAGGAGGAGCGCGATGGTGAGCGGACCGACTCCGCCGGGCACGGGCGTCATGGCGCCGGCGACCCCGGCGACTGCCGGGTGCACGTCGCCGACGACGACCGACCCGCGCCGGGCAAAGTCCGCGTGGCGCGGCGAGCCCTCCGGAAACAGCGCCGCGACTTCCCCACCGTCGGTAACGCGGTTGATCCCGACATCGACGACGGTGGCCCCGGGCTTGACGTGCTCGGGCCGCACAAACGCGGTACGGCCGACGGCGGCCACGAGAATGTCGGCTTGCCGCGTGAGCGCCGGCAGGTCTCGAGTACGCGAGTGACAGACCGTGACCGTGGCGTGCTGGTGCAGCAACAGCATCGCCATCGGTTTGCCGACGATGTCGCTGCGGCCGATGACCACGGCGTGGCTGCCGGCAATAGTGATGTCCTCGCGCTGCAGCAGCGCAATCACGCCCGACGGCGTGCAGGGCGCCAGCACCGCGCGTCCCTGAACCAGCCGGCCGGCGTTGATGGGGGTGAACCCGTCGACGTCCTTGTCCGGGTCGATGACGTCGAAGACGGCCTGAGACGCGCCATCGCCCATCGCCGCGGGCAGGGGGTCCTGCACGAGGATGCCGTCAAACGCGTCGTCGGCATTGAGCCGCCGCACGGTGTCGAGGACTTCGCCCAGCGTCGCGTTCTCCGACAGCCGAAACAGCTCGGCACGGCACCCGATGTCGGATGCGGCCTTCAGCTTGTTCCGCACGTAGATTTCAGACGGCGCATGCGTGCCGACCAGCACGATGCCCAGTCCGGGAGGCCGCCCGGCGCGCGAAGCAAATCCCGTCGCCCGGGGCTGAAGTTCCTGTCGGATCGAGGCGGCCGCCGCCGCCCCGTCCAGCAACCGCGCGCTCACGCCGCGGCGGCCTTCCCCGACTTGGCCAGCAGCCGGCCGACTACGAACACGACCAGGCCGACGCCCAGCACCAGCAGACCGAGCTGGTCGGATTGTTCGGGCGTAACCCCGATCTCGTGCCACTTGGCCAGCTCCTCGGTCGTGATCCCCAGCACTGTCATGAAGCCCAGAATCGTCATGAAGAGGCCGTTGAACAGCAGCAGCGCCCCGGTAATGGTGACGAAATTGCCGATGTTCTCGAGCGCAGTACGACCCGCGGCTTCGGCGGCATCCCGCAGAGGGCTGTTGACGCGGCCGTAGACCCAATAAATCAGCATGCCGATGTTCAGCCACCCAAGGAAGCGCACCCAGGTCGCCACCGGAAGGCTTAGCATCAAATAGAGGCACGAGACGATGCCCAGCACGGGAATCACGAACCCACCCGGCACCTTGAACGGCCGTTTGGCCTCGGGGCGCTGCACACGCAGCATCATCACCGCGGCGCAGACGATCATGAACGCGAACAGCGTGCCGATGCTGGTCATCTCGCCCAGGATCTGGATCGGCACCAGCGCGGCGCAGAGCGAGACTACCAGGCCGGTGATGATCGTCGTGACGTACGGCGTCTTGAACTTCGGGTGGACCTTGCTGGCGCCGGGAGGTAACAGGCGATCGCGGCTCATCGCAAAGAAAATGCGTGGCTGGCTCATGAGCATGACCAGCAGCACGCTGGTGATGCCAGCCACTGCACCAGCCGAGACCAGCCCGGCTGCCCAGTCCTGGTTGATCAACGCCAGCGCGTAGCCGACAGGCGCGTTGAGGAACTTGGTGACCTCCTCTGGTGCAGCCGAGGCGACACCTGGCAGCGTGTCGGCCGCCGACCGGTACTCGGTGACCGGCACAATGCCGGAGAGCACCGCCGCGACCACCAGATAGAGAATGGTGCAGATCACGAGGGACGCTATGATGCCAATCGGGAGATCCCTCTGTGGGTTCTTGGCCTCTTCCGCGGTGGTCGACACGGCGTCAAAACCGATGTAGGCGAAAAAAACCACCGCCGCCGCGGCCATCACGCCCGAGAAGCCATACGGCATGAACGGCGACCAGTTTTCCGGCTTGACGAACGTGGCGCCAGCGGCGATGAAAAACAGCACGGCCGCCAGTTTGATGGCAACCATCACCGCGTTGAAGCGAGCGCTCTCGCGCACCCCCACGACGAGCAACCCCGTGATGAACAGCACGATGATCGCGGCGGGCAGGTTGATCACCGCGCCGTCCATCGCCCAGGGCGAAGCCGTCATCCAGACCGGCAGGTGCAGACCGAAGCCGGCCAGGATCCGCTGAAAATACCCACTCCAGCCGACAGCGACGGTCATCGACCCGACCGCGTATTCGAGAATGAGGTCCCAACCGATCATCCACGCGAAGATCTCGCCGAGCGTGACGTACGCGTACGTATACGCGCTGCCCGCGATTGGGACCATCGAGGCAAACTCGGCGTAGCACAGGGCCGCAAACGCGCAGGCGAGGCCGGCGGCCAGATACGACACGCCGATGGCCGGACCGGCCTGGTTGGCAGCCGCGGTGCCGGTCAGCACGAAGATGCCCGTGCCGATGATGGCGCCGATACCGAGCAGCGTGAGGTCGAAGGCGGTCAGTGTGCGCTTGAGGGCTTTGCCGCCATGCTCGACGTCGCTGACACACTGCTCGATTGACTTGGTCTTCAGCAGATTCGAATCCATTCCCCCTCCAGCCCAGGTCCGGCAGGCGTGCTACGTCGAAAACCGCGGCATTATAGCGCGCCCCTTGCGGCCGCCGCGGCGGCCACAAACGCGCGAGTACGTGCGGCCGGGTCGCCCCCGGCGAGCAAATCCGTGATGACGGCCACGCTGGTGGCCCCGGCAGCAATGACGTGCGGCACCCGGTCGAGCGTCACTCCGCCGATGGCGACGACGTCAACCGAGGCGGCGGCAGCCCGACCGACGAGTTCAAGGCCCACCGCGTCGTAGCCGGTGGCCTTCGTGGCGGTGCCGAACACGGGCCCGACGGCAATGTAGCTCACCGGCGCGTTTGCGGCTTTGGCGATTTGATCAGGTGTGTGGGTGGACACGCCCACCAGCGCGTCCGGGCCGACAATCGCACGCGCCTCGGCCGGCGACAGATCGTCCTGGCCGACATGCACACCGGCGGCTCCGGCCAGAACCGCGATGTCGGCCCGATCGTTGACGACCACGGCCGCCCCAAACGGCGCCGCCAGTTCAACGACCCGCCGCGACAGGTCGAGCAAGTCCGCCGACGACAGGGTTTTGGCGCGCACCTGCAACAGCGTCGCGCCGCCGTCGAGTACGGCCGCGGCCAGATCCACCAGCGGCCAGCCGTGCGCGGAGGCGACCTCCGCGTCCAGCACGGCGTACAGCCCGGGAAGGCTCAAACGGCTTCTCGAAGCTGCTTGCCCTGCTCCGACTTTGCCACCTGGTAGCGGTCCATGAACGAGGTGCTGAGTCGCCCGGCCTGAAACTCGGGGTCGCTGAGGATCTTGAGGTGCAGAGGAATGGTGGTCTTGATGCCCTCGATGACGGTCATCTCGAGCGCGCGCCGCATCCGCGCGATAGCCTCGTTGCGGTCGCGCCCGTGCGCGATCACCTTGGCGATCATCGAGTCGTAGTACGGCGGGATCACGCAATCGGTATGCGCGGCCGTGTCGACGCGCACGCCCGGGCCGCCGGGCAGCGAGAACACGTTGATGGTCCCCGGCGACGGCGTGAACTTGACGGGGTCCTCGGCATTGATTCGGCACTCGATGGCGTGCCCCGTGAAGGTGACCTCGGATTGCTTGAACGACAGCCGCTCGCCGGCCGCCACGCGAATCTGGTCCTTCACGATGTCGATGCCGGTGACCATTTCGGTGACCGGGTGCTCGACCTGCAGGCGGGTGTTCACCTCCATGAAGTAGAAGCGCCCGTCCTTGTCCATCAGGAACTCGAAGGTGCCGGCGTTGGCGTACTGGACCGCCTTGGCGGCATCGACGACCACCCCGCCCATCTTCCGGCGGATTTTCTCGGTGAGGGCGACCGACGGGGACTCTTCCAGCAGCTTCTGGTGGCGGCGCTGGATCGAGCACTCGCGCTCGCCTAGCGAGACGACGCTGCCATAGTGATCGCCGAGCACCTGGAACTCGATGTGGCGCGGCGAGACGACGTACTTCTCGACATAGACGTCGCCGATGCCAAATGCCGCCTCGGCCTCCCGTTGCGCCGTCTTCAGTGCCTGCGCCAGCTCGCCCGGATTCTCGACCACGCGCATGCCACGGCCGCCGCCGCCGGCTGTCGCCTTGATGATGACGGGGTATCCGATCTCCCTGGCGATTTTCTGCGCCTGCTCTTCGCCCTCGACCGGACCATCGGACCCTGGCAGGATGGGCACCCCCGCCTTCTTCATCGCTCTGCGCGCCCGCGCCTTGTCGCCCATCAGTCGGATGACGTGGGGGTCGGGCCCGATGAAGCGGATGTGGCACGCCTCGCAGACTTCCGCCAGGTACGCGCTTTCAGAGAGGAATCCGTAGCCCGGATGGATCGCATCGGCGCCGGTGATTTCGGCGGCGCTGATGATGGCGGGGACGCTCAAGTAGCTGTCCGCGCTGCGCGCCGGTCCGATGCAGATGTCTTCGTCGGCGAACCGCACGTGCAGGGCGTGCTCGTCGGCCTCCGAATACACCGCCACGGTCTTGATGCCCAGCTCGCGGCACGCGTGAATGACGCGCAGGGCAATCTCGCCACGATTTGCGATGAGGATTTTCTTGAACATGCGCTACTTCGCCCTGATCGCGAAGAGGCGTTCGCCAAACTGCACCGGCTGGCCGTTTTCGACGTACACCTTGACGATTTCGCCGTCGTACTCCGACTCGATCTCGTTCATCAGCTTCATCGCTTCGATGATGCACAGCACCTGGCCCTTGCGGACCACGTCGCCCACCGATGCAAACGCCGGCGCACCCGGCTCGGGTGCGTGATAGAAGGTGCCGACGATAGGCGACTTGACCACCGCCAGTTCGTCGCCGTCCTCGACCGCCGGGGGCGTGGGCGAAGCCGCGGCGGCCTCCGCGGCCGGCAGCGCGGATACAGGGGCGAGGGCAGCCACCGGCAACGGAGCAGCGACCAGCGTCTGCACGGCCGTGTCCTTCCGGATGCGGATCTTGAAGTCCTGGTGCGCCAGCTCGAACTCGGCGAGCTCGTGCTCCTTGACCAGTGCGAGTATCTGCTTGATCTCCTCGAAGTCCATCGTCCTCGTTGGCTCGGGCTCCGGCCTGGGGCGTCAGTCGACCGACAGCATGACGGGCACGCGGGTCAGCCGTTCGGCGCCGGTGGCCGTCACAAGCAGGTCGTCTTCGATGCGGACGCCTCCCCAACCAGGGATGTAGGCGCCAGGTTCGATTGTCACCACCATCCCGGCCGCCAGTACGTCGGGTAGGACGACTGTGCCGGGCAGCGTCGCGTGGGTTGCCGGCCGCGCCGGCCCCACCCTCGGGGCTTCGTGCACTTCCAGGCCCAGACCGTGCCCTGTGCCATGCACAAAGCGATCGGCCAGGCCATGACGGGCCAGGACCGCGCGAGCGGCCCGGTCCACTTCGGCCACTGCCACGCCGGGAGCCAACACCTCGATGGCCGCCTGCTGCGCCTCGGCGACCGCGCCATGCACACGCGCGGCCTCGGCCGAAGGCGTCCCGAGCGCCACCGTGCGCGTCAAGTCGACGCAGTATCCGCCGTAGACCCCGCCAAAGTCCAGCACCACGAGGTCCCCGGCGGCCATCATCCGCTCCGAGGCGCGCCCATGGGGCAATGCGGCCCGCGGACCGGAAGCGACAATCGTATCAAATGCCGGACGGGTGAACCCAGTTCGGCGCAACCCAGCCTCCAGGGCCTGCGCGACGTCTTGTTCGCGCTGCCCTGGCGCAATATCGGCCAGAACGCCGAGGGCCACCGCCGAAATGCGACGCCCTGCCTCCCGCAGCCGGGTGATCTCCCAGGCGTCTTTCACCAGCCGTCCGGCCTCGATGACGTCCAGCGTCGGAAGGATCCCATCGGCCTGCCACCCGCCTGCACCAAGAGCCGCCGCCAGCCACCGCTGACGCTGCACGGTCAGGTGCCCGGCTTCGATGCCTGCCGGCGAGGTTCCCGCCGCGATGAGCCCCACGATCGTCTCGTCGTAGGTCTGCTCCACCACGACCAGGTCCAGCATGCCATCGGCGCACAGTTCCGCAGCCACTTCGGCGTAGCGGCGGTCGGTTACCAGCACCACGCGGTCGGGCTCGACGAGGGCACACGCCGACGAGCCGTCGAACCCGGTGAGCCAGGTGACGTTGGCAGGCGCGGTCACGACCAGCCGGGCGACGCCGGCCTGGTCCATGAAGTGGCGGGCTCGAAGGTGCCGGGCCTCGAGCGGCGGGCGGTCAGATGCGCCGGGCACGGTCGGCCACAACGCGTTCGAGGAACTGCTCCAGACGCCGGACCGCCATTGCGGCGTCGCCGTCCGGCTCGCGGCTGGGAGGCGCGGCCGGCAAAATCGGCGCGAGCTCTTCTTCGAGCGCGGAAATCGCGCGCCTCAGCTCCACATCTTCCCGTGCAAGCAGCTGCGCGCGGCGATAGGTCGCCAGCGCATCGACGGAATTCCCGCGCCGGGCGTGGATCTCCGCGACGCCTTTGAGCGCCGCCAGATGCTCGGGCGCCGCCTTCAGGACCGTCGTCAACTCGGCCAGAGCGGCATCGAGCTCGCCCTGGTCGAGCAGCGCGCGACCCAGCGTCGCGCGAGCGGTCGCGTATTCGGGGTGAATGGACAGGCCCGTCCGGCAGGTCCGGATCGCTTCCGGCAGCCGGCCCGCGCGGCGCAGCTCCTCGGAGAGGGGCGCAAAAGCCAACGACGCCGGATCCTGTTGGATCCGGCGTCGCAACTCCTGAATGCGAGGGCTGTCCGCCACGATGGACAGTCTAGCCGACCCCTAGGGCGCTGTGATCGCTACGTTCTGGGTCGTCGTGGCCGTCCGTCCCTTGGAATCCCGAATCGTCAAGGTGACGACGTAGGTGCCCGGGTTGGTGAAGGTATGTGAGACGGTCTTCAGCGCGATGCTTGCGGAGCCGCCGTCGCCGAAGTCCCACTTGTAGTTCGTGATCGGGTCAGCGCTCGTCGAGGTCGTCGCGTTGAAGTTCACGGCGGTGTCCTCGAGCGGCGAAGTCGGCGAGAAGGTGAATGCTGCCGCCAACCCGCCCGGGCTCGAAGTGCCAATCGCGACCGCCTGAGTCGTCGTTGCCGTATTGCCGGCGTCGTCGGTCACCGTCAGCGTCACGTTATACGCGCCCGCGGTGTCGTACGTGTACTTGACGACCATCCCCGACCCCTTGCTGCCGGTGCCGTAGTCCCAGGCGTACTTGACGATGGTCCGCGGGGGCGCAACGCTCGAGCCTGCCCCATTGAATACGATGTCCTCGCCAATACCCGGTGAACTCGGCGAGAACACGAAGCTCGCGGTTGGCACACCGGAGGTGCCGACAGGCACGCTCTTCGAGCGCGAGCCCTTGAGGCCGGCAATGTCGGTGACTGTCAACGTCACCGTGTAGCTGTCGATGTCGCGGTACTGGTGCGCCGAAACACGGCCCTGCCCCTTGCTGCCATCGCCGAAGTCCCATTCGTATTTCGTGAGGGTCTGGTCGAGCTGCTGGTCCGACGCGTCAAACGTCACCGTCTGGAGCTGCGTGGGCGCTTCCGGCGAGAACCTGAAGTCGGGCACGCCGGTCTCGCCGCCGACCACGCCGGTCGGCACGAGCCGGATCTCGGCGAAGCGGGCGAAGGTCCCGTTGTAGTTGCCGTTCACCGGCGTGACCATGATCTGCACGCGCGTGTTGCGGTCGACGTTGTCAACTGGCGCCGGCGCCGTATACACCACGGTCGCGCGGCCGTCGCTGCCCGTCGACGCGTCCTTGGACGACAAGCGGCCGAAGTCGGTGATGATGCCGCCGACGGCCATCTCGATGCGCAACGACAGGTTCCGCACCGGCTGTCCGTTGGGGTCGAAGGCGCGAATGACGACCTGCGACGTGCTCGCCCCGTCCTGCGGCAGCAAATCCGGCGTAGCCGCGATGGAGAGCGTCGTGCCCAGCTCGGAGGGGCCCGAGGGGGCCGGGGGTTCGGTTTTTTTCGTCGTGCACGCGCCTACAGAGAGGGCGAGCGCCGCGACCGCGGTGAAACGATAAATAGAAGCCATGGATATGTCCGCCTGATGTCCTGTCACCGCGCGCCTAGGCCTCCGGCTCCGGCTCTTCGCTGGCGCCGGGGTCGCCCCAATCCGAGAAGTTCACGCTGATCGACGCGGTGCTCGAGACGTCGTTGCCGACCTGGTCGCGCCCGTAGAAGGTGACGTCGGCGATGGTCGAGATCGAGCGCACGGCCCCGCCTCCGGCCAGTTCCTTGAGCGGCGACTCGACCTTGGCCTGCGCGCGGACGATCACGAACGACATCGTCGCGTCCGACCCGGTCACGGTCACGGTGCCGGCGCCCTCGAAGGCATATGGCACATCCACGCCGGGCGTGTTGCGGCCATCGGTCCGGCGAAAGGTCACGGCGTAGCGATTGACCGTGATGAAGTTGTTGACGGTCGGCGAATTGGGTGACCCCACGGCGCCGATGTCTTTGAGCCCCAGCCGGAACGTCACGCGCGCCAGGTCCTCGAAGACCGACCCGTTTGTCAGCACGTCCGACGACAGCTCGTCGGAGAACTGGTCGTCTTCGGCTCCCGAGGCCGCCTCGAGCTGCTGCACGATCAAGTAGGCCGGCGAGCGTCCTTCGCGCACGGTGTCGCTGCAGCCGGACGCCCCGGCGGCGGCGGCCAGCAGGCCGAAGCAAACCGTTCGATGAATCAATGCGGTAGTCATGTGTCTGCTCCGTCCTGCCTAACTCTTCAGAATCCGCGGCGTGATGAAGATCAGCAGCTCGTTGTTCTGGTCGTTGGTCAGGTCGTTCCTGAACAGCCAGCCAAGCAGGGGCACCTTGTGGAGCACCGGGGTACGGCCCTGCCGGAGTTCCTGCGAGCTGAAGTAGATGCCGCCGATGACGGTCGTCTGCCCGTCGCCGACGAGCACGCTCGTGTTGGCGCGCTGGGTATCGATCGGCGGGATGCCGTTGACGCTGCGGCCGAAGTCGGCCTGCGCATTCTCCAGCGCGATCTTCATGATAACGGTGTTGGCGGCGGTGATCTGGGGCGTGACGCGCAGAACCAGCGCGGCGTCCTTGAAGGTGACGGTGACGGTGTTGTTGGCGACCGTCTGAATCGGAATCTGCGTGCCTTGCGCGATCTCCGCTTCGACGTTGTTCTGCGTCGACACGCGCGGCGTCGAGATGACGCTGAGCTTGCCCTCGTTTTCGAGCGCCGTCAGCGCGATGTCGAGGTTGAAGGCGCCGTTGACCGCGCCGAGGGCCAAACCCAGCGCCGAGGTCGCCCCGGGCACGCCCAGGTTGACGCCGTTGGGCGCGCCTGGCGTAGGCGAGGGCGCGCCGGTGCGGCCCCCGCCGATGATCGAATTCGGGAACGCCAGCGGCGTCGTGTTGCCCAGCCGCGGCGACATCTCACCGCCAAGGCCGAGCTGCGCGCCGATTTCGCGGCGGTACGACTTGTTGGTGATGACGATCCGCGCTTCGATCTCGACCTGCGGCTGGGCGCGGTCGAGCGTCGCAATGAGCGCGGATGCCCGGTCGAGGGCGGCTTGAAGGTCGGAGATGATGAGCGTGTTCGAGCGCGCATCGAATTCGACCGTGCCGCGTTGCGTGAGCGCGCTCTTGAGCAGGAGCGGACGCACCTGCTCGGCCGTCGCGTAGCTGAGCGTGGCCGTCATCACCTGGAGTTCTCCGGCCAGCGCCTGCTGTTCGGCCAGCTGCCGCCGCTGCTTCTCCTCGTCGGCCAGGACCGTCAGCGGCGCCACGCGGACGATCGTGCCGTCCACCGAGTACCCGAGCTTGTTGGCGCGCAGGATGATGTCGAGCGCCTGATCCCACGGCACATCGCGCAGGGCGACGTCGACCGATCCCTGCACGGCCGGATCGATCACGACGTTGAGGCCGCTGATCTCGGCAAAGGTCCGGAGCACCGCCCGCAGATCCGCGCCTTGAAAGTCCAGGCTGATGGGGTGCCCGGTGTACTGCTTGCCACCCGGCGCCTGCGCGACGGCCTGCGAGACAGCCGGTGTCGGCGCCAGCACCTTCGTCGGCTGCGGCGGCACAGGAGCCTCGACCACTTCCACGGCTGCGGGCGGCGCCGGCGCCGTCAGGTCGACGACGTCTTGAGCTGGCGCTTCGACGGCCGCGGGTGCGGGTGCGGCCGCGGGAGGGGGAACAGGTGCGGGAGCGGGAACGGCGACCGGTGGTCCGCCGGCGGCGGTCTGCCGGAACGTCACCTTCACTTCGCGGCCGTCGCCAACCGACTCCACAAGATGCATGGCCGGGCGTTCCAGATCCACGACCACCCGCGTCACCATCGGCTTCTGGCTGTTGAGGGCCACGCGCACACGATCGATCGGCCCCTGATTGATGAGGGTGACGGCCGGGGCTTCGGCGGCGACGCCCGGGAAGTCGAGATAGAGGCGCTTGGTCCCGGCTCGTTCGACGTGCGACGGCGCGAGGCGACCGTTGCCGACCAGGATGATGCTGGTTGCGCTGCCCTCGACGCTGGTCTTTACCTGGACCAGCGCGCTGGCCGGTGCGACCGCCATCGGCGCTGCGGCTGCGGCAGGCGCCGGCGGCACCATCCGCGGGCTGGCCGCAGACGAGGTCGGCGCTTTGGCCACGGTGGCCTCGCCCGACAGCTCGACAAAGATCAGATTGCGCTGGCTGCGCACCCGGTGGCTGATCGGCTCGGACAGCGAGACGCGCACCCGGGCGACCTGCTGCCCTTCGTCATCGCGCGTGCTTTCGACCGCGACGCCGCTTACGGGGCTGTCGGGCCTGGCCCTGAAGCCATTGGCGTAGCCGCTGGTGGCGACGTTGGGCAGATCGACGAGCACCGTGAACGGATCGGGCCGCGCCGTGCGATACGCCACCGGCTCGGAGGCCTCGATGAGGACCGCCGGCGCCGCGCCGTCGGTGGCCGTGATGGCCGTCAGACGCGCGCCTGTTGCGGCCGCCACGTGGCCGTGTCCGGCTGCCACGAAGGCCGCCAGCGCCGTCAGCGTGAGGGCAATGCCATATCGACGCATGGGCCTACTTCCCTTCCTCGAGTCCGCGCAACATCTTCCGTACTTCCTTCTGCTTGACGAGCGACAGCGGGTCGTTGACTTCCTGCAGGATGACCAGGCCCTGCGCGGTGACCGCTTTCACCGTGCCATCGAGCAGCTTGTCGTTTGCCCGCGCGATGTACGTCTTGCTATCCGGGCCCATCACCATGGCGACGTAGCCGGTACCGCCGGCCACCACGCCTCTTACCGAGATCTCGGCCACCGCGAGGCCCGCAAGACCGGTCACGCCGACTGGCGCGGCGCGCTGATCGGATCCGCCTCGAAGCAGGCTCACGAACGGATCGCGGCGCCCCTCGGGGTTGTAGGTGTAGTTGTCCACCGGCGCGGGCGTTGTCGCGGGCGCTGGGGTGGGCGCCGCAGGGGATGCCTGTCCCGGCATCAACCCCGTCAGCACGGTCAGCAGCATGAACGTCGTCATGGTCAGCTCACCTTTGCCGGCGCGCCTGGAGCCGCCGCAGTGCGCGGCGCCGCCGGTGCGGGTTTGGGTTCAATCAGCACGAAGGTCGTCGCCGTGCATGACACGTCGATGGTCGATCCCGGTGCCGGCTTCTCCTTCGCCTTGATCTTCACGGTGCCCAGGTTGATGATTCGCGAGAACTTGCTCACCCGATCGAAGAACACGCCGAGGTTGTGATACGTCCCGTCGAGCTCCAGATTGATCGGCCATTCGGCGTGCATCTGGCGCGTGACGATCGGCGCCGGCTTGAACCCCTTGATCTGCAGGTTCGACTGCGTCGCCAGCGTCTGGATGCGTCGCAGCAAATCGCCCACATCCTTTTCTTCCGGCAACACCGAGCGCAGGTTGTCGAGGCGCGCCTCGAGCTGGCCCACTTCCTGGCGGAACTGCGGCAGCTGCCGCGCCGTCGCCGAGCCCTTGTTGATGTCGGCGCGCAGCAAATCGAGCTTGGCCTGCTCGGTCGCCTGGAGGACCTGCACGTCCTGCACGTAGTACCAATAGAAGCCGCCCAGCGCCGCCGCGGCGATGGCGAGGAAGAGGCCGACTTGCGCCTTCCAGGGCAGTTTGTTGAGGCCAAGCTCCATGGTCATCCGTTCCTATCGGAAACTTTCGCGCACGCTTTTGCCGGCGCCGCCGTCGTGTTCTAGCGGCGCGCCGTGCGTGCAGCCGCCGGCAACTCGGGCTCAGAACCAGGCATCGCAAACGTCGCTTTCAACGTGAACTTGATCAACTCGGCTGCCGGCGCGGCGGCGGTTTCGACCTTGCTGTCGAGAATCTCGACGGGGCGGCGGAAGTACCCGCTGCGCTCGAGGTTGCCGACGAAGTCCGACAGCGCCGTCAGTGTCGTGCAGCGGCCGTCGATGGTCAGATCGCCGCCGTCCTGTTTGAGCTCGGTGAGCCACAACATCTCGGGCATCGCTTTGCCCAATTCGTCGATCATGTGAACTGGCGCGCCCTGTCCCTTGCGCAGCTGTTCGATCAGCTGCACGCGATCCTGCAGCTGCTTCTTCTGCTTCTCGAACTGGGCGACCTGCGTGAGGATGGTCTTGAGCCGCGCCGTCTCGCGTTGGGCCGACTCGATGTCGCTTGTCAGCCTCGCCGACTCGCGGTCGAGCATCCACCACCACCAGCCGATGCCCAGCGCCGTCGCGAGCAGGATCAGGCTGCAGAGGAGCGTGACTTTCTGCCCGACGTCGAAGCCCGCCGAAATTTTTCGTGGCTGCTTCTCGCGCTCGCTGGCGAGCAAGTTGATGCGAATCATCGGTCGCCCGCCGTTCTGAGCGCGAGGCCCACGGCCACCGCCGCCGTCTGCGCGATATCGGCCGGGTTGTCGATGCCAAGGCGCTTGGCGTCAAGCGTCACGGCCTTGAACGGATCGAGGAACTCGACCGGGGCGCCGAAGCGCTCCTCGAGCAGTTCGGCCAGGCTGTCGATCCGGCACGCGCCCCCGCACAGCACGATGCGGTCGATCTTGTCTTGCGAAGTGGTTGCCTTGAAGAAGTCGAAGGTCTTCTGGATCTCGAGGACGACGGCTTCGCTCATCGTGCGCAGCACGGGCCGGACATCCTCGAACGGCACGCCGTCTACCGGCTGGCCTTTCTTGGCCTGCTCGGCGAGCTCAAACGACAGGCTGAACTCGCGCTGCACCGCATCGGTGTAGGCGTTGCCGCCAAGCGAGAGGTCGCGCGTGAAGAGGGACTGCTCGCCGGCGATGATGTTGACGTTGATGGCGGAGGCGCCGGCGTTGAGGAGCACGGTCACGCCGGAGTCGAGGCCATAGTTGGCCTCGTAGCAGTTCTGCACCGCAAACGCGTCGATGTCGACGACGACGGCGGAGCGCCCTGCCTGGCTGATGACGCCGGTGTATTCGGCGATCTTGTCTCGTTTGGCCGCCACCAGCAGGACATCCATCGTCTGCTTGCCGCCCTCGCCGGGCGCGGCCTCGAGGATCTGGTAGTCGAGATTGACGTCCTGGATGTCAAACGGGACGTACTGTTCGGCTTCCCAGTGAATCGACTCGTCCAGTTCGGCCTCGGTCATCACCGGCAGCGCGATCTTCTTGACGATGACGGCGTTGCCCGACAGCGACGCGACGACATCTTTCGCTTTGAAGCGCTTGGTGTCGAAGATTCGCCGGATGGCGTCGGCCACCGCCACGCCATCGACGATGGCGCCATCGACAATCGTGTCGGGCGGCACCGGTTCGCTGGCAAAGGCGACGACCTTGAATCCGCTTTTCCCAGCCTGCTTCAACTCGACGGCCTTCACCGCACTCGAGCCGATGTCCAGGCCGACGACTGTCTTGGGCTTCCGAAAGAGGCTGAGTTCCATGATCAACGACCGTGGTCGACCCTCCGCAGGGGCAAAGCCAGTGCCAGCCCTTGGTTGCACACTCGAGAACCGCACAACCCCGCCAGAATTGGCATCGGCGTCAACAGGCCGTGTCTCGCACCCCCTTGCTCGATCACAAAAGTGTCAGTCGATTACACTTTTGGTCACCGCGGGGAGCATCGCGAGACCCTGTTCGGGGGGTGTTATCGGATGCTGCCCGGCGCTGCATGAGGCGGCTCATGTAACAATGTGCAGCGCGCTCCTTCAGCCCCTTCCTGACGACCTGCCATCGGCTTGACACTCGGGCCAAGTCCCACGTATCATTTGGGTTTGCCGTTTGTCGGCTGATTGCGAAGGGACCGCGGACTCATGGGTACGTTTACGGCTACGCCGAAGGACATCTCGAGCGCGTGGCATGTGATTGATGCGGGCGAGCGGGTGCTCGGCCGGGTGGCGTCAACCGCCGCCAAACTGTTGCAGGGCAAGCACAAGGCGATCTACACGCCGTCGATGGACACTGGCGACCACGTCGTGATCGTCAATGCGGCGCGAGTGAAGCTGACGGGCCGGAAGGACGAGCAGAAGCTTTATCGCCGGCACAGCGGCTACGAAGGCGGGCTCCGCGAAGAGCGCGCCAAGGACGTCCGCAAGCAGAACCCGGTGCGGCTGATGGAAGAAGCCGTGCGGGGCATGCTCCCCAAGACCAAGCTGGGCGACGCGATGTACCGCAAGCTCAAGGTCTACGCGGGCGCGGATCATCCGCACGCCGCTCAGAAACCGTCGTCGCTCGAGGTCGCGTAACGTGGCATTGAATCAGTACTACAGCACTGGCCGGCGCAAGACATCCACCGCGCGGGTCTATCTCCGGCCCGGATCGGGCGAGATTACGATTAACCGGCGCGCATTCGCCGCCTTCTTCCCCACCGAGGCGCTGCGGACCCAGATCAAGCAGCCGCTGGTGGTGACCGAAACGACCGAGAAGTTCGATGTGCTCGCCACGGTGAGCGGCGGCGGCGTCTCCGGGCAGGCCGGGGCGGTGCGCCTGGGCATCGCGCGCGCCCTGTGCGTCTTTGACGCCGAGCTGCGCCGGTCGCTCAAGTCCAGTGGCTTCCTGACGCGCGACGCGCGCGCCAAGGAACGCAAGAAGTACGGATTGGCGGGGGCGCGCAAGCGCTTCCAGTTCAGCAAACGTTAGTTCGCCGCGGTCTGGAGCCCGCGAGGCCGGACATCATTGGAGGACGCTTGACCGGAATTACGATGCAGGAACTATTGGAGGCCGGCGTGCACTTCGGCCACCAGACGAAGCGCTGGAATCCCAAGATGAAGGAGTTCATCTTCGGCGAGCGCAACGGCATCTATATCATCGACCTTGGCAAGACGGTCAAGCTGTTCCGCCAGGCGGAAGAGTTCCTGAGCACCCTGGCGGCCGAGGGCAAGACGGTGTTGTTTGTGGGCACCAAGCGCCAGGCGCAGGACGTGATTGCCGAAGAGTCGCAGCGCTGCGGCATGTACTACGTCAACCAGCGCTGGCTCGGCGGCCTGCTCACGAACTTCTCGACCATCCAGCGCAGCCTTGGCCGGCTGCGGGACCTCGAAGCGATGGTCACCGACGGCCGGTACGACACGCTGTCGAAGAAGGAGATCGCCCGCAACGAGAAGGAGAAGCGGAAGCTCCAGAAGAACCTCGACGGCATCCGAAACATGGGCCGCCTGCCAGACGCGATCTTCATCGTCGACACGAAGAAGGAAAAAATCGCGGTCGACGAGGCGCGCAAGCTCAAGATTCCAGTTGTCGGCATCGTCGATACCAACTGCGATCCCGACGAAGTGGACTTCGTCATCCCTGGCAACGACGACGCGTTGCGGGCGATTCGCCTGTTCGCCTCGAAGATTGCCGATTCGGTGCTGAACGGTCGCGGCCTGCGCGAGGCCGTCAGCGCCGAAGACAACGCTGAAGGCGAGGGCGACGAGGCCCGGCGCCAGCGGCAGCAGCGGCGTCCGCGGCCGGAGCCGACGCCCTCCCCGACTCCAGCCTAAGCGCGTCCGGCAAGGTTTGGCACGTTGATCGCGCGCCGGCCGGGGCCTCCCCAGCCGGCGCGCGTTGCGTACAGCGGTAGAACAATCAAGCGAGACATCGAACCATGGCAGCAGCAATCACAATCACGGCAGATCAGGTGAAGCGCCTGCGCGAGAAGACCGGCGCCGGCATGATGGAGTGCAAGGCCGCACTGCAGGAGGCCGATGGCAACGAGGAGAAAGCGATCGAGCTGCTCCGGAAAAAGGGCCTGGCCTCGGCAGCCAAACGCGCCGGCCGCGCCACCGCCAACGGCGTGGTGGGCAGCTACATCCACATGGGCGGCAAGGTGGGCGTGCTCGTCGAGGTGAACTGCGAGACCGATTTCGTCGCGCGCACCGACGACTTCCAGACGCTGGTGAAGGAACTGGCCCTGCACATCGCCGCCGCCGATCCGAAGTTCGCGCGACGCGAGGACGTGCCGGCCGAGCTGCTCGAGAAGGAGAAGGAAATCTATCGCGCGCAGTTCGCCGATTCCGGCAAGCCCGCCAATGTCGTCGAGAAGATCGTCGAAGGCAAGCTGGGCTCGTTGTACTCGCAGATCGTCCTGGTGGACCAGCCGAGCGTGCGGGATCCCGCCATCACGATCTCGCAGCTGATCGCGCAGGCCTCGGCCAAGACCGGCGAGAACATCACCGTCGGACGCTTCGCCCGCTTCAAGGTCGGCGAGCTCGCGGACTGACGCCGGATTCAGCGTTCACGGGTTCACAGGTTCACAGGTTCACGGGTTCGCGAGCGCCGAACCTGTGAACCTTCGAATCTCTGAACCGACGAACCTGCAGATATAATCTGAAGCCGTGTCCGAGCCTACCTACAAACGTATCCTACTGAAGCTGTCCGGCGAGGCCCTGATGGGCTCCGCGCAATATGGCATCGACCCGGTCGTCACGTCCGAGATCGCGCGCGACGTCCAGGAGGTTCAGAGCCTGGGCGTCGAGACGGCCATCGTCATCGGCGGCGGCAACATCTTCCGTGGCGTGGCCGCCAGCACGCGTGGCATGGACCGCGCGACCGGCGACTACATGGGCATGCTGGCGACCGTCATCAACGCCCTGGCCCTGCAGGACGCCCTCGAGCAGCACGGCGTGACCACGCGGGTGATGTCGGCCATCGAGATGCGCGCCGTGGCCGAGCCGTTCATCCGGCGCCGCGCCGTGCGCCACCTGGAAAAAGGGCGCGCCGTGATCTTCGCCGCCGGCACCGGCAATCCCTACTTCACCACCGACACCGCCGCGGCGCTGCGAGCGATGGAAATTCGCGCCAACGTCATCATGAAGGCGACCAAGGTGGACGGCATCTACACCGCCGACCCGATGAAGGATTCCGCCGCGACACGCTACGACACCATCTCCTACCTTCAGGTCCTCGAAAAGCGCCTGCAGGTGATGGACGCCACGGCGATCTCGCTGTGTATGGACAACCAGCTGCCGATACTCGTCTTCAACCTCCGCACGCCGGGCAACCTGCGGCGGGCCGTTCTGGGTGAACCGGTGGGCTCGGTCGTCAAGGTCTGAGCCTTCGTCTTTCCTGCAGCAGCGCCGTCGTGAACAGGGCGGCGTCTGCGGAGCCATGTGCCATGGACGTCAACGACCTCAAGGGACTCAGCGCGACGGTGAAGGCGCGCATGGACGCCGGCGTGGAACACGTCCGGCGCGAGCTTTCGAACGTTCGCACCGGGCGCGCGTCGGTTGGCCTGCTCGAAAACGTGCAGGTGGAGGCATACGGATCGAAGATGCCTCTCAACCAGGTCGCGGGCCTGTCGATTCCCGAGCCGGCGATGATCATCGCGCAGCCCTACGACCCCCAACTGCTGGCAGTCATCGAGAAGACGATTCGCGCGTCGGATCTCGGCCTGAACCCGTCCTCCGACGGCAAGGTGGTCCGCGTCCCGATTCCGCCGCTCACCGACGAGCGGCGCAAGGAACTGTCCCGGCACGTTCACAAGCTGGCCGAAGAGGGCCGCAACGCGCTCCGACAGGTGCGCCGTGAGGCCAACGAGCGGCTGAAGAAACTCCTCAAGGACCACGCGATCTCCGAAGACGACGAGCGGCGGGGCCTCGACGAAGTGCAGAAGATCACCGACGGACACATCAAGCTGGTCGACGACCTGCAGAAGAAGAAGGACTCGGAACTTCTGGGTCATTGACACTGGCGATCGAAGATTGAGCTTCACACACCTTGAATGCTCGCGTCCCTGCGGGGCGCCGCCGCTCGACCCACGCGCGCGTCACCATCTGTGCAGGTGCGGCGCTCCCCTGCTGGCCCGCTACGACCTCGAGAAGCTGCGGTCGTGGGCGCGCGAGAGCCTGCGCGACCGCGAGACGACACTCTGGCGCTATCGTGAGTTGCTTCCCGTCTATCCCGGTGAAGTGCCAGTCTCTCTCGGCGAAGGCTTCACGCCACTGCTGCACGTGCCGCGGTTAGGCGCCGAGCTTGGCCTGTCGGCGCTCTACGTGAAAGACGAGTCCCCGAACCCCACGAATTCCTTCAAGGCGCGCGGGCAATCCACCGCCATCACCCGCGCCAGGGCCCTTGGTGCCAGGACGGTTTCGGTCCCGACGGCGGGCAACGCCGGCTGCGCCATGGCGGCCTATGCCGCATCGGCGGGCCTCGACGCGCGCGTCTTCATGCCCCGCGACGTCAAGCGGGCGTTCGTCGACGAGTGCGCGTTGTTCGGTGCCTCTGTCGAACTGGTCGAGGGCCTCATCACTGACGCCGGCCGCGTCGCAGCCGAGCGCGGCGGCCCGCAGGGGTGGTACGACGTCTCGACGCTGAAGGAACCGTATCGTCTCGAAGGCAAGAAGACGATGGCCTTCGAGCTGGCCGAGCAGCTTGGCTGGCGCTGGCCCGATGTCGTGATCTACCCGACCGGCGGCGGCACCGGCCTGATCGGGATGTGGAAAGGCTTCGAGGAACTGGAGGCCATCGGCTGGGTCCCCCGCGGAAAGCGTCCCCGGATGATCTCGGTGCAGGCCGACGGCTGCGCGCCCATCGTCAAGGCGTTTGTCGAAGGGCGCGATGCCGCGGAGCCCGTCGTCGACGCCCACACCATCGCCGACGGCCTTCGGGTGCCACGCGCGGTGGGCGACTTCTTGATGCTGCGCGCGATTCGGGAAAGCGGCGGAACCGCGCTTGCGGTATCGGATGGCGCGATGGTGGATGGGATGCGGCGGATGGGGCGACTGGAAGGCATCAGCGCCGCCCCGGAAGGCGGCGCCACATTGGCTGCCCTCGACGTGCTCGTCGCTCGTGACCAGATCGGCCGCGACGAGCTCGTGGTGTTGTTCAACACCGGAGGCGCGTTGAAGTATCTCGAAGTGCTGACTGCGTAGCCTCCTACAGCGACATCAATCCCCGAAGGACACGCCAATAGCGCGCGCCGTCCGCACCAGGTCGAAGTCGGTCGGCACGGTCCGCTGCCTGCCGACAACGTCGGGGATTGGGATCGAAGAGATCTCCGGCGGCGCAAATGCGACCATCCGGTTGAACTCGCCGTTGAGCAACAGCTCGACCGCCTTGCCGCCGAACCGCGTCGCGAGCACGCGATCGAAGCTGGTTGGCGACCCGCCCCGCTGCAAGTGGCCGAGCACGACCGTGCGCGACTCCTTTCCCGTCAACTCCTCGAGCGCCGCCGCGATGCTGTGACCGGCGCCGCCCAGGCGCTCGGCGCGGCCGATGCTGCCGGCCTTGATGAGCGAGGTCTTGCCGCCCAGGGGCTTGGCGCCTTCGGCGACCACGATGATCGAGAAGTACGCGCCCCAGGCGTCGCGGTCCTTGATCTGCTGGGCGACCTTCGTGATGTCGTAGGGGATCTCGGGAATCAGGATCGAGTCGGCGCCCCCGCCGACGCCGGCGTAAAGCGCAATCCAGCCCGCGTACCGGCCCATGACTTCGACGACGATGATGCGCCGGTGCGCTTCGGCCGTGGTGTGCAACCGGTCGATGGCGTCGGTCGCGAAGCTGACCGCGGTGTCGAACCCGAACGTGTTGGTCGTGCCGACGATGTCGTTGTCGATGGTCTTGGGCACTCCGACCAGCGGGATGCCCATCTTCGCGAACTTGTCGGCGATGGCCAGCGTCCCGTCGCCGCCGATGACGACCAGCCCGTCGAGCCCCATGCGGTGGAACATGTCCACCACGCGCTGGCTGTAGTCCTGTTTGCCCTCCGACGTCTCGATTGGATAGGCAAACGGATCGCCGCGGTTGACCGTGCCCAGGATGGTGCCGCCGCGGCGAAGGATTCCGGTGACGTCCTTGGCCGTCAGAACCCGTGAGCGATTGGGCTCGATGAGCCCGTCGAAACTGTCTTCGAGTCCGACGACTTCGATGCCGTGGTTGACCCCCGACTTGACGACGGCGCGGATGACCGCGTTGAGGCCCGGGGCGTCACCGCCTCCCGTGAGGACTCCGATACGCTTCAGTTTTGGCATGCAAGACGATTGATTCCGCCAAAGGCGACCGCTCAATGCGATCGAGGCCGGCGGATGGAACTCCCGAGGCGCGTGCCGTGCAGGATGCGCACGAGTATACACCGCCAAAAAGTGCCGCCTGGGCCGTTGCCGGTGTCGCTAAGTGCGTGTTATCCTTAAGGGTCCGGGCGGCTAGCTCAGCTGGGAGAGCGCTGCGTTCGCAATGCAGAGGTCGGGGGTTCGATCCCCCCGCCGTCCACCAATCTAACCTCGTAAGAAACCATAGGTAGATCGCCCCGCAGGCCTCCGCCAGGTTTACACTGGCCTCTCCGAGCTTGGCAGCGCCGCGGCGTCGTCGAGTTCTCCCGGCCTGGACAGCGTTAACAGGACTATCCCCGAGGACGGGATGGTGACGCAACGATCGAAACCGTTCTTGAACCGCTCAGGTTCATCTACTCAAAACCGGCGAAGACCTATTCGTCAAGTGAGGTGAGTCGCGGCGACTTGGTGATTGCGAGGCAGGACTTTGATTCGGGACGGGAGGGGTCGACATGAATACGAGACTTCTGCGCCGCCTGACACTCGTCGTGGCTCTTACCTTCGGCGCCTTACTGCCACCGCGGCCGGCTGGCGCCCAGTCCCCAGTTCGCTGGGACTTCACCGTACCCTCAACGCCATCAGCAGCCATTCAGCAGGCACAGGTCGTGCACTGCCCTGAGGCAGGCCACGCCCGGCAGATCACTGTGCAAGGCGTCAAGGCTTTCGCGGGCGCCCTGGTCGTCTTCACGGTGTCTGCGATGCCATCCGGTGTGGTCCAGTTCTCGTTCTCCCTCGATGGCCCGTTCACCGACACGCTCGAAGTCCCGGTCCAGCTCGATGGAAGCGGAAGCGGCACGAGTGATATTCACTTCGTCAAGGGCGTGAATCCCGGTGTGACGTTTGTTGAGGGCTGTTCGGTTATTCTGGGCTGCCTCCTCCCGTTTGAGGTGACAGTGGTGGGCATCGCCGGCGTCAACTTCGGCGTGATTGACAGCCCGCTGGATGCCAATCCGAACATAGGGGGCGGCCAGCGGATCTACCCGGATAGAGAATCTCCGCAAGATGCGGTGAACCGACGGACCGTCCGGGTCCAGGCCATCACGATTCCGCAAACTGCGGGCCTCACCGTCAACTTCCTGTCCTTTGACGTCGACGACCCCTCCTCCGACAGCAAGCCGGTGGATTCCAACGGGCCTCTGGGAAACGACAACAACAGCGAGCCCTTGCCCGGCAGCTTGAGTTCGCTCGCGGCGCACACGGATGCGTCCGGCATCGCCGAAACCGTCCTCACCGTCACGATGCAGCCAGGCGACAACTTCAAGGTGGCGGCAGCCTGCGATCCGACCTATCTCGACCGCGTGGTCGTCAGCGGCGTCGATCTCCAGGATGCCGATGGGCACCTCCTTCCGACCAATCACGGCAGGTCGTCCGAAATGCTGACGGTCTGGCGTCGCCTGCACGTCGAGGTCGATTCGATGGGGAATCGTGACCGGCAACCTGGTGGCTGGCCTGGTAACGGGCGTCGATCGCGGACCCGAAGTCCTCCACAACCAGAGTCGAGGTGGATCAGCGCACTTGAGCCACACCGATTCGAGGGTGGGCTCATACGAGATCGCAGGCGTAGGGGTGTTCGGCGTCACAGACAACGACCGGTCGACTGTGACGCTGCCAGTGAGTCTCACGCGGGCGCTGGACCATTCATTCATCCTTTGGGATGACGATGATTTCAATGGCGATGATCCCGGTCCGCTCCTGCGCGACGGGGACGACAACGAGAATGTCACTGCGCCGGATGTGAGGCTGCTGGCCGACAGCCCGATAACGGCGTCTGCGACGCATCAGCCACGAATGTGTTTGGTGCCGCGTACGTCTGTCCGGTATTCGACCTCGTCTGCCGACCACGACGACTTCGCGCCGTTCGTGCTCAACACCCCTGCCGACACCGACAGCGCCAGCGCGTCGCGCTGTTCTCCGCGTTCGACAACGTCGCTACGGAAGCACGACCCGACCTTCTGGACCGTTTACCTGCTGGGCGCCTACCAGGACACCACCGCAGCAGGATTTCGATCCGGATGTTACCAGAAAAAAAGCTTCGAGGAGAACGAAGCTGTCGGGCGGCGGCCGACAGCGAAAACGGCCAGGGCGCCGTTATTTTCATGGAAACGATCGCGGATCAAGAATCGACGCGCTGATTCCGGTTCCGTATCACCTGCACCGAAGCCGTGGTCGTCGGCGCATGAGATAGGTCATCTCTTCGGAGGCGACCACAGTCGACGGTGGGATCATGGCGACCACAGTGCGACACAATCGTGCCAGAGCTCAGTGCCAAAACTATCGCGACACATCCGGGTGACTGAGTCATCCGTGATTTCGAGCAGGCGCCGGGTTCTGCCGGACTGGTGCTCATCGTCATAGAGTCAGAGCTATTGATCTCAGGAGGTTGCCATGCATCGCAGGGTCGAAGTGCTGCTGGCCGCGGTGGGCGCAGTGTGCTTCGTAGCCGAGGCCGACGGAAGGCAGGAACGTCGCGGTCTGCGGCTGGGGCTCAGAGCCGACAGCGCGAGCTACGTGCTCGGCGAGCCCGTGAATCTGCAGGTCAGCGGTGCTGAACGCATCTCCAACATCGGCCCTGATCCCCGACGGTGCCGACGTGTGGGTGGGCCACCTCGAAGTGCTGATCGCGTCCGAGGCGTGATCGCATCCGAGGATGACGTCCGAGGATACAGATGCAAGAGTACAGGGGACCGCGGCTGGGGCCTCAGGGATGTCGCTGGCATCGGGCCTGATCACCCTTCGTCCGGGACAAGCGCACACGACACAGGCGACGATCCTGTACAACCATGGCGTCGACACCGATCACTTGAATGCGCGGCGCGCGCAGGAGATCACGCGAGCAGTTTCTCGAGACCGGCTACGCGCTCGCGATGCCCGGGCGCTACCGCATCAAGGCCCTGCTCTATGACCACCGGTTCGTCAACTACATCGAATCCGCTCCGATAGAGATCGCGGTCAGCGAGCCGACAGGCGTCGATCGCGACGTATGGGAGGTGCTGAAGACCGATCCGGACTATGGGTACTTCATTCAGTCGGGCGGGCCCAAAGGTCATCCCACAACTCCCAGGAACGTGCAGATGATGGAGACTCTGGAGAAGATCGCGAACGACCAGCCGCTGAGTCGATACACTGAAGGGATCAACCAAAGCCTCAGCAGGCATCGTGCAGTACTCGAGGATCTCAGAGCCCGAGGCCTCGTCGGCTACTAGCCTCTGGTCGGTGACCAGCCGGGCCGGACGACGGTCGCCGTGGCGGCCTCTTTGCGCGTACGGACCTCCCTGCCTCGCCAGAACTCTGCTGACGGATCTGTAATCGCACACCAAGACTCCGACATCGACGCGTTCATGCGCTCCGAGGCTGCGCCCAGACGGACCGCCGCGTTGCCATCATGTTTTCACGCCAGTTGCACGCTTCTCACAGGCCCACCCGCGACCGCGCATGCTGGCACGGCACGTGCTTATGGCGACCGCAAGGGTTCATGCGACTGCGTGGCATTCCTCAGGCCGCGGCCATTCGCGTGGAGGGTTCAATTAAACGATCGCCTCAACGAAGCGGGTTCGACATGTGGAACTTCATCAGCTGCTATCTCTCGGGCCGTCACGACTACCAGGTGCGATGCGAACCAGGCGCCATCTTCCTGTGCTGCAACCATTGCGGCAAGCGGTCGATGGGATGGGAGCTGCGCGCTGAAGCGCAGATCGAGGCCCGGGTGCCGGTGACCGCCGGCCCGCGGCACGTCGCGACGCACGCCCATAGCCGGTAAGACCTGCCGGTCTTGACACTCGCCGCTCGGCATGCCGACAATGCCGAGTGTGCCAGTCGGCACGCCCAAGCCGCGTGCCACACGCAACGCACCTACCCGCCGCGCCGGCACAGGGCCCTCGCCTGGCCGCCTGCATTCTCGTGGCGGCCCTCACGTTTGCCTGCTACAACGCGACATTGCTACCCGGAGTCGACTTCGGCGACACTGCCGCGTACCAGTTGGCTGTCGGCGACTGGCGGCTGACGCCTCGCCAGGCGTACCCCCTCTACTACGCCATCGCCAACTCGGTTTTTGCCGTGGCTGGCGGCGAACCGGCCCACAGCCTGAACCTGACCTCGGCGCTGGCCGGCGCTGCTGCCTGCGGCGCGATTGTGTGGGTGGCTTCAGCGCTCACCGGGTCGGTACTGGCCGGGGCCTGGGCTGGACTGCTGCTGGGTGCGTCCTACACCTTCTGGTCGCAGGCCATCATCGGGGAGGTCTACACGCTGCACGTGCTGCTTGCCTCCCTGGTGCTCGCCGCGGGGCTGTGGTGGCACCGGCGGCCGTCGCTGCCGCGACTGGCGGGGCTCTACTTCCTCTTTGCGCTGGGCTTCGGCAACCACTTGATGATGGTGCTGCTGGCGCCGGTGCTGATTGCCCTCATCATCGTCACGCCTGGCGGCCTTCGGCAGGCGTTTTCCGCCCGCGGGCTGGGCCTGGCGGTCGCGTGCGCGGTGCTTGGCGCCTCGCAGTACGCCTGGAACGCCGCGTATTTCTGGCAGCTCGCCGACCCCGCACCGTCGCTGGCAGAGGGCATCCGCACGTTCTGGTTCGATGTCACCAAGTCGGACTGGCGCTCGACGATGGTGATGGGCGTCCACGAGACGGCGTTGAAGCGTCGCGTTGGCCTGTACTTTTTCGATCTCCAGCAGCAGGTTGGCCTCGCGGGAATCGTCCTGGCACTGGTCGGCCTGGCTTCGCTCTGGCGTCAATGGCGGATGCTGGTCGTGCTGGTCGTCGGGTACCTGACGGCCTTCGGGTTCGCCTACACCTACAACGTCGGCGACGTGCACGTGTTCTTCCTTCCCTCGCACCAGATCGTCATCCTCGCCGCAGCCGCCGGGGCCGCCGCGATGTGGAAAATGCCGGCACGAGTGCCCGCGTCCGGGCGCGTCGCGGCGTCGGTGGCCGTCACTCTGGCCCTCTTTGCCCTGCCCGCGTGGCGGATCCGGGACACGTGGCCGGCGGTTGACCGCCACGATGACACGCGCCCCGTGGCGTGGCTCGAGGGGCTCACGCGCGGCATCGGCGCCAATGGTCTGCTGCTGGCCGACATCAACTGGCAACTCGACAACGGCCTCGACTACTACATCAGGCACGTGCGGCCGGACCTGAACGTCGCCCGCGTCACCGACCGTGTGCTCACGCTGCCGCTGCTGGTCCACGACAATCTCGCCGCCGGCAACGAAGTGGTGATGACGCCGGAGAGCCGTCGAATCGTCGAGGCCGCATATGGCGGACTGTTTTCGTTCACTCCCGACCCGCGCGTGGACATGCGGCCCCTGGCGTCGCGCCTGGCCGCCGTGCCAGCGGACACCATCTACGTGCTTGCCCTGCTGGCGCCGTACCGCGACCTGCCGTTTGACGCGCAGGGCCTGGCCGACGCGACCCGCCGGCTCACAGGCGGAGCGGCCACACTGGTGGAGGGGCCGTCCTATCAAGTGCTGGCCGGCCGGGTTGGGGAGCCGCCCGCGCTCGATCGCCGGGAGGCACACCCGTTTCGGGCCGCCCTTCGCGTTGACGGCGTTGCGCTCGACGTGCGGATGGAATCGTGGCTGCCGGCGGACACGATACGGCGGGCTGGCTTCGGCCACGTGATCGCCAACCGGCGGCACGCGCTGACGCTGGAGCGCGGCGTATCGCTCGTCCTGCTGGGCCCGGATGGGCAGACCCGGGGCATGGCCTACGAATCGGGCCTCTTTGCGCCCCTCCCCAGGGTGCTGACCCGCCTGGCGCCGGCGCACTCTGGGCCCTGAGAGGTCTATGCTAGGCTTACGAGGCTTTGATCTGATGACCGGGGTGTGGAGGGGGGCTTGGTATCTGGGCGGCCTGCTGGTGGCCATGCTGGCGGCCAGCGCCGGCGGCAGTCCCGCCCCCGGCTCAGACGACGCGCAGGCCCTGGCGGCCTCGATTCAACGTCACTACGAGCAGATCCGCGACTTCCGTGCAGACTTCACGCATACCTATGAAGGTGGCGTCCTGCGAAAGAAGACCGTGGAGAGCGGCCAAATGGCAATCCGAAAGCCCGGGCGCATGCGTTGGACCTACACGAGCCCGGAGCGCAAGGTGTTCGTCTCAGACGGGGTGAAACTCTACTCGTACGTCCCGGCCGACAAGCAGGTCTACGTCGCCACCGTTCCAACGGGCGACGACGCTTCGACGCCCGCGCTGTTCCTCGCCGGAAAGGGCCACCTGACGCGCGACTTCACGGCTTCGCCCGCGGCGCCCGCCGGAGCCCCCGCCGGCTCGGCCGCCGTCAAGCTCACTCCCGTAAAGCCAGAGCGGGAGTACGAAACGCTCGTGCTGGTCGTCGACCGCGCGACGCTGCAATGGCGGATGCTCGTGACCACCGACCGTCAAGGCGGGACGTCGACCTTCGCGTTCACCAACCTTCGCGAGAATGCCGGGGTACCGGATCGCGAGTTTGTCTTCACGATTCCCCGCGGCGTCGATGTGATTACCGATGCAGGCCGCTGACCTGGCCGTCGGACGCGTCGTGCGGCGGATGGCGCGGCTGGTCATCGCGGCCGCGCTTGCCACCGGCTGCGCCACCAGCAGCGCGTTTCGAGATGGGCGCGCGGCCGAGCGCGCCGACGACTACGACCGGGCGGTCGTCGAGTACACCAAGGCGCTCAAGGAGAACCCCGACAGCTTCGACGCGCGCCAGGCGCTGGAACGCGCAAAGCTGCGCGCCTCGGAAGTGCATTTCGCGCGCGGGCGCCGGCTGTACGCCACCGGCAAGTTCGAGGACGCGCTGGTCGAACTGCAGCTGGCCTCGGAGATGAACCCCGCCAACGGAGAGATCGACGCCGAGCTGCGCCGGACGCGTCTGGGGCTACGCACCAAGCTTGCCACGCCGATCGACGGCAAGACGCGCCTCGAGTCGCTGGTCGAGCGCTCGCGCGACATGGAGCCGGCCGGGCTCGACCTGCCGCGCGACGTGAAGCTGCCGTCGTCGGCGATGGTCTTTCGTGATGCGGGCGTTCGCGACGTGCTGACTGTCATCGCACGGCTGGCCAACGTCAATGTGGTATTCGACCCGGCGTTCCGCGACGCGCTGATCACCATCGAACTGCGGGACCCGGAGTTCGAGTCCGCCTTGACATCGGTGACCTCGAGCACGCGCAACTTCTTCAAGGTCACCGCGCCGCGCACGATCACGATCGCCCCCGACACGCCCGCCAAGCGCCGTGAGTACGAAGACGAGGTCGTTCGCACCTTCTATCTGAGCAACGCCGAGCTGAAGGAGACCATCGACCTGCTCCGGATCGTCGTCGACCTCCGCAGGCTGGCCGGCGTGCCCGGCACCAACGCCATCACCATCAAGGACACGCCCGAACGACTGGCCGCCGCGGGCCGTATCATCACGGCCATCGACAAGTCCCGGCCGGAGGTCGTCATCGACGTGGAGTTGCTGGAAGTGGACCGGAAGCGCCTGCGCGAGTTCGGGTTGCAGGTGGCCTCCCCGGGGTCTCCTGGCATCAACGGCGCGGCGGACGTGAACCAGCCGGGTTTGACGCTCGAGAGCCTCCGGAAACTGACGTCGGCCGACGTGTTCCTCACCGGCGTGCCGGCCCTCTACTATCGCCTGCTGAAGTCCGACACGAACACCCGTGCGCTGGCCAGCCCCCAGTTGCGCACAGCCGAAGGCATTCCGGCACAGGCCAAGTTCGGCGAGCGGGTGCCGGTGCCGGTCACGGTGTTCTCGCCCATCGCCACCGGCGGCGTGCCGCAGCAGCCGGTGACCTCGTTCAACTACGAGAACATCGGCGTCAACATCGACATCACGCCACGGGTGCACCACAACGACGACGTGTCGCTGGCCCTGAAGGTCGAAGTCAGCAACGTCTCGGGGGAGGGATTCGGTGGCTTGCCGACCTTCGGCAACCGGTTCATCAACACCGTCATCAGGCTCAAGGATGGCGAGACGAACATGCTGGCGGGCTTGATCCGCGACGACGAGCGCCGGGTGCTCGAAGGCGTGCCGGGCCTCAGCGACCTGCCTGTCGTCGGGCGGCTGTTCAGCCGCAACAGGCGCGAGACGCAGGAGACCGACATCATCCTGACGCTGACGCCGCACATCGTGCGCGTGCTGGACTTGACTGAAGCCGACCTGAGGCCCTTCCGCCTTGGCGGCGGTCGCGGCAGCGCGCCCGCCGGTGAGAGTCCAGCCGGGCCGGCGCAACCGCCGGCCCGTGATGAAACGCCGCCCGTGCCGCCGGGGCCACGTCCGGCCGTGCCGATCACTCCGCCCGATCCGACACCGGCTCCGCAGCCGCCGCCGGCTCCCCCGCCGCCGCAGTAGCGGGCTGACGCTGACCTAGGTCAGTTTGGTCACCCTCGCGCCCAGCGATTGCAACCGCTCGACGAGCCGGCTATAGCCGCGCTCGACGGTCTCCAGTGGACTGACGCGACTCTCGCCGTCGGCGGTCAGCGCCGCTGCGATGAGCGACATCCCGGACCGCAGATCGCGGCTGTCGAGGGAACGTCCGCGCAGGCGGCAGGGACCGCTCACGATGATTCGGTGAGGATCGCAGAGGAAGAGGTCCGCGCGCATCCCGCTCATCTGATCGAGCGCGAACAGGCGCAGCTCGTACATCCAGTCGTGGACCAGCGTGCTGCCCTGCGCTTGTGTCGCCAGTACCGTCACGAGGCTCACCAGGTCGCTTGGAAAGCCAGGCCACAACCCCGTCGTGATCCGTCCCGCTCCGACCAGCTGCGACGGCTCGACCTGGAGCCGGCCATCCTCGAAGGTGATCTGCACGCCCAGCCGGCGAAGCACCGCCGCGCACACCTCCACATCTTCGGCGCGCGCGCCCGTCACCTCGACGGTGCCCGCGGTGATGGCGCCGATGACCGCCCAGCTGCCTGCGTCGATGTAGTCGCCCCAAAGCGTGTGCGTGGCGCCGTGGCGGCGATCCACGCCCTCGACTCGAATCGTCGACGTGCCCCCACCCGTAATTCCCACCCCCATTGCCTCGAGGAACCGGCAGAGCTCGGCGACGTGCGGCTCGGTTGCCGCGTGCCGGATCTCGGTACGGCCCTTGGCACAAGCTGCCGCGAGCAGCGCCGTTTCCGTGCCGGTGACCGAGGCCTCATCGAGGTAGATCGAAACCCCGGTGAATCCGTCGGGCGCATCCAGGGCATGTCCCGGGCCCTCCAGGACGTGCGCGCCCATGCCCTCGAGCGCGGCCAGATGAGTGTCGATGGTCCGCCGCACGGGAAAGTCGCCCCCCGGCGCGGCCAGCCGTACGCGTCCGCGCCGCGCAAGCAGCGGGCCGAGCAGCAGCACCGACCCGCGCAGGCGCCCGACCAGTGTCGGATCCGGCTCGTCCTTCAGTACCGCGGGGCACCGGATGCGAAGCGTCGTCGTGCCGATGCCGTCGACTTCGGCGCCAAGGTCCAGCAGCAGGCGCGCCATCACCTCGACGTCACCGATGCGGGGCACGTTGTGAAGGACGCACTCGTCTTCGGTCAGAAGGCACGCCGCCAGCAGCGGCAGGGCGGAGTTCTTGTTGCCCTCGACGTGAATCTGCCCGCTCAGCCGCTGCCCGCCCTCAATCAGTAGCGTCGACACTCTCTCCTCCAGCCCCGGGACCGAAGTCGCCGAGATACACGATCTCTTCTGCCAGCGTCACCGCAAACGTCTCGGACACGGTCTGCCGGCATCGGCCGACCAGCGCCCGAATGTCCGCGGCCGTTGCCGTCCCCGAGTTCACGATGAAGTTGGCGTGAGTGGGTGACACCAGCGCGCCGCCGATGGCGGCGCCCTTGAGACCCGCCCTGTCAATCAGCGCCCCGGCCGATGGGGGCACGCCGGGCGGCAAGTCAACATCGACGGCCGGGTTTTGAAAGATGCAGCCGGCACTGGGCGAGGCCAGCGGCTGCGTTGCCTTCCGGAAAGCCAGCGACGCGCGTGCCGTCTCACGTAACGCGTCCGGTTCCCCCGGCGACACCCCGAACAGCGCCGACAACAGGACCTCGCCAGTTCGTTGCAGGCGGCTCCGATCGTAGCCAAACTCCATCGCGCCAACGGTCACGTCGCTCACGATGCCATCAACGGTTGCCAGGCGCACGCCGACGATCACGTCAGAGAGCAGGCGTCCGGCCCAGTGTGCGTTGCCGTAGATGCCGCCGCCGACGGTGCCCGGCGTCCCGGCCCACGCTTCGAGACCGGCCAGGCCGTGGCTGATCAGCCAGCGCACAAGCCCGTTGATGGTCACCGCGGCATCGGCGCGGACGCGTGTTTCATCTTCGCGCTCTATGTGCCCACCGCGCGGACGAAGCACCAGCCCCCGGATACCGGCATCTGCCACCAGCACATTCGAGCCGCCGCCCAGCATCGTCACGGGCACGTCGTGTGCGTGGGCGTGACGAAGCGCCATGAGGATTTCTTCCGCGGAGCGAGGTTCGACAAACAGATCGGCCGGGCCGCCAACCTTGAAGGTCGTCATCGGCGCGAGCAGCTGGTTGGCCGCAACGCGCTCCGCACCGAGCTCGCGCTCGAGCGCCGCCCGCAAGCGCGTCAGGCTCCCACTGGACCTCATCCAATCCTCTGAGCGAACTCGTCGAGTGCGCGCGCGCGTTCGGCGGCCGCGACCCGGGCCGGCTCCCACTCACATGGCACGAATCGGCACGAATCACCGGGACCGAGCTGGCCTGCAAGCGGGAGGTCGGCGGCCGTCACGACGGCGACGATCGCGTACCCGCCCGTCGTCTGCCGGTCAGCCATGAGCAGCAAGGGAGAGCCGCCAGGCGGCAGCTGGATCGCTCCGGTCACCACCGGCTGCGACAGCATCGTGGCCTCGGTCTCGGGGAGTGGGCGGTCGGCCATCAGCCGGTAGCCCGTCCGATCCGATGCGGAGGCGATTCGATAGTGTGCGTCGCACAGGCGCTGTAAGAGCTCGCTGCTCGCTGGCGAGTCGCCGGACGCGCCGAGCACTCTCAGCACCGGCTCTTCGCCAAGCCATGACGGATGCGCGAAGTTCCTGAGACCGTCGACGACGTGTGGCGAAGCCCCGACGGGTATGCGGTCTCCCTTCTGCAGGCGACGGCCGTCGAAACCGCCGAGTCCGGAGCGAATGTCGGTGGACCGGCTCCCCAGGACGGGTGCGACGGCGACGCCGCCGCTCACCGCAAGATAGGCGCGCGTGCCGCGCTGACGCTCGCCAAACTCAATCGTGGCCCCGTCGCCCACCGGGCACGACAGCGGCGTGCGGGTGCGGTACCCGCCCACCGTCACGTCGAAGGCGGCGCCGGTAATGGCTATCGACATCGGGCCCTCGGCGCGCAGCGTCGGCCCCAGCCACGTCACCTCGAGCAGCGCGTCGCCGTCAACGTTTCCGACGAGACGGTTGGCCAGGCGTGCCGACCAGTCATCCATCCATCCCGACACCGGCACACCGAGATGTTGTGAGCCCCACCGGCCCTGGTCCTGGACGGTCGTCAGCAGGCCCGGACGCTCGACCACCAGCGTGCTCACGACACCTCGTCTGACGACGCAGCGGGAACGAAGCGGACGCGATCGCCAGGCATGAGACGGGCCGGCCGAGTCCGTGACACATCGAAGAGGACTTCTGATGTCCGGCCGATGATCTGCCAGCCGCCGGGACTCTCTCGCGGGTAGATGCCAGTTTGGGGGCCAGCCAATCCGACAGAGCCAGCCGGCACGAGAGTGCGCGGAACGGCAAGACGCGGTACCTGAATGGATGGGTCAACGGGTCCGAGATACGGAAAGCCCGGAAGAAACCCGAGCATGAACACACGATAGATCACGGCCGAGTGGCGTCGCACCACCTCGGCCGGCTCGAGCTGCACCGCCTCGGCAACAGCGGCGAGATCGGGCCCTTCGGATCCACCGTAAGACACTTCGATTTCGATGACCGGGCTGTCGGTGTGCGTGGCCACCGTGGGCAGTGCGAGTTGTTCGGCAATCAGGCGCTGGATCTCACCTGCTTCGGCGCACTCCGGCGACAGGTGCACCGCTACGGAAGTCAGGGCCGGGACGACATCGCGCACGCCAGCCCACTGCTGGCCGGCAATCCACGCCGCGGTGGCCAGGACACGCGCCGACGTGTCGGCGTCCACACGCGGCTCGAACGAAACGAGCCACGCGTAATCGCCGAGCCTGCTCAGCCTCGGACCCGTCACTGGCGGTCCACAGTCAGTTGGTAGGCGCCCCGGCCTTGGGCGACAGGTGCTCCTCGAGGAAGCGTAGCATGTGGCCGGCCATCAGGACCTGACCGCCGCGACGAGCCGCGCCATGCCCCTCGCCCTCGAGCAGAATCAATTGGGAGGCCACACCGCGGGCTTCCAGCGCTTCCTGGATCTGAAGCGCCTCTCCGGCAGGCACTCGGGGATCGTCGAGCCCCTGGATGATCAGCAGTGGCGCCTTCACTCGATCGAGGTAGGTCGTCGGAGACAGCAGCCTGAGTGCGTCGCCGTCCTTCTCCAGATCTCCGTACTCGCTCGCACGTAGCGCCCTGCGATCGGGGGACGTATTCCGAAGGAACGTCGCAAGGTTCGAGATGCCGACGATGGACACGCCAGCGTCGTACGTGCCAGCAAACATGGTCATGCCCATGAGCGCCGAGTAACCACCGTAACTTCCTCCGGCTATGGCGATCTTCGGTGCCTTGCCGTTGCGCGTGAACCGCGCGCGCAGCGCCTTGCCCGCGTCGTCGATGTCCGAAATTACGGTGAGCCGCTTTGGCCCGTTATCAGCATCCAGCCATGCCCTGCCATACCCGTCACTGCCGCGCACGTTCGGCTCTGCGTAAATGAAACCGGCTTCCACGAAGATCTGCGCGAAGCTCCTGAACATCGGCATTGCCTGGAGCTCGGGCCCACCGTGGAACTCGACGACGATCGGACACGGAGGCGTTACCGAGGCCGCGTCGGGCACGCAATGGGCCGGATATCGCACGAACATCGGAATGGCCGTGCCATCGCGGGCTTGGTAACTCTCGAGCCGGGCTTCAGCGAACTTCGCGGCGTCTACTTCGGGCGCTGTCGCCAGCGCCCACTCCGTGAGTGTGCCAGACTGCCAATCCATGACGAAGCTGCCGCGGGGGGCCTTTCCCGAATCGATCCCGACAACCGCGAAGCGGCCGTCACGGCTCACGGAGGCAACAGTCACAGCAGCCGCCCCACCTTGAAGCGGGATTTTCAATTCCGCGAGCGTCCGAGCGTCAATCACGCGCAGCCGCTGATATCCCTCGTCGTTGAGGCTCAAGTAGAGCCGCGTCCGAGCGTCATCCTGAGACAAAAGCGGAGACGTCCATTCGCAATTCCGGAGTGATGGCGCTGAACTCCCCGCCCGGCCTCCAACGATACAGGCGCCTGAACTCCCCCAGTTTGTTCGTGAGGACCAGCAGCACACCTGGGTCGGGCGCGTATGCCACCTGGTATTCAACCTTCTCGTTCTGGCCGAGCAACGGTGTCAGCGTCCTGGTTGCGAGGTCGTACTCGGCGTACTCACGCGAGAGTGCGCCGGTCGACTTGCTGAGCAGCAGTTTCAAGCCGGCCGCGTCACTGCGATGATCGGTGACACTCCAAACCCGGGCTCGTCGAAGACCAGCGTGCGCTGCCGGGTTCGCGAGATCGTACCGATACACCGCGTAGCTGTCGGGTTTGATGTCGTTGGCGCTGAAGTACACCTCCTTGGAATCGTCGGTCGTGAACGCATAAACGGCCCGCGTCCCTTTCTTGTGGTGGATGACCGTAAGCGCTCCGCCATCGGCTGACTGCATGTACAACCCAGGCGCTTCCTGACCGCCGACGTCGCGGGTCACGAATATCGTGCGGCCGTCGGGTGTCACACCCGCAAGCCTGGTGGGGTCCTCCCCGCCCGTCATTTGGACTGGAAAGCTTCGGGGCCCGTCCAGACGCCAAACGTTTGGCGTACCTGTGACGCTCCATGTAAAGAATTGGCGTCTGCCGGCCGAGTCGATAATCCCCGGGACCGCGGCTCGCACGTCCAGCATGCTCTGAATGCGCCGCGTCACCTCGCTTGACAACGCCGGCGCCGCGTACTTGACGATCTTCTCCCGCGGCACGCTTTCGGCGCCATGGCCGTGCGTACGGGGTCCTGCGACTGTGCCGCCAGCGGCGCCGCACTCGCCGCGAGCATCACTGTTCCCCAAACGACGTGCGGTATGGCCGTACGGGTCATGCTGCCCCCTCCGTCTGCGGTTGGCCGCTCTCGCGCAGCCGCGCGAGAAGCCGACGGTGAATGTTGTCGAACCCGCCATTGGACATGATCACGACGACGTCGCCAGGGCGACGCTCCGCGATGATGGTGTCGATGATGTGATCGGCGCCGCCCACGTGACGGGCCTTGCGGCCTGCGCTGCAGATTTCGTCCACCAACTCCTCGACCGACAGCCGCTCGCCGTCGGGCAAGGTCGACCTGAAGACGGTCGCGATGAGCGTCTCGTCGGCCGCGCCGCCGCTGAAGGCGCGCGCGAAGTCGCGTTGGAAGATCTTCCGGCAGGACGACGCGGACCGTGGTTCAAAAACCGCCCAGACGCGCCGTCCTGGATACGCCAGGCGCACCGCGCGCAAGGTCTCGGCCACGGCGGTCGGATGGTGCGCGAAGTCGTCGTAGACGGTGACGCCGCCGACCTCGCCCACCACTTCGAGTCGCCGTTTGACCCCTCGAAACGTGCGCAGGCCCCGCGCGATCGTCGTTTGGTCGAGCCCCACGGACGCGCCCACGGCGATGGCCGCCAGCGCGTTACGCACGTTGTGCTCACCCATCAGCGGCAGGTCGAACGCGCCAAAATACTCGCGGCCATGTCGCACCGAGAAGTGCTGCGCGCCGTCGGCGGCCGTCAGGTCGTAGCCGACCCAGTCGGCATCCTCGCTGAGGCCGAACGTCTCGACAGGCGACACGGCGCGCGCCTTGAGCGCGAGCGCGTGCTCGCTGTCGTGGCCCAGCAGAAGCAGACCGGTGCGCGGCACCAGCAGCACCAGGCGCTGAAAGGCCTGCAGCACCGCGTCGAGATTGGGATAGATGTCAGCGTGGTCGAACTCCACGTTGTTGATGACAGCGACGTCCGGAAGGTACTTCAGGAACTTCGCGGTCTTGTCGAAGAAGGCGCTGTCGTACTCGTCGCCCTCGATGACGAACTCTCGGCCGGCCCCCACGCGGTAACTCGAGCCGTCGTCGCCGAAGTTGCGCGCGATGCCGCCGACCAGGACCGTCGGATCCGTGCCGGCCGACGTCAGCACCCAGCCCACGAGCGAGGTCGTCGTGGTCTTGCCGTGGGTGCCGGCGATGACCACCGAACGGGCGCCCCACAGGAAGTGCTCGCGGATGGCCTCCGGAAGCGAGCAATACCGGATCTTGCGTGACAGGACGGCTTCGAGTTCCGGATTGCCTCGCGAGATGGCGTTGCCGACGACGACCAGGGAGAGGTCGCCCGTGATATGGGCCGCGTCGTATCCGTCAAACGCACGGATGCCCTCGGAGGACAGGAACTCGCTCATGGGCGGATAAACGCCCTGGTCCGAGCCCTGGACATCGAACCCTCGCTGCTTGAGCAGCGCCGCCAGAGTGGCCATGGCCGTGCCGCACACGCCGATGAGATGAACTTTCATAGGCTAACGGGCTACACGCTACAGGCTCCAGCCTTCAGGAGCCTCAGACAACGGCGGACTCTTCCACCACGAGTCTGGGTGCGCCATCGGCCACCAGCCTCGTCTGCACACCCAGCGGCAACGTCAGTGCTGCGCCGTCGACGTGTCCGGTCGGCGCGCCGAAAACCACCGGACCAGCAAATCCGCCGAACAGATCCGCCAGGACCTCGCGGGCGGTCAGCGCACCGCCGGGCTCGTCGCACCTCGGAAACGTGCCCAGCAACACGCCGCGAACCTTCCGCAGCATGCCGGCGTCGCGAATCTGCTGCACGAGGCGGTCGAGGCGATACGGACGCTCGCCCACGTCTTCGAGCAGCAGGATTGTGTCGTCCCACGGCGCCAGGCCGTAGTCAGTGCCTGCGCTGGCGGCCAGCTGGGTCAGGGTCCCGCCCAGCAGACGACCGGAGGCCTCCCCGGCCACCAGCGTCTCGGCGCCGTCGAGCACCAACTCGCCCATCGGCGCCGGGATCGTCAGCGCCGAGAGCAGCGACGCGCGGTCGTAGGCCGAACTCCCGCGGCCCAGACGCCCCGCGACGGTCGGGCCGTGAAAGGCGACCACCCCGCAATGGCCGACCAGCCACGTCAGCAGCGTGGTGAGGTCACTGTAGCCGACGAACGGCTTCGGCGTCGCGCGAATCGTCCCTGGGTCGAGGGACGTGACCATCTGCGCGCTGCCGTACCCGCCGCGCACTCCGAAGAGGCCAGCCACTCCCGGGTCCTTCCAGGCCCGGAGGAAATCGGCCGCGCGCGTGGCGGGGTCGCCAGCAACATATCGGCGCCGGGCAAACAAATCGTGATGCCACTGCGGGTTGAAGCCCAGCGCGGCCAACTCGGCGACGCCGGCGTCGAACTCCTCCGCCTCAAACGGGCTGGCCGGCGCCACAATCGCCACCACGTCGCCCTGGCGCAACGCCGGTGGACGAAGCAACGCCTCCTTCATGCGAAGCGCGCCATCTGGTCGGCGATTTCCCGGTGTGCGTCAGTCGCGAGCAAGTCGGCGAGCGTTCCTGCCGGCGACGGCAGCGACGTGAGGAACCGCTCTTTGGCCCGACGCTGATGAGCCAGTGCCTGCTCGACGCGCGCGTACGGGAGTTCGTTGTGTTCGACCGCTCGAATCAGCGCCTCGATGGTCGCGGCCTGCAGGTCATGATTGCCGCTGCACACCAGCACGGCGTCGCACCCGGCCGCGATGGCCGCGACACAGGCATCGGGCACCGGCATCCGGGCCGCGATGGCCTTCATCTCCATGTCGTCGGTGAAGATCAGGCCGTCGAAGCCAAGCTCGTCGCGAAGCAACCCTTGCACGATTTCGCGCGACAGCGTGCCTGGCCTCGCTTCGTCGAAAGCCGGCACAAGCACGTGACAACTCATCAGCGAGGCGACATCGGCGGCGATCGCGGCGCGAAACGGCACGAACTCGACGGCGCGGAGCCGTTCGGGCTCGTGCTCGATCAGCGGAAGGTCGTGATGCGAATCGGCAAGCGTGTCGCCGTGGCCCGGGAAGTGCTTCCCACATGCGGCGATTCCGCCGCGTTGCAGCTCCTCGATCAGGGCCACGCCGAGCGTCGCGACCTCGTCGGCGCGCTCGGCCAGCGCCCGGTCGCCGATCACCGTGTTTTTCGGGTTGGTGAAGATGTCGAGCACCGGCGCGAAATCAAGCGTGATGCCGACCGCACGCAGTTCGACGGCCAGGGCGCGCGCGAACCGCCGCGCCAGCTCGACGTCGCCGCTGCGGCCAAGTGTCGCCATGGGCGGCCACAGCGTGAACCCGCGCTTGAACCGCGCGACGCGGCCGCCCTCTTGATCCACGCTGACCCACGGCGGCAGATCGCGCCTCAGCGTCGCGATCTCGCGCGACACCTCGGCGATCTGCGCGGGCTCCTCGACATTGCGCGCGAAGTACACCACGCCGCCGAGCGAGAACTCGCGCGCCAGCGCGCGGAGCTCCACCGTGAGGCTCGTGCCGGCAAACCCGGCCATGAGCAGCTGTCCGATCTGGTGGCGAAGATGCACGGGCGACATGAAGGGCGGACGTGGAGGGGACCGTCGGTGCCGCCATTATAATGCCAGCAACGCCGTGGACAACGCCGCTATCGCCCGCCTGCTCTTCGAGATCGGAGACCTGCTCGAGATTCGAGGCGACAACCCGTTCAAGATTCGCGCGTACCGCAATGCCGGCGAAACGGTGACCGCCGAACCGACGTCGGTGGCTGCCTTCGACGAGGCGGGCCTGCGCGCGTTGCCGGGGATCGGACGCGACCTGGCCGCGCGCATCCGCGAAATCGTCGAGACCGGCGACACGCCGTTTCGAACCGAGCTGCTCGCCGACTTTCCCGCGACGATCCTCGACCTGCTCCGGCTGCAGGGGGTTGGCCCCAAGACGGTGAAGCGTCTGTATGACGAGCTGGGCGTCACGTCCCTCGACACACTGGAACAGGCGGCCGGCGACGGCCGCGTTCGCGCGCTCAAGGGCATGGGGGTCAAGAAGGAAGTGCTCATCCTGCGCGCCATCGAGGAGCGTCGCCGCTACGCCGGGCGCCACCTGTCCGCCGATGTCGCCCGTGTCGCCGGCCGTGTGGTCGAGGCGTTGCGCGCCGCGGAGCCGGCCGCCGACTTCGTCCCGGTCGGAAGCCTTCGCCGTCGGGCGGAGACATGTGGCGATCTCGACATTCTCGCCGTCGGCGCGAGCGCGGCGGTCATGCAGACATTCACGGCGCTGCCACAGGTGACACGCGTACTCGGCCTTGGCGACACCAAGTCGAGCGTGCTGCTCGACTTGGGCCTCCAGGCGGATCTCCGGCTCGTCACGCCAGGGCAAAAGGGCGCCGCGCTTCAGTATTTCACGGGCTCGAAAGCGCACAACATCGCTCTGCGCGATCGGGCGATTGCGCTGGGCCTGCGCCTGAACGAGTACGGCGTGACCCGCCTGTCCGATGGCGTGGTGGTGGCCGGAGCCACTGAAGAGGACGTCTACGCCGCGCTCGGTCTGGCGTGGGTCCCACCGGAACTCCGCGAGAACCGCGGCGAGGTCGAAGCCGCCGAGCGGCATGCGTTGCCGACGCTCATTACGCGCCAGGACCTGCGCGGCGACCTGCACAGCCACACCAATGCCACAGACGGCAAGGAAGACCTCGAGACCATGGCGCGTGCGGCACGCGCGGCCGGACTCGAGTACCTGGCGGTGACCGACCATAGCCAGGCGCTGGCAATGGCCAACGGCCTCGACGAACGCCGGGCGCTGGAGCAGGCGGCTCGCATCCGCGCCCTCAGCGCCCGTCTGGACGGCATCCGCCTGCTGGCGGGCATCGAGTGCGACATCAGGAGCGATGGCACGCTCGATCTGGCCGAAGACTGCCTCGCACAGCTCGACTTCGTCGTCGCATCGGTGCACTCCGGATTCGGGCTCGAACCAGCGGCGATGACCGACCGCCTGCTGGCCGCCATTGCGTCCCCGTGGGTTGATGTCATCGGGCACCCCACCGGCCGGCTGCTCCTGCGGCGCGAGCCGCTGCGCTTCGATGTGGACGCCGTCCTCACGGCGGCAGCCGCTTCCGGTGTCGCGCTGGAAATCAACTGCCAGATCGATCGTCTGGACGTCGGTGACACGGTGGCCCGGGCCGCGCGCGATCGCGGGATCCCGCTGATTATCTCGAGCGATGCGCACACGACGGGCGAATTCGACACGCTCGAATGGGGTATCGGCGTCGCACGTCGCGCGTGGCTTTCGCCCGGCGACGTCCTGAATACGCGTCCGCTGGAGGCGCTGACGCCACTGCTCCGCCGCCACCGCCAACACCGGGAGAAGCGGGCTTCAAACCCGCCCAAAGCCAGCCGATGAGCAAGCTGCTGCCCATGCTCGACCCGTTCGACGAGATCAAGCGGATCTATTTCTCGACGACCAAGCAGACGATCGAACGCGACATGGCGCGCGCGCTCGAGCTGCTGACCCACATGCCCACCGACGACGCGCGGCAACGCGTCGCCGGCTTCATGCACGGCCTGTCGGATCTGAAGCGGGAGTGGAAACCCAGGAAGAAGACGAACCCGCGAGCGCCGAAAGCCAGGCCCGGGCGGCCAAAGCCCCGAGCGTAGGCGTCTACGAGAGCCGGTTCGCTGCCGCGCGCTTTCGCGCCGCGATGCGGAGAGGTTCGGGCACGTTGCGGTCCAGGGCGAGCAGCCTGACATCCTTGTCGTTGACGCGCTGCAGCAACGTCATTGAAATGGCCAGCGGCGTCTTGGGATTGCGTACCAGTCCGGCCACCACGCCATAGTTCTTGGTCCAGGAGCGGTTGGTCCCGATGACACGCAGGACGTCCTCGGCGACATTGGCCATCTTGGCGAACTGCTCGACTTCGGTGTCGGTCAGCTTGGGGCTGCTCAGCACGGCCGCCGCCACCAGCCTGTTGGGATCGCGCACCAGCACCGAGCGTTGTTCCCGTGTGCCGCGTGTGGCCAGCTTCATGCGCTCGATGATGCTGAGCGACGACAGCGCCTTGACGTCGGCTGCCTGGGGAGCGTCCTCAGCGGGGGCGTCGGCTGGCGGCGCGCCTTCAGGCGGCGCTTCGGGCAGCGGCTCGGATGCAGCAGTGTCGATCAGGGGAGCCTCGGAGTCCTCGACCACCCCGCCCGGCGTGAAGCCAAGCCCCGTGAAGAACTGCCGCATTTCGCCCGGCACGTCCGAGCGGCCGATGAACGCCTCCAGGGCCGCCCGCGGCAGCCGTTCGATCGTCTGCGCAGCGGCGCCGGCGACCTCCGGATCGCCGTCGTCTTTGAGGATGAGCAACAACGCGAGCTGATCGAGCGCACGGGGCGCAAATGCCCCTTGCGCGGCCAGCAGCCGCACGTCACGCGCGACTTCGCCGCGACGGAAGAAATCCACCAACGGGGTTCGAAGACCGGGATCCATGGGAGGCGCGTGACGTCGACGCGCTCAGTGCGTCTCGAGCAGGCTGGCGGCGTTGGACGAATCGATGCGGAGCGTCACGACCTGTCCAGCCCGGCCCAGCGAACGGACCGGCGAGCCATTGAGCCGCAGGCGGACGGCGCTGGCATCCCCCACCTTGATTCGCAGTTCGCTGACCGCGCGCACAGCTTCTTCTTCGCCGACGCCCATCAGACGCGAGACGACCTCACGCCCGTCCGCGACGATCGAGACCCAGCACTCGGCTCGCGCGGTGAGGTGCAGCGTGAGAGCCGATGCCGCGGCGGCCGGCGACGCCTCGGGGATCGCTCCGCCGGCAGGCACGACGTCGGACGCCGGTCGCGCTGGCGCGGATAGTGGAACATCTGCGTGCGGGGTCGCGACGCGTTCGGCAGTGGGGGCGGGCTCGGGAGTTGGTGTCGCGTTCCGGCCGCCAAACGCCATCCACCCGACAAGCGCGAGCGCCGGGATCGCCAGCGCAGCCCCGCGCAAGATGCCGGCCGGCACGCGAAACGTCAAGTCGTCATCAGATTGGTCGACGCTGAGCGCGGCCGGTCCATCGACGACCTCCGGAAACTGCGCGAAGAATTCGCTCACGGTCTGCTCGACGTCCAGCTTCAACTCGCTGGCATACGCGCGGACGAACGAGCGCGCGAAGATGCCGCCCGGCAGCTTCTTCACGTCGTCGCGTTCGATGGCGTCGAGCGCCGACACGGCGATGCGTGTCGTGTTCGCGATCTGGCGGAGCGTCACGCCCTTGCTCTCCCGCGCAAGCTTCAACCGTGCGCCGACGCTGCCTGTCTCTGACCGCTCAGTCATTGCCGCTCATGTTGGGAAAGGGGAGGGTCGAGTCAAACGCCATTCGCACGCGTCGGACGCCCTCATGCACAGTATCTCCGATCCTGGACGGGTCCGACGGAAGGAAGGCGTCGATGGCGGCCAGCCCGGCTGCGCCGGTGCGCGCCACGGCAGCCGCCTGCTCCGGCCCGATGCCGCCAATTCCAAGCACAGGAATCGGCGCTGCGGCGGCGACGGCGGCCGCCAGCCCGGCAAGCCCCGTCGTCGTCCAGTCCGCCGGTTTTGACCGCGTGGGAAACACGCTGCCGAAGACCAAATAGGTGGCGCCGGCACCGACGCCCGTTTCTATCTCGGTCACCGAGTGCACCGAGCGCCCCACGAGCCAGGCCGGTGGCACCAGTCGGAGGGCGCTTCTGACCGGCACCGACGTGCTCTTGAGATGGACCCCGTCAGCCTGACTGGCCAGCGCGACATCCAGACGGTCGTTGACCACGACCCGGGTGTGCGAGGCCACCCGAGCGCGAATGGCGCGGATCAGCGCAACCAGGGCCCTGGCTCGCAGGTCGGGCTCGCGCACCTGAATCAGCGTCACGCCAGCCTCAGAGGCCGCCGAGGCCTGGGTCAGCAGCGCGTCGATCGTTGCGGCGCTGTCGGGGAGGGAACCGAGTCGAGCGCCGAGGCGGCGGCGGTCGGTCACCAGACACAGAACCGGCAGAGTCAGGCTCACGTGCCGCGGGCGGTTCGGGGCCGCTCGAACCAGTGGCTCACCACGGCGCTCACCTCGGCCAGGCCCAAAGCGATGTTCAGCAGGCCAAGGCCCGAGACCGCTCCGCGCGCGTAGCTGCTCACGATCCAGGGCTGGATGAGGGGGACAAGGTCGAACACGTAGTTGCGGTCCCAGAACACGGTCCACGGCAGGATCACGAGCAGAAGGCCTACCTCCAGGAAGTAAGCCGCGTAAAGCAGACGCCGCACCCCGTTCAGCCCCCCGCCTGCGCCCGGGTCAGCCTCTGGATTCGACTGCTCACATCCCGGAACTCCCCGGCATCCGAGCGCAATTCCAGGTAGACCGCCAGCGCACGCGCGGTTTCATCGGCGGCCTCGAGTGTCTGACCGAGTTCGAACAGCAACTCGCGTCCTGCATCCGGCGTCGGCGCCGGCGCCTCGGCCGCTCGCTCGAACCACTCCACCGCCGCGGCGACGTTGCCTCGATCCCGGAGCAATCGCGCGACCAGGCTGGCCGCCTCGAATCGACGGCGGGGGGCGCGCGCCGCCCATCCGAGTTCGCGGATCGCATCGTCGATCATGCCCATGTCACGGTAGGTCAACCCGAGCTTGAACTGCTGTTCGCTCTCGCTGGCGTCGCTGTCCCGGGACACCTCGTCTCGAAAGTCACGGAACACAGCGTCGAGGTCGGATGATTCTGGCCGGTCGGGCATGACCGTTCCTCTCTGTAAAACGGTGCCAGGTACCTGTCAAGAATGTTAGTCGATACGGCGACCGTTAACATTCTCGACAGGACCTGGCATCGCGGGGCCTGGCCCCCGTAGCGGACCAACACCCTCAGTCAAACAGGGTTGGCGGCCGGAACGAGCGCCGATGGACCGCCGAATACCCGTATCGGGCGACGGCGTCCAGATGTTCAGCCGTGGCATAGCCCTTGTGCCTGGCGAACCCATAGCGCGGGTCCTGCGCATCAAGAGCCTGCATTAGGCGGTCGCGCGCCACTTTGGCCACGATGGACGCAGCCGCAATGGCAGCGCACCGGCGGTCGCCTTTGACAATCCCGCGCTGGGGGATCGCGAGGTCGGGGATGCGGAAGCCGTCCACCAGGACGGCATCCGGGAGGGGCGCCAGTCGGCCGACGGCCTGTCGCATCGCCTGCAGCGACGCGCGGTGGATGTTGAGTCTATCGATCTCGTCGGCCTCGACGATGGCCACGGCCCACGCCGTGGCCCGTGCGACGATGAGAGCGGCCAGCAGGTCGCGCTCCTCTGGCGGGACCACCTTCGAGTCGGCCAGCCCCGGGACGTGTGCCGCGGGGTCGAGCACGACGGCGGCAGCCACGACGGGCCCGGCCAGGCATCCGCGCCCCACCTCGTCCACACCGGCGACGCGGTCGAAACCCAGACGCCGCAGGGCGTTTTCGACCGTCCGTCGCGCTGAGGATCGGGCCATGACCCCGTGGGCTGCTGCGTGACGACGATCAGGCCGTGACGGCGCGCTTGGTTTCCTTCATGCGCGCCGCCTTGCCCTTCAGGTCGCGCAGGAAGTACAGCTTGGCGCGGCGTACGCGAGCCGACCGCACGATCTCCACTTTCTGGATGACCGGCGAATGCAGCGGGAAGATGCGCTCGACGCCCTGGCCGAACGACACCTTGCGCACCGTGAACGACGCACGAAGGCCGCCGCGGTGCTGGCCGATGACGATCCCCTCGAACACCTGCACGCGTTCCTTGTCGCCCTCGCGCACTTTGACGTGCACGCGCACGGTGTCGCCTGACTTCATCCGGGGCCGTTGGGCCAGCTGTGCCCGCTCGACCGACTCAATCGCGTTCATGATCGACTCCTTCTCTCTCTCGCACTGCCTGCTCGTGGGCGGCGCGTTCCAACTCGTCGAGTGCCGCATCCGCGAGCAACTCGGGCCGCAAGGCCATCGTACGCCGTACCGCCTCCCGCGCGCGCCAGCGCGCGATCTCCAGATGGTGGCCCGACAGCAGCACCTCGGGCACCGTCAATCCCTGAAACTCCGCGGGCCGCGTGTAGTGCGGGTAGTCAAGCAACCCGCGCGAAAACGAATCGGCCTCGACCGACCGCTCGTCGCCCACCACACCCGGCACCAGCCGGCTCACCACATCGACGATGACCAGCGCGGCCAGCTCGCCGCCGCTCAGCACGTAGTCGCCGATGGAGACTTCCTCGGTCGCCAACTGCTGCCGTACCCGGTCGTCGATGCCCTCGTACCGCCCGCAGAGAATCACGACGTGCTCGAGTCCTGCCAGCCGCGACGCGTCGGCCTGCGTCAGCTGACGGCCCTGCGGCGAAGTGAGCAGCACCGCCCGCGCCTTGCCGCGTGTCGCGCGGATGTGCTCCGCCGCGCGAAAAAACGGCTCGGGCTTCATCACCATGCCCGGCCCGCCGCCATACGGCACATCGTCGACGACCCGGTGCCGGTCCGTCGTGAAGTCCCGGAGGTCGTGCACCTTCAGGTCGATGACGCCGGCCTCGACTCCCCGCGCCACGACCCCTTCGGCCAACGGCTGGTCGAACATCCGCGGGAAGATCGTGACGATGTCGAACTTCATGACCAACGCTGCCTAGGTCGAGCGCCGATTCACATCCAGCAGCCCCGCCGGCGGGTCGATCACGATCCGCCTGGCGGCAACATCGATCGCCACGCAGATCGAGGTGACCAGGGGCACCAGAACCTCCCCGCTCTCCGAGGCAATCGAAAGTCGATGGTTGCCAGCCTCGCCCTCGACCGCGCGAACCGTGCCGACCGCGTCCCCGCCGATGGTCGCCACCTCACACCCAACGAGCTGGAAGTGGTAGAACGCGCCCTCGGGCAACGGTTGCAACGCGCCTTCCGGCACCCGTAACTCGGCGCCCCGCAATAACTCGGCGTCGTTCATCGAGGCGACGCCTTCAAGCGTGAGAACCGGGCGCCCGTTGTGGAACCATGCGTCGACGATGGTCACCTCCGCCGGCTTGCCCGCGCGCACGATCCAGACCCTGGCTCCCGGGACGAACCGCGCCTCGGGAAAATCGGTGTCCGGATGCACGACGACCGCTCCCCGGTGGCCGTGCGTGCGGCTGATACGGCCGACCAGCACCAGGTCGTCCCAGGCCTCGGCCACGGCGCGCTACTCGGGATCGCGGATCTCGAGCGTCGCCCGAATGCCGTGGTGGTTCGCGGTTGCGGCCACCAGCGTGCGCAGCGCCTCGGCGATCCGACCCTGCCGACCGATCACTTTGCCGGTGTCGCTCTGCGCGACGGTCAGCTCGACGACCGTCGTGCCGCGATGCTGCGCCTCGGTCACCGTGACCTTGTCGGGCATGTCGACCAGCGCACGCGCGGCGACTTCCACGATTGCTGCGACCGGGCTGGCCACGTTACTCGGCAACCACAGGCGCAGCCGGCTCCGGCTGACGCGCCAGCAACGTGCGCACGGTGTCTGACGGGCGCGCACCCTTCGACAGCCAGTAGTTCACGCGCTCGCGGTCGAGTACGAGCTTCTCGGGGTTCGTCCGCGGGTAGTAGTGCCCGAGGATCTCGACAAACGCGCCGTCGCGCGCCTCGCGATGATTGGCCACCACCACACGGAAGAACGGGCTCTTCTTTGCGCCCACGCGTCTCATTCGAATTGCCAGCATTCACTCACTCCGTAATCTGCAATCGTCAATCTGCAATCGTCAATCTCGTTACCGCCGCCCGCGCAACATGCCGAGCATCCCGCCGCGCCGGCCACCGGCGCCCTGCATGGCGCCGAGTTGCTTGAGCATCTTCTTCATCTGCACGAACTGCTTCAGCAACCGGTTGACCTCTTCCACCGTCGTGCCACTGCCTCGCGCGATCCGCTTCCGGCGGCTGCCGTTGATCAGATCGTGCCGCCGGCGCTCGTCCGGCGTCATCGATCCGATGATGGCCTCCACGCGGTTCAGCTGCTTCTCGTCGGGCTTCTGATCGGCAAGCTGCTTCAGGTTGCCCATCCCCGGCAGCATCCCGAGAATCGACTCGAGCGGCCCCATCTTGCGAATCGTCCGCAACTGCTCGCGGAAGTCCTCGAGCGTGAAGTCGTTCTGTCGAAGCTTCTGTTCGAGCTTCTTCGCGTCGGCGACGTCGATGGCCGCCTCGGCCTTCTCGATGAGCGACAGCACATCGCCCATCCCCAGAAGCCGCGACACCACGCGATCCGGGTGGAACGGCTCGAGATCCTCGAGCCGTTCGCCACTCCCGACAAACGCGATCGGCACGCCGACGACCGACACCACCGACAGCGCTGCACCACCACGCGCGTCGCCATCGAGCTTGGTGAGCACGACCCCGCTCACGCCGATCCGGCGGTTGAACTCGCCCGCGCTCTTGATCGCGTCCTGCCCGGTCATCGCATCGGCGACATAGAGCAGGTCGACCGGCGAAGTCGCCGCCTTGATCCCCTCCAGCTCGCTCATCAACGCGTCGTCGATGTGCAGCCGGCCTGCGGTGTCGACGATCACGGCGTCGAAACCGAGGTTCTTCGCTTCGGTCAGCGCGCCTTTGGCGCGAACGACCGGGTCGAGCTCCCCCTCCGGGTCGTGCACGCGCAGGCCCGCCTGCTTGCCCAGCACGTTCAACTGCTGGATCGCCGCCGGCCGCCTCACGTCAGTGGACACCAGCATGACGTGGCGTCCCTGCCGGGTGAGCCACTTCCCGAGCTTGCCGCTGGTCGTCGTCTTGCCCGAGCCTTGCAGGCCGAGCACCATGATCACGCGCGGTCGCTGATCGGTCTGCTGGAGGCCGCCGGCGGCGTCGCCAAACAGCGCCAGCATCTCGTCGCGCACGATGCGGATGACCTGCTGGCCGGGCGTCAGGCTGCGCAGCACCTCCTGGTCGAGCGCCCGGTCCCGCACACGGTCCACGAAGGCCTTGACGACCTTGAAGTTGACGTCGGCCTCGAGCAGCGCCAGCCGTATCTCGCGAAGAGCCGTCTCGACGGTAGCCTCCGTGAGACGCCCTTCGCTCCGAATGGAGCGGAAGACGTCCTGCAGGCGGCCACTGAGCGCGTCGAACATCACGATGTCATGGCGTCGGCGGCCTGGCGCGGATGGCCATCAGGCACACCCCACCCTCGGCCGCGCAAACCCTTATCCTATCACAGGTTCAGGGGTTCTCTGGCGCGAGGGTTCACGCGGGCCGGCGCCTAGACCGACGAGAGCTTGTGCCCAAGCTTGTCCTTCTTGGTCTTCAGATACTTCCGCGAAAACTCGGTGGCGGGCAGGACTTCAAGCGGCACCGACTCGGAGACGGACAGGCCGTATCCCTGTAACCCAATGAATTTTCTAGGGTTATTTGTCAGGAGGCGCATGGTCCTGACGCCCAGCTCCCCCAGAATCTGTGCGCCGATCCCGTAGTCCCGCTGATCGGCCTTGAAGCCCAGGCGCTCGTTGGCTTCGACGGTGTCCAGCCCCTGGTCCTGCAGCTCGTAAGCCCGGATCTTGTTGGCCAGCCCGATCCCACGCCCTTCCTGGTTCAAGTACAGCAGGACGCCGCGGCCTTCGGCGGCGATGCGCTGCATGGCCGTATTCAGTTGCGGGCCGCAGTCGCAGCGCGCCGAGTGGAACACGTCACCGGTCAGGCACTTCGAATGGACACGGACCATCACGTCCAGCCCGTCTCCCAGTTCGCCGCGGACCAGCGCGATGTGCGTTTCGCCGTCGAGGGGACTTTCGAACGCGACGACCTGAAAGTGGCCGAAATCGGTCGGCAGGCGCGCCTCCGCCACCTTCTTCACCAGCCGCTCGGTGCGCATCCGGTAGTTGATCAGATCCGCGATCGTCACCAGCAGCAGGCCGTGGCGCCGTGCGAACTTTGTCAGTTCGGGCACCCGCGCCATCGTTCCGTCCTTGCTCATGATCTCGCAGATCACGCCGGACGGGTTGAGTCCCGCCAGGCGCGCCAGGTCGACCGCCGCCTCGGTGTGCCCCGAGCGGACGAGGACGCCACCTTGCCGGGCCCGGAGCGGAAACAAGTGGCCGGGGCGCAACAGATCCTGGGGTTGGGTATCCGGTGCGATCGCGGTCAGCACCGTTGCGGCGCGATCGGCCGCTGAGATGCCGGTGGTCGTCTTGCCGCGCGCGTCGATCGACACGCAGGCAGCCGTCTCCCGCAACGAAGAATTCACCGGCACTTCCAGGGGAATCTCCAGCGCGTCGAGCCGCTCCGGGGTCATCGCCAGGCACACCTGGCCCCGGCCATGGGTGACCATGAAGTTGATGGTTGCCGGCGTCACCCGCTCGGCCGCGATGGTCAGGTCGCCTTCGTTCTCGCGATCCTCGTCGTCGACGACGACGACCATCTTGCCGTCGCGAATAGCGGCGATGGCCACTTCGATCGGCGCAAACGGCGACGCCGTGCGATGGCCGGAGGCCAGGTGCAGGCGGTTGGCCGAGCGTGGCCGACGCTGCGAGCGCGCAGGTTTCTTCATTGTTGTTGCACCAGCGGGGGCGCCCAGGCCAGGCGAGACGCACGCGCGACGTATTTTCCGATCACGTCGCACTCGAGGTTCACCACCGTGCCGGGACGCCACCCGAGCATCGTCGTATGCGTCGCAGTGTGAGGCACGATCTGGACGTCGAACTGGTCGTCGGTCAATCGCGCGACCGTGAGGCTGATGCCGTCGACAGCCACCGATCCCTTGAGCACGAAGCCTGCTGCCAGCCCGAGCGGATAGCTGACTGTCACCCACGTGAAGTCCGCCTCGGGCCGCACCTCGGTGATCGTTCCGACGCCGTCGACGTGCCCCAACACGAAGTGACCACCCAGCCGGGCATCGGCACGCACGGCCCGCTCGAGGTTCACCGCCACGCCGGGCGCCAGCGTACCAAGCGTCGTGACGTGCTCGGTCTCGGGGCCGAGGTCGAATGCCGCCGCGTGGTCGTTGTGGTCCACCACCGTCAGGCACACGCCGTTGACGGCGACGCTCTCGCCGATGCTGAACTCCGCGCCAAGCGCCGTCGCCAGGACGAGCCGCGCGCCGCCAGGCATCTGCTCGAATGTGAGCACCTCGCCCACCGCCTCAATGAGGCCTGTGAACATACCCCCTCACCAGCACGTCGTCGCCAATCGGCTCGACTTGCAGGTCGTCGAGCGAGGCAAGCGACAGTCCCGACATCGGCGCAAACGGCAGCCCGTCGGGCAGGAACACGTCCTGTGCCACGAATACCTGCACTTCATCGATCATACCCGCATCCGCAAAGGCGGCATGGACCCGGGGGCCGCCCTCGACCAGCACCGACTGGACATGCTGCTCCCCCAGTGCCCGCAACGCCGAGGGCACCGAGCCATCGGTGGCCACCAGCGTGGCGCCGGCGTTTCTGAGGCGTTGGGCCTCCTCGGCGCGTGTTTCCAGGGCCTCTGCCGTGGTCAACACCACGACCGGGCCGGCGTCGAGCGTCGACAGCAACCGTGCCGACGATGGAGTGCGAAGGCGCCTGTCGAGGATTGCCCGGGTCAGCGGCCGCGGCCTGAAGACCTCCCGCACGGTCAGCAGCGGATCGTCGACGAGCACCGTCTCGACGCCCACGGCAATCGCGTCGACCTCCGCGCGCAAGCGCTGAGCGCGTCGGAGCGAGGCGGTCGAGGTGATGAGCGTGCGGACACCGGCGCCAGCGGCAACCCGTCCGTCCGCGCTGACGCCGGCTTTCGCGATCACCCACGGGCGCGAGTTCCTCATCAACATGAAGAACCCGGCGTTCAGGCGAGCCGAAGCCACGCCTTCCACATCGCACGTGACATCGATCCCGCTGGCTCGCAATTTCGCCAGCCCCTGCCCTGCCACCCGCGGGTTCGGGTCCTCGATCGCCGCCACCACTCGTGAGATGCCGGCTGCGATGATCGCGTCTGTGCAGGGCGCCGTCCGGCCATGGTGGCAACACGGCTCGAGCGTGCACCACAGAGTTGCGCCGCGAGCCCGGCCTCCGGCGCCCGCGATCGCGTGAATCTCGGCGTGCGGTGTGCCGGCCTGCTGGTGCCAGCCGTCGCCGACAATGGTGCCGTCGGCAGCGACGATGGTCGCGCCGACCATCGGATTGGGACTCGTGCGCCCGCGGCCGCGCGCGGCCAACTGCAGCGCGCGCCGCATCAGCGCGTCTACCACTTCTCCTCGAACAGCGCCGTGACGTACTCGTCAGGCGAGAACGGGATGAGATCGTCGATGCCTTCGCCCACGCCGACGAACCGGATGGGGAGCTTCAGATCGTGCGCGATCGCCACCGCCACACCGCCCTTGGCGGTCCCATCGAGCTTGGTGAGCACGACGCCGGTGACGCCGGCCACGGCGGTGAACTCGCGCGCCTGGGTGAGGCCGTTCTGGCCTACGGTCGCGTCGAGCACGATCAGCACCTCGTGAGGCGCACCGGGCACGGCGCGCGCGGCGACGCGCCGGATCTTGTCCAACTCCTGCATCAGGTTGGCGCGAGTATGCAGGCGGCCGGCGGTATCGACGAGCACCGGGCTGCGAGAACGCGCGCTGCCGGACGCGACCGCGTCGAAAACCACAGCTGCCGGATCCGCGCCTTCTCTTGTGCGAATCATCTCGACGCCGGCACGGTCGGCCCAGATCTGCAGTTGATCGACGGCAGCCGCGCGAAAGGTGTCGGCAGCGCAGATGAGTGGCTGCTGCCCTTGCGATTTGGCGAGGCTGGCCAGCTTGCCCACGGTCGTCGTCTTGCCCGTGCCGTTGACGCCGACGACCAGCACCACGTGCGGCGACCCCTGCGGAACCGTGCGATCGGCGTCGGCGAAGATCGCGCGGATCTCGGACTGCACCAGTTCGCGCAGACTCTCCCCGCGGCGCGCGCGGTTGCCCACGGCGGTGAGGATCCGCCCGGTCGCGGCCACGCCGACGTCTGCCGAAATCAGGAGTTCTTCCAGCGCATCGGAAGTGTCGACGTCGATCGGGCGGCTGCGCCGTTCAGGCGTGTCCGCCTGCCCCACCAGCACGTCGAACCGTCTGGCGATCTGTTCTGTGGTGCGTGTCAGTCCCGACTTGAGACGATCGAAAAAGCCCATCCGATCGAGTCTATCACCCGGCATCCACCTCGGCCCGCTGCGGCCGCAGCATCAGATCCTTGAGCGCGGTCCGTGCGTCCTTGCGGCCAGCCAGCACGTCCGCGATCTGCGCGGCGATGGGCAGCTCGACGCCGTGGCGAAGGCCCAGGTCGAGCGCCGCCTGCGTGGTGCGCACGCCTTCGGCGACCATCTTCATCGTCCCGACAATCTCGTCGAGCCGCCGGCCCTGGGCCAGCTCGATCCCGACGTGACGATTGCGGCTGAGTGCTCCAGTACAGGTCAAGACGAGGTCGCCAAGGCCCGCAAGGCCAGCCAGCGTCTCTCGCTTGCCGCCAAGTGCCGAGGCCAGGCGCGTGATCTCGGCCAGACCGCGGGTGACAAGGGCGGCCTGGGCGTTGGGCCCCAGTCCCATGCCCTCCACCACTCCGGCCGCAATGGCGATCACATTCTTCAATGCGCCGCCGATCTCGACGCCGACGACGTCATCGCTGCCATACACGCGAAGGAAGCGCCCGCGAAACTCGTCCTGCACCAGCGCGACGGTTCGCGCGTCAGCGGCCGCCACCACGACCGCCGTGGGCATGCCCTTGGCCACTTCTGACGCGAAGCTCGGGCCGGATAGGACAGCCACCGGGCATGCGTCGCCGACGGCGTCTCCCAGCAGTTGCGACATGCGCAGCAACGTCCCCTCTTCGAGCCCCTTGGTCGTGCTGACGATCGTCGCGCCAGACGGCAGAGAGGGGCGGGCCGCGTCCATCACATGTCGGAGGCCGTGTGACGGCACCGCGACGATGATGAGCTCGGCGCCCTCGAGCGCGCGGCCGAGATCGCTTGTTGCGGTGACCGACGGCGGCAGTTCGATTCCAGGCAGGTACACCGCATTTTCCCGCCGCCGCTCGACTTCGGCCGCCAGTGCGGCATCGCGAGCCCACAGCCGTACGTGATGGCCGGCGAGCGCGAGATGCGCAGCGAGCGCCGAGCCGAAGCTGCCGGCGCCGAGGATCGTCACTCGCCTCATGATGTGACCCGCTGGCCGACCCGACGCTCCGACCCGTCGCGCAAGCGGCCGATATTGGACCGGTGCCGGAAGACGATCAGCGCGCCGACGGCCGCGGCCGTCGCCGTCACCACCGGCGAGGCGCCCGTTGCCCACGCCAGCGGACCGAGCGCCAGCGTCGCGAGGATGGAACCGAGTGAGATGTAGCGCGTGGTCCAGACAGTAACCACGAAGATGACGGCCGCCGGCCCGATCGCAAGTGGCGTCAGGACCGAGAACACGCCGGCCGCGGCGGCGACGCCCTTGCCGCCGCGAAAGCGCAGCCAGACGGGATAGACGTGGCCGACAACAGCGGCCAGGCCGGCCAGCGCGGGGCTCGATTCGCCCGTGGTCAGTCGCGCCACCCACAACACACTTGCGGCGCCTTTGGCCATGTCGAGCAGCAGGACGCAGACGGCGACGGCCACTCCACTGGTCCGGAGAACGTTGGCTGCTCCGACATTGCCGCTGCCGGCACGGCGAATGTCGATGCCGGTGGCCAGGCGGCCGACGAGCAGCGCGAATGGGATGGATCCGACGAGGTAGCCGAGCGACAGCGCGACAACCGGCATGGCAGGCACTAGAGGGGATCCTACGGTACCTGACGGCCGGTCAGCAGCCGGCGCAGCATGTCGAGCGCGCCGTGCGCGGCCATCGCGCGAATGAGGTCGCGTCCCCCGAGCATCCGCCGTGTGCGAATCACCGCGCCGACTGGCGTATCGAGGGCAATGACCACCGTGCCCACCGGCTTGGCCTCGGTCCCCCCTGACGGCCCCGCGATCCCCGTGATGGCGATTCCCACTTCGGCGCCGGTGCGGGCCCGGATGCCGGCGGCCATGGCCTGCCCCACCGGCTCGCTGACGGCGCCGTGCGCCGCGATGAGCGCCGGATCGACGCCAAGTAAGGCGACTTTCGACTCGTTGCTGTAGGTGACGATCCCGCTGCTGACATAGTCCGAGCTTCCGGGGATCTCCGTGAGACGGGACAGCAGCAACCCGCCGGTGCACGATTCTGCCGCGGCCACGTGCCAGCCGCGCTCGCGCAGCAGGTCGCCTGTCACCTGCTCGATGGCCTTTCCGGAGTCGCTATACACGTCGTCACCGAGCGCGGCGACCGCCTGTCGCACGGCCGGCTCGAGCACGGCGGCAGCCTCGGCCAGGGCGCGCGCACGTGCGGTGAGATGGAGATCGATCGCGCCGCGCGCGGCGAGTATGGTGACTTCGATCGCCGGAGCGCCCGCGGCCCAGGGCGCGTAGAAAGGCTGGACGGCCTCTTCGGTGTGCGATTCGCTGCGCCCGAAGATCCGCACGACGCGGGTGAACAACCCCTCGCCTGTCACGCGCGTCGACAGCCGCTCGCGAACCTCGCCCTCGAGCATCGGGCCAAGCTCGCGTGGCGGACCGGGCAGCAGCACCACCACCTGTTCGCCGTGCTCGATCCACAAACCCGGGGCCGTGCCATTGACGTTGGTCAGCACGACGCCGCCGTCGGGCACCATCGCCTGGCGTCGATTGATGCCGGGCATCGCGATGTTTCGCCGGGCGAAGCGTGCGCGGATGGCCTCGGTGATTGCCACGTCCTCGCGGAGTGGGCGCTCCAGTACGTCCGAGACGACTTCACGCGTGAGGTCGTCGTCGGTGGGCCCCAGCCCGCCGCAGAGCACGACAATATCTACTCTGGCCAGCGCGCCGCGGAAGACGGCGGCCAGGTCCGCGCGACGGTCGCCGACAATTGCCTTGGCGCGCACCTCCACGCCAAGCTGGTTGAGCGTGTCGGTAATGGCGAGCGAGTTGGTGTCGATGCGCGTCGGCGTCAACAGTTCCGAGCCGACCGCGATGATCTCGGCCGACTGCAGCGCCCGCATCACGCCGTTCCGAGCGCCGGCAGCAACAACAGCGCGCCGCGCAACAGCAGGTTGCCGTAGATGGCCGCCATCAAGTCGTCGGACATCATTCCGAGACCGCCATGCAGGCGTTCGAACCGGCTCGCGGGCCAGGGCTTGATGATGTCGAGCACACGGAACACCAGGAAGCCGATAACGGCCAGCGCCCAGGTCGCCGGAAGCGCCCATAACGTCACGAGCATGCCGACGACTTCATCGACCACGCCTGGCCCGGGGTCGGTGCCTCCGAAGTGGCGCTCCGCCATCGTGCCGCTCCAGACGCCAGCGGCAAACAGTGCGGCAATCATGGCGAGGTCGACGACTGGTGATGCGCCGAGCACGCGAAGCAGCGCGTACAACGCCAGGCCCGCAGCCGAGCCAACGGTGCCAGGCGCAATCGGGAAGTAGCCTACGTAACCAAAGGTGCAGACAAACAGGGCAAGACGCATCATGGGCCGGACCGAATCGTCGGGGAGCCGCGCGATCAGGCGGCCGAGACGCGTACGACGCGCGTGTCAGCCAGGCGATCTTCGATCGCACGCCCGCCGTCGCCCAGAAGGGCCGGAAGGAACCCCAGCCCAAGCGAGGCGACCGACGCCAGGCAGCCGAGTGCGCGCACAACCGACAGGCCCGCGGAGAGCGGCTCGTCGGCATGCCCGACCACCTTCAGGCCAAAGGCCATCTTGCCGATCGTCTGGCCGCCGGCGGCCGTGAACGCGGCCAGATAGCCGCCGTTGACCAGCAGGAAGAACGCCCCGAGCGGTATCGGCGGCAGCATGGCGATCTCGGCGGTCGTGAGCCCGCACATCCGCAGCGTGAAGTACACGACCACCAGATCGATGGCGCCCAGGATGGCGAGGTCCAGCGCAGCGGCCATCCCGCGACGAAGCGGTGGCGCCCCGCTCGTCTCAACCGCCATCGAGGGCAGCTGATGAGCCGGGACGGATGTGAGCGAGTCCGTGCCGTCGGGCAGCGGCAATTCCAGCGACCGCGGTTCAGGCGACTGGTGGCGAACTGGCCTGGTCCGCAGGCGTGCCGGGTCTGGTGTGGCGCGGCGGACGGCAAGCGGGCGCCGTGGCGCTGCACCAGGATCGACCAGTGGGGCCTCGCCATGTTCGTCGTCAAACAGGGGCAGGTCGGGAGCCGACGGGGTCTCGCCCAGCACGCGGTCGAGATTCTGCAGCACCTTGTCGATGTCCGGCTGCCGGGCAGCCGCTGGTGTTCCCGCGGGGCGCGCGCCGGCGACGGGCCTGGCCGCAGGCACGGTCGCGGCTGCGCGGATGTCGAGTTCCTTCAGCGCGCCCTCGGTCTCACCGTCGTGCAAACTCAACTCCGGCGTGGGCGGCGCCTGGTTTGCGAGGGCGAAATCGTACCCGCAGTTGCGGCAGCGATCGGAGGTCTCAAAACCGATGTAGCCGCAAGTTGGGCACTTCATCGGACCGGGCTCATGGTGTCGGCGGAGGACGGGTCGGCGGCTGTCAGCAACGCGCGCTGAATATCCGCCAGGACACGATCGGCCTCGGCGCGGTTGGGATCGGCGACCGGGATGGTGCCGAGCAGGCGAACGGCGTCGCCGGCATGTCCGGTCTCGAACAGCATTCGTGCCCGGGTCAACGCGACGTCGCTGGCACGCACCGTCGGCAGTGGCTCGGCAGGACTCGCGAGGGCCGTCTCGGCGGTCGCGTTGGGCACGCCCCAGCGAGCCAGCGGGCCAAGGACGCCGCCGAGCCACAGCGTCCCGGCCACCGCCAGCACGACGGCAGCAGCCCATGCGGAAAGGGCCCGGGCGCGACGACGTGGCGGGGCTGGCGACTCGGCGATGGTGGCGGCATCCACCGCCAGCAGTTCCGGCGTGGCCTCGGCCGGCAGGCTGGCGCTGGAGAGACGATCCAGCCGCCCCAGATATGCCAGCGCAACCTCTGTCGGGGCCCCCTGCTCGACCGCCGCCGTCAGCAGTCGGCGAGCGTCGACGACCTGGCCGTCCTCGAAGGCAGCCGTCCCCCGATGCAACAGCTCGTCGGAATGTCGCTGGCGTTCGGCCAGGGCGCTGCGCGCGCGTTCGATGTAGGCACGTGCCCGGGCATGTCCACGGTCGAGGAACAGCACGCGGGTCCAGACGTGCACCGCCTGCTCGTAGCGCCCGGCGAAGTAGTGATCGAGTCCCGCGAGAAGTAGCTGCTCGACACGCGCATCGCCATCGCCAACGGCATGTGGGTCGAGGCCGTCGCTCTCGTCGGTGCGTGCGGGATCGGACATCAGATCAGGGAGACACTTGGCGCCCCGGTCAAGAGGCACGGGCCGGATTATAGCGCGGTTCCGGCGTGCCGCGGCTCAGCCAGATGTCAAGTGCCCGGGTGGGTAGACGGCGATGGGCCGGACACCGCACGGTGCCGACCCATCGCTCGGGGCCCGCGTGCTAGAACTGGTAGTTGACTCCCAGCGTGATGCTCCGGTTGCCCCAGTCGTTCGTATTCTTCCCGAAGTCGGCGCTGTTCATGTTGCTGACGGGGTTGTCGTACCTGTCCTGATTGAACGCGTTGAGGAAATCGGCGCGCACGCCGATGGTGTGTGAGCCGCCGAGCCGGAAGCGCTTGGACAGCGACAAATCCCAGTTCACGAAGCCCGGCCCGCGCAGGTTGTTGCGGGGCGCGTTTCCGTTTCCGAGCCCGTTCGTGAGCGGCAAACTGTTGGTCCCAAGCGTCGTCACGTAGGCCCCGTTGTTGGTAAACGTGCGCAGGTTTCCAGTGACAGGATCGACCGTCAGCGACCCCGAACCAAGGTTCGGCCGATCGCCGCCCGCGCCGTTGCCGTTGGAGTCGACGCCCGTGAGGATGGAGAACGGTTGTCCCGACTGTGTCTGCATGACGCCGGAAAACTGCCACTCGCTGAACGCGCCTTTCATGATCACGTTCTGCGCCCAGCCGCCCTGGAACCACGGCACTTCGTAGATCCAGTTCACGACGAGCCGGTGCGGCCGATCGAACACCGACCGGCTCCACTCGACGCCGAGATTCGCGAAGTCCTGCGGGATTTGCGGCGAGCCTGCGGTAATCGCGCCGACGCCGAGCGACTCGTCGCCGTCGCTGTAGGTCTGGCCGTAGGTATACGCGACCCCGTATTGGAGCCCACCCGACCGGCGTTTGTTGAAAGCGACATACACGCTGTGATGTTCGCTGTTGGCCGTCGCGGCAATCAGCGTACGCGAGCCGTACTGCGGGAACAGGCGTCGCAGCTGCACAGTGGGAATCGACGTCGCGCTCAGCGAGCCCTGCACCGTCGCGATCTGGTCTGCCGACAGGACGGCATAGTTGGCCTGGTCCTGAGAGACGCCATTACGGCCGAGCGAGCCCGTGTAGCCAACTTCGAAGACGTAGGTGCGAGCAAGCTCGCGCTGCCACGACAGACTCCAGTTGTGTGTTTCCGGGCTCTCGGTGTCCTCGGGCGAGTTGACGTACGTCGCTAGCGGGTTGAACACCGGCGCTCCCGTCACGGGCGCGACATTGGGGTAGAGGTCGAGCGCGTTGTCGACGCGGCCGACCACCACGCGCGGATAGTTGCTGCCGTTGACGGTGAGGATGTTGTAGAAGAGCACATCGTAGCTCTTCCCGTAGCCGCCGCGAATCGACGAGGTCGTCTCGCCGAACAGCCACTTGGCGAAGCCGCCTGCCGGGGCAGGGCTCCATGCGAACCCGACGCGCGGCGCGAAGTTGTCGTTGTCGCGCTTGGCGGGACCCGGGACGAGTGCACCGAGTGACTGCGGGTCAGTCGCCCCGAAGAGCCCGAGTGGCACCGTCGAGTTCTCGTACCGTAATCCCAGGTTCAACGTGAGGGTCGGCGTCGGCCGCCAGTCGTCCTGCAGGAAGTAGAACTGGCTCCACTGCGTCGCGGTGAAACTGGCCGTCTGCAGCGCCTGCTGGAAGATCCTCGCGTTGTTGTTCATGTAGTCCTGCAGGCTGTCAAACGTGAACGTGCCTTTGCTGTCGAACGCCGCGACGTTCTCGAGATCGATGTACCGAACATCGGCGCCAGCCTTGAACGAGTGACGTCCCTTCTGGAACGTCAGCACGTCCATGAACTGGTAGCTGTCCTGCACGCGGCCCTGCGGGAAGTTGGCGAGCCCCCCTATGGTGAAACTGGTCAGACCGCCGACACCGGCGGTCGGCGAGTCGGGATCGTTCTCAGGAAACTGCAAATCGCGGTTGATCCAGGAGAACCGCGCCTCGTTCAGCGTCGTCGTGCCAAGCACCTTCGTGTGGCTGGCATAGAGGTTCTGGTCGACGATCGTCTGAGCAGCGGCAAACATCGACCCGAAGAATGTGTTGCTCGCCGCATTCGTGCTGTCTGGCGTGTTCCGGATGTACCGCGCCGTCAGGTTGTCGCGATCCCCCAATGCCAGGTCACCGCGCGCGATGGAGTACCAGGATTTGACGGGCGTCTCACGCGTGATGTTGGCCAGCGCTGTCGGGATGGACACGCCGTTGACGGTCTGGTTTTGCTCGGAGCGAAGCGTCGGGTTCAGAGCATAGACATCCTGCAGGAAGCTGAGCCGCTGCAGCACATCCTGGCGGCTGGCCGCCGATTGCCCCGGCCGAAGGGGCACGTTCTCGAGCGCCGCCAACCCGGCCGGCGTCGGGACGCGCACGTCGCCACCGAGTGTCTCCTGATCGTTGTTGTCGCGCTGGAACAGCCCGTAGAAAAACGCGCGGTTCTTCACGATCGGTCCGCCGACTCCGGCGCCGAACTGATGCCGCGTGGACGGCGTAGGTTCGGTCTTGTTGGCCGCCTTCTCGATGTTGTCGCGCGCGTTGAGGTCGCTGTCGCGGTAGTACTCGAACACGTTGCCGTGGAACTGGTTGGAGCCGCCCTTGGTCACGACGTTGATCTGCGCACCGGAGTTGCGGCCGTACTCGACGTTGAACGGGTTGGTCTGCACCACGACTTCGTTGACCGATTCGGCCACGACCGGCACCGTCTGAAGGGTGACGCTGATGTCGTTGTTGTCCGTGCCGTCGATCATGAAGTTGTTGTTGCGCGCGCGGTTGCCGTTGGCGGCCATCTCGGTCGACCCGGGAGCACTCGAGACGCTGGGTGCAAGAAGAGCAAGACTGGTCACGTTGCGGGCGGCGCCCAGCGGCAGTTCAGTCGCCTGACGATTCGAGAACGTCTGGCCGACCGACCCGTTGGTCTTGTTGAGCGTGAGGGCGTCGGTGACCGCAGTGACGTCCACCGATTCTGTGAGCGCGCCCAGCTCGAGGGCGCCGTCGAAGGTCGTCTCACCGGTCGTGCCAACCGGCACCTCGCGGTTCTCGACGGCCTTGAACCCCTGAAGTTCGAACTTCACTGTGTAGCTGCCCGGGTCGAGTGCCGCCACCCGGTAGAACCCGCTGCCGTCGGAGACGGCCGACCGAACTAGTCCGGTTGCGTTGTTGGTCACGATGACGGTGACCCCGGGCAGAATGCCGCCCGTGGTGTCCCGCACGGTGCCGGAGATCGTGCCGCGCGAGAGTTGCGCGGCTGCCGGTATCGCAAACGCAAGCATGACCGCCGCGAGGATCGCGGCGCATCGGCGGCTGAACGCCATCATGGTTTTCCTCCTCGTGCAGGCGACAAGAGGGACAAACAGCGGGCTGGTGGGGGCCAGTCGCGGGAAGACGCCCGCCAATGGTGCAATCGCCGGGCCAGGAGTCGACAGCCAGCTCAGGGATGGAATCCTCCTAATTCAGGGCCAGTGTCGTGGGCTCAGTGACGAGTGACGCCGGCCGAGCGCGAGGCTGGTTGGGCGGGCTCGCCGGATTTTCGGACCCCTCGGCCAAGTATTTGAATCGAACGCGCTGTGGTAAAAAGTGCGCCATGGCGATAGTCGAGTCGATTCCCAACATCAGCGAAGGCCGCCGGGCCAACCTCATCGATGCCATCGCCACAGCAGTCGCCGCGACGCCGGGCGTCCGCCTGCTCGATCGGTCCTCGGATGCGTCGCACAACAGGACCGTGCTCACGCTGGCCGGCCCGCCGGCGGCGGTGCGGGAAGCGACGCTGACGCTCTACGCGCAGGCACTCGACGCCATCGATCTGCGCCAGCACCGCGGCGAGCATCCGCGCCTCGGGGCGGTGGACGTCGTGCCGTTCGTGCCTATTGAAGGGATCACGATGGCCGATTGCGTGTCCTTTGCCCAGGAGGTCGCCGCTGAGGTTGGCGCACGCTTCGAGTTGCCCGTGTACCTCTACGAGGAGGCTGCCATCGATCCCGCGCGCCGCAACCTCGAAGACATCCGCCGCGGCGAATTCGAGGGGCTGGCGGAGAAGATGACACGGCCGGGGTGGGCGCCCGATGCCGGGCCGGCATCGCCGCACCCCAGCGCCGGCGCGACCGTCATCGGCGCACGGATGCCGCTCATCGCCTACAACATCAACCTGGCCAGCGACCGCCTCGACGTCGCCAGGAAGATAGCCGCGGCCGTGCGCCACAGCAGCGGCGGGCTCCGCTACGTGAAGGCCATGGGCGTGATGCTCGAGGACCGGCGAGTCGCGCAGGTGTCGATGAACCTGACCAACTACGAGAAGACTCCGCTGCCCCGCGTGTTCGAGTTCGTCAAGCGCGAGGCGGCGCGATACGGCGTCGGGATTCTCGAAAGCGAGATCGTCGGCCTGGTGCCGCAGGCGGCGCTGCTGTCAGCCGCGGAGTACTACCTGCAGATCGAAGGGTTCAGGCCGTCGCTGGTTCTGGAGAACCGCCTGAGGGACGGCGGTTAGGCCATCACTCGTAGCTGTTGACCTCGGGTTCTTCGGCCTTGCGTCCAGGGGCGATGCCGAACGCACGCATCTTGCGATAGAGGTTGCTGCGCTCGACGCCGAGCACCTCGGCAGTGCGCGACATGTTGCCATGCTGCTCGGCCAGGGCGCGCAGGATGTAATCGCGCTCGAACCGGTCGCGCGCGTCGTGCAGCAGCAACAGCGGGCCGTTGTCGGCGGCGGGCGCGGCCTCGGCGGTCGCAGCGCCGCGATCCAGAAATGCCAGGTCGCCGGCGGTGATCATGTCGCCAGGGGCCATGATGAAGAGCCGCTCGATCAAGTTGCGCAGTTCGCGTACGTTGCCCGGCCAGGCATACCGCTGCAGCAACTCCACCGCATCGCCTGCAAAGCCTTTCGGACGCCGGCCGTACTCCCTGGCAAAGCCCGTCATGAAGAACTCCGCGAGCACGGCGATGTCCTCCTGACGTTCCCTGAGCGGTGGCACGAAGATAGGAATCACCGCGAGCCGGAAGTAGAGGTCCTCGCGGAATTCCCCGCTGCGGATGGCCGTCGGCAGGTCCTTGTTGGTCGCGGCAATCACGCGCGCGTCTACCTTGATCCGCTGTGTGCTGCCCACCGGCTCGACCACCTGCTCCTGCAGCGCACGCAGGACCTTCGCCTGCGTCTTGAGGCTCATGTCGCCGATCTCATCGAGGAAGATCGTGCCGCCGTCGGCGGCCTCGAACTTGCCGCGACGGTCCGAGACGGCGCCGGTGAACGCACCGCGGACGTGACCGAAGAGCTCGGACTCGATCAACTCCTCCGGAATCGCGGCGCAGTTGACTTCGATGAACGGACCGGTGTGGCGGCGGCTGAGCGCGTGCACCGTGCGCGCGACCAGTTCCTTGCCCGTGCCGTTCTCGCCAAACACCAGCACGCGGCCGTTGGTTGGCGCCGCCATGGCGATCTGCTCGCGCAACTGCGCCATCGTCACGCTCTCGCCGACCATCGTCAGGCGGCGATCCACGCGGGCGCGCAGGTCGCGGTTCTCGGCCTCGAGTATCCGCTGCCGCAAGGCATTGCGGACTACAAGCACGGTCTTCTCAAGCGACAGCGGCTTTTCGACGAAGTCGAAGGCGCCCATCTTGATCGCGCGCACGGCCGACTCGATGTTGCCGTGCCCCGAGATGAGCACCACCTGGGCGTCGACCTGCCGCTCGCGCAGCTTGCCCAGCGTGACCAGGCCGTCCATCCCCGGCAGCCACACGTCGAGCAGGATGACGTCGGGCGCATTCCGTGTGGCGCGATCGAGGCACTCCTCGCCGCTCGAGACGGTGTCGACGTCGTAGCCTTCGTCGCGCAGCACGCCGCCGAGCGCGCTGCGGACGCCGGGTTCGTCGTCGACGATGAGGATTCGGGAGCGGGACATCAGGCTGGCAGCTCAATGGTAAACCGTGTGCCCCGCGGCGTGTTGTCGCCGACGTCGATTGCCCCCCCGTGCTCGGCGATGATGCGGCGCACGATCGCCAGGCCGAGGCCGCTGCCCCGGCGCTTGGTCGAGAAATACGGCAGAAACAGCTTGTCGCGATCGCCGATCGGAATCCCCGGCCCGTCGTCGGCTATGACGATGCGAACCAGGTTGTCGGCGGCCGACAGGCTCGTCTCGACCGTGATGTTGCCGCGCCGTTCCATCGCTTCGACGGCATTGTCGATCAGATTGATGACCACCCGCCGGATCTGCTCCGGGTCCATCCGGACCAGCGGCAGGTCGGCGGCATACCGCCGCTCGATGAGCACTTCGGCAAACAGGCCGTTGTAGAGCGCCAGCGTGTCGTCGAGCAGCGGGTGGAGCGGCGTCGGCACCGCCTTGGGCGCCGGCATCCGAGCAAACTGCGAGAACTCGTCCACCAGGCCCTTGAGCGACTCGACCTCGGCGACGATGGTCGATGTGCACTCGTCGACAAAGGCCAGCGTCGGCGCCGGGGCGCCGGCGAAGTGCCGCCGAAGCCGTTCTGCCGACAACTGGATCGGCGTCAACGGGTTCTTGATCTCGTGCGCGAGGCGGCGCGCCACTTCTCGCCAGGCGGCCACCTTCTGCGACCGGATGAGGGGCGTCACGTCGTCGAAGACGAGCACGCGGCCCTGCGCAGCGGCGCCCTCGCCCGGCAGCGGCGACGCGACCACGGCCAGATGAAGATCGCGCCCCTCGCGCAGCAGCGCCACCTCCTGTGCCGGCGTCGCTCCGGCGGGCCTTCCAGCCGAATCCAGCACGGCGGCCAGCGGCGCGAGTTCGTCGCGTGCGAGCAGATCCGAGGCGCGCTGTCCTACCGCGTCGGGCCCCAGACCCAGCAGCCGCCCCGCCGCCGCGTTGACGGTGGCCACCGCGCCATCGGCGTCAACCGTGACGACGCCCGTGGCAATGCGTTCGAGGATCGTCTCGATGTACCGCCGGCGGCCTTCGGCTTCCTGCGTCTTGCGCTCGAGGTCGATTGCCGAGCGCTCCAGCTTGCGACGGCTTCCCGCCAGTTCCTCCGCCATGCTGTTGAACGCTTCGACCAGCGCCCCGAACTCGTCCTCGGTCTCGCGTTCCACGCGATGATCCAGATGGCCGGCGCCGATCTCCCGCGCCGCCGCCGACAGCATCTGTACCGGGCGTGTGATGCGCTTGGCCAGATACAGTCCCATCCAGGTGGCGCCCACGAGAATCAGCAGCGTCACCATCAGGAAGAACGACACGTAGACGCCAAACAGCGGCGTCTTGAGCACTCTGAGCTGGCGGTAGTCCTCGTATGCCGCGGTCATGCGGCGCGACCGCGCGGCCAGGTCGCCGGTGAGATAGTCGCTGGCCACCACCGCCCCCGTGACGCGTCCCGCGCTGTTGCGCACTGCGGCGGCCGCGCGAATCAGCTCGCCGCCAGATCCAAGCGCCTCGAGCAGGTACGGATCGCCGCTGCCCGCGACAACGCGCGCGGCCAGGCGTTCGGCGCTGGCCCGCGAAGCGCCCGGCGGCAGGCTTGGCGAGACGACGTCGAGGACAGGGGTGACGCCGGGGGCGCCGGCGGCCGCGGTGATGCGGAACACCTCGATCTGCTTGATTCGGCCCGCGGTGACGTCTGGGGCCACGACCTGCTGCACCGTCGCCGGGTCGGCGCGCGCCAGGTCGAGTGCGCCAAGCAGGGTTGCCATGCGGCCTGCCTGTTCGAGCGCCAGGCGCTGTCGCTCGGCATAGTAGTCGCCGGCGATCCGGTTGGCCGACGACAGCACTTCGTCCATCGGCGCGTTGAACCAGCGATCGGTGCTGTTGCGAATCAGTTCGCTGCCCACCAGCAGCACCAGGATGGACGGGATGAGCGTCATCCCGAGCAGGACGGCCACCAGCTTGGCGCGGAAGCGCGCAAACGGCAGGGCGCGGCGCCGCTCGACGATCAACTTGATGACGTTGCGCGCCAGGACGAAGACCAGCGCGACCAGCATCGTCAGGTCCGCGATCGACAGCGCGTAGAGCCCGACTTCGGTGAGGAAGTCGGGCGACAGCCTTGCGGTCCGGCGCGCGAGAGTGACCAGCGCCACCAGCGCGACGACCAGCAGGAAAATGCCAGCCAGCAGCAGCCGCGGGTTGTCACGGATGGGGCGGCGGTTGGTGCGCCGAGTGTCAGTGCCGGGTGCCATGTGCCAGGTGCCGTGCCGGGTGCCTTAGGTGCCGCGCGCGAATGCAGGCGCCCGGTGCCCGACGATGCACGGAGCACGTGGCACGCGGCATGGGCGGATGCCCTTCATTCCCTGGTGTTCAGAAGATCCTTCAACTCGTTCATGAACTCGCCGATGTCACGGAAGTGGCGATAGACCGAGGCGAAGCGCACGTAGGCGACCTTGTCGAGGCGCTTGAGCTCTTCCATCACCGCCTGCCCGATCTCGACCGTCGCGATTTCCTTCTCAGGCCGCTCCTGCAGGCTGGCCTCGACCTTGTCGGCGACGGCCTCGACCTGCGCGACGCTGACGGGGCGCTTCTCGCACGCCTTCAGCAGGCCGGCGATCAGCTTCTGCCGCTCGAAACGCTCGCGGCTGCCGTCCTTCTTCACGACCATGTACGGGATCTCGTCGATCCGCTCGTAGCTGGTGAAGCGGCGGCCGCACTCCAGGCACTCGCGGCGGCGCCGGATGACCTCGCCTTCCTTGCTTTCGCGCGAGTCGACGACCTTGTCGCCGAGATGGCCACAATACGGACACTTCACGCTGTGCCCTCCGCGTCGCTGGTCCGTGCCAGCGCGCCAAGCCGCGACAGGCTCAGCCCTTCCTGAGCCAGCAGGATCAACCCGACGACTGCCACCGGCACAAACGATACCGCGTGCAGCACGATCGCGGCGCCCACGGCGCGATCGTTGGAGGCCGCGAAAAAGGCGGTGGCGCCGAGCCGGTAGAAGTAGTGGAAGCCTCCCACCGCACCCGGGGTCGGCACGGCGACGCCGACCACCAGGAGCGCCACGAGCAGGAACGAGCCGGTAAACGGCATGTCGATGTGAAATGCCCGCGTGACCAGCCAGATCCCAAACGCAATCGACAGCCAGAGTGGCAACGACAGGCCGAGGGCGGCCATCAGGCGCGCCGGCTGTCGCACAATCGCGAGCCCTTCGGCAAACCTGCGGACAAGGCGGCTGGCGCGCTCTGACAGCCGCTGCGGCAGCACCTTCGACAGCCCGAGCGTCAGGCGTTCGAGCGTGCCGGGATGCCCAGCCAGGAAGAACAACACCACCAGCGTCAGCGCACAAATTCCCGCGACGAGGGCGCCGCCGAGCTTCACTTGCCGAAACGTCGCGGCGTCGGACGCGCCGACGCCAGGATCGAACACCAGCAGGTACGACGCAAACAGCAGCACGACCGTGACGGTGTCGAGCAGCCGCTCGATGATGATTGTGGCAAACGTGGCTGTGGCGCTCAGCCCTTCCTTGCGCGCCAGCAGGTACGGGCGCAGCAACTCGCCGGCGCGCGCCGGCAGCAGCGCCGTGGCGGCAAACCCGATGATTGTGGTCTTGAGGGCGACCGACAGGCGTACGCGGCCAATCGGCGCCAGCAGGTACTGCCAGCGCAGCGCGCGGAGCACGTAGGTCAGCGCGGTGACGACAAGCGCCGCGACGACCAGATCCGCCCGGGCCCGGGCCATCTCCGCGCCGACATCCCGCAGGTTGGTGTTTCGCAGGAAAAGCGCGAGCAGCCCGCCGGCCACGAGCAGTACGATGACCGTCCGCAGGTGTTGGCGCATGCAGGGTGGGCCTAACTATAACCCACCGCCTCGCGGCATCTGCTAACATGCAGCGTTTCGCCAAGGAGCCCCGTTTTGCCGCTCGCAATGCCCGTCATCCAGACCGACCTGCCAACCCTGTCGCGCTTTCGCACCGGCAAAGTGCGCGACGTGTACGACCTCGGCGACACGCTGCTGCTGGTCGCCACCGATCGCATCTCGGCATTCGACTATGTGCTGGGCACCGGCATCCCCGACAAGGGCAAGGTCCTCACGCAGTTGTCGGCCTTCTGGTTCGACAAGCTGAAGGATGTGGTGCCGAACCACTTCCTGACGCTCGACGTGACCTGCTTTCCCGAGGCGGCGAAGCCCTACGCCGAGGTGCTGCAGGGCCGCACGATGCTGACCAGGAAGACACGCCCCATCGACATCGAGTGCGTGGCGCGCGGCTACCTGTCCGGATCGGGCTGGAAGGAATATCGCGACAGCGGCACGGTGTGCGGCATCAAGCTTCCTGCGGGCCTCAAGGAATCGGACCGTCTGCCCACGCCGATCTTCACGCCGGCAACCAAGGCGGCCACTGGCCACGACATCAACATCGACGAAGCCGAGGCCACACGCCTGCTCGGAGACGCCGCGCTCTTTGCGCGCCTGCGTGGGCTCACGCTCGAGCTGTACACCCGGGCCTCGGCCCATGCCGAGTCGTGCGGGATCATCCTGGCCGACACGAAATTCGAGTTCGGCTTCGACGGCAGCACGCTGCTCCTCATCGACGAAGCACTCACCCCCGACTCGTCGCGCTTCTGGCCAGCTGACCAGTACGTTGCCGGCGGCCCCCAGCCGAGCTTCGACAAGCAGTTCGTCCGCGACTATCTCGAATCGATTCGCTGGGACAAGCAGCCTCCCGTGCCGTCGCTGCCCGACGATGTCGTCGCCCGGACGCGGGACAAGTACCTGGACGCGTTTGCCCGGCTCACGGGCCGCCAGTTGGCGTAGGCAGTCGTGCGAGAACTGCTGCTGCGGCTGGTGGATCAGATGGTGGACGGCGGCATCCATTTCGAGGACGGCCGCCGGGAGTTCGAGCGGCGTTTCATCGAACGCGCGCTGGCCGATTCCGACGGGCATCTGTCGGAAACGGCGGCGAAACTCGGCATCCATCGGAACACGTTGGCCCGCAAAATGGCCGAGCTTCGCATCAAACGGCCCCGCTAGCCCCACCGCCTTCGAGGTTGACAGCGCCTCGCCGGCCTTCTAGAATTAGCAGTCGACCGAGCCGAGTGCTAGCAGCCGACGACCTCGGTTGCTCGAGCTGGGCCGGATGACACCACCGCCGCAACGACGGGACGTCACGGATTACCACGTTTTTACCCACTTTCAGACGCAGGTTCGAGACGGAGTGCACACAATGGCCACAACGAAGGTCGCAGTAAAGGTCCGACCGCTTCACGACCGGATCATCGTCCAGCGCATCGACGAAGGCGAACAGAAGGTTGGCGGCATCATCATCCCCGACACCGCCAAGGAAAAGCCGCAGCAGGGCAAAGTGATCGCCGTGGGCGCCGGCAAGCAGAACGACGAAGGCAAGCGCATCGCCCTCGACGTCAAGGAAGGCGACAGGATCCTCTTCGGCAAGTACCTCGGGCCAGGAAATCAAGCTCGAAGGCGACGACCTGCTCATCATGCGTGAGGACGAAGTCCTCGCCATCCTCGACAAGTAGCCTTTTCGATTCCGTTTTCAGGAGCTAGACAATGGCAAAGCAGATTATTTACGGCGAGCAGTCACGCCAGGCGATTCTTCGCGGCGTCAACCTGCTGGCCGACGCCGTCAAGGTCACGCTCGGCCCCAAGGGCCGCAACGTCGTCCTCGACAAGAAGTTCGGTTCGCCGACGATCACCAAGGACGGCGTCACCGTCGCCAAGGAGATCGAGCTGAAGGATCCGCTCGAGAACATGGGCGCGCAGATGGTGCGCGAAGTGGCGAGCAAGACCTCGGACATCGCCGGCGACGGCACCACGACCGCCACCGTCCTCGCCCAGGCCATCTTTCGTGAAGGCGCCAGGAACGTCACCGCCGGCGCCAACCCGATGGAGGTCAAGAAGGGGATCGAGGCGGCTGTGGCCGTCATCACCGCCGAGCTGAAGAAGATGTCCAAGCCGGTCAGCGGCAACATGGTCGCGCAGGTCGGCACCATCTCGGCCAACAACGACGAGACGATCGGCAAGATCATCGCTGACGCGATGGACAAGGTCGGCAAAGACGGCGTCATCACGGTCGAAGAGGCCAAGACGCTCGAGACCGGCCTTGACGTGGTCGAAGGCATGCAGTTCGACCGCGGCTACCTGTCGCCGTACTTCGTGACCGACCCCGAGCGGATGGAAGTCGTCCTCGAGAACCCCATCGTCCTGATCCACGAGAAGAAGATCAGCTCGATGAAGGATCTGCTGCCGGTCCTCGAGCAGGTGGCGCGCCTCGGCCGCCCGTTGCTGATCATCGCGGAAGACGTCGAGGGTGAAGCGCTGGCGACGCTGGTCGTCAACAAGCTGCGCGGCACGCTGCAGGCCGCGGCCGTCAAGGCGCCTGGCTTCGGCGACCGCCGCAAGGCGATGCTCGAAGACATCGCGATCCTCACAGGTGGCAAGGCGATCACCGAAGATCTGGGCCTCAAGCTCGAGAACATCAAGCTCGAGGATCTGGGCAAGGCCAAGAAGATCACCATCGACAAGGACAACACGACCATCGTCGAGGGCGGCGGCTCGTCGGCCCAGATTGACGGTCGCGTCAAGCAGATCCGGGCGCAGGTCGAGGACACCACCTCGGACTACGACCGCGAGAAGCTGCAGGAGCGGCTGGCCAAGCTGGTCGGCGGCGTGGCCATCATCAAGGTCGGTGCGGCCACCGAGACCGAGATGAAGGAGAAGAAGGCGCGCGTGGAAGATGCGATGCACGCCACCAAGGCGGCTGTCGAAGAGGGCATCGTGCCCGGCGGCGGCACGGCGCTGATTCGCGCGGCCAAGAGCCTCGAGAGCCTGAAGCTCGAGGGCGACCAGAAGGTCGGCGTCAACATCATCAAGCGCGCGATCGAAGAGCCGCTGCGCTGGATCGCCACCAACGCGGGTCTCGAAGGCTCGATCGTGGTGCAGAAGGTGCGTGAGCTCGACAACGAGTCCGGCTTCAACGCGCTGACCGACACCTACGAGAATCTGGTGAACGCTGGCGTCATCGACCCGACCAAGGTCGTGCGCATCGCACTCCAGAACGCCTCGTCCATCGCCTCGCTGCTGCTGACCACGGAAGCGCTTGTCTCGGAGATCCCCGAGGACAAGAAGGACGCTCCGGCAGGCGGCCCCGGCGGCGGCATGGGCGGGATGTACTAAGTCGCAGGTTCGGCTGTTCGGAAACACGAAGGGCCTGGCGGGGCAACCTGCCAGGCCCTTTCGTTTGTCTAGCGGAGCGTAAACGTCAACTCGATCGTCACCAGCACCGCTACCGGCTGGCCGAGCCGACGGCCCGGAATGAAGCGCCACCGCTTGGCGGCCTTCAGCGCTTCCTGGTCGAGGCCGAACACCGAGTCGAGCGACTTGGTGATGTTCGCTTCCCCGACAGTGCCGTCAGGCATCACGACGCATTCCACCCACACAGTGCCCTGCACCTTGGCGCGCATCGCGTCGGCGGTGTACTGAGGACGGATTTCCTGAATCACGCGAGGGAGCTCGACGCCGTTGCCGGGGCGATAAACGCCGCCGCCGGTGCCTCCTCCAGTGCCGTCTCCCAGCCCCGAGCCACGGCCTGGCCCGATACCGGTGCCCTGCCCGGTCCCGCCGCCACCCTCGCTGCCCGTGCCCTGGGAGGTCATCGAGGCTGCCATGGCGTCGAGCAGGCCTGGGTTCATCTGCACGGTGTCGCCCAGCGTCTTGGCTGGGATGTTCATCATCGGATCGGGCGGCTCTTCAGGCTTCGGTTGCGGCTTCGGCGTCTCGGGCCGCGTAACCGGCACGCTGATCGCCTGCTTCCCCGGCACTTCCGCCTTCTTGGGCGGTTCGGGCATCTTGTTGCCGCCGCCGCCACCGCCGCCGCCAGGACCCGGCTCCTGGAGCCAGACGATGTTGCTGGGCAGGCGATCGTCTCGCGGCGAGATGGCTGAAGGCATCGGGCCATACGTGGCGATGAACACTGCGATCGCGAAGAAGATGATGTGCGTGGCGATGGACGCGCCCACGCCGACGCCGGACCGCGGACGCTCGAAAGAGAACGTCAACTCGGGCGGATGAAGACCCTTGAGCACCGTCAGGTGCCCGGCATCGGGGTTGACCGACGGGTTCTCGGCGTTCTCGGTCGTTTCAGCCATCGATCACGTTCCCACGCATTGTGCCACGACTGGCCCGGACAAGGCGATGCAAGAGCGCTGCCCGTCACAGGCGATCGCTTGTCGCTTCCTCTAGAGGTATCGGTCGCAACGTGTCCTCATCACGGGACACTCAATAGTTAGACGCCGGACGGGCCCCGGCAGACGCGTTGGCGGCGGCAGCCCGCGCGAAATACCCCTTGCGCGCGCGGATGCGCAGGCCGGGCTTGTTGACGCGCACGTCAATGCGGCGCCAGCCGCCCGCACCAGCCGGCTTCGCGTAGCCGAGCAGATACTGGTTTCGAAGCTCCATGGTGATCTCAGCGGCTGCCGCCTCGGCCCGCTCGTGGTCACGAGCCTGGAGCACGCGACCGCCCGAGAGCGCCGCAAGCTCGGTCAGCAGGGGCGAAATCGACGACGCGATGGCCACCGGATAGATCAGCACCTCGGCGCGTCGCACGTGGTCGAGGACGTCGGCCCGGTCGCGTTGCGCCTCCTTCTCCACGCCATCCGACCAGAGAACGACAGCTCGCCGTCCGCGCTGCTCGCCGAGCGCGTCGACGGCCTGCACCACGGTATCGCCGATGGGCGAGCTTCCCCAGAGCGCCACGCGGTCCAGCGCCTGCCGCGCGGACTCTCGAGGGGCGTCCAAGGCGGACACGGTTTCGACACCGCCCCCGATGGCCAGGATCATGAGGCGGTCGCGTGCCCGGAGCTGGTCGGCGAGCCGTCGGGCCCCTGCCCGGGCCGTATCGAGACCCTTGGCTGTCATGCTGAAGCTGCGGTCGAGGACAATCGCGACGGTCAGCGGGAACTCGCCAGCGGCAAACACGCTTACGGGCTGCTCCACGCCATCTTCCAGGACGGTGAAGGCCTCGGCGGTCAATCCCGCGGCCGGTTGCCCCTTTTGATCGGTGACGGTGGCGTGCACCTCGACCACTTCGGTGGTCGCCGCAAACTGAGCGCCCAGCAGCGACGAACTACCCACCACGACAGCCAGAATCTCCAGCCCCAGGCGCAGACCGCCTCGAGGAAACGCTCCCGAGCCCGCGGAAATGGCCGAGGTGCTACAATCAGCGTGTCGGCGGCCGCGCGGCGCCATGGTCGAGGCGCCGCAGGTCCCCGCGAGGAGTGCTTCCATGTTCGGGCGTCTTGGAATACCGGAACTCGTCATCATCCTCGTGATCATTATCTTGATCTTCGGGGCCAACCGCCTGCCCGAGATCGGCCGCGGCATCGGCAAAGGCATCAAGAATTTCAAGGAAGCCACCAACAAGGGCGCCAACGACGACAACGCCTGAGGCGCCCTTCGCTCACAAGACGACGCGGCTGTCTCCCACCCGCCGCGTCACGCGTTCCCTATCCAGATACTCCAGCAGCGGGATCGCGTATTTCCGCGTCAGCCCGTATCGGTCCTTGAATCCGGCGACGTCCACGTGCGCCGGCCCGGCCTGCTTGAGCGCCACGACATCGGCCTTCAGCCGCGCGAGCGCGTCGCGATGGAAGATGAACGTGTCGATTCGCACCAGGACCTGCTGACGTATCAGCAGCTGCGTGATCCGCGCGACCAGCGCTGATGACAGCCCGGTGCGTGTGGCCAGAGCGTCGGCGTCCGGCGGCGTCAGGCCCGCGCCTTCGTAAGCGGCCGCCAGGGCAGACCGCGCCGCCATCTCTTCGGCCGTGAGCGTCACACCGCGGCCCTCGAGGGCGAGGCGCTCGCGCCCGCGAACTCGCCCCTCGGCGCCCAGCTGGTCGAGGACGGCGGCCGCCACGTCGGGATGCGCTCGTGCCAGCACCCGTTCGCGCACCTCTTCGCGCGGCATGCCGTCGGACAGAGGCTGCGCGTCGTGATGCGCTGAAAGCGCGGCAGTCACCGCACCGGCCAGCCCCGACCGCCACTTCGCCGACAACAGGCGATCGCCGACCCGCCAGACATCGTCGCGCGCCTGGAGCCGTTCTATCGCCAGCCGCCCCGCGGAGGAGTGCGCGCCCCCGCGTGCCGTGAGTTCCTTCACAGTCACGCCGCCGGCCGCGGTGTCTTCGACGAAGATCCACAGGGCCTCTTCTTCGCCCGAGCCTGAATCGAGCGGCGCGACGAGCCGCTGAAGCCGATCGCGTGTGGCGGCGGCCCGGACGCCCGCACGCGGTGGCGCCGGATCGAGCACGCGTCCCCCGGCGATCGTGACGGCTGGCGAGTAGCTCCGGAGCACGAAGCGGTCCCCGCGCGTCACGGCAGCCGCCGTCTCGAGTCTGAGTCGAGCCAGGCCCGGGCGACCTGCCGCTATCGCCGGCGCGACGCCGGCGACAGGGGGCCCCACCGTCGAGACACGCGCGAGGATTTCGGCGGTGCCGTGGTGGAATCGCACGCGCGCACCGTGTTTCAGGGCCAGTGCCGAGGGCAACACGGTGATGACGACGTCGATGGCCGAGGTTGCCGTCAAGGTCCGCGGCATCACCAGCGTCTGTCCGCGCACGAGGTCGGCCACCTCGACGCCGGCCAGGTTTACTGCCACCCGCTCGCCCGCGACCGCCGCTTGCCGGCGCGCGCCGTGAACCTGCACGCCCCGGACTTTCACATCAAGGCCACCAGGCACCACCTCCAGCGCGTCGTCGACGGCAAGCCGTCCGCCAGTGAGCGTGCCCGTGGCCACGGTGCCAAAGCCTCTCATCGAGAACACCCGGTCCACCGGCAGGCGCGTGGCTCCTTCCGTATCCCGGAGCGGAACGGCCGCGGCGAGTGACGCGAGCGCGTCTTTCAAGGCGTCGATGCCCACGCCTGTCGTCGCGGAGACGGGGATGACAGGGGCGTTTGACAACCCCGTGCCGGCCACCAACGCGGCGATGTCGAGCTGCACGAGGTCGAGCATTTCGGGATCGACCAGGTCGGCCTTGGTCATCGCGATGACCCCGCGCGGTACCGCCAGCAAACGGCAGATGTCGAGGTGCTCCCGCGTCTGCGGCATCACGCCCTCGTCGGCGGCGACGACCAGCAGCACGGCGTCGATGCCGCCCACGCCGGCGAGCATGTTCTTGACGAACCGTTCATGGCCCGGGACGTCCACAAAAGCGACGTTCAAATCGCCGCGCTGCCAGTGGGCGAAGCCGAGATCGATGGTGATCCCGCGGGCCTTCTCTTCCTTGAGGCGATCGGGGTCGGTTCCGGTCAACGCCATGACCAGCGTGCTCTTGCCATGGTCGATGTGACCGGCCGTGCCGACGACGAGATGGCTCACGAGCCGCTCACTTCCCGCGGCCGCGCGCCGCTTTCTTCGCTGCGCGCTCGCGCTTGCCTGGCCGCGACTTGCTCTTCGCCCGCGGCTGTTCCGCCTTCGGCCTCGCCTTGCTCTTTCGCGGAGCGCGCCGCTGCTCTTCCTCGCGGATGACGTCGAGAATTTCGGTGAGCCCGAGGTCGATCTGCCGTCGGTCGAGGTCCACGCGAATCAGCTGCACGCGTACCTTGTCGCCGAGCCTGTAGACCTTGTGCGTGTTCTCGCCGTGCAGCGTGTGGCTGCTGTCGAGATACCGGTAGTAGTCGTCGGCCATGGAGGAGATGTGCACGAGCCCCTCGACGAAGTGCTCGACCAGTTCGACGAACAACCCGAAAGCGGCCACCCCCGTGACATAGCCGTCGAACTCGTCGCCGACCTTGTCGGCCATGAACCGCACCTTCCGCCACTGCAGCAGTTCCCGCTCGGCGTCGTCGGCGCGCCGCTCGCGCTCGGACGTGTGGCGCGCGACCTCCGGCAGTTCCTCGTCGATCTCTTCGCGACGCGCCTCGTCGATGGCGCCCCGGCGGTGCGCGCGCAGAAGACGGTGCACCACCAGGTCGGGATAGCGGCGAATCGGCGAGGTGAAGTGCGTGTAGCTGGACGCGGCCAGGCCGAAGTGGCCCTGGTTGTCGGGGGCATAGCGCGCCTTCTGCATGGTCTTGAGCATCAGGAACGCCACAGGCCGCTCCTCGGGCCTGCCGGTGATCTTTTCGATGAGGCGCTGAAAATGCCTTGGGCGGAGGGCATTGAGCGGTGCGCCGAGCGAATGGCCGAATCCTGCGATGAACTCTTCGAATTGCTCGACCTTCAGCAGGTCCGGCTCTTCGTGAATGCGATACAGCCCGGGCCCACCCTTCTCCTCGAGGAAGTCGGCCACGGTCTCGTTGGCCAGCAGCATGAACTCCTCGATCAGGCGGTGCGCGACGTTGCGCTCGGCGATGATGATGTTCTCGATGCGACCCGACTCGTCCATCAGGACTTCGGCCTGCGGCAGGTCGAAGTCCACCGATCCGCGCCGTCGACGGCGGCCGTTGAGGGCGGCAAACAGCTCGTGCATGAGATCGAACAGCGGCACCAGCGGCGCGTACTTCGTGCGTGTCGCGGCGGCGCGGGCCATCAGGATCGCATTCACGTCAGTGTAGGTCATCCGCTCGTTGCTGTTGATGACCCCGTCGTGAAATTCCACGCGGACCACATCGCCGTTGCGAGAGACCTCCATCAGGCAGGACTGCACCAGCCGATCCACGTGCGGTTTGAGCGAGCACAGCCCCGTCGCAAGCTCCGCCGGGAACATGTGGATCGCCCGTTCCGGGAAGTAGACCGACGTGCCACGCTCGTACGCCTCGGCATCGAGCGCACTGCCCTCCTCGACGTAGTGCGAGACGTCGGCGATATGCACCCCGAGCCAGTAATGTCCGTTGGCCAGCCGCTCCAGCGTGATCGCGTCGTCGAAGTCGCGCGCGTGCTCGCCGTCGATGGTGACCGTCAGCTGCGATCTGAAGTCCGTCCGGCCCTCGATGTCGGCTGCCTTGACCGATGCGCCGAGCGCCGCGGCCTCGGCGATCGCGTCGTCGCCGTGGGCGTCGGGCAGCGCGTGCTTGCGGATGATGATGCGCGTATCGACGCCGGGCGTGTCGACGGGGCCCAGCACCTCGACCACGCGGCCCAGCGGAGGCCGCGTCGCGGTGGGCCACCGGGTGAGCTCGACGACCACCATGTCGCCGGCTTCGGCGTCGCGCCGCTCCTCCGATGGCACCTGCACATCGGCGAGGACACGGCGATCGAACGGCACGACAAAGCCCATCGACCTGTCGTCGACTTCGTAGCGGCCGACAATTGTCGCATTGGCCCGCTCGAGAATACGGATGATGCGGCCCTCGGCGCGATCGCCCCGCTGATGCTCGACCCGGGCGACCACTCGATCGCCGTGCAGCGCTTCCTTGACGTTGGTGGGCGCGATGTAGAGGTCGCCGCCGTCGCGCTCGGTGTCGGCGATGACGAAGCCGTAGCCGGCCTGGTGCATCTGGAGCCGGCCCACGACGACGTCCATGTGATCGGCAAGGCCGAAGCGGTTGCCACGGATCTGCAGGAGATCGCCGTCGGAGACCAACGCCTTCAGCAGCCGCCGGAACCCCGGACGTTCAGTGCGCGGGACGCGGAGAATCTGGAGGAGCTCACGGCTGGTCGCCGGGTGATGGACGTTCTCCCGGATCTGCCGCAGCACCTGCTCGCGCGAGAGCATGCCCGGCCACTATACCGCGAGCGGTTGCCTACGCCGCGCGCACAGGCACGGGTCGCGGTCGCTCTCCATCACGTGCGCAGTCGAGGACGTGCAACAGCGAGCGCGCCGACACTTGTGCGAGCTCGAGGTACTCACACTGCTCGTCATCGAGTCGCGTCGGCAAGTTACGGGGCTATCGGCCAGGCCCGCCAAGCGCGGTGGCGGTCCGGTCGAGCAGCGCCAGGGCCTCGCCGGCCTTCCCCGCCGAGCCCTGATCGAGCTTGGCCGCCATGCCGCGGGCTTCGGTCAGGACCTGGGACGCGTTGGCAGCCTGCGCCGCCAGTTCCGGGAGTCCGTCTCGCTCGAGGCTCTTGGCCGCGGCGTCGGCTCCGGCCCGAGCCGACTCGAACAGGCCCGCCGCCTCGCCGAAATTCAGCCGGGTGAGCGCCATCTGCCCGGAGAGTGTCAGCCGGCGGGATTCACTCAACGCCGCCTGCCGCTCGACGACCGCCAGACGGTCCTGGGCCGCCCACCGGCCACGGGCGCCCCAGAGATAGCCGGCGCCGAGCACCGTTATGGCAATCAGGCACGCCAGTCCCGCCATTTTGACTTGCTGCATGGTCATCTCACTTCCGCCTCAGTGCCGGCCGGAATCAACACGATCTGGACGTCGCCGACATTGGTGTCCGTGGGACCCGTGGTGATGTGCCCGCCAACGCGGCGGAAGAACGACCACGAGTCGTTGTCATGAAGATACGCCATAGGGTCAAGACCCAGCCGGCGGGCGCGTTCGAGCGTGAGCCCGTCGACCCAGGCACCGGCCGCGTCGGTGGGGCCGTCAACGCCGTCGGTTCCCAGGCTGGCGGCGCACCACGAAGCGTGCTCGATAGCCATCGCCGCGCCCAATGCGAACTCCTGGTTGCGGCCTCCGCGGCCCGGTCCGGTGACGCGCACGGTCGTCTCGCCGCTGGCCAGCACACAGACCGGTCGTCCGGACGCGCCCAGCGTGCGCCGGATCCAGGCCACGTGGTCGGCGGCGGCGAGCCGGGCTTCGCCGGTGATCGGCACCGGCCTGCGCACGACCTCGTACCCTCGCGCCCGGGCCGCGGCGGCGGCGCCGTCGAGCGCGCGGCTTGCCGATCCGATCACGCGCGTGGCGACGCGCGCCAGGTCGTCGTCGTGTTTCGGCGTCTCAGCGATGCGCCCGGCGGCGCCCGCTACAAGGTGGTCGACAACCCCTGCGGGATACCCCGTACGACCACCAAACCGGTCGAGCACATCCAGCGCGTCGCCAAACGTCGTCGGATCCGGCACGGTCGGCCCCGATCCGATCACACTCGGGTCGTCGCCAACGACGTCGGACAACAACCAGGCATCGAGCGGCGCACGGCAGACCTGCGCAAGTCGGCCGCCCTTGATTGCCGACAGGTGCTTCCGCACGCAGTTGAGCGAGGCGATGTCGGCCCCCTCGGCAAGCAGTCGCGCAATCACGGCCTGCTTGTCAGCAAACGCCACGCCTTCTGCCGCCAGCGCCATCAGCGACGACGCGCCGCCCGAGACGAGGACGACGAGACGTTCATCCGGTGTGCAGCCTCTGGCGAGACCGAGCGCGGCGGCCGCGGCGCGCTCGCTGCGAACGTCGGGAACCGGATGGGCGCTTTCAATCCAGTGCAGGCCCGCAGGCGCGCCGCCATGGGTGCCAATCACGACGCCCGCGAGGCCGCCGTGCAGCTCGGAACACGCCCGAGCCATTGCGGACGCGGCTTTGCCGACGGCCAGCAGCGAGATCGCTGTGCCGGCGGGCCACGCCGCGTCCGTGTACGCCGCCGTCACGACCGCGCGCGCCGACACGGCCTGCAGCGCGGCCTCGACCATCGCGTGCAGATCGGCGGGCGGGATCGAACCGGTCAGTGGAAGGTCTTGGGGTCTGACCAGGCCGAGAGGCCTGTCAGGACGTCGAACTGTTTGAGGAGATCGCTCACGACCTGATTGCAGTCGTGACGGCGGCAGAGCGTGTCGAGCCGGCCCATGACGCGCGCCAGCGCCCGGTCGACCTCTTCGACTGCCACGTCGGAGAAGCAATCGCGCTGCTGCTCGAGACAGCGGCGGTGCTTGAGGAACTCTTCGCGATAGAAATCGGTAAGGCTTGCGGAGGCGAACACGCTGGCTGACTGCGCGTGGGTCAGAAGGCGGGACATACGAATCCTCGCGAAGCTGATTTGTCCGAGAGCCGTAACAAATTGAGTGTAGTGAGGGCCGCGGCCGGATGTCAACGTTTACCGGGCCGTTCGGGCGGCCAGGAGCCCGCCCAGGCAACCGATGGCGCTGCCGCCCCCCAGGAGCCCCAGTACGAGGCCGACCGGAAGGAATCGCACATCGCCGACCGCCACCAGTCCCGCCGCTCCCGCGACAGCGGCGTCGCGACCGAAAAGATACACCGCCACCAGCAGACCAAGCGCCACGACGGCACCGATTAACCCCAGCAGCGTGCCCTCGAGCACGAACGGACCGCGGATGTACGCCAGGGGCGCCCCTACCAGCTGCATGATCTCGATCTCCGCCCGGCGCGCGTGGAGCGCAAGTCGAACGACACCGGTGATGGTGAGGCACGCCGCCAGCGTCAGCACCGCCGCCAGCGCCAGGCCGGCCGCGCGTGCCGCGCCGACAACCGCGAGCAGACGCTCGATCCAGCGCCGGTCATAGCGCACATCGCTCACGCCCGCCTGCTGGCGGAGCTGCGCGGCCAGCCGGTCCACTGCCGGGTCGCGAGCCAACTCCGTCCGCAGTTGCACCTCATAGGAAGGCGGCAGCGGGTTGACCGGCAACGACGCGGCAGCCGCGGCGAGATCGGGAAACTGGCGGGAGAAGCGACGCAGGGCCTCCTCTGCCGGCACGAAGGTCTGGCGGGCGACGAGGCCGCTGCTGCCGAGGGTGCGTTCGATTGCCGCGCGCTCGCCCGGCGTCGCGCCATCGGCAAGGAACACGGAGAACTCCGCCGCCGCGCTCCAGCGCTCGAGCAGGTTGCTGGCCGATGCGCCCGCCAGCAGCAGCAACCCGAGGACAAAGAGGCTCACGCTGGCGGTCACGACTGCCATCAGTGACGCACCGCGCCGACGCCACATGCTGAGCCACGCTTCGCCAATCGCGTAGACGACAGCGTTCATGCGCCCTCCACGAGCAGGCCCTGTTCGAGGGTCACGGTGCGCTTGCCGACGCGGCGAATCAGATCGCGGTCGTGCGTCGCGACCAGTACCGTCGTGCCGCGGGCATTGATGTCGCGAAACAGATTCATGATCTCGAGCGCGAGGTCAGGATCGAGATTGCCGGTCGGCTCGTCGGCCAGCACCAGCGCCGGGTCGTTGATGAGCGCACGCGCCACTGCGACCCGCTGCTGCTCGCCGCCAGACAATTCTTCGGGAAACGCGTTCAGCCGATGCTGCAGGCCCACCCACTTCAGGACCTGAAACGCCTTGCGTCGCTGCACCGCGGCCGGCTGCCCAAGCACGCGCGGCACAAACGTGATGTTTTCGTAGATGGTTCGCGTCGGGATGAGCTTGAAGTCCTGGAAGACGAACCCGACGCTGCGCCGGTAGGTCTGCACCTGGCTCGCGCTCATCTTCGACAAGCTGCGCCCGCCGACGATGAGATGCCCCGCCGACGGGACGTCCTGCCGCAGCAGGAGCCGAAGCAGCGTCGACTTACCGGCGCCGCTGGGCCCCGTGAGGAACACGAAATCCCCTTTGCCGATGGTCAGCGTGAGGTCACGCAGCGCGTACACGCCGCGCATGTACATCTTGGAGACCTGTTGGGCTTCAATCACGGTTCGATCTGGGAGCGCGCGCAGGCACGATCGCGCCGCGAGTCTAGCACACGGATCCGAAACCTTCGGCGCCTCGCTCGCGTCAGCCGCGGTCGAGCGCGCGCCGCATCAACTCGTTGACCAGGGCGGGGCTCGCTTTTCCTCCCGTGGCCTTCATCACCTGCCCGACCAGAAAGCCGAGGACTTTGGTCTGGCCCGTGCGGTACTGGCGTGCCGGTTCAGGATGCGCGGCGAGCACCTGGTCGACCGCGGCGGAGACCGCGCTTTCGTCGCTGATCTGCGCCAGGCCGTCGGCCTCCACGATGGCCGCGGCCGAGGCGCCGCGCGCCCACATCTTCTCGAAGACCTCCTTGGCCGTCGTCGTGTTGATCACGCGCCGCTCGAGCAGATCGATCAGCCCGGCAAGCCCCGCGGCGCTGACGGGGCTGTCGGCCAGCGTCAGCCCGGCGTCGTTGAGCACGCGCGCCATCTCGCCCATCAGCCAGTTGGCGGCCGCCTTGGGCGGCGCCCCCGCGTCGACGACAGCCGCAAACCAGTCGCCGGTCTCGCGGGATCGCGTCAATTCGGTCGCGTCGTAACGCGACAGTCCGAAGGTCGCCATCAGCCGCTCGCGCCGCGCGGCCGGCAGCTCGGGCAGAGCCTGGCGAGCCTGCTCCACGCGAGCGGCGTCGACGTCGACTGGCGGCAGGTCGGGCTCCGGGAAGTACCGGTAGTCGTGCGCTTCTTCCTTGCTGCGCATCGTGATCGTGCGGTTGGTCGCCTGATCCCACAACCGTGTTTCCTGGGTCACGCGGCGGCCCGAGTCCACCAGGTCGACCTGCCGGCCGATTTCGTACTCGAGCGCCTGCCGAAGATACCGAAACGAATTCAGGTTCTTCACCTCCGCCTTGGTCCCGAGGCGCGGCTCGCCGACCTCGCGCACCGAGACGTTGGCATCGCACCGCAGGCTGCCCTCTTCCATGTTGCCGTCGTTGACGCCAATCCAGACCAGCGTCGCACGCAGCTGCTCGAAAAACGCGGAGGCGTCAGCGGCCGAGCGCAAATCGGGCTCGGTCACGATCTCGATGAGCGGCACGCCGGCCCGGTTGTAGTCGAGTGAGGTTCGATCGGACGCGTCGGCCAGTCCTTCGTGGAGAGACTTGCCGGCGTCCTCTTCCAGGTGGATCCGCGTGATCCCCACCGTGATGGTGCCAACGCCAGTGGGCACGTTCACCTGGCCAGGGCCCACCAGCGGCTGGTCGTACTGCGAGATCTGATATCCCTTGGGCAGATCAGGATAGAAGTAGTTCTTCCGCGCGAAGACCGACCGCGAGTTGATGGCGCACCCCAGCGCCACCCCGGCGCGAAGCGCCAGATCGACGGCCCGCCGATTGAGCACCGGCAAGGCGCCCGGCAGCCCCAGGCAGACCGGGCAGATGTGCGTGTTGGGCGGCGCGCCGAACCGCGTCGAGCAGCCACAGAAGATTTTGGTGGCGGTGAGGAGTTGGGCGTGGATTTCCAGCCCGATGACGGCTTGGTAGGGCATCCGCGGTCGGCCACGCGCCCGTGCGGCGCGTCCGGGCATCATATGACGAAGGCTCGGCTCGCGTCGATTCACCTCGACCGGACCACCGGCCCCCTCGGCGCCGGGTGCGGGCAGGTCACGGATGCGATAAGATCAACGGGCAGTAAGTGATGCCCCGTCACCGCACGTATACCGTATGAAAAGGGCTCGACCCGTTACCGCGACGTCGCCAGAGGCCGCCCCTGCGGTCGCCGTTGTCCGCCCGTCTCCCGACATGGTGACGGCCTCCGAGATCCGGACGATGGTTGCGCGCGGTGACCTCTCGGCGGCGCGTGAGGCGTTTGACTTCATCGTCGTGCGTCATCAGCGGCGCGCATCGCGCATCGCCCTGATGTATCTGCGCGACGCGGCAGAAGCCGACGAAGCGGTGCAGGATGCGTTCGTGCGGGCGTTCACGCGCCTCGAGACCTATCGCGACGAGCACCCGTTTGAAGTCTGGTTCACGAGGATTCTCGTGAATGCGTGCGTCGACCGCCAGCGCGCTCGTCAGCGGCGCTCGCGACGGCTGGTCGCGCTGGACGATCTCGGGAGCGAGCCGGCTGCGGGGCGTTCTGCCTCACCCGAGCGGCGCGCGGCGGGCCATGCCTGGCGCGAGGCGGTCAACGCGGCCGTCGAGCGGTTGCCAGCACGCCAGCGCGAGGTGTTCGTGCTGTGCCACCTGGGCGATCACACGCCGCGGGACGTGAGCATGATGACGGGAATGAGGGAATCCACCGTTCGAGTACATCTGTTTCGCGCGGTGCACAAGTTGCGCGCGGCGCTGGGGGCCTGGCGTGATCTGCGCTGAATGGCATCCCGACGACGAGCGGCTTTTGTCCCGCTACGTCGATCGCGCGCCAGACCCGACGCTGGACGCACACCTGACATGGTGTCAATCGTGTGGCTCGCGCCTGATGGCGATGACGCGCGACCTCGAAGCCTTGCACCGGGCGGCCGCCGATCACGCCGACGACGCATTCGACGAGAAGTGGATGGCGGCGCAGCGGCGCGGCATTCAACAGCGGCTGGGCGCCATGGTGCCGGGTCGCGTGCTGCCCTTCCCCGTCCCGGGCCACGTCGAACGGCAGGCGCCGTTTGCTCGCCTTGCCGCCGCCGTGCTGCTCGTGGCCATGGCCGGAGCCGGCGTCTTCCGCATCCTGCAGATGCCCGATCCGATCTCGTCGTCCGCACGTCGTGCGCCCACGCGCGCTTCGGCACCGGCAGGCCCGGTCCGTGTCGTCTCGGCCGATGCCGACCTCGAGGACATCGATCTGGCGCTGCTGCGGCCACGGACGGCCGTCGCCGAACTGCGCGCCCTCGACGAGTTCACGCCGCACGTGCGCGACATCGTCGTTCCGCGCCGCTGATCGTAGAGGGCAAGGTTCCACTCCCTGATGCCGCCGCTGATATTCCGTAAGGGCCTCGACCTCAAGAACGCCGTCGCCGGCCAACTGGCCGCCAGCTACCACAGCGCGCTGGTCGCCTCGATCAAAGAGGCGGACTATCGCTTTCAGGCCGGACGACTCGAAGTGCACCTGGCGCGGGAGTTCGGGTTCTGCTACGGCGTGGACCGCGCAGTCGATTACGCCTATCAGGCTCGGACGCGGTTTCCCAATCAGACCGTGTTCCTGACCGGGGAGATCATCCACAACCCGCACGTCAACGACAAGCTGCGCGCGCTCGGGATCCGCTTCCTGAGCGATGCCGGCGAGACCTTCGATCGGCTGACGAGCGACGACGTCGTGATTCTGCCGGCGTTTGGCGTGACCATCGAGATGCTGCAAGCGCTCTCGGCGCGCGGCTGCACGATGGTCGACACGACCTGTGGATCGGTGCTGAATGTCTGGAAGAACGTCAAGCGCTACGCGCAGGACGGCCTGACCTCGGTCATCCACGGCAAGCACTGGCACGAGGAGACGCAAGCCACCGCCTCTCAGGCCACGCAATATCCCGGCGGCCGCTACCTGGTCGTCTACGACAAGGATGAAACCACCTACGTCTGCACGTACATCCGGCACGGCGGTGACGCCCGGGCGTTTCTGGAGCGGTTCAGCGACGCGGCCTCGCCGGGCTTCGATCCCGACGTCGATCTGGGCCGCATCGGCCTGGCCAACCAGACGACGATGCTGATGTCCGAGTCGATCGAGATCGGCGAGATGTTCCGCGAGGCGATGCGCGATCGCTTCGGGGAGGAGGCCTTGCAGGGGCGGTATCGCGCCTTCGACACGATCTGCAGCGCGACGCAGGATCGCCAGGACGCGGTGATTCGCCTGCTGGCCGACGAGTCACTCGATCTGATGGTAGTCATCGGCGGCTACAACAGCAGCAACACCTGCAACCTCGCGCACATCTGCGCGGACCACGTGCCGACCTATCACATCGCCGACCCGGCATGCCTCGTGTCGCCGTCGCTCATCCGGCACAAGCCGGTCGGCGCGCCCGGCGAGATTGATTCGAGCGGCTGGCTGCCGGAGAACGGCCACGTGCGTATCGGACTCACCTCGGGCGCTTCGACTCCCGACAACCTGGTCGAGCGGGTCGTCCGCACGCTCGACACGTTTGCCAATCCCCTCTGACCCTTGGCGTGCGCTGCTGCGGCTGGAGTTGGACACGACCAACTCTCTCGCCTGGGGCATACGGGCCGAGGTCGTCGGTGCCCGACGCCACCCCGGTACAGGTAAACGCCCCCCGCTGAGCGGGCGTAGCTCATAACGTCGGGACCTCATTTGCCCTTGCCTTGGCTGCGACCGTGTCGTCGTTTGTTGCTGGTGCTGGCGCTTGCCAGCGTCGTGGCCGCGCCACCGCCAGTCGACGCGGGGCAGGGCGGCAAGTTCAAGTGGTGGCAATCCGAGCGCTTCGTGCAGGAACTGGGCCTGACGCGCGAGCAATCGGCGCGCATCGAGGAGGTCTTCCAGGCAAGCTGGCCCGCCCTGCACGCGGCCAAGGCCGATCTGGACCGGCTCGAGACCGAGCTGTCACAGCTCATCGCCGAAGGCACGGCCAGCGAGGCCAAAGTGCTGCAGCACATCGACCGGGTAGAAGCGTCGAGAAGCGCGATGGGCCGCACGCGCTCCCTGATGCTGTACCGGATGCACCGGCTGCTCACCGCCGATCAGCGCGTGAAGCTCAAGGCCCTCTACGAGGCCGTCGAGCGCGAGAAATCGCAGCAGCAGGGCTCACGACCGAAGTAGGGCGCCGGCACGCCGTATTACCGCAGGGCGGCCCGTCAGAGTGCCGTCAGGCGCCTCAGCAGGGTCTCGACGGTCAGCCCGGTTTCGGGATCCACCATCTCCGGTGCAATTTCGGCAAGCGGCGCCAGCACGAACGCGCGTTCGCGGAAGCGCGGATGCGGAATCGTCAACGCCGGCTCGTCGAGGCGCACGCTGCCGTAGAGAATCAAATCGAGATCGATCGTGCGCGGCGCGTTGGCGTGCGGACGCGCGCGGCCGAGCATCCGCTCGATCTCGAGCAGGCGCGCGAGCATCTCGCGAGGCGCCAGCCGTGTGAGACCGGTTGCCGCGGCGTTCAGGTAGTTCGGGTGCGGGAGCGGGACACCGACGGGTGTGGTGTCATGAAAGGACGAGACGGCGAGATCGTCGAGCACCGTGCCGAGTGCGGCGACCGCCTGGTGAAGCTGGCCTTCCCGGTCGCCGAGATTCGCGCCAAGCGCAATGGCGACGCGGGTGGGCGCGAGAAAGCGATCAGTCACCCACCCAGCGCGCTCCGGAAACGACACCGCGCTGGCCAGCGCCCTCGCCGTCACGGCCCAGCAGGTTCGGCTCGCCGCTGAGCGCCTGTTCGAGCAACCGGGTCTGCTCGAGCACCTCACCCAGCATCAGGCGGAGCATCGTCTGGTTGCGGGCATGGCTGAGCGTCTCGACCCGGGGGCGCCACTTGGCGACAAGCGCCTGGCCGCGCTTCGCGTCTTCCTGCACCAGCGGCCTCCACGCATCCTTGCCCCGCTCGATGGTCAGCGACGGCCCGTCCGGCGGCGCGGGCAACGCCGCGCCTTGCTCGGACAGCGCGGCCGCCAGCCACTCGAGGTGCGTCTCTTCGCGGTTGATCACGTATTGGTATGTGTTGTTGATGTCGTAGCCGGGCACGTGCACCGCGACGGCCCGATGATGCTCGGCGAGCGCGAGACGATCGCGGTAGCACTCCTGCAGCAGGGCGACCAGGTCGGTGGGTTTCACGCCTTTTGCTTTTCTTTGCAGTTGATGCAGACCCGCGTCCAGGGAATCGCCTGCAGTCGCGCGTCGGCGATGGGGTTGCCGCAGTCGCGGCAGATCCCATACGTGCCCTTTTCGACCCGCTGCAACGCATCCTCGATCGCCTGCAGGATCTTCGCGTCGGTCTGGCGCAGCTTCAGGGCGATATGCACTTCGTTGTTGCCGCTGGCCTGGTCGGCCATGTCGCCCTGGCGCGAGTTGTTCTCCATCGTCGCTTGCAGGGGTCGGACACCGGAGGCGCCAAGCAGCTCTTGTTTCTTGCGGAGCAGGGCCTCTCGGTAGACCTCGAGATCCATGTGTCGTCACTCCTCCGCCAGCCTGTCCGGCGGACTCGACAAAACCCGATGATAGCACCCGGCAGGGCCTTTTGGCCACGAAGCCACAAGGGCTATTCGGCGCGCAGCGTCGCCAGTGGTTTGCGCCGAAGCACGTCGAGGCTCGCGCCCAGACCGACGATCGCGACCAGAACCGCCGTTCCCGCGACCCCGGCACCCACTTCACGCCACGGCATGGACCAGGGGACGTCGATCGCCCAGCGGCTGATCGCGTAGCTGAGCCCGATGCCGCCCAGCGAGCCCACCGTTCCCGCCAGTAGACCCAGCAGTCCGTACTCGAGCAGCAGCAAGCTGCCCACGGTGCGCGTGCTTGCGCCGAGCGTCTTGAGGATCGCTGCCTCGTACACACGCCGGAACTTGGTCATCGCGACGGCGCCTGTGAGGATCAACACGCCGGTCGCCAGCACCAGGCCGCCGACGACGGTCACGCCGAGCGCGATGGTGCCGATAATCGCACGGGCGGTCTCGAGCACCTCCCGCAGGTCGATGACCGACACGTTTGGAAAGGCCAGCACCAGGTCGCGCTGCAGCCGCGCGCGCGCGTCGCCGTCAGCAGGCCCCCGCATCGAGGCGATGAAGCCGTGCGGCGCCTGCTCGAAGGTGCCCGGGCGAAACACGAACATGAAGCCGCCGTTGCGGACTTCGCGCCAGTTCACCGAACGCACGCTGGTGACGCGGGCCTCGATGGGCCGGCCCAGGACGTCGAAGCGCATCGTGTCTCCGATCTGGATGCGGAACCGGTCGCGAATGCTCTGCTCGATCGAGACTTCCGGCCGGGCCGACGGTGAAGACTCCCAGAAGCGGCCGTCGATGACGCGCTCGTTGGGCGCGAGCGACCCGCGGTAGGTGATGGTGTATTCGCGTGCGAGCGACCCGCGGCCGCGCACATCCTCGACGCTGTCGAGGGTCACCTCGCGCCCGCGTACGCCGGTGACGCGCGCGCGCAGCACGGGAAGCAGCCGTGGTGCGCCCCCGGCAGGCACGCGCGGCCCCATGAACGCGCCGAGTCCGGCGGCCTGGTCCTGCTGGATGTCGATCAGGAACATGTCGGGCATGTCGGCGGCCAGGTCGAACGAGAACTGGCTCAGCAGGTTCGACTGCACCGCGCGCACGCCGACGATGAAGAAGCACCCGAGCCCGACGGCCAGCAGCACGAGGCGCGTCTGGTTGCCGGGACGATCCAGATGCAGCGCCGCATGGCGCAATGCGAACCACCGTGCCTGCCGCAGCGGCCGCATCATCTTGACCAGCAGCCACCCGGCGCCCCACAACACAGCGGCGATGCCGATGAAACCGGCGCAGACGATCAGCCCGACGCGCCACGAGCCTGCCTGCCAGGCGGCCACAGCGACCAGTGCCACGCCGACGAGAGCCGCAACACCGAACCGCAAATAGTCGCGGCCGCCGCCTCCGCCCTCCTGCCGCAACAGCAACGAGGGCCGCACGCGCCGGACGCGCAGGAGGGGCACGATCGAAAACAACAGCGCCACCAGCAAGCCGATGAGCACGCCCTGCCCTACCGCCGGCCACGTCAAGCCGTACGTCAGGGGCTCGCCCGTTGCCGACGTGCTGACGGCATACCGCGTCACTGCCAGCAGGGCCGCGCGTGCCAGGGCGACTCCGAGCAGGCTGCCGGCCAGGCCCAGCGCCAGCACCTGGAGCATGTAGACGCCGAGGATCTGCGCGGTGTGGGCGCCGACGCACTTGAGCACCGCGATGCTCTTGAGCTTCTGCTCGACGAAGACGCGCGTGACGCTCGACACGCCGATGCCGCCGAGCACCAGCACGACCAGGCCCACCAGGCTCAGATAGTTCTCGGACCGCTCGAGGTCCTCGCCGATGTCGCTTTCGGTGCTCTTCCACGAACGGACGTTGACGAACTCGTTCCGAAAGGCCTGCCGGACCTCGCGTGTGTATGCATCGAGGCGCGCCGGGTCCACGCGCAGCATGATTTGATGCCGCGAGCGGCTGCCAAATCCCAGCAAGCCGGCCTGCTCGAGCGCCGTTCGATCGATCAGGACGCGTGGCCCAAGACTAAACCCTCCGGTTCGGCCTCCGGGTTCGCCTTCGAGCACGCCGCGGATCGTGAAGGTCTGCGAGCCGATCACGAGCGCGTCGCCTACGGCAAGGTCCAGCTGCGTCAACAACTCCGGCCGCACCACCGCGCCGCGGTCCGCCAGCAGGGTATGCGAGTAGCGTTGCCCCCCGCGGAGTCGGACGCGCCCGTAAAGTGGAAAGCCCGCTTCGACGCCGCGCAATTCGACCATGCGCGCCATGGGTTTGCCCGGATCGGCGGGCCGCACCATCGTCGCGGTCTCGAGCGAGGCCGTGGTGGCCTGCACGCCGCGGGCGGGCGTCAGCCACGATGCCAGCAGGGCGCGGTCCTGATCGGTCCAGCCCCGGCCGGTCGAAATCACTACGTCGCTGGCGATGAGGGCACGTGCTTCACCGGTCACCACGCCTCGCACGCTCTGAATCACCGAGCGCAGCGTGACGATGGCGCCGACGCCAATGGCCAGGCAGACGAAGAAGAACAGCAGCCGCTGCCACGACGAGCGCGTCTCGCGAATCGCCATGCGCAGCACGAAGGTCATGCGGGAGGCGCCAGCTGCACGAGCCGCGAGTGCTCGAAATCGGGCCGGCCGTCGCGCAGGGCCAGCTGCGCGGAGGCCTCGCCCGCCAGGCCGGAGTCGTGGGTCACCAGCACCAGCGTGGTCTTGCGCGCCCGGTTCACATCGACGAGCAAGTCCATGACGTGGCGGCCGTTGGCGCTGTCGAGATTGCCCGTCGGCTCGTCGGCCAGAAGAATCGGCGGGTCGTTCGCCAGTGCGCGCGCGATGGCCACACGCTGCTGCTCGCCGCCGGACAGCTGCGACGGATAGTGATGCCCGCGATCGCGCAAGCCCACTTCGTCCAGCAGCGCGTCGGCCCGCCGGCTCGCATCGCGACGGCCCGCCAGCTCCATGGGCACCAGGACGTTCTCGCGCGCCGTCAACGAGGGAATCAGGTGGAAGAACTGAAAGACGAATCCGATCTTGTCGCCGCGCAGCCGCGCCAGCGCGTCTTCACCCAGTCGAGTGATGTCGACGCCGTCGATCACAATCGAGCCGCTCGTGGGCGCGTCGAGTCCGGCAATGAGGCCCAGCAGTGTCGACTTCCCACTGCCTGAGGGCCCGGTGATCGCCAGCGACTGCCCGGCCGGCACGAACAGCTCGAGCGGGTGCAGGATGGTCAACGGCGCGCCGCCACTCTGGACGGTGCGCGAGACGCCGCGCAATTCGATCATGGCGGTCAGGAAGATGCCCGGGCGCCGACCAGCGGCGCCATGACGCGCCAAATCGTCGTCGCCACGATGCGCTGGCCGTCGGCCGTCGGGTGTATGCCGTCGGACTGATTGAGGGTTGCCACGCCGGCCACGCCGTCGAGGAAAAAGGGGATCAACGTCACCCCGTAGGTCCCCGCCAGTTCCCGATACACCGCGCGAAAGTCCCGCGTGTAGGTCGGACCGAAATTCGGCGGCGCTTCCATGCCAGCCAGTATCACGCGAACCTGACGCGCCTGCGCGGTCTCGATGATCCGCGCGAGGTTGGCGCGCAGGTCCCTGGGAGGCAGGCCGCGCAAGCCGTCGTTGGCGCCAAGGGCCACGACCAGTACGCGCACGTCGCCGGCCATCGACCACTCGAGCCGCCGCAGCCCGCCTGCAGACGTGTCGCCGGATACGCCGGCGTTGACCACCTCGTAGTCGAGCCCGGCGTCACGCAGCCGAGCCGCCAGCTGCGCCGGATACGCTTCCTCAGGCGACAAGCCGTAGCCTGCCGTCAAACTGTCCCCGAGACAGACGATGCGGGGCTTTGTCGAAACCTCCGGTGCACCCGCCGCGGCAGCCGGCGTCGTGGCAACTCCCGGGCCGGCCGGTTCGGGGGCCTGACGGTCGGAACAAGCCGCCGACACCGCGGCAATCGTAAGCCCCAGACAAAGGGCGCGGCTCAGGCGCATGCCTACAGTATACGGAGGGAGGCGGAAGGGCCGTTCCGCCGCTATTCGGCTGCGCGGACCAGCACGGCCGTGATGTTGTCGGTGCCGCCACGCTCGAGCGAGGTGGCAACCAGGCGTTCGCCGAGGTCCTCGAGTCGGCCTGGACCGGTCAACAGAATCTGCATGGCCGCGTCGTCGAGGCCGCCGTACAACCCGTCGCTGCACAGCAGCAACTGCTCGCCAGGCGCAAGCGTGCGCTCGCCGATTTCGACTTCCGTGTCTTCCCGCGCGCCAAGCACGTTGGTGAGGACGTGGCGCATCGGGTGATGCGCGAGCTGGGCGCGGTCAAATTCCGGGTCGCGCGCCAGCACGGTCGCGACCCATGAGTCGTCATGAGTGATCTGCTGAAGCGCGCTTCCCGCCAAGAGGTAAATCCGGCTGTCGCCGACGCCGCAGAACGTGAGCGTGACGCCATCGACCAGTGCGACGACGATGGTCGTCCCCATGCCCGCCAGATCGGGCTTGTCTTCGCCGGCCTGATACACCTTGCGGTTGGCCAGGCGCACAGCGGTGACCAGCCGGTTAGCGTTCATGGACAGGGCCGGGTCGAAGCCAAACGGCCACGTCAGGTCGTGATCGCCCTTACTGGCCTCCAGGAAGCTCTGGACCGTCTCGACGGCCATCTTGGAGGCGACTTCGCCCGCCTGATGGCCGCCCATGCCATCGGCGACCACGAAGAGTCCCGCCGGCACATCCCACAGCAATGCGTCCTCGTTGTTCGGGCGGACGCGGCCCGGGTGTGTCACACCGTACGCCGTCAGCTTCAAAGCCCGCCCATACTAGCGTAGGCTTCACCAGCCCAGCAAGCACGCGATGTATACTTCGTAGCCATGGCAAGCGTGGCGCTTCAGCCACTTCTAGCGCGCGCGCACACCGCCCTCGAGCGTGGCCGCGGGGCCGACGCCTCGCAATTGCTGCAGCCAGCCCTTCGGTCGAGCGCCCTCACCCGCGAGGACGAACTGGCGCTCCGCGTGCTGCTGTCCGAGGCATGGCTGCTGCAGGATGACCTGACGCAGGCCGGCGCCAGCCTGGGCAGGCCCCCCGACTCGCTCCGCGAATCTTCGGTCCCGCCAACCACCCTGTCCAACCTCTGGCGGCTTCATGGGCGAGTGACCTCGACACGGGGCGACCAGTCGCGCGCCGTCGCGCTGCACGTAAAGGCGCTCAAGTACGCGGAGCTCGCGCACGATCTGCGCGCCGTCGGGCTCGCCCATTTCGAGTTGGCGCGCTGCTACAAGCTGGTCGGCGACCGGGCAACCGCGGACGATCATTTCAGCGAGGCGGCGGCGGCCCTGCACGCCGTCGGCGACAAGCGCAATCTGGCGCTGGTCCACTCACTGTCAGGCAGCGGCCTGGCTCAGCAAGGACGGTACGACGAGGCGTTGATGGCATTCCGCCAGGCCGAACGGCTCGCGCTGGCCGTGCAAGCCGACGACGTCGTGGCCATCGCGTGCGGCAACCAGGCCAACGTCGCGATGATCCGGCACCGCTACGAGCCCGCGCTTACGCTGGCAGAACGCGCCGTGGCGCTCCATCAGCAGTATCCACCCGGGCACGGACTGGCTGTCGCCCTGGGCACGCTGGGACAGATTGCGATCCGGCTTGGGCAACTCTCACGCGCCGCCGAAGCGCTCAACGCCGCGTTGGCCGTGCGCACACCGCTGCTCTACCACGAGACCACCGGAGCCATCTTCGACAGCCTCGCGCAGATCCATCTGATTCGCGGCGACTACGACGCGTGTGCCGACGCGCTGGCGCAGGCGCGAGACGCTTTTGGCGTGTACGACGCCCACACGCCGCGCTGGTACGACTGGTCGCTGCGGCTCATCGACGCAAGGCTCACCTCACGCCGCGGCGACTTTGCGGGAGCGGTGGCGCTGGCCGACGCCATCGCCGCGTCGCCGGGCGTCCCCCCAGCCGATGAGGTTCATGCGTACCTGATCGCCGCCGATGCGCTCGTTCAGGCAGGACGGTACGTCGAGGCGCAGCAGCGTCTCGACCGCACGGCCGGCCACGTGGACCCGCGCACCACACCTGGCGCCTGGGGAGAGTACCTCCGCGCGCGCGGAGTGGTGGCCTCCACGACGGGCCGCGCCACCGAGGGTTACCACGATCTGTCGCAGAGCGCGACAGTCTGCGATCTGCTCGGCGAACGCTATCAGTCGGCGCTGAGCCATCTGGCGCTCGGTCGCGTCGCTGCGCGCGCGGGCGCTCGCTCGCTGGCCGTGAGGACACTGGACCAGGCGGGGGCAATCTTCCGCGACCTGGGCGCCGCGCGCGACGCGCGCGACGTCGAGACCGCCCGCGCGCTGCTGGATCAGCCCGGCACCGGCGAGTTCGTCGGAGCACCGGCTGATGCCGACGACGCCGTCGTTCGGCGCATCGTCGACGCGGCGGCGCTTCCCGAGTTGCTCGCACGTGAGACGTGCGCGGCGCTGCTCGAAATCGCCGCGGCCGACGCAGTGGTGGTGGCCGTGCGCGACGGACACGACGAGCCACGCGTGGTTGCGCACGCAGGATGCGACCTGCCGTTTGCGCGCGCGCTGGCGCGCGCCGCAGGCGACAGCAGGCAGTTGGGCGATTTCCGCGTGGTGGTCGAGCCGCTAGGGCGAGATGGCCACGCCGCACGCGTGGCGGCCATCGCCTTGTCGCGCCCCCCCGGCTACCTGGTCGAGCGGCGTCTGCGCATGGTGGGCGCCGTGGCGCGCCAGGGATTCGAGTTGTGCGAGGTGCGTGAGCGTCCCACGCGGGCGGCCGACGCCGGGGCGATTGAACGTCCGCTGGAGCCACTCATTCCGGGGTTCCTTTGCGCGGGGGCCGCGATGGCACGGGTCGTTGACCAGATCAAGCGCCTGCAGACCACCGCGCTGACAGTGCTCATCACCGGGGAAAGCGGCACGGGCAAGGAACTGGTGGCGCGGGCCATCCACGCCGGCTCGCCGCGTTCGGCGGCCACGTTCCTGCCATACAACTGCACCACCACGACGCGGGAACTCGCCGACAGCCAGTTGTTCGGGCATCGTCGCGGCAGCTTCACCGGCGCCCTGAGCGACCAGCCCGGCCTGGTGCGCACGTCGGCCGGGGGCACGCTGTTTCTCGACGAAATCGGCGACCTCCCCATCGACGTGCAACCCAAGCTGCTGCGGTTCCTGGAGCAGGGCGAGATCATGCCGCTTGGCGAGACAAGGCCCCAGCACGTGGACGTGCGCGTCATCGCCGCCACCAACGCCGACCTCGAGCAACGCGTCGGCGAGGGGCGGTTCCGCGAGGACCTGTTCTACAGGCTGAGCGTGATCCGTCTGCACGTGCCGCCGCTGCGTCAGCGCCGCGAGGAGATTCCGCTCCTCAGCAGCTTCTTCCTCCGTGAAGCGTGCGAAGAACTGGCCAAACCCGACGTCGAGCTGAGTTCCGCCGTCCTGGATCTGTTCGCGCAGCACATGTGGCCGGGCAACGTGCGACAACTCCGCAATGAGATCCGGCGCGCCGTGGCGATGAGCGCCCCCGGCGCGGCCGTCACGCCGGACCTGCTGTCGCCGGAACTGGCACGACTGGACAGCGCGTCGCCCTCGCAGGGCGTCAGCGGCACGCGAACGACGACGACCACGACGACGTTGGCGGCTGCCGTGGACCACTTGGAGCGGGATCTGATTCGGACCGCGCTGGATCGGTTCGACGGCAACATCTCCGAGACCGCCCGCCAACTGGGGCTGACCCGCCGGGGGCTCTACCTCAAGCTGAGGCGACTGGGCTTCGATGCTGCTGCACCAGCGCCAGTGGATACGAAGTAATCAGCCAACATGCTGACTGGATACTGTCTATCCGACCTGCCAGCCTGAGTCGCGGTCTGACAAAATGACCTAAACACTTTATAGACAATGGCTTACTAGAGCATCGCGACGTTTGATAGCCCGACGGCGCAAGGGTTGATTCCCTGATGAGACAGTTACGGGGGGATCATTGTGACAACTCGTCAGGACCTTGCCACCGCCCTCTCTCGCGGCCCGCGTCGCTCGGAGCGTCAGGCACTGAACGTCCCGGGGCGCCTTACCTGGCGCGACGCGCGTGGCATCCCCCGCTTTGCGACAGTGGTCACCCGCGATGTGAGTGCGGACGGCGTGTATCTCGAGTGCCGTGGCGGCGAGCCCATCCCGCTTTACCGACTCGTGTACCTGCAAATCGAGCGTGATGAACGCGCCACTGCTGTCCTGCCGCCGGCACTCAAGGATGGCCGAGTGCTGTCCGCTGTATACCGTGTCGGTCCGTGCGAGCCAGCCACCGGCATGCCGTCGGGCTACGCCCTGCGCCTGCTGGTCGATCCGCGCGCGATCGAGATCACCGCAGCCGCTGACGGCCGCGGCGCCCGTTCCATCGCCTGACCCCGGCGCCGTTCACCATCACCACCCCGCAACTCCAGCAGGAGCGGTAACCCGCGTCAGCCCTTTCGGGGCTCGACGTGGCCGCCGAACTGCTTCCGCATTGCCGACAGCACCTTTTCGGCAAACGTGTGATCCTGCCGCGACCGAAAACGCGCGTACAGCGAGGCCGACAACACCTCAGCGGGCACGGCTTCCTCAATGGCCGCCAGGATCGTCCAGCGCCCCTCTCCAGAGTCCTGGACAAAACCCGTATATTCCGCCAGGTCCGCGTCCTCGGCCAGCGCGATTGCCGTCAGATCGAGCAGCCAGGAGGAAACGACGCTGCCGCGACGCCACAACTCCGCGATGTCGGCCAGGTCGAGCGCGTAGCGATGCTCGGGCGCCAGCGTCTTGTCGCCGGCGTGGCGCATGATGTCGAAGCCTTCGGCGAAGGCCTGCATCATGCCGTACTCGATGCCATTGTGAATCATCTTGACGAAGTGGCCCGCGCCGACCGGACCGCAGTGCAGGTACCCCAGGTGTGCGGTGCTGGCCTTGCCGTCGCGGCCGCGCGACGGCGTGATGCCGGATTCCCCAGGCGCCAGCGCGCGCAGGATCGGCTCGATGTGCGCCACCGCCTCAGGCACCCCGCCCACCATCAGGCAGTAGCCGCGGTCAGCGCCCCAGACCCCGCCACTGGTGCCCGCATCGACGTAGCGAATGCCCCGAGCGCCCAGCGCCGCGCCACGACGCACATCGTCTTTGAACCACGAGTTGCCGCCGTCGATCACAATGTCGCCGGCCGCCAGGAGCGTCCCCAGCGTCGCCACGGTGCGCTCGGTGGCCTCGCCGGCCGGCACCATCACCCAGACAACGCGTGGCTGCGACAGCGAGGCGACCAGCGCCTCGAGCGAAGCGGCGCCGGTCGCGCCGTCTTTCGTCATCGCCGCGACGGCGTCGACACTCAAGTCCGTCACCACACACGAGTGGCCGGCCTTGATCAGTCGGCGCGCCATGTTGGCGCCCATGCGTCCGAGACCCACGAGTCCAATCTGCATTTTCCAACCTTCGAAAGGCGACCGAGGCGCGGCCCGACTCAGGCGCGCATCGCCTCGACGACGATTTGCTCGAGCGTTGCGAGCCCCGCAGTCACATCGCCGCCAAGGTGCACGCGGAGCGCACGGCGCCGGCGATCGACCAGCACCTGAAAATCGCCGCGCGCCTGCGCGGCCTTGACGACACCAAAGGAATAGCGCGCACCGGGCACTGGCAGGTCGGCAGCGTCGTCGCAGGTGATCTGCAGGAAGACGCCGGAGTTGGGTCCTCCCTTGTAGGCCTGGCCCGTCGAGTGCAGGAAACGTGGCCCGAAGCCCACGCACGTGGCGACCTGTCGCCGATCGCGAACGGCGGCGCGCATGCGCGTCAGCGCCTGTTCGTGTGGCCCGGTCATCGGCACGTACGCGAGCAGGGCCAGGTAATCGCCGGCTTTCAGCCGCTCGAGTTGCGCGCGAATCCAGGCAGCCGGACTCGCATCATCGGCCAGCGCCGACAGCTGTTCCGCGTTGAAGGCGTCGGTGAACAGGCGCAGCGGCGCGTCGGCGACGATGGGAGTTTCCGCCGGCAGATGCCCTGTTTTCTCGACGTCGTCGGTGAGCTTCCGCGTCTCGATCTTGCTCGCCTCGACGTCGGGCTGGTCAAACGGGTTGATGCCCATCACCGCGCCGGCGACAGCTGTAGCGATCTCCCAGCGGAAGAATTCTCCCGCCAACGCGTAGATGTCGGGCACGTCGAGCCGCACGAGGGGCCTGCCGGCCGATACGAGGGCCTCCACGGCGGCATCCTGAGCATCGTCGGGCGCCGTCGCCAGCCGAAGGTAGACGAACAGGCGATCGGTCCCGTACGCGGACGGCGGTCCCAGGGGCTCGCGGTCGACGGGGATGATGGCGTGACCGTTCTTTCCGGTCGACTCGGCGACCAGTTGCTCGAGCCACGCCCCCAGGTCGTAGATGCGGGGCGAGACGATCGCCGTGAGTTTGTCGGCGCCAAGCCGGGCACTGGTTCCCATCACCAGACCGAGCGCCACACCGGGATTACTCTCGACGGCCGGCTGGGCACACTGCGCGGACACCGTCGCGGCGCTTCCTACCCAGCGTGCAAGGTCGAGGCCCATCGCCGCGGCGGGCACGAGGCCGAACGGCGACAGGGCCGAGTACCGGCCGCCGATCGACGACACGCCGGAGAAGATGCGCCTGAAGCCGTCGCGAATAGCCGCGGCCTCGAGCTTCGATCCTGGATCGGTGATCGCCACGAAGTGCCGCGGCGCCTGCGCTGCACCGACCGCGGCGACCATGCGCTCGAAGAAGTAGGCGCTGAAGATGTTGGGCTCGAGTGTCGAGCCCGACTTGCTGGCGACGACGACCAACGTCGTCGAAAGCGGAACACGGCGCTCGAGCGAGGCGACCTGCGCAGGATCGGTCGAGTCGAGCACGTGCAGCCGCGGCGAGCCTGCCTGCGGCCCGAACGACTCGGCGAGGACTTCGGGACACAGGCTCGAGCCACCCATGCCCAGCAGCAGGACGTCGGTGAAGCCATCAGCCCGCACGTCGGCCGCAAAGGCCTCGAGAGCCGGCCGCGCGGCTGCAGCGTCGGCAGGCGCGGTCAACCATCCGAGCCACCGACTCTCGTCCGTGCCTGTCCACAACGACGCATCGCCCGCCCACAGGCGTCGAGTATTGTCGGCCGCAGACCAGGCCGCGGCGGCCGCCTCGACCTCGCCTCGCAGGGGTTGCGGCAGCTGATCGAACAAGCTCATGACGGTTCGATCCGGTCCGACTGCGTCAGCGCGCGAGCTTCGAGCGCCTTGATCTTGTTCAGCCGCCGCACATGACGTTCGGCGTTGGTGAATCGAGCGGAAAGAAACGAGTTGACCAGTGCCTCGGCCAGAGCAGGGCCGATGACGCGCGCGCCAAGCACCAGGACGTTGACGTCATCGTGGAGCACGCCCTGAGCGGCGGAATACGTGTCGTGGCACAGCCCGGCGCGAATACCCGGCAGCTTGTTAGCCGCGATACACGCTCCCACACCGCTGCCGCAGACGATCAGGCCGCGCTCGGCGCGGCCGTCGAGCACGGCGCGTCCAACAGCCTCCGCGTAGTCGGGGTAGTCCACCGGCTCGGTCGAGTGCGTCCCGACGTCGAGGACCTCGTGCCCCTGCCCCCGCAGCCAGTCGGTCAGATGCTGCTTCAGGCCGACGCCCGCATGATCTGCTCCTGCCGCCACTCGCATGGCCGCGTCCGATCCTCCTTGCGCGCTTCAGGCAACGCGCATCCGCGAGAATAGCATACCGACTCGCGCCGCTATGGAGGCCGCGGCCGACGCGATAGACTCCATCGCGTGACTCCCGAGATCGTAGCGGCTCATGCCGCCGACGAGTTTGCCGACGCCGTACGGCGCGCCCAAGCGGAACACCGACGATTCCGTTGCGCGGTCCCAGGGGGATCGGTCGCTCGCTACGTTCTTCCGCGCATCAGCGCGGCACGACTTGCCATGGCCGATCGTCGACGTCTTCCTCACCGACGACCGCTTCGTCGCCCAGGAGCACCCTGAGTCGAACGCACGAGCGGTGCGCGAACACTGGCTTGACCATCTCGATGCGGTTCGCCCCGTCTTCCATCCCATGACTGCGACCGACGTCAGCCTGGATGACGCTGCGCGGTCGGCATCGGCCGCACTGTGCGCGGTCGCAGGAACGCCGCCGCAACTCGATCTCGTGATGCTGGGGGTGGGGCCCGACGGCCACGTCGCCTCGCTCTTCCCGGGACTGCCCGGCTGGCGCGACTCGTCAGACTGGGTAGTCGCGGTGCGCGGAGCGCCCAAGCCACCGCCGGACCGGCTCTCGCTGGGGCTCGCGGCGCTCTCCAACGCGCGCGAGATCTGGTTTGTCGCCTTCGGCGCGGAAAAAGCCGCGGCGATTACCGAGGCGCGCGCGATGCCGCATTCGTCCCTGCCGGTGGCCGTCGTCGCGCGCAGTGGGCCTCAGGTGCGATGGTTCCTCGATCGCGAGGCTAGCGGCGCTTGAGCAGATCGCGTATCTCGGCGAGCAACAGCTCGCTCGGTGAGGGTGCCGGCGGTGCCGCCGGCGCGGGCTCGCGACGCGCGGCGTTGACGCCCTTGACCACCATGAACACCGCGAAGGTCACTATCGTGAAGCTGATGATGGCGTTGATGAAGACGCCGATGTTGAGCGTCACGGCGCTGGCAGCCTTGGCATCGGCCAGCGTGGCGTAGGGACCCGGTCCCTTCGCGCCCTCCTTCAGCACGAGGAAGAGGTTTGCGAAGTCCACTCCCCCCAGCAGAAGCCCGATGGGTGGCATGATGACGTCGTTCACCAGGGAGGTCACGATAGCGCCAAACGCGGCTCCGATGATCAGGCCGACGGCCATGTCCACCACGTTGCCGCGGATGGCAAACTCCCGGAACTCTTTCCACATGCTGCCTCCTCAGAACTTGTCTCAAGCAAACGCGTCGCGAAGCAGCGTGTAGCTCTTTGGCACGGCCGTGGCCGGGCTCTCCTTGCCTTCCATCTCGAGAGAGACCCACCCGGTAAAGCCCGCGTTGCGAAGGATGCCCGCAATCCGCTTGTAGTCCAGGTCCAGCGTGTACCACTCGCCGCCGCCGTAGTACGTCTTGGCCTGCACGATGGAGGCGTACGGCGCCAGCGTCGTGATGCCTGGATACGGGTCGTCGGGGTAGTTGCCCGTGTCGAGGTTCACCCCCAGCCAGGGTGAGTTGACGGCCTTGTGGATCCGGATGACGTTCTCCACCTTCGTGGTCAGGCCCCAATGGTTCTCGATCATCATGACGACGCCTTCCTTCTGCGCGGTTGGAAGGCAGGCGTTGATGGACTCGATGACCCAGTCGAAGGCGTTGTTGTCGGTGAAGCCGGCGACTGGCGGCTCTTCGCCCTTGACCTTCATCAGATCGTCAAACGACGCGATGGTGTTCCACCGGCCCGAATTGAGGCGGATGGAGGGGATGCCGAGCCGGGCGGCCAGCTCGAGGCAGCGCTTCGTGTGGTCGATGTCCTTCTGTCGTTCGGCCAGGTCGGGCGTGACGAAGTCCTGATGGATGGACAACATCACCAGGTCGACGCCCGCGCGAAACGCGCGCTGTTTGAGGCCATTGACGTACGCCGCACCTTCCTCCGGCATCTGGCGGTGCAGGATCTCGACGCCGTCGAACCCAAGGCGGGCCGCGTCGTCGATGACGTGCTCGATCGGCGTGCGCTCGCCGCGAAAGTGCCAGTACCGAATAACTCGAGACGGCCAGCTTGATCGGGCGGGCCTTTGCGACGGGTTTGGGAGCGGCCGTTTGCGCGTGCACGGCCGTGCTCAGTGGCAACGCGGCAAGGCCCGCGCCAAGGAAGGAGCGTCGTGTGAGAGACATGCGCCGGAGCTTAGTCGCCCGGGCTGGCGAGATCAACCTCCCGCCGAGCTGCGTCCTTTCACGCTGGCCAGGAATTCCGCGAACCGCTCGTTGAAGAGAGCCCCAGGACGGCGCGCGCGCAGCCGCTCGACCGCGGTCTGGCCGTCCACGCCCAGCTCGGTGAGGATCAGGCCCGCCAGCAGCGCCGACCGGTTGAAGCCCATACCGCAGTGCGCCAGGACCTTCTGGCCATTGCGAATCAGGTGCGCGCCAAGCATTGCCAGGGCCTGCATTCGGGCAAGATCGGGCAGGTCTTCGTCGTAGATGTGGTGGTAGATGTAGAGCAAGTGCCCGGGCCGCGTGGACACGCCCTGGTCCAGGTCGCCCTCGAGATCGATGATGACCTCTATCCCACGGTCGTGGACGAGCGACCAATCGCTGACGATGGGCGAGATGAACAGGCGTTCTTCGTCGTCGATCGGGAACAGTTCCGTGGGCAGCAGCGTGGTCATGGCAGTTTCACGGACGAGTATAGTGGAGTCGCCCCCGGGGAGCCGCCGATCGCAAACGTAATTCGTGCCGATTACCGTACACAATAGGCCGATGTCTGGTCGTCTGGGACGCCTGCGAGCGCTTTGCGCCCTGATACTGGTTGCGCTGGCCGTCCCTGCCTCCGCTGCAGCCCCCGATTGGGAAGAAGTGTCCCTGCCTGGCGGCCGATCCGGATTGCTGCCGCGCCTGGGGCTATCACCCGACCTTCCGGTCGCCCTGGTGATGGGCGAGCTCATCCGCGTGGTCCATGCCGCGCGCGAGGACGATAACCCCGTCGTCGAGACAGTCCGTGGCTATTTTGCCGCGCCGGCCACGAGTCCAGCCGAACGGGTGCCGCTTCCTCTGTCTGTGTCGGCGTGGCGCGGGCTGCTCGGCAACGGTGTGACCGAGGCGAACCTGATCGAAGCAGTGCTGCAGGGATCGTCGGGCGTCGCTGCTTTGCTATGGCCTGCTCCAGCTCGACCGCGAGACGCTGGCGACTGTCGCAGGCGACGCGGGTTTGCTCCGTCGCTTGTACGAACGACTACTCCGGCGTGTTTGCGGGCCTTCGCCCAGGTCCTGCAGGTCCGCGATGGCCGCATCGTATTGCCCGGAGGCGACGACAACGCCGCCGATCTGGGCGGAGCTCGCCGGGGAGCCGCTCACCGACCCTCGTCACGCCATTGCCGCGCTCGTCGACGCCGACGACGGCCGGCTGCTCTACTTCGCCGACACGGTCGCGAGCCTGGACGCGACGCAACTCGGCCTTGTTTTCCGCGGGGCAACCGCCGACACGACACCGCTCGATCAGGCACGCAGCGTCTATCGTGCGTTCACGCGCATCGAGCCAAGCTGGAAGCTCGGCGATTTCCCGTTCGTGCGCCTCGGCGCCGACCCGGCGATGCTGCTCCCGATGCTGCGCATCGACGCGACCTCCGGGCGGCTCCGCCACACGAAGGCATTCTGGGAAGTCGCGCTTGGCGACCGGCGATTGCCCGATGACGTCGCGACGCGCTGGGTGAATCTCGACTCCGGCGAGCGCGCCGAGCCGGGCTGGCTGCTGCGGCGTGTGACCGACGCGCTCCTGCCCGTGCGCGTCGAGCGCCTGATGATCTACGAGTTCGCCGAGCGGCTGACCGACCGATTGGCCGGCGCATCGGCGGCCGACCTGGCGTGGCTGGTTCGCGGGTACCGCCGCTATCCCGCGCTGATGCTGACGCTCGAACGGCTCGGTATCAACGATGCCGCGGTGTTCAAGCGGATGGTCACTCATGCCGGACGCGTCAGTGATGTCGCCGCCGATACCGCGGCGCTCGAGATCGGGTTGGCCCTGTATCAGGCGCCGCTGATGCTGGTCGCGCGTGCGCATCAGGCGCGAGCCCTCGACGATCGTGCCGTGCGGACGCTGGTTGCATCGCTCAGTGAGATCGAGCCGTCGCGCGATGGCTACGGGCGCGCGGTCGCCCGCTGGTTCGATACGGCGCTCCTGCCCGCGCTTGGCCACAACGCCTCGATGGAAGGCGCCTCGGCGGAAGCGACGGTCATAGAGGCTGTCGCGGGATTTCGCGCGCCCGAGAGCGTCAAATCGCCAGTGACGGTGACCTGGGAGGCCGAGCAGTATCGCGTCGACGTCGCCGCATCGGAGATCGCTCGCCTCACGGAAGCCCGCGGATTGCAGGGAGGCAACACGCTCGACACCGCGCTGGCACTTTGCCGGATCGGCGCGTCGCTTTCTGCCGGCGACAGCCTCGCCACGGCACGGGAGGCCACGGCATCGCTCGATCAGCTTCGGGCCACACTCGAGCCGATCGAGCCCAGTGAGCGGACCACGGCGTCGCCACCGCTCCGACCTGGCGTCGTTGTCCGAACAAGCCTCGCGCGACCTGGCCCGCGTCCGGACGCGCGCCGACCTGAAACGGCTTGGGACCATCGCCTCGCGGCTCGGCGCGCGCCGAGGATGCCGCGCTCGCCGACGTGCTGACGTCGATGCTCTACGCCATCTGGCTGGGCGACACTCAGGGCCAGCCATTTCTGGCGGGCAATGTCGCGCGCCGGCACGACTACGGCGTGCGCCTGATGACGCGGCGCAGGCCGCGACGAAACGCCCTGGCAGACGCCCCTCGAGACTTCGGGCGAGGGCGAGCCCTGGCACCTGCGTGGTGCGCTCCTGGGTCTCGACGTCGGCCTGGCGCGCCTGGCCCTGCGTCGCACCCGATTCGATCGGCCCGAGGATCAGCCCACCCTCAACGACAGCGACCGCCGCACGCTTGATGCTCGACCTGCCATTGACCGACGCCCTGGATCTTCGAGCAGGTCGACCGCGGAGACGGCGTCCGCGTGGATGCGGAACGGACGCGCGATCGCCGAGTCGCCCGATCGGCTCGAAGGCGCCCTCGACGCCCTGAGGCTCGATGGCCGCCGTCGCCAGGCGATCGCCTGGACGAGCGCGCACATGCCCGGGCAGGTCGCGTCGCTGCTGATGCGCACCGAGCTCGTGTTGCTGGGGCGGCCCTCCGATGCCGAACTGCCGGACGCCTGGGGTGCGGCCGACACGCCGCGCAGCGGCTGCCTCTGCCTCGCATTCCCGAGCCCGCCCTCGGTGCAGCGCTACGCTGGCCGGGCCGGCGCGGGGCTGCTGACCTCGCGGATGGCAGACTTGAAGCTGCGTGTGCTCGAAGCGCTCGACGAGCGGCACCTGCCCGCCACGCTTGCACGCGGCGTGATGGCGTCCGCCCTTCATGACTATCTCGAGGAGGCGCGCCCGCAGCACGGCGATGACTGGTTCACCCTGGCCCGACAGGTCGACCGCGTATCCGCCGATCGCTTCGACGACTACGTTGCCGCGCTGACGGCCGGTGGACCACTGGTTCCGCTGGCACCGGCTCGAGGCACCGACCAACGGACAACAATGATGCTCCGACGTGCTCATTCAAGCGGCTCTGCTCGCCGCGACACTTCTGCCTGCGGCCGCCTGGACCCAGACGCCTGCGCCCGAACCGCTGGTCATCAGCTCGCCCGCCGATGGCAGCTACATCACGGGACCGGTCCTGCTGCAGGTGCGCGCCAGAACGCCAGGCTCCGTGCGCCTGGTCACGTTCTACGCCGACGGGCGCAGCGTCTGCACCGTGGCGCGACCGCCGTTCGAGTGCAACTGGGATGCCGGCCCGGGGCTCAGGGAGCACGTCGTGCGTGCCGTCGCGACGCTGGCCGATGGCGGCAAGCTGGTGGCCACCTCGCGGACGCGCAGCGCCGGCTACGTCGAGACCGTCGAGGTCGAGATCGTCCAGGTGACGGCCACCGTCACCGACGACGAGGGACGCTTCATCAAGGGACTGGCCCGGGATCAGTTTCGGGTGAAGGAAGACAACGTGCCCCAACGCCTCACCGCGTTTGCCGGCGAGAACATCCCGCTCGAGATCGTCGTGGCCGTCGACGTCAGCCACAGCATGACCGAGGCGATGCCGACGTTGAAGGCCGCCGTGCGTACCTTCCTCACGGCGCTGCGGCCGGCCGACCAGGTGACCTTGATGGCGTTCAACGACAACATCGTCACCCTGGCACGCCGGGCGACGGACCCGGCGCTGCGCCTGCGCGCCGTCGATCGGCTGGCGCCATGGGGCGGCACGGCGCTGTACGACGCGATGCTCATCGCGCTCAACACCGTCGGCAAACAGCCCGGCCGCCGCGCGCTGGTCGTTTTCAGCGACGGCGAGGATCAGAATTCGGTCGCCACGCTCAAGCGCGTGGAGACGCGGCTCGAGACCAGCGACGCGACCATCTACACGATCGGCCTTGGGCGCAGCGTCAAGGACAGGGATCTCGCGCAGGTGATGGCGCGGATGTCGCAGATGAGCGGCGGACGCTCGTTTCTGCTCGACGACATCGGCGAAATCAAGGACGTCTTCGCCGACATCGTCGAAGAGCTCTCGAACCAGTACCTGCTGTCGTATGCTTCGTCCAACGACGCGCACGACGGCACCTGGCGCAAGATCGTGGTCGAGCTGTCCGAGCAGAAGTACCAGGTGCGGCACCGGCAGGGCTACCGGGCGGCCGGCGGAAAGAAGAAGAAGCCATGACCACACGAACCCTCGTCGGGCTGACGTCGGTGTGGATGCTGGCCGCGATTGCGCTTCGCGCGCAACAGCCCGTCGACGCCACCGTCACAGCCCACCTTCCGCGCGGCCACCGAGCTCATCGCTATTGACGCGACCGTCGTCACCGATCGCGGCGAGCCGATGGCCGACCTGACGCCGGAGGATTTCGTCCTCACGATCGACGGAGTCGCCGCGGCGTGTCGTCTCGGCGCAGTTCATCAAGCAGGACCCGCCGGGACCGCCGCCGACGCTGGCCGGCCGCAGGCTTCCGTTCTCGACCAACGAGTCGTCGGTCGGCGGACGTCTCGTCCTGATCGTCTTCGATCTCGAGGGCATCGGCGTCGGTGGCGGCCGGGGTGCAACCGTCGCCGCGTCGCGCTTCCTCGATCAGCTCGCCAGCGCGGACCGCGTCGGCGTGCTGGCGTTTCCCAACGGCGCCAGCATCGACTTCACCACCGACCGCGAGAAGGTGAGGCAGACGTTGATGCGGGTGGTGGGCCGGGGCAGCATCTTCATCGATGGGATCTACCAACATCGGCCTGTCCGAGGCCTTCGATGTCGACCGCGGCGACCCGAACGCGTTCGCGCGTCTCGCTGAGCGCGAATGCCTCAACGAGCGCACGCAGGAAGGCCTCGACAATCTGCCGTAGCCAGCCTCGAAAGCCAGGCGCGATCGATGGCGATGGTCAACCGCCAGCACGGCGTGAACTCGCTGCAGACGCTGCGCTCCCTGCTGACGTCGTTTGCGAAGATCGACGCGCCCAAGACCGTCGTGTGGATCTCGGAAGGGCTGGCGCTGGCCGAGGACCGCGTCGAGATCGGCGGCATGGCGGCGATGGCGGCGGCCGCGCGCACGACCATCTACAGCCTGCACCTGGACCAGACGATCATCGCCGATGCCTCGCGCAGCCGTCCGTCGCCGTCGATGATGCAGGACCGACAGCTGGCCACCGACGGGCTCGCCATGATCGCCGGCATCACACGTGGCTCGATGTTCACCTCGATTGGCACCGGCACCAACGTCTTTCAGCGCATCGCGAAGGAGATGACCGCGTATTACCTGCTGAGCGCGGAACCGGCGGCTGCAGGATCGCGATGGCCGGCCGCACCGCATCAAGGTCGCCGTCAATCGCAAAGACGTCAACATCCGCGCGCGTCGCGAGTTCACGCTGGCCAAGGACGCGCCGGTGCCTCCGTCGCCCGCTCAGCGTCTGGCTGCCGTCCTGCAGCAGCCACTGCTGGCTACGGAGTTGCCGATCAAGGTGGCCACCTACAACCTGCGCACGCCGGGTGCGTCCACCGTCAAGGTGGTGGTGACGACCGAATTTGGCCGCAATGCCACCACTGCGGAGGACGCCGCGGTGGCGTACATCGTGCTGACCGACAAAGGCAAGAGTCGCCGGGACGTCGCTGACGACCAACAAGGCGGCGCCGGTGCGAACGACCGCGCCTGGTCCACTGCAGGCAACGACGATCATCGAAGTGCCACCCGGGAGGTACCTGCTGCGCCTCGCCGTGCTCGATGCCAGCGGACGCGCGGGCAGCGTCGAGCATCCGCTCGACGCCGGGCTCTCGTCGGTCGGCGACATGGAAGTCGCGGACCTGCTCCTGGCGCCGGCCAATGCCGGCACCGTCGCCGCGGTGCGTCTGGTCGCGGACACGACGATCGACGACGAGCCCTTTGGCGCGTACCTCGAGCTGTATTCCGGCTTCGACCGACCTGACGCGCCGCGCGAAAGTGACCATCGAGATCGCCGAGAGCGAGACGGCGCCCGCGATTGCCTCGGCCGAGGCGGTCCGTCGGCGAGACGATGGACAAGGGCCGTTACGTCGCCCAGGCGCTTCTGCCGCTGGGCCTGGTGCCGCCGGGCGAGTACCTCGCGCGCGCACGCGTCGCCGCCGGCGACAACACGAGCGTTCAGATGCGCCCGTTCCGTCTGGCGCGCGCGGTGCCGGCCGGCCAGATGTTCAAGGACGACTTGTCGACCCGCGTGGGCGCGTTCCAGCGCGGCCATGTCCTGACGCCCGCTCTGCTGGCGCCTGCCGTGGCCAAAGCGCGCGAGTTGGCGGAGACGCCGCCATCGGAGGCCGTCGTCGCACCTGGCCGATGAAGTGGCCGCCGGCCGCCTCGAAACGCTCGACCTGGCCGCGCTGGGCGACGATGCCTCCATCACCGCGGTGTTTCTGCGAGGGCTCGCGCAACTACCGGGTGGGCAAGTTCGAGGAGGCTGCCAAGGAGTTCCGCGCCGCCGTCAGGCAATCGTCGGATTTCCTGCCTGGCATTTTCTATCTCGGGGCGTGTTATGCCGCCGGGGGCCGTGGGCGCGAGGCCGTGGGCGCATGGCAGACATCGCTTGTCGGCGACGATTCATCCCCCGACGTCTTTCAACTGCTCATCGACGGCTTCCTCCGTATCGGCGACACCGACGCCGCCATCGGGGCCATCGAGGAGGCGGCGGCGAAATGGCCCGAGGACTACCGCTTCGTGGTGCGGGCGACGCTGGCCCAAGCGGCGCAGGACAAGCCGGCAGAGGCCCTGGACCGTCTGCGCCCCTGGCTGGACCGGCAGGCCGGCGACCGCGAAGCGCTCGACCTGGCACTGCGGCTCGCTCTGGCCGATCTGGCCACCCGGCCCGTCGGGGAGGAGCAGGACGCCATCGCGAGGCTGAAAGACCTTACCGCACGGTACGAAGCCAGCGGCACGCCGCTGCCGCCGGTGGCTGCGCGCTGGCTGGCCTATCTGGCTGCGCGCACGCCCACTCAATAGTCACGGCCGCCAGTGCTCGCGCACTCGCGCGTAGAGCAGCTGATCGATCAACGTGCCGTCCTTGAAGGCGCTTTGCCTGAGGCGCCCTTCCAGCGACGAATCCCGCCTTCTCCAGCACACGGGCGGAGGGAAGATTGAACGCAAACACGTGCGCGTGGAGTCGCGCGAGATTGAAGCGCTCCAGCGCCCAGGGCGCAAACACCTGGACGGCCCCTGACATCAGACCCTTGCCCCAGTACGCTTCGCCGAGCCAGTAGCCCATCTCGGCGTCGACACGTTCGACGTCAGTGCGGAGCACCAGGCCGATGCCGCCGGCGGCCTCGCCGGCCACTTCGATGGCAAAGTCGGTCGCAGGCACGGCGCGTACGCAATGCCGGAGCCACGCATCGGCGTCTTCGAGGGTGTACGGCGACGGGAACCGGTCGCGCAGATTGGCCCAGACCCGGCGGTTGTTGGCGTGCCGTGCCAGCGCGGTGGCATCGTCGGCCCGCCAGGTACGGACGACGCCGCCGGGAAACGGGAGATGCATGCGACTGGGATTATAGGTCCGGTCCAATTTGCGCGCCGAGCAAGGTGGGGTAAGGTTGTCAGCCGTGCCTATCACTCCCGCGCAGCTCCATGACCCCATCATCGAGTACGTTCAGCCTGCCGGCCTGACGCTCAGACCCGACGACACCATCGCCATCGCCCTCGAACGGGCGCGCCAGCTGCCGGCGACCCAGATCATCCTGTATTGCTACGTCGTGGATCTCGGAGGAGCGCCTGGTCGGCGTGGTGCCCATCCGGCGCCTGCTGACGACGACGCCGGAGGCGCGAATCGACTCGATCATGATCGACGATGTCGAGGCTATTCCGTCGTGGGCGACCGTGCTCGTCGCAGCGGAATACTTCGTCAATCGTCGCTTCCTCGCCTTCCCCGTCGTAGAGCCTGGCGGACGCCTGGTGGGCGTCGTCGACGTCAGCCTCTTCACCGACGACGTGCTGACGCTGGCGCGGCAATCCTTCGACGGCATCTTCCAACTCATCGGCGTCCACGCTACTGAAGGGCGCACGGCGTGGACGAGCTTCCTCGATCGCCTCCCGTGGCTGCTCTGCAACGTCGCCGGCGGCCTGATGTGCGCCGTCCTCGCCAGCTACTACGAGGGACTGCTCGAGCACCTTGTCGTCCTCGCGCTGTTCATCCCGGTCGTGCTCACGCTGGCCGAGGCCGTCAGCATCCAGTCGCTGACCCTGACCCTGCAGAACCTGTCTGACGGTCCGATCCACTGGGCGATCGTCGCGCGAGGGGTCGGTCAAGGAGTTCCTGACCGCGCTGATGCTTGGCCTGGGATGCGGGTCCATCGTCGGTGTGGCCGCATTCGCGTGGAAGGGCGTTACCGGCGTGGGCTTCGTGCTGACGCTGGCCATCACGGTGGCGATGATCACGGCGTGCCTGCTCGGCGTGCTGATGCCCACGGCCCTGCGCGCGTTGAAGGCCGACCCGAAGATCGCGGCCGGTCCCATCGTGCTCGCGCTTGACCGACCTGGCGACGCTGCTCTGCTACTTCAACATGGCGGGTATCCTGTTGGGGTGAGCCCGCTGCCGCGGCCGCCATGGCTGACCGACGCGCACTTTTCAGCGTGGGCCGCCCTCGCGTCCGTGAGCGACGCCGCGGCTGTCCTGCCCGTGCTGGCGCCGTTCACGGGAGAGGTGCTTGCGCACCTTCGCCGCGGTCACGCCGAGCGACGTCGTCGCAGCCGCCGCAACCGGCCGCGCGGCTCAGGCCGCCTGGGCCGCGCGGGCTCCGGCGGCGTCGGGGCTTCGGTGTCTTGCTGCGCGTGCACGACCTTCTGCTGGCGCGTCAGGAACAGGCGCTCGATCTGATCCAGCTCGAAACCGGCAAGGCGCGGCGGCACGCCTTCGAGGAAGTGGCCGACGCTGCCAACGTGCTGCGCTACTACGCGGTGCGCGCTCCAGGTTGGCTGGCGCCGTCGCGACGCCGGGGCGCGATTCCCCTCCTGACGAGGACGACGCGCGAGATCTCGCCGGCGGGCGTGGTCGCCGTCATCGTGCCGTGGAACTACCCGCTCAACCTGTTCATCACCGACATCACGCCTGCGCTGGTCGAGCGGCAACGCCGTGGTCGCGATGCCCGACCAGCAGACGTCGTTCACGGCGCTCTGGGCGCTCGCGATCTGGCGAGAGGCAGGCGTTGCCGCACGAGATTCTGCAGGTCGTGACCGGGCCTCGGCGCCGAACTGGGCCCGGTGCTGATCGGTCAGGCCGACGCGGTGCTCTTCACCGGCAGCACGCCCACCGGGCGGATAGTCGCGGCGCAGGCGGGCGCGCGGCTGGTGCCGGCCTCGGTTGAACTGGGCGGCAAGAATGCGCTGCTGGTGCTCGACGACGCCGACCTCGACGCCGCGGCCGACGGCATCGTCCGCGGGTGCTTCGTCGGCGCCGGCCAGGTGTGCCTGTCGTACGAGCGCGCTCTACGTCGACCGACGCATCTACGAGGCGCTCGTTCCGCGCCTGGTCGAGCGGACGCGCGCCTTGCGGCTCTCGTGCAGCTTCGACTGGGACGTCGAGGTGGGGACGCTCGGCTCGGCGAAACAGCTGGCGCGCGTGCGCGCACATGTCGACGACGCCGTGGCAAAGGGCGCGCGTGTGCTCGTCGGGGGCAGGCCGCGCCCGACATCGGCCCTTTCGCGTTCGAGCCGACGCTGCTGTCCGGCGTCACGCCGGCAATGACCCTCTGGGGCGAGGAGACGTTCGGTCCCGTCGCGGCGGTCTACGGCGTCGACAATGACGACGAGGCGGTCGCTAGGGCCAACGATTCGGCGTACGGGCTGACCGCGAGCGTGTGGTCTCGAGATGTCGCGCGCGCCCACCGCGTCGCGCGCCGCCTGGCCGTCAGGCTCGGTGAACATCAACGAGGCGTATGCCGCCGCATGGGGATCGGTCGACAGCCCCAGCAGCGGCTGGAAGGCCTCGGGCCCTGGCCATCGCCACGGGCGGCGTGCGTTCGACGTCGTCACCCGGACGAAAACGGTCGCCGTCCAGCGCCTGATGCCGCTGGCGGTGCCCCGCGGCGTCGCGCCGGCCACATATCGGCGCGTGCTGACTGCGATGCTGCGGCTGATGCGCTGGCTTCCCGGAGGTGCGATAGGCGCAATTGACGATCGTTGCAGATCTGCCGACTGCTGATCTAAATCGTGTCGGGCTCTTCGAACACGACTGGTGACAGCGTTGCGCTCGAGCAGGATGGACCGGCCGACCAGTTCTGGATGTTTCGGGCTGGCGACGACCAGCGCCATCACGAGGGCCAGGTCACGAAATGCCTGCGGGTCCCAGTCGAACAGGTCCACAAACAGGATCTCCGCGTCGGAAAGGTCCGTTCCCTTCTCTGCCGGCTCCCAATACTGATTGCCGTCCGACGACGGCGTATTCACGAGGATGGTCGTCGGTTCCGCGCCGGCGGCCACGCGGAGAAACGGCCACGTCTGGTCTTCGCGATCGCGCTCGGCATCGCCCATGCCGATCGCGTCAAGCACGATGGCGCGAAACAGCAGCGCGCGAACCTCGTCGTAGCGTTCGACGAGCGGCCTCGTCTGCCTCGCTGGACCTGAGGTAGTTGTTCCACAACGAGCGCGCGCACTCGCAGTAGCGCTGGATCAGTTGGTCGACCGTTGGAGGCGTCATGAGATGATCGTCGATGGCGGAATGACGATTACGAATTGGCGATTGGGTCGGTCGCCTGAGTATCGTCGGCCCGGACCTCGCCAGGGGCCCGTGGGTCAAGCGCCTGCTCGCGCGCCTTCTGGAGCAGCGCGCGCATCGGCTCGGCGCTGCGATCGAGCTCGAACACGAGGACCTTCCGATCCGGCAACGACAACGCGGACACCGTGAAGTGGAACTCGCGTCCCTCGGCATCGACCTCGGCGCACGGCCCCCACGTCAGACGATCCGCCCGTGGCTCGGACCAGAACTGCCGCGCCTGCGTCAAGGAAGCTGCCCAGAAACGGAAAGGTCGGATTCCTGCTGAAAGCCGCCATCCAGGCCGGCGGCGTGCCCACCGAGGCAAAGGCGCCGTCGGGCGTCTGCTCGAAAATGCCGATCTCGAGCGCGGAGACGACCGCCTGAAGCGCGTCGTTGCCCATGTCTGCCCCCATTATCGCGACGGCCATCGCCCGCGCGAGGATCGAGAACGCCTCTTCGACGCCCTCGCCCGTCTTCGCGCTGGTCCGCACGACTTTCCAGTCCAGCTCGTCCCGCGTGCTCGAGCGCGGCGCGGTCCACTTGCCACCGATCGGCCAGGTCGACCTTGTTGAGCGCCAGCACGAACGGCACCTTGCCGATCTCCTGCTCCGCAGCCTGCTGCAACGACCTGGCGACGTCCAGCGTCTCGCGCCTCGTGCCGTCGGCAACCAGCAGATACGCCGCTGCGCCCTGCAGGTACGACATGCGGACCTTCTGGAACTCGTCCTCGCCGTAGATGTCCCACAGGATCAACTCCATCTCGCCGCGGAGCAGCGAGACGGATTTCTTGTCGATCTTGACGCCCAGAGTCGTCAGGTATTTGTCCGAGAAGATGCTGTGGACGTACCTCGACACGAGGCTGGTCTTGCCAACCGCAAACGCGCCGAGCATGCAGACCTTTCTTCTGAATCATCCAAATCCGCGCAATTTCGTAATCGTCAATCTGCAATCCGCAATCTGCAATTTCAGTTCGCTCCCCACTTCGTGCCCTTTCAGAAACGCCAGCAGGTCCGCCAATTCCTGCCGCGACAGCTGGTCGCCGTAGCCGGCCGGCATCACCGACGCCGCGCCCGGCTGAATGTCGGCGACCTGGGAGCGCGGGATGCGCGCTTCCTGCGATTCGCCGATGGTCAGGACCAGCTCGTCCGGATGCTCGGCCTTCAAGACGCCGCTATGCGTCGCACCGGCGGTCGTCGTGACGACCAGCGGCTCGTACCCGCGCACGAAGCTGGCGTTCGGGAAGACGATGGCCTCCAGCAGGTCGCGCTCGCTGCGAATCTGGCCGATCGACGTCAGGTCGGGCCCGAGCTTGCCGCCGCGATATCCGATCGCGTGACACGTCGCGCACGCGGCCTTCGGGCTGTTGAACAGCGACTGGCCGCGGCGGATATCTCCGCCGCCGACCATGCCCGCGATGAGCTGGTCCAGGCGCTGAGCCTGTTTGAGCGAATCAGCCTGCAGCGACGCAAGCAGGGACTCGCCCCTCGCCTGCACTGCCGGCGGGTACTTGGCCAGGCGCGGGACGCAGAACGTCGGGGCGCACGTTCGACCGGCCGGGCGCCTGCTCGAGTGCCGCAAGCATCGCCAGGCCGAGTGCTTCATCGCCGCTCTTGTCGAAGGCGGGCAGCAGTCGCGGCAACTCGATCGGGCCGGCCTGTCGCACCACGTCGACCAGCGCCCGCAGCTGGCCGAGGTCGAGCCGGGCCTTCTCGACAACCGCGGCGGCGGCCGTCCGCAGGGCCACGGGTTGTCCAGGATCGAGGCTGGCGCGCAAGAGCGAGAACTGGTCCGCGGTCACCAGCGGCAACCCCTTGCTGAGCGACCCAAGGGCGTCCAGGCGTACGGCCGTTGGCCGCGACGGGTCGCGCGCGACGAGCAACAAGCGCCGCCTGCAGGTCGGTTGAAGCCGTGGGCGAAGCCGGCGCGGAACGAGCCACGGCAACAGCAAGCTGCGCGATATCGGGCTCTCCGCTCGACATCGCGCCCACCAGCGGGGCCAGCCACGCCTCCGGCAACTGCTTCACGCGCGACGACGCCATGGCTCGCAACACCGCCGAGCGAACGTCGTGTGGCGTCGACGGGTTCAGGGCCGCGCCAAGCTGCTGCTGAACGGCCGCGTTGTTGCCAAACTGCGCCAGCTTCTGCTGCAGCTCGTTCCAGATCCGCGGCACTCTGGTCGGCCTTCGACATCCGTTGGTGGAAATACCCGGCAAGGGCGTTGCCCCAATCCTGATGGCGCGCGACGATGCGCCACGCGGTGTCACGCATGTCCGCGTCGGGCGACCCGAGCAGGGCAACCACCGTGGCCGCCTGCAGTCCGCCGTTGGGCATCTGGTCGAGCGCGACGAGCGCCGCGCGCTGTGAGCGGAGCGACGGGCTCGTCAGCGCCGCCGCGGTGGATTCCGGATCTGCGATCTCGATGAGCGCGTAGGTCACCGAATGCTCGCCGACGCGGTCGAGCGGCAGAGCCGCGGCGGTGACGCAGCGCGGGCACGGCGCGCCGATCGCCGATGCGTCCCAGCGCCTCGGCGGCGCCGCGTCGCACGCCTGGGAGCCGCGATGCAACCGCCTCGAGGAGTTGCGGAACCGAATCAGTGTCGCGCCACACGCCGACTGAATGGAGCGCGGCCAGCCGCACGCTGAGGTCGGCATCACCCAGGGCGGGGCGAATCGCCGCGCGCGCATCGGCGGTGGCGTTCCGCGTCAGCACCCAGATCGCGTTCCGCCGCTGGGTGGCCGTGCGTCCCTTCGCGACCACGCCGCCGAGCACCGGCAGGGCCTGGCGCTCGAGTGCCGCGAGCTGCTCGATCGCGCGCCGTTGCACGGCCGGCCGGGCATCGTCGAGGCGCGCGGCCAACTCGACCGGTGTCAGGGTGGCCCAGGCGATCTTCAACCCACGCGGATCCTGCACCGCCGGAGCGGCGCGACGACGCACGCGATAGATCGCGCCAAGGACATCCGGCTTGGCCAGCTGCGACGTGGGGCAACACAACTTGTACCAGGCGCCGGTATCGACGACGAGCAGGCTGCCGTCGGCGTCTTCGATGACATCAGTCGGGTGAAAGTCGAGGCTGTCGGCGACGAGGAAGTCCGAATCGCGGCTCTTGAACGTCGCGCCGCTGGGTTCGAGGACGTGCCGCGTCACCTTCTGCATGTTGAACAGCGCCGCGAAGAAATTGTCGCGGTAGCCGTCGCCGAAGACGCGCGACGCATAATGGGTCAGGCCCGAGACGGCGGCGGCCCCGAGGTGACTGACCGGCGGCATCAGGTCGCCGGTTTGCGGGTGTCCGTCGATGACGTTGTGCGGTTTGCCGAACAGGCCGCCGTATACGGCATGAATGAACGCGTCCCTCCGGCCGAGCTGCGGGTGCTCGAGAAACGTCGCCGTCAGCATTGCCGCGCCGCTCGGCGTGAACGCGACGTCGACCGGGTTGTCCATGCCGCCGGCGATCACCGGCTCCACGAGCGTCTCGCCAGGCCGTCGGCGGAAGACATGCGCGGCGCGCGTCACCAGCGGCGGTTTGCCCGGCCGCTCGTAGGTCTGCTCGGCAAACGCGCCCTTGGTCCAGTAAATCCACCCGTCGGGTCCGAGATACGGACCGTGCAGATCGTTGGCGCACGTCGTCAGCGTTTTGCCGGCGAACCATTCTTCCCGGGTGTCTGCGACGCCGTCGTCGTTGGTGTCGGTCAGCTTCCAGATGCTGGGGGGCGCTCCCACATACAGCGAGCCGTCGAACCACATCGTGCCCTGGGGCAGCATCATGCGGTCGGCGAAGACCACGCTGGTGTCGAACGTCCCGTCGCCGTCCTTGTCTTCGAGCCGCACGATCCGGTGCGGCCGATCGGCGAGTTGCTTTTCGACCTTGTCGTTCGACCCGGACGAATCGGCGACGTAGAGGCGGCCGCGCTCGTCGAAGTCGGCCACGATGGGCCGGTCGACCAGCGGAGGTCCAGCGACGCGCACGACCTCGAAGCCCGCCGGCACGGTGAACTTCGGGGGTGGCGCCGTGACGGTTTCTTGCGCTGACGGGACGGCCATCGCGCTCACGAGTGCCGCTAAAGCCGGGGCGGCGCGGCTGGAGCCGTTGAGCCTGAAGGTCATGGGAAGCCCGGAGTGAGGACGCGGACGGCCGCGGATCCCCGGCATTAGATACCAACCCGGTCGATCGAGCAACGGGCGGCTTCGTGCCGGTGACGGAGTATCCTCCTCACATGCGCCGACGCGACTTGCTCTCCAGCCTCGTTGTGCTTCCCGCGCTCGGCCGGGTCGAGCGGCTCGAGAGCGTCCAGGGCGCGGCCGACCGCCGCGGATTGAAGCTCGGCACGGTCACCTACAACATCGCGAAGGATTGGGACGTGCCGGCCCTCATCGCGAACCTCACGGAAGCGCGCTTCGACGCGGTGGAGTTGAGGACGACCCATCGTCACGGCGTCGAGCTGTCGCTCGCGCCGGCAGCGCGGGTGGACATCCGGAAGCGCTTCGAGGACTCTCCAATCAGGATTGGCGGGCTCGGCACTACGTGCGAATACCACTCGCCCGACCCCGGTGTCGTCCGCAAGAACGTCGACGAGACCAAGGCCTGGGTGCAGCTGGCCCGCGACCTCGGCTCGCCTTCGGTGAAGGTGCGGCCCAACGGGCTGCCCAAGGAGGTGCCGGAGGAAAAGACGCTCGAGCAGATCGGCAAGGCGCTCGCCGAGTGTGGCGCATTTGCGCGCGAGCACGGCGTGGCGATTCAGCTCGAGGTCCACGGCGAGGGGTCGTCCAGGCTGCCCCGTATTCGCAAGATCCTGGACTACGGCGGGAACCATCCGGCCGTGCGTGTGTGCTGGAACTCGAACCCGACCGACCTGCTGGATGGCGGCTTCGACTCGAACTTCGCGCTGGTCCGCGACCAGATCGGCCAGGTCCACATGCGGGACTTGTTTGTCGACTATCCGTGGCGGCCGCTGCTCGGCGGGTTGTCAGCGATGTCGTTTTCGGGCTACTGCTTTGCAGAGATACCCGAGTCGTCCGATCCCGTGCGGGTGCTGAAGTACTTCCGCGCCCTCTTCCTCGCGTACCAGGGCCTCTGAGGCTGTCGATAGAGTTCGGGGTCCTGCCCTAGACGAGCTTGCCGGGCACGTATTCGGTGAGGCTTGCGACATATTGCGCGCGGAGAAGGGCGTCGACGTGCTCGACGTGCGTCGCGTCCTTCAGGCCGCGGATCGCGTCCACCGAGTCGAAACCGTTCGCGCCGAGCCAGCGTTCGAGTCCCTCGCGCATGGTCGCCACGTGCTCCGGCCCATGCCGCAGCAGCGCCGAGGCCGTCATGACGACGTCGGCGCCCACGAGCAGGTACTTGACGACCTCGACGTCCGTCTCGACGCCACGGCTGGCCGCGAGCGAGCACGCGACGCGCCGGGACAGGAGTGCGATCCACACGAGCGAGAGCGGGAGCTCGGCGGCCGTGGACAACGGCAGCGATCGCGTCACCCGAAGCGTTGCGAGGTCGATGTCGGGTGCGTAGAAGCGGTTGAAGAGGACCAGGCCATCCGCACCGGCTCGCACCAGTTCGGCCGCCATGTGCGGCAGCGAGCTGAAGTACGGGGCGAGCTTGATGGCGACGGGAATCTGCACGGTCGCCGCAACCTGCCTGACGATCTCCAGCGTGCTCTGCTCCACCTCGGCGCCGCTGACCGCGAGATCGACCGGGATCGAGTAGACATTGAGCTCGATCGCCGCGGCACCCGCCTGCTCGAGGCTGCGCGCGTGCTCGATCCATCCTTCGGAAGTCGTGCCGTTGAGGCTGGCGATCACCGGGATGTCGAGCGCCTCGCTCGCGCGCTGGAGTGTCTCGAGATGCCCCGACACTCCGCTGTCGTAGTCCGGGAGCTCGGGAAAATACGAGCTCGCCTCCGGCTGGCATTCCGAGCCGTGCTCCGTGTACAGCGCATAGGCGTTGTCCTCCGCGCGAATCTGCTCTTCGTAGAGCGATGCCATCACCACGGCGGCGGCGCCGGCATCCTCGAGCCGGCGCATGCCGTCGAGCGTGGCGGTGAGTGGGGACGCAGCCGCCACGATCGGGTGCGCGAGCTGCAGGCCGAGATACCGTGTGGCGAGGCTCATGAGGGGATGTCCTGGACGCCCGTTTGGAACCGGCTGCCGTCGCGCGACGCCAGATCCTCGTACACCCGGTAGCGCTCCTCGAGGCCTCGCTGCGACTGTTCGAGCATCCGTTTCGCTGCGTCCGGATGCGTCTGAACGAGCGACTTGAAACGCACCTCGTTGTAGCGGTATTCCTCGAGCGGAATCCGCGGCCGGGGCGAGTCCAGCCGGAACGGGTTCATGCCCCGTCCCCGCATTGTCGGATCGAAGCGCAACAGCGGCCAGTAGCCGGAGGCCACGGCGCGTGCGGCCTGCTTCATGCCGTGGCGCATGTCGATGCCGTGAGCGATGCACTGCGAGTACGCCAGGATCAGCGACGTTCCGGGGTACGCCTCTGCCTCGCGCATGGCCACGAGTGCCTGCTCGTTGTTCGCCCCCATGGCGATCTGGGCGACGTAGACGCTGCCGTAGTTGATGGCCATCAACGCCAGGTCCTTGCGCGGTGTCGTCTTCCCTCCCGCGGCGAACTTCGCCGTCGCGCCGAGCGGCGTGGCCTTCGACGCCTGGCCGCCGGTGTTCGAATAGACTTCGGTGTCGAGCACCAGGATGTTGACGTCCTTGCCCGACGCGAGCACGTGGTCGAGGCCGCCGGAGTCGATGTCGTAGGCCCAGCCGTCGCCGCCGACGATCCACACCGATCGCCGCACCAGGAAGTCCGCGAGCGCGAGCAGGTTGGCCGCATCCGGATCCGCCGCGCCAGCGACCTTGGCTTTCAACGCGTCCACGCGCTGACGCTGCACCCGGAAGTCCGACTCGGTTACCTGCGGCGCCTGCAGGATCGCCGTCACAAGATCTTCGCCGATTTGCGCGGCGAGCTTTTGTGCGAGGGCTCGTGCCTGCCCGGTCTGACTGTCGATCGCGAGGCGATACCCGAGGCCGAACTCGGCGTTGTCCTCGAAGAGCGAGCTTGCCCATGCCGGTCCGCGGCCGGCGGCGTTGGCGGCCCACGGCGTGGTCGGCAGGTTTGCGCCGTAGATGGACGAGCAGCCCGTCGCGTTGGCGATCTGCAGCCGATCGCCGAAGAGCTGCGATATGAGCTTGAGATAAGGAGTCTCGCCGCACCCGGCGCACGCGCCTGAAAACTCGAACAGCGGTTCCAGGAACTGCACCCCGCGCACGTTGGCGAAGTTCACGCGGGTACGGTCGGCCCAGGGCAGCGTCTCGAAGAATCCGATGCTCTCGCGGCCCGCTTCGAGATGCTCGAGCCGGTCTTTCATGTTGATCGCCTTGACGGCGAAATCGGTCGGGCTGTGCGCCGGGCAGTTCTCGACGCAGACGCCGCACCCCGTGCAGTCTTCGACGTAGACCTGCAGTGTGAAGCGCGAGTCTGGATAGCCGCGCGCGTTGATGGGCGCGGCCTTGAAGGCGACCGGCGCGCCCGCGAGCCGGCTCTCGTCGTAGTACTTGGCCCGAATCACGCTGTGAGGACAGACGATCGCGCACTGGCCGCACTGGATGCAGAGGTCGGATTCCCAGACCGGGACCTCGTCGGCGATGTTCCGTTTCTCGTACCGTGCCGTGCCGGTCGGGTAGGTGCCGTCCACGGGCAGCGCGCTGACGGGAAGCGTGTCGCCGCGCAGTGCGAGGATCGGCGCCGTCACGTTTCGCACGAATTCCGGCGCCGTGTCCGGCACGAGCGCGAGGCGCAGGCGCTGGCCGTCCGCCTTCGCCGGAACGCGAACTTCGTGCAGGTTCGCTATGGCGCTGTCGATCGCGGCAAAGTTCTTCCGGACGATCTCCTTCCCCTTCTTCGCATACGTCTTTTCCGTCGCGCGCTTGATCGCCTCGATGGCCTTGTCGCGGGGCATCACGCCCGACAGGGCGAAGAAGCACGTCTGCAGGATGGTGTTCACGCGCGATCCCAGGCCGAGGCCGGACGCCACGCCGGACGCATCTATGACGTGGAGCTTGAGCTTCTTGGCGACGATCTGCTGCTGCACCTCGCGCGGCAGCTCGTTCCAGACGGTGTCAGGCCCGTAGGGGCTGTTGATGAGCACCGTGGCGCCCTGCGCGGCTGCCGCCAGCGTGTCGAGCTTGTAGAGAAAGTCAAACTTGTGGATGCCGACGAAGTTCGCCGACTTCAGCAGATACGGCGCGCGGATGGGCCGCGGGCCGAACCGCAGGTGCGAGATCGTGTAAGAGCCGGACTTCTTCGAGTCGTAGACGAAGTAGCCCTGTGCATGGCGTTCCGGGTCCGAGGCCAGGATCTTCGTCGAGTTCTTGTTCGCCCCCACGGTGCCGTCGGCGCCCAGGCCGAAGAACAGCGCACGCACGACGTCCGGCGGTTCGATGTCGAAGCTCGCGTCCACGGCCAGGCTGGTGTGCGAGACGTCATCGGTGATCCCGATCGTGAACCCGCGCTTCGGCTCCGGCTTCTTCAGCTCGTCGAAGACCGTCCTGGCCATCGCGGGATCGAAATCCTTCGAGGACAAGCCATAGCGGCCTCCCACGATTACGGGCATCGACGAGATGCGGCCGGCGGCAAGCGCCTCGGCGAAAGTCGTCAGGACGTCGAGATACAGCGGTTCACCCGGCCCGCCGGGCTCCTTCGTTCGATCGAGCACCGCGATGCGCTTGACGGTCGGCGGCAGCGCCGCACGAAAGCGCTCCGCGTCCCAGGGGCGGTAGAGCGTCACGTGCAGCACACCGACCTTCTCGCCGTGGGCGTTGAGCCATGCGGCGGTCTCGTCGAGCACTTCGAACGCCGAGCCGATGACGATGACGACCCGGTCCGCCTCGGGATGACCGGCGTAGCGGAACAGGCTGTACGAGCGTCCGATCAGGGCGCCCACGCGGTCCATCGCGCGTTGGACGACGTCGGGAACGCGCGCGTAGAAGGGATTCGACGACTCGCGGGCCTGGAAGAAGGTGTCCGGATTGTGGGCCGTGCCCCGGATCACGGGCCGCTCAGGTGTGAGCGCGCGTGCCCGGTGCGCGCGCACCAGGTCATCGTCGATCGCGGCCCGGATCTGGTCGTCCGGAATCAGGCTGATCTTGTTCTCTTCATGCGACGTGCGGAACCCGTCGAAGAAGAACATCACCGGCACGCGCGCTTCGAGCGTCGCCGCCTGCGCCACCAGCGCCAGATCGTGCGCTTCCTGGACCGAGGCCGCGGCCAGCATCGCGAACCCGACCATGCGCGCGCTCATCACGTCCGAGTGGTCGCCGAAGATGGACAGCGCCTGCGTGGCGATCGCCCGCGCCGTCACATGAAAGACGCAGGGCGTCAGCTCGCCCGCGATCTTGTACATGTTGGGCAGCATCAGCAGGAAGCCCTGGGACGCCGTGAACGTCGTGGTGAGCGCGCCGCTCTGGAGCGCGCCATGCACCGCCCCGGCCGCGCCCCCTTCCGACTGCATCTGCTGGATCACCGGCACCTGGCCCCAGATGTTCTTGACGCCCTGGGCGGCCCAGGCGTCGGCCAGCTCCGCCATCGTGGACGACGGCGTGATCGGAAAGATGGCGCAGACCTCGTTGACGCGATAGGCGATGTGGGCGGCAGCCGTGTTGCCGTCCATCACGACCGACCTCACAGACATGCGGCAGCTCCTTCAGGGCGTCAAACGCTACGGCCGGACCGTGAAGCGGGCGGGCACTCTCTCGGCTGCGGGGCGCTCGACCAATCCTTCGGCCCCCGGCTCGGGCGCCATGTCGATGGCATGACACGGGCACTGTTCGAAGCACGTAGCGCACCCGGTACAGAGGTCGAGCTCGACCCGATAGAACCGGCCCTTCCCCAGCTTGACGATCGCCTGCTCGGGACACGCCGCGTAGCAGTTGTCGCACTCGAAGCAGTTGCCGCAGGAGAGGCACCGCGTAGCCTCGTAGCGCGCCTCTGGCTCCGAGAGGCCGGACACGATTTCGTCGAATCCCGTGCGTTTCGCGACCGGCAGCTCGGCGTGCTCGCGCCTGTCGGCATCGAGGAACACGGTCAGGTTGAGCAGCTCGTACGGGACCGGCGGATGCTCCGGCGGTTTCTCGTAGACGCCGCCTCGCAGCCACGCGTCGATGTGGCGCGCCGCCTTCTTGCCGTGGCCGACCGCCGCCGTCATCGTCCGCGCGCCGCCGATCATGTCCCCGCCCGCGAAGATGCCGTCGCTTGCGCGCATGCGCGCGTCCACTTCGACGACGTTGCCACGGCCGATCCGGATGTCCGGCACCTTCTTCAGGAATTCGACATCGGCATGCTGTCCGACAGCCAGCACCAGCGAATCGGTCTTCAGCGTCTGGAACTGCCCGGTGCCCACACAGCCCGTGCCATCCGGCAGCATTTCCATCTGCTCGACGACGATTTCATCCTCACCGAACTGCTTGACCGTGGACAGCCACTTGACCTTCACACCCTCGGCGACGGCTTCCATGGCTTCGTAGGGATGGGCCTCCATCTGCGCCTTGTCGAAGCGGAAGATGATCACGGCCTCCTCCGCGCCGAGCCGCTTTGCCATGCGGGCGGCATCCATCGCCGTGTTGCCGCCGCCGACGATGCCGACGACACGTCCGAGCGACGGGGCGCGGCCCTTCTCGACCCGCTCCATCAGCGTCACCGCGTCGATGATCTTGCCGCCGTCCATGGCCGGAATGTCGAGATGGTTCGCGACCTGGGCGCCGATTCCCAGGAACACCGCGTCGAACGAGCCCGCAGCCTTTTCGGACTGCACGTCGTTCACGCGCGAGTTGCGAACGATCTTGACGCCCATCGCCTCGATGCGCGCGATCTCCTTGTCGAGCCCCTCGCGCGGCAGGCGGTACGCGGGAATCCCGTAGTGCATCATGCCGCCCGGCTCGGGGTTCGCATCGCGGATCTCGACGTCGTGCCCGAACCGCCGCAAGTGGTACGCGCACGACAGGCCGGCCGGGCCGCCGCCAACCACGAGCACCCGCTTGCCGGTGGGAGGCCCGGGGGCGATCGTCCACCCCTTCTCGTTGGCGAGGTCGCCGAGAAACCGGTCGAGCGAATGGATCGAGACGGCCGAATCGAGGAACTGACGGTTGCAGGCGCTTTCGCAGGGGTGATAGCACGCGCGGCCGTGCGTGCCGGGCAGCGGGTTATCCTCCATGTACTTCCGCCAGGCGCCCTCGTAGTCGCCCGCCTGCGCCAGGGCGAGCCATGCCTGGATGTTCTCCCCGGCCGGACACGCGTGGTTGCAGGGCGGAAGATGGTCGACGTAGACGGGGCGCTGCCATCGACGCGCGCCAGCGCCTTTGCCGATCGTCTGCTTGTAAACCGGCGTCAGATCCTTCGGTACGAGACTCACGGATGCCCCCGCCCCCGGCCGGAGCCTGAGGGCCATGTCTCACGAGACGCCCGACGATGCAATGAGAGCGTGGCCGGGGCGTCTATGGGCCTTTGGTGCTACGCCTGAACTTGCAGACCCGTCGCTGTCCTGCGACCGTCACTGCCGTCTCGGTGAGACAGAGAAATTGTATTTGAACGAGAGCCGAATGGCACGAATCCCTGCCTCCAGCCAGCTCATCCTATAGACTCTGCGGGACGGAATGCGCCGCGGGCAGGTCCTCGCGTCGGCATTGTCCACTTCTCCAAGGCGGCATCCCGTCGCGGACGGTGCTTACGAAGGCCTGTGCGATCGGCGAGAGGCGCTGGAAAGCGACCTCGCAGATGATGCGGTGGCCCTCGTTCCCCAGGCGAGCGCAGGAACCTCGCTGATCCTGGCGGCAGAGACGAATACAACGACACCGAGTTCTGCCTGGTAGACCTGACAGATCGGCTGTTAAGGGAGAACGACCTAGCAGGGTGCTGAAAATTACAGCACTTCTCGCGTGGACGGTCCCCTAGTGAATATCGACAGGCTCAAGACGAGCGAGCTTGGCCGGGTTGAGCGTGATGAAGATGTCGCTGACCAGACCAGCCTCGTTGCAGGCCAGGCTGATCGTCAGAGTGGGCCGACCATTCTTCTTCAGAATGGCGCTGCGGCCTCCATTCATGTCAGCGATCTCCCATTGGCAGCCCTCCCACCAGACATGCGCTCGGCCAAGCGCGTTGAACACGTCCTCGCGTTCAAGGATCCGGGTGGCAGCGACCGTCTTGCCGCCCGTGTCCGTCGTAAGACGAATGTCAGAAGACAGGAGCGCGGCGAGCTGGTGTGTGCTGCCGCTCATGACGGCCGATTGAAACGCGCGCAGCAGGTTGTCCTGAGTTTCCCTCGGCGTGACGTGGCGAACCTTATCGCGATCGATGTTCTGACGGGCGCGCGACACGAGTTTTCGGCACGCCGCTTCCTCCATCTCCAGCATCGCTGCGATTTCGGCGTGGGGCTGGTCGAAGATCTCGTGAAGGAGGTAGGCCGCCCGCTCTTTGGGCGTCAGCCGTTCGAGGAGCAGCAAAAAGGCCGTGGTCAGCGACGTGGCCAGCTTGTCGTCCACGGCTGGAGGCGTCGCCGGGTGGATCGGTTCAGGCAGCCATGGGCCAACATAGTGGACCCTTGCGCGATCGGCTCCGCGCAGCAGATCGAGACAGCGCCGCGTGCACACGGATGAGAGCCATGCCAGAGGCGTCTCTATTTGCGCCCGATCCGTATCCCGCCACTTGAAGAAGCAATCCTGAACGGCATCCTCTGCGTCCGCCCGTGAGCCCAGGATGCGGTAAGCGAGCCCGAGCAATCGGGGTCGGGCGTCCTCGAAGACCTGGAGGTCGGCATCGCTCATCCCTGTCGCTCCGGCCATGCCATTACGTCATTTTCGCGTCTGCCGCAGGGCGACCGGGTTGCGATCGGGATCAAGCGCGGTCGCACGCAGTCCGAACGGATAAGCCTCCGGCTCCGCCTCGACGAATTCGACTCCACGCGCTTTGAGTTCGGCAAAATCCTTTCGAAGATCATCCGACTCGATGAAAAGCGTGCTCACCCCAGGCGTGGTCTTTGCCTGGCCCGCATTACCGAGCCAAAGCAGGACTTCGAAGCCCTGGTCCTCAAGGGCGATCGTCAGAAATCTACCCTCCCGCCCATTGTAATCGGCGCGCTTCTGGAAGCCGAAGTTGGTCGTGTAGAAATCCAGCGCCTTGTCGTGATCTGAAACGAACACCGTGACGTACATGATTCTGCTGAACATTTGTGCTCCGCAATGTAGGTGTGCAAGTGGCGACACTTCACTATCCTGACGATCCAGCACCCTCGGATGTGACGCGCGCTCAGGGAAATGTTCGCAGGGCCAATCGCAGCGCCCCGGTCACATTCGGCAACCGAGGCGGCACCCACAAAGCCGTTGATCCGCAACTGGTTCACGAAGCGGGTGGGCCCAACAACAGGCGTCTCGGTCTCACACCTGCTGCAACTGGAGCGCGGCGAGGACGGCGAGTAGACTCGTGCGAAGGCGAGATGCGACCGCAAACTCAGTGTCAGAACCGTAGAGCTTGAAGCTGAGGCACAGTTTCTCAACCTCTAGCAGAATGCTTGCTTTTCTTCAACTCGGGTGATTGTTACGCTCGGGATCGATGATGAGGCTCTCACGAATCTCGACGGTCTTCGCGATTCTGAGCGGCCTGCTTCTGACCGCGTGCAGCTCGTCGACTACGTCAAACTCCGCAGCACCAACCACAGCCCGCTGCGTGCTGACGCTCTCGGGCACGCCGCCGATCGTCGACAGCGGCGGCGGATCAGGAACCGTCGCGTTCACCATTAATCGCGAGTGCGCGTGGTCGGCCAAGCCAGAGGTGGACTGGATCTCGGTGTCACCGGCGAGTGGCCAGGGCGAATCGCAGGTCTCGTTCAGCGTCGCCAGCAACCCTCAGCCCGTTGAACGCAGGGGCGCAATCGTCATCAACGAGCAGCGGCTCGAAGTGACGCAGCGTGCGGGGTGTGCCTTTACGCTGTCGCCCGCGCAGGGAGCCGCGGGCGTCGACGGCGCGCGACTGCTGGTGACGGTGACGGCGGCGGCCGGCTGCGCCTGGCACGCCGTCAGCCAGGTGCCGTGGATCACGGTGTCTGCCGGCGCCTCCGGCGCGGGCCCGGGCACGGTCGCACTCGAAGTGAGCGCCACTGGCGGCGACGCCCGGACCGGCGACGTGCTGATCGCGGGCATCAGGTTCTCCGTCCGACAGTCGGTGGAGTCGCCCGGGGGCCCGCCTTCCCCGACCTGTCCGTTCTCGCTGTCGGCGTCGGGCGCGGCCATCGGATCTGCAGGCGGATCCGGATCGGTCGATGTCATCGCCGCCAGCGGCTGCGAGTGGACGGTACAAAGCTCGGCGTCCTGGCTCGATGTGACGTCCGGAGGTACAGGTGTCGGCCCTGGAGAGGTGCGGTTCACGGCGAGCCAAAACACGAGCTCCGCACAGCGTACGGCGACGCTGACGATTGCCGGCATCGCCTTCAGGGTGACGCAGGCCGGCGCCGTCACGTCCGCCCCATGCTCGTTCACCGTCTCGCCATCGACGGTCAATGCTCCCGCAAGCGGTCTGAGCGGGAACATCACGGTCACGGCCTCCGCGTCCAGCTGCGGCTGGACCGCAACGGCCAGTCCGTCGTGGATCACACTGACGGGCCCGACCCAGGGCACGGGCAACGCGGCGGTCGCGTTCTCTGTTGCGGTAAACACCTCGACGACGTCACGTACCGGCGCAATTGCGATCGGCGGCGCAAACGTTGCGATCAGTCAGTCTGGCGCGCCGCTGGGTCCGACCGTCAGCGGCGTGATCTCGTCACTTCAGGGCCAGTGCCCGACGCTGACGTTCGTGGTTAATGCCCGCACGGTGCGGACCACCAGTTCGACGGACTTCAGGGCCGGATCGTGCAACACGATCGACGACGGCGACGACGTCACTGTTGAGGGAATAGTTGAGGCCGACAACTCGATCACCGCCACGTTGGTGAGGAAGAACTGACCGTGACCGCACGACTTCACTGCCGGGTACTTGTGGGGATCGCCGTCGTCTGTCTTCTTGCGGGGGCCGCGATGGCGCACGCGCAGGACCAGCCGGAGCCGGCGCCTGAGCGTACGCCGGTCGGAGAGGTGCTGTCGTTCCTGCTTACGAACCAGGCGGTCGCAACCGGCGACTTCGTCAAGGACACCGAGGCGACGGCCATAGCCGCCGACGCGATCACCAGGCTACTGCAGGCCGAATTGACGACGCTTCCGCTCGGCTCCTCGTCGGCTGGATTCACGTATCAGCTCAATCCGCAGTTGGGCACGGTCGAGCGGGCGAGCCAGAGTTTCGGTCCACTCTTCGCCGAACGCAGTCTCACCGCGGGACGCGGCCGGTTGTCGGTGGGGATGACGCTGCAGTTTGCGACCTACTCGGACCTGAACGACGTCGCACTCGACAGCGGGACGCTCGTGACCGTCGCCAACCAGTTCCGCGACGAGCCGCAATCATTCGATGTGGAGACGTTGACGCTCGAAATTCGCTCGCGCACGGTGACTTTCCTCGGAACCGCCGGTCTCACCGACTGGCTGGACGTCAGCGTGGCTTTACCGGTGGTGTCGCTCACCCTCGAGGGACACCGCACAAATACCTATCGCGGCCAGCAGTTACTCCAGGCAAGCGGCGCCGCCGAGGCGACTGGGCTGGGCGACATGGCGATTCGCGCCAAGGTTCGACTCTACGGGGCCGGCACTGGTCTCGCGCTCGTCGGCGAGACGCGGCTTCCCACGGGACGCGAGGAAGACCTGCTGGGATCGGGCGAGGCGTCGTTTGCCGCGATGCTCGTGGGCTGGTACCGAGCCCGGCCAGCTGGCGCTGCATGGCAATCTCGGACTTATGCGCGGAGGATTGCTGGATGAAGTGGGCATGAGGGCTGCGGCCAGTTTCAGCCCGTCCGTGAGAGTGACACTGCTTGCCGAAGTGGTGGGCCGCCATCTCACCGGCATCGGAAGGCTGACCGGGCAGCGCGCGCCCCATCCGACGATCGAGGGCGTCGACACGTTCCGGCTGATCACATCGGACTCGAGCGTCAACAGCAGTGTCGTGACCGGAGGCGTACGCTGGAATGTGGCGGGGGCATGGCTGATCAATGGCGGCGTGACATTCCCCTTGGTCAATCATGGCCTGCGGCCGAAGCCGACGGTTCTCGTCGGCCTCGAATACGCGTTCGGCGGCTGAGGCCAACCCTCGCTGTTAAGCCAGCTATCGAATGGCCGCCGTAGTGATCTGCCACTCTCCGGCGCCCTTCTGCAGCACGAAATCCCACTGCCGGCTCACCGATCGCGGATCCTTCTTCCCGACCTTCGGGACGTAGTTCATCCACCCGCCGCAGGAGGCCGTGGCTGCCGACCCCGAAATCTGAACGTCGCACCTTTCGAAATACACCTGTTGCGACTCAATCGAATCGAAGGCGCGGCTCAGCACGCGCTGATCAACATGAGGCCATACCTCGGCAACGGCGTTGGCGTCCAGTCGTTCGTAGGCGAGGGCAAACCTTCGCAGGGCGGCGGCGACAAGTCGTTCGTCCGCTGCCGCAGCTGCCGACACCGGCGAAGGCGTCGCTGCGATCGCTGGTGAGGGCGTCGACGTAGCGTCGGGTGGCGCCGTCGGTGCTTCATAACGTGATGCGCCGGGCTGAAGGGCGCCGTCCACCGGAGCAGGCGGCGGCGTTGACGGGCTTATCGCCGGCGCCGCGAATCCTGCCGACACCGTCCGAGCGTCCGACGGCGGCGCCACAAGATCGGACTTGGCGGATGAGGCATACGCCACCGGAGGTGTTGTTTGCTCCAACGGAGTTGCCGCGCGCTGCTCAGACTCCAGCAGCCTGGCGTGAAGCACGGCGGCCAGGGAACGAGGCCTCAAGTTCCGTTTGAACCCAGACCAATGCCACGGCGTCACTTTGACGACGGACTGCAGCGCCGGCTTCGCCTGCGCCGGGGACGCCTGTGACGGGAACGCCTGCGCCGGGGACGCCTGCGTCACCACGGCTTGCTGTGTCGCCGCGTCGTCGCCAGTACGATCGCCGCTCCTCAACAACAGCGAGGGCAGCGCGATGACGACCGCGAGGACTACCGTGCCTACGGCGATCAGACCTTTGCTTATGCCATTCGACGGACTGTCGGGAGCGGTGAGAGGAACGCTTGGGGTCGGGGGAACAAAGACGAAGTGTTCCGCGGCTCCTGGTTGCGTGTGGCGCGATGACCCCGTGACGTGCCGCCAGCCGGGACGCAGCGACGAAATGTCGACCGTGTCGGCACGGACGAACAGCTTATCGACATCGTCGGGACCGGATGGCCGGTCGAAGTCGCCGTGAGACGCAAGCGACTTCGGCGGGCTGCTTGACTGTTCGGCAGCCACGGGTAGATTTTCCGCCCACCGCGCACCTGCGATCAAACTCAGCAGTGGTCGATTCTGTGTATTTCTCTGACGACCGGCTACCTCAACAGAATCGGCCAAGCCGCGAGCGCCCACTTCGCCGACAACCACACACTCGGCGCTATCGAATCAGCCACAAATTATTGATTCTGAAGTGCCGGGGGCGGGAATTGAACCCACGCCTCTGTGGGAGGCCGCGGATTTTAAGACCAAATTCCGCCCTCAGCACTTACTCTCTCGAATCAACGACTTACTGAACCCCTCAGTAAATTCGGGACCCAACGCACCTACGACGCGTGTGCCAGATTACGAGCCAGTCGCCCCTCGTAGGGACAGAAAAGGGACAGCCCGCGTCGCCTCGGGTGTTAGTCCGCTTGCTTGCTTGTTCGTCCGCATCTTCGCGTGCAGCGACCCGCTGAGGTCCACTTCGCCGCGGTATACCTTGGGCCGCCAGCCAGATCCGGTTCGTCGAGACGAGCCCCATTTCGCTCTGCAGCATAGGCAACTTCCCGCTTGACAATATTTCGATTGTTAGCTAAATATAGATCCGTGAACAAGGTATTCAAGGCGCTGTCGGATCCGACGCGCCGTCGCGTCCTGCAGTTGCTCCGGGAGCGGCCGATGTCGGCGGGAGAACTGTCGGATCACTTCGCCGTGTCGAAGCCGACCATGTCAGCCCATTTCGCCGTGCTGCAGGAGGCGGGACTCATCGAAGCGGAGAAAACCGGACGGACGATCATCTACCGGCTGGTGATGTCGGTCTTGGAAGAGGCGCTGCTCGGCTTTGCCCAGACCTTCGGCTGGGGCTTGGAATCGAAGCGGGCGACTCGCGTCACTCACCACAAGTTGGCTAAACGGCCCGCCAAAGGAGAAGTCTGACATGGCACTCAACAGGATTTTGTCGCGGATCGGGTCGGTCTTGCCGCTCATTGCTATCGGGCTGGCGCTCGCTAACTGGAACGCCAAACCCGCCGCGGCGTGGGCGTGGGCGGCAGTCATCGTGATTTCCGTGGTCATGGTCGCCGTGCAGCGCCTCTCGCAACTCGCCTTGAGCCGATCGCCGGGAGATGCCGCGTGGGTTCGGGGCGTCGCCTCGGTTGCAAGCGCCGTCGTGTTCGGCGCGTTGATGCTGATCATTCCGCTGGCGATGTCACTCGCGCACGCGTATGGCCTCGTGGACGACCCAGACAGCGGGATGCGACGTACGACCATGATCATGGTCGGTGCGTACTTGGCGGTAATCGGCAACGGCCTCCCCAGGATGCTCCCGCCGATGTCATCGATGCAGTGCGACGGCGCGAGAGTACAGGCGTTTCAGCGGCATGCTGGCTGGACGTGGGTGCTCTGCGGTCTTGGATTTGCGATGGCTGGGCTGGCGCTGCCAATCGACGCGCTGACGCCCATATCGTTGGCACTGGCAGCTACCGCCATGATCGTGACGATCGTGCAGCTCCTGCGCCTTCGCAAGCCGCGGCCGCACGCTCCGGGCCTGAACTAACAACACAATCGCCGTGACCTCCGCCGATCTCGCCGCCGACGCTGCGGCTGAAACCCGAGGCGTCGTCGCTGGACGCCCGTAGACTCGACGCGACGTCGGGACGTCGCCGAGACCCGGTCGACCGCCTGCCGTCGTGTCCTGCGTCACCCTCGCGCGTATGGGCGTGACCGGGCACAAGACGCGGAGCGTGTTCGATCGCTACGACATCGTCAACGAGGCCGACCTGCGGGCGGCTCTCGGGAAGCTCGCCGACGGGACAGGGACAAAAAAGGGACAATCCGCCAGATCGGGCCGCGTGACCCGCTTCCGTCAATCCGCGCAAATCGAGCAAATCACTCAGTAAAAATGGTGCCGGGGGCGGGAATCGAACCCACACGCCTCTGTGGGAGGCCGCGGATTTTAAGTCCGCTGCGTCTGCCAGTTTCGCCACCCCGGCGCAATTCGTGCCCGGCGCCACGTGCCCGGCGCCAGGTGCCTCGTGCGAGCGCCATGAGCCTTGCCGCGGTGCGCACCGGGCACGAGGCACCAAGCACCGCACCTGGCACCAGGCACCAGGCACGAAACCGTCAGTGGTCCTCGACCTCCGCCCAGCCCGCGACGACTAACGGCGACTTCAACCCTTCCGCGCGTACGAGCGCGCCTTCAAGGTCGCCGCAGGTCTGGCTGAACAGCAGGTCCGAGCCCTTCTCGATCGCCAGCCAATACCCGCCCGGGGGCTCGACGATGAAGCAACGCAGGTCGTCGTCGTGACGGCGGAGCCGCCAGAGTGTCACCGCTTCGCCACGCAAATGGAGGAGGGGCAGCTCGTTCATCGGCGTCAGTGCACCACGGGAGACTCACGATGCGGCAATCGATCGGCGGCCATCACGCGCGCGATCGTCGCTTCGAGTTCCGTCTGGTCGACGTCGAAGGGACCGGCCGCGGCCGCGCCAATCTGAATCTCGACCGCGACGGTGAAGCCGCCTCCTTCAAACGGGCTCACGATCCAGCTGAAGCCGCGCAGCGCCACGGCACGATCGCGGTCGGCCTCGGGCGACCTGGCCCGCCCCACCGCGCGCAGCAGTTCCTTCAGCAGCACACGCACGTCCTCGTCGGTCCATCCGCGGGGCGGACCAAGCGCCGCGTCCACGACGTCGGTCGTCGCAAAGTCATTGCCCCTCAGCCAGACCTCGATCTCAAGGCGCATCCGGGCGATTGTAGCATCAGCGTAGGAACCCAAAGTCGGGCAACAGGTGCAACACGCGGAACTGACCGGACTGCGTACGATTCGCCGGAACTGAAGTTCCGGCCTACGTACCGTGGCGCGGTTCGGACAGTGCCGCGCGCAGGGCATCCGGCGTCGTCACTGGCGCCTGGCAGGTGAAGTTGGCGCAGAGATACGCGGCCGACTGCCCTGCCACGGGCCCCATCCCAGCCACGAATGGCAACGCCAGGCGCAAGGCGTTCCCACTGGATGGCGTGACCGGGATGTCGACCTGGAAAGGCCGATAGTGCTCCGCCGCCGTCTCGCGCAGAGCGGCAGCGCCTTGATCGCCGTCGCCGGCTTCGACGATGACGAGCTGGCCGATGCCGGCTTGCTCGCCTGCCACTGCCGCCAACACCATCGGCACGGCTCGCGCGTACTCACCCAGCCGGGTGCCGAATCTGGCGATCGATTGGCTGATGCGAACCGTGCGATCCGCGTCGGGCTTCAGGTGCGTCAGTACCTGCAGGTTGAGCAGCGCCAGGGCGGTCGGCGATGGCTCGGCCCCGTCGTAGTCCTCCTTTGACCGCACGAGCACGGTCGGGTCCTCGCCGGTCGTGCTGAACCAGCCGCCGTCGATCGGATCGTAGAACCGCTGGTCGAGGACGGCCTGTAACTGGTCGGCCCACTGCAGCCACGCCGGGTCACCGTCGGCCTGGAACAACTCGAGCAGACCGAACGCCAGGCCGGCGTAGTCTTCCGCGTAGCCGTCGACCGCCGCATCTCCGTCCCTGAAGCGACGCAACAGCACCAGGCGCCGGCTGTCCCACAGCCGCTCGCGAACGAATCTCGCTGCGCGTTGCGCCGTTGCCAGATGAGAGCCGGCAGTTTCGTGGAGGCCAAACCGTTGCGCGCGCAGCACGCGTGCGGCGCGCGCGAATGCCGCGATCATCAAGCCATTCCATGCCGACAAGACCTTGTCGTCCAGGTGCGGACGCGGCCGGCGCAGGCGCGCGCCAAACAGCGTGAGCCGCGCGCGGCCCAGCGCGTCGATCACCTCCCCGGCCGTTCGCCCCGTCGTCGCGACGATGTCGTCGACCGACGCGGCCGTGTGGAGCAGGTTCTTACCGGTGAACTCCCCCTGCGGATCAAACGGCGCATTGCCGCCCTCTTCCACTCCGAAGCGAAGCGCGATGAGCTCGGCGTCGTTGCCGAGCAGGTCGCGGAGTTCGCTGGCGTCCCAGACGTAGAACGCGCCCTCGACCTTGTGGCCATCGGCCGGCGCCCCCGGCGGCAGGCTGTCGGCGTCCTCCGCGGAATAGAAACCGCCATCGGGATGCGTGAGCTCGCGGCCCACGTACTGAAGGGTGTCCTCCGCGACCTGCGCGAAGAATCGATCGCCAGTGGCCTGCGCGGCTTCGAGGTACGCCAGGACGAGCTGCGCCTGGTCGTACAGCATCTTCTCGAAGTGTGGCACTCGCCAGGCCTCATCGACCGAGTAGCGATGAAAGCCGCCGCCGACATGGTCGCGCATCCCGCCGAGCGCCATCGCGCGAAGGGCGTGCAGCGCCAGATCGCGGGGCACAGGCTCACCCGTGCGGGCGTGCTCGCGCAACAGGAAGAGCAGCTCGCTCGGCCGTGGGAATTTTGGTCCGCCGCCAAAGCCGCCGTGCCGTGCGTCGTACGACTGAGCGAACGCGGCAACGCCTCGCGTCAGCACGTCCGGCGCCGGCGCGGCCGTGCCTGACGGACTAGCGCTCGCCGACTCGCGCATCCGGCGCACCAGCTCGGTCGCCGACAGCTCGATCCGCTCCCGCTCATCGCGCCACGCGCGCGAGATCGCCTGAAGCACCTCGACAAAGCCGGGCCGGTTGTATCGCGATTCCGGCGGGAAGTACGTGCCGCCGTAAAACGGCTTCAGCTCGGGCGTCAGCCACACGCTCATCGGCCAGCCGCCGGCGCCCGTCGACGCCTGCACGAATGCCATGTACACGCGATCCACATCCGGACGCTCCTCGCGGTCCACCTTGATCGACACAAACCCCTGGTTCAGCACGTCAGCGACGGACGGCCGCTCGAACGACTCGTGCTCCATCACGTGACACCAGTGACACGTCGAATAGCCCACCGACAGAAAGATCGGCTTGTCTTCGGCACGCGCTCGCGCAAACGCCTCGTCACCCCACGGATACCAGTCAACGGGATTCTGCGCGTGCTGCAGCAGGTACGGGCTCTTCTCGGCGGCCAGGCGATTGGGCATGTTGACATTATGTCGGACTGGACCGCGGGCCGCCGGCGCTCGCCCACGTGATATACATCAGCAATGAGTGACGAGCAGAAGACGCGCGTGGCCGTGCTGCTGGAGGATGAATTCGAAGACAGCGAAGTCACGGGTCCCGTTGAGCGCCTGCGTGCCGCTGGCCTGGAGGTCGTGCTGGTCGGCCCGCTCGCCGGGCACACCTATACGGGCAAGAAAGGCACGGCCCTGGTTGCCGACCTTGCCGCCGGCAAAGCTCGAGCGCGCGACTTCAACGCCGTGGTGGTGCCGGGTGGACATGCACCCGACCGGATGCGCATGCGGCATGCGATGGTCGACCTGGTGCGCGACATGATCGCCGCCGGCAAGCCCGTCGCTGCGATCTGCCACGGACCGCAGCTGCTCATCTCGGTAAACGCGCTCAGGGGGCGCACCGTCACTTGCTGGCCGTCAATTGCCATCGACGTCAAGAACGCCGGCGGCCTCTACGTCGACAAGCCCGTCGTCGTCGACGGCCCCGTCATCACGTCGCGCAAGCCCGATGACATCCCTTTCTTCAGCGACGCGATTATCGCCGCGCTGAAATCGGGTTAGAACGCCGCATGCGCATCGGCATCGACCTGGGCGGCACCAAGATCGAAGCCATCGTGCTCGACGACGAAGGCGCGATCCGTTTTCGTGAACGGCGCGCCACGCCTCGGGAGGACTACAGCGGCACCGTCGAGGCGCTCGTCGATCTGGTCGCGGCGGCCGAGGCCGCCATTGGCCAGACGGCGTCGGTCGGCATCGGGATGCCCGGTGCGATCTCGCCGGCGACGGGGCTCGTGAAGAACGCGAACTCCACCTGGCTCATCGGCCGGACGCTCGATCGCGATCTGGAAGCGCGGCTCGGACGGCCCGTGCGCCTCGCCAACGACGCCAACTGCTTCGCGCTATCGGAGGCCAGTGATGGCGCCGCGGCCGGGGCGCCGGTGGTGTTTGGCGTGATCGTCGGCACCGGATGTGGCGGCGGAGTGGTCGTTCACGGCCAGGTCCTCACCGGTCCCAACGCGATCGCCGGCGAGTGGGGCCACAATCCCCTGCCCTGGCCCGCGCCCGATGAACTGCCAGGGCCGGAGTGCTATTGCGGCAAGTGCGGTTGCCTCGAGACGTTTCTGTCGGGCCCCGGCCTGGCACGCGACTACGCCGCGTGCGTGCGGATCGATCCGTCCGAGATCAAGGGCGCCACCGTCGTCGCGCGCGCCGCCTCTGGCGACCGCCACGCCAGCGCCGCGCTCGACCGCTACGCCCATCGGCTGGCGCGCGGCCTTGCCACGGTGATCAACACTCTCGATCCGGACGTCATCGTGCTTGGCGGCGGCGTCTCGAACGTCGCGATGCTGTACGACGCCGTCCCGCGGTGGCTGGACCAGTTCGTCTTCTCCGACAAGGTCGCGACCCGGATTGTGCCGCCGATGCATGGCGACTCGAGTGGTGTCCGCGGCGCCGCGTGGCTGTGGCCACGCGCGTAAGTGTCCGCGCGGCTCCTACGGGGTGAGCGGTGGCGCCGCAGGAGCCTCGTCGGTGCGGCCACGCCGGATGCGGCTGTACGCCGCGGTGAACTCGACGCCGTACAAGAGGATCACCGCCGAGACGTACACCCACAGGAGGAAGACCACCACGGCGCCAATCGACCCGTGCACGCTGAAGCGCGACATGTCGCGCACGTACCACGAGAAGCCGGCAAAGGCCGACCGCCACAGCATCCCGGTCATCACCGCGCCGACCCACACGTCGCGGAAGCGCACCTTCGCGTTGGGCACGAAGTAGAACACCAGCCCGACGGCCAGTATCAGCGCGAATGTCGCCGCCCAGTTCACGCCAAAGCTTCGAAGCTCCATCAGCCAGGGGAAGCGCGCCGACACCGTCACGAACCACGACGCGCCCACCACCTGGCTGGCGCTGAACACCACCAGGGTCAACGTCAGAAGACCGCACGCGGCGGCCAGCATGAGAAAAGCGACGAGCTTGTGCTTCAGATAGCTCCGCTGCCGCTCGACGCGCCAGGCGCTGTTCACCGCCGAGTTGATGGCGCTGAAGAACCCCAGCGAAGCCCAGATCAGCGCCAGCCCGCCCATCACGCCGAGGGGCACCTGGGTGCGCTGGAGCGCGGTGATCTGGCTGCTCACGAACTCGAGGCGCGTGGGAAAGTAGCGCAACACGAAGTCGAGCGTCGCCTGACGGGCCTGCTCGTTCGCCGTGAACGCTCCGAGTACCGACACCAGCAGCAGGAGGAACGGGAACAACGAGAGCAACGCGTAGTAGGCGATGGAGGCGGAGTGCGTGAGGTCGTCGCTGTTGTAGAGGCTGGTGAACCCACGCCAGGCCGCCTGCGCCGACAGCGACCCGATGCGCCGCGCGCGCCCGGCGAGCGCCCCCGCCCACCTGCGCAGGTGTGCTCTTCGAGGAAGATGACCCGTCATCGGGTTGACGTGCGGCGCGTTAGCGCCTCGCGGATCGCTTGACGACGTCCTGCGCCGTTTGCGCGCCCTGGCGGGCCACTAGTTGCAACCGCCTGGCCGATGCCGACATCACAATCGCCTGGCTGACCAAATCCTGCAGACGCGGCTCCAGTCGCGCTCGCATGCGCCGGCCATCTTCGGTGAGGAACAGCCATCCGGCGATACCTCCAGCAGCCGCGCCTGCCACCAGGCCAATCAGCACGGCCGTCCGATCACGCACGACTGGGCTCCTCATCGGGAGTCAGGGCCGCGCGCCTGGATGCCGCGGTTGCCGGCGGAGTGCGGGTGGCGGCACGACGGCCACGCCCTTCGTCGCGAATCTTGTGCTTCCGCATCTTGCTGTACAGCGTCGGCCGATACAGCCCGAGCTGCGCTGCGGCCTCCTGCTTGTTCCAGTTGGTCCGCTCCAGCGCCTGCAGAATCGCCATCCGCTCGATCTCGGCCAACGTGCGATGCGGCGGCATCACGACATCGCCGCCTGGACCCGAGTCCTCGCGCAGCGTCTCTGGCAGGTCCGCCGGAGTGATCTCGCTGCTCTTGGCCACCAGCACGGCACGTTCCAGCGCGTTCTCCAGCTCGCGCACGTTCCCGGGCCATCGGTTGCGGATCAGCAGGTGATACGCCGCCGGCGCGATGGTCCGCACGTTGCGTTGGTACCGCTGCCGGAACCGATCGAGGAAATGATCGCACAGAAGCGGGATGTCTTCAGTCCGCTCGCGCACCGGCGGCACGCGCAGGGCAATGGTGTTGATGCGGAAGTACAGGTCTTCGCGGATACGGCCCTCCCGCAAAGCCGCGTCCAGATCGATATTGGTCGCGCAGATGAGCCGGAAATCCACGCGGACGACCCTGTCGCTGCCGACGGGCCGGTACTCGCGCTCCTGCAGCACGCGCAAGAGCTTGGTCTGCAGGTACTGCGGCATCTCGCCAATCTCGTCGAGCAGCAGCGAGCCGCCTTGAGCCTGCTCGAGCAGGCCGTCTCGATCCTGCACCGCACCGGTGAAGGCACCGCGCCGGTGGCCGAACAGCTCGGCCTCGATCAGATCCTTGGGAATGGCAGCGCAGTTGATCTTGATGAACGGGCCCTTCACGCGCCGGCTGTTGTAGTGGATCGCGTTGGCGATCAGCTCCTTGCCCGTGCCGTTCTCCCCCTGAATCAGGATGTTCGCTTCCGAGTCGGCGACGGCGGCCACCAGGTCGAACAGCTCGCGCATCTTCCGGCTGCGACCGATGATGTTCTCGAACTGATAGCGGTCCAGCAGTTGCCGGCGCAGCGCGACGTTTTCGGCCTCGAGCTCGGTACGCTCGATCGCGCGGCCCAGCATCGCCAGAACGCTCTCAGCCTCGATCGGCTTTTCAAGAAAGTACGTCGCGCCGGCCTTGATGGCCTCGACCGCGCGCGGAATGCTGCCTTGTCCGCTGATGACGAGAACTTCCGTCCGCGGCTGCAGAATCTTGAAGCGGCGCACCAGGTCCGCGCCGTTGACGTCGGGCAGCACGAGATCCACGAGCGCCGCGTCAGGCTGCCAGCTCGTGAACAACTGCTCGGCTTCTGTGCCGCGCGAGGCGACACGCACGTCGTACCCGGCGCCGGTCACCGTCAGCGCCAGCCACTCCGCCATGTCCGGCTCGTCGTCGATGACGAGCACCCGTCTCATCCGCTTGCCGCTCATATCGAGGTAACTCGGCCAGCCAAGACTCCAGTTGCGACTGGCGAAATCAGGCTCGACTGTAGCACGAGTGCCGAACGAAATCGATACACAAAACGGAAATGTGTCGGCTCTATGACGTCAGCCGTATCGGTGCCGCCTCATCAGCACCGGGGCCGGACGACGACAACCTCAACCGCTCGGGCCCGCCGATGGGCCGGTATAATGCCGCGCATGTCCGACGCTCCCAAGCCCTCCGGCGTCACCAGCTTGCAGTCGTTGCTGACCCCCCGCGCCCCGGCCGAATCCAACGTGAAAATGGTCTGCGAGCGCTGCGGCGGCGCCGACGTTTACCGAATGCACGCTGTTTGGCGCTGTTCGGATTGCGGGTTCAAGACGGACTGCTGCGGCTGGTAGAGCCGGGCCATGGAACGTCTGCCTACGCAGATCGACCCGCGGAGCGCGGAGTTTGTTGCCAACGCCGAGGCCAACCGCGCGCTCGTCGCCACGCTGCGCGCGGCGCGCGAGAACGCCCGAGCCGGCGGGGGCGCCAAGGCGCTCGAGCGCCACCGCGCGCAAGGCAAGCTGTTCGTGCGCGATCGCCTGACGCGACTGCTCGATCCAGGCTCGCCGTTTCTCGAACTGTCGCCGCTGGCGGCACAAGGCGTCTACGAAGACGACACGCCAGGCGCGGGGCTCGTCACGGGCATCGGACGGGTCTCGGGCCGCGAGGTGCTGATCGTCGCCAACGACGCGACCGTGAAGGGCGGCACCTACTATCCGCTGACGGTGAAAAAACACCTGCGCGCGCAGGAGGTGGCCATGGCCAACCACCTGCCCTGCGTCTACCTGGTCGATTCAGGCGGCGCGTTCCTGCCGATGCAGGCCGAAGTCTTCCCCGACCGCGACCACTTCGGCCGCATCTTCTACAACCAGGCGCGGATGTCGGCCGCCGGATTGGCGCAGATTGCCGTCGTGATGGGCTCGTGCACGGCCGGCGGCGCCTATGTGCCGGCGATGTCGGACCAGACGGTGATCGTCAAGGGCACCGGCACGATCTTTCTGGGTGGACCGCCGCTCGTGAAAGCGGCGACGGGCGAGGACGTGACGCCCGAGGAGCTTGGCGGGGCCGACGTGCACACGCGCCTGTCGGGCGTCGCGGACTATTTTGCCGACGACGACGCCCATGCGCTCGAGATCGCGCGCACCATCGTCAGCTCGCTGACCTCGGCCAAGCAGTGGCCGGCTGGCGCGATTGCCGCCGAAGATCCGAGCTACGACCCCGCTGAGCTGTACGGCATCGTACCGGCCGATGTGCGCAAGGGCTACGACGTGCGCGAGGTGATCGCGCGGGTCGTCGACGGGTCGCGGTTCGACGAGTTCAAGGAACGTTACGCCCCCACACTGGTCACTGGGTTCGCACGGGTCCACGGGCTGCTCACCGGCATCGTCGCCAATAGCGGCGTGCTTTTCTCCGAGTCCGCGCTCAAAGGCACGCACTTCATCGAGTTGTGCAACATTCGCGGCATTCCGCTGGTCTTCCTCCAGAACATCACGGGCTTCATCGTCGGCCGTCAGTACGAGCGCGCCGGCATCGCACGCGATGGCGCCAAGCTGGTGCATGCCGTGGCCAACAGCGTCGTGCCCAAGTTCACCGTCGTCATCGGCGGCTCGTTTGGCGCGGGCAACTACGGCATGTGCGGCCGCGCCTACGATCCTCGCTTTTTGTGGATGTGGCCCAACGCGCGCATCTCGGTGATGGGCGGCGAGCAGGCGGCCGGGGTGCTGACGACGGTCAAGCGCGACCAGCTGGCGCGCGACGGCCGCACGCTGTCGTCCGACGAGGAAGCTGCGATTCGCGATCCGTTGCTGGCGAAGTACCAGACCGAAGGATCGCCCTACTACTCCACGGCGCGCTTGTGGGACGATGGGATCCTGGATCCGATCGACACGCGCGCGTCGCTTGCTCTGGGCCTCTCGGCCGCCTGCAACGCGCCGATTCCGGCGCCGCGCTACGGCGTCTTCAGGATGTAGCGTCAACTCGCATGGGATTCCGCTATCTCGACGTACGTCGTGACGAAGGCGTGGAGTACCTGACACTGAACCGCCCCGATGTCAGGAATGCGTTCAACGACGGGGTGATCACCGAGCTCACCTGGTGGGCCGATTCGGTGGCCAGGGATCGCGACGTGCGCGCCGTGGTGTTTGCCGGGGCGGGCCCGACGTTTTGTGCAGGCGCCGATCTGGACTGGATGCGGCGCATGGCGGGCTACTCGCACCAGCAGAACCTGGACGACGCCAGCGACATGGCGCGGATGTTTTTGACGCTCGACAAGCTGCCCGTGCCCGTCATCGGGCGCGTGCAAGGCGCGGCGCTCGGCGGAGGTACGGGCCTGGCCGCGATCTGCGACATCGTCGTCGCCGCTGACGATGCGGTCTTCGGTCTGACGGAGGTGCGGCTGGGTCTCATCCCGGCAGTCATCGCGCCATTTGTCATTGGCAAGATTGGCCGCTCCGCGGCGCGAGAGCTGTTTCTGACCGGTGCAAAGTTCAGCGCCGAGCGTGCGAAGACCCTCGGCCTGGTGCACGCTGTCGTGCCCGACGCGGAACTGGACCGCGCCGTCGCAGGTTACGTGAGGGACCTGCTGGCCGGTGCGCCGGGAGCCATCAGCGAGGCCAAGCGCCTCATCTCCGAGTGCGCCAAGCGGTCGGCCAGCGAAACCGCGACCCTGTGCGCCGAAGCCATCGCCACGCGTCGCGCGTCGCCGGAGGGGCAGGAAGGGATTCGCGCCTTCCTCGAGAAGAGGGCGCCGAAGTGGTGAGGCAACCTGTCGTGGCCAGCTGATGTTCGCCAAGGTCCTGGTCGCTAACCGCGGCGAGATCGCCATCCGGGTGATGCGGACGTGCCGCGAGATGGGCATTCGCACCGTGGCCGTCCATTCCGACGCGGATGCGCGCAGCCGTCACGTGTTCGAAGCCGACGAGGCTGTTCGGCTCGGCCCCGCGGCGCCTTCCGAAAGCTACCTGCGCGGCAGTCTGATTCTCGAGGCGGCCCGGGCCTGCGGCGCCGAGGCCATTCATCCGGGGTACGGGTTCCTTTCCGAGAACGCGGCATTCGCACAGGCGTGCGCGGATGCAGGCATGATCTTCATCGGCCCGCCGCCGGCGGCGATGATCGCGATGAGCTCGAAGATCGGCGCGCGGCGCCTGATGGAGGCCGCCGGCGTGCCCGTCGTCCCGGGCGAGACGCCCCCGGATCAGACCGACGAGGCGCTGCTGGCCGCTCTCGAGCGGGTCGGGCGTCCGGCCCTGGTGAAACCGTCGGGCGGCGGCGGCGGCATCGGCATGCGGGTCGTCGGTGCGGACGACGACGCGCTTGAGGCGGTGCAGGCGGCCCGCCGAGACGCCGAGCACGCGTTCGGCAACGGAACCCTCTACGTGGAACGCCTGGTCGAGCGCCCACGCCACGTGGAGATTCAGATCTTCGCCGACGCGCACGACGGCTGCGTGTCGCTGTTCGAACGCGAGTGCTCGGTCCAGCGCCGACACCAGAAGGTCATCGAGGAGAGCCCGTCTCCGGTGATGACGCCGGAACTTCGCGCGCGGATGGGCGAGGCCGCGGTCGCGGCCGCACGCGCATGCGGGTATCAGAACGCGGGCACAGTCGAGTTCCTCGTCGAGGGCGGGGAGACGGAGACGCCACGGTTCTTCTTCCTCGAGATGAACACGCGGCTGCAGGTCGAACACCCCGTGACGGAACTGGTCACCGGGTTCGACCTCGTGCGGGCGCAGCTGCTGGTGGCCTCGGGCCAGCCCCTGCCATTTCCGGCTGGCCGGCTTGGTCAGCGGGGTCACGCGATCGAGTTGCGCGTGTACGCCGAAGACCCTTCAAACGGCTTTCTGCCGCAGGCCGGAACGGTCCTGCTCTATCGCGAGCCACGTGGGCCCGGCATCCGCGTGGACAGTGCCATCGGAGAAGGCGATGTCGTCAGCGTCCACTACGACCCGTTGCTCGCCAAGCTGATCGTGAGCGCGGAGACCCGGGCCGCCGCGCTGGCACGCGCCGACCGCGCGCTCGGCGAGTTCGCCATTCTCGGCATCGTGACCAACATCCCGCTCCTGCGCGCGCTGGTTCGGCATCCTGACGTCCGCGCCGGACGCCTCGACACGGGGCTGCTCGGACGCCTGATGCCGTCACTGCTTCCGCCTTCCGCGGACCTGCCGGCGGTTGTGGCCGCTGTCGCCGTCGCTCGCGCCTCACAGCCTGGTCCGCCCGCGGCGGCAGTCCGGGACGAATCCGCGCGGCACGACCCCTGGACGGCGCTTCAGGGATGGCGGCACTGACGTGGCGGCACGTGCCTTCGACGTCCGCCTCGGCGACGCGGTCGTCCGTGTCGATGCGCTTGCCGACGGCACGCTGCAGGCCGCCGGCGCGCCGGCTCATGTCGAAGCCGTCGCCGCCGGGCAGTGGCGCGTGGTCGTCAACGGCACTGCGCACCAGGTGTTTGCGGCCGGCGCGGCCGACGCGCCGTGGATATGGCTGGACGGTGTCGTCTATCGGCCGGAGGTGGCCGACTCCGAGCGCCCGGCACGCACGCGCAGCCGGGACACCTCGGGCAGTCTGTCAGCGCCGATGCCAGCCACCGTGCGCGCGATCGCGATCGCGCCAGGCGACCGCGTCGCGCGCGGCGACACGCTCATCGTGCTCGAGGCGATGAAGATGGAACTGCCGCTCAAGTCGCCGGTCGACGGCGTGGTCGCGTCGGTCGCCTGCCAGGTGGGCGACATGGTGCAGCCCGGAATCCCGCTGGTGGAGTTGGCATGAGCCGCCCGCCGCTGCCGCGTCGCGTGACCGTCGTCGAGGTGGGCCCGCGCGACGGCCTTCAGAACGAGGCGGCGCAGGTCCCGACGTCGACCAAGATTGCCTTCGTTCAGGCCCTTGCCGCGGCCGGACTCCCCGTCGTCGAGATCGCGGCATTCGTGAATCCCGCACGCGTGCCGCAGATGGCCGATGCGATCGAGATCGCGCGCGGCATCGTGCGGCGGCCCGGAACCCGATACACGGCGCTTGTGCCCAACGAGCGCGGTCTCGCGGCGGCGCACGGCGCCGGGATGACTGAGGTCGCGATTTTCGCGGCGGCGTCGGAGACCTTCAGCCAGCGCAACATCAACAAGACCATCGAGGAGTCGTTGACTGCCTACGCGCACGTCGTTCGCGAGGCGCTCGCCAACGGCCTGCGCGTTCGCGCCTACCTCTCTACCGCGTTCGGGTGTCCGTTTGAGGGCACGGTGCCACAGGCGCGCGTGGTCGAGTTGACGGAAAGACTGCTGGCGATGGGCGCTTTCGAGGTGGCGGTGAGCGACACCATCGGCGTCGCCACACCAGGCCAGGTGGCCGACGTCGTCGACCAGCTGCGCGCGCGCGTTCCGGTCGCGGCCATAGCGCTTCACTTGCACGACACCCGCGGAACGGCGCTCGCCAACGTCCTTGCGGCGCTCGAAGCCGGAATCACCACGTTTGATGCGTCGGCCGGGGGGCTGGGCGGGTGTCCTTTTGCGCCAGGCGCCGCGGGCAACCTGTCGACCGAAGATCTGCTCTACATGCTGCACGGGCTCGGCATAGAGACCGGCGCCGATCTCGACGCTGTCGTGCGCGCGTCGACATTGATCGCGCCGTCAATCGGCCACGCGCTGCCATCCCGCTACCTGCAGGCCGCCTCCGCGACATCCCGCACCTGAGCCTAATCGAAGGCCGCTCAAGCCGAACGACGCTTGCGCTACCCCAGCGTGCCGTCCGCCGACCTGCGCACCGCCGAGAACCCGCCGGGCTGCTCGAGCCGGCCCGGCAGCGTGGCCGTGAACGTCGCGCCCTCCCCTACGCCAGGACTCGAGACTTCCACTGTCCCGCCGTGCGCTTCCACGAGCTCGCGCACGATCGCCAGTCCGATGCCGAGGCCACGCACGCCGCGCGCTTCGGGTGTATCGGCTTGCGAGAAGCGATCGAACACGCGCGAGAGAAACGCCGGGGCGATGCCACGCCCCGTGTCGGTGACCACCAGCTTCAGCGCGGCGCCGGCCGGCGCCAGGGCAATCGTCACTCGTCCGCCGGATGGCGTGAACTTCACCGCGTTGGACAGCAGGTTCCACGCTACCTGCCGAAGTCGATCGCCGTCGGCCGACAGCCAGCGCGCCGACGGATCGATGGCGGTCACCAGCTCGACGCCGCGCGCCTCCGCGGCCGGCCGCACCGCTTCGAGCGCGCTTTGAACCACGGCGCCTGCATCCACCGGCTCGACGTGCAGTCGCAGCTGGCCGCTTTCGATCCGCGACAGGTCGAGCAACTCCTCCACCAGGCGGGCCTGCGCTTGCGCGTTGCGCTCGATGACGGCCATCGCATGCTCGACGCGATGCGGCGGCACCTGCCCGCTCGACAGCATCCGGGCCCAGCCCAGCACGGCATTGAGCGGCGTTCGCAACTCATGCGAGATCGTCGCGAGGAAGTCGTCCTTCATCCGGATCGCATCGGCCAAGGCGGACTCGGCGTCTTTCTGTCGCGTGATGTCCACGGTGATGCCGTCAAATCGCGCCGGCCGTCCCTGCCGATCGTAGAACCCGCGCCCCAGCGCCTTGAGCCACCGCGTTCCTCCTGCAGGCAGCATCACGCGGAAGTCGATGTCGCAGCTTGTGTGGCCGAAAATGGCGCGCTCGGCGCCCTTCTGGAAGCGCTCGCGATCCTCGGGATGGATGCATCCGATGAACACGTCGAGGTTCACGCCTGCATTGGCCGGGAGTCCGAAGTGGGCCTTGCACTGCGCGTCCCAGTGCATCTGCTGCGTCGGCAGGTCGCTATACCAGTGCCCAATCCCGATCGAGTGCATGACCTCGGCAAAGCGCGAATACTGTTCGCGCAGGTCATCGAGCTGGAGCCGCTGGCGTCGCTGCCTGTCGGCCAGTGCGGCCACGACCGCTCCGACGACCGCAAACACCAACAGCCGCACGAACATGCTTGGCGCGGTATTGGGCGTCGGCAGTTGCTCGATTTGCGGAAGGATGACGGCGCCGCCCACCGAAAGGGCGGTGGCGACCAGTCCCACTCCAAGCCCGCCCACCCACGCGCTCAGCAGCACCGCCAGCAGCAGAAGCGTTAGCAAGGCTCCGCCACGAGGGGCGACCAGATAGCTGAAGAACAGTCCGAGAGATACGGTGCCGACGGCCAGCAGGGGGCCGCCCCACCACGGTCGCTTCATGGATGCTCCGAAGGAGTGGAGCACCACGATAGGGTTCCCCGTGCGGGGTGTCAAACGGCTGGGGCGGGGTCCAGGGGTGGCGGGGAAATCGTCTCGCGAGGCAGCGCCGGCGCCGACCAGTCAAACGGCAGACGGCCGTGTTCATCGTCGGCCGTGAGCAGGAGCAGGGGGAGCAACCAGTCCGCGAAAGCCATCCGCGGGGGTATATCGGTCCCGGCTGGGGTTGACTGTAGAGCTTCGGGCCCGCCAGTCACCAGGCCGGTGCTACCGTGCGGTGCGCTGCCCCGTCACCCACGCGTAGCGTGCAAACCGGTCGGGCGCGCCTGGGAACCTCGGCCGCGGCGCCTTGTTATCGAGTCTCCAGCCCGGCGACTCGAGGTGGCAGTCCGGGCAGGCCAGATATACGCGACTGTCGTCGATGCACAGGGCCGGCGCGTGTCCTTGAAGCTTGCAGCGCAGCGCGGCCAGGGCGGCTGCGGCGCGAGAGCCGAGCGACGTGCCGGTGGGGTCGTGCGGCACCAGGCCCGGCAACGTGCGGGGAATAGTCTGGCCGGAGGTCGTCATGCCCGCTAACGGGGCAAGCCTCAGGCCATGCCCGTTTGGGCCGGAAACACGCGATCTTCGACGGCTGTTCCCCGTCCGAGTCTGGTGGCGGCCAGATGTTTGTCGTCCGGGGGCGGAATTGTTGGAGTGTGCAGCGCCGAGCAGGCGATCCCGCTATTTCAACGCGGCTTCCACCGACAACACCGTCATGGGCCCCAGGTTCAGGGCCCGCAGTGGCGCCTCGACTTTCGCCCGGTCGCCCACCACGACCACCAGGAACTTCGAGGGCTGGATGTACTGGGACGCCACCCGCGCCGCCTCGGAGGGTGTCACCGCCATCACTTTCTGGACGTATGTCGAGTAGACATCGTCGGGCAGGCCCAGCTCCGCCTGCGCCTGAAGCCGTGCCAGCAGGTCCCCGGTCGTCTCGAAATCCCCGGGGAAGCTCAGGGCGAGGTTGCGCTGCGCCTTGCCGAACTCGTCAGCTGGAATCGGCTGGCGAATGCCATCGAACTCGAGGAAGAACTCGCGTACCGACTCCGCGGTTTTGTCCGTCTGCACGCCCGCCGCGCCGACAAATGGACCCGCCTGACGGCGCATCACGAATTGCGAGGACGCACCGTAGGCATAGCCGTGGGTCTCGCGCAGATTGGTGTTCAAGCGCGACGTGAACGACCCGCCAAGGATGGTGTTTGCGACGGTCAGGGGGAAGAAGTCGGCCGTGGCGCGCGGCACGCCGATCCACCCGATGCGAATCTGCGATTGCGCGGCCCCCGGCTTGTCGACCAGCACCACGCGGCGCGTTGCCGGCTGGCGGGCCTCGGGCACAGCCACCGACGTCGGCGCCGCCCCGGACGCGCTCCAGCCGCCGAACGCGCGTTCGAGCAGCGGCAGCACGCCGTCCAATTTCACGTCGCCGACGACGATGAGCTGCGCGGCGTCCGGACGGTACTGCGCCTCGTGAAACGCGCGCAGGTCGTCGGCCGTAAGCGCCTTCACCGACTCCGGCGTGCCGTTCTCCGCGGCGCCGTACCGATGCGTCGTCCCGTAGAGAAGGCGCGGGAACGCCAGAGTCGCGATCGCGGCGGGGTTGTCGCGCGTCTGCAGCATGTTCGTGAGCAGTTCCGTGCGCAGGCGTTCGAGATCGGCGGTGGGGAACGTGGGCCGCAACGCGACATCGGCCAGCAGCGCGAGGGCAGGTTCAATCCGCGCGACCGGCACGCCGACCGTGACAAACGACGCGTCGTACGAACTGCCCGTCGCGAGCGAGGCGCCCAGAAACGCAGCCTCGTCCGAGACCTCCAGAGCCGAGCGGTTGCCTGCCCCTTCGTCGAGCATCGCTGCGGTGAGGCTCGCCACGCCGGGCTTACCGGACGGGTCGGCGGCGGCGCCGTTGCGGAGGACCAGCGCGATGCGCACGACCGGTACCTCGTGCATTTCCACGAGCCGAAGTCCCAGCCCGTTGGAGAGCCGCGTCTGCTGGACGGCCGGTAGCGTGAGCACCGGTGCGGCGCCCGGAACCGGCGCCGTGGACCGGTCGGGTGGCTGGGCGAAGGCCAGCGTGGGCAGCGACAGGGCGGCGGCGAGCAGGAGACGCGACATCGCTACTCCTTCGAGGAAGCCGCGGCGGGCACGACCGACAACTCGACACGCCGGTCCGCCGGCAACCACGTGAGGATGGCTGCCTGCACGTCGGACGGCGTCAGCGCCTGATAACGAGCCAGGTCCTCGGCGAAGTAGTCGGGGTTGCCCGTTTTCGTGACATACGAGTTGAGCGTGTCGGCGCGTCCGCCGACGCGCTCCAACCCGTTATAGAACGCGGCCTCGTAGCCGTTGACGGCGCGCTCGACTTCGCGGACCTCGGGAGGCGCCTCGCGCAGCCGCTGAATCTCCTCGTCAATGGCCTTTGTCATCTCCTCGATCGTGTGGCCCGGCCTGGCAGTCGCGACAATCGCAAAGGTCGACGTGAGGTCGGCGCTTTGCTGAAACGCAAAAACGTTCTGCGCGATCTGCAGGTCGTAGACCAGCCGCTTGTACAACCGGGAGCTCTTGCCGCCGGCAAGGACGCTGGCCACGACATCGAGTTCCGCGTCGCCAGGCGCAAACGCCGCAGGCGCCGTCCACGCCAGGTAGATCCGCGGCAGCTGGACGCGGTCCGTGATCGTCTTCTTCGTGACGCCGGTCAACTGCACGGGCGGCACCGACAGAGGGGCGACGGCCGGCCCCCGCTTGACGTCGGAGAACCATCGCTCGACCAGCGCACGCGTCTTCAAAGGGTCGATGTCGCCGGCAACCACGAGCGTCGCGTTGTTGGGCCCGTAGTACCGCTTGAAGAAATCCGTCACGTCGTCGTACGACGCGGCGGTCAGGTCGTCCATGTAGCCGATCGTCGGCCAGTGATACGGATGGCCGTCGGGAAAGAGCATCTCGTTGAGCGTGATGAAGGCCTGCCCGTACGGCTGGTTCTCGATGCCCTGGCGGCGCTCGTTCTTGACCACGTCGCGCTGGCCGTCGACTTTGGCGGGCGACATCGCCTCGAGCAGGTACCCCATCCGATCGGACTCGAGAAACAGCGCGAGCTCCAGCGCGCTCGACGGCACGTTGAGGTAGTAGTTGGTGCGATCCGTGTTGGTCGAGCCGTTGTTGTCGCCGCCGGCGCCCTCGAGCAGGTTGTCGAAGTCGCCTTCCTTCACGTGCCCCGAGCCTTCGAACATCAGGTGTTCGAACAGGTGCGCGAAGCCGGTGCGACCCGGCTTCTCACGACCCGACCCGACGTGATACCAGACATTGACGGCGACGACGGGCACGCTGTGGTCTTCGTGCAGCACCACGCGCAGCCCATTGGGCAGCGTGAACTGGGTGTATCGCACCGACAGCCGCGGTCGCGCGGCCGCATCGTCACCGGCGGCGGCCCGGAGCGAAGCAACGAGGGCGAACGCAACAAAGGCAAGAGACAGAAGCGGGCGAATGCGACACATCACCGGCAGACTCCTCGGAAGGGTCTGTCAGTGTAACGCGACTGGCGGCAGGCAAACGAACCCCGCACCGCTCGTTCAGGCGAGGAGGAGCCTGAAGAGCGGTACGGGGTGACCGGACAGAGGGGACGTCAGAACTTCGGGGTCCGCCTTCCTTGCCGACTGCGACGACGCATGATGTATAGCGTCAGCGCAATTCCAGCAAGAATCAGAAGCGCGATGCTTTGCATCTCCATGATGTCCCTTTCATCGGCCGGTGGGCGCCGGCGCTGTAGCCCGGTGTCGATCTGTGCAGGCGCGTTCGGCGCCTGCCGAAGTATAGGGCTCCAGGGCCATGTACTGTTAAGAATGTTACTGGAACCTCGCCACGGCCATCTCGCGCACTATCGAAGCCGCCGCAGGTGGTCCACGAGGTCCGCGACCCGCCGCGCTGATACGTTCCCCCCGGAAGTGGCCGGCTCGCGCACGAGCCTGCCAACGTGCACTTCACGAAGCCCGGGAACCCGCGAAAGCACGGTCAGCGCCTCCAGAGTGATGCCGCCGCCGGGCAGCACCTGCAGCCTGGTCCCGGCCTGCTCGCTCCACGTCCCCAGCCGCTCGGCCCGCTCGGCCCATCCTCCACTTCCCCCGTCGCACAGCACATGGTCCACGGCCGGATGCCGCGCGAGAATGGCCAGCCCGTCGTCCTGGTTCGCCAGATCTTCGAATGCGCGATGAAACGTGACAGGCCGTCCGGCAGCGCCAGCGACAGCGTCGAGCAATGCCTCGTCGATGCGCCGGTCGACCAGGGCGCCAAACACGAGGCCGTCCACGTTGTGCTGTCCGATGGCGCGCGCCTGTTCGACCAGCCGCCGACGGACGTGCGGATCGGGGACCTCGTGCGGTTCGGCGTCGCGCACCATCACGCGCACAGGGATGCGGACATGCGCGAGGACGGCCTCGACCATGGCCACTGACGGCGTCAGCCCGCCGCGCTCGAGCGCGGTCACCAGCTCGATTCGCGCCGCTCCGCCCTCCTCCGCGGCGAGGGCATCGTCGAGCGAGGTCGCGATGACTTCGAGCGCCAGCGGGCCGTTCACAGGTCGCGCACGTACCAGGCGTCACAGCCGAAGTGGCCCGTATGCCCGATGGGTTTGCCGACGGGCGCAAAGCCGTTGCGCTCGTAGAGGCGCCGGGCATCGCGCATCGACTGCCGCGTCTCGAGATACATGCGCTTATAGCCGAGCTGCCGGGCCCTCTCCATGCAACGGGTGAGCATCGCGCGCCCCAGCCCTCGACCCCGCGCCTGGGGCCGGAGGTACATCTTCCGAAGTTCACAGACGTCGGGCTCGCCTCCCGCCAACGGGCCGAGCCCTCCCCCGCCGACGAGGCCGCTGGTGGACTCGACCACGAAGTAGGCTGATCTGGCGCCCGCGTACGCGGAGGCGATGTCCTGCATCTCGGGATCCTGAAGCGACGAGCCTGCGCCGGTGGCGCCGAACTCCTCCATGACATCGCGCAGGAGTCCCGCCAGCAGTTGGTTGTCGTCGTCCGCGACTGGACGAATGAGAAACCCTGCCCCCTCGGGAGTCGTATCGTGTGTCATGCGGCCACCCCGCCCTCGCGTGCCTGGGCTATAGTTGATCGCGAGCCGGGCACACTCCAAGGCATGGGGCTGCCGGCCGACACTGGGGGACAAAACGGTATGGAGCAAGTGATGCGGTGGACGCGCGCGATCGTTGCGCTGGCGCTGGTCGCGTTGGCCGCGCCGGCGATCGTGGCGCAGGAATCTGGCAAGCTCAAGGTTACGGTGGACTACACGGGTTCCGGCACCGTCGACGCGACGCACGAGATTTTCGTGTGGGTGTTCGACAACCCGAACATCGGCGCCGACTCGGTGCCCATCGCCAGCGACGCGCTGACGGCCAACGGCGGCTCGCTGGACTTCAGCGGCCTCCCCAACGAGGTGTACCTGGCGGCGGCGTTCGACGAGAAGGGCGATTACGACGGGACGTCGGGCCCGCCACCCACCGGCACGCCGATCACCATCTACGGGGAGACCGGCGTGGCCAAGGCCATACCGACGGGCGGCGCCGACGCAACCGTGAGCGTGACGTTCGACGCGACCGTGCGGATGCCGTAATGCCACTCCAGCGGCGGAGCGGGCTCGCGCCCGTTCCGCCGTGAAGGCGGTCGCTCACACCTTCCGCAGCTTCGTCACCCTCCCGACCTCGACCCACTCGACCACGAAGATGTTGCCCGCGCGATCGAAAATCGCGCTGTGCGGGCAGACGAACTTGCCGACCGGGAACCCTTCGCGCGGCCCCGTGCGCAGGGTCTTCCACGAGTCCGGCCCGTTGTCGCCCAGTTCCGCCACCACGGCATTCTTGCGATCGACCAGCGTGACCTTCGCAAACAGGTCGGGCACGACCATGACGCCCTTGTGCTCGCTGAAGTGGCACGGGTGTGGAAAGCCCTCGTCGAACCCCTGATGCGTGCCGTCGAGCGAGAACCGCTGCAGGCGTCGATTGCTGCGATCGGCGACCAGCAGCACCGGCGTGGCCGCGCGCGTATCGACGATCAGGCCATGCGGGCAATCCAGCTGGCCCGCGGCCTTGCCCTTCCCTCCAAACGTGCGCAGGTACTTGCCCGAGGCGTCGTACTGGTTGATGTAACTCGATCCGTAGCCGTCGGCGACGTAGAGCTCGCCGTTTGGCCCCACAGCGACGTTGGTCGGCGAGTACTTCACGCCCGGCGTCCCGTCTGCGTTCATCGGATACTGAGCTGACTCCTTTGGGTAGCCCAGTTGCCAGACGACCTCACCGGTCGGCGTCACCTTGGTCACCGTGCCCCGCTTGGTGTCGCACAGGATCAGAAATTCCTGCCTGCCCTCGCGGAGAATGTGGAGGCCGTGCGCGCCACCTTCAAATTCCTTGCCCCAGCTGCGGACGAAACGGCCCTTGGCGTCGAAGACCACCATCGTGTCGTGCCGATCGCTGGACGCATGCACCGTGTGGTGCACGTAGATGCGGCCCTGCGCGTCCTCGGCGATGCCGTGCGTGTTGCCGTACTTGAGGCCGGCCGGCGATTCCCCCCAATCGTGGTAGACCTCATAGGTGAACTCGCCGCTGCCGATGACCGGCCGCCTGTTGCCGGCCTTGTCGGTTGCGTGCAGCAGCGTTGGACCGGCTGCCGAAGCGACCAGGCCGGTGCCGAGCGCACCGAGAAACTGTCGGCGCGTAGGACTTGACGACGGGTGTGACGGGCGGCTCATGGAGGACTCCTGCGGTCGCGGCGATCCCGCTAATCCTACGGCTAAGGCGCCTGCCCTTCAAGCTGCGAGTGGGGAGCCTGAGCGCTGCCCGGTATGGCAAGATCGTGTCAGGTCACGCCCATGCCAACGATCGAACGTCTGCCCACGCCCGTCGGTGTCCTGACGATTGTCACCAACGCGGACGCTCTGCTGGCGATTCATTTCGGCGACGCACCGGCCATCGCTGGTCCTTCGGAGGCCCGTTCGCCGCTGCACGTGGACGTCATCGCGCGGTTGACGGCGTACTTCGATGGCGATCGGACCTCGATTGACGAGATCCCTGTCGAACCGGGCGGGACCGCATTTCAGCGTCAGGTCTGGCTGATGCTGCGCCGTATTCGCGCCGGCAGTACGTGGAGCTACCGTCAACTCGCCGAGCGCGTGAACCGGCCGGCCGCCATTCGGGCGGTGGGCGCGGCCAACGGCGCCAACCCCATCCCGATCGTCCTGCCCTGCCATCGCGTCATCGGCAGCGACGGGCGGCTCGTGGGCTACGGCGGCGGGAAGGAGCGCAAGAAGTGGCTGTTGGCCCACGAAGGCGCCGTCTCGTCACCGCTGTGGTGAGGAGTCGCTAACAAACGCCCGCCTGGTCGCGTCCAAATCGCCGGAGGCCCAGTCTTCGATGGACACCCTGCGCCGCGACGTCACTCTCGCCATTCGGTCGCTACTTCGCGATCGCGCGTTCTCGGTCGCCTCCGTGGCCACGCTGGCCCTGGGCGTCGGGGCGATCACCACGCTTGCGGCCGTGGTGGCTGGTGTGCTGCTGGCGCCGCTGCCCTATCGACAGCCCGACCGCCTCGTCACGATCCTGCACGGCCGCTCGGTGAGCAGCCCGGTGTCGCCGGCCGATTTCGACGACATCCGGCGCGCGGCGCGATCGTTCAGCGGGATAGCCGCCGCGCAGGCGTGGGGCGCCAACCTGAGTGCCGAGGGGCGCACCGAGCGCGTGCCGGCGCTGCAGGTGACGGGCACGTTGTTCGACGTGCTTGGCGCTGCTCCCCTCATCGGCCGCACGATCGCCGAACGCGACGTCACCGGCGATGTACGCGTCGTCGTGCTCGCCCACCGACTGTGGGTCCGGCGCTTCGGCGGCGATTCGACAGTGGTCGGGCGTCCGGTCGTCATCAACGGCGAGTCCTATCGGGTGATTGGCGTCATGCCGCCGGCGTTCCGGTTCGCGCCGTTCTGGCAGACGCGGGCCGAGGCGTGGGTTCCGTTATCCCTGGCCGATCGCGCTGCCGATCGGGGCGGCCGATCGCTTCGAGTGTTCGCGCGATTACGCGACGGCGTCTCGCTCGACCAGGTGCGCGCGGAGATGGCTGCGGTCAACGACCGTCTGACGCGTGACTGGCCCGACACCAACACGGGGCTGACGACCGGCGCGATGCTGCTCGAGGAGAAAGCCGTCGGGCCGATCCGCCCGCTGCTGCTCGCGGTGTTCGGATTGGCGGCGGGGCTGCTGCTGGTCGCCGCGGTCAACTTCGCGATGCTGGTCGTCGCGCGGATGACGAGCCGGCAGGGCGAGCTGGCGATTCGAGCGGCGCTCGGCGCGACCGACGCACGGCTGCTGCGCGGTTCGCTCATCGAAGGGCTGCTGGTAGGCGTCCTGGGCGCCGGCTTCGGCCTGGCCTGCGCGGCCGGCGGAACGCTGCTGCTTGCGCGCACTCTGCCGGCCGACAGCCTGCCCCCCCACGCGGAAATCGCGTTGTCGCCGGCGGTGCTGGCATTTGCGGTGGTCATCGCGACGCTTGCCGCGACGGTCGCCACTTTGGCGCCAAGCTGGCGGCTCGGCCGCGTCGGCGCTGCCGGCGCGCTCCAGCCTGCGCGCACTGTTGCCGGAAGCCGCGCAAGCGGCCGGGCGCGGGCGATGCTCGTCGGGATTGAAGTGACCCTGGCGTTTGTGCTCGCCGTCGCGGCGATGCTTTTCGCCCGCACGCTCGTGCACCTGCAGCACGTCGACCTCGGGCTCATGCCCGACAGGCTTGTGGCAACAAGCGTGTCGCTCGATGGCGCCAATCAGTCCTCTGCCGAGGCACGAACGGCATTCTTCACCTCGCTGGCGTCCAGCATCGCGGCGCTGCCAGGCGTGTCCGCGGTCAGCGCCATCAACCACCTGCCGCTAGCCGGCGATCTCTGGACACTGGGCTATTCGGTGGAGGGTCGGCCTCCTGCGGCCCCGGGCCAGGAGGATAGCGCGGCGTATCGCGTCGTGCTTCCCCGGTACTTCGCGACCGTTGGACAGGCGATTCGCGCGGGCCGCGACTTCACACCGGCGGATCGGGCGGGTAGTGTGCCCGTCGTGATCGTCAATCAACACCTTGCGGACCGCCAGTGGCCAGGGCAAAGCGCCCTGGGCAGGCGGCTTCGTTTCGGTGACGACGTGCTCACGGTCGTCGGCGTCGTGGCCGACGTCCCGCAGGCCACGCTGGTCGAGCCGATCGACGACGAGATGTACCTGCCATTGGCTCAGCGCCCGATCCAGTCAGCCACGCGCTCGCCGATGACGCTGGTCGTCCGCACCGCAGGCGACGCGCCGATCTTCCCTGCCCTGCGCGACGCCGTCTGGACTCTGGATCGTCAGGCTGCCGTCTACGACGGGATGACGCTGACAGACGTGCTCGCCTCCGAGACCTGGCGCGCGCGGCTCGGCGCGCGCGTCGGAGCCATCTTTGCCGCAGTGGCCCTGCTGCTGGCCGCCGTGGGTATTTCGAGTGTGGTGCGGTACGCCGTGACCCGCCGCTGGCGCGAGTTCGGCGTGCGATTGGCCCTTGGCGCCACACGAGGCCATGTGGTGACGCTGGCGGTTCGCGAAGCGGCCGCGCCAGTGCTTGCGGGGTTGGCCGCAGGAGCCATCCTCGTGGGGCTGACGGCGCGGCTCCTGGGTTCGCTGCTGGTCGGCGTCGCTCCGCACGACCCGATCGCCATCGCCTCGGCAGCCCTGGTGCTGCTCGTTGTCTCGCTGCTCGCCGCTTGGCGGCCCGCCGTACGCGCCTCCGGCGTGGATCCCGGAGTCGCGCTGCGCGAAGTGTAGAGCGTCTCGGCGACGTGGTAGAGTCCGCGACATGTCGTCGAGGACTCCTGCTCTCTTGATCGCCGTGCTCACAATCCCTGCCCTGGCCCACGCGCAGACGCCGGCAACAGTCGGCGCTTCGCCCGTGCCGGTCTTTTCCGATCACGCACGCCGAGAGAAACTGGCCGGCGCCTTCGCGGCGATCCGCGACAGCATGCCCGACGCGGCGAAAAGGATCGGCGCACCTGCGCTCGCCTGGGGTGTGATCGTCGACGGCGAACTGGCGGCCTCCGGGGCCGTGGGCATGCGCGATGTCGAAGGGAACCAGCCCGCGACCCCCCAGACGATCTTCCGAATCGCGTCGATGACCAAGAGCTTCACCGCCCTGGCGATCCTCGCACTGCGCGACGAGGGCAAGCTGTCGCTCGACGACGCGGTGACCAGGCACATCCCTGAGTTCGCCGGCGTCAAGCTGCCGACCAGGGACGCGCCAGCCATCACCATCCGACACCTGCTCACACACTCCGAGGGATTTGCCGAAGACAACCCCTGGGGCGATCGGCAGCTCGCCATTCCCGACCAGACGCTGAGTGACTGGCTGAAACTGGGACTGCCGTTTTCGACCTCGCCCGGCACCGCCTTCGAGTACCTCGAACTACGGCTTCGCGCTGCTGGGCCGCATCGTCTCCAACGTCTCAGGCATGCCATTCGGCGACTACATCCGTACGCGAATCCTGATACCGCTCGGGATGCGCTCCACCATGTGGGATCCCGCCGATGTGCCCTCCGATCGGATCGCTCACGGGTATCGCCGCAACGGCGAGCGCTGGATCCGGGAGACGCCGTTGGCGCACGGGTCGTTTGGCGCGATGGGAGGGCTCTATACATCCGCCGACGACCTGGCCCGCTACGTCGCGTTCATGTTGGCGGCCTGGCCGCCACGAGATGACGCCGAGGCCGGCCCGGTGCGCCGCAGTTCGGCGCGCGAGATGCAGCAGGGCCAGCGGCACTCCGGCCTCGCCGTCTTCCGCCCTGCGCCCGACGCGCCGCTCACTGTGCGCAGCAGCGCCTACGCTTACGGACTGGGATCGACTCAGGATTGCCGGTTCCGGATGACCGTGGCGCACGGCGGCGGCCTGCCCGGTTTCGGGTCCACGATGCAGTGGCTGCCCGACTACGGCGTCGGTGTCATCGTGCTCGCCAATGTGACCTATGCCGGGGCGGGCGGCATCGGACGCGACATCCTCGAGAAGCTCGCCGCGACCGGTGCGCTCCAGCCGCGCACGCTGCCGGCCTCTGGGCCTTTGCTGGAGACGCGCGCCGCCATCACTGCACTGGTGAATCAGTGGAGCGATTCGGGTTTCCAGGCAATCGCGGCCGACAACCTGTTGCTCGACCGGCCGCTCGACACGCGGCGGCAGGATGTGGCGGCGCTGCACCAGTCGCTGGGGACATGCGCGCCTGATGGCGACATCGACGCCGAAAACTGGCTGCGGGGGTCGTTCAAGCTCAAATGCACGGAGGGCTGGCTGCGGGTCACCTTTACACTGGCTCCGACCACGCCGCCACGAGTGCAGTTCCTGTCATTCGCGGAGGGCCGCCCGATGTCGCCTGCCCTTGCCGCTGTCGCGCGACGACTGGTCTCGGCGACGGCAGTCTCGGGCGATCACCTGAAGCCCCTGCTGGCGCCCTCACTCGACAGCGCGACGGTGGCGCGTCAGTTGGCCGCGTTCCGCGCCGACTACGGCGCCTGCACGCTTGGCGACACATTGAGTGGCAACGGATCGACGAGCGCGCGTGTCCGTCTGTCGTGCGAGCGCGGAAAGGCCGACCTGGCCCTGAGCGCCGCCTCGGGCGGGGCTCTCGAACGCGTGGCCTTCAGCGGCGCTGAACCGTGCGTACCTTGACGTAATCAGGTTCACGGGTTCACAGGTTCACGGGTTCACTGGTTCACGTTCTCAAGTTCACGGGTTCACTGGTTCTGAGGTTCCAGGCGTGCGGTAAGATTCGGGAGTGCCGACGCTCACACCGGCGCAGCTGAAGACACTTCGTGACCGGCTGCTGCACCTGCACAAGACGCTGCTCGACTCGGATCGCGCGGCGTACGAGCGAGCCTACGGGCCCGTCGGATCGAGCGGGGAATGGCTGCAGCTGGTGCTCGGCCACGAGCACTTCGCCTGGCTCCGGCCTTTCTCCGGTCTCATCGTCCGCATCGACGAATGGCTGGCGGGCGACGAGCGGCCCGACGATGAGCGGACGGCGGTCGTCAAGGAGGCGGACCGGCTCACCTCGATCAGCGCATCGACCGAAGAGCGGGCCCTGCGCTATCGCAAGTCCATCGATAGATCGGCCGACGTTGCCGTCGCGCACGCCGCGGTGCGCGACGCCCTGGACAACGCGAAGAGCTGACGCGCTCCCCTCTCACCACAAGCCGGCGGAGCCAATCTCCGGGTGCGCCTTCATGAACTCCACGAGGCGATCGACGTAGGCGTTGAAGTTCGGCACGGCCACCCGTCCCGGGGCGAGATCTCTGGAGGCATTGGTCGTGTCGTACCGGGTCGGGTGCACGAAGTAGTCGAGCGCCTGCGGCGAAACGCGCAGCAGGCGCCGCAGCCACCTGACGTGTTCGAGCTCGTGACGGGCCAGCCGATAGGGCACCGGCACGCGCCAGACACGCCTTCCGGTGGCCAACGCCATCGCGTGCAGCAGGCCATCGATGGACATCGGGCTGGGATCTGCCAGGTGATACGTCAGTCCGACAGCGCCGGCACGGGTACTCAACCACGCCAGCGCGCGGCCGACAAAATCGCTCGGCACGACGTTGAAGCTGGTCTCGAGCGGCTTGCCCGGCACGGGCAGGAGCGCCACGCGCGGCTGGCGCAGCAGCAACTGCAGCACGCAATATGGTCCGTCGTACTTCTGCGTCTCGCCGGTCCTGCTGTCGCCGACGACCACCGACGGCCGGTACACCGTGGCCGGCAGCCCCGCGGCCATCGCCGCGCGCACTTCGCGCTCGGCCAGCGCCTTGCTCTCTTCGTAGAAGTTGTTGAACGTCTGCCCGACGTCGAGATCCGCCTCACGGAACACACCGGGATGGCGGCCGCTGACAAAGCAGGTGCTGACGTAGTGCACACGCCGCAGCGTCGGGTACCCGGCGCACGTCTCGAGCACGTGCCGCGTGCCCTCGACATTCACGCGCATTGCGACGTCACGGGGCACGGCCAGGTCGTAGGCTGCCGCGAAGTGAAACACTTCGGTCACCTGGGCCTGCCACGATGCGGCCGACAGCCCCAGACCGGGCTCGCCGATGTCGCCCTCGACCAGTTCGATGCGACCACGTGTGTGGGGCTGGGTCAGCGCGAGCCGCCCGACGGCTTGCGTGGCCAGCGGCGCCCAGCGCGGCTGAACCAGACACACCGCACGCGCCACCGGCCGGTCGGTCAGCAGTCGAGGAAGCAGCGTCGAGCCGAGGAATCCGGGGAATCCGGTCAGGAAGAGAACCGCCACGGCGGGCGTCTAGTCGCGCAGCGGTCGCAGTGGACGGATCCGCCGAACACGATCCAGAGCGAGGTCAGAAAAGGCGCCAAACAAGGCATACAGCCACATGCCCCACGCGGCCAGGCTGCCCCAGGCCGTCCCGCCCGTGAGCACAATCAGCCAGCCGGCATGACACGGGCAGGTCGCGATTGCGACACACCCCAAGACGGTTCGTGCTCGTGACCGGACGCGCTCGAGATCGGCAGCCACGCTCGCGCGCGAGACACCATGTCTCACTACACCGGCGACGATCGGATACCATCCCTCGCATGCGCACCTTGTCGCCCTCTGCTGCACGCCCCGTTATTCCGACCGCCGGCCAGGGGCGAGACCGCGGTGCGCGCCGAGCGCTTCGAGCGTGCCGTCGGCGCCGCCGACCGCGTTCTGCGCGCGTGGCTGAAGAGCGCCGATCCAAAGACGCTGTTGCTGCCCGACCGGCTAACCGGCCCGGGCAGCGGACGGCCCGCCGGGAACACGACGCGTGAATACACGCCGCACAACTCCGGCGCCGATCTGTATCCGTACCTGATCCTGACCGCGCACCTGACCCAGCCCGACCTGCTCGATGGCCGCCTCCTCGAGATGCTGCGCAACGAGGTGCGATACACGACCTCCTCGCAGCGCGGGGTGCCCGGTGCGCTGAACCTCGACACGGGCGTGGCGGGAGCGCCCAGTCTGTTTGGCGCCGGCGAGTACGCCAAGGACGGGTTGATCACCGTCACCGAGTACCTGGGCCGGACGGCGTGGTACACCCGGATGGTGGACATGATCGCCGACGCCATGGCGGTCGCGCCGGTGGACTCGCGATTCGGCAAGCTGCCTGCGTCCGACTCCGAGCTCAACGGCGACTACTTGCAGGTGCTGCCGCGGCTGGCGCTGATGACCGGCGACGATCGCTTCCTCGAATGGGGCCGCCGCATCGCTGACGCCTACGTCGACGAGGTGTTGCCCGGCAGCCACGGCGTGCCGAGCGGGCAGTGGAACTTTGCGACTCACACGGGCGACGGCACACTGCGGCTGCGCGACCACGGCAACGAGCTGGTCGTCGGCCTCGTGCTTCAGTACGCGCTCGAGCACTATCGCCAGACGCCTCGCGCCGCGAAGTGGCGGCCAGTCATCGCGCGCATGCTCGACCGCATTCTCGAATCCGCCAATCCCGATGGCATGCTCTACAACGCGGTCGACACGCAGACCCTGGCGCCCAAGGGCGACCGGCTGTCCGACAACTGGGGCTACGTCTACGGGGCCGTCTACACCTTCTACCTCTGCACGGGCGACACCCGCTACAAGGAGGCGGTCAGGCACGTGCTCGGCAATCTTCCCAAGTACCGCAATTACTCGTGGGAGCCGCGCAACATCCCGGAGCTTCCGCTGGGGTCGTTCGACGGCTATGCGGACACGATCGAAAGCGCTGTCTATCTGGTCAATCGAGAGCCGGTGCCCGAGGCGCTCGCGTGGATCGAGTCCGAGATGGACGTCCTGCTGAAGATGCAGCGTCCCGACGGCCACTTCGAATACTGGTACGGCGAGGGCAACTTCAACCGGACGGCCCTGCTCTACGCGCTCATGCAGAGCCAGGGCGTGCGGCCGGCCGTGTGGCAGAAGGGCGTCGGCATCGGGGCCGTGCCCGCAGGTGACGGGCTTGCTCTCCACGTGAAGGCGCCGGCTCCGCTGCTGGTCCAGTTCGACTACGCGCGGCATCGGCGCGTCATGAACCTCGATCGCAACTACGTGCGCCTCAACGAATTCCCCGAGTGGTTCGTCGTCGACGAGAACGCGCGCTACGACGTGACTCGCACCGGCGGCGAGTCGATGCAGCGGCTTGGAGCGGAACTGGTGCGGGGGGTCACGCTGTCGCCGGGCGATTGGGTCGTGTCGCCGGCAGCCGCCGGCACGCGCTAAGCGCCGCCTCGGCAGCGAGTCAGCCGCGGCGCCGTGGCTGCAGCCGCGCGAGCAGCTCCGACATGTCCGCGGGCAACGGCGATTCGAGCCGCAGCGCGTCGGCCCGTCACCGGGTGCTCGAACGCGAGCTTCCAGGCGTGTAACGCCTGCCGCGGAAACGCGATGTGGCTCAGCGTCGGCGCGTCGGCGTACATCTTCTCGCCCACCAATGGATGGCCGCGCAGCTCCGCCTGCAGCCGGATCTGGTTGCGCTTGCCCGTCACCAGCCGGACCTCCACGAGCGAGGCGCCCCGCAGCCGCTGCATGACGCGGTATCGCTCAGCGCCTCCTTGCCCCTGGGGTCGCGCGCGCTGGTCGCGCGCTGAATCAGGTCGTCGCCATCCCAGACCAGGTGGTCGCGCCAGCTGCCGGCCTCCGGGCGTCAGGTGGCCGTGCACGATCGCCTGGTAGACGCGCTCCGGCTCGCGCCGGAGGAACTGACCTTTCAGGTTCGCGAGCGACGCGCCGTCTTTGGCGAACAGCACCAGGCCCGACGTATCGCGGTCGATCCGATGCACGACCTGCGGCCGTCGCTTTCCCTGCGACCGCAGGTGTGCCTCGACCAGTTCGACCAGCGACTCGGCCTGGCCCCTCCGCCCCAGCGGCACCGCAAGCAGCCCCGGGGGCTTGTCGACGACCAGCAGCGACGCGTCCTCGTACACGACCACCAGGTCGCCTTCCCGGCGAGTGCGCGCGCGCACCGCGCGGCCGCTTCCGGGCCGGTCCATCCACACCCGAACGACATCGCCGTCGGCCAGCGCCAGGGCCGCATCGGCGGTCGCCGCCTCACGGTCGCCGACGAAGACCTTCCCGCGGTCGATCGCCGCAGCGGCCTTCGAGCGTGAGCCCAGCCGATCCGGCGCGGCGAGGAACTTGTCCAGCCGGCCGCCTGCCTCCCCGGCCGTCACCGTCCACTGCCTATCGGACACGGCACCATCATAGACGCGGTCTTCGCGACGCGCACTCAGCACTCAGCACACGGCACCCAGCACCGCACCCAGGCACCTGGCACCAGGCACCCAGCACTTCACGAGTGCGATCCTTGACGCCTCTCCCATAGATGTCTACAGTAGCAGTCTACATATGGCCAAAGCCGATCACCTTCAGGGCGCCCTCGAACTGCTCGTCCTCAAGATCCTCAAGCGGGGCCCCAATCACGGGTTTGCCATCGCGACCTTCATCGAGCAGACCTCCGACGACGTGCTGCGCGTGGAGGAAGGATCGCTCTACCCGGCCTTGCACCGCATGACCGAGCTGGGTCTGCTGAAGGCCGAGTGGAAGATGACCGACGCCGGCCGGCGCGCCCGCGTCTATCAACTCACGACGAAGGGCCGCCGGCGCCTCGCCGACTCGGAAGCCCGGTGGCACGACGTCACGGCCGCCGTCGCCAAAGTCCTCCGCACCGCCTGAGAGGTGGCCATGAGCCTCTGGTCCCGACTCGTTCGCACCGTCAGCCGGTCGCGCCACGACCAGGACATCGACGACGAAATCGCCTTCCACCTGGCCATGAAGGCGAAGGCGGCCTCCGACAACCGGCAGGCACGCCTGCGCTTCGGCAACCCGGCGGTCGTGCGCGAAGACATGCGAGACGCGGGAATCCTCGTGTGGCTCGACTCGGTGCTGCGCGACACCCGCTACGCGTGGCGCCAACTGCGCCGCAGCTGGGTCGTCACCTCGGCCGTCGTGGCCTCGCTGGTCATCGGCATCGGGGCCAACACCGCGATCTTCACGCTCGTGGACGCCGCGCTGCTGAAGGACATTCCCGTCGAGGATCCTCGCTCGTTGGTTTTGATCGAGTGGACCAACAAAGGGTGGCCGGAGGCCTTGTGTAACTCCCATACCGGCAACACCGACGGCGACCCCACGTCGCTGATGCAAGGCTCGTCGATCTCGCCGCTTGTCTATCGGCGGCTGGCCTCCGAGCAGACCGCCGTCGCCTCGCTGATCGGTTTCTCCGACAGCAACGACGTCACGATCTCCGCGCGCGGCCGGGGCGGCGAACAGGTCGGCCTTCAGTACGTCAGCGCCAACTACTTCCCGAGCCTCGGCGTGGCGCCCCTGCTCGGCCGAGTCTTCTCGCAGGATGACGACCGCGTGGGCCGCGAGGTCGTTGTCGTGATCAGCCATCGGCTGTGGCAACGGATGTTCGAGGGCCGCGCCGACGCCGTCGGCTCGACGCTCCGCGTCAACGGCGTGTTGACGACGATCGTCGGGGTGGCGCCGCGGACCTTCTTCGGCATATCCATAGGCGAGTGGGTGGACGTCTTCACGCCTCTAGCCGCGAAGGTCACGCTGACGCGCGCCCCTGGCGACACCAGCCCGCTGGCCGAGGACGCCATGTACTGGTGGGTCCGCCAGATCGCGCGGCTCAGCCCAGGCGCCGAAGCCACGACCGCTCAACGGCAGCTGACGCAGCAGTTTCAGCGACTGGTCGTCCCCGATGGCGTGACCCTTGCGGCCGGCGCGACCCCGACCCTGGTGACCTCCTCGGCGCGGCGCGGGTTCGACCCGATCGGAACCGACGAAGGCCGCGCGCTGTGGGTGCTGCTACTCCTGGTCGGCCTGGTTCTGCTCATCGTCTGTGCCAACGTCGCGAACCTCTTGCTCGCCCGCGCCGTGGGGCGGCAGCGTGAATCGGCCGTACGTCTGGCCCTTGGCGCCGGCCGGGGGCGGCTGATGCGCCAGCACCTGGTCGAAAGCCTGATGCTGGCAGCCATTGGCGCCGCGCTCGGGTTGTGGGTGGGTCACGTGCTGGCCGGCGGTATCGATGTCCTCCTGCGCGAAAGCGCGGGGACACGGCTCGACCTGCGCGTCGACAGCCGGATACTTCTGTACACCACCGCGCTGGCAGGGCTGGCGGCCCTGCTGTTCGGACTGGCGCCCGCGGTCCGTGTGGCAGGCGCCGATGTCCAGGACACGCTCAAGGCGCATGGCCGCGCCATTACGTCCGGACATCTGCGGCTCCCACGCCTGCTGGTCGGCGCTCAGATGGCGCTGTGCCTCACCGTGCTGGTCGCGGCCGGCTTGCTGGGACGAACGCTGGCGACGCTGCGACTCACCGACCTCGGGTTCGACCGCACGCGCATCCTGTATGCGTCGGTGAACCCGTGGCAGGCGGGCCTTCCTGCCAACCAGGTCGCGCCCTACGTCGAGCGTCTAAGAGCGGAGCTGTCGGGGATTCCCGGCGTGGCGCGAGTGGCGACGATTGGGTCCAGGCCGCTGTCTGGCAGTTCGTCGATGACGAGCGCGCACCTGCCCGGCCGGCCCTACCGCGATGATGGCGCCGACAACGTGCTGCTGAACGAGTTGGGCGACGGCCTGGTCGAGACGCTCGGATTCCGAGTGCTCGCCGGCCGCAGCTTCGATGCACGCGATCTCACGCCGGGCACCAAGGCCGTGCTCGTGGACGAGCGGTTCGTCAAGAAGTTCTATCCCAACGGCGCCGCCGTCGGACAGCGTTTCGGCACGGGCCGCGAGGACAGCGACACGCACGAGATCGTCGGCGTCATCAGCAGCAGCCGGTACTACAGTTTGCGCGACGAGGATCTGCGCGCGACCTTCTATCGCCCACTGCAGGCAGGCGAGCGCCAGGGGCAAAGAGTGCACCTGGTGATCCGCGCCGCGGTCGACGCGTCGGTGCTCGCGCCGGCGGTGCATCAGGCCGCTGCTCGCGTCAACCCCGACGTGCCGGTAACGGAGTTCTTCACGCAGTCGGCGCTGATGGACCGCATGTTGCGAACCGAGCGATTGCTCAGCGTCGCCTCGCGAGCCTTTGGGGGCATCGCGCTGATCCTGGCCGCAGTCGGCCTCGGCGGCCTGCTGATCTACGCCGTGACCCGGCGGACCAACGAGATTGGCGTTCGCATGGCGATGGGCGCCGCGCCCGGTGACGTCGCGCGCATGGTGATACGCGACTCGCTGTGGTTGGTCGCCGGCGGCGTGATCGTCGGCATCCCCGCGGCGCTCGCCGTGGCGCGCCTGCTCAAGTCCTCGCTGGTGGGCGTCGAGGCGACCGACCCCTGGACGGCTGCCGGCGCAATGGGAGTGCTGGTGGTCGTGGCGATGCTGGCGGCCTGGGTCCCGGCACGACGAGCGGCCGCGATCGAACCGATGACCGCGCTGCGCGAGGAGTAGCAGCGTCAATTGACCGGGGCTGCCGCCGCTTTCTTCACGACGTACTCGACCGTTCCCCAGTCGCCAGTGGCCTTGATGGCGATCTCATCGCCCGAGGCGTTGATCCTGGCCTCGTGAGTGATCTTGCCCCCCTCGAGGTCGACGTCGAACGTGAAGATCTCGCCGGCGACCCTGCCGTTGCTGAGCGCCTGGCTGCCCATCGCGCTGGTGACGCTCCCCGTCAACGCCTCCCCCTCGGCCTTGAACTCGTAAGTGAGCTCGAATGGGCCGTTGGGTGTGTCCACGCTCCCCACCCACTTGCCGGTGACATCGGCGGCCAGGGCCGCGGTCGCCATTCCAACGGTCATCACGAACGCAAGCAGGACACGACGCATCTGCAGACTCCTTGGCGCGAGCAGCCGGCGTCTGATGCGCCGCCCCACGACCCGCGGACGGCATGATAGCGCAACCTCCCGTGGCTGGTGAAAAACATCGGGGTCCAGGCGTGGTCCCGGCGGGACGAACCGAGTGCGCCCCCTTGAGCCCGGCCATGCCAGCGCGGATGATGCGCGTGGCGCCAAGGTCGAGGCGCAGGAGGAGTCTGTGATGATCGCCCGACGCGCCCCATTTGCCCTGCTCGTTCTGCTCGCCCTTCCGGCCGTTGCGGTTGCGCAGGGGCCGCCGCTGACCGTGCCCCAAGCCAGCCAGGCCGCAACAGCGTCGCAGCGGATCGGGTTGACCGACATCACCGTCAAGTACCACCGGCCAGCCGTCCGGCAGCGGACCGTCTGGGGCGATCTGGTGCCGTACGACCAGGTATGGCGCGCCGGCGCCAACGAGAACACCGTGCTGTCCCTGTCGACGCCGTTTTCGATCGGCGGACAGCAGCTCCCCGCCGGCGACTACGGCCTCCACGTGATCCCGACCAAGGCGGAGTGGACCGTGATCCTCAACAAGGAATCGACGGCGTGGGGCAGCTTCTTCTACGACCAGGCGAAGGATGCCGTCCGGTTCACGACGCGCCCCCAGCCCGGCGAGTTCCAGGAGCACCTCGCATACACCTTCGAATCGCCGGGACCGGCTGGCGTGACGCTGATGCTCCACTGGGAGAAGGTCGCGCTGCCCATTCCCATCACCGTCGACACGCCGGCCGTGGTATCGGACAACCTGGAGCAGCAGCTGCACAACCTGCCGGGGTTTTTCTGGCAGAGCTTCGCGCAGGCCGCGTCCTGGAGTGTCCGTAACAACGCCAACCTGGACCGTGCCGCGGCGTGGGCCGACAAGGCGATCGCCATGAACCGCAACTACCAGACGCTGCGCGCCAAGGCCCTCGTGCTCGAACGCAAGGGCGAGTCTGCCGCGGCGGTCGCCTTGCGCGAGGAGGCGATGAAGGTCGCAACGGAAGCCGACATCAACGCCTACGGCTACGAGCTGCTGGGTGCCGGAAAGGTGGACGAGGCCATCGCGGTCTTCCGCAAGAACGTCGCGGATCACCCTGGTTCATGGAACACCTATGACAGCCTCGGGGAGGCGCTCGCGTTGAAGGGACAGACCGCGGAGGCGGTCGCGCAGTACACCAAGGCACTCAAAATGGTCCGCGACGACACCAACAAGAACCGGATCAACGGGATCCTGGCAAAGCTGGCCGCAAACTCGAAGTAGCCAGTGCTGTGCCGTTGCCGGCGCCAGCCGGCAACGGCTCACGATGGCGCGACTCCCGAACCTCCAATCCGTCGTAGACCCACCCACTGCAGTTCGGCGAAACCCAGAACGGCGATGGCCTGTCCGATGACGAAGACATACCCAAGCATCGTGGGTGCCACCTTCCCGCTGATAAGCAGGGCAAAGCTGGCAACGACCCACAGAGCGTTGGCGACGATGACGGCCACGATGGCCCCGCTCGTCAGGTGACGCCGCGTGGCCAGCGCGATCAACAAGCCACAGAACGGCAGCAGGCTCAAGCCTGCGACCTGAAAGAGTGCGGAAGGCAGCGCGAGCCAGGACTCGAGCAGGTCGGCGCCCAGCCACATCAGGACGCCCGTTGCACCGCTGATCGCGGCATCGAGCCACAAAGTGCGGCGGAGAAACATCGAGGGATCGGACACAGTCATCGGAACCTCCAGGTGATTGCGGCGGGGCGACACCAGGTCGACGCGGCGCACAGACGTTTCGATAGTGGCCTGCGCGTGGGCGGGTGTCGATTACGTCCGAGGTAATGGCCGCCACGACTGGCGGTCTGCTATCGTCACGCCATCATGACAACCCCGGCGTCATCGGTAGGTCCGCTGCTGCGCGAATGGCGACAACGCAGGCGCTTGAGCCAGCTGGCGCTGGCCTGCGAAGCGGACGTCTCGAGCCGGCACGTGAGCTTCCTCGAGACGGGCCGGGCCAAGCCCAGCCGCGAGATGGTGCTCCTGCTGGCCGAACGGCTCGACGTCCCGCTCCGCGAACGCAACGCCTTGCTCATCGCTGCAGGCTTCGCGCCGGTCTTTGCCGAGCGCCCGCTGGCGGATCCAGCGCTCGACGTCGCACGCCGGGCGGTGGACCTCGTCTTGAAGGGGCACGAGCCGTACCCCGCGCTGGCCATCGACCGGCACTGGACGCTGGTGGCCGCCAATCGAGCGGTCGCGCCAATGCTGGCCGGTATCGACCCGAGCCTCCTGCAACCGCCGGTGAACGTCCTTCGCCTCAGCCTGCATCCCGGGGGCATCGCGCCCCGGATCGTGAATGCGTCCGAGTGGCGCTCGCACATCGTCGAGCGCCTCCGGCGGCAAGTTGCCGCCACCGCCGATGTGACACTCTCGGCGCTCCTGGACGAATTGCGCCGCTATCCCCTGGCCGACGACGGTGTGGCGCGGCAGGAGGCACCGAGCGACTTCGGAGGTGTCCTCGTGCCGCTGCGCCTGCGAACTGAAGCCGGCGTGATGTCGTTTGTGAGCACGACGACGATCTTCGGGACGCCAGTCGATATCACTTTGTCAGAGCTGGCGATCGAGTCGTTCTTCCCGGCCGATGCCGCAACCGCGGCGGCATTGCAGACCGCGGTTCAGCGCTAGCGCCGGTCCCAACGGCCGTCCCAGCGAGATTCCGTCACACGGCCCACGCGCGGCCGATCGAGCGTACCATCCACGGCGGAGGCACGCCGTGCGCCGACCGCTCATCGTCTTCCTGCTCTCGAGTGCCGCGCTCAGCATGGCATTTCACGCAGCGCAATCGATCTCGGGTTCGCCCGCTGCCGCCGGCGCGTCGTCACAGGACTCGCTCACCACGCAGGAGTTCAACGATCGCGTCGAGGCAAGGCTCAAGCAGCGGCTCGGTGCACGCGGGTCGGAGCCAGCCTCCGCAGTGTTCAAGAACATCAAGATCGAATGGCTGGAGGACGTACCGGCAGGCGACTTTCTTGGAATCATGAATGCCGGGTACGCCAGGGCGCTGGGCGTGCGCTGCACGCACTGCCACGTCGAAGACGACTTTGCCAGCGACGATCTGCGCCCCAAGCGCGCGGCGCGTGAGATGGCGGTGATGCACTATGGCATCAACCAGCAACTCGCCAAAATGGAGCACCTCGAAGGTACTCCCCAGGACCGCTTCATCAACTGCGCGACGTGCCATCGCGGACGTGTCGATCCGCACGATCCACCTGCCCGCTAATCGCGCTCGGCGGGTATACTCCGGTCCATGCTGCCCCGTGCCCTGCTCGTCGTATCCCTGGCGGCCAGCGCCGTGGCCGTGCCCACCGCAGACGATGCGCCACGCGTGCCCGGCATCGAGGACGTGCTGACGCTCAAGACGATCGCCGGCGTGCAGATCTCGCCCGACGGCAAGTGGGTCGTCTACGGCGTCACCGATGCCGATTTCGAACAGGACGCCTTTGTCACGCAGCTCTGGGCGGTCCCAACCTCCGGTGGGACACCCGTCCAGTTGACTCGCGGCCAGAAATCATCTGGCGGAGCGCAGTGGTCGCCGGACAGCCAGTGGATCGGCTTTACGAGCGCCCGGGTCGGCGACAAGAACCAGATTTTCGCGATCCGTCCAGGCGGCGGCGAAGCGGTGCAGTTGACGAAGAGCGAGACGGCCGTCAACGGCTTCGAGTGGTCGGCCGACGGCGCGCGCATCGCCTATCTCGCCGCGGACGCCGAGTCCAAGGAGCGCAAGGCCCGCAAGGATCGCATGGGCGATTTCGAGGTGGTACGCGGCGAGTACGTCTTCACCCATATCTGGACGTTCGACGTCGCCGACGCCTTGAAGTCGCCGGTCACGGGCACACAACGCACGAAGGGCAGCACGTTCAATGTCGGCTCGCTGGCCTGGGCCCCCGACGGAACGAAGCTGGCATTCCATGCGACGAAGAACGCCGACCTTGTGCAGGGGCACACAGCTGACGTCTACACACTGGACCTGGCCACCGACACTGTTGCGGCACTGGTGACACAGGCAGGTCCCGATATGAGCCCGCGCTGGTCGCCAGATGGATCGAAGATCGCGTTCGAGTCGGCGATGAGCCGCCCGGACTACTTTCATGCTAACGGACGCATCGCCGTCGTGGCCGCGTCAGGAGGCGCGCCGGTATCAGTCACCGATGCGTTCGACGAAGACCCGAACCTGATCGACTGGACCAGCGTGGGGATCCTGTTTTCCGGCCTGCAGAAGACCACCAGCCATCTGTTCGTCGCAAATCTTTCCTCGAAGGCCATCACGCGCATCAGCCAGCCCGATGCGCTCATCGGATTTGGCTTTTCCGTCTCGAAGGACGGCTCGTCGGTCGCATTCGGCGCCGCGTCGCCGACGACGATGGCGGAGGTCTATGCGGCCAACCGCACCGGCTTTTCACCGCGGAAGCTCACCGACATGACATCGCAACTCGCGTCCTATCGGGTGGGACGGCGCGAGGTCGTGCAGTGGAAGAGCCGGGACGGCACGGCCATCGAGGGCGTGCTCGTGCGACCGGCGGATTTCGACTCGACGAAGAAGTACCCGCTGCTGGTCATCATCCATGGCGGCCCGACCGGCATCGACCGGCCTGTGCTGCTGGAGAATCGCTACTACCCAGTCGACACGTGGGTCGGACGCGGCGCGATGGCGTTGAAGGTGAACTACCGCGGCAGCGCGGGGTACGGCGAGAAGTTCCGGCAGCTCAACGTGCGGAATCTCGGCGTCGGCGACGCATGGGACGTCGTCGCGGGCATCGACCACCTCGTGGCCAAAGGCTGGGTCGATCCGGCGCGTGTCGGCTGCATGGGCTGGAGCCAGGGCGGCTACATCTCGGCGTTCCTGACGACGTCGACTACCAAGTGCGCGGCTGTGTCGGTGGGCGCCGGAATCTCGAACTGGGCGACCTACTACTACAACACCGACATCACGCCGTTCACGATTCAGTATCTCGGGAAGGATCCCGCGGCCGACCCGGCGATCTACGTGAAGACGTCCCCGATGACGCACATCCTGCAGGCGAAGACGCCGACGCTGATTCAGCACGGCGAGAACGACCGCCGCGTGCCGATCCCGAACGCGTACGAGCTGCGGCAGGGACTGGAAGACCGTGGAGTGCCGGTGTCGATGGTCGTCTACAAGGGCTTTGGCCACGGCATCAACAAGCCAAAGGCCATGCGGGCGGTGATGCGGCATAATCTGGAGTGGTTCAACCATTACCTGTGGAAGGACCCGGTGCCGGACTTCGCCAACCCGGCGCTGCCTTGACGTACACTGCGCGCTCATGCGCAGTGTCCTTCTTGCCCTCGTAGCCCTCGCCGCGGCCCAACCCGCCGCACGCGTCCTCGTCCTCGAACACGCGCGTCTGGTGGACGGCACCGGCGGGCCTCCCATCGAAGACGCCCGCATCGTCATCGACGGCGAGCGCATCAGCGCCGTAGGAGCCGCAGCGAGCGTGCCGGTTCCCGCCGGCGCCGAGCGCGTGGACCTGTCGGGCCGCACGGTGCTGCCGGGCCTGGTGGACATGCACTTCCACCTCGAGAACAAGCCGCCGGACCCGAAGCTGGCCCTGCGGCAACTCGCCAACGGCGTAACGGCGTTCCGCGACCCCGGTCAGTGGGACGAGTACTTCGCCGGGCTGCGGGCGATGATTGCGGCCGACGGGCTGCGCGGCCCGCGCATCCACACGGCTGGCCCTCACATCGACGGCGAACGCCCCGCCTATCCCAACGACTCAGTCGTGGCGCGCGACGCGCAGGAAGCACGATGGTTCGCCGAGCGCGCGATCGGCCAGGGCGCGACGGCGATCAAGATCTATTTCCGATTGCCGCTCGGCAGCGCCAGGGCCGTGATTGACGTGTGCCGCGAGCATCACGTCATCTCGACTGCACACCTGGAGCAGCTGGAGGCCGGCGAGCTGTTCGCGTACGGCCTCAACGGGGTCGAGCACATCACTTCGCTCGGGCCCAGCCTGCTGCCGCAGCTCGAGCGCGAGCGCTATCGGCAAGCCGTCCTGGCCGACAATGCGGCCAGGAGCGCAGGCCGTTACGCGGCTTTCGCGAACCTTGACCTCGACAGCGCGGATGCCCGCGCACTCTGGGCGATCATCGGCAAGCAGAAGCCATTCATCGACGCGACCCTTGCCGTCTTCGAGCGGCGGCCAGGCGTGCCATCCGAACCCAAGGACACGCCGGAGCTAATAGCAACCCGCGTCAACGGCTTCAGAAAGATGCTGGCCACGACCCGCCGCGCCTTCGAGGCGGGCGGGCGGATCGTTGTGGGCGGGCATTCGACAGTGCCGTTTGCGGGGCGTGGCGAGGCCCCATGGCGCGAAATGGAGCTACTGGTCGACGCGGGCTTGACGCCAATGCAGGCTGTACAGGCCGCCACGGCCACCGGCGCGGCCTTTCTCGGGCGCGCGGGCGATCTGGGCACGATCGAGCCGGGCAAACTCGCCGATCTCATCGTGCTGACGGGCAATCCGCTGCAGCAAATCTCGGAAATCCGCACCGTTCAGCGTGTCCTGGCCGGTGGCGCGTGGGTGGATGTCGAAAAGTACCGGAAGGACTGAAGGGCATTGCGTCAAGCCGGCGACAAAGTTACGCTTCGTCGAATCCCAGTCATGAGAGTGTCTTGAATCGCGTAGGACGTTACGAAATCACGGAGAAGCTCGGCCAGGGCGGCATGGGGACGGTCTACAAGGCCTTCGACCCGCTGCTCACGCGTGTCGTCGCCGTCAAAGTCATCTCCGGCCAGCTCGACGACAACCCCGGTCATCGCGAACGGTTCTTCCGGGAGGCGCGGGCCGCGGCGCAACTCTCTCACCGCAACATCATCACGATCTACGACCTCGGCGAACAGGACGGCTCGCCGTACCTGGCGATGGAATACCTCGAGGGACGCGACCTCGATCAGCGCCTGCACGACCCGGAGGGCATGTCCCTCACACGCAAAGTCGAGCTGGCCATCAGCATCTGCGAGGGACTGGCGCATGCGCACATGTGCGGGCTGATCCACCGCGACATCAAGCCGGCCAACGTCTTCGTGACCGATGATGGCGGGGTCAAGATCCTCGACTTCGGCCTCGCGCGCCTCATTACGTCGGAGCTGACTCGCAGCAACGTCATGGTCGGCACCGTGAACTACATGGCGCCGGAGCAACTGCGAGGCGAGCGGGCAGACCACAGGTCGGACATCTTCTCTTTCGGCGTGCTGCTCTACGAGCTGCTCGGAGGGCGGAAGCCCTTCCAGGGTGAGTCGGCCGCGTCGACAATGTACAAGATCCTGCACGAGGTCCCGACGGCGCTCGACGAGCTCGATCCCGCCGTGGGGCCGCCACTGACGACTCTTGTGGACCGGGCCATGGCGAAGGCCCGCGAGGATCGCTATCAGCGGATGACCGATCTGCTGCGCGACCTCGAGGCGGCGTACGAGCCGATGCGCGGCGCCGATCGCCGCGTCATCAGCCGGGTCGAGGCGGCGCTGAGCGCTCCTTCCGGTTCGCGAACAACGCCGGCTCCAGCGGATTACAACCCCGACAACTTTCCGACGATCTCCGACGAGACGGTGCCGCTCACCGACCCACGGCCCCTTACCCCCGCACCGGTCGTCGCGCAGGGTGGAGCCACCAGCCAGGTCAAGCCGCGTCGAACCTGGCTCATCGGCGCAGTGTCGCTCGTCCTGCTGGGTGTGGCTGGATGGCTTGTCGTCGGACGCCAGACACCTCCTCCGACCGAGCAGGCTCCCGCGGCCGTCACAACCGCGCCCCCGGTTGCGCCGACACAGCCGGCGCTGCCAACGCCGCCGCCCGCGCTGCCAACGCCGCCGCCGGCGCCACCAGCACCCGAAGCCCCGCCAATCGCCGCTCCGCAGGTGGACCCGCCGGCGCGGCCGCCGCGGACGTCCGAATCGTCGCGTGACGCCGCAGTTGCGGTCGATCGCAAGCATGCCTCCGCCGCGCTTGCGCAGATGGACGCCGGCAAAGCCGCCGCTCAAGCAGCTGGCGCCCGGGAGCTCGCCCCGCAGCTCTACGGGTCGGCGGAGCGAGAAGAGACGCGCGCGCGCGAGGACCTGCGCCAGCAGCGGTTTGCCGTGGCCGCCGCTCGCATGGAGTCGGCGGCGACGCTCTTCAGGAGTGCAGCGACAGCCGCCGACGCCGAAAAGCAGGCGGCGGAAGCCCGCGCACGCGCGGCCGAGGAAGGCCGGCGGCGTGCCGAACAGGCCGCGCGTCAGACACCGCCTGCGCCGCCGGCGACCCCACCTCCGGCGACGGCACCGGCACTTCCGCAGCCGGTTCCGCGTCCCGCGCCGGTCCCGTCTTCACCTGCGCCGGCTCCCGCGCCTCCCCAGCCAACCGCGCAGGAATCCGTGGCAGCGACGCTTCGCCGCTATACGTCCGCGCTCGAGCAGCGGGACGTCGCGGCGCTCAAGGCGGTGTGGCCCGGACTGAGCCGGTCGCAGCAGGCGGCGGTCGAAGCCGATTTCGCAAACGCGCGATCCATCACCGTCGAGCTGGCGAGCCCCCGGATCGACGTCAACGGCGCGACGGCGACCGTCACCGCGGTACACCACTACAGCCTGCGAACGCACGACGGCCAGCAGTTGCGAAGCGACACCACCACCACGTTGACGCTGCGGCACGCAGCCAGCGGGTGGCTGATTGAATCGGTGAGCCATCGACCGTTGCGGTGAGTTCCCGACGCCGCTTTGCTGTGGTCAGAGATATGTCCGGAGGATCCATGCTGCGACGAGCCCTGATCGTCCTTGTGCTGACATCCATGCCCGTGCCATCCGCGCTCGCGCAATCGCGGCCGCCACGACTTGCGTCGGTCTTTGCCGATCTGTTTGGCCCCAACGGGCTGGTCGTCAGCAGCGAGGCAGTGCTGCCTGACGGATCCACGCACTCTGCGCACTTCAACAGCGCGTTCCAGTCGAACTTCACCCAGTTCAACATCGCCCTGGCCAGCCAGCTCACCTCACTGCCGCTGCCGTCGCCCGCCTCGGGTTTCACCTATCGCTTCGACGCGGCGACGGGCACGTTTGTCCGATCCACGCAGAGCTTCGGCCCGATTCTCACCGACAGGGCTGAGACCATCGGCAAGGGACGGTTCGCCTTCGGCTTCAACTTCCAGCACTTCTCGTTCGATCAGCTGGAAGGCATCGACCTGAGCTCCGTGCCCTCGGTCTTCACGCACGACGACTTCCAGCTCGGCGGCGGCCGGGCCGACGTCGTGACCACTGCGAGCGCGATCGACGTGACGGTTGGCCAGTGGACCGGCGCCTTGACCTACGGTCTGACCGACCGGCTGGACGTGTCGCTGGCCGTGCCGGTCGTGAATACGAACCTGCATGTGACATCGGCGGCGACGATGAGGCGCCTGGGGACGCTCAATGCGACAAGCGTGCACTTCTTCCGCGATCCTGATGCGCCCGACGGCATCGGCTCGAATCGGAACTTCGAGGCGGGCGGGTCGGCGAGCGGCCTCGGCGATCTGATCGTGCGCGTGAAGAGCGCCGTGATGCGCGAGGGCCCGCGCGGACTGGCCGTCGGCGTGGACATGCGCATGCCCACCGGCGACGAGCGGAACCTGCTCGGGTCGGGGGCGTTCGGCGTCAAGCCGTTTCTCGCCTATTCAGGGTCGTACCGCAGGGTCTCGCCGCACGTGAACCTTGGCTACCAATGGAATGGCGAAAGCGTGCTGGCCGGCGACGTCGAGACCGGCGAAAAAGACGACTTGCCGGATCAACTCCTGTACGCGTTTGGCGCCGACGTCGGGGTGACCGACAAGTTCAGCCTCACGGCCGACCTGCTGGGACGTCGCGCCATCAACTCGCCGCGCGTCCGTATCGAGCCCTTTACCGCCGTCGGCACTACCGGCTCCACGACGTTCGACGACATCGCGATCTTCCACGAGTCGTTCTGGGCGTCGAGTGCGGCCGTCGGGTTCAAGGCCAACCTCAGCGGGCGATTGCTGGTCGACTTCAATCTCCGCTTCACGCTGGGCACCAACGGGCTGTCCGATCGCGTGACGCCCCTTCTCGGCATCGAGTACGGGTTCTGACGGTCAGCTGCGCGGCCGATCGGCCCGCCGTCCGGTGATCCGCTTGATGCGATGCGATAGAGGACCGGCACGTGATGTTCCGGACGGCCCCGCCTTGGCGGCTGCCGGCTGCCACCACTCTTCACGCTGCGCGAAGAGACGCCAGGGCGCGCATCGCGCGCCCGCTCGATGTTCAGCGGGCGATCGGAGCTCTTCGTATCCGCCAAACACCAGCACCGTCGTCCAGTGGAACCGATCGATCGATGTCGTCTACCTCGACGCAGACGTTCGGGTTCTCCCGCATCCACACGATTTTCTGGCCCAACGTCGAAAGCTGTACAGGTGTTTGCCGTCGAAATCGTACGAGATCGGCACCACGTAGGGGTGGTCGTCGCGGCAGCACGCCAGCCGCGCCAGATGGCAGCGGTTGCAGGATTTCTCGACACTCCGCGATGGTCAGTTCATGGACTCGCATGGCTCAACGCACCTCAACTCGTAAGAGACTCGCCCGCAGTCAAGCGTCCGCTCGGGCGTGACGACGGCTTTCGCCGTGCCGACTGTGACGGCCGCTAGCGCCAGCTGCCCTTCGATGACGTCAAGCGTCAGCGTCCAGCCCTGCGAGCGGTGCCCGCGATCGTGCCGGTGCCCCAGCCATAGCCGGTCGACCAGAACAACCGGCCAGGCTTGCCGGCCAGCGCCAGCTCGCGCGTCACCGCCGAATAACGGAACCCCGTGAGCGCGAGCACGGCCGCCCAGCTCGCCATCGCACGCGCGTAATGATGGCCGCACTCGGCCTCGTCGAAGGGATTGCGCTTCAGACCATCGTAGCGTGCCCGGATGTCGCGAATCGACCGGAGGCCTTCGTCGATCATCCCCTCGTACAGCATCCCGACGGCCGCGGTGTACTCGAAGCCGGTCATGACCTCGCCGAAGTACGGAAACGGGTTCGCGGGGCGCTCGCGCGGATAGCTCGCCATCAGCAGCGCCGATTCACCGGCGACCGCGAAGCTGCGCAGCGGGTTGAAATGCGCGTGCAGGTCGGTGCGCCGGTTGTACTTGAGGATGCTCGCGAGCGTCGTCTTCACCCGCTCGGGCTTCACCAGGTAGCCAAGCCCGACGACGTGCGCCATGTACTGGCCGACGAGTTGATCGACGAGGCACCCGGAGCCGAGCTGGTAGTCGGGTTTGGTCATGTCGTCGGCGCCCATGCCGACCAGCAGGCTCGGCGCTACGGCATCGGCGCTGGCCGGCGGCCGAATCTGGTGCTCGTAGTACTCGCCGTTGAACAGCTGCGCGTCGATCCAGGCGCTGCCGCGGCTGAACAGGTCGAGGCACGTGTCGGCAAATGCCGTCTCGCCGAGGTGGCGCGCCATCGCCTCGGCGGCTTTGAGGGCGCCCAGGTACCACAGGCCCATCTGCGGATTGGGGCCGTCAGTACTCGACGTCCATCGTGTTGTGCTGCGCGCCTTCCATCACGCCGTCTTTGTCGGCGTCCCACCCGCCCGGAATCCAGCAGAACTCCAGCGACCGCTTCACGTGCGGCCACAGGCTCCTCAGCGCCGCTTCGTCTCCCGAGAGCTGCCAGTCGCGATAGACCTTCATCACGCAGCCCATCTGACCGTCGGCGGCCGCCTTGCCGAACTCCTGTGCGCGCTCCAGCGGGAGGTGCACGCGGAAGCTCATGAGGCCGGTGGCATCGGTCGCGTGGGCGAACTCGATCTCGCGCATCGACCACGCAAGCCCGCCGAAGAGAAACGCCGTGGCCTGTTCGTAGTTCCAGACGTGCGTGCAGGAGCCCCAGCAGCAGCCGCTGTGGTTGTTGCTGCCTTCGAACCCGAAGAAGCGTCCGTCTTCGGTGCGAAAACATGTCTGCGTGCGCAGCGTGCTGAGGTTGCTGAGCGCCGCCTCCTTGACTTCCGGCGGCAGGTCGCTTTCCGTGAACGCTCGCACGAAGCGGTGCGTGCGCTGCCGCAAGTCCTCGAGCCGCGGCGCTTCGCGGTCGACGACCTCCCACGCGTCGCGATAGCGCGTCGTGTAGAAGTTGCCGACGCGGTCGTCGGGCCCCGGCGGCTGGCCGCGCGGCTGCCAGCTGTAGCGGTTCGGAAAATGCCAGGCCAGCAGGAGCGTGACGTCGCGGCTCTCGCCAGGCGGAATGGCAAGGGTCACCGCCAACGAAGCCATCGGCGCGTCGATGGCCTTGAGCGGCGTCCGCTCGTCGAGCCGGCCGTCGGCGGAAAAGTCGTCCCAGAAATCCAGGAGCGCTGTGCCCCATCGGCCGCTGTCCCAGGCCGTCCGCCTCGAGACTCCATCGCGCGCCGTCGTCGCGATGGCGATGGTGCCCCAGGCCGCCGCCGAGTCATCGACCCCGGCCGACGACAACAGCACGCCGGTCACGTGATCGGAGGCGCGCCCGGCGTTCCGATTCCTCCGGGCGCCAGCAGGCCAGCTGTCGCCCTTCCAGTCGGTGGCGGTCGCAGCGCCGTCCACGCCGATGAAGTTCGGGAGGCTGATCGCGGCGCTGGCCGTCACCGCGCGCGCGCGATGGTTGCGCAGCGTGACCGTGAAGACGGCGAGCGGAATGCCGCTGGCGTCCGGATCCCCCGGAACCAGCGGATTGAACGCCTTCAGTTCGACGTCCAGTGGGACGTCCGGATCGGATAGCATCACTCGCCCGAACGGATACGCCGCGGCAAATCGACACCGGCGAAAGCGCGGCATGTGCTCATTCGGCGTACGGGCGCCGTGGCTGCCTTCGTACTCCGAGATCGGGCTGGGGCCCTCGAGCAGACGGCACACCGCAGGCTGGCCATCTTCCTGAGCGAACAACGAGAGGAAGGGACCCACCGAGTCCTGGTTGCCGAGCCTGGGCACAAAGCCCTTGGCCGGCCGGTTCATGATCTCCCAGTCGCGCAGGTCGCCCCGGCCACCGAGCGAAACCGTGCCGGTGCCGATGCCGCCAATGGGCATCGCGATACGATCGAGGTGCGCCTCGTCGAACACGCGCAGCGAGGGCCACGTCTTGTCTTCGAGCACGGGCCGCTCGCTCGCGTCGCGCTCGGCGGCCTCGGCCTCGCTCGTGGTGAGACCTCCCAGGGAAGCCAGCCCGCCCAGGCCGAGGCTGACCGACTTCACGAAGTCGCGTCGATCCACACGGGGAGCGCAGTCGTCGCCCTCGCAACATCGGGGCTTGGGCTTTGATGGATCGTGGGCCATCTGGGGCGTCCTCTGGTCGCGCGTGTGTGGCGATGCGCGGGCATCATAGCGCAGAGCCCACGGTGGCGGAGCCTTGTCCGGATATACTGCCGAAGTCCGCAGGCTCAACACTACTGATGTCGTCGCCGACCGAGAATCCGACCCCTCCTCAAGGCGACCAGACCGCGTTTCGCGTGCTCGGCGCGCTCAGCCTCTGCCACCTCCTGAACGACATGGTGCAGTCGCTGCTGCCGTCGATCTATCCGATCCTCAAGACCGCGTTGCGGCTTGATTTCGGCCACATCGGCCTGATCACGCTCGTCAATCAGCTCACCGCGTCGCTGCTGCAGCCGGTGATTGGCTCGTACACCGACCGGCGACCGCAGCCGCAGTCGCTGGCAATTGGCATGTCGTTCACGCTGGTGGGCCTGGTGTTGCTGGCGCTGTCGGAACGATTCGGCGCCGTACTTGCGGCGGCGGCGTTGATCGGCATCGGGTCATCGGTGTTTCATCCCGAGTCCTCGCGCATCGCGCGACTCGCGTCGGGGGGACAGCACGGTCTTGCGCAGTCGCTGTTCCAGGTGGGCGGAAACGCCGGGTCGGCCGTCGGCCCGCTGCTGGCCGCCCTCATCGTGCTGCCCCGCGGGCAGCGCAGCCTCCTGTGGTTTGCGATCGTGCCGGTCGTGGCAATCGCTGTGCTCTGGCGCGTCGGCGGCTGGTACCGTCGCCGAGCGCCTCGGCGGCCACGGTCCGTCTACCCGGCCCACGTCCCGCATCATCACCTCACGCGGGCCGAGGTGCGACGCGCGCTGACGATACTGCTGGTGCTGGTGTTCTCGAAGTATGTCTACCTGGCGAGCCTGAGCACGTACTACACGTTCTATCTGATGGAGACCTTCGGCGTCTCGGTGCGCAGCGCGCAGCTGCACCTGTTCGTCTTTCTCGGGTCGGTCGCGGCGGGCACGATCCTCGGCGGACCGGTCGGCGATCGCTACGGCCGCAAGTACGTGATCTGGGGGTCCATCCTGGGCGTGCTGCCGTTTTCCGTCGCGCTGCCGCACGCGAGCCTGGCGGTCACGGGCGTGCTGAGCGCCGTCATCGGCTTGATTCTCGCCTCAGCATTTTCGGCCATCCTGGTTTATGCGCAAGAGCTCGTGCCCGGCAACGTCGGGATGATCTCGGGGCTCTTTTTTGGCCTCGCGTTCGGCATCGGCGGCCTCGGCGCGGCCGCGCTCGGGGCGCTGGCTGATGCCACCAGCATGACGACGGTCTATCACGTCTGTGCGTGGCTGCCCGCGCTCGGCCTGCTCACGGCATGGCTGCCCGATCTGGAGCCTAGAAGGGCCGCCCTGGCATGATGACTTTGATCGACGTGATGCAGTCGTTCAACCCATCGTGCGAGCAGCTACCTGCGACCAGTTGCAGGTTTGGCGCATCGGCCGACAGGTCGACCGACTGCCCACGATAATCGGTGTCGCGGTAAGCAATCGCCCGCCATCCTGGCGCCACCCTGATCGACGAAACGCAGTCGTTCCAGTCGTGGATCGTGTAGTCGCCCTCGTCATGCTCACACGGGCCGTCGTACTCCGAAAGGTCGGTGTTGCTTTCAGTCAGCAGCGCCGAGTTGCCCAGGAAATTGGCGTGCTCGTAGATCGAGACGCCGCTTGTGAGATCCGATGGCGCCATCGGCAGCGAGGGCATCTCGCAGCCGGCCATCCCGACGAGCAGCGCGAGGGCGATTCTTCGCCGACCGTAGCGACTGGGGGGCATTGTCGCACTCCCGAGAGGGCAGGGGCCAACGGCACGAATCTACTCTACACTCTCCGGGGTGATGCCAAGGAACACTCCATGAGACTGCTGGCCGTCCTCATCGCCCTTCTGGTTCTTCCGCAGTCTGCCCCCGCCGATTGGCGCACGGCGCCCCAGACCGACTGGCTGGCGATCTTCAACGGCCGTGACCTCGACGGTTGGGTGGTGAAGTTCGCCCACCACGAACTGGGGGACAACTACGCCGACACCTTTCGCGTGGAGCAGGGCGCCATCCGGGTGATGTACGACAAGTACGGCGAGTTCGGCGCCCGCTTCGGACACCTCTTCTACAAGCAGAAGCTCTCCCATTATGTCCTTGCCCTCGAGTACCGGTTCTTCGGCGAGCAGGCGCGCGGCGGCCCAGGGTACGCACGACTCAACAGCGGCGTGATGGTCCATTCCCAGGCGCCGGAGACCATCCTCAAAGACCAGGACTGGCCAATCTCCGTGGAGGCGCAGTTCCTGGCCGGCAACCGCACCACCATGAACGTGTGCACGCCGGGGACCGAGATCGTCATGAAAGGCGCGATGGTGAAGGCGCATTGCATCAACTCCGCCTCCAGGCTCTACGGCGACGAGGGGTGGGTGGCTGTCGAAGTCGAGGTGCTGGGGGCCGAACGGGTGCGCCACCTGATAGGCGGCCAGGTCGTGCTCCAGTACGAGCACCCGACCATCGGCGGCGGAGTCGCCAACGGCTTTGACCCCGCCATCAAGAAAGATGGCGCCGTTCTCGCCGACGGCTACATCGGCCTGCAGGCCGAGAGCCAGCCGGTCGAGTTCCGCAATATCCGACTTCTGAACCTTTCCGGCTGCATGAACCCGGCCTCGCCCGCCTACCGGCCGTACTTCGTGCACCGCGACGACTCGCGCTGTACGGGACCGTGACGAGGTGCAGGGCGAAACTGGCACACGCGCATTTCCTGTATGATCGCCGCGCTTGCCGCTCCCCGGCACCAGACTCGGCCCGTATGAGATCCTCGCCCCGATCGGCGCCGGCGGCATGGGCGAGGTGTATCGCGCGCGCGATACCCGGCTGAATCGGGACGTCGCCGTCAAGGTCCTGCCCGAGGCGGTTGCCCGCGACGCCGACCGCCTGGCGCGGTTCACGCGCGAAGCGCAAACGCTGGCCGCGCTCAACCATCCCCACATCGCACAGAATTCACGGCCTCGAGGAATCCGGCTCGACGCGCGCGCTCGTCATGGAACTGGTCGAGGGCGAGGATCTCTCGATCCACATCGCCCGCGGACCGCTGCCGCTCGCCGAGGCGCTGGCCATCGCCGCTCAGATCGCCGATGCCCTGGCTGCCGCGCACGACCTTGGCATCGTTCACCGCGACCTGAAGCCCGCCAACATCAAGATCCAATCCGACGGGACGGTGAAGGTGCTCGATTTCGGGCTCGCCAAGGCGCTGGACCCGGCATCGGCCTCCCGCGCTCCTGACGATCCCGCGCACTCGCCGACGATGACCTCGCCGGCGATGACGGCGCATGGGGATGATCCTGGGCACCGCGACCTACATGAGCCCCGAGCAGGCTCGCGGCAAGGCCGTCGACAAGCGCGCGGACATCTGGGCCTTCGGCTGCGTGCTCTACGAAATGCTGTCCGGCCGACGCGCGTTTGCCGGTGACAGCGTGACCGACACGCTCGCAAGAGTCATCGAACGCGACCCTGAGTGGACGGCGCTGCCGGCGTCGACCCCCCCACACGTGCGAGGCGTCATCGAAAGGTGTCTTCGCAAGGACCCGTCCCGCCGGCTGCGCGACATCGGCGACGCACGAATGCAACTTGAAGAAGGTGCCGCCGCGGTTCCGGTTGTCGCCGCCTCGACGGCATCCGGTCGCGGATGGCGGGCACGGGCAGCCGTTGCGGCGGCGCTGATCGCCGGCCTTGCGGTTGGCTGGATCGCCTGGTCGCGCCCGCCCGCGCCGAGTGACGCCGGCGGACGTGTCCACCTGGACATGCTTTTTCCGCCAGGCCTCGAGCTCTTCACCCTTTCGAGCGCGAAGCTGACCGTCTCACCGGACGGATCCAAGGTCGCGTATGTCGCAGGCGGCGGCGGATCCCGTCAAATCTTCGTGCGATCGCTCGATGAACCGGACTCGCAGCCGCTGCGCGGCACTGACGCCGCGTTCTCCACTGCCTTCGCGCCCGACGGCCAGTCGCTGGTCTTCCTCTCACGCGACCGCACGCTCAAGCGCCTGTCGCTTCGCGATGGACTCCTTACCGACGTCGCGACTGCCTCGGGCACCAATGCGCCTCTCTGGGGCGCCGACGGCTTCATCATCTACGGCCGGGACGGACTCTGGCGCATTGCCGCGGCCGGAGGCGCGCCGTCCCGGCTCACAGACCTCGATGCCTCGCGCGGGGAAATGGCGCACACGACTGGCGACGTCCTGCCATCCGGCGTCGTGCTGTTCACCAGTTGGGCCGCCGCCGACCGTTCGCTCGCCAACAACGAAGGCGACACGTCCCGAATCGAGGCCGTCAATCCCGCCGACGGCGTCAGGAGGGTCGTTGTGAATCGCGCATCTGCGCCGATTTACGCCACAACGGGACACCTGCTGTTCCTGCGCGACGACGCGATTCTGGCAGCGCCGTTCGACCCGCAGACGGCGCAGGTCACCGGGGACGCCGTCGTGGTGATCCCTGCGGGAGTGGTGCGGGTATCGGGGGGACTGCCGCTCCTCGCGCTGGCCGCAAACGGCACGCTGGTATACGCGCCGACGCAGACGGGGCTGGTCAGCCTTGTCCGGGTCACCAAAGACGGGGTGAGCCATCGCCTCACGGGCACCTCGCGGCCCTATACCCAGCCGCGCGTCTCGCCCGATGGCTCACGTGTGGCGTTGGCGCAGGGCGCCGACTCGCTCTGGCTGCACGACCTGTCGCGGGACGCCCGCACGCCGCTGACGCCCGGGCGGTTGCCGGGTGTGAGCTTTCCAATCTGGGCGCGCGACGGCCGCCGCGTGGTGTATCGGCGCTTCGACGACCTCTGGTGGGTGGATGCCGACGGATCGGGCCGCGCCGGGCGCGTGCCCGGGGGCGCGCCCGGAGACATCCCGGCCAGTATGGCGGCTGACGGCGACACGCTCGCCGTGCTTCGAACCAGCGAGGGAACTGGCGGCGACGTGTTCGCCCTGTCGCTCAGCGGCGCGCATCCTCCACGGGTTTTGGTTCAGACGCCCGGGTACGATGGCGGCGCCGACTTTTCTCCCGACGGCCGATGGCTGCTGTACGCCTCCACCGACTCGGGGCCATCGCAAGTGTACTTGTCGGCCTATCCGGCGCTGGACCGGAAGTGGCCGGTGTCCACGAGCGGCGGGACGCAACCCCGCTGGAGCCGCGCGGGCCGCGAGGTGTTCTATCGCGAAGGCAATCGCATGATGTCGGTCGCCGTCGATACGTCGGGCGTGGCTCCCCGGCTGTCGAATCCGCGATTGTTGTTCGAGCGGGAGTTCACCAGCGGCGGATACATCACGATCGCCAACTACGACGTCATGGCGGACGACTCGTTCGTGATGACCGAGGCCGACCCTGGTTCGCCGCGACTGACCGTTGTCGTCAACTGGTTCCAGTCGCTGACGCGGCAGATGGCGAGGCCTGCCGCGAGGTGATGGCAAGAACGTGATTGCCCGGGTGAGAGCGCGGGCGCGCTCTCACCCGGGCGCAAATGACCGACCTACCAGCCCAGTCGTACGCCGAAGCGGATCTGCCGCTCGCTGCCATCCTGCGTGCCGGTCACGACCGCAAATCCGTTCAGGTTGCGAATGCTCCCGTCAGGATTGAGCTGCAGGTTAGACACGTTGTTCCCCGGTTGTTCGGGGAAGCGGGGGCGATCGGTGAGGTTGAAGGCCTCCATCCTTACCTGCAGGTTCATCTGCCGCGGCAGGTCGAACTGCCGGACCACCATGAGGTCCCACGACGCCACACCGGGCCCGCGCAGGCTGTTGAACCCCGCCGTGCCGAAGCGCGGCTCGGTCACGGGCTTGAACGCCAGCGGATCGAAGTACGGATTTGTCGCGCCGATGCCTCCAAGAATCTGGGGATCGTCCACGACCTGATCGCCACGCTGTTCGTTCTCCGGTGCATTGAGCGACGTGCCAGACGCCGTCACGCCGAACGGCAGGCCGCTGTAGAAGGTGAGGATGTTGTTCACCTGCCAGCCACCGACGATCTGCGACAGGAGCCCGCCGTCGTTGACCCACCGGCGGCCCGGCCCGAACGGTAGCTCCGTGATGTTGGTGATGGCCAGGTTGTGCGTCCGGTCGAAGTTGCTGAGCGACTTGTTCAGGTCGTAGTACTCGGGGATGTTGATCCGCAGCGCGTTGTCGCTGTCCGGCAGCACGCCCGTGGACTTCGACCAGGTGTAGTTGACGCCAAACTGGAAGCCGTTGGCGTACCGCCGCTGCAGACGAGCCTGCAGCGCGTCGTACTGACTGTCGCCGACCGGCGCGATCAGACGCGTCTGCCCGGTGCGGCCGAACTTCTTGTTCAGTTGCCTGCCGGCCTGCCCTCCGCCGATAGGCGACCAGTTGAGCTCGCGGAAGCCGAGCTGATCGATCTGACGCGTCCCGACGTAGGCGGCCTCGCCGACGAACCCCCACTTCAGTTCCTTCTGCACGGCGACGTTGAACGATCGGATGTAGCCGCGAACGAACTCGTCCTCCAGCGTGAAGACGGTGATCGGGCTCGGCACGGGGATGAGGCCGTTGCCGAGATCGGGATCCGGGATGAGCGGGATCCCCTCGGACGTGCGGCTGTACATACGACAGCGAGTTGGGCGCGTCGAGCAAAAGGTTGAGCACCGCCGGGTGATTGGTGCGCAGCGGTCTGGCCAGCGAGTACGGGTCGTTGGTGATGCCGAAGCCGGCACGCACGACCATGCCCTCCGACGCCCGCCAGGTCACCCCCAGGCGCGGCGCGAACATCGTCTTGCTCACGCTCACGCCCAGATCCTCGGGCACGCTGCCGATGCCGCCGACCATGATCTGGTTCGTGTCGACGTCGTAGCGTTCGAGCCCGCGGTGGGCGCGCGTGGGCACCGGGTAATACTCCCAGCGCGTGCCGAAAGAGACGGTCAGCTTCGACGAGACCTGCCACTGGTCGCGAACGTAGAGGCTGTACTGCCAGTTCCGGGTCGTGTAGGGCTCGACCAGCTTGAGCCGGCCGACCCGGTTGGGCACGCCGAGCAGGAACGACGCGAACGCGTTGTACTGGTTGCCGCCAGGCCCGCCCTGGATCTGGGTCGGCCCCGACTGGAACCGGAAGCCGCCGCGCGCCCCCAGGCTGTCGCCGCCGCTGATCTCGGGCTGGGTGTGGTTGAGCGCCTGGTAGTAGATGTCGGTGCCGAACCTGACGTTGTGGCCGCCCTTGATCCAGTTGACGTTCAAGACGGTCTGATACTGGTCGTCGCTGCGGTAGTACGGCATGAACGTGTCGGTCGTGCCAAGGTCTGCGTAGGTGTCGAGGTCGAACAGCGGCGTGCCGCCTTCGTAGTCGTTCGGGCCGTTGGTGCCCGGCAGTTTCAGCACGTCCAGTCCCTTGTTCTCGTCGATATCGGACTGCGCGACGCCGGTGTTCATGCGCACGAACCCCACGTGCGCGTCCATCACCAGCGTCGACGACAACGTATAGGTGGCGCCCGCCGAGACGTTGTAGGTGTTGCCCTCGCCGGTCCCCGGGTTGCTGCTGCCAAGCGGCTGCCCCTGCAGCTCGCGCCCGAAGTTGGTGCCGTTTTCGGTGAAGAAATCCAGCACGCTGTACCGGCCGAAGATGTTCATCTTCTCGGTGGCGACCCAGTTCAACTTGGTGTCCAGCGTGTTCCGGTTGAGGACGAACGGCGCCTGCGCGAAGTAGTTGTTCGTCTCGGCAATTCCACCGCTCGCGGTGCGGAGGTTTGGCATCGGCAGCAGGGCGAGCAGCCGTGCCGCGGTCGGGTCGATCATCTCGGCCGGGATGATGTTGTTCTCGAACGGTGTGCGGTCCGCGCCGGTCGAGGTCCCGGTAAACGGGTTGTAGATGGGATTGGGCGCCGCGCGCAGGTCGCCGCGCCGAAGGGCCTCGGTCGGCACCGACACGGTGCGGTTCAGGGTCTGCTCGTCGCGCGTGCCTTCGTAACTGGCGAAGAAGAAGGCCCTGTTGCGGACGATCGGGCCGCCCACCGTGCCGCCGAACTGGTTGTATTCCCAATTCCCCTTCGGCGTGTTCAGGGGCGCGAAGTAGTTCCTGGTTCGAAGATCCTCGTTGGTGAAGTACTCGAAAGCCGACCCGTGCAGGTTGTTGGTGCCGCTCTTGATCTGCACGTTGATGGCCGACCCGCCGGCCAGTCCCTGCTCGGCGTCGAAGCTGTTGGTGACGACGTTGACGGTTTCGAGCGACTCGAGCGCGGGCACGTAGGCCGCCACGTGCGGAAGCCAGATGTTGGTCGTGCTCACACCGTCGATGCGGACGTTGTTCGAACTGCGGCTGGCGCCGTTGACGTTGAAGACCAGCGCGCGCGACGGGTTGGAGGGCACCGAGTGGGCCTCGGCCGGAGGAGTGAATCCGGGCAGCACGCGGAACAGGTATTGGTAGTTCCGGTTCAGCGAGACAGGCAGGTTCACCAGCTCGCGCGTCTTCAGCTCCGATCGCACTTCGGCGCGGTCGGTCTGCAGCACCGGGGTATCGGCCGAGACCGTCACGGTTTCGGTGAGGCTGCCGACGACCAGCGCCGCGTCGACACGCACAACGTCGTTCATGTTGATGGCGATGTCGGGGCGGATGAACGTGCGGAAGCCGTCGACCTTCACCGTTACGGTGTACGTGCCTGGCTGCACCGTGAGGAACCGGAAGGCGCCCGTGCCATCGCAACCGTTTCGCGCGAGGCGCCCGTGCCGCCCGTGGTGATGGTCACCGTGGCTCCCGGCACGGCGGAACCGGATTCGTCGAAGACGTTGCCGACAATCGAGCCGTACAGGACCTGAGCGCTCACCGGCGCCGGCCCTGCCAGCACCGACAGTAGAAACAAAGTGATTGACAGGCAGGCACTGGCCGACCTGAGGCGAAGGCTGACGCTCGTCATGGCGTGCTCTCCTCTCAACAACGGGCCGGATCACGATGCGCGGCGCGCCGAAGGACAAGAGCAGCCGGCGTCGTGTGGGGACGGCTGCACCGCGGGCAGAAGCGCCGCAGTCAACAAACAGGGGCTACCGTAGGGAAATACCCGGATGTTGTCAAGAACTACGAAAGGACGTGCCTGGCCGCGGACGATGGCAATGCGCCGATCCATCCTCATGGTTTTTTGCCTGCTGGTGGCCACGCCGTCCCTGGCGCAGGTCGGCGTTCAGGCCTTGCCGGATGAGGCCGTCAAGTGGCTGTATGGCCGCGGCGCGCTGGACACCACGTCGAGCGGCATCCTGCACCTTGCAACCCTCATAGCGCTGCACCGATCCAAACTTTCGTTGAACCGCGACGTCATCTTCATGGCGACGGCGGATGAGGAGGCCGGTGGAGAACATGCGGCGCGGCGCGACGATGATGCTGGAGATCGCAAGGCGCGTCGTGGTGAACTGATCGGATGGCGCTGGGGTCCGCGCTCTTCTACGCCGGGGCCGTGACGGCCGCTGCCGGCGTGCTCAGCCTGATCCGGCCGCTTCGCTGGCTCGGCATCCGCACGCGCGGGCGCGGCGCGTTGGTCGTGACGGCCGGGGCAGCCCTGGCGCTCGGCGCGATGCTCCTGCCCCACACAACACGCACGACCGACGCGCGCGACACGCTCATCGATCGGTGGCTGCCCGAATGGCAGTTTGGCGAGTACCACGAGCGGCGCGTACGCGCCAGCCCGCGCCAGGTCTTCGCCGCGATCCGTTCCGTCCGATCGTCGGACATCTTCCTCTTCCGCACGCTCACCTTCATCCGGAATCCGGGCCGCGGGGGCCAGGGCGAGCACATTCTCAACCCGTCAGCCGAAAAACCGATCCTGGACGTCGCGTTGGCGGGCGGGTTCGTGTTGCTCGGAGAAGATGCGGACAGCGAGTTGCTGCTGGGCACCGTCGTGATCGCGCCGCCGGACATCGTGCGGGCGGCCCGGCAAGGGAAGATGCCGTCGCTGGATCCCGAGCTGTTCCGGACGCTCGGCCGACCAGGCTTCGCGCGCGCCGTGATGAACTTTCGCGTGATTCCCGAACCGGACGGATGGACGCGGGTGACGACCGAGACGCGTGTCCACGCACTGGACCGCGAGACCCAGCGGCGCTTCGCCCGGTATTGGCGAGTGATCTATCCCGGAAGCTGGATCATCCGGTGGAGCTGGCTGCGCGCGGTTGAAACCCGGATTGAGCCGTGATGGGCCAGATGCTGATCCGGTAGCCGATCCAGGTGAGCACCAGCCCGACGAGCTCCGTGACGTACAGAACCTCGGTGTGCCCCATGCGCGTCGCGGTGCCGCCGATGCCCGGCAGGATCGCGCCAATTGCGATGAGGATGTTGGCGTACATCCGGTGCCGGGTCGCCGGGTCGAGGCTGTAGCGCAAGGCCGACAGCACGGCGCCGCCGATCAGGAACACGACCGCGTACAGGTTCACCGCGGGACTGAACATCCGCACCCACTGCCATCCGAAGACGCGTCCAGTGAGCCGGTGCGGCTCGACGGCCGACAGGTCGATGGGCGCCACTACCACGGCAATCGACGCCACCACGACGTAGAGCACGAGCGCGGCCGTCAGCAGATGCGCGGTCCTCCGCTTCAGCAGCAGGTAGACCGTCCCCTGCGCCAGCGGCGCCCCGCCCAGCAGCGCACCGGAGATGTACCACGACCTGAAGATGAACGGGTTCCACCCGAACAGGGTGGTCCACGCTTCGGTGAACGTGCCCACGCCGTACACTGCCACGCCGATGGCCCACCAGAGCAGATGCAGCCGATCGGGGTGCTGTCGCCACCGTCGGAAGATCTCCAGCGAGAACGGCACTGCGAGCAGTGTCGTGACGATCGGGATGTAGTGAACGAGCGTGGGCATTGTTCGTAGCTCCGGGCTTCGCGCTCAGAACGCCCCCAGGTTGAGCCCGACGGTGAAGCTGCGCCCGCGCGCCGGCGCAAACTGAAATTGCTCGCGGTAGTAATCGTCGGTCAGGTTCTCGACGGCAAACGAGAGGCCCACGCGGTCCCGGCCTCGTGCCAGGTTCACGCCCCAGCCGATGCGGTGCACGGCAATGCCGTCGAGCGACAGCAGGTCCTGCGCGATGAGGAACTGGGAATCGAGCAGCGTCTGGGCCACGCGCGAGACCTCGCCCTGGCCGCGGAAGCCATACTCAGCCCACCAGCGGCCGCGAGGCTCGGTGTAGCGGACGGCGACCAGGATTCGTGACGGCGTGATGTTATCGGCTGGAGTGCCATCGAGCGACTCGCCGTTGAGCGGGTTCACCCCCTCGGTGAGCGAGCCGCGCGTGAAGGCGCCAGCTGTCGCGATCGTCAACACGCCGCGGCCGACCGGGATGGGTGCATCGGCCGAGAACTCGATGCCGCTGATCCGCACGTCCGCGTAGTTGATGGCTTGTGCAATGGGGCCCGAAGGCCCGACGGCCACGAAGTCCTGCGAGATGAAATCCTGATACTGGTTCACGAAGAAATAGGCGCCGCCGGACACCCGGCCGATCACGAACTTGGCGCCCGTGTCGAAGTTGTTCCCGGTCTCCGGCTTCACCGTGACGTTGGGGACGATGCTGCCGACGGTGGCCGGGCCGGCAAACAGCATCTCCTCGAGGTTCGGGTGGCGGTAGCTGCGCCCGAAGCGGATGAACGGGCTGACCGTGCCTCCCTGGTTTGCCACCAGGCCGATGTCGCCGGTAAGCGACTGACGGGTGTAGGTGGCCCCGTTGGGGTCCGGCAGCGTCGCCGGATCGATCGGGGGCCTCGCGCCCGCGGCGACAGCGTCGACGTTGTAACCCTGGGTGGCCTCGGTCGAGACGTTGAAGAAGTCGCCGCGCAGGCCCGCGACCAATGAGAGGTTGGGCCGCAGGCGCCACTCGTCCTGCGCGAATACCGCGATGTCCCGGAAGCTCGCATCCGGCACCCGGACGGGATGCGCCGTCGAGGGCGGGCCCAACTGGACCGGGTTCGGAAAGACCACCGGCGCCGGACCGCGCGATCCGAGGGCGACCAGCCCCACCATCGAGGTCGTGGTCGTCGTAGTGCGTTGATCGCTGCTGCGATCGCGGTAGAACGTGAGGCCGGTCGTGAGCAGGTGCCTGCTCGCGGGCACGAAGACCGCCTGGACGTCGACGCCGGGCGTCCAGACCCGCTGCTCGGTCTCGGACAGGATGTCCAGCCGCATCACGCTGATCGGGAAGAACGCGCCCGCCGTGGGCGCTGGAAACTGCACTGGCAGCGCGTTCTGCAGCAGCCGCTCGGTGCGCTGGAAGTAGGACGTCACCGACAGGTTGGCCAGCCACGGCGTGATTGCCTGGGCCTCGTAGCGAGCCGACACCCGATCGAGGTTGCTGTGCGGCAGCGCCGTCGCGTTGAAGAAATACGGGGCGGCAAAGTCCGGGAAACCGACGTCTTCCATCCGGCGGCGCTGGTACCGCAGGCGGACCGACCGGCGATCGCCGACCTTGATGCTGCCGGTGACGTTGACGAAGTTCCCGCGCGCCTGCGAGTTGAGCACCTCGTTGTCGGTGCGCACGTACGGCGCGTTGAACGGATCCGGGAACGCGTTGAAGCGGAAGCCGAAGTTGTCGTCGATGGTGTCGGCCTGGTCGAGCACGCCTGACGCAAACAGCGGGCGCGTGTCCTCCGAGTCGAGGTCGCCGGCCTGGTAGTTGTCGTAGTCTTCGGCGCCCGCCTGAACGCGCACGGTGAAGCGTGGTGTGGTGACTCCCACGGTCCCCGTGCCGCGCATGCCGTTCTCGTTGGAGCTGTAGAAGCCGTTGAACCCGTACAGCCACTCGACCTGGGGCGTGAACGCGGCCTCGTTCGTGATGATGTTGATGGTGCCGGCCAGCGCATCCGACCCGTACATGAGGGTGCCGGCGCCATTGACGATCTCCATCCGGCTGATCGAATCCGGCGAGACCAGCCCCACCTCGGCGCCGGTGCGATCGGTCGCCTGACGTGCCGTGTTCAGCCGCTCGCCGTCGACCAGCACCAGCAGGCGCGTCGAGTCCAGGCCGCGCAGGCGCGGCCGGACGCCGAAGGGACCGTTGCCGACGGGCGTGATGTTGGCCGCCAGGGTGAGGGCATCGCCCGTGGAGAGCTGGTTGCTCTGCTCCACGGCCGCCTTCGTGATGGCCTCCACGTGAAGGGGGATCTGCCTGGTGTCGCGCTCGGCCCGCGAAGCCGTCACGACGACGGCCGACGTGACTGTCCCCACCTGAAGGCGCAGGGGCACGTCGATTACCTGGTCCGCGCGTTCCACGATCACTGTCTCGACGGCTTCAGAAAAGCCTTCGCGCGCGACGCTCACCAGATAGGTGCCCGCGGTCGGCGTTTCCACCGTGTAGCGGCCGTCCTCGCCGGTCTCGGTCACGATCTCCTGGCGCGTGGCCACGTCGCGGACCACGACCCGAGTGGCCGCGACCGCTGCGCCGCTCGTATCCGTCACGACGCCGCTGATAGTGGCCGCGTTAGCCGGCAGCGCACCCATCAACGCCATCCACATCCACACGAAACAGGTACGCGAACTCATCACCTTGACTCCGTCCAAAGGCCCTCGGACGGCTGACGCGTCGTCCGCGTACAGTCGTGAGGGCGCGCGCAAGCGCGCGGCCGCGGCTTCGGATGAAGGCGCGACAAAGGGCCGCACGCCGTGTGGCGGCGACCGCTCTTACAGGAACGCGAGCGAGGCGAGCGACGGCGGTGGGCGGGACGCGGATGGAAGCGAGCGACCGGGCTCGAACGGACGCGTACGGCGTCGTCCGACCGCACGCGCAATCACGAGGCGCGGGTGGAACAGCCCGCGTAGCAGTCCGGCCAGTAACAGGAGCCCGAGGCCGAACGCCACTGAGGCCGCCGCAACCTGCACCAGCGCGGTGACGACTTCCGCCACGGCCGGGGACTCGTGCGTCAGGGCGCCGCCGGCCATGGCCGGGCCATGGAGGAGCGCCGCAAGCAACCAGATGGAGACCGCCTTGCGACCTCTGAAGAGCGAGCCGCCGCTTCTGTGCAGAGCTGCGAGCGCGGCCACCAGGCCGGCCGCCATCAACCAGCGCAGCGCGGGGCCCAGTTCCGTCAAGCGGCCATCCAGCAACTGGCTGCCGAACAGCCAGAGGTGGAAGAGCACGAGCAGGCCGCCAAGGGCAGCGGCGAGACGGCGGAACATCACCTGCGATTGTATCCCTCCGGGCACAGAATCGGGAGCGCGCTCGGCAAATCAGTGGGACCAGCGGTCATTCGCCGCCCATCGGGCATTCGCGATAGTCTGATGGAAATGCGCGTGCTCCCACTCCACCAGCGTTTCGGTTCGTCCCTTCTTGCCCTGCTGCTCGGCGCGGTCGCCTTCGGTACGACGTCTGCCCAACCGCCGCAAACCGCGGCTCCGTCGCCGGTCCCGCTCATACGAGAGGTCCGCGCAGGGAAGCTCCCCAACGGGCTGAGGTACTACATCAGGCCCAATGGACGCCCGCAAGGCCGCGCGGAGCTGCGGCTGGTCGTCAACGTGGGGTCGATCCTCGAAGACGATGACCAGCTCGGCGCAGCGCATTTCATCGAACACATGTCCTTCAACGGCACGCGCCGTTTTCCGAAAAACGAGCTCGTCTCGTACCTGCAGTCCGTGGGTGTACGGCTCGGCGGCGATCTCAATGCGTCCACGGGGTACGACGAGACGATCTATGTTCTCCCGATTCCTGTCGGCAACCGCGACGTGTTCGAGACTGGCCTCGCCATCCTGCGGGAGTGGGCCGGCAACGCCCTGCTCACCGATGCGGACATCGAGGCGGAGCGCGGTGTCGTGCTGGCGGAACTCCGCAGCGGCCACGCCGCCGTGGAGCGCGTACGGCGGCAGATGCTGCTGAAGATGTTCAACGGGAGCCGCTACGCCGCGCGGCTTCCGATCGGGACCGAACGCAGCCTGCGTGCGATGACGCCTGACGCGCTTCGCCGGTTCTATCGCGACTGGTACCGTCCCGATCTCGAGGCCGTGATTGTCGTGGGTGATGTCAACGTCGACGAGGTCGAACGAAGCATCAAGGCGCTGTTCACCGATGTGCCGGCGGTCGCAAACCCGCGGCCCAGACCCCCGCACTTCGAGATCCCGCCGCGGACGACGCTTGACGCGCTCGTCGTCACGGAGCCCGAACTGCCATCCGGCCACGTCGACCTGACCCAATACGTGCGGCCGCAGCCGTCGTTGGCCACCGTTGGCGCCTACGAGGCTTTGCTCGAAGACCAGCTGGTCAACCGGATGCTCGGCATGCGCCTGTACGAGCTCACCGACAGGCCCGTGCGCCCCTTCCTGGCCGCGCAGGCGCAGCGATCGCCGATCGTTCGGGGCTACGAGGCGTTTGTCGCCACCGCTGCCATCGCCGGACAGGACCCTGTCGAGACGGCACGCTTGCTGGCAACCGAGATCGAACGGGCGCGCCGATTCGGATTCACCATCGAGGAGCTCGACGCTGCCAAGCGCGACGTGATGAACAGGTACGCCCAGGCGGCCGCGGAGGGAGACAAATCGGAGTCCGACGCGCTCGCCGACGAGCTTGGGCGTCACTTTCTTACCGACGAACCCGTGCCGGGCATTGCGTGGGAATACGAGCGGGTCAAACAGTTCATCCCGGGCCGGACGCTGGAGGCCGTCAACGACCACGCGCGAATGGTCCTCGAGGAGCCGGGCAGCCAGCCGTTTGTGATGGTCGCCGCACCTGCCGCGGGCGCGGCCACCGACGCCGCACTGCGGAGCGTGGTGAGCGAGGTGCTGCAGGCCAACATCCAGCCGTACCGCGGGATCAAGGTCGATGCGCAGCTGCTGGATCGCGAGCCCGAGCCGGGTCGGCTGCTCTCCGAGACCACCGATGCCGCGCTCGGGACCACGACCCTCGAATTTGCAAACGGAACGCGGGTGGTCCTGAAGCCGACGGATTTCAAGAACGATGAAGTCCTCCTGTCGGCCGCCCGCTATGGCGGCCAATACCTCTACGACCAGTCCGACCATCAGAACGCCGTGCACCTTGTCGGCACCATCGAGGCCATGGGCTACGGCGCGCTCACTCCGACCTCGCTCCAGCGGTTCCTGAACACCCGGCGGGCCGGTGCGAGCATCGAGTTCGCGCCGTATACGGAGGAAGTCGAAGGGGGCGCCACTCGCGACGACGTCTCCACACTGTTGCAGCTCGTGTACCTGAAGCTCACATCGCCCCGACTCGACGCGGCCCGGTTTGACTCGACCCGCGCGGCGCTCAAGGGCTATCTTGCGAGCATGTCGAACAGCCCGCAGCGCCAGTTCGAAGACTTCGCCATGGGTGTGCTGTCGCAGGACCATCCACGTGCACGGCGAGTACCCGAAGCCTGGCGATTTGGACCAGGTGAATGCAGAGCGCTCGGTGGCGATGTTCCACGAGAGGTTTGGCAACGCGGCCGGAATGACGTTCGTGCTGGTCGGCAGCTTTTCGATCCCCGAGGTCACGCCGCTTGTGGCCCGCTACCTGGGCGGCCTTCCGTCGTCGCCGCGAAAGGCGCATTTCCGGGATGTCGGCGTGCGGTACCCGTCAGGCAACGTCGACCGCACGCTGCAGAAAGGGTCGGACAACAGCGCCGTCACCTTCATCTACAGCGGAGTGCACCCCTTCTCCATCGGTGCGGCGCTCAAGCTCGAAGCGCTTGCCGAAGTCCTGCGCCTGCGAGTCGTCGACCGTATCCGCGAGGAGCTCGGGACCTCGTATTCGCCCGGTGTCGTCAGTCAGTTCACCAATGTGCCAGTCGGAGAGTACGAACTCCGGTTCTGGGTGGCGTGTTCCCCCGACGAGGCGGCAACCGTCGGCCGGACCATCGACGGGATCGTCCGGGCAGTGCAGGAAAGTGGGCCGACGGCCGCAGAACTCGCAAAGGTCACGCGTACCTGGCTCAACGAGCACGACGCCCGCACGAAGACGAACCGGGTCCTGGTCAAGTCGCCTCCGAACTCGTGCCCTGGATCCGGCCCTGGACGAGGAGTCGGACTACGTCGCCCGCGTGAAGGCGTTGAGCGCGGCCGATGTGCAGGCCGCCGCCCGTGCGTATGCCGGCGCCAACCGCGTGCGCCTCCTGCTGAAGCCGGAACCGGTGGGGACAGCCCGGTGAACCGCCGCGAGTTCCTGGCTGGCCTGGGAACAAGCGTCGTCGCAGCGGGCTGCCGGTCTCGCACCGCCAGTGGGCCCCTGGTGCTCCGGCTCTCGCATTCCATGGCGCCGGGCGTCACCTCGCTCCACACCTTCAGCGACACGTTCCGCGCCCTGGCAGAAGCGGCAACCGGGGGCGCGGTGACAGTTCGCGTGTTCCCCAGCGGCACGCTCGGGCAGGAACGCGAGGTCGTCCAGCAACTCCAGGAAGGGCTCGTCGACTTCATGGTCTCGGGCTCGGCCATCTGGGGCAGCGTCGCCCCGAAGCTGCAGGTGCTGGATTTTCCGTTCATGTGGCGCGACTGGGCGCACGTGCACCACATCGTCGACGGGCCGGTCGGGACGCGAAGCCGCCGACTATCTCGATCGTGCCGTCAGGATGCGGCCGCTCGCCTGGAGCGACTCGTTCGGCTTCCGCCACGTCGTCACGCGGTCGCACGACATCACCGAGACGGGCCAGTTGGCCGGCCTCAAGATCCGGACCATCCAGACGCCGATCTACGTCAAGGCGGTGGAGTTGATGGGGGCCAGCCCGACGCCGATGGCCTTCGGCGAGGTCTACACGTCGCTCCAGACCGGCGTGATCGACGGCTACGAGCACGACGCGAACACGACGATGCAACAGCGCTTCTATGAGATCGCCGGCTTCATGGCGCGCACGGGCCACATCGCCGGCGTGCTCGGGCTCTGGGCGTCGACCGCCACGCTGGGCCGTCTGCCTGCCGACGTCCGCACCGCGATTGAAGGCGCCGCGCTCGAAGCCGCTCGGCTGCACCGCGCACGGGGGCCCGAGGAAGACGCGGCGGCGACCGAGCAGTTGGCCAGGAGCGGCATGACCATCCGCGAGATCGATCACCGCGCGTTGCTGCGGGCCGCCGAGCGGCTCTGGGAGACTGAAGCGCGGGCGCAGGGCACGAGGTCGTGGCTCGAGGCGATCCGCGGGTGAGCGCTCCGACACACTCCCCCGCCGGCGCTTCCCGGGTCGATCGCGCGCTTCAATGGGCCCTGGCGCTCCTCGTCGTCGCGCAGGCCGCCGTCGTGGGCCTCCAGGTCGTGGGCCGCCATCTCCTGCACCGGCCGATTCCCTGGACCGAAGAGATCGCCCGCCTGCTGCTGGCCTGGCTGATGTGCGTCGGCGGCATCGCCGCCTTGCGGCATGCCCAGCATCCGCGAGTGACCGCGCTGGTGCGGTTGCTCTCCGAGCCTCGACGCCAGGCCGTCGAAGGCGGCCTGCGGCTGGTCCTGCTTGCTCTCTTCGTCTGCCTGATTGTTCCGGCCTGGCAACTGACCGTGGCAAGCGCCGGCGAGCGCCTGCCGGCCAGTGATGTCTCCGGCGCGTGGATCTCCGTGATTCTGCCGGCAGCCCTGGTGCTGATGTCCGCTGTTGTCGTGCATCAGTTGTGGCACGACGTTATGCGGCCGTGGCGGGATCGCGCGTCGCTGACGTGGTCGCTCGGCACTGCAGGCGTGGTGATCGCCTCGGTGCTCATCCCGCTGGTTGCCGGTGCGGCGCCGCTGGCTGTCCTCGTCATCGGGTTTCTCGTGACCGGGGCGCTCGGCCTGCCGCTCGCCTTCACGCTTGCGCTGACGTCTCTGACATACCTGCTGGGCATCGGCGGCGTGGGGCTGATCATCCTGCCCATCAAGATCCTCGGCGGCGTCGACTCGTTCGTGCTGCTGGCGATTCCGCTGTTCATCCTGGCTGGCGCGCTGATGGAGTCGGGCGGGATCTCAGAACGCATCGTCGACCTGGCAATGGCCATCGTCGGCAAGGTCAGAGGCGGGCTGGCCATGGTCGTCGTCGTGGCGGAGATTCTCTTTTCGGGCATCTCCGGATCGACGGCAGCCGACGTCTCGGCGATCAGCTCGCTGCTGGTGCCGTCGATGAGGCGCGCCGGCTACTCGGGACCGGAATCCGTGAGCGTCGTCGCGGCCGCTTCGGCAATGGGCATCCTCGTGCCGCCTTGCCTGACCATGGTGGTGCTCGGATCCTTGGTCAACCTGTCGATCGTGACGCTGTTTCTCGCGGGGTTCGTGCCGGCGTTCATTCTTGCCGGAGCGCTGCTCGTGCTCATCGCGGTGCGTGCGCGCCGCCAGAACTGGCCGGTGACCGGCGGCGTCTCCCGCTCGCACCTGGCACGGGCAATCCGCCGGGCGATCGTGCCGATGGGCCTCCCTGTCGTCTTGTTCGGGGGCATCTTCTCAGGCGCGACCACCGTGACCGAAGCGGCGCTCATCGCGGTCGTGTACGCGCTGGTCGCCGGAATCTTCATGGGCGGCATTCGCCGCACGGAGGTCGTGGCCCAGCTCGCGCAAAGCGGCGTCGTCACTGCCACCACGTTGTGGGTGCTGGCGGCGGCATCGGCGTTTGCGTGGATCCTGGTGCGCGAGTGGGTGCCGCAGACGCTGGGCGAGTGGATTGGCGGGGTTGGCGCCGGGCGAGTCGGCTTCATGGCGTCCACGGTCGTGCTCTTCGTGGTGATCGGCGCGTTGCTCGAAGGGCTGCCGGCGCTGCTCATCTTCGGCCCGATCCTCTTCCCCATCAGCCGCGTGCTGGGCATCGACCCGGTCCACTACGGCATCGTGATCATCGCCGCGATGGGCATCGCGTTCTTCCTGCCTCCAGTCGGCGTCGGCCTGACCATTGCCGCCGGGATCGCGCGCGTGGACATCGACGAAGTGAGCCGCGCCTACGTCCCATACCTTCTGGCGCTGCTGGCCGGGCTGGCGCTGATCGCGGCGTTCCCGTTCTTCACGCTGGTGCTGCCGCGACTGTTCATGGCGTACCGGGGCTGAAGGAGTGGCGGGCCAGGAGGCACTCGCGCCAGGGCTCATCGCCTGTGTATACTCGCCCCAATCGAGGGCCCGCGGCGCTCGCCGGCACCCAACGGCGCGGGCGACCATGAGCACCGACACAGATCACCTAACCCGGCTGCTCCGCAATTGGGCGGACGGCGACACGCAAGCGCGCGACGAGCTCGTCCCGATCGTCTACCGCATGCTGCACCGCCTCGCCGAGCACTACCTCCTCAACGAGCGGCAGGCCTTCACGCTTCAGCCCACGGCCCTGGTGCACGAGGCCTATGTGCGGCTCGTGGGCGACACGCTGCCCCACTGGAACAGCCGCGATCACTTTTACGGCGTCGCGGCGCACCTGATGCGACAGGTCCTCGTGGACCACGCGCGGCGGCGTCTCAGCCAGAAGCGGGGTGGCGGCGCTCTCGCGCTCGAGCTCGAGGCGGCAGCCGATGTGGCTGCCCCCGCGCCGACGCTGGAGATCCTGGCGCTCAACGACGCGCTCGAGGAACTTGCCCGCCTGGACGCACGCAAGTGTCAGGTCATCGAGCTGCGGTACTTCGGCGGGTGCACCGAGGAGGAGACCTCGCGCGTCCTGTCGCTGTCTCCCGCGACGGTGCGGCGCGACATGCGCGCCGCAGAGGCCTGGCTCTCGGCACGACTCCAGTCCCCCACTTAGCCATGGACCCCGAGCGCTGGCGGGCTGTCGAGGCTCTTTTTCATCAGGCGCTGGAGCGCGAGGAGCCGGCCCGCAGTCTGTTTCTGGACGCCCAGTGCGAAGACGATCCCGAGCTGCGGCGCGAGGTTGATGCGTGGCTCGCCGCTGACGTCCAGGCGCCAGGCGCATCTTGCCGCGGCCGTGGGCGACGCGGTTCGCTCGTTTCGCGCAGGGCTTGTGCCCGGCACGCGCCTCGGCCCCTATGAGATTGTCGGCCTCAAAGGCGAAGGCGGCATGGGCACGGTGTACCGCGCGCGCCGCAATGACGAGGTGTTCCGGAAGGACGTCGCCATCAAGGTGGTGAAGCCCGAGATGGCCAGCGGCGATTTTCTCCGCCGCTTCCGACGGGAACGTCGCATTCTGGCGCGCCTCGAACACCCGTTTATCGCCCGCGTGCTGGATGGCGGCAGCACCGACGACGGCCTGCCGTACCTGGTCATGGAGTACGTCGAGGGCCAGAACCTGCTGGACCATGCCAACAAACAGCAACTCGACGTGCGCGCGCGACTGCGGCTGTTCTGCCAGGTGTGTCAGGCGGTGACGTACGCGCACGAGAACCAGGTCGTCCATCGCGACCTGAAACCCAGCAACATCCTCGTCGACACAGACGGACGGCCGCGCCTGCTCGATTTCGGGATCGCCAAGCTGGCGACGGCCGACGAGCCGGGGGCTCGTCAGGACACGACTCTGACGGCCGGTGGTTTCGGCATGCTCACGCCGCGCTACGCGAGCCCGGAGCATGTGAAGGGCGAGCCGATCACCGTCTGCTCCGACGTGTACTCTCTCGGCCTCATCCTGTATGAGCTGTTGACCGGTTGCGTCGTCCATCGATTGACCGGCGCTTCGCCAGCCGCAGTGCTGAAGGCCATCTGCGACGCGGAGGTGCGACCACCGAGTCAGGCGGTCGCGTCGGCTCAACAGCACGGCGAATCGGTCCCGGTCACACCGGAGGCGCTCGCCGGCGATCTGGATCGCGTCCTCCTGAAGGCGCTTGAAAAGGACCCGCAACGGCGATACGCCTCCGTTGAGGCGTTGGCCGACGATCTTCATCGCCACATCGAGTATCTGCCAGTGGCCGCGCGCGCCCACCAGGCCGGTGGTGCCCTCACGTTTGTCCGCAGGCACCGTCCAACGGTGACGATCTCGCTGCTTGCGGCACTCGCGGTGGTGCCGCTTGGCGTCGGCTACTACCGTGCGTCGGACAGAGGGAGCACGACTCTACCGGCAGGCAGGGTCATGCTGGCTGCGCTTCCTCTGAAGAACCTGACCGGAAGCGAGGAGCAGGAATACTTCATCGATGGCCTGCACGAGGAAATCATCTCGCGGCTCGGCCGGCTGCAGCCGGATCGGCTTGCCGTGATCGCCCGCACATCCACGCTGCAGTACCAACAGACCACGAAATCCATCGCGACTATCGGCGGCGAGCTGGGCGCGCACTACATCCTGGAAGGGAGCGTCCGCCAGGCAGGCGAGCGCGTGCACGTGACCGCACAGCTGATCCAGGTCAGCGACCAGACCCAGCTCTGGGCGGAAACCTTCGAGCGCGAGCTACGCGACCTGTTTTCCGTGCAGGTGGAAATCGGGGCGGAAGTCGCCGAATGTCTCGCGGTGGATGTTCTTCCCAAGACGCTCGCAACGGCCGCACGGCACGAGCACTTGAGCCCGGACGCCCATGCGGCGTATCTGCGTGGGAAGTATTACTGGCACAGGCGCTGGCTCGAATATCCGGCAAACCTGCAACGCGCCCTGGATCATTTCGAGGGGGTCGTCGCAGCCGCGCCGCGCTATGCCGAGGGTTATGCCGCGCTCGGGCAGGCCTATAACCATCTCTCGCTATACGCTGCACCTTCTGAGAAGCAGGACCTGCGGCAAAGGGCCCGGGCCGCGCTAGCGGAGGCACTTGTGCTGGAAAGCCACCTCGCCTCCGCGGTTGCCACGCTGGCATTGATTCGCTTTCAGGACGATTGGGACTGGGCCGCTGCCGAGCTTGGCTTTCGCGACGCCCTGCGGGAGGATCCAAACTCCGCGGATACTCACCAATGGCTAGCCACTCTGTTGGCCTACACCGGCCGCCATGAGGAGGCGGACCACCAGATCCGATTAGCCTTGGAACTGGACCCGCTCTCTCCAAGTCGCCACGCCGCCGCGTTCTTCGTGCATATGGCTGGCGGACACGCGGACAGGGCGCACGCGACAGTCCGCAAACTTGCCGAGTTGTTTCCGGGCGGTTCGAATCACATTTACTTTGCGAGTCTGCTTCTGACGCTGCGGGAGGACTGCAAGGGCGCGCGCGAGGAACTGGCCAAGCTCGAACCTTTGTCGGTGGGTTCCGGGGTCTTATACGAAGACGGAGTGGCAGGCTACGTCCTCAGCCGGTGTGGAAAGGCGGGTGAGGGAGCGCGACGGGTGAAAGCCATGGAAGACCGACCGCACCACTACGCCTATACGATCGCCCATGCGTACGCCGGCTTGGGCGACCGCGTGCGCGCGCTCCGCTGGCTGGAAGAATCCCACCGCCGGCGCGAGGCCCAGATGATCTACGTGGCCGCCGATCCTATGTTCCAGTCCTTGCGCAATGAATACGGCTTTCAGACGTTGCTTCAGCAAATGCGCCTCCCACAGCAGTGATGGACTGATTCCATTCTGCCGGCGGCGAGCCATTGAAGTAGTGTGGGTACCTGATGGATCCCGACCGCTGGCGGGCTGTCGAGGCGCTCTTTCATGACGCGCTCGAACGCGAGGAGCCGGCCCGCACCCTGTTCCTGGATGCGCAGTGCGACGGCGACCCCGAGCTTCGCCGCGAGGTTGATGCGTGGCTCGCTGCTGACGCAGCGGCGCCGGCACATCTTGCGTCCGCTGTAGGCGACGCCGTTCGGCTGCTTGGCCCCGCGTTGCCGCCCGGTACGCGCGTCGGCCAGTACCAGATCGTCAGCCTCATCGGCGAAGGCGGCATGGGCAGTGTATACCGCGCACGCCGAAGCGACGATGTCTTTCAGAAGGAAGTGGCGATCAAGGTCGTGAAACGCGGCATGGCCAGCGGCGATCTCCTGCGCCGCTTCCGGCGCGAGCGCCAGATTCTCGCGCGCCTCGAACACCCCTACATCGCGCGAGTGCTCGATGGCGGCAGCACCGACGACGGCTTGCCCTATCTGGTCATGGAGTACGTCGAGGGGCGAACGGTGCTCGCATATGCGGCCGAACGCGAGCTCGATCTGCGGTCTCGGTTGCGTCTGTTCCTGCAAGTCTGCGAAGCGGTGGAGAGTGCGCACCAGAGCAACATCGTTCACCGCGATCTGAAGCCGAGCAACATTCTGGTCGACACACAAGGCCGACCGCGCCTGCTGGACTTCGGCATTGCCGGACTGAGCGACCCCGATCCGGATGGAAGCGTAACCGCCGGTGGCCTGGGCATGTTGACCCCGCAGTATGCAAGTCCAGAGCAAGTCAGAGGTGAGCCCGTCACTATCGCGTCCGACGTGTACTGCCTGGGGCTCATCCTGTATGAGCTGCTCACCAGCTGTGCGGTCCACACGATGCCTAGCTTGTCGCCGGGCGCTGTAGTAAAGGCAGTGTGCGAAGGAGAGGTTGCACCCCTTGCCCAAGCCGCGCAGGCGGCGCGAGGACGTGGTTCGACGTTTCCTGTCCCCCCACAAGCCCTCGACGCAAATCTCGATCGAATCGTCCTGAAGGCGCTTGAAAAGGCAGCAGCGCGGCGCTACCCCTCGGTTCAGGCTCTCGCGGAAGACCTCGAGCAGTGGGTTGAATCGCTCCCGAAAGGGGCTGCGCGGCAAGCCCCTCATGTTCACGCGGCTCGGTCACGCGACAAGGTCGGCCTGCGGACGCTTGTGACGCTCGGCCTGATCGTCCTGGCGACAGCCGGTTATCTGTGGAGCCGGCGATCGGCCCCGAACGTCGCCCCATCGAGTACAGGGTCGAGGACGCTCGCCGTGTTGCCGTTCCGCGCGCTCGATCCCAACACGACCGAGGACTATCTGGCGTTGGGCATGGCCGATGCGCTGATCACACGGCTGGCACAAGTCAACGGCTTGATCGTACGGCCGACCAGCAGCGTCATGCGCTATTCCCGACCCACCGTCGATCCGCTCGCCCCCGGCCGCGAGCTCGCAGTCAGTTCGCTCCTGGACGGGCGTTTTCAACGCGTGGGCGACCGTATCCGTGTCACGGTCCAGCTGCTCGATGTTCGAGACGGCTCGTCGCTCTGGGCGGGCACTTTTGACGAGTCGTTCAACGACGTGTTTGCGTTGCAGGATGCGATCTCGGAGCGGGTCGCCCAGGCACTCGTCGCCAACCTGACACGCCAAGACCGCGAGCGCCTTACGCGTCGGTACACCGACAACGTCGAGGCCTATCAGCTGTATCTGCGCGGCCGGTACTCTTGGGAACGACGCACCGATGACGGGCTCAAGAAGAGTGTCGATTTCTATCAGCAGGCAATTGCGAAGGATCCCGGCTACGGACTGGCGTATGCAGGCCTCGCCGATACGTACCTGATCATGGGAAACTTCAGCCTGTGGGCGCCCGACGACGCGTTTCCGCGGGCCGTTGCGGCTGCCAACAAGGCGCTCGAGCTCGATCGCGATCTGGTACAGGCGGAGGTTGCGCGCGCGTTTGCGACGTACTTATACGACCGCGACTGGAACGCCGCCGAGGCCGGCTTCAGACGGGCGCTCCTCCGGGCACCCACCTACGGGCCGGGGCACCAGTGGTACGCGGTCTGCCTCGTCTCGCGCGGGCGGTTCGATGAGGCGATCGCAGCAATTGAGCGCGCGCAGGATGTCGACCCCCTATCGCAAACCATCGCGGCCGCGCACGCGTGGGTCCTCTACCTCTCGCGACAGTACCGAGGCTGCGATCGCACAAGCGAACCGTGCGGTCGAGATCGATCCCCGCCTTCCGCTCGCACATTACTACCTTGGCCTGTCGTACGCGGCGACGCGCCGCTTCGACGAGTCGATCTCCGAACTCCGCCGAAGCGACGCCACGGTCGGCACCGGAGCGCGCGACAAGGACCTCGGTGCGCTCGGCTTCGCGCTGGCGAGTCAGGGGCGCACCAACGACGCACATGCGACCATACGCGAGCTTCAGCAGGAAGCGCGTCGGCGCTACGTGCCGCCCTATGCTGAGGCGATCGTACGTCTCGCACTCCACGACCGGGAGCGCGCTCTTACGCTGCTCGAGCGCGCGGCGGAGGAGCACTATCCGTGGGCGGTACACTTCAACGTCGACCCGATGCTTGACCCGCTTCGCACCGACGCGCGGTTCGCATCGTTACTGCGGCGGATTGGCCTGCCTGACGTAAAGCTTCCGGATCTGAACCGGCGCGGCGGACCATGAGCACCAACAGAGACATGGATCCCGAGCGCTGGCGGGCGGTCGAGGCGCTGTTTCATCAGGCGCTGGAGCTCGAGGAGCCGGCCCGCACCCTGTTCCTCGAGGCGCAGTGCGATGGCGACCCCGCGCTTCGTCGCGAGGTCGATGCGTGGCTCGCTGCTGACGCAGCGGCGCCGGCGCATCTTGCGTCCGCCGTAGGCGACGCCGTTCGGCTGCTTGGCCCCGCGTTGCCGCCCGGTACGCGCGTCGGCCAGTACGAGATCGTCAGCCTCATCGGCGAAGGCGGCATGGGCAGCGTGTACCGCGCGCGCCGAAGCGACGATGTCTTTCAGAAGGAAGTCGCGATCAAGGTCGTGAAGCGCGGCATGGCCAGCGGCGATCTCCTGCGCCGCTTCCGGCGCGAGCGCCAGATTCTCGCGCGCCTCGAACACCCCTACATCGCGCGAGTGCTCGATGGCGGCAGCACCGACGATGGCCTGCCGTATCTGGTGATGGAATACGTCGAGGGCCGAAACCTGTTGGACTACGCCAGCCAGGCTCGCCTCGACTTGACCGAGCGGCTGCGCCTGTTCGTCGAGGTGTGCGGCGCCGTGGAGCACGCGCACCAGCAGCAGGTCGTGCATCGCGACCTGAAGCCCAACAACATCATGGTGGACGGCCACGGGCGTCCACGACTGCTCGACTTCGGCATCGCCAAGCTGGTGAGCACGGGCGAGACGGGCCCGGGCAACGACACGACCGCAACCGGCGCTGATTTCGGAATGCTGACACCGAGGTACGCGAGCCCCGAGCACGTCAAGGGCGAACCTATCACGGTCGCCTCCGACGTCTACTCGCTTGGCGTCATCTTGTATGAGCTGCTGACCGGCCAGGTGGTCCATCGACTCACTGGCAATTCGCCAGCAGCGATTCTGAAAGCCGTTTGCGAGGACGACGTGCCGCCGCCCAGTCAGGCGGCAGCAGCCGCACCTGTAGCCGGCGGTTCGGTTTCGATTGCGCCGGAGGCGCTCGAGGGCGACCTGGACCTCATCGTGTTGAGGGCGCTGGAAAAAGACCCGCGGCGCCGGTATGCCTCCGTGCACGCGCTTGCCGATGATCTCCGTCGGTGTATCGAGCACCTACCCGTGACAGCGCGTTCTCAATCAGGTGGTCGCGCTTTCAGGCTTGTCCGCCGGCACCGCCCTGCGATGACGCTGATGTTCCTTGCTGTCCTGGCGGCAGTGCTGACAGTCGCTTACTTCCGTGTTTTTGACAGAAAAGAGGCGAACGCCCAGGCGGGCAGGGTCATGCTGGCGGCGCTTCCTCTGGAGAATCTCACCGGGCGAGTGGAGCAGGAATACTTCATCGATGGCCTTCACGAGGAGATCATTTCGCGACTTGGTCGATTGCGACCCGATCGCCTGGGCGTGATCGCGCGCACTTCGACCATGCAGTACAAAGCCACGACCAAGTCGATTGCGGCGATCGGCAAAGAGCTTGGTGTGCAGTACCGTCCTGGAAGGGAGCGTTCGCCAGGCCGGCGAGCGCGTGCGGGTGACCGCGCAGCTGATCCACGTCAGCGACCAGGCGCACGTGTGGGCGGAAACGTTTGAACGCAAGTTCAGCGACGTGTTTTCCGTACAGGCGGAAATCGGCGCTCACGTGGCAGATTCACTGGAGCTGCAGATCCTTCCCCAGGCATTCGCCGCGACGGAACGCCACGCGCAACTCAGCCCGGACGTCCTTGCGGCGTATTTGCGCGGAAGGTACTACTGGCAACGGCGCTGGCTCGACTATCCGGCAAACCTGCAACGCTCGCTTGATCACTTTCAGAGCGTCGTGTCGGCCGCGCCAGACTATGCCGATGGCCATTCGGCGCTTGGCCAATGCTATGCCTTTCAATCATTCGGCGCGCTGGCCGACAGGCAGGCGTTGCGCGCAAAGGCAAGAACCGCGCTCTTCAAGGCGCTCGCGCTGGACCCCCATCTGGCATCCGCGCATTCCGCGCTGGGATTCGTTTTCCTCCAGGAGTGGGAGTGGGCCGCCGCGGAACGGTCATTCCGCGAGGCGCTCCGTCTGGATCCGAACTTTGCGGACAACCGTGAAAATCTCGCGATGCTTCTCTCCTATATCGGTCGCCACGAGGAGGCTGACCGTGAGGCTCGCGTGGCACAGGAGTTGGACCCGCTCTCCGCGACCGTGCACAAGCTGATGTTTTTTGTTCACGTTGCGGGCCGCAGGTGGGAGAAGGCTGCCGAGGCGGTTCGCCGGCTGTCCGAGGTGGCGCCTGACGATTTGAGTCACACCTACTTTGCCAGCTTCCTGTTGGCGCTACGCGGCGATTGCCGGGGAGCGCGAGACACACTCGCCCCGCGAGCGACGCTGCGTGTGGGGTCCGGCGTCACGGACGAAGACTATGTCGTCGCGTACCTTCTGGGCCGATGCGGAACACCGCGTGAGGTCGCCCGCGAGGTCAAGAGCCTGGAAATGCGCCCACAGAACTACGCCCAGACGATCGCCGTTCTCTACGCGGGCGCCGGCGATCGTGCCGGCGCGCTAGGTTGGCTCGAAGAATCCTTCCGCCGTCGCGAGCCGTTGCTGTTTTTCGTCGCGGTCGATCCCTCGTTGGAGTTCCTACGGGACGAACCACGTTTTCAAGCCATCCTCCAAAAGATGGGCCTCCGTCAGCCGTGATCCTCTCTTAACCCTCGCTCCCGCCGGGCGGTAAACCGCCTTGCGTGAGACCGTGAGCGGTTTTGCCTCCGCTTTGCGCCCATCCGATCGAACGCAACTCGGATCTGGGCGGCGTCGCAATTCCGCGGCCTGGCCAGTCCAACCTTGGAACAAGGACTCGAGCCATGAAGAAGATCACCTCTCTCGTCGTCCCGATGGCCCTGCTGGTTGTGACAATCGCGTGCGGCGACCACAAGTCGCCGACGGGCCCAACGCCTCCACCCGCGCCCGCTCCGGCCCCGACCTCGGATCCCGCACCGGCGCCCAAGCCTGCGCCCGCTCCCGCGCCGGCACCGGCACCGGCACCCACGCCGACGCCGGATCCCACGCCTGCGCCAGCGCCCGATCCGACACCGGCGCCTGTCCCCCCACCGGCCGGCGACGCCATCACCTTCACCTCCGACGGCGTTCACGGTGCCCGGTCGTACTCGCTCGAATACGCTGGAACCGAGGGCGACGACCTGTTTGTGACACTCAGGGCCAACGACTTCGGCCCCGACTTGCTGGCGTACGTGAGGGCGACGATCAGCTACGACCCGAGCAAGGTTGAGGCGGTGAGCTTCAAGCGGGGCGACTGGCTGGTCGGAGACTACAAGGTGACCAACTCCAGCGCCAACCAGGTGAAGATCCGGGTGGACGCAGCCTCTGCCGACGGCTGGAAGGCCGGTTCCGGCGACGTGCTGCGCCTGCGGTTCCGGAAGAAAGTGGCCGGGGCGTCGCGGCTCGATTTCGTCGAGGCCATCGCCTACGACGGCGGCTACAACGACAGACTCGCCGGAACCTCCGGCGGCACGATCAACGCGAACTGAGGCGTGTCATCCGAAGCGCCAGGTGAAGTCGAATGCTTCACCTGGCGCGACTGCTACCGCGACCTCGCCCCCTAACTCGACAGAAAGCAAGGCGCGCTCATCCCGAAGAGGGGTGTATAAGTGAGCTATCCCCAGTGGGCCTTGACCCCGAGGGCTTGCCATGCGTCTCACTGCACTGGTCATAGCCGCTACCCTGTTTGCCGTGGTTCCCGCCTCCGGCCAGGAGCCTCCGCCCGAACAGCATCCGTACGGTCTGGATCCCTACAAGCCCAGTGACGCCGCGCTGCTCCGGGACTATGGGGTCACACTCGTGTCGCAAACACCCATAGCCGAACTCCGCAAGCTGGATCCCTACAAGCCCAGTCACGCGGCGCTGCTCCGCCAGCTTGGTGGCGGAATCCCGCTGTGGGGCTGGGCGTGGTATGCGTCGCCCGGTCCCGCGCCACTGACACCGTTTCCGCCAGTCGTCACGATGAATCTGCCAACGGTCAGAGTCCCGCTGGAGCGGCAGCCCGCAGGCGGCGATGAAGCCAGTGGGGCCGCGGCCGCCGCCACAGCCGTGCCACGGCCACCCTCGTCGATGGCGACGTTGCGGAAGCCGGAAAGCAATGACGGCGTCTGGATACGCTACGGGCAGCAGAAGTGGATCAGCGCCGGCCATCCGGTTCCATTCGAGGAGTCGGCGTTCCAGCGCATCGGCGAGTACGGAGCATTTCCGGTCTTCAGGCGGACACGCAGCGTGGAAGAAGTGATCTATGTCCCGACGCACAAGGACATGGTCATGCCGTATCGGTTGAAGCCCTAGCTCGCCTCCGCTGCTCGGACAAGGTTCACAGGCCTTGACCATGAACATCTCACTGCTCTCGGTCGTGTCCGTCAGCGTGCTGCTCGGGTACACACAGGCGCCGCCTCAGCCGCCTTCGAGTCCGGCCGGCGTTGCCCTCGACGAAAAGCTCATCGAAGTCGCCCGGGTGCTTCCCGGCTTTGGCGGAATGTACGTCGACGAGAAGGGCGACCTGAACGTCTATATGGTCGAAGGCCCCACGCCTCTCAGTGCCGCAGCGGCAGAGGCGCGGAGGGGCCAGGTAGACAAAGCGCTGCGGCAGGTCCTTGGCGATGACATTCTCATGCAGCTGGCGCCTCGCCGCTCGCCGCAGGGCCAGGAGCAGGCGACTCCAACTCCTCTCAGAATCACCATCGTCAAGGGCAACTACGACATCCTGCAGCTCGCATCGTGGCGCAGCAAGGTCGAAAGCGCGGTCGGAACCAACGGCGTCGTATTCACCGACCTTGACGAGCGAAACAACCGGTTGAAGATAGGCATTGTCCCGGGTACGCCTCGAGAACGAATCGAGGCGGCCGTCAAGGAGAGCGGCGTGCCGGCCGAGGCCGTCCTTATCGAAGAGACCCAGCCCGTCTACTTTCAGGCCACGCTCAGGAGCAAAGTTCGGCCGATGCCCGGCGGCGTTCAGGTCGAATCCGATACGGGCGTCTTTTCCTACAGCCTCTGCACGATGGGGTTCAACGCGATCCGCGCGGGCGTGGCCGGCTTTGTCACCAATTCGCACTGTACAAAGACGCGCGGCGGCAGCGAGGGCACCGATTTCCACCAGCCCAACGATCCGTGGTGGACCGAGGGCAACAAAGTGGGCGATGAAATTGCCGACCCGGGGTTTTTCACCGGTGGCCTCTGTCCAGTCGGCCGACGCTGCCGTTTCAGCGATAGCGCGTTTGTCGACTATTCGATTGCGCGGGGCAGCGCCATCGCGCGTACGACAGGCTGGAACACCGGTTCCCTGGAAATCAGCAGCACCAACCCGCGGTTGGCCATCGTCGGGGAGATTTCGGCCTGGGTCGACGGCAGCGAGCTCGACAAGATTGGTCGCACCACCGGCTGGACCTATGGCCGCGTCAATGGCACGTGCCAGAACACGCACGTCACCGACACCGACATCACGCTCTTGTGTCAGTTCCGTGTCAATCGAATTCCCGGCCACACGCACAAGATGAAGGACAATGGGGACAGCGGTTCGCCTGTATTCAGGTGGATGGGCTCCACGACACTTCTGTCCGGGATCCTGTGGGGCGGCCCGAAGGACAACAGCTCCTTTGTGTTCAGCCCGATGAACCAGATCGAACAGGAACTGGGCGAGTTGACGACGTTTAACTTTCCTCAGCCGCAGCCCTCTGAAGGCCAGTGTCCCACCGGGCAGAGGTGTTGCGAGATCGAGATCGTGAACAACAAACCGAAGTGCGTGCTCTGCGTGCCGAACAACGCCGAGTGTCCGTAGCGGTCCGCATCCCTCAAGCGCGGAGCTTCTTGAACAGCTCGAGGTTCGCCTTCAGCGACTCGAGCGGCGGCACGCCTTCGCGCTCGTACTCGATGATGTACCACTCGATGCCGCCAGCGGCCTCGGCCGCGGTCATGATGGCCGGCCAGTCGAGTTCATCTTTCCCGAGATATGCGTTCGGGTCCTTCCTGGAGAAGGGCTTCACGTGCATCGAGATCGTCCGTCCCGCGTTGCGCTGGATGAGCGCCTGGGGCGTCACGCCTTCCATCTCGGATGCGTTGCCGGTGTCGAACTGCAAGATGACGTCCTTCGAGGTCTGGTCGGCAAAGCGGTTCCACCAGTATTCGCCGTCGATGCGATTGAAGTCCGTGGTGTGGTTGTGGTACCCGACGCGCATCTTGTGCGTCTTCAGCTTTTCGGCGACCTCGTTGACCTCGTCGGCGGTCTTCTTGAGCAGGTCGGCCGACGTGTACACCGGCGGCGCGAGCGAGCGGATGATCAGGTTGCGATTCCCAATGGCCTGGTTGAACTCGACGCTGGCGGCGAGTTTGTCGCCCTGCAGCTCGCTGAGGCGATGGTGGAAGCCACAGGCCTTGAGCTTGGCGGCGTCCAGATGCGTCCGCCATTCCGCGCCGGACTTGCCGAATGCGTTTTCCAGCTCGACCGCCTCGTAGCCCATCGCGCCGAGCGCGTTCAGGGTTCCTGGGATGTCGGTCGCCAGCTGCTTGCGCACGCACCAGAGCTGCGTGCCGATGGGGACCTTCTTCCACGCAGCCGCCCGGAGGTGCGCCAGCGGGGCCAGCACCGCTGCGGCAGCCGCAGCGCCGCCAAGCTTCAGAACGTCGCGACGGGTCGGATTGGTCATGAATGCGTCCTTCTGTCGCATGCTACTTATCGGCGGGCGTTACCGGCAAGACCTGGTTCAGTTCTTCAACGTCCCCGGCCAGTTCAGCACGACCACCGCCGGCTGCTCCGTCTCGCGCGCCAGCGGGGCCAGCACGAGGAACCGCTGGCCATCAGGCGTCGGCCGGTAGTGCCCCCGGGCCGTCACCGCCGCAAACCGCGTCTGGAACAGCCGCACCGGCGTGCCGATCGTGAACGCAGCGCCGGCTTGCACCGGCACGGCCATCAGCGCCGTGCCTGCCCGGTAGAACAACTCGCGGCCGTCACCGCGCCAGAACGGCTCGGTCCCGCCCTCGGTGGACACTTGCCATTTGTTCCGCGCCTCGGGGAACTCGTGCACGTAGATCTCGTGCCGACCTGACTCGTTCGACTGGTAGGCGACGTACGTGCCGTCGGGCGAGAGGGTGGCCCACAGCTCGGCGAACTTCGTAGTGGCGACAGCGATCGGCTTCTTGTCGCCGTCCAGCGGCAGCGCCAATGTGTCCCACGACCTGTCGTTCTGGCCTCGGCTGGTGAACAGGATGTACCGGCCGTCGCGGGACCAGTCCGAGACGTACTTCTCGTCCGCAGACACCAGCAGCGGTTCAGGCTCCCGCGTACCGGCAGCGTCTTTGACGTACAGGTCTCCGGCTCCCTTGGCGCGTGACGTGTAGACAATCCTGCGCCCTTCTGGCGACCATTGCGGGGCCACATCGGCTGTCGCGTCAAAAGTGAAGCGCGACGACACGCCGCGCGCCAGGTCGCGAATCCAGATGTCGGCTCGGGCACTTCCGCTGTCGGCCACGTCGTAGGTGAGTTTGGTGCCGTCGGGAGACAGCGACGTGTCGCGATAGTCAGCCGGGGCGTCGAGGACGGGCGTCTCTTTCCCGCTGCGATCCTGCCACACGAGCCGCGTGCCGGTCAGCTCGCCCGCCCGGAAGACCAGCACGCCGTTACGGGAGACCGAGAACGAGGCCAGGCCCAGATCGCCGGCGCCAAGGCCTTCGCCGAGCGGCACCGGCTCGCCTTCCACGCTGAGCGAGCCGATATCGAACCGCTGCGCCACCAGCGTCTGTTCGCGGACGAACAGCAGGTACCCGGGCTCGGCGTACTGCACCTTGGACGTGGTCTTGAAGAGCAGCTTGCTGACCTTCGAGTCCAGGGAGCCCACCATCAGCGTCATATCGGTGCCGCCGCCCAGCGTATAGAGGAAGTGCTTGCCGTCTGGCAGGAACTCCGGCCAACCGGTGCCGGGCGTCCCCTCCGGCTTGCCGTCCTCGAACACAAACGGCTGCCGGACACCACCCGCCGCAGGCACCCGCCAGAGCGGATCCGCGGAGCGCCCGTCGAACAGAATCACGCCCTCCTGACTCCAGCTGCCGTCGGCGCCGTACTGGGCATCGCAGATCGTCTGTGGCGGTCCGCCGGCGATGTCCACCTTCTTCAGCTTTCCCCCGGCCATGAACGCGAGGAAGCGGCTGTCGGGCGACCAGAACGGCCGCAGGACGCCGTCAGTGCCGGTGAGCGGCCGCGCCTCGAGTGAGTCGAGCGAGCGGACCCAGATCAGGCGCTTGCCATCGCCGTCGGCGGCAAACGCGATGTGGCGGCCGTCGGGCGACATGACGGGCGGGCTGGGATTCTGCACCCCTGGCGGCGAGATCAACGGGAACCTCACCACGGGCGGTGGCTCAGGGGCGCGCCGCATCCACGCGATTGAGAACCCGATGGCCATGAGAGCCGCCACTCCACACGCCGCCCACGCGAGCCCCTCGCGCGTCCGGCGTCGCACGGTGACGACTGCGGGGAGTCCGACCTTCGATCCGCCTTGCGAGACCCACTGCAGTTCGGCAGCCACGTCGCGCGCCGACTGCCACCGGTCTTCCGGATCCTTGGCCAGGCAGCGCGACACGATGCGCTCAAGCGCCGGCGGCGTGAGCGGCACCAGCTCGTCGATCGGGCGCGGCTTGGTCGCCAGCACCGCGGCCATCACGCTCGACGAGGTCTTGCCATCAAACGCGCGATGCCCGGTGATCAACTCGTAGAGCACGCAGCCGAAGGCAAAGATGTCCGTCCGCGCGTCCACCTCGCGCGCCTCGATCTGCTCGGGCGCCATGTACTGCGGCGTGCCGACGACGGTGTGCGCGCCGGTGAGGGCGGCGACCGTGGCCTGCTCGCCCATCGACGCCTGCGGGCCTGACACCGCCCCCGAGTTGCCCGACGCGCTGAGCTTGGCCAGGCCGAAGTCGAGGAGCTTGACGCCCTGCTTCGTGAGCAGGATGTTGGCCGGCTTCAGGTCGCGGTGGACGATGCCCTTCCTGTGCGCGGCGTGGAGCGCCTCGCAGATCTGGACGCCGTAGGCGCAGGCCTGCTCCACCGGCATCGGCCCGGCAATCGCGCTTGCCCTCGATGTACTCCATCACCAGGTAGCCGCTGCCGTCGTGTTCGCCGACGTCGTGGAGCGTGCAGATGTTGGGGTGGTTCAGCGATGAGATCGCGCGGGCCTCGCGCTCGAACCGCTCGGTGAAGGGCCCCTTGATGGTCTTGACGGCGACGTCGCGATCCAGGCGCACGTCCCTGGCCCGATAGACTTCGCCCATGCCGCCGGACCCGGCGGCTTCGATGATTTCGTAGTGGCCCAGCCGGGCGCCCGCTGTGAGTGTCATGTGGCGGCGATTATAGGCGGGAACGGTCGAGCTGGCGCCCGTTTACAATGGCGGCTCGACATGGCTGACAAGACCATCCGCGTCGGCATCATCGGTGCCGGAATCTGGGGCACCAACCACGCGCTCGCGCTGACCACACACCCTGCGTGCTCCGTAGCCGTCATCTGCGATCGCGACCAGGCCAGGGCGCGGCGCGCCGGCGAGCGGTTCGGCTGCGCGTGGACGACGAGCCTGGACGACGTAGCGGCAAGCGATGTCGAGGCGGTCACCATCGCGACGCCGGACCACCTGCACCGCGAGCCCGTCGTCGCGATGCTGGGCGCAGGCAAGCACGTGATGGTCGAAAAGCCCCTGGCGACCACCGTCGCCGACGGGCTCGCGATGGTCGAGGCCGCCGCGCAGGCGGGGCGGCACCTGATGGTGGATTTTCACGCCCGATGGCACCCGCTCTTCATGGGCGCGAAGAGCTACGTGGACCGCGGCGAACTCGGCGCGCCGGTGATGGCCTACGCCCGGCTGAGCGACACCATCTACGTGCCGACCGAGATGCTCACGTGGAGCGGCCACTCCGGGCCCGAGTGGTTCCTCTTCCCACACACGATGGACGTCGTGCGCTGGCTGTTCGGTCGCAACCCGATCGAAGTCATGGCCAAGGGCTATCGCGGCGTCCTTCAAGGACGTGGCCTCCCGTGCTGGGACGCCATCCAGGCGATGATCGAGTTCGAAGGCGGCGCCTTCTGCACGTTCGAAAGCTCGTGGATCCTGCCCGACAGCTACAGCAACGTCGTCGACAACCGGCTGTCGCTCTACGGCGAGAAAGGCGGCCTCGAGATCAGGAACGAGCCGTCGCTGTGGGCGTTCACCGATCGGTACCACACGCCGTTCTCGTCCGAGTCGGTGACGCGGTACGGCAAGGTCTGGGGATACCAGTACGAACCCATCCGCTACTTCGCCGACTGCGTGGCCGGCGGGACAACGCCGGAAGTAACCGGCGCCGACGGCCTGATGGTGACCGCGATGATCGAAGCGACGCTGACGTCGCTCTCGGAGAAACGCCCGGTCGCGATCGCCGAGATACTCGAAGCCGGCCATCGCCCGCAGTGAGGTGAATTCGATGAGCGTGCTCGACAAGTTTCGCGTCGATGGCAAGCGGGCACTCGTGACGGGCGCGAGCCGTGGCCTTGGCCGTGTCATGGCCCTGGCGCTCGCCGACGCCGGCGCCGACATCGTCATCACCGGCCGCACCGCGGAGACGCTCGAGTCAACGGCTGCGGAGATCCGGTCACGCGGCCGCCAGGCCTGGACGGTGGCCTCTGACATGAGCGTGCCGGCGGAGTGTCAGGCCGCGTGCGAGCGGGTGCTGGCCGACATGGGCCCGATCGACATCCTGATCAACAACGTGGGCAACCGTGAGGTGAGCGTGGCGATCGAGGCCGAGCCGCTCGACCTCTGGCAGCGATCCATCGACCTGAACCTCACGAGCTGCTTCCTTGGCACGAAGCTGATCGGCGAGGCCATGCTTGCGCGCGGCCGCGGCGGCCGCATCATCAACATCGCGTCGATCAGCGCCCTCATCGCCAACCGCGGAATTGGCGGGCGCGACTACGAGACGGCCAAGGCGGCCGTGCTGCACTTCACGCGCTGCGCCGCCGCGGACTGGGCGCCTCACGGGATCACTGTGAACGCGATCTGCCCGGGCCTGTTCATGACCGACATCAACCGCGAGTGGAACGAGCGGCGGCCGGACGTCATCGAGGCCTTCGTGCGGAACGTGCCGATGGGCCGCGCGGGCGAACCTGAAGAGATTGGTCCGCTTGCGGTCTTCCTCGCGAGCCCCGCCTCGAGCTACGTCACCGGTGCGGCGTACGTGATCGACGGCGGATATACGGTCTGGTAGCGCTGGCTCCCCGGCAACACCGTTACTCTTTCAGGCCGGCCATCCAGTTCAGCAGGAAGGTCACCGGCTCGCCGCCCGAACGCGCGGGCTCGAGGACCAGAAAGCGCGTCCCATCAGCCGTCACGTCGTACTGGGGGACGTTGGGCGAGGGGCTCAGGTGGGTCTGAAACAGCGTGCGCGGCGCGCCGGCGGCGAGCCCACCGCGGGGGCCGGTGTCGCTGATGTCTGCGGCCATCACGACGCCGTCGAGTGACAAGTAGAACAGTTCCCGGCCGTCACGGCGCCATCGCGGCTGCATCCCGCCGGCAATCGAAACCTGACGCCGGTCGGTCATGGCGGGAAAACGCGCGACGTACACCTCCCAACGGCCGGACTCGTCGGAGTTGAACGCGATCCAGTGTCCGTCGGTGGAGACCTGCGACTGGTCTTCGACAAACGGCGTGTCGGCGAGCATCTGCGCGGTGCGCTCGCCTTTCATCGGCACCTTGAACAGCGCCCGCCCGAGTGTCCTGACGACCAGGGACTCCCCATCCCGGGTCCAGTCGTCGACGGCGATGCCTTCCGGAATCCGCGCGGGCGCCAGCGAGGGGGGCGCGTCTTCGTCTGGCAGGAGTGAGGGTTCTGTGGTTTGCGAGGCGGTCAGGTCGAAGAGCAGCGACTCGCGACCGGAAACGAAGTCCCAGAGCCAGATCGTGCCCGGCCCGCCGCGGAACGACGTGAAGGCGAGGCTGCGCTCGTCTGGTGCCCACACCGGATCGCCGTCCATCGCAGGGTCCAGCGTCATCCGGGACGCGATGGCGGTCTCGAGGTCCACCACCCAGAGGTCGGCGTTGCCGGTGTCGGTATCGACGCGCTGCGCCGCGGCGCGCCGGCCGCTCGGGGACAGCACGATTTGCTGGTAATGGGCCGGCTCGCCCACCGTGCCCGTGCGCCGGCCGTCGCGCCCGAACCACACCAGGTTGTTCTGACTGCCGCCCCCGGGCCGGTACACCAGCGTGCCGGCGTCGGAGGCAGAGAAGGCGCCGCCCGCCACCGGATCGGCAATCGAGACAGCGTTGCCCCGCACTTCGCCAGCCGCCGCGTCAAAGGGCTGCGCCATCAAGGTCCGTTGGCGGTTGAAGAGCAGGTAACCGGGCGGCACGAAGGCCGTGGCGGTGAAGCTTCGCAACACCGGCTTGACGCTCCCCTGGTCCAGGGACGCGAGATACACACCGGATTGCCGTCCCGCCGCGGTGAAGAGAAAGTGGCGCCGGTCGGGCATGAAACGCGGGAACTGGTGGCCGGTCTCGCCCTTCGCATCGTCGAGCGTGGTGACGGCGCGCGAAGTGCCGCCGCCATCGGGCACGGCGTGAATCGGTCCGTTCACGCGAGGCGCGAAGAGGATCGTCCCGGCGCTCCACGCCCCGCGACCCACGCTGAAGGCGTCGGCCAGCGTCGTCACCGGCCCGCCAGCGACGTCGACCTTCTTCAGTCGGCCTCCAGCGAAGAACGCCACCGTGCGACTGTCCGGTGACCAGAACGGAAAGGCAGCGCCTTCCGTGCCGGCCAGCGGCCGCACCACGCCGTCGAGTGCCCGCATCCACAGCTGGCGCGTGCCCTGGAGCCGCGCGGTGAACACCAGGTGCTGGCCGTCAGGCGAGACGTTTGGCCAGTCGGGCCAGTCGAAGCCGAGCTGCTCGGGCAGCGCGACGTCGAACCGCGCGCGCGGCGCCGGCGTTGCCGAGGGGGCCGACCGCAGGAAAAAGAGACCCGCCGACAGGGAGACGAGCGCGACGGCCAGGGCGGCAAACCACCCGGCACGGCCTCCACGCCCGTGCGAGACTGCCCCGCGTCTAGTGGCCAGGCCCTCCTGCGCGAGCCACCGCAGCGCGATCAGCATGTCGTGGGCTGAATGCCAGCGCTCATCCGGGTTCTTGCGAAGGCATGTGCGCAGGAACTGGTCGACGGCCAGCGTCAGCGACGGCACCACGGTCGAGGGGTCCTTCGGATCCGTGTGAAGGATCGCCGCGATGAGCGCAGCCTGCGATCGCCCCTCGAACGCACGATGGCCGGTGAGCATCTCGTACACCACCGCGCCATAGGCAAAGATGTCGCTCCGTGCGTCGGCCTCGCGGCCCTCCAGCTGCTCCGGCGCCATGTACTGCAGCGTGCCCGGCATCGCCCCGGTGTCGGTGATGGGCTGCCGCGTATCGGCGTCGGCCACCTCGCTGATCGCGCTCTTCGGCCGGAGTTTTGCCAGGCCGAAGTCCAGGAGCTTGGCGCCGGACTTGGTCAGCATGACGTTGCCGGGCTTCAGGTCGCGGTGCACGATGCCGGAGGCGTGTGCGGCCGCCAGCGCCTCGCCGATCTCCCTGGCGTACCGGATCGCCAGGTCAACTGGCAACGGGCCATTGGCCAGCCGGTCGGACAGCGTCTCGCCTTCGAGGTACTCCATCACCAGGAAGTCGACGCCGTCGTGATGGCCGATGTCGAAAAGCGGGCAGATGCGGGGATGGCTGAGTGCCGCGATGGCGCGGGCCTCGCGCGTGAAGCGCTGCTGGGCCTGCTCGTCGCCTGCCCAGGTCGCGGCCAGCACCTTGATGGCGACGATGCGCTCGAGCCGGGAGTCGTGGGCCTTGTAGACCTCGCCCATGCCACCGGCCCCTATCGGCGCGGTGATCTGGTATGGACCGAGGCGTGTTCCTTCGCTGAACAGCATGAAGTCGGCAGCGGACAGGTCCGCCCGAGCGGCCGGTGCCCGCAAGGCGGTGGGGACCGCCACGGTTCGCGGTCCGCCGAAGAGTCTACCGCAATGCCCGAATGTGCAGGGATGGCCTCGCCGGCTGGGGCCGGCGAGGCCTGTGTAGTGTGAGACCTGCGGTAAGCGCTCTTACCGCCGGCCGCCGCCGCCGCGCCCGCCACCGCCGCGCCCGCCGCCGCCGCCGCCGCGATAGCTGCCCGTGCTGCGAGTGCCGCCGCCGCCACTCTTGTAGGTGCCGTAGTCGCCGGTCCGCTGGGTACCCTCGCGACGGGCGGCGGAGTCGCGGTTCAATTGATCCACCGTGCCACGATCGGTGGTGCCGCGGTCTGTCGTGGCGGGCCGATCACCGCTCGCGGATCGATCGGTTGGCCGTGCCGTCTCGTCGGCTGCCGGTCGGTGTTCGACCAGTTGCCGCTCTCGTACCTTCTGCCACGTGCCGTCCTGCCGGCGGTAGGCGTTGCCGTCCTTGCCGGCGTAGATGTTGCCGCCGTCACCGACGGCGACGCGGCCGCCGTCGGCGCCCTTGCGCGTTACGGCTCCGCCTTCGTCGGTCCTGATCGTTCTCGTCGTCGTGCCGGTCTGGCGGTTGGTGTAGCGATTGGTCTTTGCCCAATCGTCGCCGCGCTGCACGGAGGTCGAGCCCCAGCTGCCATAGACATTAGAGCCCTGCCGAGTCTGCGCGTAGGTGCCGGTGCGCGGGTTGTAGGCCTGCGCCACGCCCCGGGCGCCGTACGGGCCATAGGCAGCCGCGCCCCTGGCGTAGGTGCCCGTGCGCGGGTTGTAGCGCGCGCCGACTCCTGCTCCACCGTAGGGACCGTAGACACCGGCGCTGCGGCCGTAGGCGCCGGTCCGCGGGTTGTACCAGGCCGAGTATCCGTAGGTCGGAAAGTGAGGATAGTAGTAAGGATAGTAGGCGCCGTATCCCCAATATGGCGGGTAGTACCAGCCCGAGCCCCACATCGTGCAGCCATACGCAACCATCATTCCCGTGTAGCCGGCCGCCGCCGCATACACCACCCAGTCGTCGTCATCGTCTTCTTCGACCGTCACGTAGGTGACATGGTGCGCCGGAGAGCTGACTGGAATCTCGTAGATCTGCTGCGGCACGGATTCGGCAACCTCCCACACACCAGACGCGGTCTTGCCGACGAACCACACGCCCTGATGGCACATGTAATAGAGATCGCCGACCTTGAAGACGTCCTTGTCAGTGTTCACCGCCCGCTGCACCGTCGTCTTTTCGATCGGCGCAAACTGCGGGTCGCCCTGGAAATCCACGTCGGGCGCTTTGAGCTCCTTCTTGTTCACGCGCGCGGTCTGCGGGATTTGCGCGAGCAGCACCGCCTCGATAGCCTGGTCGGTGCCCGGCACCGACGCCAGCACACGCGAGCGTTCGTGCTCGAGTGGAATCTTCTTGAAGTCTGCCGGCAGTGAAGGGGTCGCAAACGTCCAGGGGCCGGTGAAGTCTGGCGCCGAAAACCAGCGGCCGGCGACCAGGTAGTAGACGGCGCCGCCTGTCCCCATGCGGAAGAGATCGCTTTCGGTGTTGCTGATCCACTGCAGGCCCGTGCCCAGCACCGGTCGATAGGCCGGCGCGCCGGTGAGGAGAATCAACTCGGATGGCTGCAGGCTGACGAAGACCTTCGGTACCGCCGACGCCGGGACCGCCTTCCCTGGCAGGTTCGCCTTCACGTCCTTCCAGTTGTCTTCCGCCGGAAGCTTACCGAAGCTCGTCGGCAGCGTTCCGGCCGGAGCCCACGGGCCCTTCACGTCGGCAGCCTTGAGCCAACTGTCGTTGTTGCGGAGATACAAGGTGCCCGTCGGACCGTACTGGAACAGATCCCAGTTCGTGTTCACGGCGAACTTCAAATCGTTCTCCTTGATCGGGCTCCAGATTGGCTCGCCGTCGAGGTTGACGATGACCGCCGGTACCTTGCTGAAGAAAATGGTCGGCGGGTCTGATTTGATGCCCTCGATGTTCTTGGGGACGACCTGGCTCTTGTCCACATTGGCCAGCACGCGGTCGAGCGCAATGACGCGCTCGTCATCGGGGATCGCCTTCTCGATCTCGGCGGCCACCTCGCGAATCTGCTCCTTCGACAGCGTCTGGAAGTTGGCTTCGACGATCTTCATCTTCTGAAAGTTCACGAGGCGCTCGCTCGTCGAGACACTCGTGTCAGCCTCGAGCTTGATGGTGCCGATGGCCGGCTTGTCGCCGGCTTTGGCCCGTTGTGACACGGCGCTGAAGGCGACAAGGTGCGCCTGCCGGTCCCAGCTCGCCACTTGCGGCTGGTAGACGAGTATCGTGCCGCCGCTCGGCAGGTCGTAGAGCCGCGGCCAGCCGCCGTCGATCGGGACCGTCGTCGCAGGGGCGGCGGTGGCCGGCGTCGACGGCGCAGCCGCTTTGCTGGACGTGGTGGCGGGTTTCCGGCGGCCTGGCTGGCCAGGATCGACGCGGGGACCACCGTCTGGGAAAGAAGGCCACACGCGGCCATCATGGCCACTACCGGAGATCGACGCTTCGCCAGGGTCATCGTAGTTCCTCTCACGCGGTCAACCACTGAAGCGCGCGGTCCTTCGCCCCCGGCGCCTCGGGAAAGAACTCCACTGGCGCGCGGCGAAGGTCGGCCGCCGCAAACATCAGGGCTTGGTCTCGCCACTTCTCGTCACCGATGATTGCAATACGCTCGATGAGGGCGCCGTACTTCACGTAGAACGTCAGGTCGTGCCAGTTATCGTGCGGTGCCCACCCGTCGAACTGGTCGAGGACGAACAGCATCCGCACGGGCCCGTCCCGCTCGATTTCGTCGACCAGCCGCGCCTGCACACGATCGAGGTCGGCCTTGGCAAGGATACCGCGTATCTCCAGCTCGAAAACACGGTCGCCGCCGCCTTGCGTGAGGTCAATCGGCATGCAGGGTGCAGAGCAGGGACTGTGCCGACAGCCGCACGACTTGTTTGACGCCGCCAACGTCAAAGAAGTCGTGTCCGGGCGAACGGGTCCGCCAGAGGTGTGACCAATGCCTCCGTCAGGCCGGAGCAGCCTCCGGAATGCCGGACGATGCGTGGCGGCGAGGCCAGGAGTCCACGGCCAGCGACCGGTCGGCCGCATGGCCGGGAGGCTCGACATTTGCACCCGTGATCGTGCCCGGAGCTCAGCCCGGACCAATTTGGAAAGGACAGCAGCATGCAGAAACGGCTTGTTACCGCAGCACTCATCGCGCTCTTCGTACCGGCCGCCGCCATCGCCCAGAAGGTCAGCTACGACTTCGACAAGACCGCGCCCTTCGCCAGCTTCAAGACCTACTCGCACAAAGAGGGCACCAAGGTTGGCCAGGAGCTGATCGACGACCGCATCGTCGCGGCGCTGGAGGCGGAGCTCGCCGCCAAGGGCCTCACTCGGGTCGACTCGAACCCCGATTTGTACGTGGTGTATCACGTCGCATTCGACAAGGAGAAGGACATCTCGACCTACAGCTCCGGTCGGCGGCGGTTACGGCGCCTACGGCTGGGGGTGGGGCGGCGGTTGGGGCGGCGGGACGACCACGACCCAGGTGCGAGACATCCTTATCGGCACGCTTGTCGTGGACCTGGCAGATGCGAAGAAGGGACAGCTTGCCTGGCGCGGCATGGGGGTCAAGGAAGTGGACACGCAGGCCAAGCCCGAGAAGCGCGACAAGAGCATCAACAACGCGGTGAAGAAGATCTTCAAGAACTACCCACCGAAAGTGAAGACGTAGCCGCGTGGCGTTCATGTCTGGAGGGCTAACCGTGCGTCGCACACCGGGCATGTCATGACGGCTGCTTCGTGTATCTTGTGACTGCGATGACCGACCACACGAGTCCGTCGACCGCTCCGCCGGGATTGACCTCTGACCGCCGCCGCGCCAACCGCGTGTCGGCGCGCCAGGCGGCCTTCCTCGCGGTGGCGCTCTTTCTGGCGTTCCCCGGGGACGCGCATGCCTCGCTTCTCTCGCCGGAGGCCGAAGACACGCTGGCGACGATCATCGCGCTCGTTGTGATCTTCCTCGTGCCGGTCGTGCTGATCGTGCTCTTCTGGATGGTGCACGTCCTTCCCGAGAAGATCGCGCACAAGCGGCACCATCCCCAGTTCGAGGCCATCCGGACCCTGTGCCTGCTCTCGCTGGTCTTCGGCGGGCTGCTGTGGCCACTGGCGTGGATCTGGGCGTACTCGAAGCCGGTCATGTACAAAATGGCCTACGGCACCGACAAGCTCGAACATGGAGATGAGCCCTACGCCGGCGAGGCGGGCGAGGCAGGTGCTCTCCAGCAACGCCTGGCCCGGCTCGAGGCGCGCGGCATACCCGATGCGGACCTGAAGGTCCTCCGTGCCGAGCTGGACGCCCTGGAAGTGAAACTCGGGGGACGGCACCAGTAAATGGAAATCATCCTCCTCGGCATTTACTCATTCTTCGTCTGGCTGATCTTCATCAAGCTGAAGCTCCTGCCTTGGACGACGCCGTGGAAGGTCGGCGTCGCGATCTTCCCGGTGGTGATGATTGCCATCCTGCTGCTCCTCCTCAACATCTTCGCGCCGACGACGAGCGACGTCCGCGTCGTGAAATACGTCGTGCCGGTCGTCTCGCAGGTCAGGGGGCGCGTGATCGAGGTGCCCGTCGAGAACAACCGGCCGGTGAAGAAAGGCGACGTCCTCTTCCGCATCGATCCGACGCCCTATCAGAATGAAGTGCTGTCGCTCGAAGCGAAGCTGGCGTCGGACCAGGCGCGGGTGGGCGCCGATCAGCAGCGGCTGGAGGAAACGCGGGCGCGACTGGCTGACGCGCAGTCCGGCGAGCGCCAGTTGGACGAGCAGTTGAACCAGGCCACGGGACAGGTCGGCTCGCTTTCCGCATCGCTCGAGCTGGCACGGATGCGGGTCAAGCAGAACACCGAGCTCGTGGCGGCCGGCGCCGGCTCCCGCTTCGATCTCGAGCAGGCGCAGACCAACGTCGGCGAGCTCACCGCGCAGCTGGCGGCAGCGCGCGCGGCCGAACAAGAGGTTCGCGAGAAGCTCGCCGGCCGGGTCAAGGGCGAGCTGGCGTCGGTCGCCCAGGTGAAGGCGCAGGTTTCGACCGCAGAGGCGCAGGTGAAAGCGTCGGAGGCGCAGTTCGAGACGACGCGGGCGCAGCTCGAGAACGCCCGCTGGGATCTGTCGCAGACGACGGTACTTGCGCCCGGCAACGGCACGATGGTCAACGTCATGCTGAGGCCCGGCTTCTTCGTCGCCGGCATGCCGTTCAACGAAGTGATGACGTTTGTCGACGACGAGTATCAGATCTTTGCGCTCTTCAACCAGAACGAGCTGCACCAGGTGGTGGCCGGCAACGAGGCCGAGATTACCCTCGACACCTACCCGGGCCGCATCATAAAGGCGCACGTCGACTCGATCATCTGGGCGCAGTCGCAGGGGCAGGTCGACGCGTCGGGCAACCTGCCGCGCACCGCTTTCACCCCGCCGCCGGGCCAGTTCCCGGTCAAGCTCGTCGTCGGCAAGGAGGACAGCCCGCTGTTTCTTGCCGCCGGCGCACGCGGGTCGTCGGCGATCTACACCGAGCACCTCGCGCTCGTGCACATCATCCGCAAGGTGCTGCTGCGGGTGTCGTCGTATCTCGACTACATCATCATCAAGCACAGCATCAGCGTCGGTCATTGAGGAGCCTGTGATGCACCGCCGGCTCTTTGAACACGGCTCGCGTCACGCGACACGGCGTTCAGCCGTACTCGTGGCCGCGGCGCTTACGTTAGCCGCCGGATGCGCGCTGAAGGACCCGCCAGACGCGTCAACGCTCAAAGAGGAAGCGCTGCCACGAGTCACCCTTCCCGGTCAGTGGACCGCACCTGGCGGCATCGCAGGCATGGTGGCGGACAACTGGCTGATGACGTTCAACGACCAGCAGCTGAGCGCGCTCGTCGAAGAGGCCATCGCCTACAACACCGACCTGAGCGTCGCCGCATCACGTGTCGAGCAGGCGCTGCTCTATGCGAGGCTGGCGGGCGCAAAGCTCTATCCGTCAGTCGACCTGCTCGCGCGCGGCGGCGGCAAGATGTCCGGGGACGGCTCGGGGCTGCAAGGGAGCGTCCTCACCGTGGCCTGGGAACTCGATCTCTGGGGACGCGTTCGATACGGCCGGGCCGCGGCGGCAGCCGATGCGGCGTCGGCCCAGTCAGACTTCGAGTACGCGCGGCAGTCGCTTGCCGCGCTCGTCGCTCGCAGCTGGTTCCTGGCCACCGAAGCCGGCCTCCAGGCGGAGCTGGCGCGGCAGACCGTCGAACGCGGAGAAGAGCTCGTGCGACTGGCCGAAACCCGGTCGCGCGTCGGCGTCGGCAACGACCAGGACATCGAGGTGGCGCGCGCCAACGTCGGGGCCTATCGCGACACGCTCCGGCAGGTCGAACTGGCGCGTGAGCAGGCGGTCAGGGCCCTGGAGATCCTGCTCGGCCGCTATCCGGCCGCGGCGCTCATCGTCGCCCCGCGCCTGCCGGCGCAGCCGGACAGCGTTCCGGGAGGACTGCCGTCGGAGCTCCTCGAGCGCCGTCCCGATGTCGTCGCGGCCGAGCGGCGCGTCGCCGCCGCCTTCAATCGCGTCGGCGAGGCGAAGGCGGCGCGGCTGCCGACGATTACCTTGACCACCGGCGTGAGCGCCATCACGAGCGAACTGTTCGTGCTCAAAGACAGCGACAACCCTGTCTGGAACGTCGGCGCCAACCTGCTCGCGCCGATCTACAAGGGCGGCGCGCTGAAAAGACAGGTGGAGATCCGCACCGCCGAGCAGCGGCAGGCTGTCGCCGCCTACGCCTCGGTCGGCCTGCGTGCGTTCAGCGAAGTCGAAAGCGCGCTGGCGGCGGAGTTCGCCGCCCGCGATCGCCAGACGATCCTCGCCGAGACGCTGTCGCACAGCCAGCGCGCCCTCGAGATCGTCCAGACGCAGTTCAAAGTCGGCAGCACCGATCTGCGCTTCGTAAACGAGCGGCAACTGGCCCTGAATACCACGAGCGCGGCGCTCATCCGCGTCCAGGCCGAGCAGCGCGTGCAGCGCGTCAACCTGCACCTGGCGCTCGGCGGCAGCTTCGAATCTCGCCCTGTCCCACCCGCCGATGGCACCAGCGAAGCGCAGGAACCACAGAAATAGCTTCACGCGCTCCATGCCTCGCCCGGTCGTGAGCGCACTCTTCATCGTCTCGATCGGGATCGCGTCGACCCCTGCTTCGGCTCAGGAGACCGCGCCGGCACCGCAGGAGAAGGCGGACGAGCGGCCTACCGGACTTCCCTCCCGCATCACGTGGACGTTCAACTTCGACGCCGGATGGGGGACGTTCGGCTTTGCCAATTCGCTCTACGACAACCCGAAGGACCCGGGCGTCGAGGAGAACCTGAGCGACCAGTGGTTCGAGGGCTACGTCAAGCCGGCGCTCTCGGCGGCATACACATTCGCCTCGACCAGCGAGGTCTACGGAAAGGTCAGCGTCGTCGGCGAGCGCACATATGGGTCCATTCCGGACCTTTACGGCGAGGACGTCTCGTCGTTCGGGCCCGAAGATCTCTATGTCGGATGGCGATCCGGCAAGTCGATGACGATCGGCGACAACGCCGTGGACTTCACGATCGGCCGCGCGCAGTACCGGCTTGGACACGGATTCCTGCTGTTCGATGGCGCGTCGGAGGGCGGCAGCCGAGGCGGCTACTGGACCAACGCCCGCAAGGCCTTCGAATTCGCCGCCATCGGCCGCGTGAAGCCTGGCCCGCACACGATCGAGCTCTTCTATCTGGACCGGGACGAGCTCGATGAAAGCGACAGCGGCAGCCGGCTCTGGGGCACGAACTACGAGTACGGTATCGGCGAGACCACGACGCTCGGCGCCACCTACATGAAGTGGTTCGCGCACCGGGAGCTGACAGCCCGGCCGCGACGGCTTGAATGTCTTCAACCTGCGCGCCTACACGGCCCCGTTGTCGAGCGCGCCTGATCTCTCATTCGAATTCGAGTACGCCGCCGAGCGCAACGGCGTGGCACTCGACTCGGACGCCTGGACGTTGCAAAGTGCGTACGAGCTCAGCGACGTCACCTGGAAGCCGAAGCTGTCCTACCGCTACGCGTTCTTCGAGGGCGACGACCCGGTAACCGCCGCCAACGAAGCCTTCGATCCGTTGTTCCTCGGGTTCTACGACTGGGGCACCTGGTGGCAGGGTGAGATTGCCGGCGAGTACTTCCTGTCGAACTCGAACCTGAAGTCGCACCAAATCCGCGCACACCTGACGCCCAACGACGCCATCGGCGGCGGGCTCATGTTCTTCAAGTTCGGCCTCGACCGGCCCGAGGCGGTGGGCCCGGAGGTGACGGCCACTGACGTCGCATCGGAGGTTGACGCCTACGTCGACTGGAAGCTCAACGCCAACTTCACGATCAGCACGGTGCTCGCCTACGCCGATCCCGGCAAGGCGGTCCAGCAGGCGACCGGACGCACCAAGAACTTCGCCTACGGGATGGTCTACCTCGCCTACAGCTTCTGAGACTGGCCCATCTAGCCGCCGAGCGCAATCGTGATCACCACGAGTCCCGCGCCGAGAGCGACCAGACTCAGGCCGGTCCACCACGGGCTGAACCCGGCGTGGCGCGCCAAAGTGTAGCCGACGCCAAACATCATCAGGATGGCCACCGCGTTTGACAGGCGAAGTGCCACCGGCACATCGGTGACGAGCACGAATGGCAGGACGACGGGACACGTCGACACCACGACCAGCAGGAACACCGCCAGTGCCCCCAGCCAGTCATCGCGCGTCAAGGCCGGCGGATCGATGTCGGGCATCGCCTTCAAGCGCTGCCGCACGCGATCGATGTCGTCTCGGGTCAGGATGCCAGCCAGGATCGGCGAAATGGCACCGGCGATCACGCTGTGCGCCTCCTCCTGCTCTGCCGCGGCGCGCACGGCGCGAATCGTGAGGAATCCGTGGCCGCGTTCCGTGAGCGACGAGATCAGGAACATCACGGCATCGACCAGCCCCCACGCGATGTTGCAGCCGATCACTCCCACCAGCAGCGTCCTGACGTCGTCGCGGCCAGCCGTCAGCTCGAGCGTGGTCGTGAACGTCAGGGCCATGATCAGTCCGAAGAGCACTTCGGACATGCGCGCGACAGGATCGAGGACACGCTCGCGCTTCACTTCACGCTGTTCCACGTGGCGTCGGGGTTGTACGCCGTCATCGTGCCAGCCACCTGGGCAGTGTCCGAGCCCAGATCCTTTTCGCGAACGACGCCGTCCTGGCTGACGACAAACGTCATGACACCGGTGCCGTCGTAGGTCGCGGGCCAGGCCGCCAGTGCGAAGCCGTTGGGTTCCCGCGGCGCCAGGGCCTTGAAGCGATACCCGCGAAACGACGACTTGCCGTCGGCGGCGTCCGCGATCAGGTCTCCCAACGGGCTGCGCGGTTCTCCGCGGGCGGCCGGCCAGTACAGCCCGTTATGCCGGCCGGGATCGCTCCTCAGCGCGGTCGCGTACAGGCCCTTCGGCTTGCCATCGTGCCCTCGACTGGCGTACACCCTCTGTGCGTAGACGTAGGTGCGGCACGCGCGAATGGCCGCCAACTCATTGCGGCCGATGCGGCGAGCCAGCACCTCCTCGACGCCAGCCGCTGTGTCGAACCGCCACCGCCCCGCATCCGCCACGAGCGGGAAGGGAAAGGGCCACGATTCGTAGCCGACGACCAGCACGCGGCCGTTCGCGCCGTTGTCAGTCAGCCGCCACCCTTCCGCGGCCGCGACGACGAAGACTTCGCGGTTCTGCTGCGCCATCTTTTTATCGGAGACGTCGACCAGGGGCTGCGCATCCGGGCCGAGCAGCTTCATGAGCTCCTCGATCTTCCCGTCCCTGGCCACCTGGATGAGCGACTTCACGGCGTCCTCCGGCGACGCGAAGGTTCGCTGCTCCGGGACGGGCGACGCCACCTGGCACGCCAGGGTCGCGGCGATGGCCGCCGCGCACACGAGACCGGCGGAGGCGCGGGCACGAGTTCGAGCGTGAGTGCTCATCGCCGGCGCCCTCCTCCCCCGCCGCGCGAGCTGCTGCGGCTGCGTTGACCGCGCGAGCTGGCGGCGCGCTCGGACTTGCCGCTCGAGTAACCGGAAAATGCGTCCGAACCGCTGCCGCTGCGCTGGCGCTCGGCCTTGTCGCCGCTGCTGTAGCCGCGCGATTCGGGACTTCCGCCGCCGCTGCTGCGGGCCTGGGATGCCGTCGTTCCTGCCTGGGCCTGGCGCTGCTCGCGCTGGGCCTGGGCCTCGGGGCTCGCCTGCCGCTCCGTCCGCTGCTGCTGCGCGGTCTGCTGACGTTCGGTGCGCTGCTGCTGAGTGCTGGACGCGCGGTCGCCGCGCTCATCGGCGATGTCTTCGCGGCGATCTCCGGCCTCGTCGAGCATGTCCTCGCGGTGGTCCTGCCAGTCTTCGCGCGAGTCCTCGCGGAAGTCTTCATAATCGTCCCATGCGTCGTTGTACATGTAGCCGCCGCCGCGCCACCCGTACGGACCGTAGTAGTAGTCGTTGTCCATGGCGGCGCCGAGGGCGATGCCGGCCGTGAAGCCAATCAGGCCCGCCGCCACGGCCTCGGCCGTGTCGTCGTCCTCCTGCACCACCACCGTCGATGACGACGTGTAGACCGTCTGCGGGTTGTATTGCGGCACGTAGACGACTTGCGGGTTCGACGGCTCGATGACAATCACCTGCTCGCCGCTCGACGTCGTCTTCTTCTCGACGTCCTGCTGCGGGGTGCTCTTCAGCTTGCCCGCCTGGCTGGCCTTGTTGCGCAGGCGCTGGATGCTGGCAAAAACCGCCGAGCGGTCTGCCGTAAACGCCTCCCCCAGGCGCGTCGTCAACTCGATCTGCGACGCCATTCCCTTGACGACGTCGGGAAAGATGACGATCGCCGCAAAGCTGGGGTCGAACCCGGACTTTGTGGCTGCCTCCTGCAGCGCGCTGCCCTTGAGCGTCGGATTCGCCGCCAGCCACTCGTCGAGCGCGGCGACCCTTGCCGGCTTGGTCGCACATACCAGCATCTGCGCCAGCAGCGCATCCGGATACAGGGCGATGGGCGCGAGGAGCCGATCGAGCTCGTCAGGCTTGGGGGCGGGCGCGGCCGACGGCTTTGCGGCCTGCGACTCGCTCCGTCCTGCCAGCGCCAACGACGGCACCGGGAGCATCGACGTCCAGGTGACGAGAAGGGCGCCAACGGCAATACAGGTAGCAAGGAGGCGATTCATGGTCGCAGGGTCAATAGCGCTCGCGCACGAAACGTCGGTTTGCAATCGACTTCTCGTCGTCGTAGGCGCCCTTGGTTGAACGGTTGGGCAGCTTCACTTTGTCCTGAGAGAGCTTTTTGTACGGAATCCGCGACAGCAGGTGCTCGATGGTGTTGAGACGCGCCGCCCGCTTGTCATCGGATCGCACGATGTGCCATGGCGCGACGCGCGTGTCGGTCTTCTGCAGCATCCGGTCGCGGGCGCGCGAATAGTCGTACCAGCGGGTGCGCGAGGGCAGATCCATCGGGCTCAGCTTCCATTGGCGCACCGGGTCGTCGATGCGCGCCTCGAAGCGCTTCTTCTGCTCGTCGTTGCTGACCTCGAGCCACAGCTTGATCAGGATGATGCCCCCGTCGACGAGAAACCGCTCGATCTGCGGGCACACCTCGAGGAAGCGCTTGTGTTGCTCGTCCGAGCAGAAGCCCATGACGTACTCGACGCCGGCGCGGTTGTACCAGCTCCGGTCGAAGATCACGACTTCGCCGGCGGCCGGAAAGTGCTGAAGGTAGCGCTGGATGTAGATCTGGCTCTTCTCGCGATCGGAGGGCGCCGGCAGCGCGACGACCCTGAACACCCGCGGACTCAGGCGTTCGGTGATGGCGCGGATGGTGCCGCCCTTGCCGGCGCCATCGCGACCCTCGAAAACGACCACCACTCGCAGTCCCTTTTCCTTGACCCACCGCTGCAGATAGCACAGCCGGACCTGGAGCTTCCGGAGAGTCTTTTCGTACTTCGCGCGTTTCATCGCGTCTGCCTTTCTCGGCAATCAGTCTCAGAGGATCCGGTCCGCCGGTCAGTGCAGCGGATCGTGCCGCCGCAGCTGCCGTACTTCCTCGATGTAATCGAGGCCACGGGTCGTGGAGACGAAGTCGAACTGCACCTCTGGAGGCTCCCGCACGGACTCGATGAGCGCCAGGACCGATGTGAAGGCCTCCGACTGCACCCGCCGGCGCATGTCGGACTCCGTCTTCCATTCCTCGAGGTAGTGAACGGTCTCGTCAGGCTCGGCCCAGACCGAGCATCCCTGACACCCGGAATCGAGACGCGTGCCGACCCCGAGGAAGCGAAACGCCTCAACCAGATCCCGCGCACCGCGTGCGGAGCTCTTCAGTGTCACGGTCAGCCGCACCATGGTCGCACCCTGTAGCACCGGTTTGTTCCTTACCAGCCAAAGCATCGACGATCAGCGTTCCGACGCCGCGCAACGGCCGCTTCACGGCCGGCTGCGCGGTCGCCATGGCGGCCATGCCAACCGTCATTTGCGGCTGACACCCGTCAGGTTCAGGATCTCGCCGCTGTAGTCGTCCACCGCGAACGCACCGCGCAAGGCCGTCACCTTTGCCGCGGGCGCGAACGTGCCGCTGCCGCTGCCTGCCTTGTCAAGTGCGAGATCGATGATGGCGAAGTCATAGCCCTCACGCGGCTTCGCGCCTGGAACGCCGGCACCCAGAAACGCCACGGGCTCGTCGGTGACAATCGTCAGCAGCCGACCCTGGTCGGTCGGCCGTTCGAGCGTCAGCCTGGTGGGCGTCGCCGGACCGCCGGCCAGCCGCACCGAACCGGTGGCGGGGGCGCCGGCGAGGGCTTTGCGCAGCGCGGCCGCCCCGTCCTTGTTGAAGATCGCCAGGTAACGATCGACTTCGGCCTGCGGCATCTTGCGGTCGACGACAATCGTGATCGGCGAAGTCGCGGAGGCGCCGCCGGCGGTCTTGACAGTGGCCGTCGCGGTGAACGTCTCGGACTGTGCCTGGGCGGCCAGGGCGGTGCTCGTCCACACTGCCAGCGCCAGCCCACACATCCTCGCTGCCTGTCGAAACATCATGGCTTCCTCCCCGGCGCCAAGAGGCCGGACGGGTGCAAGACTGCAGCAGCTGTACCAGCTTCACCTACGCCTCAGCCGGCGATCTTCGGGACAAGAGCACGGTGTTCTTGAGGGACCGCGCGGCGGGACCGCCAGAATTCCTCCGGCATCGCGGAGAACATCCGGAATGCCGGAGGAGGCGCGGGCACGGCTCGGTGCGGCCGCCGCGGGCCCGGCCGCCGATCGACTGAAACGAATCGGCGCTGCTGTCCGGCAGCTGAGGCCGGCGTGCTGGCATGAACCGTGCTCACGAGCCAGCGGAATGGGCGCCGCCGACGTCATCCTCTTCGCGCTCGCCGCGCCGGTGGAGCACGGCCTTCCGCAAAGTGCGGTCGAGATCGCCAGGCCCTTCGGGTTTCCCATCACGAACTCGATGGTCGTGACGTGGATCGTCGCCGCCGGCCTGATCGTCTTCGCGCAGATGGCGACCCGGCGGATGGCCCAGGTCCCGGGCGGCGCGCAGAACTTTCTCGAGTGGCTGATCGAAAGCCTCTACGGGCTGCTCGAAAGCATCATCGGTCCGCACCTGGTGCAGCGGACGTTCTGGTTTTTCGGCACGATCTTCATCTTCATCCTGGCCGCCAACTGGGTCGGGCTGATTCCGGGAGTCGGCACCATCGGCTGGGGTCACCACACGGCGGACGGTTTCATCGTCGAGCAGCCGCTCCTCCGCGGCGCCAACGCCGATCTCAACATGACGCTGGCGATGGCGCTCTTCTTCTTCGCGTGCTGGATCGTCTGGGCGCTCCAGGAAGTCGGCGTGCGCGGCGTCGCCACGGAGCTCTTCGCGCCGAAGGGCGACACGGCCGGCGTGATGAAGCTGCTCATGATCGTCGTGTTCTTCGCGGCTGGATGCCTGGAGATCGTGTCGATCCTCTTCCGGCCGGTCTCACTCAGCTTTCGGCTCTACGGCAACGTCTTCGCGGGCGAGAACATGCTCGAGGCGATGGCGACGCTCGTGCCGGGCCTCGGATGGCTGCTGCCGATCCCGTTCTATTTCATGGAGCTGCTGGTCGGGCTCGTCCAGGCGATGGTCTTCATGCTGTTGACCGCCGTCTTCACGCTGCTGATTTGTCAACACCATGAGGAACCGGCGGCGGACCACGGCGCTTCCACCTGATGGTGGAGGCCGCGACTAGACGCAGAAAGGACAAAAGACGATGACCGGAAGCTTGCACGTCGGCCTGGCGGCCCTGGGCGCGGCGATCGGCGTTGGACTAATCGGGCAGGGTGCGTCAATTGCCGTCGGGCGCAATCCTGGCGCATCCACCAAGATCATGGTGCAGTCGATCCTTGCGATCGCCTTCGCCGAGGCGATCGTGTTCTATGCCCTGTTCCTGGTTGGCTGAACGCGTCGATGCCCGAGCGGCGTCGCGGGACCTGTCGGTAACCAGTTGAGTGCACGAACATGTTTGCCTTAGCTCTCCAAACCGCGGCCGACGGCGGCAGCCAGATCGAGCAGATCGCCAGAACCTTCGGCGTCGACTGGCCGCACCTCCTGGCGCAGATCATCAGCTTCGGCATCGTCTGTGCCGTGCTGTATTGGCTCGCCTACGCGCCGATCCTGAAGATCCTGCAGGCCCGGCGGCAACAAATCGCCGACGGCCTCGCCAACGCCGAGAAAATCAAGGCCGAACTGGCGCGTATCGAGGCGGACCGCCACGCCATCCTGGCGCGGGCCGGCGAGGAGGGCAAGCACATGATCGAGGAGGCTCGCGCCGCGGCGGCGCGCGTCGAGGCCGAGGAGACGCGGAAGGCCATCGCCTCGGCCGAACAGGTGCTGGTCAGGGCGCGTGAGGCGACCGATCGCGATCGCGCCCGCATGCTGGCGGAACTGCGTCGCGAAGTCGGGCGCCTCGTCGTCCAGACTACGGCAACGGTCACTGGAAAAATGCTGACGCCGGACGACCATCGCCGGCTGGCGGAAGAAACAGCCCGGCAGCTGAGGTGAGCGATGAAGATCACCCGTAAGGCCCGACGGACCGCCCGCCAGCTCTTCCGACTGTGTGTCGTGAACGGAAAGCTGGATCCTTCGCGAGTTCGACAGGTCGCCGAGCGCGTGGTCCGGTCCGAGGCACCGCGGGTCTCTGGCGGTGCTCGGTGACTTTCAGCGGATGGTGCGACTCAATCGCGAAGAGCATCGGGCGGTCGTCGAAAGCGCGGCTCCTCTGCCCGACGACCTGCGCAACGAGCTGCTGTCGGACCTGGCGCGACGGTACGGACCGGAGTTGGAGACGTCGTTCAGCGAGAATCCCGCGCTCATCGGCGGCATGCGGATCCGCGTCGGCAGCGACGTATATGACGGCAGCGTCCGTGCCAGGCTGGCCGCGATCGACGCCGGTTTGTGAGAGTGAGGAAGGAACACCATGGCCGACCTGGTCCAGGAACTCGAAGCACACATCGCCGGGGCTAAGGCCGCAGCGGCCAAGCAGACCGTTGGGGTCATCCGCGAGGTCGGTGACGGCGTGGCACGAGTCGAGGGGCTCGGCGACGTAATGCTGAACGAGATGCTCGACTTCGGTCAGGGCATCATCGGCATGGCGCTGAACCTCGACGAGACCGAGGTCGGCGTCATCATTCTCGGCGACTACACCAAACTCGAAGAAGGCGGCGAGGTCAAGGCGACCGGCAAGCTGCTGCAGGTGCCAGTCGGCAAGGGACTGCTCGGCCGCGTCGTCGATACCCTTGGCGAACCGCTCGACGGCAAGGGCCCGATCCCGAGCAGCGTCGCCTATCCGGTCGAGAAGGTCGCTCCGGGCGTCATCCGCCGCAAGTCCATCGGCCAGCCGGTGCAGACCGGGATCATGCCGATCGACGCGATGATCCCCATTGGCCGGGGGCAGCGTGAGCTCATCATCGGCGACCGCTCGACCGGCAAGACGACCATCTGCCTCGACACGATCATCAGCCAGGCGCGACTCAACCAGGCGGCCGAAGCCGCCGGCGACACGTCGTACCGCCCGCTCTACTGCATCTACGTCGCCATCGGCCAGAAGCAATCGACGGTCGCGCGGATCGTGGCGGTGCTCGAAAGCGAAGGCGCGATGCCCTACAGCATCATCGTCACGGCGGGAGCGTCGGACTCTGCGACGAGCCAGTACCTCGCGCCGTTTGCCGGAGCGGCGATCGGCGAGTGGTTCATGGACAACGGCATGGACGCGCTGATCGTCTACGACGACCTCTCGAAGCACGCGGTCGCGTACCGGCAGGTCTCGCTGGTGCTGAAACGTCCGTCCGGCCGCGAGGCGTACCCCGGCGACGTCTTCTACCTCCACAGCCGGCTGCTCGAGCGGGCCGCACGCGTCGGCGAGCAGTACGGCAACGGCTCGCTGACTGCCCTGCCGATCATCGAGACGCAGGCCGGCGACGTGTCGGCGTATATCCCGACCAACGTGATCTCCATTACCGACGGGCAGATCTTCCTGGAAACCGACCTCTTCTATCAGGGTGTGCGACCAGCGATCTCGGTCGGCATCTCGGTCTCACGCGTCGGATCGGCGGCGCAGTTGAAAGCGATGAAGCAGGTTGCCGGGCAGCTCAAGGGCGACCTCGCCCAGTTCCGCGAGCTCGCCGCCTTCGCCCAGTTCGGCTCCGAGCTCGACGCCGCAACCCAGGGCAAGATCGACCGCGGCAAGCGGATCGTCGAGCTCTTCAAGCAGCCGCAGTACAGCCCGATTACCGTCGAAGTGCAGGTGGGCGTGATCTGGGCGGTACAGAACGGCTACCTCGACGACGTGCCGGTCGAGCGGGTCAAGGAGTTCCAGGCAGCATGGACCGACTTCCTGACGACACAGAAGGTCGCGCTGCTGGCGAAGATTGCCACCGAGAAGGCGTTGAGCCCGGAGCTGACCGGCGAGCTGAAGGCCGCCGCCGACCAGTTCAAGCAGACGTGGAAGAAATAGCTCCAGCAGGCTGAAACCCGAGTCATGGCCTCTCCCCGCGAGCTCCGACGGCGCATCAGGTCGATCAGCGGCACAGCGCAGATCACGAAAGCCATGCAGATGGTGGCGGCCTCGAAGATGCGCAAGGCGCAGGATGCGGCGACCGCGTCGGCCGGGTTTGCCCGCCTCCTCTACCGGATCCAGCGGATGGCGACGACCAGGACGGTCGATTTTCGGCACCCGCTGCTCGAAGTGCGCGAGGTCCGGCGCCGCGCGGTGATTCTGGTCGCCGGCGACAAAGGTCTGTGCGGGGCGCTCAACACCAACGTCTTTCGCGTCGCCTCACAGTATCCGGTCGAATCGACGGTCTTCATCACCGCCGGGCGGAAGGCGGCCCAATTCGTCAGCCGCAGCGGCCGCACGCTCGTGGCCGAGTTCGCGTACGGGGACTCGCCGACGTACGCCGAGGCGAGGGCGATCGCGGCCTTTGCTCGCGATCTTTTCCTCGGCGGAAAGGTCGACCAGGTTGTGCTCGTGACCACCCGCTTCGTCAACACGCTGACGCAGGAGCCGGTGGCGATCGAATTTCTCCCGATCGGCGAAATCAAGGGGCTGCGCGTCGTCGGCGCCGACCCCGAAGAGGCACTGCAGGCGGACACGGCAGAGACGGTGTTCGAGCCCAGCGCGGAAGAGGTCCTCGCCTACCTGCTGGGACGGTACTTGAACATCTATCTCTATTACGCGCTGCTCAACGCCAAGGCGAGCGAGCAGAGCGCGCGCATGGTGTCGATGAAGAACGCCAGCGACAGCGCCGAGAGCCTCATCAAGGAGCTGACGCTCGAATACAACAAGCTCCGTCAGGGCAACATCACCAAGGAACTGCTCGAGATCGCCGGCGGCCAGGCGGATTGACGCCACCTGGGCGCGAACGCCACAACTACGGGATGCCCTCATGAATACCGGAAAAGTCGTACAAGTCGTTGGTGCGGTGGTCGACGTCGAGTTTCCCGCGGCGCTGCCGCCGATCTACAACGCGCTGACGGTCGACTACCGCGTGGAGAACGAGCCGGTCTCGCTGACGCTCGAAGTGCAGCAGCACCTCGGCAACCGGTGGGTGCGGACCATCTCGATGTCCGGCACCGAAGGAATCAGGCGCGGCTTCGACGTCGTCGACACCGGCGGGCCAATCACGGTTCCGGTTGGCGACGGCGTCATGGGACGCGTCTTCGACGTCACCGGGCGCCCGGTCGACGAGCGCGGTCCCGTACACGCCGAAAAGCGCTACCCCATCCATCGCCCGCCGCCGCCGCTGGTCGATCAATCGACGTCGCCGCAGGTGCTCTCCACGGGCATCAAGGTCATCGACCTGGTGTGCCCTTTCCTCAAGGGCGGCAAAGTCGGAGCGTTTGGCGGCGCCGGCGTCGGCAAGACCGTCGTCATCATGGAGCTGATCAACAACATCGCCAAGCTCCATGGCGGAGTGTCGGTGTTTGCCGGGGTGGGCGAGCGCACGCGCGAAGGCAACGACCTCTACCAGGAGATGTCGCAGGCGGGGGTCATCAACCAGAACGATCTGGGCGCATCCAAGATCGCCTTGATCTACGGGCAGATGAACGAGCCGCCGGGCGCCCGCCTGCGGGTGGCGCTGAGCGGGCTCGCCATTACCGAGTACTTCCGCGACGAGCGCGGGCAGGACGTGCTGCTCTTCATCGACAACATCTTCCGCTTCTCCCAGGCGGGCTCCGAGGTGTCGGCGCTGCTTGGCCGCACCGCGAGTGCCGTCGGGTACCAGCCGACGCTCGCCGCGGAGATGGGCGTGCTGCAGGAGCGCATCACGTCGACGAAGAAGGGCTCGATCACGTCGTTCCAGGCCGTGTACGTGCCGGCCGACGACCTCACCGATCCCGCGCCGGCGACCACCTTCGCGCACCTCGACGCGACCATCGTCCTCGAGCGATCGATCGCTGAGCTCGGCATCTACCCGGCCGTCGATCCGCTGGCGTCGACGTCGCGGGCGCTGGCGCCCGAGATCGTCGGCCAGGAGCACTACGATGTCGCGCGCCGCGTCCAGCGCGTGCTGCAGCGCTTCAAGGATTTGCAGGACATCATCGCGATCCTGGGGATGGACGAGCTGTCGCCGGAGGACAAGCTGACCGTGTACCGCGCGCGGAAGATTCAGCGCTTCCTCAGCCAGCCGTTCAGCTCGGCGCAGGTCTTCACCGGGCGCGAGGGCCGGCAGGTGCCGGTCGCAGACACGGTACGCGGCTTCAAGGAGATCCTCGACGGGAAGCACGACAATGTGCCCGAGGGCAACTTCTACATGAAGGGTGGAATCGAGGAAATCGCAAGCTAGGGCCGAGGGCCAGCCCCCGGACACCACGTCATGCCTGACACTCTTCGACTGGAAATCGTCACGCCCCAGGCCACGGTCTTCTCAGAGGACGTGCATATGGTCACGCTGCCGGCGATTGAGGGCGAGATGGGCGTCTACCCGCACCACCTGCGCCTGATCACGCAGCTCGTGCCGGGCGAGGTGATTATCGCCACCGATGGTCAGGAGCGATATCTCGCCGTCGGCGAAGGGTTGGTGGAAGTGACCGCCGACCGCGTGATGATCGTGACCGACATGGCGATTCCGTCCGACAGGATTGACGAGGCGAAGGTCGAGGAGGCGCGCGAGCGGGCAGCCGCCCGGCTGCAAGAGAAGATCTCGGATGAAGAGGTCGCGTCTGTCAACGCGTCGCTCGCGCGGTCGCTCGCACAGCTGCACGTCAAGCGGCGTCGCAGAACGTAGCCGGCGACGATCGTCACCATGGGCCCGCACCAGTGGAAAACCCGCTTGCCGTCCGCCGCTGGCTGCCAGGCTACGAAAGCGCGTGGCTCCGGTCCGATCTGGTCGCCGGCCTGACACTCGCCGCGTACTTACTGCCGGCGGGAATCGGCGACGCGTCGCTGGCGGGCCTGGCGCCAGAGGCAGGACTCTACGCTTGCCTCTTCGCCGGCCTCGTCTTCTGGCTGTTCTGCAGCTCGCGCCACACGGTCGTCACCGTCACGTCGGCGTTGTCGCTCCTCATCGGCGCGTCGGTCGGCGAGCTGAGCGGCGGCGACCCTGCGCGCCATGCGGCGTTTGCCGCGTGCGTCGCCCTCATGGTCGCGGCAATCGCCTTTGCCGCATGGCTGGTTCGCGCCGGTAACGCCATCGGTTTCTTCTCGGAGACCGTCCTGGTCGGGTTCAAAGCCGGGCTGGCGCTCTACCTGGCGAGCACTCAACTGCCAAAGCTCTTTGGGTTCAAAGGGGCGCATGGCGACTTCTGGGAACGCTCGGCTCACTTCATCGGCCACCTGGGCGACACGCATCAGACCTCTCTGCTCGTCGGCGGCGCCGCCCTCGCGGTGCTCGTCGCCGGCAAACTGTGGCTGAAGAACCGGCCGATCGCGTTTCTCGTCGTCGTCTCCGGCATTGCCGCCGCTAGGATGTTGAATTTCGAGGCTGCCGGCGTCGCCCTGCTCGGGGAGGTTCCGCAAGGTCTGCCGTCGCTCGGGTTGCCGCTGGTCACCCGGCACGAGCTGAACGGCCTCCTGCCGCTGGCGCTTGCCAGTTTCGTGCTCGGCGCAGTCGAGACGTCTGCCATCGGCCGCATGTTCGCCCAGAAACATGGCAACCGGTTCGATGCCAACCAGGAGCTCCTGGCGCTCGGCGCCGGCAACCTGCTTTCCGGGCTCGGCCGGGGATTCCCCGTGAGTGGCGGGATGTCGCAATCTCTCGTCAACGAGAGCTCGGGGGCCCGCACGCCGCTTTCCGGCCTGGTCGCCGCCATCTTCACGCTCGTCGTCGTGCTGTTCGCCTCCGGCCTGTTGCGGAACCTCCCGCAGCCGGTGCTGGCCGCAATCGTGCTGGCGGCGGTCATGAGCCTGGTCGACCTCGCCGCTCTGCGGCACATCTGGCACTTCAGCCGCGCGGAGTTCTTCGTGTCAGTCGCCGCGCTGCTCGGCGTCCTCGGGTCCGGGCCGGTCAACGGGGTCCTCCTCGGCGCCGCCATCTCGATCGTGTTACTGCTTCGCCAGGCCGCGCGGCCGCGCGTGGTCGAGCTCGCGCGGGTTCCTGGCACGACCTTGTTCGCGGATCGGTCACGTCATCCCGACTCCGCGGCGCAGTCTGGCCTGCTCGTCATCCGCTGCGAGTCGGCCCTGCTCTACTTCAACGTCGAGTTCGTCCGCGAGCGCGTCTTCGAGATGCTGAAGGGCCGACCCGAACCGATACGGCTCGTCGTGTTTGCGCTCGGCACGGTTCCGAACATCGATCTCGCCGGCGCGGAGCTCCTCGCCGATCTCCACAGGAGTTTTCGCGCCCGTTCGATCGCATTTCGCGTCGCCGACGCCCGCGGCGAGGTCCGTGACGCCCTTGGCCGAATCGGGTTCGAGAAAGAGCACGGGCCGCTCGAAACAGGCCAGACGGTGGATGCCGTCGTGGCCGCCTGGCAGACGACCGAACGCTGAAGTCTCCGGGATGCCGGGGGCCCTCCGGCAGGTCGGAGCGCCGCAGACCTGGCCTTCCGAGCCGGCAGTCTCAGGAAGTCCCGGCAATTCCAAGACTTACGTGGGTGGTGCTCGAGCGCCCGCGTCGGCCCGGACATTGCTGCCATTGGAACAGCCTTTCTCGGTGGTGCCCTGCTAGCCGTCGAGTCTGTCGCGAAGGGATTCGATGAGCACGACCGCCAAAACTGCAGCCGTCGCGTGGCTGATCACAGCGGTGTACCTGCTTCTACCAGTACACCCTGCGATCGGCCCCGGCGGTGATGATGCCGCAGTTGTCGGAGGCCTTCGGCATCAGCGCGATGGCTGTCGCGTCGATGGTGGGGCTCTTCTACTACGGCTACTCGCCGTTCAGCCTGGTCGCGGGAGCGGCGATGGATCGGCTTGGGCCGCGGAAGGTCGTGCCCATCGGCGCGGCCACGGTCGGCATTGGCGCGTTGCTCTTCGCGACGGGCGACAGTCAGGCCGCCAGCATCGGCCGGTTCCTGCAGGGCGCCGGCGGAGTGTTCGCGCTGGTCGGCGCGGCGTATATCGCGACCACGAACTTCCCCGCCTCTCGCGCCGCGACACTCATCGGCGCGACGCAGATGTTCGGCATGGCGGGCGGCTCCGCCGGGCAGTTCGTTGTCGGGCCGATGATTGGCTCCGGTGTCGCCTGGAGCACGTTCTGGATCGGCATGGGCATCGCCGGCATCGCGATCAGCGCCGTGCTGTTCTTCCTCCTGCCCGACTCGAAGCCGTCGAACCAGCGCGAGGATTGGCTGACCAGCGCCGGCAGGGCGATGGTGCTCGTCTTTCGCAACCCGCAATCGATCCTGTGCGGGATGATCGCGGGCCTGCTGTTCATCCCGACGACGATCTTCGACATGGTCTGGGGCGTCCGCTACCTGCAGGACGCCAGGGGCCTCGAATATGCTGAAGCCGTGATCCGGTCGTCGACCGTGCCGCTCGGGTGGATCATCGGCTGTCCCGTGCTCGGCTTCCTCTCGGACCGGATCGGCCGGCGGAAGCCCGTGATTGCCGTCAGCGCGGTCGTGCTGCTGGCCAGCCTGGCGTGGATCCTGTACGGCCCCACCGACGTCTTTCCGCCGTACGTGCTGGGCATCGTCGCCGGGTTCGTCTCGGGAGCGGCAATGCTGCCGTACACTGTAATCAAGGAAGCCAACCCGCCGCAGTTCAGCGGCACGGCGACCGGCGTCGTCAACTTCCTCAACTTCACGTTCAGCGCGCTGCTCGGGCCGGTCTTCAGCGCGAGCCTGACGCGCGCGAGCGGTGGCGCGCAGGTGATGGACCTCGGGCACTACCAGTCGGCGTTCCATCCGCTGCTCTACGGCGTGGGCCTGGCCTTCGCTCTCACGTTCTTGCTCAAGGAAACAGGACCCGCGGCTCGCCGCGCGGTCGCTTAACCGACGAAGGACCACCATGGCTGGAAAAACCGGAACCGGAAAGTACGAACAACTGCTGGAGAGGTGCCGGAACCTCACGCCGGTGCCGACCGCCGTCGCGCATCCCTGCGAAGAGACGGCCCTGGCTGGAGCAATCGAGGCCGGCGCGAAAGGGCTCATCGCGCCGCTGCTGGTCGGCTCCGCCGCCAAAATTCAGCGAGATCGCGCAGAAGAGCGGCATCGCGCTCGGGGCGACGCCGATCATCGATGTCCCCCACAGCCACGCCGCCGCGGCCAAAGCCGTCGAGCTCGTGCGCACGGGTCAGGCCGAGCTGCTCATGAAAGGGAGCCTGCATACCGACGAGCTCCTCGGCGCGGTCGTCGCCAGAGAGACGGGGCTGCGCACCGGGCGGCGCATCAGCCACGTCTTCATCATGGACGTGCCGACCTATCACAAGGTGCTCATCGTCACCGACGCGGCAATCAACATCGCGCCTGCGCTGGAGGACAAGGCCGACATCTGCCAGAACGCCATCGACCTCGCGGTGACGTTCGGCGTGAAGACGCCGAAGGTCGCCATCCTCGCCGCAGTCGAGACGATCAACTCGAAGATGGTGGCGACAATCGACGCCGCCGCTTTGTGCAAGATGGCGGACCGTGGCCAGATCAGGGGCGGGCTGCTCGACGGCCCGCTTGCCTTCGACAACGCCATCAGCCGTGACGCGGCGCGGGTAAAGGGCATCGTCTCCGAGGTCGCGGGCGATCCCGACATCCTGCTCGTGCCCGACCTCGAGGCCGGAAACATGCTGGCCAAGCAGTTGTCGTTCCTGGCCAACGCCGACAGTGCCGGGCTGGTGCTCGGCGCGCGCGTGCCGATCATCCTGACCAGCCGAGCCGACAGCGTGCGGTCGCGAATCGCGAGCTGCGCCGTCGCCATGATGGCCGCGCATGCGCGGCGCGCGACGCTGCAGGCGACGGTATAAATCAATCGGAGGCTGGCATGGACGACTACACCGTCGTCGTCAACGCGGGATCGTCGAGCCTGAAGTTCTGCATTTATCGCCGGCCCGAGGCGGCTGAGTGGCGGCTCGAAGCGCGTGGACAGATCGAAGGGATTGGCACGTCGCCGCGGTTTTCGGCGAAGGACGGCTCGGGCGCGCGGCTTGCCGACGTCAGCCTCGACAAGGGGGTGGTGCGCGACGGCCGCTCGGCGCTGGACGCGCTTGGCGACTGGCTCCGCTCTACGTACACGGACGCCCGCGTTCTCGGCGTCGGTCACCGCGTCGTTCATGGCGGGCCGCGCTTTGCCGCACCGACGGTCGTCACCCCGCAGGTGCTCGACGAGCTTCGTGCGCTGATACCGCTCGCGCCGCTCCATCAGCCGCACAATCTTGCGGCGATTGACGCGGTCTCGGAACGGCTGCCCGGGGTGCCGCAGGTCGCCTGCTTCGACACGAGCTTCCATCGCGGTCAGCCGGCCGTCGCCGAGCTCGTGCCCCTGCCGCGCCATCTCTGCGCATCCGGCCTGCAGCGCTACGGCTTCCACGGCTTGTCGGTACCAGTACATCGCCTCGGTCCTGCCTCAGGTCGCTCCAGCGATCGCCAACGGGCGCGTCATCGTCGCTCACCTCGGCAGTGGCGCGAGTCTCTGCGCGATGAAAAACCGCAAGAGCGTCGACAGCACGCTCGGCTTCACGGCACTCGACGGTCTGTGCATGGGAACACGGCCGGGATCGCTCGATCCAGGCGTCGTCCTCTATCTCTTTCAGAACCTCGGGCTCACCCCGAAGCAGGTCGAGACGATCCTCTACAAGGAGTCGGGGCTGCTCGGCATATCCGGCTCCAGCAACGACATGCGCGATCTTCTCGAGAGCAGCGAGCCGGCGGCGCAACTGGCCGTCGACTACTTCGTCTACCGCGCCGCCAAGGAGATAGGCGCGCTCACCGCGGTCCTCGGCGGGCTGGACGCGCTGGTCTTCACCGCCGGCATCGGCGAGAACTCGGCCGAGATCAGGCGGCGGATCTGCGAGGCGTCCGCCTGGCTCGGCATCGAGCTGGACCCCGACGCGAACCGGGCCAAGAAGCCGCTGATCTCCAGCGCCGGCAGCCGCGTATCAGTCTGGGCGATCCCGACAAACGAGGAACTGATCATCGCCCGGCACACGGGGCTCTTGCTGGGATTGCTCGAGGCCCGCACCTGATCGGCGCAGCCAATTGGGACGGGCACTAAGGGAGTATTCATGGCCACGACCGCAACGCAAAAGACGGCAGCCGGGGAAGCCGCGCCGCCCTGGCAGGGATTTCGAACCGGCCTCTGGCAGCGAGAGATAAACGTCCGGGACTTCATCCAGCAGAACTACACGCCGTACGACGGCGACGATGCCTTTCTCGCGCCGGCGACGACGCGAACCCAGGCGATCTGGAACAAGCTCACGGAGCTCTTCGTCGAGGAGCGCCGCAAGGGCGTGCTCGATGTCTCCCAGATTCCAAGCTCCATCACCGCCCATGCGCCGGGCTATATCGACCGCGAGAACGAAATCATCGTCGGGCTGCAGACCGACGCGCCGCTCAAGCGGGCGATCATGCCCAACGGCGGCTTCCGGATGATCGCCACCGCGTTGAAGACGTACGGCTACGAGCCCGATCCTCACGTCGTCGAGGCGTTCACGAAGTACCGGAAGACCCACAACGAAGGGGTCTTCGACGCCTATACGGCCGACGTGCGGCGCTGCCGGAGCTCTCACATCCTCACTGGCCTGCCGGACGCCTACGGTCGCGGCCGAATCATCGGCGACTACCGCCGCGTCGCGCTCTACGGCGTGACGCGCCTCGTCGAGCGCAAGCAGCAGGAGAAGGCCAGCCTCGATGCCTTCCCCTCGACCGACGAGATCATCCGCGATCGCGAGGAGCTGAGCGAACAGCTCCGGGCGCTCGAGGAGCTCCAGAAGATGGCCGCCGGCCTACGGCTTCGACATCTCCCGTCCGGCCTCGAACGCAAAGGAGGCCGTGCAGTGGCTCTACTTCGGTTACCTGGCGGGAGTCAAGGAGCAGAACGGCGCGGCCATGTCGCTCGGCCGCACGACCACGTTCCTCGACGTGTACTTCGAACGCGATCTCGCGGCGGGCGTGATGACCGAAGAACAGGCCCAGGAGATCATCGACGACTTCGTCATCAAGCTCCGCATCGTGCGGTTCCTCCGCACGCCCGAGTACGACGACCTCTTCGCCGGCGACCCGACCTGGGTCACCGAGTCCATCGGCGGCATGGGCGACGACGGCCGTTCGCTGGTGACGAAGACGAGCTTCCGCATCCTGCAGACGCTCTACAACCTGGGCCCCGCCCCGGAACCCAACCTGACGATCTGGTATTCACCGCGGCTGCCGGACGGGTTCAGGCGATTTGCCGCGCGGGTGGCCATCGACACCAGCTCGCTGCAGTTCGAAAGCGACGAGATCATGCGCAGCGCCTGGGGCGACGACGGGGCCATCGCCTGCTGCGTGTCGCCGATGATGGTCGGCAAGCAGATGCAGTTCTTCGGCGCCAGGGCCAACCTGGCGAAATGCCTCCTCTACGCCATCAATGGCGGACGCGACGAGATCAGCGGGAAGCAGATCGGGCCGGCGTTCGAGCCGGTGACCGGTGAGTTCCTGGAGTTCGACGACGTGCTCGCCAGGCTCGAGCGGATGATGGACTGGCTGGCCGGCGTCTACGTCAACGCCATGAACATCATCCACTACATGCACGACAAGTATGCGTACGAGCGGATCGAGATGGCGCTGCACGACTACGCGCCGCTTCGCACGATGGCCTTCGGCATGGCCGGCATGTCGGTAGTCGCCGACAGCCTGTCGGCCATCAAGCACGCGAAGGTGCGAGTCGTTCGCGACGAGACGGGGTTGATTACCGACTACCAGACGGAGGGCACGTTTCCGTTCTTTGGCAACAACGACAACCGCGTCGACCAGCTCGCAGCCTGGCTGGTCGCGACCTTCATGAGCAAGCTCAGAAAGCACCCGACCTATCGGAATGCGCTCCACACCCAGTCGATCCTGACGATCACCTCCAATGTCGTCTACGGCAAGGCAACCGGCAACACGCCCGACGGCCGGCGGCACGGCGAGCCGTTCGCGCCCGGCGCCAACCCGATGCACGGCCGCGACAGCCACGGCATTCACGCCGCCGCGGCCTCGGTGGCCAAGATCCCGTATCGCGACGCCGCCGACGGCATCTCCCTCACCGCCAGCCTCGTGCCGACCGGGCTCGGGCGTGTGGCCGAAGACCGGATCACCAACCTCACGGCCATGCTCGACGCGTTCTTCGGCAGCACCGGCTATCACATGAACGTCAACGTGCTCAACCGCGACACGCTCCTCGACGCGATGGAGCACCCCGAGAAGTATCCGAGCCTGACCATTCGTGTCTCCGGCTACGCGGTCAACTTCGTCCGCCTCACCCGGGAGCAGCAAATGGACGTCATCAACCGCACTTTCCATGGAACTCGCCATGAGTGAGCTGAACGCGGCGGAACCGCCGGCGCTCGAGGCAAAGAGCCCGTTCGAGCTGCGCGTCAATCAAGGCGCCACCGTGCCAGAGTCCGACGTGCGGACGGCGCTCGCGACCGGCGACATGGGCTTCCTGCATTCGTTCACGACGGGGTCGACGGTGGACGGTCCCGGCGTGCGGGTCGTCGCATGGACGGCGGGATGCATGTGGCGGTGCCTCTACTGCCACAACCCCGATACCTGGACGATGTCCAATGGCATACCCATCACCATCGCCAAGGCCACGGAAGAGCTTCGCAAGTACCGGCAGGGGCTCAAGGTCATGGGAGGCGGCTTCACACTGAGCGGCGGCGAGCCGCTGATGCAGCATCGCTTTGCCGTGAAGCTCTTCACCGCCGCGCGAGGCATGGGCATCCACACGACGCTCGACACCAACGGCTACTACGGCAGCCGGCTCACAGACGACGAGCTCGGCGTGATCGATCTGGTGATGCTTGACCTCAAGACGTGGGATCCGGAGCGGCATAAGCGCTTGACCGGCATGGACGTCGCCCCGACGCTGGAGTTCGCCCGGCGCCTCGGTGCCGCCAGGCGGCCGATGTGGGTCCGCTATGTCCTCGTGCCCGGATTGACCGACGATGCCGACGACATCGCCCGGACGGCGCGGTTCGCGGCGGGCCTCGGCAACGTCGAGCGCGTGGACGTGCTGCCGTTCCACCAGATGGGGCGGTACAAGTGGCACCGGCTCGGCCTCCCCTATTCGCTCGAGGAGACAGAGCCGCCGGCGGCCGATCTCGTCGAGCGGACGCTGGCGATCTTCAGGGGCGAAGGACTGAAAGCCTTCTGACGCGGTCAGTCACGCAGGAACCGCACGCGGCCGGTCGCGAGCTCGTAGACGGCGCCGACGAGCCCTCGCCGGGGTCACATCGACGCCGGCCGCTTGATCCCGAGCTTCGCCATCCGCGTTTCCAGTGTCGTGGGCCGCAGCCCGAGCCGCTCGGCCGCTCCGTCAACCCCGCGGATGCGCCAGCCGCACGATTCGACGACGCTGAGGACGTGTTCCCTCTCGACGTCCCTCAGTCTGACGCTGCATCTCAGTGAGGACGGCACCGGCGCGGGTATTGCGATGGTCAGGTTGTGGCCAACGGCCACGATCATCGCGCGCTCGACGACATTGCGCAGCTCGCGGATGTTCCCCGGCCACGGATAGCGCTGCAACGCCTCCATGTTTTCCCGCGAAATCGCGTCGATGCGCTTGCCGAACGACTTCGAGAACTCGTCGACGAAGCGCCACACCAGCAGGGGGATGTCTTCGGTCCGCTCGCGCAGGGGCGGCAACTCGATCGGGAAGACGTTGAGACGGTAGTACAGATCCTGACGGAACCCGTCTTCAGCAATCCGCTGCTCGAGGTTGCGGTGCGTCGCGGCGATGATCCTGACGTTGACGTTCACGGCTCTCGGGCTGCCCAGGCGCTCGATTTGCCGCTCCTCGAGCACGCGCAGCAGCTTGACCTGGACCTCGAATGGCAAGTCGCCGATCTCGTCGAGAAAGATCGAGGAATGATCGGCGAGCTCGAAGCGGCCGATCTGCCTCGCCAGGGCGCCGGTGAACGCGCCTTTTTCCCGGCCGAACAGCTCGCTCTCGATGAGCGTGCTCGGAATCGCCGCGCAGTTGATGCGCACCATGGCACGCCCGCGCCTCGCGCTCTGTTCGTGAATCTGCGTCGCGATGAGCTCCTTCCCAGTCCCTGTCTCGCCGAGCAGCAGCACCGTCGAGTCGGTGGCAGCGACCTGCCGCGCCTGTTCGAGGACACGTTGAATGGCGAGGCTACGTCCGACGATGATGCCGGGGCCGAGACGTTCCCCCTCCCGGCGTAAGGAGTGATTCTCCGCCCGGATGTCGTCGGCGCCGCGCGGGGGCCGAAATACCCCGAGTGAACCCGCACTGCGCTGGTCTCCGTCGCCGACGGCCGGCGGCTGGAGTGGCACGGTGTCGGTCGATCGGTCGAGCGAGTGAGTAAACGGGCCGTGTGCCGGACGTGCAGGGGCAAGCATCGCGTGTCCTTAACTTCTGGGGAGCTACAGCGGTGTTGATATCTGAGCGGTTACAGTCGTCTTCCGATTGGCAGATCGAAGGGTCGCCGACGGCGCCTCGCCGAACGCCTCCCGGTAAGTGGCGGCAAATCGCCCGAGCTCGTAGAAGCCGTAGTCCGTAGCCGCTTGAGTGACTGTTGTCGGCTCGGCCCGGGTCTCAGTGAGTGCGTCGTGGACTCCCTGAAGACGCACGGTCACGATCCAGCGCTTCGGGCTCATGCCCTTCGCCCTGTAGAAGGCGTCGCGAAGCCCTCGCTCGCTCAGCCCTACCAGTCGAGAGAGCCTGGAAACCGGCACGGGAGTGTCGAGGTGTGCGCGCAAGTACGCCTCGGCTCGCTCGATGGCCTCCCGCCTTGACGTCGAGACGACGTGTGCTCTCGGCCGGCACTGGGCTGCCCCGTTCATGGTTGCCGTAACCTACCGCCGAAAGCGGTGTCTGGAAACTGGTCAGACTGGCAGCATCGCCCGGTAAAACTGACAGGTGTTCATTGACCGATTGACGGACACTCGGGTTATAGTTGCCGTCCGCGCTCAAGACTTGGGCCTAGGCCCTGGCGAGCGCAGGAGCGATGAAAGCGCTTTATTTCCTGCCATTAATTGCGGTCATCCCGTCCTCCGGCTTCGCCCAGGCAGCGATCGCTGGTTCCGTCAAAGCCCAATCGGGAGTTCCCTTGGCCGGGGTTATGGTTCAGCTGGCCAGCCCCGCCCTGATCGAAAAGACTCGCCGCGCCGTGACCGATGGCAAGGGGCTGTACCGGATCGAGAGCCTCAGACCCGGCACTTACGCAATCAGCTTCAATCTCCCGGGCTGGAGACCGTACCAGCATGAAGGCATCGAGTTGTCCGGGTCGTCAACCGTGGTGGTGGACGCCGAGCTCACGGTCGGGACCCTGTCGGAAGTTATCACCGTCACCGCCGCGGTTCCCGTTGTCGACGCTCACAGCCTGAGCCGCGAGCTCGCGCTCAGTGGTGACGTCCTCCGCTCGATTCCAACAGCCCGAAGCTACAATTCGCTGCTCGTGCTTCGTGCCCGGCGTTGCCACCAGCAGCAACGACGTCATCACCGGCACCGCCACCACGTCGTTTCCAATTCACGGCGGCCGGGCCAACGAGGGCCGCCTCTCCCTCGATGGGTTGACCATCGGCAGCCCGCCCAGCGGCAACTCGGCGACCAGCTATGTCGTCGACGTGGGCGCGTCGCAGGAGGTCACGTTCCGGACGGCGACGGGGCTCGGCGAGGCGGAGACGGCCGGACTCATGATGAACATCGTCTCGCAGGAGCGGCGGCAATGCGATGCGCGGCTCGTTTTTCGCCAGCGGCAGCAGCGAAGGGCTGCAGTCGGATAACCTGACCGCGGCGCTCAGGGAGCAGGGGGTGACCACGGCGACGCCGTTCACGAGGCTGTACGACATCTCGGGAACCCTCGGCGGACCGATGTGCGAAGGACCGGCTGTGGTATTTCGTCGAACGCGCACCTCGGCGCCAGCACGATGGAGAGCCCGAACGTCTTCTACAACCTGAACGCCGCCGACCGGTCCAAGTGGCTCTACGCGCCGGACGTCACCGGCCGTCGTATTCCGATCGCACGTTCGAGAACGCGAGCGCCCGCGTGACCTGGCAGATGACGCCGCGCAACAAGCTCACCGCATTCTGGGACGTCCAGCAGCTCTGCCGCACGTGCACGGGGGCGACGCCGGGGCTCTCCGAACCGCAGCGCGTGTCGCCTGAGGCCGTCGGCGTGCTGGGCCGTCGGCTGGACGTGGTCCAGGCGACGTGGTTGTCACCGGTGACGGATCGCGTGCTGGTCGAGGCAGGCTTCGGCGCCACGTTCTTGGCGTGGGCAACTTCGAGCGTGAGCCCAATCCGACCCGTGGCCTGATTCGCGTTGCCGAGCAGTGCGCGAGCGGATGTGCCGCGAACGGCGGCATCCCCGGGCTGGTCTATCGATCGCAGGACTTCAGCATCGCGCACGCGTCTCGTATCTGTGGAAGGGATCGGTTTCCTACGTCACCGGCAGCCCACGCCTGAAGGTCGGATACCAGCACGCGTTCATGACCGACGACCGGACATGGATGACCAACGATCAGAACCTGACCTACCGGTTCAACAACGGCGTGCCCAATCAGCTCACGCAGTCGATCTCGCCGTGGGTGAACGACACGCGCGTGGCGTGGGACGGGCCTGTTCATCCAGGAGCAGTGGACGCGGGACCGCCTGACGCTTCACGGCGCGCTGCGGTTCGACCGGGCGCGGAGCTGGTTCCCGAGGCAACAGCAAGGTCCTTCGCGGTTCCTGCCTGCGGCCATCGTGATCCCGGAAACCCGCGGCGTCGACAGCTACAAGGACATCACATTGAGCATGGGCGCCGCCCACGACTGTTCGGCAACGGCCGGACGGCGTTGCATATGAGCCTCGGCCGGTACCTCGAGGGAGCCGGCGCCTCGGGCATCTTCGCCAACACGAACCCGACGTCCGCATGCCGCAGACGACGTCGGTGTTCGGCACGGCCGGCGTGACGCGCGCCTGGACGGACGCGAATCTGAACTTCGTCCCGGACTGCGACCTGATGAATCCCGCGGCGCAGGACCTCGCGGAACGCCGGCGGCGACCTGTGCGGCGTGATGTCGAACACGCGCTTCGGCACAGAACGCTCTCACGAACGACTTCGATCGCGGCATCCTCGAGCGGCTGGGGCGTCAGGCCGTCGGACTGGAACCTGTCGGCTCGATGCAGCAGCAGCTCGGATCGCGATCGTCGATCGCTGTCACGTATACCCGCCGCTGGTTCGGCGGGTTCTTCGCGGTCGACAACCGCGCACTGCGCCGTCAGACCTGACGCCATTCAGCATCGTCGCGCCGCAGGACCCGCGTCTGCCAGGTGGCGGCGGCTTCGTTGTCGGGGGACTCTACGACGTCGTGCCGGAGAAGTTCGGCCAGGTGGACAACCTGGTAGCCGATGCATCTTCCTACGGACGCTGGCGCCAGCACTTCAACGGTGTGGACGTCACGATGAGCCTCCGCGCCGGCGGCCGCCTCACGTTCGTCGGCGGCACCAGCACCGGGCAGACAGTTGCCGACAACTGCGCGGTGCGGTCGCAGCTTCCGGAGCTGGCGACCACCACGACCGGGACGAGCGCGTTTGGCCCCGGGCTGGGCGGTTCGGCGGTGACGCCCGTCAGTCCTTACTGCCGGGTGCCGTTTGGCGTGCTGACGCAAGTCAGGGGGTTGTCGTCGTACCTCGTCCCGAAGGTCGGAGGTGCAGCTCTCGGCCGCGATCCAGAGCAAGCCGGGGCCGATGCTGGCGGCCAAGTACGCGGTGCCGAATGCGGCGGTGGTGCCATCGCTCGGCCGCGATCTATCGGGCAACATGGCCAACGTGACGGTGAACCTGGTCGCGCCCGGCACCATGTACGGCGATCGGATCAACCAGTTCGACCTGCGGGTGGCAAAGCTGCTGAAGATCGGCGGCTCGCGGACGCACGTTTGCCGTCGAGGTTTACAACGCGCTCAATTCCAGCGCGGTGCTGTCGCATAACAACGCGTTCGTGCCCGGCGGCACGTGGCTGCAGCCGCTGGCGATCATGACGCCGCGGTTCATCAAGATCACGGCCGAGGTCGATTTCTGAATCGTGCATGTCATGCGCTCCGCCGACATTCGGCGTAGCGGTTGCTGCCTTCTGCTGATGCGCTCGCGTCGGGGCGGTCGCGGCCGCGTGGGCGCCGCAGCAGAAGCAGGTGCTGGTCATGTATGCGACCCGGCGCGACGCCCAGATCGTCGTGCTCGGCGATCGCGATCTGCCGCGGCTGCTCGAGCAAGGGCTGGGCGAGAGCTCGACTACTACGCCGAATACCTCGACCTGGCCAGGTTTCCCGACAACGGGTACCAGACGGCAGTCCGGGACTTCCTGCGCCTGAAGTACCAGAACCAGCGATTCGACGTCGTCATTGTCCGATGCACGATGTCGCGCTCCAATTCGTCGCGCGGCGCCGCGAACGATCTGTTCCCCGGCACTCCGGTCATCTATTTGCGTCGACCCGTCCACCGGCGACGTCGCGAACTCGACGGGGCTGGTCGCGGCCACCTGAACTTCGCCGGCACCGTCACGCTCGTCGCAGCACTGCAGCCCGAAGTGCGTCAGGTCTTCGTGGTCACCGGCGCGGATCGGCGCGACGCGAGCGTCGAGAGGCGGCGCCCGCGCAGTTCAGGGATTCGAGCCCAGGCTCACGTTCACATACCTGCAGGGCCTGTCCACGCCGAGCTCGAACGGCGGCTGTCGAGCCTGCCGGCCGACACCACCATCTATTACGTCTTGGTCAACCGCGACGGTAACGGTGAGAACTTCCATCCGCTGGAATACCTGGAGCGACGTCGGCCCGAATCGCGAACGTCGCCGGTCTACTGCTGGGTGGACTCGGCGATGGCCCGTGGCATCGTCGGGGGCAGCCTCAAAGATCAGACGGTGCAGCTGAAGGCCCTCGGCCAGCTCGCCGTCCGTGTCCTTCGTGGCGAGTCCGCGGACCGCATCCCGGTGTCCTCACCAGATCTGAACGTAAGGCAGGTGGACTGGCGCCAGCTCCGGCGATGGAGAATCGACGAGGCGCGGGTGCCACAAGGCACGGCCGTGCTGTTCAGGGAACCTCGGTCTGGGATCGTTACAAGTTCTATATCCTCGGCGCTGCGCGCTGCTGCTCGCGCAGACATCCTGATCGCCGGCCTGCTCGTCCAACGAACAGAGACGACGGCTGACCGAGGCCAGGTTGCGCGCCAGCGAAGACGGAGCTGCGGAGAGCTACGACCGGATCCGCCACCTCGGCTGGCGGTTGCTGCAGGCCCAGGAGTCCGAGCGCGCTCGCATCGCGCGCGAACTGCACGACGACATCAGCCAGCAGGTCGCGCTTCTGTCGATCGATCTGGAACTGCTGAACGGAGCGGTTCCGCCCGACAGCAAATTGCTTGCCGGCGAAGCACTGCACCGGGCGCAAGACGTCGCCACGAGCATCCACGACTCTCGCACCGCCTGCATCCGGCGAAACTGCGGCTGATCGGTCTGGTCTCCGCGCTCGAGGCGCTGCAGCGCGAGCTGTCCCGGTCCGACCTGACGGTCACGCTCACTCACGAGCATGTCCCGGCGAATCTGCCTCACGATCTCACGTTGTCTGTGTTCCGCATCGTGCAGGAAGCGCTGCAAAACGCGCTGAAATACAGCAGGGCCCGGTCAGTGATCGTGCACCTCCGCGGTGGACCGGACAGCCTCGCGCTGACGGTCTCGGATGACGGGGTGGGTTTCGACGTCGAGACCGCCTGGGGCAAGGGACTTGGCCTAATCAGCATCAGCGAACGAATCGAGGCGGCCGGAGGGACGCTCGACATTCGACTCGACACCTGGCGCCGGCACCTTACTCACGATCAGCATTCCGCTCGCGCTCGAGCGGGCCAGCGCCGCGATTCCCGAGCCGGTCGGATGAGGCGTAGCGGCGGACGCTGCCGATTTTGCATAGCGTGGGCCGCCGGCCGCGAGTAGTGTCAGAATTGTGTTGATTCCTGCAGCACACGCGACACCCACCAATCCCGCCAGACTGGATAGAATCCCAGGTATGGGCCGACCTCGAGTCCTGCTCGCCGACGACCACACGCTGCTGCTCGGCGCGTTCGAGAAGCTGCTGTCGGCCGACTGCGACATCGTCGGGCAGGTTTCCGACGGGCGGGCGCTGGTCGCGGCGGCCGACGAGCTCAAGCCCGACATCATCGTGCTGGACATCTCGATGCCGCTCCTCAACGGGCTGGAAGCCGCGCGCCAAATCAGGCAGAGCGCGAGAGACGTGAAGTTCGTGTTCGTGACGATGAACGACGACGCCGATCTCGCCGCCGAGGCGTTCCGATCGGGCGCGTCTGCCTACGTGCTCAAGCGGTCGGCGGCATCCGAGCTGCTCGCGGCGATTCGCCAGGTCATGGAGGGGCGGTCGTACGTGACGCCGCTCATCACCGAAGGGCTGGTTGGATCGCTCATGCACGGCGATTATGGCGCGCCGAGCCATCAGCTGACACCGCGGCAGCGGGAAGTGCTGCAACTGCTGGCCGAAGGCCGGTCGATGAAGGAAGTCGGCCAGCCTCCTCAATCTCACGCCGCGGACGGTGGCCTTCCACAAATACCGGATGATGGAGCAGCTCAAGGTCAAGTCGACCGCCGAGCTCGTTCAGTATGCCGTCAAGCACCACATCGTCTGAGTCGGGTCCGGGACAGACCCGAGTGCTGCTGGTCGACGACAACGAGGCGATCCTCTCCCGGGCGGGAACTGTGCTCGCGCCGACATGCCTGATCGTCGGGCAGGCGCTCGATGGCGCGACTGCCCTGTCCGCTGCGGCGTTGCTGCAGCCTGACGTCATCGTGCTCGACATCTCGATGCCGGGGATGTCCGGCCTCGAAGTTGCCGCTGGACTCCGCAAGGCAGGATCGACGGCGGCTATTGTGTTTCTCACCATTCACAACGACGCCGAGGTCGTGCAGGCGGCAGTGGCCTCTGGCGGGATCGGCTATGTGATCAAGGCACGGCTCGCTTCTGACCTGCCAAATGCGGTGCACGAGGCACGCGCCCGCCGACCCTTCGTCTCGATTCTGCGGTGAGCCGACCTAGGCTCTCACGGCCGCGTCGCCACCCGGGACGCGGACGCCCCCCCAGGCCTTGCGCGTCCGGAATCGCGGCGAGTTCCCGATCGTCGGCAATGGCGTAGGCGCCCGCAATTGCGAGATCCAGGCGACGGCGCTCGGCGTCGAGCGCCGCATGGCGGTGGGCTGGTAGCGTCGCGACCAGGTTGTCGAGCATCGCCCGCATGCGTCGGGCGATCTGCACGTTGCCGGCGCCGCAGCCGCGAATCTCCGTGCACGACACGTTGACGAAGTCTTCCCAGTCCGGCGTCCGGTAGATGAGGCGCGGCGTTCCTGCCCGATCCTCGATGGTGGCGCTGCGCAGCTGGCGCCGGCCGACCACTCGCAGCAGGCGATTCAGCTGGTCCAGGGCCAGCACGCCGGTCGTCGGGTCGTTGATGGCCGGCGAGAGCGCTTTGAGCGCGACATCGGCGATGATGCGAAAGGCAAACAGCGGGTCCTGCTCCATCGTCCGTTCGGAGCCGAATGCGACCCGTCCCTGCAGTCGACGGTCGGTGATCGACACGGCGCCGCCATAGAGCTCGAACAGCGGCTCGCCGGTCGCCACGAAGTCCCCCACCTGCGGCAAGAACTCGACGACCCCGTCGGCGCGCGATGCGTCGGCCACCAGCGTCTCGAGATCGACCGCCAGGACGATGGCCGACGTGCCGCCGTGCAGGACGACCCGCCGTCGCGCCTGGTCGGGAACGAAGGTCGATTCCGCTTCGGCCTCCGCAGTCACGGCATCCGGGTAAACGGCCCTGAGCACACCCACACCGTCGTCGCCGACGCGAGCGAGAACGCTGACCGGCCGCAGCAGGCGCGCCGCATAGTCGATCAGGAACAGGAACGTCGCCATGCAGGCGATGGCCAGGAGGGCCGTCATGGTGGAAACGATCTCGTAGACCGTCTGGTCGAGGCGGTTGAGCGCCATGACGGCGAACACGAGCGTGAACACGAACAGGCCGACGCTGCCGCGGACCACGTTGTCGCGCAGCAGCGTGGTCGCGATGATGCGCGGCGTCAGGTTGACTCCTGCTACCTGGATCGCGACCAGCAGCGACCCGAACGTGAAGACGACAAACGAGAGCGTCAGCGTGATCGTTGTCTGGTACAGGGCCTGCGCGCCGGAGACGGACAGTCCCGACAAGCGCCACTTCAGCCACGGGTCCACGACCCGCAGCACCGGGGCGATGACGAGCACGGCCAGGATCGAGAGCAGAGGAATCGTCCAGAGCGCCGAGCGAAGGTAGCTTGTGGCTCGATAGATCTTGTTCCACACGAACGCCCGTTCGACGCGCTGTGCCCAGCGGTCGCGGAACCCGTTACTCTTGCGGCCGGCGCGGGGTGGTGGTGTGGCTGGCATACGTTCGCGCGCTAGCGATCCGGAGCATCTGCTGTGCCAGCACAGCGGTTAGCGTCATGGAAGCGAGTGACGCGATGGATCCTTCCGTTTCGCGACGTTCTCACGTTTCGAAGCTCAACAGATTCGATGCGGCGACCCCGGCTCTTCGGAGCATCTCCGGAATGCCGGAGCCGATACCGACCTAAGGACCGACGCCAGGGAAGGTCATCTCCCTGTCGCTTCAACGACTTGCTACCGATGAGCCACCCTCAGCCGCAGGTGGCACTCGCCCTGCTCTTTGCGCGGGCGTGCACGGCCGTTCGTTTTGCTCCCTCTCGCGCTATGCGCTCGTCTTGTTTCTGCTTCTTGCACCGCTGCCGATTGCCGCGCAGACGCCGCCGGCACCCGCTGATAAGCCGACTCCCGAGAAGGAGCCCGCGGCGCAGGACGCGTGCCACACCGCAGTTGCCGACAGTGGTGTGCGCCTCGAAGCCCGGGGAACGCATGCAGTGCCCGGCGGACACCTCGGCGGGCATCGTGCTGCTGCGATCGACCGGCGAGGCGCCATGTCTGCTCGGAAAGACCTGGGGCTACGACCAGACCAGCGTGTGGGTGGCCGACGGCTGCAGCGCAGAGTTCGGCACGGGCACCGCGAGCGAGCCCCAGGCATCGAAAGCCAAGCCCCTCTCGTACATTCCGAACGTCGGGCTTCCTGCTCGTCGACGGCGAAAAGGGCCAGATCTATTTCCGCCTGTTCAGCTACGCGCGGTATCTGAACCAGCGAAATCTCGACGAGACATACGTGGACGCCTTCGGCAACACGAAGACTGTTCCGCTGCGCCAGGACATCCAGCTGCAGAAGTTCTTCGCGCCGTTCTCGGGGTGGTTCCTCACGCCGAAGATGCGCTACTACCTCTACGTCTGGTCGTCGAACCCCTCGCAGGGCGATCCCGCGCAGGTGGTGGGCGCGGGCAATCTGACCTGGAGTTTCAACCGACACGTCAGCCTTGGAGCCGGCATCACGTCGCTGCCGTCCGTGCGAAGCACCGAGGGTCAGTTTCCGTACTGGCTGGGCGTCGACAACCGGCTGATTGCCGACGAGTTCTTCCGCGGGTCGTATACGTCGGGCGTCTGGCTCAAGGGCGAGTTCCACACCAAGGTCAAATACCAGGTGATGGTCGGCAACAACCTGAGCACGCTCGGCGTGAGCGCGGCGCAGCTCGACAACAAGCTCGACACGCAGTCCTACGTGGTGACCTGGCTGCCTACGACCGGCGAATTCGGCCTGTGGAACACGTTCGGCGACTACGACGACCACCAGAAGGTCGCGACCCGCATCGGCGTGCACTACACCTCCAGCCACGAGGAGAAGCAAAGCCAGCCCGGAACCGAAGGCATCGAGAACAGCCAGATCCGGCTGAGCGACGGCAGCGTCATCTTCACGTCCGATCTGTTTGGCCCTGGCATCACCGTCACTGACGTGGACTACCGGATGTCGAGCGTGGATGCTGGCGTCAAGTACAAGGGCATGGCGCTCGAAGGCGAGTACTACTGGCGCTGGTTGAGCAACTACGCCGGCGTCAACACGAGCGGCATTGCCGACATCACCGACCATGGCTATCAGCTGCAGGCGTCCGGGATGGCCGTTCCCAAGATTCTCCAGCTGTACTTCGGCGCATCGCAGATATACGGCCAACACGGCGACCCGTGGGAAGTGCGCGGCGGCGCGAACTGGTATGTGATGAAAGAGCGCGGCATTCGCGTCAACGGCGAGTGGATGTACGTGGATGGCTCGCCCGTGGGATACACGGCCTACCCCTACCCGGTTGGGGCCAAGGGCCCGGTGTTCCACATCAACCTCGAGATGAACTTCTGATCGCGAGGTGACGATGACCCGCAGACGTTCGCTCCGTTCGCTCGCTGGTCTCAGCGCCTTCGTCGCGCTGACGCTGCTGGGGCTCTCCCTGGTCCGCGCACGCCCGAGCGAGGCACAGGCGCAAGGTGCCGCCAACGAGTTCTACGACTCGCACTTCCACCTGACCAACTACATCCAGAAGGGCATCGACGTCCGCGCGGTTCCTGCAGATCATGGGCACCCGGGTCAGCCGATCGACGCTCTTCGGCATCCCGCTGCAGCAGCAGTGGTCGTACGCCAACTCGGGTGACTATGCCCCCACCTACTACCTGCAGAGCGACGCCCCGCTCTACTACTACTCGTTCACCGACGCCTACATCGCCAGCGTCTATCGTTCGCTGTCGCCGGCGGAACAGGCGCGATTCGACCCGATGATCACCGGGTTCAACCCGGCGGACATGTACGGCGCGGACCACATCCGGCGCGTGCTGACGACCTTTCCCGGCGTCTTCACCGGGATCGGCGAGTTCAGCATCCACAAGGAGTTCGTCTCCTCCAAGATCTCCGGCGAGACCGCAAGCCTCACGAATCCGGCACTCGACCGCATTCTCGACTTCGCCGCCGAGGCCGGGCTGGTCGTGATCATCCACAACGACATCGACATGCCGCTGGCAAAGCCGGACACCGAGCCCGTCTACCTGGCGCAGATGAAGGCCGTGCTCAGGCGGCATCGCAACGCGACGATCATCTGGGCCCACACGGGCCTGGGCCGCATCGTGCATCCGACGCAGTCCTCCGGGGCCGCTGCGGAACGCAGCCCGACACACATCGACCTGCTCGAGGCGATGCTCACCGATCCCTCGCTCAGCCACGTGAGCTTCGACATCTCCTGGGACGAGGTCGCCAAGTACGCGGTCGCCTCGCCGGAGGTCATCCAGCGGGTGGCGGCGATCTTCAACGAGCACCCGGACCGGTTCATGTTCGGGACCGATACGGTGGCGCCCTCCGGGCCGGCGCCGTACTTCGCCGTGTTCGACATCTGGGCGCCGATCTGGCGCCTGCTGACGCCGGAGGCGAGCCACAAGGTTCGCAAGGGCAACTACCAGCGGATCTTCGATGAAGGACGGCGCCGGGTCCGGGCCTGGGAGAAGGACCACGCGCAATGACTGCTTTCACCCAGAAGGAGAACATGGAAATGCGAACAGCCCAAACGAGCCGAAGCGCCGGTTTGGTCTGCATCCTGACGGCATTCCTGCTGCTCGGCAATATGGCGAGCGCACATGCGCAGGAGCAACCACCCGCCGGTCAGCCCGCCGTCAAAGTACAGGGCACACCCGACCCCACCAGGCCGACTTTCGAGATCTACGGCTTCGCGATGCTCGACATCGGCCATGACTTCAAACAGATCCATCCCGACTGGTTCGACACCTTGCGCCTGACCAGGCTGCCGCAGTTTGAAAACGAGTTCGGTGAAGACCACAACACGTTCGCTGGCGTGCGCCAGAGCCGCCTGGGCGTCAGGTCGTCGGCGCCGACCGCTCTCGGCGACTTCAAGACCATCTTCGAGTTCGAGCTGTTTGGCACCGGCGTGGACTCCGGACAGACCACGTTCCGCCTGCGCCACGCATGGGGGGAGCTCGGCCGGTTAGGGGCCGGTCAGGTACCTGGAGCCCTTTTACCGACCCTGACGTGTTCCCGAACTCGCTGGAATACTGGGGGCCCACGGGTCTTCCGTGGTTCCGCAACGTGCAGCTCCGCTACACGGCGATCCAGACCGCTACCAGCAACCTGATGCTCGCGCTCGCGCGCCCCGGCGCGAGCGGCGATCAGGGGGTTTATGCCGACCGTATCGAGCTCGAAGGCATCCGTGCGCGTTTCCCGCTGCCTGATTTTGCGGCCGCGTACAGGTACACGGCGAAATGGGGCCACGTCCGCACCGCCGGGATGCTGCGGCGTATCAACTGGGACGACACCCGCGACGACGCGTTCGATCTGTCCGGAGACGCCACCGGCTGGGGATGGAACGTCAGCTCGAACCTCAAGGCCAGCGCGAACGACGTCCTGCGGCTGCAGTTCACTGTCGGCGAAGGCATTCAGAACGAAATGAACGACTCGCCGGTCGACATCGGCATCGAGAGGAACCTGTCGGACCCGGTGAGGCCGCTCCTCGGCAAGCCCATACCGATCGTCGCGATCAGCGCGTTCCTGGATCACACGTGGAACAAGAACTACAGCAGCGCGGTCGGCTACTCCTGGCAGGAGAACGACAACACCGACGCCCAGGACGCCAGCGCCTTCAGGACCGGTCATTACGCCCTTGGCAATTTGCTCTACTACCCGGTCCCGAACGTGATGGTTGGCGGCGAGGTCCAATGGGGCCGGCGCGAGAACTTCTCGGACGGGTTCCAGAGCGACGGGTTCAAGGTGCAGTTCTCGTTCAAGTACAACTTCATGTGGCAGGTCGGAGGCTAGTCATGGTGAAAGGGTTTCGCGGGTTCTCCGCTGTTGCGGGACTGCTGGCGCTGGCACTGACAGCGCTTGGCGCTCCGTCGCTCGACGCGCAGGCGCCGGGTGACGTCCAGAAGGCCGTCGACGCCGCCTACGGCAAGTTCAAGACGCTGAAGGAAGGAAAGAACGCCGACTACATCCCGGCCCTGGCCAAGGTCGACCCCGACCTGTTCGGCATTGCGGTCGTCACGGCGGACGGCAAGGTGTACACGGCCGGCGACATCAAGACCGAGGTCTCGATCCAGTCGATCTCCAAGGTCTTCACGATGGCGCAGGTGATCCAGGAGCAGGGGCTCGACTCGGTCGCCAAGCGCATCGGCGTCGACGCGACCGGCGCGCGCTTCAACTCGATCATCGCCGTCGAGGGAGTCAAGACCGTGGTCGGGACCGGTGCGCCGGAGATGAACCCGCTGGTCAACCCGGGGGCAATCTCCGCCACCAGCATGGTGACGGGCGGCTCGGCCGAGGCGGTGTGGAACAAGATCATCGGCTTCCACAATGACGCCGCGGGACGTTCGTTGACGGTGCTCCAGGACGTCTACAAGTCGGAGTCGGACACCAACCAGCGCAACCAGGCCATCGGCGCGCTGATGCTGGCCTACGGCTACATCAAGGACAACTGGCAGCAGGCGGTCGACCTCTACACGCGGCAGTGCTCGATTGGCGTCAACGCCAAGGACCTGGCGACGATGGCCGCGACCCTCGCCGCAGGCGGGAAGAACCCGGTGACCGGCAAGAAGGTCATGGACGCGACCAAGGTGCCGGGCGTCCTCGCGGTAATGGCCACCGCCGGGCTTTACGACGATTCCGGAAAGTGGCTCTATCTGACCGGGCTGCCAGCCAAGAGCGGCGTCGGCGGCGGCCTCATCGCCGTCTCACCGGGCAAGTTCGGCATTGCCGTCGTGTCGCCGCCCCTTGACGACGCCGGCAACAGCGTGCGGGCGCAGCGGGCGATTGCCGACATCTCGAACTCCCTGGGCGGAAACCCGTACGCGGCGGCAGCGAGATGAGATGTCCATGCGTCATTTCACGATTGGGTGGGTGTTCGGATCGGGCGCGGTCGCGCTGGTGGCCCTGAGCGTGGCGTGTGGATCGAGCACGATTCGAGGGGATCCCGAGGAGCTTCCCACCGGACGCGACACATCGCCTGTCCCCAGCGATGCGCAAGCGGCAGGCAGCGCCATCGACGGCGTGTACACCCACACACACACCGTGCGCACGGTGGAGGGCCCCCCGGCGCCCGTCGAAGACGTAGTCGAGATCGTGCGCTACGATCCCACGCACCTGTATTTCCGAATCGTGACGCGTTTTGACATCGGGCATTCGTGCAGCCTCTACGGCATCGCGACGCAGGAGGATCAGGTATTCGTCTATCGGGCCAGGCAGCCGCAGGCCGGCAACCAGGGACCCTGCACGCTCAAAGTCAACGTGACTGCGGATGAGCTTCGCATCACCGATCGGCTCGAACCCGACGGCCCTTCGACGTGCCGTGAGTTCTGCGGTAAACGCGGAACATTGGCCAATGTCGCGTTCAGCCAGAAGGACCGGCGTCCCATTCAGGATCTGGCCCGCGTGAAGAAGTCGATGGAATTTCTGGCGGCGGTGGAGGAACTCAAGTTGAAGGAGCCGGTACGGTAGTCAGCCCAGGGCGAGACTACGGGATCTCGGAGGGGCTCCGTCGGACCGGATACTGGAGGCCTGTCTGGAAACGTGCTGACGAAAACGGGATATGCTTCGTGGCGGCCAGGCCTGGCACACGACGTGCTCTTGGCTGTTAAGCCCTTCGCAGCGCTGTTGTAATGTCGCGCGCCCGCGAAGGGTGCTCCCTGCGCACCGACACGGCGGCGACCGTATCGGAGACCAAGACGTTACGGGTCGTTGCGGTGGAGGGCACGGGTACCAGCGAGCTGAATCCTAATCAAAGGGAGCAGGCACCATGTCGACGAAAGACAACGAAAAGCTTGATGACATCCTCAGCGCTGCTGAGAAACCCCGCGAAGCCTTTCAGGACGATCCGCTAGCGGATACACGCCAGTTGATCTCACAGGAGGTTCCACCCGGCGTGGATCGCCGCAGTTTCCTGATCCGAAGCGCTGTGGGCGGTGCTGCCGCCGTGATGACGGGTCGCCTGGTCTCGGCCGAAGAGAGAACAGCGATGGCCATCGCCACACTGCCGCCGCAGGCCAAGCCGCAGGCCAAGGGCGCTAAGGGAGAGCCGGTGCCCCTCTCTGCCGACCTGAATGTCGTGAAGAAGGGGAAGGGGCCCGTGCTGACGACGGTGGACGAGTTCTACAAGGTGGGGCCCGGACCTTCCAGTTCGCACACGATCGGTCCGATGCGCATCACTTACGATTTCTACCAGCGAGCCACCAAGCTGCCGGCCGACAAACTGGCCAAGGCGACGGCGCTCAAGGTCAACCTGTTCGGAAGCCTCAGCGCCACAGGGAAGGGACACGGCACGGAACGGGCCGCGCTGGCGGGACTGGTCGGGAAAGAGCCGGCAACCGTCGACCCGAAATTTCTGGACGGCCTGCGAGACAAGCCCGACCAGACGTTCCCGGTAAAGCTCGGCGACAAGTCCATCAATGTGAGCCTCAAGGACGTCATCTACGATGCGACGAAGGGCGACTTCAAGCACCCGAACACGATGACGGTCAAGCTCCTCGCCGGCAACGAGGTGCTGCTCGAGCAGGAGTACTGCTCGGTGGGCGGCGGATTCATCGAGTGGAAGGGGTATACGCCACCGAAGAAGAACCCGCCGAAGTACCCGTTTGCGACGATGAAAGAGCTTCGGGCCCACGCCGACAAGAACAAGATCTCGATCGCGAAGGTCATGCTTGCCAACGAGATGTCGATCGCGGGCAGGACGGAGGAGGAGGTCAATGCCTTCCTCGACAAGATCATCAACGCCATGGTCGCGACGGTGAAATCGGGGCTGTCGATGCCGGAAGACGATGTGCTGCCCGGCCCGATCAAGCTGCACAGCAAGGCCGCGAGCGTCTACAAGCGCGCCATGGACGACAAGTTTGAGGCAGACAAGGGTATCGGCGCTCTGTCGGCATTCGCGTTGGCGGCATCCGAAGAGAACGGGCGCGGCCACCTCGTCATCACCGCTCCGACGGGCGGCTCCGCCGGTGTCATGCCGTCGCTGGTCTATGGGCTGCTCGAGGTCCGAAAACTCGACCGGCAGAAGGTCCGTGACGGCATGCTCGCCGCTGCGGCGATCGGCTACCTCTGCAAGCACCATGCGACCCTGTCTGCGGCCGAGGGCGGCTGCCAGGCAGAGATCGGCGTGGCGTCGTCGATGGCTGCAGCATTGACCGCTACTGCGTACGACGCAGAGTCGCTGGTGGTCGAGAACGCGGCCGAATCGGCGCTGGAGCATCACCTGGGCATGACATGCGACCCGGTCGCCGGTTACGTGCAGGTTCCGTGCATCGAGCGGTGCGCATTCGGCGCGGTCAAGGCCTGGACGGCCTACACGATCGCCAGCAACGAGATCGCGTCCAGGCACCGTATCAGTTTCGACGAGACCGTGCTGGCGCTGGCCCAAACCGCCAAAGAGATGAACAGCAAGTACAAGGAAACCAGCGAGGCCGGCCTCGCCGTCTCCGTAACGCTCTGCTGAGCGAATGGGGCTCTCGCTCGAACCCGCCCGGGGATCGAGCTACGAGGAGCCTCCCCTGCTTGCCGGCGAATGGCTCGCCAGGTCACGGGATACTCCCGTGGCTTGGCGAGTGTCGCAATCCCAGACCGCGATCATTTCTGGATGGCGTCGGGATGGAGATCTATCGTGTCGATACCCCGCCCATTCATCAAGGCTTCAGTCGCATTGGCGTTGGCGTCAGTTGCGGTCTTCACGACTTCTGCCTCCGGACAGTCTCCTGCAGCCCCGCCAAACAGCACGGCCGCCGTCTCTGAACCCAAACCAGGCAGTGCAGGCAAAAGGGTCGCAGCTGAGGACCCCACGCCAGCCGAGCTGCAACGCGAGATCGAGTCCGTGAAGACGGAGAACGCCGCGTTCCGGGAACTGCTTCGCAGGATGGAGGAGCAGCAGAAGTTACTGCTCGAACAGGTCGACCGTTTGCAGCGCCGACTTTTTGGGGACGCGACAACGGACGTGGCGACCGCCAGCCAGCCAACTGTACCGCCGACAACGGCAGATGCCTCGGCGCCGGCAGTGACTGCCGCGTTGACTACCCCGCCGCCGGTGGCAGGTTCAGCAAGTAGTTCGGTGCAGCAGCGGCATCCGTCGCCGCGCACACAGGACGACGACGAACGTTACAGGGATGGAATGGTCATCTGGGAAGCTCCCGAAGGCGCCAAGGTGCCGTTCCTGCTGAGGTTCAACGTCAATTCCCAGCTCCGATACCTCAACACGATGTCGTCCCCTGACACGTTCACGGACCACCTGGGCAATGTCCGCGAGGTGCATTCACGCAACGACATCACGGTCAATCGCGCGATGTTCATTTTGGCCGGCTACGTCTTCGACAAGAGGCTGCGCCATAGCTTCACCGTCTGGACGTCTGCCGGGGCCGCCTCGATCGTCGTCGCCGCGAACATCGGCTGGCAATTCAACAAGGCCCTTTCGATCACCGCAGGTTACACGGGCGTTCCAGGCAGCCGATCGCTGGTAGCCACGTTCCCGTTCTTTGCGGCCATCGACAGGAGCATGGCGGACAACTACTTCCGTCCCGGGTTCACCCAGGGCGTCTGGGCGAACGGAGAGCTCGGGAAGAGCGTGAACTATCTGGTGTTCGTCGGCAACGGTCTCAATACCCTGAATATCACGGCCAACAAGATCGATACGCATCTGCTGGGATCCGGCAGTGTCTGGTGGGAACCGCTGGGGTACTACGGGGAACCCGGCAAAGCCCGCAACATGTACGACGACTATTACTCCTCCGACAAGACTCGCATACGCCTTGGTACTTCGTATACGAGATCCCGCGAGGACCGTTTTTCAAATCTCGATCAATCAAGTCCAGAGAATACGTCGCTGTACAATTCCGACGGCGTCCTCACCTTCTCGACCGGAGCGTTTGCGCCGGGAGTCACGGTCGATAAGGCCACATACAGGATGTGGGCGATTGACGGCGGCCTCAAGCGGAGCGGGTTTTCCGTCAACGGGCAATACTTCTTCCGCTGGCTCAACGATTTCGAAGCCGACGGCCCGCTCCCGCTCGCATCCACATTCGATCACGGCCTCGAGCTGACCGCGGGTTATTTTGTCGTTCCCAGGAAGCTCCAGCTCCATCTTCGCGGGGCCAGGGTCGAAGGACAGTTTGGCGACTCTTCCGAGTATGGCGGTGGTGCAAAGTGGTATTTCCTGCCGACCGAGCGGCTGTGGCTCACCGCAGAGCTGATCAGGGTCGACGACGCTCCTTATAGCGGGGCCTTTACTCCGTATACCGCGGGCATGAAGGGCTGGACGCCGATGGTGCAGACGGTCCTCGCTTTCTGACGATCAGCAGTCCGCGCACGTCGCATTTCGAGTTGGCCGGAGCTCCTGTGACCGTTCATCACTCGGGCGATTTCCTTGGTCCGCGTTCGACGCCGACAAGCGACCAGCTCGCCGAGGGGCCAGCTCCGCCGCGGCGGAAGAAGAACGTCGACGGAGTCGCCCATCCAGGCTGCCCCGGGTGCACGGCCGTCACGCTGACGCCCACGAAGTCGCCCACCATTAGCCCAGCGGGCGTTCGGCCCGATCCGCTCGACACCGTCATCGGCTCGCCGACAGGCGTTCGCTGATCGGTCGTGTTATCGAACCGAAACCACCTGAGCTCGTACTTTTCGGGCGCTGTCGCGGCTTTCGCATCGACGGCGGCGTTCGTGAACGCCACCGTGCCGTCTGCCGACAACGCCGCATCCACGACGGGGCACACCTGGTTGATCCAGGTGGCGACCACTTTGTCGCGGCGCGCAATGATCGTCTTCGTCATGAAATCGGTCGCAGCCGGGTCGCTGTATGCAGCTTTCTCAACGACCGCACGAATCGCCTCGTCCGAGAATTTCGACACGATGCGCGCGGCCCAGAACGCATCGTCGGGCCGCATGTTGGCGAAGGCCGGATTGGGATATTCCGGCTTCCACTTGAGTGGATCGAAGCGCTCGGCCTCGAGACGTCCGACCGAGGAGGGCACGCGAGGATACTTGATGGTCATCCACGGCCGCACGTACAGGCCGAGCGTGGCCAGCGTCAGCCACCCCGGTTTCTGCTCGAACATGTATTCGTTTCCCGGACGGTGGCGCTGGGCATAGACGGTGCCGCTGCCGAGGATGGACCCGAAGTCGAACATGTAGTGCTTGATCCAGGCGCGCCCGTCGGTCGTCTCGAGCATGTCGAGGCTGTTGATGCCTCGCGAGTCATCGTGATTCAGCCAGGCACCGAAGACCCGCGCCCCACGCAGCTCGCGCCGGTGCTCGTGTGGCACGAGATCGTTCGGGTCGTCCGGGCGCCGGCTGTAATATCGGAAGTTGCCGACCGGCTTGCCAGGAGCGAAGCGGCTGACGAGCACACGGTACCGCCCGTTCTCGAGGCGCGCGGCGCGGTTGAAGACGTTGTCGAGATCGTACTTCTTCAGCCGGCGCCGCCGGCCGTTGAGTGGATCGCGAATCGTGGCCTCGTCCTCGATCACGAGCGACTCGCGATCGAGCTCGGCAAGATAGACGTCGACCACGTTGTAGCCGATCGCGTGGTAAAAGGCGGTGCCGATCATCTCGGCTCCGGTTGCCAGCTCGGGGTTCGAGGGCGGGTCGACTTCAACCTGATACGTCTCCCCCCCGGGGCCGGTCATGCGGAATCCCGGCTGCACGCCTTCGCTCTTGCCGCCGGAGACCGTCCAGCCGCTGATGGTCACACGCTCCGTGCGATCCGGTCCTCTCACGATTTCCGCAACGCTCAGTTCCTTCCGGCCGATTCGATTGGTGAACCAGCTCGAGTCAGGGACTTCGTCGACCGTGTTCACGTTGAGCGCGCGCGCGTCTCGTCGCTCTCCGGGGTGTCCGAACGTGTTCACGACGAAGTCGTAGCCGTTGGAATCCTCGATCGGCCCGGCCTTCGACGCGTCCATTGCGCGATCGTCATCCGTCCAGAGCGGATCGTCGGGATAGAAGCGCGGCGAGGCCGACCGTGGCGACACGAACGTGCCCGCGGCCAGCAGGCCGACCAGGCCGGCAAGCGCCACCCGCCGCGCCGGACCCGCCCCACCGCCCCGGGCGATCGCCCTCCTAGAAAACGCCGCCAAAGACGATATACAGGTGCTTGCCATCACGACTCCCGAACGCGGCATCGACACGGAGGATGACGCCGCTGTTGGTGTTGAACCGGAATCCAATGCCGTAATCCGATTCGAGATTCTCGAAATCGAGATCTTCACGCCGGTTCGCGACCTTTCCGGCGTCGTAGAAGAGGGCCGCGTCCAGACCGCTCCAGATCTCCCAGCGGTACTCGCCCTGAGCCAGGATCGCGTGCGGTGCCCGGAACCGATACTCGCGAAACCCACGCAGGGTGTCGTTCCCGCCGAGCGTCGGCATGAAATAGAACGGCATCGTCTGGTCGGCGCTGGTGTCGGAAGTCGAGACGAAGAGCCGCGCCGCAATCACGCGACGTCCCGCCAGAAAACCGACGAACTGACGCAGGTCGGCATCGATGCGGTTGAACGTGAACTGGTCGAGGGTGCGATCGTCGTAGTGCGAGAAGTCGATCCGATACCAGCCGCCCTTCTTCGGATTTCTCGGCTCGCGATAGTCGACCTCGATGAACGCATCGGATCGCAGGAAATCCGCACGGGCGTCGAGGCCGGGTGCTTCCGACGGGCTGAACGCATCGTCCACGTCGGGAAACTTATCGTTCTTCCCGCTGCCGAGCCGCGGCTGCAAGTACTCGAGCCCGCCACCGACCAGCAGGTGCGGGAAGGGCCTGACGCCCGCGCGGCCACCGAAATGGCTCGTGCGGATCGCGTAATCGGATCGATCGTCTCGATTCGAATCGGGTCCGAGGCCAAAGAAGTTTTCCTGGGGATAGTCGCGGTGGCTCGCCCAGGTTTCGAAGTGCAAGTGGTTGTCGGCCACCCGTGGAAACGTGAGACGCGCTTCCGTCGCCCAATACCGCTTGACGCTCCCGGCCGCCCAGATCTCGAGCGCCCCGGTGTTGGAGAAGAGATCGCGATCGCGAAAGCCCAGGCCGTAGGCGAATCCGCTGCCGGTGGTCAGCGAGCCGAGCTTGGGATGGAAGCCCTCGCGGTCGAGGATGAAGATCGCCTTGTTCTCGGCGAAGTTGAGGGCCCTCTCCAGGCCGTTCGGCTCGTAGGGCTTGACCTCTTTGACCTGCTGTTCGCGGCGCTGCCGGTCGGCCTCTTCGCGTGTCGACGGCTCCTGCGACCAGGCGACGCCCGACGCGAGGATCGGCAGCGCCAGGCTCAACACTGCTACTCGGAACATGGGCGAGAGTCTACATCCGATCGCCTCTGCGGGCATACTACAGGTAATGGAGCCGAGCGCCATGCGAGCCACCGAGAAGCTCTACTCGACGCGGACGACCCTCGAGCGGACGCTGCGGGTGTCCTATCCGGCCGGAGCAGGCCGGCTCACGCTCCGCACCGAGCAGGATTGGGACCACGACGTCGAGCCGGTTGCGGTGAGCGATGACGGCACCACGTGGACCTTCGCGGTGCGGGCAGACCAGCCGTTTCTCTACTTCAAGGCCTGCCTCGCGCGCGACGGCGCGTTTCACTGGTCGGTCGGGCCGAACAACCTGCTGCTGATGGGAGAAAGCGACCGCCGCGTCTGCTATCCGTTCTTCCTGAGTCCGGCGTATGGACGGTTCTCGACACTCATCGAATGCCCGTCCGCGATCCTCGGACGCGCCCATCGGGTGCGTGTCTACCTTCCGCCGGGCTATGACGAGAACTCGCTGGCCACCTACCCGGTGATCTACATGCAGGACGGCCAGAACCTCTTCTTCCCCGGCGAGGCGTTTCTCGGCCAGGAGTGGAAGGTCGACGAGACCAGCCAGACCCTGCGCGCGATGCGCGCGGTCGAGGACTTCGTGATCGTCGGCGTGCACTCCGGCGACCGCATGCGCGATTACACAGAGCCGGGGTGCGAGCCGTACGCCAGGTCGCTAGCCGACGAGATCGTGCCAGAGGTGCAGCGACGGCTGCGCGTCGGTACACATCGCCGCCATCGCGTCGTCTGGGGCTCGTCGCTTGGCGGGGTGGTGTCGTTCTACACCGTGTGGCAGCACGCTGACGTCTTCGGAACGGCCGTGTGCATGTCGAGCACCTTCGCACACCGCAACACGCTCATCGATCGCGTGCTGGACGAACCGGCGCGCGATGTCGGCTTCTACCTCGACAGCGGCTGGCCCGGCGACAACTACGAGGTGACACTCGCGATGGCGACAGCGCTCATCGCGCGCGGCTGGCAGTACGGCCACAACCTGCTGCACCTCAGTTTCCCCGAGGCCGGACACAACGAAGCGGCATGGAGCATGCGCCTCCACCTGCCGATGCAGTTTCTCAACGGCGCCGTCGCGCGCGCGTCACGCATGAACGCCCCCGTGCTCGGCGATCGCCCCTAAGGGTCGTTCGATTGACGCCCTTCCGGCCGCTGCCTGAGATCCCCGGTCGGCAGCTCATCGATGGCCGGCATACAAGGGCCACTCGCGCGTGCTCTACGGCATCCGCCGCCACACGCTGAGGAAGAGCGGCTTGCCGTCGGCGTCCTTCGTCGTCAGGGTGAGCTTGTCGGCTTCGACTTCCCAGTGCCGCGGCAGGTTCAGGTCGAGTGGACCGGGCTGCCGGGCCACCGAGCCGTCCTTGCTCGTCATGTAGGTCAGCGTGCGCTTCTGCATGTCGACGACCACTCGCCCCTTCGTCGAGAAGCCGTTGTTGACGACCTCGACGCCAGCGGCTCGCAGCGCTTCCACTGACGCGTCATCCGCGCGCACGTCCATCGTCAGGTTGCTGTAGTCGTCGTAGACCACGGTTCCCTGTCCCTTCACTGTGACTGGCGCCTTTCCGGCCGGGAAGACCTGGAAGGACTCGAGCGACCAGCGCCCCTCGAGAAACTTGCGTGCCGCGGTGAGCGTGCCCGCGCCGGTATCGACCGGTCCTCCTTCTCTCGGTCGTTCCCGCGCTTTCGCCGCACACCCAAGACCCGACAGCAACAGTCCCAGACACATCCCGCCGACCAGCAACCGACCTACGCTCATGGCTGCCCTCCAGATACCGTGAACGGGATTGTACAAGGAGACGTGCCTTCGACGGGCTGCCGTGGGCCTGCCGCGCAGGCAAAAGAAATCTATTCACGGAAGTGGCGGATGGTGACATAGGATGGGGCTCTTCCTGAACCGCCATGACCGATGAGCGCGCCTCCCAGCGGCCCGCCGTCCCTCCGTGTCTCACTTGTAAGACCAACGAGAACGTCTTTTGTCTACAGACGCCGGAATTCCCACATATCCACCACTACCAGTGCGTGAAGTGCGGGAGCTACTGGACCACCAGCTTGGATGGCAAACCGGTCATCCTCCCTTGGAGGGACAAGCCCTGACGGTGCGACGACCCACTGCCGAACTACAAGCGAGACGTCGGCAAAAGGCGCGCCCCGCTGGGACGACTACCTCCATGTCCCCGATCCGGACGCGCTGGCAGCAGAATTCTCGACGCGCAATGTCGAGTTGTCTCAACCCCTCAAGGACAACGATGATGGTTTGCGTGGATTCGAACTCAAGGACGCCGACGGATACGTTCTGTTTTTCGGTCGCCCTCGTTCATGAGCGCCAATTCAAGTTGGGATCGGCGTTGCCATCCTGACCAAGCCCTTCTTACAGAGTAGAACGGGGGCCAGCATCAGGTCGCTGCCTTCATGCTCTCTCTGCGAGTACAGGATGGATTTGCCGTCCGGAGAGGAGTCCAGGGTCGAACCGAAGTCGGCTCCCGCTCCTGTTGGGCCGACTGGCCGCTTTTCACGCTCGAGTCGAACACGATGCGCTCGCCATCAGGGGACCAGCGCGGAGTCCAGCACCTTGATGGCGACCAGTCGACCCAGGCGGGTATCGCGGGCTCTGTGGGCCACGCCCATCCCGCCTTCACCGAGCGGCCTGAGGATCTCGTAGTGTGCGAGGGTCTGCCCAATCATGAGTCCGTCGGCGCGGTCTCTCTCTGCGCGGTTCCGCGGCTTCTTCGAATAGAAGAGGTGGCGGGACAGAGAAGGCTTGATCTTTGCGCGTTACACGGTCAACGTGAGCCAGGCAAACCCAAAAGAACAGGCCGTCAGTTAGCTCAAGCTCAACTGTTAGGCCCTAGCGAGGGGATCACCACTCGTGAGGCAGTGGCTGATGTCGTCTATTGTCGTCGGCATATGTTTCTGCGCCCGTTCGGTCGACGCGCAGGTTGTGACCGGCACCATCACCGGCGTCGTAAGCGACGCCTCCGGCGCGGCCTTTCCCGACGTCACGATCACCGTCACGTCCCCCGCGCTGCCGGGAGGTCCAGTGACGAGCGTCACGAATGCGCAAGGGGCGTATCGGTTCAGCACGCTCCCCCCGGGCGTCTACGAGATGAGCGCGTCGACGCCTGGCTTTGCCGCTTACGTTGAGAAGGATCTCCAGGTGACCGTGGGCGGCACCATCGAGCGCAATGTCACGCTCAGGGTGGCAACCCTCGCGGAAGCCATTACCGTGAGTGGTGAGGCACCTGTGGTCGATCCGCGGCAGACAGGGGTGGCGAGGAGTCTGGGACGAGAAGCCGTCGAGACGATTCCGACCGCGAGACAGAAAGTCACCGCTTATCTGGGGACGCTTCCCGGCGTGGCGCTGGGCAACTACAACAGCGGCGTGAATCCCATAATCATGGGCTCCAACTCCACTGACTCGTCCTACATGGTCGACGGCATGTTGACCAATCACCCCTCGAACGGATTGGCCTGGGCCTATTACGACATGGACGCGGCCGAGGAAATCAACCTTGTGGCGCTCGGCGCCTCGGCGGAGTACCAGCAGGCGCAAGGCGGCGTGATGAATTACGTGAGCAAGGCGGGGACGAACGTCTATCGGGGGGATGGTTCGATTTACTGGGCGCCGCCACGCCTGACGAGCGTTCCCATCACGCGGCCATGCAATTGCCCCCCGGGTGAAACGGGATTCAAGCTGTACAAGTATCTCGACTATGCCGCTCACATAGGCGGGCCCATCGTCAAGAACCGGCTCTGGTTCCATGGAGGCCAGACCAACACCGGCCCGGCCATCCGGTATCCTGGCCAGCCGGATCGACCCGACGACCAGCAATGGATCAAGAGCGAAGTGCGGAACACGGCCAAGGTGACGTGGAAGATCAACGACAAGATGCAGTTCAATCAGAGCCTCTACTACGAATGGTGGAATTGGCTGAGCCCTGATTTTCCCACCGCAACCACGCCGCTCGAGTCGAGCGCCAGGTACACGGGGGACATGCGCTATTTCGGCTCGGAATTGACAGCCACCCTCAGCCCTTCAACCGTGCTCACGGCGCGCTTCTTCCACCAGTCGATACCGTAACGGGTACAACGGGCTGGGGCCCAATTTGAACGCCGATACCGAAAGCCTGAAGACGCCCGGACACCTTGATACCTTCACGGGCGTCAGCCACAGCAATTACACCGCGGGGCCATCCCAGGCGTATCAACCGATCCGGGACGACGTGAACGTGAAACTGAATCACTTCGTCTCCGGCAGCCGTGTCGACCACAACATCCGGTTTGGCGTGCAGATCGCGCGTAACCTCGATCGAGGTCAGCATGTGTGGCCTGGCGGCGTCCTGTATCTGGACTTCAAGGGTGCGCCCGACCAGGCTCAGTTTCAGCCTCCCCTCGTGTACGCTGCAGAATCCAGGTCACAGGGCGTGTGGGCTGAGGATGAACTGACCATGGGCCGGCTCACGATGACAGCGGGCCTTCGCTTCGACAGGATGGTGGCAATCAGTCCGGCCGCACCCGTGGTGGACCCTGCGGCGTACAGCGGGACTGATGGGCTCTGCCGCTGTAATCAGTCCTTTGGCAAAACCGGGGCAACGGTTCCGGGGCTTGGAGAGATGTTTTCGTGGACGACGGTATCGCCGCGGATTGGGATCAACCTGCGCCTGACGAGCGACAGCCGAACAGTGCTACGGGCCACGGCCGGACGCTATTACCGCACGGTGTTCCTCAACGATTTCGCCGGCATGCATCCCGGGATCACGCCGGTCACGCTGGCGCGCTTCGATCCAGTCACAAGCGACTACACGACGATCATCTCGGTCACGGATTCGACAGCGAATCTCGCCGTCGACCCGGACATCGACGCACCGTACACCGATCAGTACTCGATCGGCGTCGATCGTGAGTTGGCCCGAAACCTGGGCGTCAGTGTCACCTACGTGCACAAGACCTCGAAAGATCAGATCGGGTGGCGGGATATCGGCGGTACCTACGGGACTCAGACCGTGACGTCCCCGACCGGCCCGATCACCGTCTACCCACTGACGAACTCCCCCAGCGAGCGGAGGTTCCTGCGGACGAACGGCCCGGGCTTCTTCAGTCGATACAACGGGTTGGTGCTGAGCGCGTACCGGCGTCTGGCGAATCGATGGACGCTGAACCTCAACTACGCCTTTTCGAAGACCGAGGGCCTCCAGGTGGCAGGGACGACTGTCTTTGCCGCCACCGTCGGGCAGGACCCTAATGACTACGTCAATTTGACTGGTCGCCTGAGCCCCAATGACCGGCCGCACGTGCTCACCGTGACCGGCGCGTACGAGGTTCCGAAGATCGACATCCAGGTGTCGGGCAATCTCGCGCTCATGTCCGGGCTTCCGTATGCCCCTCAGATTCAGGTGGTCCTGCCGCAGGGGCGGCGCACTGTCAACTTCGACGATCCGGGCTCGTATCGCCTGCCGAGCGAGCAATGGCTGTTCCTCCGGGTGTCGAAGACGCTCTTCCGCAGTGGCCCTCGCCGGCTGGAGTTGGGCGTCGAGTTGCGTAACACGCTGCAGGAAACGAGCGACGGCAGCCTCGCATCGCGGGTTGTTTCCAGCCCGAACTTCGGCCAGCCGACCACATGGCCCATCCCGCGGCAACTGCTGTTTCGAGCGAAGGGGTACTTCTAACGGTCATGAAGCGATGGCCCTGGCTTTGTACAGCACTTGCAGTCGCCGCTTGCCTGGCGCCGGCCACGGCGCTCGGTCAAGTGACGGCAGCGCCGACTCGCAGCCAGACACGCGTGCTGGTGCTGTACGCCCTTTCTCGGGAGGCCCCAGAAGGGTCGTTTCCCGAACCGGCTCCGCACTACACCATCCGTGAGCGGACCTACCGGAAGGTGCTGGGTGACGCACTGGGCGATCGGTTGGACTACTACTCCGAGTTACTTGACACCCATCACTTTCCAGACCCGTCTGTACGAGTCCGACTTCGAAGACTATCTCGTGCGTAAGTATGGCCACCGGGCGATCGACCTGCTGATCGCGAATGGCGCGGACGAGGCCGCTCTTGCGGGGCGGTTACAGGCGCGCCTCGCGTCTCAGCCGCCGGTCGTGTTCATTGGCCTCGATGCGCGGCGGCCAGTTCCCAAGTCGACCGGCTATACCTACCGGTATGCCATGAAAGAGTCGCTCGATTTGGCGTTGCGGGTGCATCCCGACACACGCCAGGTGTTCGTCGTGTACGGCGAATCACCGAATGATGCATGGTACGAAAACGTGTTTCGCTCGCAGGTGCCCACGCCGCCGCGAGGCGTAGAGCTGATCTTCCTGCGCGGACACTTCGGGCCTGCGTTGACCGATCGACTGGCGGCGCTGCCGGAGCACTCCATTGTCTTTCTGGTCACGCTCAGTTCCGATAGTGACGGCCGGCGATTTCGGAC